>NZ_CAWVIN010000003.1:97500-1544006 GCF_963929405.1 Enteroscipio rubneri | reverse complement strand
CGCGCTATCTCAGAGTAAGCCCCATGGTGAACCCCTGCACCAGCACCGAACCATCCAAGACAAGTCACCTGCGTTCTCTGCTACCGTATCCGACGACGACCATCATCCCTTGTTGCCGCGCCCGTGCGGCGCACGTCGAAGCGAGGCACCCATGATTCGCGAAGCGCAGCCGTCGACCTGGCAGCCGCAGCCCGGCTCGCCTCCCGCCTGTGGCCCGAGCACGCGCCCCGCCGACCTGGAGCCGGAGTTCTCCGAGTTGATCGAGGGCGACGAGGCGGCGGTGTTCCTGCTGTTCGGCGATGACTGCCACGACGAGGGCGACGCCTGCGGCTTCGCCCAGTGCCAGCTGCGCCGTGACTACGTGGAAGGCACGTCCTCGAGCCCCGTCGGGTACTTGGAGGGCATCTACGTCGACGAGGCGCGCCGGCATCGGGGGCACGCGCCGCGAGCTGCTGCGCGCCTGCGAAGCGTGGGCGAAGGAGCGCGGCTGCACCGAATTCGCCAGCGACTGCGAGTTGGACAACGCGGCCAGCCTGGCGTTCACCTCCACGCGGGTTCGAGGAAGCGAACCGCCTCATCCTGCTTCGCGAAGCGGCTGTAACGCCGACGAACTCAGGCAGGGGACGCGTCGGCCTCCACGATGCGCCTGAGTATAGGCGCGAGGGCGTCGGGCAACGCGGGAACCAGGAACGCGCGCGATCTCCTCGACGGATATGCGCATCCCCGTTTCAGCCCGATACGCCATGAGCCCGAGGATGCCGTTGACCACGAACTCGAGCACGATGCGAGCGTCGCCCGCGAGCGCGGCTTCGGCGCCCGCGCCGAGCTCTGCCGCCCACAACTCCATGATGGCTCCTTTCACGCGCCGAGCGACAAGGGCAGACGACGCGTTCGCCAGCAGCAGGCACAGCCGGTCGATCATGGGTTTGAACGTGCGCAGGGCCATCGCGAGCTCTCGATCGTGATCCGCCGACGGGGCTTCGCCCGTGAAATGCTGCAACAGGAACGACGGCAGCTGCTTAGGCAGGTTCCCGGTCGATCATGACGTCGAGCATCTCGTACATATCATCGTAATAATAGTAGAAGGTGCCGCGGTTGCATCCCGCGCGCGCCGTCAGGTCGCCCACCGTCATGCGCTCGAGCGGCTGCTCTTCGATGAGTTCCCAGACGCTTTCTGCAGGCGCTCCTCCGCGAAGGGCCGGGCGAATCCTGCGAGGTCGGGCCATGGGCGCCCCTTTCCGACGTGCGGCGGCGCGATAATCCGACAGGCTTCCGCCCTTGTTCCTTTTTTCCAACAACCTGTTTGATTTATGATAGCAGAAACGGACAAACGACCGCAAAGGACCCTTTCATGGAACACGAGCAGCCGATGATAGCGTTCTCCGACGCGACCATGCGCTTCGGGCGCAAAACACCGCTAGGCGATGGGCGAAAGACAGTGCTCGACCAGGTGAATCTCGACGTTCCAGCAGGACGCATCGTCTGCCTGCTAGGGCCGTCGGGTTGCGGCAAGACCACGATGGTCAACCTCGTCATGGGCATCCTGGTTCCCACCGCAGGCACCGTGCAGGTGCTGGGCGAGCAGGCGCCCTACCCCACGGCACGCCGACGCATCGGCTTCATGCCGCAGGACACGCGCTGTACGAGGACGTGACCGCCGTGGAGAACCTGCGCTTCTTCGGCACGCTCAACGGCTTGCGCGCGCCCGAGCTGGCCGATGCCATCGACGACATGCTGGCCTTCACGCGGCTCGACTCCGATCGAAACAGGCTGGGTGGAGAGCGTTCTCGGGCGGCATGAAGCGACGTCTGTCGCTGGGCGTGGCCATGCTGCACCGCCCCGACCTGCTCGTGCTGGACAAGCTACGGTAGGCCTCGATCCCGAGCACCGTCGGCGCATCTGGGAGCGCTTCCGCGAGCTCGCCGCCGGAGGCGTCACGCTGCTCGTGACCACGCACATCATGGACGAGGCCCTCCAGTGCGACGATGTCGCGATGCTGCGCAACGGACGCGTCATCGCCTACGACACGCCGTCCGCGCTGCTCGCGCAGACCGGCGCCGAGAACCTAGAGGACGCGTTCCTCGCGTTGGCTGGCGGCGAGCGAAAGGAGGCCTCCCATGCGTAACGCTTTCGCCATCGCGCGGCGCGTCCTGTCGCAGTTCGCGCACGACAAGCGCACGCTCGCCCTGCTGTTCGTGGCTCCTATCGTGGTGCTGTGGCTGCTGTACGGTGCTGCTGGGCTCCGACGCCTACGAGCCGCGGCTGGCCACCGTGGACCTGCCGGCCAGCTTCCAAACAGCGCTCGAAGGCCAGGACGCCCGCATCGTCGACACCACCGAGGCCGAAGCCGAGCGCCTGCTGCGCGCGAACGAAGCCGACGCCGTGCTGCGAATGCGCGACGACGCCACGCTGGAGCTGTGGGCCGAGGGGAGCGACTCCGCGAAGACGGCCGCAGCGGCGAACGTCGTGGCGAAAGCGCTGAGCGAGGCGCAGCAGGAAGCGGCCGACGAGATGGAAGCCGACGTCGAGGAGCGAAAGGCGGCCATCGAGGAGGCACTTGCAGTCCCGGGAGCCGCCGCAAGCCCGCTGGCTGAAAAGCTCGACGGCCTCGACTTCGACATGGCGGCCCACCTTCCGTGCAGGACGTCGAGACGACGTATCTCCACGGGCACCGAGGATTGGAAGATGTTCGACTTCTACGGCCCGTGTTCATCGGCATCTTCGTGTTCGCTTTCGTGTTCCTGACCAGCGGCATGTCGCTCGTGAACGAGCGCGGAGCGGGCACCATGACGCGCTTCTCTGGCCACGCCCGTGAAGGCCGGCGCAGATCCTCGGCGGCTACACCGCGGGCTTCGGCCTGCTGGCGCTCGCGCAGGCCGCGGTCGTCCTGTTCATCGCGCTCGCGTTCATCGGCTTCCCCAACGAGGGACCCGTCTGGCTCGTCGCGTTCGTGGTGGTGTCGATGGCACTCGCCTCGGTCACGCTGGGGCTGCTGGTGTCGGGCCTAGCCAAAAGTGGGTTCCAAGTCATCCAGCTCATGCTGCTGTTCGTGGTCCCGCAGATCCTGCTGTCAGGGCTGTTCGACCTCGCAAGCGCGCCGGAGTGGATGCAGGTGCTCAGCCAATGCTTCCCCATCACCTACGGCGTGGACGCGCTGCGCGCCATCATGCTGCGCGGCGCCGATTTCGCCAGCGTCGGCTTCGACCTTGCTATGATCTGGGGATTCATCGCGCTCTTCTTCGTCTTGGCCGCCGCCAAGTTCCGCAAGAAGCGCGCATAGGGGCCATCCGAAAGCCCGCATTAACCCCCCCCCCCGGGGGGGGGTTATACTGGAAAGCGCGTGAGGGCGGGTCGTCGAGCACAAGCGACGCAGCTCCCACACCTCGCACCGCAACGAGACCATCCCTTATTCGAAGACGGCATCCAACTCCGAGACAATGGTGCACCTCCGCAAGGACGCCTGACGGGCTAGAAACGACGCTCGAATGCGATGTTCGCTCGATCGAAGGGAAACTTCTCCTTGTCCACGGGCATTTCCACGAAACCGAACTTCCTATACAAATGGATTGCCTGCACACAAATTCGTATTGGTCACGATAATAACCCTGTCGACCCCTCTTTCCCGGGCGTAATCGATGCACGCTCTCAAGGCAGGGCACTCCCCGCTCCGGTTCCGGGTGTACTTCCCCTTAGCAGCGAACTTCATGATCTCCCAATCGCCATCCTCCCGAGGGCCGATCATGCAGCAAGCCATAACGGCACCGTCGTCATCGAGCGCAAAAGAATATCTGTCCACCAGCCTGGATGTATCCTTCGATGTTGCTCAACTCTCGTTCAATCTTCGGGGCTCCATGACGAACATTTTCGATATCCAAGCCCGGTTCAACTCGACGAACTCGTCTCTGTATTCGGGAGAATAGGGGATTATCTTCATTGTACATCGTCTCCTTTGCCGAGCAGTTCTATTATCGTATTCAAAGCGTCTGCCACGCGCGCTCGCTCGTCAGGGGCCAACGGGGGCGAGAATCCTTGCTACATCCTCGTTGGACATCTTGACGAACTCCTCCGCCCGTCTGGAGCCTTTGTCGGTCAGGTGCAACTCGTACGAACGCTTGTCAACGCTGGATGCCGTTTTGACGAGGTAGCCGCTTTTCTCATGCGCTGCGATGATGCGGCTCAGGTAGCTCTTATCGATGTTCATCGCTTTGGCGATGCACGCGGCGTTGCAGCCTTCATTTTCACGAATCTCGAACAAGACGCGCGCTTCCGTCGCAGAGTATTCGGAACCTAGATAATGGTTGCCAAGCAGATTCATAAGAGGCATGTAGAAGCGATTGAACGCCCTAACTTTTTGCACTGCGAGATCGATATCCACGACCGCTCCATTTGGTAGACAATAACAACTACCTTGCCAGGCTAAAACTATTCGTTGTATTTGTCAACTATCTATCGCAACTGAAGTTCGGGGCGCGTGCGTGCTCCATCCTTGCGCGAGAAGCGGTTCGCCAGCTGACGTCCCCGCTTCCCGCAACCCTCTACAGCACGACCCCCAATATCACAGCGCAAGCCACCAGTGCGACCGCGACCGCCATCACGGCCACGTCGTAACCCGCAAACGGGTACTCCTTGTAGCCGCTCGTCACGCCGCGCAAGTTGAAGCCGCGCACCTCCGCGGCGATGGCGGCGCTGTTGGTCTTGCGGACCGACGACACCAGCAGCGGCACGCACAGCGGCACTATGAGGCGCACCTTCCGCACGATGCCGCCCGCGTCGAACTCCACGCCGCGCGCGGTCTGTGCCTCCATGATGCCCTTCATGTCGTTCATGAACAGGGGGATGAAATGGATGGTGGACGTGAACGTGAACGCGTACTTGTACGGCACGTGCAGCACCTTCACCACGGCGTTCGTGATGTCGTTCATCTTCGTGACGTAGAACACGAGGAACAGCGGGATGGCGGCGGCCATGAGGCGCACCACCGTGGTGAGCGCCGCCAACAGGCTGCCCGTGCCGATGTAGCCCCACGGCAGCTCTGCCAGCACCGCTCCGCTCGGCGTCGTGAGGATCTGGACGACGGCGAGGATCAGCGAGAACGCGAACACCGCCTTCGCGAGGCCGATGGCAGGCCTCATCATGCCGCATGTCGCGGCCAGCGCGAACCCGACCGCCAGCAGCACGACCAAGAACACGAGGTTGCTCGAGCAGAAGCACGCGACGGCGAACAACGCGGCCGCCACCAGCTTGGCCACGGGATTCATACGATGCAGCAGGCTGGTGCCGGGCACGTATTCGAGAAAAGAGCTCATGCGCACACGCCCCTTTCGACGTTTTGGATCGTTCGAACCTCCGCTGAGACGGCGGCCAGCATCTCGTCCACCGTGTTGGCACGGCCGACGGCCGTTTCGGCGAGCCGCGACATGTCGCGCGCCAGCTCAAGCGACAGGTCCACGATCTGCGGCGGAACGAGCGAGGCGCGCTCGAGCGTGTCGCGGTTGCGCAGCACGTCGAAGGTGGGGGCGTCGTCCACCACCGTGCCGTCGCTCATCACGATGCAGCGTGTCGCGTAGTCGGCCACCACCTCCATGTCGTGGCACACCATGATCACCGTGGCGCCCTGCTCGTGGATGCGGCGGATGATGGCCATGACCTTCTCGCACTCGCAGAAGTCCAGCCCCGTGGTGGGCTCATCGAGCACCACCACCGGCGGCGCGAGCACCACGATGGACGCGAGCGCCAGCAGCTGGCGTGCGCCGCGGTTCAGCAGGAACGGGTCGTCGTCGGCATCGAAGCCGAACTTCTCGATGATGGCGTCCACGCGCGCGTCGGCCTCGGGACCCGCCTGTCCGAGCGCCTTGAACCCGAACAGCAGCTCCTCGCGCACCGTGTTGCAGCAGATCTGGCTGTCGGGATTCTGGAACAAGAAGCCCACGCGCCGCGCAAGCTCGCTCGTGCGCAGCTCGGTCGTGGGAACGCCGTCGATGAGCACCTGGCCGGCATCGGGCTTCAGCAAGCCGTTCACCAGGCGCATCGTAGTGGACTTTCCCGCGCCGTTCGTGCCCACGAACGCGACGAACTCGCCGTCGCGGATCGTGAAGCTGACGCCCTTCAAGATGGGCAGCGTTGCCTCGTAGGACGCGTGCACGTCGTCGAACTCGATCATGCGAGCACCTCTTTCAATGCCTCGCGCGCTTCGCGCACGTTGCGGACGGACGCGCCGCCGTACAGGCCCTCGGCGCGCAGACGGTTCATGAGCGTGGTCGAGCGCGGGCAGTTGACGCCGATCCGCTTGAGCTCGTCCGAATGCTCCAGCACCTTCGCGGGCTCGTCGGCGAAGCGGATGCGCCCCTCGTCGACGATGACCAACAGGTCGGCGTACTGGGACAAGAGCGCGATCTTCTGCTCCACCACCACGACGGTGGTGCCGTGCTCGCGCGCATAGCGCGCCAGCAGGTCGAACACCGCTTGCGAGCTGGCCGGATCGAGCTCGGCGGTGGGCTCGTCCAGCACGAGCACTCGCGGGTTGAGCGCCAGGATGGACGCAATGGCCACCTTCTGCTTCTGCCCGCCGGACAGCGACGAGATCACGCGATCGCGCAAATCGGAGATGCCCATGTCGGCCAGCGCCCGACTCACGCGGCCCTCGATCTCATCGCGCGGCACGCCGAAGTTCTCGAGGCCGTAGAGCACCTCGTCCTCCACGATCGACGTGACGAACTGGCTGTCGACGTCTTGGCACACGCTGCCCACCACCTGCGACACGTCGGTGAGCGCAACATCGCAGGTGTCGAGCCCGTCCACGGTCACCGAACCGTAGAAGTCGCCCGGATAGCAGTGCGGGATGATGCCGTTGAGCGCATAGGTGAGCGTCGACTTGCCCGAACCGGCCGCGCCGGTGATCCCGACGAACGCACCGTCCGGGATGGTGAGTTCGATGCCGCTCACCACCGGCTGATCGCTTTCGCGGTATTTGAATGAGAAGTTCGAGATTTCGATCATGTTGGGTCTTCCTCGTCGGTTCCTACCTGATGCTTTTCTTTCCTGTCGGCTCATCGCTTCTTCCCGTCGCCCACGTGCTCCCATTGTCACCGCAGCTCCCGTTGACCCGCTGCCCCCGTTGACCCGCGGCTCCCGCCCCCGCTCGCGCAGAGGGCTCTTTTGGCAGAGAATGCGGGGTATGTGACTTCGGGCGGGAGTCAACCAGCGCATTGCGGAAATCGTCTTGTCATAATCCCAGGTCACTGGAATTGAAATGCCACGAGCGCCCTTCGTCCGCCGTCGGAATTTCACATACCTCCAATTCTCTGCCAAATACGAAGGGAAGCATGCTCGATTCCTGCACACACCCGCAGCGTCAGGCGGTTCCGGCGGCCTCCTCGCCGCCGGAGCACGATGCGCTAGCGCTTGAGAACCTTCTTCAGCGGCATGGCCAGAACCTGCACGAGGATGCAGTTGAATGTGGCCGTGCCGAAGACGATGGCCGCGTACGTCGCCAATGCCACCATGACGTCGCCGCCTGTGGACACGACGTTGATGTAGACGGACAGCAGCGCGAAGGTTCCGCCCGACACCACCGTGGAGATGAACGTGTTGACGAGCGGGTTGAGGTCGAACTTGCCGCCGATGCGCATCGGCACCTTGATGAGCAGGCCGCAGGCGAGCGCACCGAGAACCTCGGAGGGAATGTTCAAAAGCGGTGTGGCGTTGAGCAGGGGAATCTGGCAGATAAGCCCCGCCAACAGACCGATGATCAGCGCTTGGCCCAACTTCGGCTTCGTCAGGATGATGGCCAGGCAGTACATGGCGATGATGAAGTTCGGCTTCATGCCCATCGACGAGAGCAGCGAGCCCACCGTCAGCTTGAGCACCGCCCCGGCCGCAAGCAGCACGGCGATGAGAATGAGATCCTGCGTGGAAAGCCCCGCCTTCTTGGGCGCCGCTGCCACGTCGCGTTTGCGCGGGGCGGCCGCCTCGCCCGCCGTCGCCGCTGCCGTTTGCGTTGCAACCTCGCGCTTGATCTGCTGTTCCATGTTCCTCAATCCTTTCTTGGCGGAGTTCCCGCCGGTCATTGCCCCTCCCGGGGCGTCTGGTTTGCCGGCACGAACTTCGCGGATGAGGAACCTTCTCGCTTCGCCTTCAAGGTATGCGCGGCTTTCGCCGCCGTTTTGCGCCGCAATAAAAAACACCTGTCCTTTGAGATAAAGGACAGGTGTTAAACCTGCGGTGCCACCTTTATTGGCTCTGCGATGCAGAACCCTCTCACGAACATGCCAACACATGTTCTGCCCTTAACGCAGGCTCACGGTCCAGATACTCGGTCGGCTCGGCCCCGTGCGCGCCATGCCTTCCTTTCCCCTTTCCCTCGGCGAACCATTTACCATCCAGCTTACTGCGGGAATCCCAGCTGCGCCCGCTCTCTGTGAGTGCTCATGATGGCTTGACTTTCGCCTCATCGGTTTCAGCTATTAAGTTGTGGCGCATACTTTAGCATACCGGAGCGGGAAGCTGTCAAGAAGTTTTTTGCATTGGCCCTCCTACGACGCACCGGGACTTCTTGCTCGGCGCAGCGCTCGTTACAAGAAAGCCCGCTTCAAAGTCACAAAAATCGCCGCTGTGAAGCATCCGCATACTCGAAAGGCGGCATTCAGTAGCTCGGTGCAGGTAAAACCCCAGATCGCTCGTGACGCATGCTCGAATATTTGTACGCGATTGCTCCCTCAAGCACTCAAAACACTTCAAAGCGGCGATTTTCGTGACAATCGACGCCCAAATCGCGTATCGGGAGGCAACGTGCCGCTCAAGGCGGAGCGCAGAGCGCCAGCCAACGCGATGCCCGCTCTTCGCGTTTGTTAGTCACGCTTACGGTTATGAGTAGCGAAAACGCAGGCGAAGCCGAGCACGGCCATTGCCAGGAGAGCGCAGTCGCGATGCCCAAGGAGCCGCCGGAATCGGCTAGCGTCGCGGGACGCCTGCCGGCTGAGAATCCGAACCGGAACCGTCGTTTCGATACGCCGAGCGAGCATGGCGAAACGCAGGAAGTTTCCGCGCGAAGGGCGTCTTAGCCCGAAGCGGCATCCCCCGCAGAAAGGTACGTGACGATAAGACTGCGAGTTTCGGCCGCCGAGGGCTCTGCATCGCCGCACACGTGCAGCATGGAGCGCGTGCGCGCCAGACCGATGGCCGTGGATGACGCCACGAGCGCTTCCTCCTCGACCGGCTGGCCGACCAGCATGCGACGCTCGGGATGCGCGACGAGATACCTTTGCAGCGCGGCGGCGATGGAGTGCTGGACAGCCAGCAGGTCGCGCTGCCCTTGGAAGAACAGCTGGGGCATAGAACGAAGGGCCTCGCGGCGTAGATTGACGATGCTCTCGTCCACGCCCGACGCGAAGCTCGTGCCAACCACGCCTATGAGCACGTCGAGGTAGCACGCTTCGTCGTGCTCCTCGAGGATCTCGGCCAGGCGCCCGTCGTCAGGAAACGAATCCATGCGGCCCATGACGGCAGCCGCTTTTGACGAGAAGTAGTTGAAGAACGTCTTCTTGGAAATCTCAGCGCGGGCGCAGATGTCCTCCACCGTCACGCCGTCGAAGCCCCGTTCGATGACCAGTTCCAGCGCAGCCCGCTCCACTGCGAGCCGCGCCTTGAGCTTTTTGCGATACCGAAGACCTTCCGCCGAAGGCTGTGCCTGTTCCACGTTGCGCGCACCTTCCATCGCTGCCGATGTGCCGTTTCCGTGCAGGGTACCACAGCTTTTTCCTGCAGGACTTTTCATCTACCGAATATATATTTATACTGAGTGTAAATCGATTCATCCGCACGAAAACGGACGTCTTTGAAGTCGGGTTTGCGTCAAGCTCCCTTCGAAGGCGTTTTTGTTCGCAGCACTTTTGGAAGGAACCTGCATATGGGTTTATCGCGCAAGCAGATCGTCACGTTGGCAGTGCTCGTGTTCGGCACGTTCGTTACCGTCTTGAACCAGACCGTCGTCGCTCCTGTCATCCCTTCGGTCATGGCCGAGATGAACGTCGACGCCGCCACGGCTCAATGGCTGACCACGGGTTTCACCCTGGTGAACGCCATCATGATCCCCATCACGGCGTTCCTCACCGACCGGTTCACCACGCGACGGCTGTTCCTCGTGTCCATGGGCGTGTTCACTGTGGGCAGCGCGCTGGCAGGCTGGGGGCCCAATTTCGCCGTGCTGCTGATAGGCCGCCTCGTGCAGGCTGCGGGCGCGGGGATTCTCATGCCGCTCGTCATGACTGTGCTCATGTGGACGTTCCCGGTGGACAAGCGGGGAACGGCCATGGGGCTGTTCGGCATCGTCATCGCTTTCGGTCCCGCTATCGGTCCCACGGCGGCTGGTATCATCATCGATCGCGCCACCTGGCACGACATGTTCTACATCATCACCGCGCTCTCGATCATCGTTGTAGTCGTGGCCGTTTTCGTGCTCAAGCGCGGCGGCGAGACAAACAAGGACGTCACGCTCGACGTGCCCTCCGTCATTCTCTCCACCCTTGGCTTCGGCGGACTACTGTATGGCCTTTCGACCATCGGCTCGTACGGCCTGAGCATCGATGCGGCCGTCGGCACGGTTGTGGGCGTGGTTGCCCTCGTGCTGTTCTTCCGCCGTCAGCTGAAGATGGAGCATCCCATGCTCGAGGTGCGCGTGCTTGCGAACCGCAAATTCCTCGTTTCCACCATCATCGGCATGCTCGTGCAGGGAGCGCTCCTGGCGGCCGGTATCCTCGTGCCCATTTACCTGCAGTCGCTGTTGGGTTACACAGCCACCATATCGGGTCTCGTGCTACTGCCCGGCGCCATCATCATGGGCGTCATGGGTCCCATTGCCGGCCGTCTGTTCGACCGGCACGGGCCCCGTACCCTCAGCCTCATCGGCATGAGCGTGCTCACCATCACCACGTTCGCGTTCGCGTTTCTGGGTCCTGAAACCGGGCTCATCACCATCACGCTGCTCTATACGGTGCGCCTGTTCTCGCTTTCGCTGGTGAACATGCCCATCACCACCTGGGGCATGAACGCGCTCGACAACGAGCTGGTGAACCACGGCACGTCGGTGAACAACACGTTCCGCCAGGTAGCGGGCTCGCTTGGCACGGCTATCCTCGTGTCAGCCTCCACCATCGCCACGAACATGAGCACATCGGCGGGAACGGACGGCACGCTGGCAAGCATATTCGGCATCGATGTTGCGTTCGGACTCGCAGGCATGCTCTGCCTCATCGGCCTTATCATGGTGATTGCGCTCGTGAAGGATCGCCCCGGAGAGTCCGCGCTCAAGGACAAGGATAATTCGCGTCGAACGGTGCTCGAATCCATCATGAAGCGCGACGTGTACACCCTTCCGGCGCACGCAACCGTGGCCGAGGCTATGAAACTTCTGGTGGACAAGCACATCAGCGCCGCTCCGCTGGTGAACGCAGCTGGAGAAGCCGTGGGATTCGTCTCCGACGGCGACATCTTGCGCTACCTGTCGAAGCGCTCGCAGATGCTCATGGACCCCGTGGTCATGATCATGCAGACGGTGGACGCCGATGCGGATAACAAGGACTTCGCCCGCAAGCTGGACAACCTCATGCAGATGGACGTTCGTTCCATCGCCACGAAAGGCGTCATCGGCGTGGATGTGCACGCCGATCTGCCCGAAGTGTGTCGCGTACTGGGCGACAACCATCTGAAGAAAGTCGCCGTGCTGGACGAAGGGCATATCGTGGGCGTGATCAACCGCTCCGACATCACCCTCTACTCCATGGAGCAGTACCTGGCCGAGCGCGGCGAGGAGGCGCTTGCGCAGGATGGGGGCCCCGACGGACCCTCGAAGCTCGAGCGGGCCGAGCATGCGGCGGATCTTCCCGACGACGAAGCCGTGGCGTCTTCGATCTAGCTCCCGAGGGTCCGTACCTTTGGGAGTCTTCCGAGGGGGTTCCAGCCTCGCCTGCCCTCGGGTGTTTTTGCGCGCTCTCAAGCCTCTCACGTTCTTTCCCAGCTTAAGCCCATTCCGCCTTCATTTGAGAAGGCTGACGGAGGCGTTTTGCGAAAGCGGCAGCCGAATGACTGCCGCTTTCGCATTCTCTTCGTCCTATTTCGTAGACGGCGGAAGCGACTCCCTCCCCCATGCTAGCATTTCGGGATTGATTTCCCGAAAGGAGCCCCTATGAGGAAGCGCCTGCTCTCATCGGTTGCAGCACTGGTTCTTGCTTGCTCGCTCGTTCCAAGCGTCGCGCTCGCCGGCGAAGGAGACGAAACAACCATCCCGGTCACGATCGAAATCGGCGCCGGCGGCGCGCCGGCGGGCACATCGGGCGACGGGTGGACGTACGAGAACGACGTGCTCGTGCTCGAGACGGGATACGCGTTCACGTTCGCAGGAGGCACATTCGACGCTTCCGGCGAGGATCGCGTCTGGAACAGCGGCATCATCGTAGACGGCACCTTCGTCGACGAATCCAAAGGATACGGCTCCGCAGTGCGCAACGAAACGAGCGGCGTCATCCAAGGCGGCACGTTCACCGCGAGCGTCGCCAACGCCGGCGCCATCGAAGACGGCACGTTCAACGACCGGGTGAAGAACGAGGGCAGCATCCAACGCGGCGAGTTCACGTTCGCCGGCCCCGTGACCAACGGCGACCCCGATCCCGACTGGAATGCGGCCGCCATCACCGGCGGCACATTCGCAGGCGCCGTGACGAACTACGACACCATCGGAGGCGGGGCGTTCTCCTCCATCGTGAGCAACAAAGAAGGCGGCACTGTCTCGAGCGGCATGTTCCTTGGCGACGTGACCAATCGGGGCGTCGTCGAGGGTGGCTTCTTCGCACGTCCCATCATCATCGGCGAAGGGGGGACGGTGAGCTCGTGCACCTTCCCGGTGAACGCGAGCCTGGCCGGGCTCTCCCTTGCGGGAACCGGTGCCGAGCAGCCGGTCGCAACGTACGAGAAGGACGGCGAGGAGAGCAACTGCCTCACGCTCACGGCCGACACCGGCTATACGCTGCCCAGCTCGGTGAGCGTGCGCCTGGGAAGCGCAGACGGCCGAGGGACTACACCTACAATGCGACCACCGGCGTCGTAGCCGTCAAGAAGGGCGCAGCCGCCAGTCCGCTATTCCTCGCTGCGAGCGGCGTTCCCGTAATCGCACCTGCATCCGAACCGACGCCCCCGACGCCCGACTCCCGGCCTTCTTCGTCAAGCGCCACGCTTCTCGCTGCAACAGGCGACAGCGTGCTGCCGACCGTCGTCGCCGACATCGTGCTCTTGGCTGCCGGGACACTCGCAGCAAGCGCAATAGCCTGTCGAAAGCGCCGCGCATCTCGACGGTGAGCGCTGCGCGGCAGCTCTTCGGCCGCCGCGCAGAATCCTTCTGCATGATAGTGCTCGAGTACCATGCGCAGATAGGGTGCATATCGCCGCTTACGATGCCAGCGACCACCCGGCGGTTTCGGTTTGCAGCTCCACCATGCGACGGTACAAGCCGCCTTCGCGTGCCATGAGCTCGTCCGGCGAGCCTTCCTCCGCCACACGGCCCTCCTTCAGCACCACGACCTTGTCGGCGTTCGCTACGGTGCGCATGCGGTGCGCGATCACGAGCACGGTCTTGCCCGCCAGAAGCCGCGAGAGCGCCGTCTGCACCTGCGTCTCGTTCTCAACGTCGAGCGAGGCCGTGGCCTCATCCAACAGCACGATAGGCGCGTCCTTCAAGATGGCGCGGGCGATGGAGATGCGCTGGCGCTCGCCGCCCGAAAGACGGCTTCCGTTCTCGCCGATGGGGGTGTCGTAGCCCTGCGGCATGCGCAGCACGAACTCATCGCAGTTCGCGGCGCGAGCAGCGGCGAGAACCTCCTCGTCGGAAGCGCCGGCCCGGCCGAGCCGGATGTTGCCCATCACCGTATCGTCGAACAGCACCACGTCCTGGAACACCTCGGCGTAGTCTGCCAAGAGCGCCTCCGGCTCCACGCCAGCCACATCCACGCCTCCCACGCGCACCTGTCCCGCATCGGCATCCCAGAAGCGAGCAGCCAGCTTGGCCACGGTGGACTTACCTCCGCCGCTGGGTCCCACCAATGCCGTCACTTCGCCTTCGCGGGCGGTGAATGTCACGTCGCTCAGCACGCGCTCGCCCTCGCCGTAGGAGAACGACACGCCTTCGAAGGATAGGTCGTGACCCGCCGGCTTGAACTCGGTCGCACCTGCCTGCACAGGCTCGTCCTCGATAGCCTGCAGCCGAGCGATGTTCAGGCGCAAGTCCAGCAACTCGATGATGGTCTGCAGGATGACGTTCACCGGATCGTACACGCGCGTGACCGCCAGCAGGAAGCAGAAGAACACCATGAAGTCCACCTGCCCGTCCGCAATGAGCAGCGCGCCCGCCAACACCGTGGTGCCGATACCGAGCCGCAGAAGCGCCTGGGCCGACGACGCGCTCACGCCGGCAGTCAGCTCCGCCCTGATCTTCGCATGCTCGAAGGCGTCTACCCGCTCTCCCACACGCCCGAGAAACGCCGGGACCTGGTTCGTGGCGCGGATCTCGCGGGCGCATTCCAGGTACTCCTGGATGCCGTCGGCAAGCTCGAGGTTCGCCTCGTTGCGGGCGCGTCCCGCCGCTTGCTGAAGACGCGTGGTGGACAGCAGCACCGCCACTGCCACCGGGATAGGCCACAGCGCCGCCAGCGCCAGACGCCAGTCGAATGCGAGCAGGCAAACGGCTACTACCGCCGTCGAAATGGCCGCACCGAACAGCTGCGGCATGACATGAGAGAACATGCGCTCGTGGTCGGCACAGTCCTTCATGACCGCGCTCGTGAGATCGGACAGATCGCGCTGCCCGAAGAACGACAGCGGCAGCTGCCGCAGTTTCTCGGCCAGCCCGATGCGCTTGCGGGCGCTTTCGTTGTACACCACGTTGTAGGTGCTGTCGTACTCGAGATTCTGCGTGAGCAGCATGATGGCGAGCACCGCAACGATGGCCAGCAGGTACACTCCGAGCTCCGGCAACGGTTGCGACGGGTCGGTCAAGTGGGACACGAACGCGCCCGTAACCGTGAACAGCACGCCGATGGGCGCCATGAGCACGACGTTAGCCAACGCCGAGGCCCCCACGCCGCGCTTGAAATCGCGCGCGCCCTGTTCGGTCAGTGCGAACTTATCACGCAGCATGGGTGCCGCTCCTTTCAATCCTCCACGTTACCGACGTGCGGTAATCGTTCCACATCTTCGCATACAGGCCGCCGGCCGCAACCAGCTCGTCGTGCCGGCCGCGCTCGACCACCCGGCCCCCATCCAACACGCATATGACGTCTGCGCCCGTGACGGTGGATAGCCGGTGCGCGATCATGAGCACCGTCTTGCCCTCGCAGAGCCTCGCCAAGGCGCGTTGGATGAGCGCCTCGTTCTCCGGGTCGGCGAACGCCGTGGCCTCGTCGAGCACAACGATGGGGGCATCCTTCAGGATGGCGCGGGCGAGCGCGATACGCTGGCACTCGCCGCCCGAGAGGTACACGCCCTTCGCGCCTACCTGCGTGTCCAAACCGTCGGGGAACTTCGCCATGATGTCATCGCACTGCGCGGCGTGGGCTGCGGCCTCCACCTGTGCGCGCGTGGCGCCCGGACGCGCAGCGCGGATGTTCTCCAAAAGCGACGCCTTGAACAGGCGGTCGTTTTGGAACACGAAGGCCACCTGCGCCATGAGCTCGGAGGCGGGGATGTCGCGCACGTCCACCCCGCCTACGCTCACGCTGCCCGAATCCACGTCCCAGAAGCGGGGCACGAGGCTGGCGGCCGTCGTCTTGCCTCCACCCGAGGGTCCCACGAGCGCTACCGTGGAGCCGGCGGGCACCTCCAAGCTCATGTCCACCAGCGCGTCTCCCGAAGCGCCAGGGTACGCGAAGCCCACATGCTCGAAGGAGATCGAGCCATCGCGCGGATGCCCGGCCTGCACCGCCGACGGCTCCGCCAGCGGCCTTGTCGCGAGTATCTCGTCGATGCGGCGCACGGAGTCCTGCGCCATCATCACGGCCTCGCTCGCATACATCATCTTCGTCATCATGGTGGTAGTGATGGCCGAAAACACCGCATAGAACAGGAAGTCCGTCAGAAACGCTGCGAAATCGCCCGCGGCATGCGCCAGGAGGATGCCCGCAGGCACGAGCACGGCGAACGTGCCGTTGATGGCAACGAGCTGAACGACCTGAGGGCGCTGGCACGACTTCGAGTACTGGTAGGCCATGTCGCGGTAGCTCATGATAGCTTCGGAGAACGCGCGGAACGAATGTACTGTCTGCTGGAATACCTTCACCACGGGGATACCGCGCACGTATTCCACGGCCGCCTTGTTCATGCGGTTGAGCGCATCTTGGTAGAGCATCATGAACGGCATGCCATCGTTTTTCGTCCGACGCCCCATCATCCACCACATCATGAGCGCCGAGATGGCAATGGGAACGAGGCACACAAGTCCCATGATCCAGTCGAACGCGAACATGACCGCCACGAACGCCACCGGGGTGACGAGCGATCCCACGAAGTCGGGCAGCTTGTGCGCAAGCATGTCCTCGGTCTGGCCGGCGCAGCCGTCCACCACGCGCCGCAGATGCCCCGAGGCGTGGGAGTCGAAGTAGCCGAGCGGCACGCGTCCCAGGTGGCCAAGCGCCTGCTTGCGCATGTTCGCCGCCGTGCGGAACGCCGCCAGGTGGGTGCACATGAGCGCCGCGAAGTACACCAACAGGCCCGTTGCCGAGAACGCGAACGCAAGCCAGCCCCAAAAGGCGAGCCCCTCCGCAGCACTCCAGTTGGGAGCCACGGCCACGAGGTCGCGCAGCACGAACCACACGCACACCAGGGGCATGACCACGAAGACGCCGTTTACGCCCGCGAGCACGCACCCTAGGACCGCGAGCTTCTTGCGCGAGCCCGCGAACCCGAGCAGTCGTCCGACGGCCTCTTTGGGGTCAGGCGGCGCCACGGGCATCGCCCCGTCAGTCGCCGGCGCGCGTCCGCTCCCTGCCCCCGCCGCGGCGGGGGCTCCCGCCGGCGGAGTCGTCCCACCGGAGCTGGCGGTCCCATGTAGCGCGCCAGCTGCCGTTGCTGCTTCTGTCATGATGCTTCCTTCCTCTCTTCGAACGCAGCCTGCCGAGGCCGCGTCGGCTCACCTCGATGCGCCTAGGCACCCATCCGCGCGAAATGCTTCTTGAACACGCGCTCTCCTAAAAGACCGCCGACGATAGGACCCACCACGGCTGCTGCAAGCGCCACCAGGGCGAGCGGGCCGTACATGAAGTCGACGAGCTGCTGGCCGTACTCGGCCGTCATACCCGAGGCCACAACCATGTCCACGTACGCCTGGCCCGTGAGGTAGATAAGCGAGACATGCCCCGCCCAGAAGCACACAACGAAGGCGACGAACGCCGCCACACGGCGAAAGGCAGTGCGCTTGCCCGGCGCGCCCAACACGAGCTCGGCCACCACACCGCCGAGGGCGATGCCCAGAGGGCCTGTCCAGAACATGCCCATAACCAGGCCGAGAATCGCCACCAGCAGACACATGAGCGCCACCGCGCCGCGTTTTGGAACACGGGCCAGCACATACGTCCACACGATGCCGGCCGGAACAGCGCCCACCCCATGAGTGAACCAAGACGTGGTGGCACTGAGGGAACACACTATCGAGAAGGCCATGAACACCGCGAACAGAAGCACGCCGAATACGGCGAGCACCACGTAGTCGCGACCGGTAAGCCGGGTGACGCGGGCGAGCGTGCGCCCTTTCGTTGCTGTCGATTCCATACAAGAACTCCTTTCATCGGAAGTATTGCCGAAGTACGCGAGTTCATCACCCGTCGAAGCCGAGCATGCGGCGCACGGCGGGCAAGTTCGCTCGCGCAAGCGGCTCCTGGACGCTCACACGGCCATCCGCCACCACGGCCACCTCGTCACATGCGGCGACGATGAACTCGTAGTCGTGCGTGATCACCGTCACGCACGTTCCGCCGTCGCGCACGCGCGCAAGCTCTCTGGCGACGGCCTGCATGTTGGCGAAATCGAGCCCGCTCGTGGGTTCGTCTAGCACCAGAACGCGGGCCCCCTGCAGCACGCCAGCCGCAATGGCCAGTCGCTGGCGCTCGCCGCCCGAGAGCGACAGCGGATGCCGCTCGGCCAGATGCGCCAGGCCAAAACGGTCGAGTGCCTCACTGGCTGCCATTCGTGCCGCCTTGCCGCGGCCGAGGCGGCGAGCCGCGGCCGCTTCCAGCTCGCATGCGGCCGTATGGGCGAACAGCTGGTAGCCCGGTTCTTGCATCACCAGGAACGCCCGGCCGGCCCGTCTGCAATATGGCACCGATCGACCCCCGAACGCCACCTGTCCCGCGCGCTCGCGATGCAACCCGGCCAAGCAGCGCGCAAGCGTCGACTTCCCCGCGCCGTTGCCTCCCACCAAAGCCGCAATACGCCGAGGCGCGAACACGCCGGCGGCCCCGCGCAGCACATCGCCGCCGCGACGATAGCCCGCACGAAGGTTGCTGAACGAGAGCGCTGCAGCGGAGGCGGCGCCCGGAGCAGGCATAGGAGCGGAGGGATCCTGCTTGGCCGTCGGCACGTCTTCGGCGCAGGCATCCTCGATGCACCAGGCCCGCAGGCCCATCCGGTGAAGCTCGCGCATGGACAGGCGCTCGAATTCCGCAGCCACCCAGTCGTGGGCGATGCGCCCGTTCTCCATATGCACCACCCGATCGGCTATCCCCCGCAGCCACCACAGCCGGTGCTCGGAAACGATCACCGTACGCCCCAGCTCTTTCAGACGCCGAACGAGATGCGCAAGGGTGCGCATGGACGCCACATCAAGTGCGGCCGTGGGCTCGTCAAGAGCGAACACCTCCGGACCCAACGCATGCACCGACGCAAGGGCCACCATCTGGCGCTGTCCTCCAGAAAGCTTCCGGATATCACGGTCGAGCAGATGGGAGATGTCCAGGTCGGCCGCGGCGCCACGAACGCGGAGGTGAATCTCATCGTGCGGCAGGCCCGCGTTCTCGCACCCGAAGGCGATCTCGGAGGTGGTGTCCAGGTTGAAGAACTGGCTGCGCGGATTCTGGAACACGGAGCCCACGCACAGCGAGAGCCCCTCGATGCCCAAGTCGGCCGCATCCTGCCCCAGCACGCGTACCGTACCGGAAAGCTCCCCGTCGTAGGCTTGGGGCGCCAGCCCGTTCACCAGGCGCATGAGCGTGGTCTTTCCGCAGCCAGAACAACCCGTCACCGCCACGCACTGCCCTCGCGCAACAGACAGGTTCACACCCTTCAACACCGGCTCGAACAGGTTTCCTTCCGCATCGGCATAGGAGAACGCCACTCCATGGAATTCCACGGCCACGCCATCGCGCAGCTTCTGCGACGCCGTCATGTCAGCACCCCCGCGCCCAGCGCCACAGACACGCCCGCAAGCGCGACGAAGTACGCAAGCAGCAGCGCATCGGCCACACCGATATGCAGCTCGTAATAGCTCGTGCGCCGATTCGGCGCGTCGATGCCGCGCACGGCCGCCGCATTCGCCAGCTCATCGGCCACGATACCCACACGTCCCACCACTGGCACCAGCAGGTTCTCGACCACCTGCACAGGATGCCGCAAAACACGTGCCGGCGAGAGCGCGATACCGCGCACCTTCATGGCATCAAGTACCGCGCCAAACTCCTGGCCGAGCGTGGGAGCGAAACGCAGCATCACGCACAGCGCCGCCGACACCCGCTTCGGCAGGCCGAGGCGCTGCAGGCTGTAGGCGAGCTCCCCGGTACGCGTGGTGCCCACCATGTTCGCAGCCATCATGAAGGCGCACAGCATGCGGCGCAGCATCGCCAACGAGGCGCCCACGGCCATGAGCACCACGCCCGAGTGCGCGCACAGCCAACAGAGGGCGAACAGCACCGCCCAGGCCGCAGTCCAGCGCAGGGCCGAGGAGGGCCGCCCGCTCCAGATTCCGGCGAGCACACACCCGCCCATCGCTGCCAACTCAACCGCCACCGATGCGGAAGCGAACGTGGACAGGCCGATCAACAGAATGCAAACCAATGAGACACGGGGATCAATCCGGTGCGCGGCCGGTACTGCCGCAGCCCTGCCGCAGGCCCGCTCCGGCGCTTTCGCGGCGTAGGCATCCCCGCCACCCGCATGCAACGACCTCGTTGCGCCCGCAGCTTTCAAAGTGGCGGCGCAGGCAAATGACGGTGCTGCGTTCGCGCCATGGGCAGACGGTTCCCCCGAGGCCCTGTTTGTAGTATTATTGTTATCCATGGTTAACTATGCTAGCGTCCATCGGGGAAGCGGGAAGGAGGAAGGCGCCTATGCGCAATCCCGCCGAAAACTTCAAGAATCGCGCCGAAACGGCCCGCGGGGCCGGCGGGGCCATCGACACGCTGTTCGAGCCGCAGGTACGGCAACTCGGCGGCGTGCTGGTCGACGCGGCCGCACACGAGCGGCAAGGACTCCTGTGGCTGATTGATCCGGCGATCGGCAAGGGCTTCTTCTGGTACTTTCCCATCGGCAACCGCCTAGCGGTGGGCGCGTTCGACTTTACGCTTCGCAAGGAGGGCGAATTCTTCTGCGACGCGGCCGATTGCTTCTACTTCGGCTCCTACAACCAGGGGATGCTCCCCTACTTGGGTATCGAGCCGACGCTGCCCGACCGCACCGTGGTAGGGCACGCCTGGAAGCATGCTCCCTACCATCAACGGGTGCAGGGTGGTGTGAGGTTGGGAGAGACGTTCGTCATGCTCTTGCCCGAGGCGCTGCGCGACGTCAGCCTGCGGCTGCACTGCGACCCCGTGGTGCTGAGCGCGGCTATCACCGCACTCGACGGCACGTCCTGCCCCGCCAGGTTGCCCTCCCTGCTCGACGACATGCGGCAAGCCCGACCGAGCGCCGTCGTGGCGGAGGCGTTTTACGAGAGCAAAGTAGTGGAAGCGTGCGCGCTCATCGTGGACTGGCGGCTTGCATGCGGCCGCGCGCCCATCGCGCTCTCGGCAGACGATGTCGCCGCAGTGGCGGTTGCCCAGCATCTCATCCAACAAGACCTCGCGCGCCCCGTCACCACCGAGGAGCTCTGCCGCGCGACTTGCGTGGGAACGAGCAAGCTCATCGAGTTGTTCAGGTTATCCTGCGGCATGACGCCGCAGGAGTATGCGCGCGATGTGCGCATACATCACGCCTGCGAGCTGCTCGAGACCACCGACCTGTCTCTGGCCGAAATCGCCGCTCGCGTGGGTTATTCCCGTCAGAGCAGCTTCTCCGAAGCGTTTCGTGCCCGATGTGGCCTCCCGCCACGAGAGTGGCGTGCGAGCGCTCGAGCCCTCCGTCGGTGAGATTTCTGCAGGCTCTCTCCTTGCATTTTATACTATCAGTGATAGTATTTCCCTTGCCTACGAAAACCGAAGGGACCCAGAAAAATGGCCAGCCACTCGATCGAGATCATGATCCTGGGCGCACTCATCGAACGGCCGATGAGCGCGTACGAGATGGACAAGACGTTGGAAGAACGCAACGTCCGCCGCTGGATACGCATCAGCTCGCCGTCGGTGTATCGCAACGTCATCCGCCTGTGCGACGAAGGCTACGCCGACGGCACCGTCGTCAAGGAGGGCGAGATGCCCGAGAAGACGGTGTACACCATCACGGACAAGGGGCGCGAGCG
This sequence comes from Enteroscipio rubneri, assembly GCF_963929405.1. Taxonomy (NCBI): domain Bacteria; kingdom Bacillati; phylum Actinomycetota; class Coriobacteriia; order Eggerthellales; family Eggerthellaceae; genus Enteroscipio; species Enteroscipio rubneri. Next base: position 1,522,309 of record NZ_CAWVIN010000003.1, on the reverse strand, counting down.
CTTCGCCAAGCTCATGGACGAGGCCGCCGCGCTGCCCGCGCGCGTGGACTTCGGCTTCCTGCCCGTCTTGGCGAACATCAGCCTCGTAGACCAGAAGACCGGCCGCGCCCTCATCGACGAGCTCATCGAGACGCACCGAAGCACGGCGGAGCGCGTGGACGCGCTCATACCCGCATACGAACGCCTCGAGGCGCGAGCGACGATGGAGCTGTGCGCCGACACGTACCGCCTGGTCGCGAAGCACCTCGAGCAGTTCGAGAAGGATCTGTACGGCGAGGCTTGACATGCAAAACGCGAACGAATGTTTCACGTGAAACATATACGGCACACTCTTCTGCGACATATTTGACCGTTTGTTGCGCCTGCGAATCCCTTATCGATCCAACAGTCTTTTTCGCAGGCGCAACAAGAGGGACGGAGGGCCTGTGAAGAGCTGGGGGACGAGCGAGATTCGGACGAAAAAGGAGATCGAACCGAAGAGGTCGGATCGGAAAACCCAGTTGAGGAAATCGAGCGACAGGGAGAAGGAGGAAGGGATGGCAAACGGAACGCAGGCAGAATGCCGATGATGCGCGGCGCAAGCAGGGCGCCGAATCTGCAATGAGCATAAAACCGGGTCGACCGGTTTCTTTTTTAAGCACTAACTATCATTGATAGTAGTATTGTAGATAGGAGAAATCATGGACGTGCAAGACCTGAGGGAACAGACGCTCGGCGCGGGAGCGCGCGCATCGGCCGCAACCGCGCGCAAGAGGGCGCTCGAGGGCGCGGCGACCGGTGCAGCGCGACGCAACGGGCGGGCGCAGGCGGAGAGCAAGCCCTTCCCTACCGCCGCCGTGCTGGGAGGACTGGCGCTGAGCCTGTTCATGGCAGCGCTCGATGCCACCATCGTGAGCACTGCCATGCCGAAGATCGCCGCCGGCCTGGGCAGCTTCGACCACTATACTTGGCCGTTCACCTCGTACCTGCTCACCTGCACGCTGGCGACGCTCTTGTGCGGCGCATGCGCGACGCGCTTCGGCCACAAGCGGGTGTTCGCCTGCGGCATCAGCGTGTTCGCCGTCGCATCGGCTGGTTGCGCGCTTTCGAACAGCCTCGACGTGCTCACGGCATGGCGCGCCGTGCAGGGCGTGGGAGGCGGGCTCGTGGAGGCCGGCGTGTTCATCGCCATGGCCGAGCTGTTCGAGCCGCGCGTGCGCGGGAAGTACATGGGCATCCTCTCGTCCATGTACGGCCTGGCCTCCATCGCAGGGCCGCTGGCCGGCGGGCTGATCGCCGACACGGTTGGCTGGCACTGGATATTCCTCGTCAACCTGCCATTGAGCATCGTGGCGCTCGTGCTGGTGGTGCGGTTCCTTCCCGGGAAGCAAGCCCATGCGGAGCGGTCGTTCGACCTGCCCGGCGCCGTGTGCGCAGCCGCCGCCATCGTGCCGCTCACGCTTGCGTTCAGCTTGACCGGCAGCGCCTTCTCCTGGTTCTCCGGACCGTTCTTCGGGCTTCTCGCGACGGCCGTCGTCATGATCGCGGTGCTCGTGCTGGTCGAACGACGCCGCGATCACGCCATCGTGCCGGTTCGGCTCTTCCGCCGCACGCAAGTGAACGGGGCGGTGGCGATGGGGTTCTGCTCGCAGTTCGCCCTGCTGGTCGGCGTGATGTTCGTGCCGCGGTTCGTGCAGGAAGGGCTGGGGCTCTCGTCGACCGCCTCGGCGCTGGCCACCATCCCCATGACGCTGGCGCTCGTGGTGGGCAGCACGTTGGCGGGGCGGGTGTTCGGCAGGAACGGGAGAATGCGCGCTATCAGCCGTATCGGGTTTCTCGTGCTGGGCATCGGAGCGCTGCTGCTGTGCCTGGTGAACTCCGAGACCGGAATGGTGCAGCTCGCGTGCTCGTCGGCGATGCTGGGATTCGGCATCGGCGTGAACATGCCCATGTCCAACATCGCCGCCCAAACCGCCGTGGAGCCGCGCGACATGGGCAAGGTCACCTCCCTCGCGCTGTTCTTCCGCGGGCTGGGCGGCACCGTGGGATCGGCGGCATGCGGCGCGGTTGCCGGCGCATCGTATCCGAGCGCGGCGCTGCCCGTATTCGCGCTTTGCGTCGGCGCGGGCATCGCCGGGCTCGTGCTGTCGGGCACGCTTCCGCGGCTCATCGAGCGTCGCAGGTAGAGGGCGAGGCGACGGGCACGCGTTAGTCGGCGGCCCGCTCGAGCAGCTCGCGCGCATGGGCGAGCGACGTCTCCGTGGCGTCGCCCGACAGCATGCGCGCGATCTCGGCGGGTCGCTCGGCGCTGTCCAGCTGGCGCAGATCGGTCTCGGGCATGGCGCCCTCGTCCCCCGCCGCTTTCTGCACCACGTAGTGAGCTTGGCCGCGGACGGCCACCTGCGCGAGGTGCGTGACGACGATCACTTGGTGCGTGCGCGCAAGGTCGGCGAGCACGTCGGCCAAAGCCACGGCGGTCGAGCCGCCCACACCTGCGTCCACCTCGTCGAACACGAGCGTATCCACCTCGTCCGCCTCGCCGAGCACCACCTTCACCGCCAGCATGACGCGGCTGACCTCGCCTCCCGACGCGATGCGTGCGAGCGGGCGCGCCTGCATCCCGGCGCCCGGGCGGAACAGGAACTCCACCGCTTGCGGCCCCACCTTCGTCCATTGAGCGCGCTCGAGCGGCGCGAGGTCGCACACGAGCTGCGCGCCGCCCATTTCCAGGCGGCCCATCTGCGCGCACACGGCCTCGGCGAACCGCGGCGCGGCCTCGGCGCGCGCCTCGGACAGCGCTGCCGCCGCCTGCGCAAGCGTCTCCTCGGCGCGATCGAGCCCCTGCTGCGCCGCGCGTTCGCGCTCGGCGGCGTCGTCCACGAGCGACACGAGGTCGGCTGCCTCGGCGCGACGCGCGAGCACGTCCTCCATGCGCGGGCCGTACATGCGCAAAAGCCCCTGCAGCGAGGCCATGCGCTCCTGCTGCTGAGCCAATACCTCGGGATCGAACTCCACGCCCTCGCGGTAGTCGCGCGTCTCGCGCGCCATGTCCTCCAAAACGTAGCCCGCCTCACGCAGCGCGTCGGCGAACTCGCCGAGCCTCGCATCGAAGCGAGCTGCACCGTCGAGCGCCGAGATGGCGCTGCCCAGCGCGTCGATGGCCCCTTGCTCGCCCGCAAGCGCCTCGTGCGCCGTATTCGCGGACACGGCCAGCGTCTCGGCGTGCTCGACGTGCGCGAGCTCCTCGAGCAGCTCGTCGTATTCGCCTTCGCGCGGATCCACCGCGTCGATGCGCTGCAGCACGAAGCGCGCCTCGTCGAGCTTGGCCGACGAGGCCTCGCCCGCCTCGCGCACGCGCGCCAGCTCGGCCGCAGCCGCATTCGCCGTCGCGAACGCTTCCTCGTACGCAGCGTGCGCCTGCGCCACCGCTTCGCCCGCCCAAGCGTCGAGCATGCGCACATGCTGGGAGGTCTTCATGAGCTGCTGATGCTCGTGCTGGCCGCACAGGTCGATGGTGGGAGCCACGGCGCGGGCAAGTTCGCCGACGCTGGCCATGCGGCCGTCGATGGATACGCGCGAGCGGCCGTCCGCCGTCACGCGGCGGGTGGCCACGAGTTCGCGGAGGTCATCGAAGTCGCCCGCAGCCAGGGCAGCATCGGCTTCGGTGCCGTCGGCGGAGGCGATGCCGTAGAACCGCCCCGACACGGCGAGGGACTCTTCGCCGTCGCGGACGGCGTCCTTGTCGGCGCGCGCGCCCATGAGCAGCTTCAACGCCGAGAGCAGCGCCGTCTTGCCCGCGCCCGTCTCGCCCGTGAGCACGGTCAGCCCGCGCGCCGGCACGAGCGTCGCCTCGCGGATCAACGCGAGGTTCTCAACCTGGATCTCATCGATCATCGCGCACCTCTTCACACCTTCGATCGTTCTGGAACCATCAAGTATACCAGCGCCGAAGAGCCGCTCTGAAGCAGAATCCCCCGGTCCGCAAACCCATCGCGGTTCCCACGCCGCTTCCATGCAGCTCTCGCGTGGACCACACACAGCCCTCGCATTGATCTCACGCGGTTCACGCGCCGCCCTCGCACGGTGCTCAAGCGGTTCTCGCGCTGCTGTCGAAGGAGAGCGGCCACCCTACAGGGCGAAGCGATCCTTCACGCTCGCCGGCTTGGTCTGGGCGCGGTGCTGCTCCATGAGGTAGAGCACGCAGTCGGTGCGGTTGCAGGCGCGCAAAAGCTCGATCTGCCGGTCGAACGTGCGCTCGTCGACGAAACCGTCCCGCACAAGCGCCTCCACCATCGCCCGGTCGCCCTCCTGCGCCACGCGCTCCTGAGCCTCACGCTCGTGATCTCGCAGATACGCCACGAGCGCCGTGCGCGTCGCGTCCTCCAAGCGGTACGGCACGGTCAGCCGATGCAGCACCGCGCCCAGCTTGTCCGGCAGGTTCTTTCCCGAGCGCAACTGCTCGTCGTAGCGGCCGTAGTCGAACGGCACGCCGTCCGCCGCGTCCGTCAGAAAGCACGTGAGCAGCTGGTCGGCCGATACGTGCACGATCGTCCCCGTGTGCTCGAGGCGGCACACCGCGTACTCGAAGCTGCCCTCGCCGATGGAGCGCACGCTGGTCGGAACGGACACGGGCCCCTCGAGGATGCGCGAGCAGAAGCAGTGCGCGCCGATGACCTCGAGGCCCTCGGGAAGCGCGAGCCGCTTCGCGTTGCGGCATGCGTTGTCGCGCTCGACGACGCGCACGGTGTCGGCCACCACGAGCGATGCGGGAACGTACGGCAGCGCGCGCACGCCCACGCGCACGAGCGGCCGGCCCTCCACCGCGCGCGGCAGCACGAGCACGTCTTCCGGCGCGACCGAATGCGCGGCCGAATGCGCCACCTGCCCCGGCGACGGCGCCTGCTCCACCGCGCTCTGCCCGCGCAAGGTCGCCGCGCGCACGGCTGCCGCCGCTGCGAACCGCTTCGACACCGAGGTGGGCGCGGGCGGCCCGGCCACCAGCACCGCCCCCGCGCCGTCGAAGTCGTACCAGCACCCGTCGAGCTCCACCGCCTGCAGACCCGCCAGCCGCACGCCGCGCGCCGCGAGCGGGCGGTGCGCCGGCGCCTCGGGCGGGCACAGCCACACGGCATCGTCCCAGCCCTTCGCGTCCACGCGCGCGAGCGTCGCCGGGCACGACACTACCGAAGGGGGCTCGCATCCGGCGGCGAACGCCGCCGCGCCGATGCACTCCACGCCCTTCGGCAATTCAATGCGCTCGTCGTACGGCGAGGCCAGGAACAAGAGCGTCGCCCCACCATCGGCGAACAGGTTGCCGTCGCGCGAGCTGAACCGCTCGTTGCGCACGTCGACGGAATACTCGCGCCGCTTGAGGCGCGGCGACACGCCAGCGAGGTCGCACGGCTGCTCGCCCAGAATGCGCACGCCCGCGCCCACGTGTATATGCTGCACCGACAGCGCCAGAAACGCGTTCGCGCCGATGCGCTCCACCGTATCGGGAATCGCGAGCAAACGCACCCCCACACCCTGCACAAAACGACGAGCGAACGCCTCGGCCGCGATGCGCACCACCGGCACGCCGCCGAGGTACGCGGGAAGGTTCACCACGAGGCACTCGCTGCGCCCGACGGCCGACGCGAAACGCCGCAGGTCTACCGCGACGATGGCGTAACCGTCCTCGTCGCGACGCACGCGCAGCGCCCCGCGCAGGTCGACGGCCTCCAGCCGCGCGTCCTGCGCACGAGCCGCGTCCCCTCGCCGCTCCCGCTCGGTGGCCTGGGCGAGCAGCGCTTCGCGCTCCTCATCCGAAAGCCCCATGCCCAACGATCCCACCACCAGCAGGTCGCCGTCAGCACCCTTCTCACCGCCCTGCGCCGCCCACGCCCGGTACGGCGGCAGCTGCGGAGACCACACCTCGCCATCGATCGCGCGCGCTGCGTCCACCACGTCGACCTCGGAGGGCGCCAACGCCAGCTCATTTTCGTGCACTTGCACAATTAGTTCGTCGATAGGGGTTTCTATATCGTAGAACACCAGATCATCCGTAGGCATAGTTTCGTGCTACCTCCCAAAACTTATCGCTACGCTGCGTGTTTACCGCCCGCTTTTCCCATGCTACACTGCGCGTGGCAGCGATGGCAAGCGTTAAGCCGACGCGCGCCGCGCGCACATGCAACGAGCATGCCGCTCGCCGCAGCATGCAACGCCGTCGAAGGAGGCCCCATGGCGTCCGATGCCGCAGGTCCGCTTGCCCGCCAAGCCCTCGACCTCGCGAAAAACGCACTGCTCGTGAACCTGCGCTTCATGAACGCCGCGTTCGCGCGCCTGCATCCCTTCCCCGTCGCGGGCTCCACGCTCGCCACCGACGGCGCGCACCTCCGCTACGATCCCGCCTCGCTCGCACGCCTTTACGCTGCCGAGCCGACCGAGCTCACCCGCGCCTACCTTCACATCGTGCTGCACAACGTGTTCCTCCACCTCTATCCCGGGCCGCATGTCGACGCGGCGCGCTGGGACGCGGCCTGCGACATCGTCGCGGAGCGCACCATCGCCGAGCTCGACCTGCCCGCCACCCGCACCGCGCGCGCCACGCGACAGCAGGCCGCGCTCGCCCGCATCGACGCGGCATTGCCGTTGGCCACCGCCGAGACGGTGTACCGCTATTTGCAGGACGAGGGCCTGGACGCCTCCGAGCTGGCCGAGCTGCGCGCTCCCTTCTACGTGGACGACCACGATCCCTGGTACCGCCTGATGGCCGCCGAGGGCGAGGGCGACGTCTCCGAGGAGGGCCGGCGCGCCGAGGAGCAGGAGGACGGCTCGTCCACGGCGCCCGCGTCCGGGCCCGCCGAGAGCGGCACCGATGCCGAGCTGCCGCCGGACGCCGCCAGCGCCAAGCGCAGCCACGCCTCGCACCGCGGCATGGACCCGGACGACATAACGCAGAAGGAAGCGCCCGAGAACGCCAAGCCCTCCGTGGGCGAGCGGTTCGCCGACACCGTGAACCTCGACCGCTCGCGCGAACAATGGAAGAACGCCGCGCTCGAGATGGGCGTGCAGCTGGACGCCTACGCCAAGCTCTGGGGCGTCAAAGGCGCGAACCTCGCCATGAACCTGCGCGCCGTCACGCGCGAGAAGCAGGACTACCGCGAATTCCTGCGCAAGTTCGCCCGCATGGGCGAGCAGATCCGCGTGAACGACGACGAGTTCGACTACGTCTACTACTGTTACGGCTTGGAGCGCTACGGAAACCTGCCGCTCATCGAGCCGCTCGAGTACGTGGAGGAGAAGCGCATCCGCGACTTCGTCATCGCCATCGACACGTCGGCCTCAACGAAGGACGGCCTCGTGCGCCACTTCATCGAGAAGACGTATGCCATCCTCGAGCAGGAAACGAGCTTCTTCGCCGACATGAACGTGCTCATCATGCAGTGCGACGCCGCCATCACGGACGTCGCCCGCATCGCGAACCTGCGTGATCTGGACGACTACCTGGACGATCTCGAGATCAAGGGGCTGGGAGGCACCGACTTCCGCCCCGTGTTCGCCTACGTCGACGACGCCGTGGAGCGCGGCGACCTCACGAACCTGGGCGGCCTCATCTACTTCACCGACGGCCAGGGCACCTACCCGACCCGCAAGCCCGACTACGATACCGCGTTCGTCTTCGTCGACGACGCATCCGCCGCCGCCAGCCCGCACGTTCCCGCGTGGGCCATGAAGGTGGAGCTCGGCGAAACCGTCATCCTGAACGACTGAGGAACATGTCCCAAATGGGGACTGTCCCCATTTGGGACATTTTGGAAAGGAAGCACCGCATGGACATCCAGCAAGCCAAGCAGCAGATCAAAAACGCGATGGTCGCCTACTTCTCGAAGGACGAGTTCGGCACCTACCGCCTCCCCACCGAGCGACAGCGCCCCGTGTTCCTGCTGGGCGCGCCCGGCATCGGCAAGACGGCCATCATGGAGCAGATCGCGCAGGACCTCGACGTGGGGTTCGTGTCGTACTCGATGACGCACCACACGCGCCAAAGCGCGCTCGGCCTGCCCTTCATCGCGAAGAAGACCTACGACGGCGTGGAGTACGACGTGTCCGAGTACACGATGAGCGAGATCATCGCCGCCGTGTACGATTCCATGGAGGCCACCGGCAAGCGCGAGGGCATCCTGTTCCTCGACGAGATCAACTGCGTGTCGGAAACGCTGACGCCTGCGATGCTGCAGTTCTTGCAGTACAAGATCTTCGGACGCCATCGCGTGCCGGACGGCTGGATCGTGGTGACGGCCGGTAACCCGCCCGAGTACAACCGCACGGCGCACGATTTCGACATCGCCACATGGGACCGCCTCAAGCGCATCGACGTGGAGCCCGACTTCGCCGCCTGGCGCGACTTCGCCGTGGAGACGGGTGTGCATCCCGCCGTGCTCACCTACCTCGACATCGAACGCGACCACTTCTACCGCGTGGAGACCACCGTGGACGGCAAGTCGTTCGTCACCGCGCGCGGCTGGGACGACCTGTCGGCCATGATGAAGCTGTATGAGGAACGGGGCATCCCCGTTGACGAGTTGTTGATCGGCCAATACGTGCAGAACGCCGAAATCGCGAAGCGCTTCAGCGTGTACTACGACCTGTTCACGAAGTACCGCGCCGACTACCAGATCGACCGCATCCTGGCCGGCGAGGCCGAGCCGGGCGTGCTCGACCGCGCCCGCGAGGCTGCCTTCGACGAGCGCGTCTCACTCATGGGCCTCATCACCGACGCCCTCGGCGGCCGCCTACGCGACGCCGTGCTGGAGGAACGCGCCGTGGAGTTCATGCACGGCAGGCTTGCCGCGCTGCGCGATGCGCTCGAAAGCGACGACGCGAACGCGCTGCCCCCGCTGCGCGAGGAAGCCGCCTCGCTGCAAGCGCGGCTGGCCACCGAGCGCAAGGCGGGGCTGCTGTCGGACGAGAAGTACGTGGCGTACGAGCGCACGCTCGCGCTGGTCGATCGCGCGCTGCGCTGCGACGCGGCGGGCGGCGGCGTGCCGTTCTCGCGCGTCAAGGAGCTGTTCGCCGAGCAGGTCGACGCGCTCGACGCGCGCATCGCAGACACTTCGAGCGCGCTCGACAGCGCTTTCCGGTTCGTCGAGGACGCGTTCGGCGGCGGCCAGGAGATGCTGCTGCTCGTCACCGACCTGTCCGTCAACCGCTACGGCATGTCCTTCATCAACGACCACGGCTGCGAGCGCTACTTCGCCCACAACGAGGACCTGCTGTTCTACGAGCGCGGCTCCGACCTGATCGACCGCATCAACCGTTTGGATTTGACGGAAGACGAGTAGCCTGCGTCCGCGCCCCGCCGCCGCGAACGGCGGAGGGACGCGGACCTTTTACGCGCAGTAGGCTCGGATGGCGTCGCGGAGGAATTCGGCGGCGCCGGGAGCGACAACTTCGTAGTAGGCCCTGAAGCGGTCGTCGGCCACGTACATTTCAGCGATACCCCGGTGCGCGGCCTTGGAGTACGTGCCGTCTTTCCAGAAGGCGCACAGCCACTGGCGGTGCAGGTCGGCCGCACGGAGCGCATCCTCGCCCGCCGGATCACCCGCCTCTATCGCCGCCTGCAGCGCATCCTTGACGCCCTGCTCCAGCTCCTGCGTTCGACGGTACTGCTCGACGCTCATGCCCATGAGCTTCGCGTTGCTCGCGTCGGCGGCGTCGTCGCCCCAACGCTCGCGCACCTCTTCGCCGTACCGGCGCTCGTTCTCGTCGACGAGGCCCTGCTTGAAAGCCTCGAATTTTTCCTGGTCTTCCATACTGGTTGAACCTTCCATACAGGCGAGCGTTTTCTCCACGCTCGCAATCAATCCGTCGAGGCGCTCCTTGCGCGCATGCAGCTCGCGCAGATGGCCGGCCAGCGCATCGCGCGCGTCGAACGCAGGGTCGTCCAGCAGTCGCCCGATGTCGGCCAGCGGCATATCGCATTCGCGATACAGCAGCACCTGCTGCAGCCGGTCAACCTCGGCGGGCCCGTAGCGACGGTATCCGTTCGCCGCGCGCTGCGCGCGCACCAGCCCCAGCTCGTCATAGTGGTGCAACGTGCGCACCGTGCACCCCGACAACGCGGCCAGTTCGTGCACCGTGTAGCCGTGTTCCGCCTGCTCGCGTTCCATGAGCTGCCTCCTTCCTTCGATCGCGATCATATTCGCACCTTACACCCTTCCGTTACGTGAGGGTCAAGCGCTCGGAAAAAGATTTTTGCGTGCGGGTGGAATTCGCTACAATGCTCGTACCGTTGAATGAAGGAGGGCGGAGTGCAAAGCGTAGGTACCGGCGCATCGAACGTGCTTGCCGAATTCGGCCCCGAGCTGGCGGCCGTCCTTCGCACTGCACAGAATAACGAAAAGTACGCCCAATCCGTTCGCAAAGCCTGGGCGGACAATCCCGAGGCGGCCGAATATCTGCTCGCCCATACGAACATCATGTTCTTCGAAAAAGACCAAGCACCCCGAAAAGGCCCTGGCAGCGACAAGGATCGATACAACCTGTGCGTGTACGTCGATGACTCACTCGCAAATTCCGAGTTGAACGCGCGCCGGGAGTTGCTGGTTTTGATGCTCGCCCAGGAAGGCATCCATTTTCAAAGTCTGGTCATCCGCTTCGCAACCAAGGATGCCAAAGAACGCCATCTCTTTCCAGAACTCGTTGAAAAGCTGCACTCGCATGCACGAAGCAACCGGAAGGAGATGCCTGCGCAGCGTGAGGCGACCAGTGACGAGGACATCGCTGCGCTTGCCAACAGGATCGACGATCCTCGCATCTCCGAGCGATTCAAAACCGCCATGACGGTGACCTCGGGCGATCCGTCGTCGCAGCCCGACCCTTCGAACAGCTGGATCGGGCGAGAGGGCACGGATTACCAGATCAAAGACGAGTCCAGACTGTTGGAAATTCTCAAGCGCGCGTTCTGCCAGGCGTTCGAGGATTACGAGCAGGCATGGGCCGTACTCGAACGAGTGGAAGGAGCCTCGCTCGACGAGATCTCGTTCAGCAAAACCGCCCGCAGCGGGACGGCCCGCTATCGCTGCCATCTCTATTCGAGCGATCCGAAAGAGCTACGCGAAATCGTAACGGCATACGGAGGAACCATCGCCTCCCGCGCCAGAACGCTTGGACTGACTTTGTCGGGAATCAGCGTCCACGACAGCCCCGAACCGATCAGAGGCATGCATGCATTCCCGAAGAGCGGCCACCCGCTGCCGATGCGCGCCTACAAGCTTGCACAGATCGAACGCCTGCTCTAGCCGCAGGGAGAAGGCGCTCCGGCTCTCGTCGGCCATCGCCTTTCTCACAAAACGGACGCCAATCGGCGGAGCGGCAGAACGAGCGAACCGCGGCGCTGCGCGCGTCTTTTCGGACGCTACCTCCCCATCCGCAGCTTGAGCGCATCTTTCGGACATGCATCAGCGCAGGCGGCGCACTGGATGCATTCGGCGTCGCCGATCGTCCCCGCTTGCAGCAGACACTCCACCGGCAAGCTCATCGGACAGGCAAGTTCGCACTTCCCGCAGCCGACACAACGATCCGGTTCGGTCTCGATTCTCAGCTGAGGCAGATGCAGCGCTGCACCCAGCTTCTCTCCCAAAACCATGAACGGCGCCATCCAGCAGATGCAATGACACATGGCTCGTCGTCCCAGAAACAAATTGGGCACGAAAAAGAGCGTCACGATGCCAAAATAGATAGGCAGACCGAGCGGGCTGTTCATCGACACGCCGCCCGGTATGCCGGCCAACGGGTCGACCATCGTGAACCCGCCCGCTATCCAGGCGCACGCGACGATAGAGCATACCCATGGGACCCAGATGACATACTTGATGCACGTACGCCACCCGAGGTTCGCCCGCTTGCTCACCGCATCGGCCTCAAATTCTTGCAGCGCGCCCGCCGCACACGCCCAGCCGCACCATGCCCGGCGCACGACCAAAGCCAGCAGAAATTGGATCGTGAACACGAGTGCGCTCGCCACCACGACGCCTTCGAGCGCCCCTTCGATGATGAGAACCGGCGAGAAATAGAAAATGGTTATCGGGAACAGCAGAAACGATACGAGCAACGCGAGGCGCCGCACGCGCTGACGTTTTCTGCCCCTCTCGCGACGCTCGCGCACCGTCTCCCGCGTCGTTGCTTCCTCGCGCCTCATGCGGAATACCCGTTCCGGACCATCAGATGGTTCGCCCTGGGCTTCTTTTTCGAAGCCGGCACTTGGTTCTTCGGCCATCGTCCTCACCTCACCGACGCAAGCAGGCCATGAAACGCCTCGTCCATGCGCTCGCACAGCTCGTCATCGTCGAATTCGGCCCCTGTGGCCAGCATGGCAGCCATGCCATGCACATACACGATCATGTGCAGGTACAATTTCCGTGCCTCTTCGGGCGAAAGGCCGCCCAACTTTTCGACGCATCGTTGCACACCGTCGACAGCCACACTTTCGTATACGTCTTCGAAGCCTGTCGCCCCCATATGCGGCGACAGGTACAGGAAATGAAACAGCAACCGCTCCTCGCGCGCAAGTCGCAGATGCGAAAGTCCATGCGACTCGAAAGGGTTGCGCCCATCGCCCGCGTGCTCGCGATGAAACGTCTGTGCCCATGCGCGGGCGTGTTCGTAAAGCCGGCACATGAGTTCGCCCATGTTGCCGAACAGGCTGTAGATGGGTTGTACCGAGCATCCCGCCCGCTGCGCCACCGCCCGCGCGCTCAGAGCTGCTTCGCCCTGCTCGCGTACGATGCCGAGCGCCGCGTCGAGCACCGCCTCCTTGGCAACCCGCTGCTCCCGCATACCGGTCCTCTCCTGTATAACACTCGTTATATTACAAGCGCACTATACAACGAGCAGATTGCCGAGACAAGCAGGGAGAGCCTTCGATGGGCGGAAGCGAACCTGCTTCTATGAAAGCGATAGGCACGCGCACGCGCCATCGCGACCGGCGCCTTATGTAAGTTTGTTCGCGTCCATGAACTCCTTGAGTTCGCGCTTGCGGGTGGAATCGAGCTCCTTCTTCGGAATACCTTGCACCGCTCCTTCGAGGCCATACAGCAGATGCAGGCATGCGCCAGGATCGATGGTCTGCACCTTCAGCCAGGCCCGTTCGGCACCGAGCGCCAGCAGATCCTCGGACGTTTCGATTCCCACCCGGACAAGCTGTTCGGCCGCGTAAGGGCCGATGTTAGGAAGATCGGTCAAGTTCGCCATGAAAGCCTCCTCAGGCCGTCTCCTCGACACGGGCCCGCAAGCAGGCGAGATCGTGGTCGTCGGGATGTTCGAGCGCTGCATCGAAATTCTCGATGAGCTGGCGCATACGCGGTTCCTGCGCGGGGTTGGTCTCTGCCTGCTGCTTGTAGCGTTCGCGAACGCTCGCCGGCATGCGGCCTTGGCACATGAACGTACCGATGATCCGCGCCGATTCGGGCACGTGCACGGCCACGCGGGCAACCACAGCTGCGAAGTACGTCGCATCGGCACCGAAGCCGCACGTGCCGAACAAGAAAACCTCCTTGCCGTCCAACGAGGACAACAGTTCGGCCGTGTCGTCGGTGCAGTCGCCGCGGTTCGTCCAGAAGCCGACATACACACGCTCGGCCGCAGCGACCGCTTCGACATCCGCTTCGCCGATGCGCCCGAACGCAAGCCTCCCCTTATCGGGCAACGCAGCGGCCACGGCGCGCGCAAGCGCTTCGGTATTGCCGGTTCTGCTGTCATATACGATGGCGTAGGTCATACATCGCTCCTCTCGGGTTGCTTCTGCTTCGTTATACGCCCCGCCCCGCTCGCTGTAAACCCCGGTATACTGGTGCACGATCGATCACACGGAGAAGGGAGTCTTCCATGCGGGCAGTGGTGCAGCGCGTAACGAGCGCGCAGGTGGACATCGACGGAGAGACCGTCGGCAGCATCGGGCGGGGGATCGTCATCCTCCTCGGCATCGGCCATGAGGATACCGAAGATCAGGCCGAACGCCTCTGGAGCAAAATCGGAAGACTGCGCATCTTCGAAGATGAAAGCGGCAAGACGAACCTATCGCTTGCAGACGTGGGAGGCGAGGTGCTCGTCGTCTCGCAGTTCACCCTATTTGCCAGCTGCAAGCGGGGAAACCGTCCTTCGTTCACCGACGCGGGCTCACCCGACGACGCCAAGCTCCTTTACGAGTGGTTTGTCGAGCGCGCACGCCGCGATGCGCGCCACGTGGAAACAGGTCGCTTCGGCGCGTATATGGATGTGTCCCTGGTAAACGACGGCCCGTTCACACTGTGGCTCGACACCGTCGAACTGTAGGTTCGACAGTGTCGAGCGCTAGAGAAGCATCCGCTCCCACTCGACCTCTTTGAAGCCCACGAGCACGAAGTCCTCCCCCACCACAATCGGGCGCTTGACCAACATCCCGTTCTCCGCGAGCAACGCACAGGCCTCTTCGTCGCGCATCCCCGCATCGAGAAGTGCCTTTACGTTGCGTTCACGGTAGAGCACGCCGCTCGTATTGAAGAAACGGCGCACGGGAAGACCGCTCTTTTGGTGCCACGCCATCAGCTCCTCGGCAGTCGGGTTGTCCTCAACGATATGGCGACTCACGTACGCCACGTCGTGCGCATCGAGCCACATATTCGCCTTCTTGCACGTGGAGCACTTTGGATACTCCAAGAACAGCACGTCGTTCACGACAGCCTCCTTTCCCACGAACTCATACTAGCAAATCTCCAGAGCGGTCGTTTCTTTCGTAGAGCCGCGAATTGTAAAACCGCAGCACCGATATCGCCGCAAAAAAACATCCGGATTTCCCTTGACACAATGCTTATCGTGATTATAGTGTGCATATCGGGTATATACACCATGCACGGTAAAAGTGCGTGGCCACCCGAATCAGAGGGGATGAGGAACGTGCTCGGCCCCTCTCGGTGCGAAGCGGGACGCCGCGACGTACCACCCGAGCACCGCGGGACGCCGCGATGCTCGCACACCGCGCCAACGCTGCAGGGACCTCACGGCGGGCACGTTCGACGCGAGCGGCGCCAGCAAGCAGCGATGGGTAGACCGAACAGGAGCACCGTTGGACATCATCATCTCGAACGCAAGCGACAAGCCCATCTACGAGCAGATAACCGCCCAGATGAAGAACCTCATCCTCAGCGGAACGCTCGCGGAGGGCGCCCAGCTTCCCTCGATGCGCGCGCTGGCGAACGACCTGCGCATCAGCGTCATCACCACGAAGCGTGCTTACGCCGACCTCGAGGCCCAAGGGTTCATCGAGACGGTGCAGGGCAAGGGGAGCTTCGTCGCCGGCGGCAACATGGAGCTTCTGCGCGAAGAGCGTCTGAAGCACATCGAGGAGCTGATGGCGCGCGCGCTGGACGAGGCCCGCAGCGCGGGCGTCGCGCCGAGCGAGCTTCACGACATGCTCGACCTCCTCATGGAGGACTGATCGGACATTCCGACCCGCCAGGCCGGATATCCAGACCGTTCGACCACGGAAGAAAGTGACGACTGATGAGCGATCTTTTGCGCATACAGAATTTGGAAAAGCACTACGACGGCTTCGATCTCGAAGACGTGAACCTGAGCGTACCAACCGGCAGCGTCGTCGGTTTCATCGGCTCCAACGGCGCCGGCAAGACCACCACTATCAAGGCCGTCCTCGGCCTCATCGAGCCCGATGCCGGCACCGTCTCGCTATTCGGCGAGGAGACCGTCGGCGCCCCTCAGAAGCGCCTCGCAGAGCTGAAACAACGCATCGGCGTGGTATTCGACACGTGTTCGTTTCCCGAAGAGCTTACCGTGAAGACCGTGGGCAAACTCATGGCCCAGTGCTATGAGAATTGGAATCCCGGTTCGTTTCGCTCGTTCGCCAGAACATTCCAACTACCCGAGGACAAGGCGGTGAAGGATCTATCCCGCGGCATGGGCATGAAGCTTTCGCTGGCGTGCGCGCTGGCTCACGATCCTGACCTGCTCATCCTCGACGAGGCCACTGCCGGCCTCGACCCCATGGCCCGCGAAGAAGCACTGGATACACTGCGCATGTTCATGAACGAGGATGGGCGCGGCATTCTCATGTCCAGCCACATCACAAGCGATCTGGAGAAGATCGCCGACTACATCGTATGCATCGACGAGGGCAACATCGTGTTCTCGGTGGAAAAGGACGCTATCACCGACGTAGCAGGAGTGGCGCAGTGCCGCGCGGCCGAGTTCGACGCCATCGTCGACAGCGGCTTTTTCACACGAGGCACTCTGCATTTCGAACGCAGTGCCTACGGCACGGCCGTGCTCGTGCCCGATCGTCAAGCGTTCGCTGCACGCTTCCCGCAGGTGGCGATCGAGCGCAGCGAAATCGACACCTACATGTCGCTCATGCTGAAGGGAGAAACCCGATGAAAACCATGCTCATGTTCGACTTGCTCACCGGCAAGAAATACCTGCTTTCCCAGCTTGTCACCGGAATGATCGTAGCCGTACTCATCGGCACCTTCATGGGAAACGTGTATACTGCGCTCGTGCTGCTCACGGTGCTGATACCGTTCACGCTCGTGTTTACGATCATCAGTCTCGACGAGCGCAACAATTGGCAGTCGCTGCGCCTCACGCTGCCTTTGTCCCGCACCGACATCGTGCTCGGCCGCTACGCCAGCGCGCTTCTGTTCACCATCTGCGGCCTGGTGCTGGGGTTTGTGGCTGTCGGCATCGTGTTCGCCCTCTCGCTCGTGCTGCCCGAGGTCGTATCGTTCGAGGATATGATGGGCGACTTCGGCTGGCAGCCGCTCGTACTCGTATCCGTAGGCGGACTCGGCATGATGCTGATCATGCTGTCCATCATCCTGCCCATGACAACACGTTTCGGGATGACGAAAGCCGTGCGCTACGTTCCTCTGCTCTTCCTGCTGTTCATACCCCTGGGATACGTGGCCGACCTCACCGGCTTCGCATCGCAGCAATTCGTACTGGATTTCGTGAACTGGGTGAAATCGCCTGAAGGCTCGCTCCAGCTGACGGCGCTCGTCGCTGTGGCGACCTGTGCCATCTACGCAGTATCCGGCGCGATCTCGCTCAAGCTCTACGAGCATCGGGAGTTCTAAGGGTGCGTCTGCCCGCCGCGCTCCTTTTCCGCACCAGCTTTTGCCCTGTGCCGCCCGTGCTTCCGCCAGCGCGCCCGCTTTTCCGGCCGAGCCTGCTGAAATTCCGACCGGATTCTCCTTCGCTTCTGCCCGGACATATGCGCGGGTGTTTCTTGCAGAATTGTAAGTTGCGGACAAGCGGCAGGTAAGGTTGCCTTAAGACACGTTTGCCATACTGGACAGCAGAGCAAACGCTTCGAGAAAGGCAATGCTATGGCACGCGCGACGACATCGCATCAAGGAGGCACGGCAAGGTTCATCGGAAGCTCGCGCCCCGCCCGCGTCATGCGGGCGGCTCCCGTCCGGCAGCGCCACCTCGATCCGGCGCGTGCGCTCAAACGCCTCTTGGCATCCGCGCTCGTCGGTCTGCTCCTCGTGTTGCTCGTGTTCGTAGCGCGCGGCTTCCTTTTGTACCACGATGCACTCGCCGAGACGAGCCTCGAAGACATGGCCGCCGCCATCGAGGGAAGCGAGCTGTTCACACCGATCGGCGAACTGCCCGATCTGTACGTACAAGCCGTCGTATCCGTGGAAGATCATCGCTTCTACGCGCATCCCGGTATCGACCCAATAGCCTGCCTCCGCGCGCTCGTCCACGATATCCAGGCCGGATCGATCGTCGAAGGCGGCAGCACCATCACGCAGCAGCTTGCGAAAAACCAGTACTTCACCCAAGAACAAACCGTCGATCGGAAGATCGCCGAAATGCTCATGGCGTTGAGCATCGAGCAGCATTTCTCGAAGCGCGAAATCCTCGAGCTGTACGTGAACTCCATCTACTTCGGCGACGGCCTGTACGGCGTGGGTGCGGCGAGCGTCGGATACTTCGGAGAAGATGCGGCCGCACTCGACGCCTGTGAGTCCACGATGCTCGCCGGCATCCCGAACGCGCCGTCGGCCTATGCGCCGACGGCAGAAGCAGACCTTGCTCGCGAACGGCAGCAGCAGGTTCTCGACAGGCTCGTGGCCTGCGATTATCTGGATGTCGCCGAAGCTCGTCGCATCGGCGGAACGTGCAGCGTATGAGGGATGGAGCCGCTCGAACGCCTGCCCCTATCTCGCAAGCAACACCAGCTGTATCTTTGAACACATCTGCACCGTCTCAAGCGGCGCGATGGTGATGTGGCCCAGGCGATACCGCTCATCACAAAGCCTGTGAGGGTTAAGCAAACAGCCTGTGAGGACTCGATCTTGCTAAATGTCGAAAGTTTTACGTTTTGTCGCCCGTTTGGTGTCGACTGATACTATTCTGTACGCATGGCCTTTCAAGAGAAGCTCCTGAACGCATACAACAAGGTACGCACGAGGGGGGACGACCCCGCTCGCAAGCGACGCGTATACTGGGCGTGTTATACGCTCAGCTTTATCGTTGTCGCCTTCATCGTCCTTTTCGTGTACCCCTCAAACGGGCGATCCATCGTCTGGAGCGTCGACGGACTTGAGCAGTACTATCCGTATTTCGTCTACGAAGGGCAATGGCTGCGAGAGATATTCTCGAACCTGCTTTCCGGGCAGGGCTGGCAGGTGCCGCTCTGGTCCTACACGCTGGGCTACGGAAGCGACATCCTGGCAACGCTCGATGTCATCTTCGACCCGTTAAACCTGCTTTCAGGGCTCTGTCCCGAGCAATACTCTGAGTACCTCTTCCAGTTCCTCGTGGTGTTCAGGCTTTACCTCGCAGGAGCTGCGTTTTCGCTCTTCGCTTTCAGGTTCGGCACCGGACGCTTCCCCACCCTCCTTGCGGCCCTACTGTACGCGCTCTGCGGTACGGCACTTGCCGTGACGTTCTGGCCGGCGGGCGCTTGGCCGATGGTGCTATTCCCCTTGCTGTTGCTGGGCGTTGAGAAGATCTTGGCAGGCGAGCGGCCCTTCGTGTTCATCCTCAGCGCGGCTGCGCTGTTTATCATCTCGTATTATTTTTCGTATATGGCCTGCCTGTTCCTTGTCCCCTACTGCGCGGCGCGCGTGATCGTCGTGAAGGGGCGCATGGGCGTCGGATGCTTTGCGCTGTGGGCGCTTCGGTTTATGGCTTTCTTATGCGTCGGCATCCTCATTGCAGGAATATCACTCGGACCTGCGCTCGTCGGCCTCTTCGGTAACGAGCGCTTTGTCGAGGGCGGCGTCACGGTGCCTGCACTGTATTCTCCGGATTTCTACTTTTCGACTATCGCGGGTTTTATGAGCACGACGGGCGTGGGAAGCGACTGCTACATTGGATTTGGCGGTTTGGCGTTCCTTGCCTGCGTACTGTTGTTCACGCAGCGCAAACAACACCGGTTGCTGAAATGGTGCTTCGTAGCTCTGGTTGTCGTACTGTTTCTGCCGGTGTGCGGAAGCGTGCTCAATGGCTTCAACTACGCAACAAACCGCTGGGTTTGGGCGTTTGCGCTGCTCGTCTGTTTTATCGTGGCCAAAATGCTTCCGAACTTGCTTGCGGTCGGTTCTCGCGAGGCGAAAGCGCTCGTGGTTGCATCGCTTGTCTTCGGCATATTCACCATCCTCGTGCCGCAAGCCCGGACGGAGCAGACCGTTGCCGCGTGCGTCGTACTGACGGCAACCTTGATGGTCGTCATCCAAAAGGGCTTGTCCGAGCAAACGCGCCAGATGGGCATCGTCGCGTGTCTCGTAGCCGGCCTGGCCTGCAACGCATTCTACTTGGTGTCTCCCGAAGAGGGCGGCATCGGGAAGTCCTCGACGCCTTTGGGAACTATGTACCAAAGATTGACTTCGCAATCGCCCAACATCCTGGTGGCCAACCTGGATGATCAGGGGACGTGGCGCTACGACGCAGATCCTTCGACGCTGGCGCGGCTGCGTAATGACAGCGCGGTTCTCGGTTTGTCCGGCATCGATTTCTACAACAGCTTCTACAATAGCTACATCGATGCATACCATACTGAACTGGGAGTTTCCGAAACTAATATCAATTTCTCCTACCGGGACACCGGAGCGCGGGCCATCTTGGACACGCTGGCGGGCGTAAAATACTTCCTCGTTCCCGCAGGGGTGCAGCCGCCTTATAGCTACGGCAACGACGAGCCCGTGGCAACCGGCAAGATCGTCGACAAAAACTACGAGGTGTACGAAGCGGAGCATGCCCTGCCGCTCGCCTTCGTCTATGACGCGCAGGTGCCCCGCTCGGTCTATGACGGACTCTCCCCCGCGCAGCGTCAGGAAAGCCTGCTTCAAGGCGTCGTGCTCGAAGACTCGACGCTTCCCGAAGCACAGCTCAATCTCGAATCGCGCGAACTCGAAACATCCTATACGCCCGGCTCGGGCGTCACGGTGGAGGATGGCGCCATTCGCGTGACATCACCGGGTGCAACGTTGCAGCTCACGTTCGAGGGACTCGCCGACAGCGAGACCTACCTGTATGCCGACGGCCTCAGCTACGAACCCGTCTCGCCCTTGGATTCAGTCAGCGCAGAAACATTTGCGGCCATGACCTGGCACCAGAAAGCAAAGCTGTACAAGCAAAACCTCGAGTGGACTGCGCCAACCGACTATTTCATCAAACTCGCATCCGACAAGGGAACCGCAACCCGCCAAATCATCAACTCCGTAGAAACGTGGCATATGTACGGCGGGAAAGATGAGTGGCTTGTGAATATGGGGTACTCAGACGAAGCGCAAAGCTCCATCACCCTGACATTCAACCAGGCGGGAATCTACCGGTTCGACACGTTGGGCGTCGTCTGCCAGCCCATGGCATCGCTCGACGACCACGTTTCAGAGCTCGAGACCACCCCCGTTGAGAACCTGCGGTTCGGCACGAACGAGATCACCTGCTCGGTGGATGCAGCCAAAGAAGAGGTGCTGTTTTTGAGCGTCCCCTTTTCTTCGGGGTGGAGTGCAACCGTCGACGGCCAGCCAGCCGAGCTCAAACGAGCGAACACCGGGTTCATGGCGCTTGAGCTTCAACCGGGACAGCACGAGGTGAAGCTGACGTTCATGACGCCCGGCCTGGAAGCGGGAGCTTTGGCTACGGGCGCAGGCGTGATAGCGCTCGGAGCTGTCGTCATCGGCTATCAGGTGCTCCGTCGCACAAGACAGCACCCCGACGCGAAGGCATCCATATGATCAGTTTCAACATACCCCCCTGTATCGACACCGCATTCGACTATCTGCGACAATGCGTCGACGAGCACAAGATATGCGGTGACGGCACCTTCACCCATTGCTGCAGCGCGTGGATGGAGCATCGATTCGGCGCGCAGAAAGTGCTGCTCACCACCAGCGGCACCGCCGCTCTTGAGATGGCGGCACGCCTCTGCAACCTGCACGAGGGCGATGAGGTCATCCTGCCCAGCTTCACGTTCTCATCCACGGCAGATGCCGTCATCATGGCCGGTGCGACCCCGGTGTTTGTCGATATCCGCCCCGACACAATGAACATCGACGAGACGAAAATTGAAGCCGCCATCACCCCCTCCACGCGCGCCTTGTTCGTCGTGCATTACGCGGGGGTCGCCTGCAACATGGATGTCATCATGGACATCGCGACTCGCCACGATCTCTACGTGGTCGAAGATGCCGCCCAGGGCGTGATGAGCTCGTATAAGGGGCGCGCGTTGGGAACCATCGGCCACTTCGGCTGCTTCTCCTTCCATGAAACCAAGAACTATTCCATGGGCGAAGGCGGCGCGCTGCTCATCCGCGACGAACGCTTCAACGAAGCCGCTGAGATTCTGCGCGAGAAGGGCACGAATCGCTCGAAGTTCTTTCGCGGGCAGATCGATAAGTATACGTGGGTCGATTACGGAAGCAGCTATCTGCCGGCCGACCTGAACGCTGCCTACCTGTGGGCGCAACTGGAGCAGGCCGATGCCATCAACGACAACCGGCTCGCAACCTGGAACGCCTATTGGGAGGCGTTTGCCCCGCTCGCCAAGGCAGGGCGGGTTGAACTGCCCGTCGTGCCAGACGACTGCGTCCATAACGCCCATCTCTTCTTTCTCAAGTGCGCCAACCTGGCCGAGCGAACGGAGCTGATAGCGCACCTGCGAGCATGTGGCGTGCAGGCGGTGTTTCACTACGTCCCTTTGCATTCTGCGCCCGCCGGCTTGAAGTTCGGCCGCTTCTCCGGCATCGATCGGTTCACCACACGCGAAAGCGAGCGGCTCGTGCGCCTGCCGCTGTACTACGGTCTGGAAGAAGCAGATCGCGCGCGTGTGATCGCCGCCATCAGAAGCTTTTACGCCGACCGAGGACGGTGCGACTGACGCCATGGCTGACTCCTTGGTTTCCTGCGTTATACCCTGTTACTGCTCTTCGGCAACCATCAGTGCGGTTATCGAAGAAATCGAGCGGGCGGCTGCGCTGCGCACCGACTATGATCTCGAAATCATACTCGTGAACGACGGCTCGCCCGATGACGGCGCTACAGCACGCGCCATCGCTACCCTGGCAGAGCAATCTGCGCGCATCGTGGCCATCAATCTGGCGCGGAACTTTGGCCAGCACGCCGCCATCATGGCAGGATTCGCCCAGGTGCATGGCGACATCGTGGTATGCCTCGACGATGACGGCCAGACGCCCGCTGACGAGATGTTCAAGCTTGTGGACAAGGTGGCCGAGGGATACGACATCGTGTACGCCAGCTACAGCGGCCACAAGCAGCACAACATCTTCCGCAACATGGGCAGCAAATTCAACTACTGGTGCAATCATGTCCTCATGGGCATCCCGCGCGATCTGGAGCAGACGAGCTATTTCGCCTGCAAGCGCTTCGTCGTGGATAGCGCGCTGCGCTACGAGAACCCGTATCCCTACATTGAGGGGCTGCTGTTCCAGGCGGTACAGTCATACTGCAACGTCCCGGTCGTCCACCGTGCGCGCGAGGTGGGAGCATCGGGATACAGCCTGCACAAACTCGTGAGTCTGTGGGCAAATGGATTCACGGCGTTCTCCGTCGTGCCTCTGCGCATCGCTACCATCGCAGGCCTCCTGTTCGCCGTCGTTGGCTTTGTACTGACGGTGGTGCTGATCGTACAGAGACTGCTCGATCCCTCCACCAACGAGGGCTGGACCTCGCTCATGGCGGGACTTTTGGTCATAGGAGGCCTCATCATGTTGCTGTTGGGCGTGCTCGGAGAGTACGTCGGCCGTATCTACCTGAGCCTGAACAAGATCCCGCAGTATGTGGTGCGCGATGTTCACGATCGCCGCCCCGCAACCCATCGCGAAGGCGAGGAATAGTCGCGAGATGGCGCAACCGGGACGCATAAAGATGCTGCTGGGCCTCCACGTGTTGCTCGGCATTTACGCATTGAGCGATGTGTGCAGCAAGTATGCAGCCGGCGCTGGATTCCCCGATTTTACGTTCTTTCTGTTCTACGGCCTGATGCTCATGTTTCTGGGCATCTATGCGCTGGGATGGCAGCAGATCATCAAACGCATGTCCCTTTCCAGCGCCTTCGCCAACCGCGCCATCACCATCGTCTGGGGCATTTTTTGGGGAGCGGTGTTGTTCGGAGAAGCGGTAACGCCGGGCAAGCTTGTCGGCGCCGCCGTCATCATGGTCGGCATCGTACTGTTTGCGCGTGCCGATGCATCCAACGACGAAAACGACCAGCCGGGTATAACCGATGCTCCTTCGCTCCCGCATGCTGAAGAGCATGGCGAGGGCGATGGATCACGCGAGAAGTCCGGTGATGCCGCATGAGCCAGACCGAGCTTTTCTATGCTGGCATCATGCTCGTCAGCGTCTTCGTGGCATCGGTCAGCCAGGTGATGCTGAAGAAGTCCGCCGAGCGCCCACGGGAGAGCCGCATACAAGAGTATCTCAATCCGCTCGTCATTGCAGCCTACATCCTCTTCGTCGGCTGCACGCTTGTCACGGTCATTGCCTACCGGGGCATCCCGCTCTCGTTGGGACCGGTGCTTGAGGCCACCAGCTATGTATACGTGACCGCCTTCGGCGTGTGGATATTCAAAGAAAAGCTCGATCGCCGTAAGCTGGTTGCACTCGCACTTATCCTCGGCGGCATTTTCATTTATGCGTTTTTCGGATAGGAGACGAAACAATGACGGGCAAGCTTGCGATCATCGGCGCCTCGGACTTCCAGAATCCGCTTATTTTAAAAGCCCAGGAGAAGGGATTGGAAACTCATGTATTCGCTTGGGAAGCAGGCGATGTAGGCGAGCGCACGGCCGACGTATTCCACCCCATCAGCATCGTGGAGCATGAGGCCATTCTGGACGCATGCCGAAGCATCGGCGTCGACGGCATCTGCACCATCGGCTCCGATTTAGGCAGCATCGCCGTCAACTACGTTGCCTGCGCGCTCGGCCTCCCCGGCAATTCGATGGAATGCACCTGCGTCTCCACCAATAAATACCTCATGCGCGAACGCTTCGATGCGTGCGGCGTGCCGAGCCCTCGGCATGTGGTCGTGCATCGCGGTGAGACGCCCGATCTCTCCGCGATGGAATTTCCCCTTATGGTGAAGGCAACCGACCGCAGCGGCAGCCGCGGCATCAACCGTATCGATAGCATAGCCGAGCTGGATTGGGCGCTCGACGAAGCGTTTGAAGCAGGGTTCAACGGCACGGCGCTTGTCGAAGAGTACATGGAGGGCCGGGAGTTCTGCGTCGAGCACTTCAGCTGGCGGGGCGAACATCATTTCATGGCGCTGACCGAGAAGTGGACGACGGGGCACCCTCGCTTTATCGAGAGCGGACACCTGCAACCGGGACGGGTGAGCCCAGAGGTCTTAGACGAAATCAAGCGGGTGTGCTCGGCCGCGCTCGATGCCATGGGCATGACGCAGGGGGCGTCGTGCCCCGAGGTCATGGTCATGCCTGATGGCACCGTGAAGATGGTGGAAGTGGGAACACGCATGGCCGGTGATTATATGGGAAGCCATGCCGTACCGCTGTCCACCGGCATCGATTATGTTGGCGCCGTCGTGGATGCCGCACTCGGCATCGAACCCAACCTGAAGCCGGTCACGAAACCGCACCTGCATGCCATCATCAAGTTCGTCATCGACGAGCAGGATGCCGACATCGTGCGCGCTGTGCAGCGCGAGCATCCCGAATGGGTAGCGCTTGCAACCGAGATCGGCCCCTTTGACCATGCGTGCACCGACTCTTCCACGCGATTCGGATGCCTGGTGTTGGGAACGGATGGAACCGAGGATCTGGAAGCCCTCCGACTGGGTGTGCAGTAGTAAAGCTCAACGCGATCGAGCGACATGCGGCTCTTTGTATTTGATGGAGGGGCGGCACGGTCCGAGCACGAGGCTGCGTTTTTGATAGCATGGGTTTTATGAAGTCCCGTTACCGCACGAATACCCGCTGCCCAACCCGCCCGTTGCGCAGAGCCTCGGGACGTCCCGCCCCCGTCCCACGACATCACACCGAGGCTGCGCGACGAGTGTGGCGCCTGCCGGCTTTTGCGCCCTTTGCCCTTGCGGGCCTCATGCTGCTCGCCCTTATCGTTTTCCTGTCCACCTGTATGCATACCCCATCCGACCAGCCGAACGACGGGCCCTATGTAAGTCCCTACGACTGGAACGGCTTGACAGCCAACGGCGACCGGCTTGCCTATTACGAAGGGGGTGCGTTGTGCTCCGATCTTGGCGTGGACGTGTCGGATCATCAGGGTGACATCGATTGGCAGGCCGTCGCACGCGACGGCATCGATTTTGCCATCGTCCGTCTTGGCAACCGTGGCTACACCGAAGGCGCCCTGTACGCCGATGAACAGGCCGCCGCCAATTTGGACGGTGCCGCAGCCGCCGGCCTCGAAACGGGCGCATACTTCTTTTCGCAGGCCACAACGGAAGACGAAGCGCGCGAGGAAGCCGAGTTTGCGCTTGCGCTGCTTGACGGACGCTCGCTCCGCCTGCCCGTCGTTTTCGATCACGAGCCGGTGCCGGACGCAGCGGGACGAGCAAACCGCATAATGGGCGATGAGCTGACAGCGTGCGCTCGCGCATTCTGCGAGCGCATCGAGCAGGCGGGCTATGCAACCATGATCTACGGAAACAAGCAGGACATTGCGCGCTTCGGCAGCAACGCGTTCGGCAATCGTCCGGTCTGGTTCGCCGAATACGACGTCGCCGTCCCCACGGGACAATTCGACTTTGACCTGTGGCAATACACGAACGGCGGCTCGGTGGCGGGTATTCCCACAGCCGTCGATCTCAACATTCGGTTCCTGGCTGGCTGAATTCGCCCTCCAAGCAGCCCCGTGCCCCGAGCACCCGTTCGCACCGAGGCATCGCAACGCACGGCGTGCCGCATCGTGGAACACCGGTTCCGCATCGTGGCTCCACGCCGTTGTATCCGCCCCTGCGCCTTTCTATACTCCCTGATAACGCAAGCAAAAGAAGCGCTGCGAATCGTGAGGAAAGGGGCAATCATGGAAAACGCAAAGACGCAGGGACTGTCGCGCAGGAACTTCCTCGGAACAGCGGCCGCCGGTCTCGGTGCGCTTGCAGTCAGAGGGTTGGCCGGATGCGCACCGCAGGCAGCAGGCGGCGAGACGCAGCGGAGCGTCCGCTGCCAACGTCAGCTGGGACGACGAATACGACGTCATCGTGTGCGGCGTGAGCCAGAAATGCTTTCGGCTGTCGCCGCATGGCATCCAATGAGCACGCCTCGCTCGCCCAAGAAGACAACACGAACTGACCTGCGGAATATCAAAGGTGACTGAGCATAGACGGGCGCCGGTTCTGGCCGTTTTTTCTGCACGGCAGCAGACGGCGCGCGAAGAGACGGGGGCCGGGCGTATGGACAGCGGGACAGCCGGGCGTATGGACAGAAATGGTAGGAAGAACGCGATTCTGTAATGCGAAACATGCGAAACGACGATGGTAAAGCGTGTTGCCGGTATATTCTTCGCCTGCAAAGCAAAAACAACTGTTCGCGCGTGAAGCACTCCAAATCGCACGTGAAACAGGTTACAGGATTGCGTCTTTTCTGCCACCTTCGCCCAATTTCGGCGGCAGCACATGCAACAACCGATCAAGCGAAGCGAGTCCCCCAGCCCCGCACGCCCCAAGGGCTCCCTGCACGGCTTCCGCAACCCCGAGTCCCCTGAGGCGGAAAGGCCCGGCGCGATCCCGGGAGCAAAGCGACGGTCACGCCGAGCCTTTCCGCCTCAGGGGAGTTCGCAGGTTGGGAGCTATTGATCCCGAAGCTGCACTTTTTACAGCGCTTCGTCAGGAAGCGCAAGGAGTACCGAACTCGCAGCACGCAGCAGCGGTTCGCTGCTGCTCTGCGCAACCGCCGCCGCAAAACGCTTGGCAAACACGATAAACCGTTCCTGGTAGAACGTCTCATACGAACCGGCGGGCACAATATCGGCATCCTTGTTGACAACGCCTGCGCAGTCCAGACACAGGTATTCGAGAAACTCGAGCTCTGATCCAATATGATCAAGCGGCTCGTTCGTCTGCTCAGGACGGTCCACGCCGCAGGCCTTCATGAAGCGCTCGACTGCCATGGACTCCTTATTCACGAACAGCACCGGCGTGACACCCACCTCTTCCGCATACCATATGCCCGCATAGGGGGACACGATTGCATGCGGCGCGCCCACGAACAACCGCGTGTATTCCACGCGCAGCGCATGAAACAGCTCTTCGACATCGGCCCCTTGATAGGCAGCCAGCGTCGCGCGCACATCGGACACAAGGCCCTCGTCAAGTCCGACCGCAGCCATCGCCTCGCACAGCACGTCGGCATACGCGCCGGTTGTAAGCACTTCAACCGTTTCTCTCTGATAGTAGAGATAAGCAAGCGAAAGCGTCTCGAACAGCTCCGCTTTATCAATCCAATGCTCTTGCATCATTGCGTAGCCTCCTTGGAAGTGCTGATCATGGCCGATGCCGCGCCGTACTCCGGCAGTCCGACCCGTCGGTCAAGTATGAAGCGTCTCGTTCTCAGTACCAGATATGCTGCAAAGATCACTACGTAAAACCCGAATCCGACAAGCAGATCGGTGGCCCCCGCCCTCAGGGGAACCAGCATATACCCAAGCAGGTGTACGAAAACGAGCAGGAAGAAGGGGTAAACGAGCCGCTGGATGCGCTTCCACGTTCGGGCGTCCATGCGAACGGACAGCGCCTTAATCGATGTCACGGCAAGCACGCCAAGTAGGAAGAGCAGCACAACAGCCAAAGCAAGCGACATCTGCACGCTCGGCTTGAGGGAAAATACCGCGCCCGCCATGGCGAGGTAATTCGCCAGATAGGGGACGGCATGGGCCAGCATGAGGATGGCGCCGATAATGGACAGCTCTCCCCTCACGGGTCCCAGCGCCCGGCGCACAACCGATTTGCGATCAAAGACACCGACGAACATGACGAGAGCCAGCATCGAGAACCCCGGATGCCCCTTCTGAATAGCATAGGCAAGTGCACGCACCATGCCGCCCGGGCTGGGGTTGAACGTAAAGTACATGCCGACGGCGGCCACGAGCGCCGCAAGGACATAGAACAGGACGGGGCGCTGTTTCACCGCACCCCTGAACACCACGGCGAAGGCGACAACAAGGGTCGCCGAAACGATCTGGCTCATCGCGGATCACCTCTTATCAGGGGGCCGACCTGCACGGGAGGGTATCGCAGGTCGGCCCGGGGACAAACGCATGGCAGATGCATGCGCGGTCACGCTGTTACACGAGCAGGTACACGCTCGGCCCGGTGCCCGCGTCCAGCTGAAGCTGTTCGCACTCGCGGGAGGCAATCAGCTTCGAAAGGTCGGAGTCCGGATCATCCAAATCGCCGAACGTGCGTGCGCGGGCCGGGCACACCTCCACGCAGAAGGGCTGCTCGCCGTTCACCACGCGGTGATGACAGAAGGTGCACTTCTCCACCGTGCCGGCGATATGCCCAGGCGCGCCCTCTCCGCCGAGAGCGAAATCGGTGTAATAGACCGGCTCGTCTTCCTGCAAGGTGCGCACCCCGTAGGGGCAGGCTTCAATGCACAGGTTGCAGCCGATGCACTTATCCAAATCCTGCATGACGATGCCGGTTTCCGCATCCCGATAGGTCGCCTCGGAAGGACACACGCTCACACAGGCTGGATTGATGCAGTGCTGGCAGGACAGGGTATAGGCGCTCATCTTGAGTTCGGGATAGGTACCCGACGGCGAATCCGGGTTCTCTCCCCCTTCGTTGACCACGCGGTTCCACCACATGTTCTCGGGAAGGTTGTTCTCAACCTTGCAGCCGACGCAGCAGGTGTTGCAGGCGATGCAACGCTTCTTATCGATCGCCATTCCGTAATGGGTCATGGTTATTCAGCTCCTTCCCATGCGCGAATGTCGCAGAGCTCGTCCATGTAGCTTTGGTTCACCGCCACCGGGTCGTGCGACGAGGACGAAAGCTCGGACCAACCGCCTGCAAGGTGCTGATGGACCTGCCAGCTCTTCGGATATACGAGGGTGCCGGGCCGTACGGCCTCATTGAGCACCGCCATGGCCACCGCGTGGCCTCGATCGTTGTAGCATTCGACATGGTCGCCCGTCTTGATGCCCTTGGCGGCGGCATCGGCGGGGTTGATCTTCACCGTGGGCTCAGGGTCGAGTTCGCGAAGGATTCTGTTGTTGAACCACTGCCCGTGCACACGGAATCGCGGGCGCTCGGACAGCAGGACGAAGGGATACTTCTCGTGGAGAGGATTCTCGGGCCATGCCTCGGTCGGCGGGAAGAACCGCGGCAGGTGCTCGCGATTGACGTCGATCTGCTGGCCGTAGTAATCCATCGGAGTCGGCGCTTCGACGTAGAACTCCATTCGGCCGGACGGCGTCAGGAACTTCTTGTCCGTCCACCGCACAAGCGGATCGGGCGCCCACCGGATAGCCTTCTTCTCCTTCAACGCGTCGTAGCTGATGCCCAACGCCGCTGCAGCCTCCGTGTCCACGTATTTCTGCAGCCATTCGGAATCGCTCTCGGGGAACAGGTCGGCCATGCCCATCTTCTCTGCAAGCATGCGCATGATCTCCGTATCCGGCTTTGCTTCGAACGGAGGATCGATAGCCTTGTCGCAATGGACGACGTGGTTGTTGTTGCCGCTGCCCACGATATCCTCGTACTCGAAGAACTGGGCGCAAGGCAGCACCATATCCGAATAGCGAGCCGTATCGGTAAGCATGGAGTCGACGGTAACGATGAATTCGAACTTGTCAAACATCTTCTTTTTCGCATTGCTGTCGACGAACGTGCACAGCGGATTGCCCTGGTAAACCCAAAGCGCCTTGATGACGATGTCTTCGCCCATGTACGTGCCCGTCTCCATAACCTCGGGCATGATCAGGTTGGATATTGTCGGCGACGTTACCGGAGTCGCCGGAGCGCTCAGCGTTGCATCGAACCCGGTGAAGCCGTTGATATCCGCGCATCCATAGATTTTGCCGGGCTCGCACATCTGTCCCGTAATGGCCGCAAGGGCAGCCCCTGCATGATGAGGATGGACGCCGTTGTCGTATGCCTGCGGTCCCCAACCGACGCGATGCGTGACCGGTCCATCGGCTGCAAGGTGCGCGAGTTCGACAATGGTGGCAGCTGGAACTTCGGTGATGCCCTCTGCCACGTCTGGCGGATATTGAGAAGCTTCTGCCTTCAACAGGCTGTACGCAGTATGGCACGCAACGCCCTCGACGGTGAATTCGCCTTCTATCTCAGGGGCGGCGCATTCGGCGGACGATGCGGACGCACCGGCCACGCCATCCCATACGACGGCCGGATCGATCTTGGTCGGCTCTCCGGTGAGTGGATTGACGGGCCCCTCCGCAGGTTGAACGCCCACATCGCTCATACGCAAGAACATGCCCGTATCGTCGCGGACGAGGAACGGGGCAACGGTGTATTTCTGCATGAACTCGCGATCTATGAGATCTTCCTCTATGACCACTTGCATCATCGAAAGGATGAGCGCCGCATCCGCCCCCGGCCTGATGGGAACGAACTTTTGCGCTTTCGCAGCCATATGTGTAAAGATCGGATCGACGACGATGACGTTCGAGCCCGCCTCGATAGCATCAGCCACGAAATGCCATTCATGGATTTGCGCATCGGTGATATTGTTACCCCAGATAAAGATGTTTTTCGCGTTCTTCAGGTCGCGCGGATCGTTGCCCATCCACGTTCCCGCCCATCCCACGACGCGGTTCAAACCGATGGCATTGCTCAAGTCAAGGCTCGGCGCCATGGTGGAAGCATTGATGGAGCTGAAGAACTTGCTCGTGAAACCGCCGTTAATCGAGCCATAATTCCCACTCACCGCGCATTTCATGACGGCTTGGTCGCCAAACTCTTCGCGATAGCTCGTGAACTTCTCGGCAATCTCGGCTATCGCGTCTTCCCAGCTGATGCGCTCCCATTCGTTCGCACCGCGTTCCCCGACGCGTTTGAGCGGATACTGCACGCGATCGGGGTCGTAAATGTTGGTCACATGTGAAAGACCGCGCAGGCAAATACGGTTGAGTTCCGGGTTCGGATACGGCGCGGCCGACGTTTTTACGACTTTGCCTTCTCGAACATGAACCTTGAGCTGGCACCCGTGGAAACAGTTCGGCTTGCACACGCCGTTGAACACCTGTTCCTCCGCTTGCGAAGATGAGCCTTCTCCCGAAAGAGAATCGCCCGAAGAGCAGCCGATAGCGGTTCCAAGCCATGTCCCGCCCGCTACGGCGATGCTCGCCTTGAGGAAATTGCGCCGCGTCAGATTCGCGGTCGATGCTGCGACTGCAGACATTGCTTCCCCCTCCTTTTTCTTCATGTGCGCAATGCGCACCTGAGAAGAAGGCATATCCCCCATGATGGCAGAAGCCTTCCCCGTTCTCGTCTTGAAGGATTGGCCAATCCGCTTTTCATATGAAAACATGTTTTCATATGAAAAGTCAAGCTCCACCGATGGGTCCGATTATTCTATTTTGAGATAGAAATGCGCGCGACGACGGATCGCCGAAACGCGTAGCACCCGCGCGCCCTCAGCATGGACGCACCGGCCTCAGCGACGCCGATTACCATGTCGGCTATTCGCCCGCGATGCCCTTGCCCACCTGCTCGCCGAAGGAATCGCCCCACGAGCTGGGAACGACGACCGCGCCCCTGCCCTCTTTGACCCCCTCGTAAAGCAGGTGCATCTGCCGCAGCTGCATAGCCTTGTCGTCCTCATCGTACGCCGAGGCGATGCCGCCCATCATCTCGGAGATATCCTGCTCCGCCTCCATGAGCACCACGCGAGCCTTGCGCTTCTGCTCGGCCTGGGCCTCCATGGACATGACATCTTGCAGCTCCTTGGGCATAAGGATATCGCGGATCTCCACGGAAAGCACCGTGACGCCCCACGGGGCGACCTTGTCTTCCAGCAAGCGCTTCAACTCGCGGTCAAGCTGCTCGCGACGCGACGTGACCTCGGCCACGTTCGCGCGGCCGATGGCATCGCGCAGGATGGTCTGAGACGACTGAAGCACCAACAGCTCGTAATCGTCGACCACGGTGCAGGCCTTCTCGGTATCGTGCACCATCCAAAACAGCACGGCATCGACGTCAAGCGGGACAAGATCGGCCGTCAGCGTTTCTTCGGCTCCGAACGCAGTTGACCGAATGCGCTGGTCAACGCGCATAGTGCAATAGTCAACCAGCGGTACCGTAAAGAAGATGCCCGGGCCTTTGACGCACTTGAACCGACCGAGGCGCATGACCACGACACGCTCCCACTGCTGGGCGACATGCGTGCACGAAACCAGCAGCAGCGCGACAACCGAAGCGACGGCGACAGCCACGAAGCCAACGCTGCCCGCAAGCAGGAAGAAGGCAAGGCAGACGAGTCCGAACGCAATGAAGAACAGCGCCATCTGGAAGAAGTAGATGCCATTGCGCGAGGCGCGTTGCAGCGCCACGTCCTGTCGCCCGCTCGGAGACGCCTCGAAATGCGATGCCGCACTGCTGATGCGACGCTCTTTCTTGCTCGATCCCATAGGTCAGCTCCTTGTCGGCGGCGTCTTGTCGGACACCTGGCTTTTCTCGGTCTTGCGAATCTGCTTTCGCATGGCGGCCGCCACATCCTGGAGGGAAAGTCCCAGATCCATACACGCGGCTATGCACTCGTCGAGCACTTGTTCGACCGCCTGCGCATGCTCCTGGCTCATATCGGAATCAAAGTCGTTGACGAAAGCGCCGCGCCCGCGGATGGAGGTGATGTACCCGTCGTTCGCAAGGTTGACGTACACCTTGTTCACCGTGTTGTAATTGATGGACAGCTCGGAAGCCATGGCGTGCACCGTGGGAAGCTGATCGCCCGGCTTGTAGTAACCGGAGTTGATGAGGTGGACGAGGCGGTTGCGCAGCTGTATCCACAGCGGCACACCGCTTTCGTTGTCCATCTCGAAGGGGAACATGTCACTCCTTGCTTCTTGCCGTTTCGCCACAGTATAACCTTGCTCGAACAATCAAGCTGCGAAGACGATGCAGATTCTCAAACACAGCCCCCCGATGAGAACGAGCACGGCGGGAATGCACGGGTGGACATCCAGCCCCACCTTCCAGCGCGAAGCAAGCTCCATCGCAAGCGGCACCACGAGTCCCATCGCCACGAGCCCCGTCCAGAAAAGCGCCGCAAGGTCCCCCGTTACCAACGTCTCAACCGCTTCAGGAGCGCTCTGCTGGGAGGATGCGATGAAGACGGTGAGCACGATCAATTCGACCCCGATGAGCACCCCGTCAACTAACAGCACGGTACGCGCAGCGTTCCAAAACGGTGCGAGCAGCCGAAACGCCATCATCGCCAGCACAACCAAAGCGATGCCGCACGAAAGCGACGAAAGAACAAACAGAACGACGATCAGCGGCGACTGCCAGAAGACCGCATGTGGAATGATGCCGAGCAGAAGACCGGTGTACGACATAACCACACAAGCCGCAACGATCGCAAGCGCCGAGACGATGCGACAGAGCATGATGTTCGGTCTGAAATGCGAAAGCCATATGATCGCGAGGGCGGCATTCAATGCGATGCAGAGGCCGAGCCCATAGGCGCCGATGGAAACGACCGATACGTTCGGATTGAAGATGAGGCCAAGAATCGCGTCGGGACGAGCCATATCGAACACGAGACACAGCGCCGCAACTATGCAGATTGCCAAAGAGACGCAGTACCCGAGGCCGTAAAGACGCGCATACGATCCCCACGGCTGCAGGCGGCCCGACCCGTCGAGATCGAGATCTCGCGACGGCGAGAAGAAGCTTACAGCCGACAGGACGAAGAGCATGCCCGCGCCGGCGCCGCCCAGGAAAAGGTACGCGATGATGAGCGAGCTCGACACTTCCCCTCCTTTGTCCGAAGTGAGATTGTAACCCCTTATCGTGCGACGGCGCAAACCAGGGCGCATGGGCCCACTCCCTTGACAGCGTTCGCACGCATGGTACACTGATCGCCGTTTCGCCGTCTTCCAAGGAGCTCTGTCTCGATGTTTCATGCATTTCTGTAACCGGTGACGTCTGCGCGCATGCCTGCCCATGCGCAACGTCTCGTTGCGCCCGAATTGCCAACGAGAATGGCTGGCAGAGCAGCCGCCGCAACCTCACACTGAAATGCATGCCGCGCCCGATCGACGCGGCCGCCTTCCCCATCGAAACACTAGGAGTTCTCCATGACCGAATCTCCCACGCTCATGAGTGCCGCCGGGCGCCCGCTGCCGAAGCGCTGGCTGACCGTGATCGCCGTCATCTGGGGCGGCCAAGCCGTCTCCATGGTGACCAGCTACGCCGCCGGATACGCCGCGGTGTGGTACATCACCGAGTCCACCGGCAGCGCGCTCGCGCTTGCCGTCGCCACCATCTGCGCCTACCTGCCGCAGGGGCTGCTGTCGCCCTTCGGCGGCGTCATCGCCGACAAGTACAACCGCAAAACCGTCATGATCGCGGCCGACCTGGGAATAGGCCTGGTGTCACTTGCGCTGGGCATCGTCATCCTCATGGGGCACGTGACCTTCGGCCTCATCCTGATCATGGTCATCGTGCGCAGCGTGGGGCAGTCGTTCCACGGGCCGGCCATGATGGCCGCCATGCCCCTGCTCGTGCCCGAGAAGCACCTGCTGCGCATCAACACGATGGACCAGCTGCTCATGTCCATCGCAAGCATCGGCGCGCCGGCGTTCGGCATCTTCCTGTACACCACCCTGGGATTCCATTCGGTCATGTTCCTGGACTTCTTCGGCGCGCTGGTGGCCGTGGCGGGCCTTGCGCTGGCGAAGATCCCCACCGTGCACGACGCGGCCACCGACAACCAGCACGTGCTCGCCAACATGCGCGACGGCTGGCGGGCGCTCGCCGCCACCCGCGGCCTGGTGGTGCTCATCGTGGGCATCACCATCGGACTCATGGCGTTCGCGCCGTTGAGCGCCGTGTTCCCGCTCATGACCTACGACCATTTCAACGGCGACGGGTACATGGCGTCGCTCGTAGAGGCGACCTTCGGCATCGGCATGATCATCGGCTCGGTCATCCTCATGGCCTGGGGCGGCGGCAGGCGCCTGGCCGGACTCATGGCCGTGGCGGCGCTGATCGTGGGCGCGACCACGTCCGTCTGCGGGCTGCTCACGCCGCAGATGTTTCCCGCGTTCGCGGTGCTGTGCGCCGTCATGGCCATGGCGTGTGCCTGGTTCAACGGCCCGCTCATCACGCTGGTGCAGAAGAACGTGCCGCCCGAGAAAACGGGGCGCGCGCTGGGCTTCACCACGGCGGCCATCGGCTTGGCGTCGCCGGTGGGCGTCGCGCTGGGCGGCGTTCTGGCCGAGGCCATCGGCATCGCGCCCTTCTTCGTGGTGGACGGCCTGGTGTGCATTGTGCTGGGCGCGGTGATATACCTGCCGAAGAGCGTGCGCGCGCTCGATTGCGACAAGGCAGCCACCGTGCGCGACGGCGCCGACGAAACCGCCGCGGGCTGACGCCGACCGCGTGCGAAGGGAAGGAGGCATCGTGGACAACGAACGACCCTCCGCCATGAACCTGCTGGTCGAGGTCCATGCGGGGTTGGAGCGGCAGGGGCCCGGCAGCACCGAGACGACGCTCAAGGCGCTGGGCTTTATCGACGGCATCGAGCGCATATCGAAGGTTGCGGACCTGGGATGCGGGACCGGCCCCCAGACGATGGTCCTGGCGAGCCGGCTGGCCGCGACCGTCGTCGGGCTGGATATGTTCCCCGCGTTCATCGACGTGCTGACCGCGAGCGCCCGGGCGCGCGGCGTCGCGGACCACGTGAAAGGGGTCGTCGGCCTGATGGACGACCTGCCGTTCGACCGGGAGTCGCTCGACCTCATCTGGTCGGAGGGCGCCATAGACAGCATCGGCTTCAAGAGGGGGCTTGCGCATTGGCACGGCTTCCTCAAGCGCGGCGGCTACGTTGCGGCCACCTGCCCCTCGTGGCTCACGGACGAGCGGCCCGCCGTCATCGAGTGCTTCTGGCTGGACGCCGGCAGCAGGCTGGACCCCGTCGAGCGCAACATCGAGGCCATGCAGCAATGCGGCTACGCGTTCGTCGCCTCATTCGCGCTGTCGGAGGCTTGCTGGACAGACAACTACTTCGCCCCGCGAGAGGCCGCCCTCGAGGGGCTGCTGAAGAAGTATCCCGGCGACGGGGCGGTGGAGGCCTTCGTCGCGGAAAACCGGCGCGAGGTGGACCTGTACGCGCGCTACCGGCGGCACTACGGGTACGTCTTCTATATTGGCAGGAAGATCTGACAACGGCTTCGCGGAAGGCGGCAGTGCTCGATGCCGCCTTCCGCCTACACGCGCAGCTCCACCATCTGGTCGCAACCACCCTGGACATGATCAGTCTACGGCACGTTCAACACGGGTGCGTTCGCAGCGAGCAGCTGGTCCGCACGCTCGCGCGGCAGCGACCCTTCCTCGACAAGCCGCTCTATCAACGCGCCATACGAGTCGCCCGGCGTCTCGCCCCTGCGGTCAAGCGCCGCAGGGTCGGCCCCCGCCGCGAGCAACACACATATCGCCTGCTCTTGCTCGGCGCAGGCCGCTTCCACGCTATCGGGTTCCCAAAATCGTATGTCGCTTCCCTCGCATACCAAATGGAGCGCCGTAGAGCCGTCCGCATCGAGCAAGCTGGAAACGTTCGGATCAGCCCCTGCATCGAGCGGCAGCGCCAACATACGGGACGAGCTGGAACCCTCGCCGGCCGCGCGGATAAGTCGACGGAGGAAAACGCGTGTTCGAGCTCATCCATTAAGGGTGCAAGCGCATCGCCTAAGATGATCAGCGGGGGCAGGTAGAGCGAGAACGCCTCTTTCCCCAGCTCCGTTCGAACGTCTGCCAGTTGGGCAACGTTGAGGTTGAACGTGTCAACCCGCGCGCACAGATCGATCGCCAACTCACGCAGCGCCGAACCCTTATCGTTGAGCACGAGCCCGTTCTTCGAACGCTCGAAGAACGTCATGCCGCATTCCTTCTCGAGAGCGGTTATCGCCTGACTCAGTCCCTGCGGCGAAATGAACAGATTGCTCGCTGACCTCGTAAGTGATTGCGTTTGGGCCACATCGATGAAATAGCGCAGCTGCTCGATTCTCATACTCGAATCGCCTCCCCTGCGATCGTGCAAGTTTGATGATTCTACCACGCGAGGCCGATTGAGCCCCTATGACCTTCGGCTGCTCCCGTAGGCAGCGTTCTTGCGGTTGCCGAAGGCGCTGCCCTTGCGGGCGCCCTTCTTCAGATCTTTCAGCACGTCCTCCTCGCTTGAACCCTCCACACTCGCGCGCAGCTTCACCACTTGGTCGCGCAGGCGGGCCGCCTCCTCGTAGTCCATGCTCTGGGACGCCGAGGCCATCTCGTCCTCCATGGAGGCTATGATGCGCAGCACCTCCTCGCGCGAGAGCGCGGCCAGCTCGGCGTTCACCTGCTCGGCCGTGGTGTTGCCCACCTCGTCGGTCACGTAGTCCATGATGTCGTTGATGGCCTTGCGGATGGTCTGCGGCTCTATGCCGTGGTCCTCGTTGTACTGCATCTGTATGGAGCGACGGCGCTTCGTCTCGTCGATGGCCAGGGCCATGGAGTCGGTGATCTTGTCCGCATACATGATGACCTGGCCCGACACGTTGCGGGCAGCGCGGCCGATGGTCTGGATGAGCGAGCGGTGGTTGCGCAGGAACCCCTCCTTGTCGGCATCGAGGATGGCTACGAGCGAGACCTCGGGCAAGTCCAGGCCCTCGCGCAGCAGGTTGATGCCTACGAGCACGTCGAACTTGCCCTGGCGTAGCTCGCGCAGGATCTCCACACGTTCGAGCGTGGCGATGTCCGAGTGCATGTAACGCGCCTTCACGCCTTGGTCCAGCAAGTGGTCGGTCAGGTCCTCCGCCATCTTCTTCGTGAGCGTCGTAATGAGCACGCGCTCGTCGCGGGCGGCGCGGTCCTTCGACTCGTCGATGATGTCGTCGATCTGGGAGGCGCTCCCGCGCACGATGATCTCGGGGTCCAGCAGGCCGGTCGGGCGGATGATCTGCTCCACCTGCTGCTGCGACACCTTCTGCTCGTAGTCGCCCGGCGTGGCCGACACGTACACGAACTGCGGAATGCGCTCCTCGAACTCGTCGAAGCGCAGCGGGCGGTTGTCCAGGCAGCTGGGCAGGCGGAACCCGTGCTCGGCCAGCGTGATCTTGCGCGAACGGTCGCCCTCGTGCATGCCGCGAATCTGCGGCACCGTCACATGGCTCTCGTCGATGATGCAGAGGAAGTCCTTCGGGAAGTAGTCGATCAGCGTGTAGGGCGGCTCACCCGGCGAGCGCCCGTCGATGTGGCGCGAGTAGTTCTCGATGCCGGAGCAGAAGCCCATCGTCTCCATCATCTCCAGATCGTAGTTCGTGCGCATCTCCAAACGCTGCGCTTCGAGCAGCTTGCCCTCCTCCTTGAACTGCTGCAGGCGCTCGCGCAGCTCGTCGCGGATGGTGCCGAGCGCGCGGTCCATCTTCGGGCGCGTGGCCACGTAGTGCGACGCGGGCCAGATGGGCAGCGCCTCAAACTCGTTCACCACCTCGCCCGTGACGTTGTCCACTTCCGCGATGCGCTCTATCTCGTCGCCCCAGAACTCGATGCGCAACGGGTTGTCCGCATAGGGCGGGAACACGTCCAGGTTGTCGCCGCGCACGCGGAACGTGCCGCGCTTCAGCTCGTAGTCGTTGCGGTCGTACTGGATGTCGATGAGCTCGTGGATGACGTCGTCGCGGTCCATTTCCTTCTGTTTGTCCACGAACACCGCCATGCCGGCGTAGTCCATGGGGCTTCCGATGCCGTAGATGCATGACACCGAGGCCACCACGATGCAGTCGCGCCGCGAGAGCAGAGCCGACGTGGCCGCATGGCGCAGCTTCTCCACCTCCTCGTTGATGGAGGCGTCCTTCTCTATGAACGTGTCGGACGAGGGCACGTAGGCCTCGGGCTGGTAGTAGTCGTAGTACGACACGAAGTACACCACGGAGTTGTTCGGGAAGAACTCCTTCAGCTCGCTGGCCAGCTGGGCCGCGAGCGTCTTGTTCGGCGCCATGACCAGCGTGGGCTTCTGCACGGCCTCGATGGTCTTGGCCATGGTGAACGTCTTGCCCGAGCCGGTCACGCCCAGGAGCGTCTGGTAGCGCAGGCCCTCCTCGACCCCGCGGGCCAGCTTCTCGATGGCCTGCGGCTGGTCGCCCGACGGCTCGAAGGGCGACACCACCTTGAGAGGCGTCGTTGCCAGCCGCACCTCCGGCAGCTTGCCCTCCATTTCAAGACCATCGATGTTAGAGAGATGCGCCATGCTGCTCCTTCCCGCATAGGTAAGGGAACCAGTGTAGCACAGCCGACCTGACATGAACATATGTTCGTGATAAAACCGTAAGGAGCGGGAAGCTTCCGCGACAAGCCTGCACCGGTCCCATCGCTGATCCAACGTGAGTTGTCGCTCGCCCGACGTGCGCTCCATCTTAAATCGATATCGATTCTCCACCCTGTTCGAGGCGTACCGGCATGCCGTGGTATACTCGATCGCCGTCGGCGGCGGACAGACGAAAAGGAACCGGCATGAGCACAATCAAGAAGCACCTCCCCGGCGTGGTCGTATGCCTGGCCATAGCCCTGCCGTGCTGGTTCGCCGGGCAAGCGCTTCCCCTCATCGGCGGGCCCGTGTTCGCCATCGTGGCCGGCATGGCTCTGGCCGTGTTCTGGAAGCAGCCTACGCGCGGATCCGTGCAGCACGGCATCGCATTCACCGGAAAGAAGGTGCTGCAGGCCGCCGTCGTGTTGCTAGGCTTCGGTCTGAACCTTGCTCAGATTGCCCAGGTGGGCATGATGTCGCTTCCCATCATCGGCGCCACGGTCGCCACGGCGCTCATCGTTGCGTTCGCGCTCCATTCAGTGCTGCACATGCCGTCGGAAACGTCGACGCTCATCGGCGTGGGATCGTCCATCTGCGGAGGCTCAGCCATCGCGGCCACCGCGCCGGTCATCAAGGCCG
This sequence comes from Enteroscipio rubneri, assembly GCF_963929405.1. Taxonomy (NCBI): domain Bacteria; kingdom Bacillati; phylum Actinomycetota; class Coriobacteriia; order Eggerthellales; family Eggerthellaceae; genus Enteroscipio; species Enteroscipio rubneri. Next base: position 1,481,726 of record NZ_CAWVIN010000003.1, on the reverse strand, counting down.
ACGACAAAGACGTCGCTCAGGCCATTTCTGTCATCTTCCTGTTCAACGTGCTGGCAGCGCTCATCTTCCCCTCACTCGGAGGTGCGCTCGGTATGTCGAACGAAGGCTTCGGCCTGTTCGCCGGCACCGCGGTAAACGACACTTCTTCGGTCACAGCCGCTGCCGCCGCGTGGGACGGCATGCATCCGGGATCGAATGCGCTCGATCAGGCCACCATTGTGAAGCTCACGCGCACGCTCGCCATCATCCCCATCACGCTCGTACTCGGTATCTGGGTGGCACGACGCGAGCGTCGCGATCCAGCCGCACTCGAGGCGCAGCAGCACAATGTGGTCATGCCCTCGGGCAAACTTGGCGGGTTTAGTTTGCGCCGTGCGCTGCCAGCATTCATCGTGCTGTTCCTACTCGCATCCGTCTTCACGACGCTCGCTGCAGCTGCCGGCGTCGACATGATGCTGTTCGAGCCGCTCAAGACGCTGTCGAAATTCTTCATAGTCATGGCCATGGCGGCCATCGGTCTGAACACCGATATTGTGCATCTGGTGAAAACCGGCGGCAAGCCCATCTTTATGGGGCTTTGCTGCTGGATCGCCATAGCCGCCGTCAGCCTGGGGATGCAGCACGTCCTCGGGCTGTGGTAGCCGGAACATCGAATATCGCCCGAGAAAACGAAGCCCGATTGCCGGGCTTCGTTCGCTTTACAGATCCTTCGAGTACTCGCTCCACCAGGCTAGCACCTTGTTACGCATCTCCTCGGGGGTGCCGTCGTTGTTGAATACCACGTCGGCTGCCTCAATGCGCTCGGCATCGGTGATCTGGCGGGCAATACGGCGACGCACGTCGTCCTCGTCCCAGCCGCTCTTGACCGCGCGCTCAATGCGCATGTCGAGCGGAGCAAGCACCGCGATAACCACGTCAGCATCGTAGGCGATCGATGTCTGGCGGTTCTTGAACACGGAGTATTCGACAACCACGGCCTTGTGGCCCTCGTTCTCCAGATCCTTCAGACGGTCGGTGAACGACTCCTCAATACGGGGCATGGTGAGGCGATTGAGCTTGCGTGTATCTGCCGGGCTGACGAAGGCCTTGCGAGCAAGAGCGCCGCGATCGATCTCACCGTCGGAACCGATGATATCCTCCCCGAACGCTTCCACCAAGTCGCTTTTAACCGTATCCCACAGAAGGATATCGTGGCCGACCTTGTCGAGGTCGATGAACGGCAGGCCCTGGTCTACCAGCGTCTTGCGCGCCGTCGACTTGCCCGCGCCCATACCGCCGATGATGAACAGCTTCCTCATGCTTGCTCTACCTCCTCGATCATGCCGCCTCCGAGCACCGTGTCACCCTCGTAGAGGACCGCATACTGCCCCGGCGCCGTTGTTGGCTGCGGGCTTCTCAGCGCGATGCGCGCGCCGCACGAACCTTCCGGTTTAATGATACACGGAACCGCTCGGCTGCGGTACCGCAGTTTCACGAACACTGCGCGCGGCTCAGGAGGACGACTAACGGCTTGCCACTGCAGCCCGCGCACGCGTACTGCGCCGATCTGCGCATCTTCGGCAAAACCGACCACAAGCTCTCCCGTTTCGACATGCTTGCCCACCACATAGTACGGCTCCTCCGCCGCCACGCCGATGCCTTTGCGTTGCCCGACCGTATAATTCGCAAGTCCCCCGTGTCGGCCAAGCTCCCGCCCCGTACGATCCACGATAGCGCCCGGCGCATCCACGACGCCTCGCTCGCGGAGAAAATCCCGATAGTCGCCCTCAACGAAGCACACATCCTGGCTCTCGGGCTTCTCGGCCACTGGTAGATCCAGATCAGCCGCCGTCAAGCGCACGTCCACCTTCGTCGTGCCGCCGAGCGGCAACACGAGGCGCGCAAGCTGATCCTGCGAGAGCAGAGCGAGCATGTAGCTTTGGTCCTTGCGTATGTCGAGCGCCGTCTTCACAGCGAAGCGGCCACTCGCCCGCATGCGCACAATGCGCGCGTAATGCCCCGTAGCCACGCGATCGCATCCGCACGCATCGCCCGCTTCCAGGAGAGCGGGCACCTTGCACAGCGCGTTGCAGCCCACGCAAGGACTCGGCGTGAGGCCTTCAACGTAGGCCGAGACGAACGGGCAGATCACGACGCGCTCAAACATCTCGACGCAATCGCGCTCTATATGCTCGATGCCCAGGTGCGCGCAGACCGCTGCCGCATCAGCCGCTGCCTGCGCGTTCGCCGCGTCGTCTCGGAACCGGCACGTGACGCCGATCACCTCGTATCCGGCACGAAGCAGCAGCGCAGCCGAAACCGCACTGTCGACGCCCCCGCTCATGCCGAGCGCGATACGCCCGACGCTGCGCCTTTGAGACACCCGATTCCTCCTCCTGGAGAAAACGGGGCCGACGCTTACGCATCGGCCCCGCCAATCGAACAATCTAAACTAAGCAGATGCGTGCTATTCCGCTGCGGCCTCCTCGGCAGGAGCTTCCTTCTTCTCGGCCTTCTTCTTGGCCGGACGCTCCTCAGCCTGGATGGTCTCGTCGACCTCGATCTCGTAGCCCAGCTCAGCCGCGGCGGCCTTCATGGACAGGGAGATGCGACGACGATCCGGGTTGATCTCCATGACCTTCACCTTCACCTCGTCGCCGGCCTTGACGACCTGGGCCGGGGTGTCGATGTGGCGCATGGCCATCTCGGAAATGTGCACGAGGCCCTCGATGGACTGGCCGAGCTCGATGAACGCGCCGAACGGCACAATCTTCGTCACCTTGCCGTCGACGATGGTGCCCACCGGGTAGCTCTCGACGAGCTTGATCCACGGATCCTCCGTCGTCTGCTTGAGGCCGAGCGAGATGCGCTCGCGCTGCAAGTCGACGTCCAAGACCTCGACCTCCACCTCGTCGCCCACCTTGACGACCTCGGAGGGATGATTGACATGGTTCCACGACAGCTCGGAGATATGCACCAGGCCGTCGATGCCGCCGAGGTCGACGAACGCGCCGAAGTCGACGATCGAGGAAACGGTTCCCTTGAGGCGCATGCCCTTGGAAAGCTTCGCGAGGATCTCGGCGCGCTCGTTCTTGCGGCCTTCCTCGAGCAGCACGCGACGGGACAGCACGACGTTGTTGCGGTTGCGGTCCATCTCGATGACGCGAGCTTCGATCTCGGTGCCCAAGTACATGTCGAGGTCCTTGACGCGACGGAGGTCGACCAGCGACGCCGGCAGGAAGCCGCGCAGGCCGATGTCGAGGATGAGGCCACCCTTGACGACTTCGATAACCTCGCCCGTGACCACTTCGCCGGCCTTGAACTTCTCTTCGACGCGAATCCAAGCACGCTCGTACTCGGCACGCTTCTTGGACAGGATCAGACGACCGTCCTTGTCCTCCTTCTGGAGCACGAGAGCTTCAATCTCGTCGCCCAGGTTCACGATGTCGGACGGATCAGCGTCCTTGCGGATGGACAGCTCGCGGGAGGGGATGACGCCCTCGCTCTTGAAGCCGATGTCCACGAGCACCTCGTCGTGCTCGATCTTGACGACCGTGCCGTCGACGAGATCGCCCTCGTCGAAATCGGTCAGCGTACCGTCGATCATCTCGTTCATTTGAGCGTCGGAGATGTCTTCGAAGTCGATGACGGACGTGTTTTTGATGTCGGTCAAAACGGACCCCTTTCAATTCCTACCAATCGGGGACCCTTCGTCATGATTACTTGCTACTTCACCATGTTCGCTTGTGCAAGAAACTTGCCCGTGCAGCGGCGTAACAAACATGTCTCGGGGGCCTACATTACAATGCGCTTACAGCTTGTGCGTTATAAGCCATAGTAGTATAGCACAGAGGTACCAGAGCTCCGCACTCTTTTTAACGAACCCTCACGATAATTCCGACCGTGCGTCATCGCATGATCGGCCGAATGCTCGGTGTTCGAATTCGTCCGGCGGCACCGGCCGAGAGAACAGGAAACCCTGGATCATGTCGCATCCCTCTTCGGCGAGAAAGCGACGCTGCGCCTCGGTCTCCACGCCCTCGGCAACCGTCTTCATGCCAAGGCGCTTCGCCAGCTCAATGACGACGGCGATGATGTCGGTTGCACGCGCATCACCCGCCTCCGACGCGTCGAAGAACACCCGGTCGAGCTTGAGCACGTCCACCTCGAGGTTCTTCAGCACGTTGAGCGACGAGTAGCCGCTGCCGAAATCGTCCATGGAACAGGTGTATCCCGCTTGATGGATGCGATCGATAACGCCGGACAGCATCTGCGGGTCCTCGAACACGAGCGTCTCGGTGAGCTCGAACTCGATGAGCGCAGCAGGAACGCCGTGGGCGATGCGGATGGCTTCGAACCGATCGAGAAAGCGCGGATCGCGCAGATGCATGCGCGACAGGTTCACCGACACGGGAATCGGTCGCATGCCGGCATCGGCCCACGCGCGCTGCAACCCGCACACCTGTTCGAACACGTGCAGATCGAGGTCAACGACGAATCCGTTGCGCTCGAAGAGCGGAATGAAGTCGTTTGGCGGTACAAGGCCCTTCGAAGGATCCTGCCATCGCACGAGTGCCTCGGCGCCCCCCACCTTGCCGCTGCGCAGATCGAGCTTCGGCTGAAGGTGCACGACGAACTCGCCCGCCCCGAGCGCTTCGCGCATACGATTCTCGATATCCTTCTCGTTCGCAAGGCGCACGCGGTCCTCGTTGCTGTACAGACGACACGAGCACAGGCGTCCCGCGCGCCGCGCGCCGGCTTTCTTGCGCGCCACGTTCGCGCGATCGCGAATGCGGATCATCGGCAGCGCAGGATCGTCCACCACGTACACGCCTGCGGTGGCGGTCAGCAGGTAGGTGTTCACGCCGTCGAACACGAGCGCGCGATTCGCCTCGGCGATCATCTCCTCGAGTCGCGCTTCGAGGCGCTGGGAAGCGTTCGTCTTGAGCAGCAGGTTGAACAGATCGGCGGAAATGCGCCCGACGAACTCGCCCGCGTCGAGCTGCCCCGCGATGCTGTCGTACAGCACCTTGAGCACCGCATCGCCCTGCTCAAGCCCGAATTGATCGTTGATCACCTTGAACTTGTCGACATCGAGGGAGACGAACGCGTACGCGCCCTCAGATGCACTTTTCAGCACGGAGGTCGCATCCGACTCGAAGCTCACGCGATTCCGCCCGCCGGTCACTGGATCCACGTATGCGAGCTCCCGCAGCTGGGCCATCGCCCGTTCCGTCAAGTGCCGCTGCTCGACAATCTCCGTCATGTCGAGATACAGCACGAGGTACACCGGATCGCCTTCGATGCGGTTGACGCATTCGGCGTAGATCTTGAATGCGGCGCGATTCCCTTGAACGCTCAACGCCTCCGCATCGAACGATACGGGCTCGCCGTTGCGCATACGCTCGTATTGAGCGCCAATTACCGCGTCGTTGATCTGGAGATTCTCTTGCAGCAGCGAGTTTGACGAAACGTCGCCGATCGGACCGAAGAAATCGACGAATCGCTTGTTGCCGTACAGCAGCATGAGCCCGTCTCGCGCCACGCGATAACGCGCCACGAACCCGGGAATGTTGTCATAGGTTATGGAGCGCTCGCGTTCCATCTGCACCACGTCGTCAACGTTCACAAACGTGGCGTAGATGACCGGCGCGCCGTCGATAATCTCGTTCGTGAACATGCCTACCACGCGAATCCACGTGTACACGCCTCCTTTGCAGGGCATGTGCATGAGAAGCTCGTAACCCGGTTCCCCCGCCTCGTACGCTTCCACGACCGCCTTGCTCAAGGCGGTGTACTCGTCGGGCTCGCTCGCGAAATACGCGGCGCAGCAGTTGTCGAACAGGTCCTCGTACTCCTCACGCGTGTACCCGGTCATGGCGTAGTAGTAGTCGTTCGCCCACACCACCTCGAACCGCTCGGTGAACAGATGCTTGCTCACCGAGACATGCAGCGCGCTCATCAACATGTTGTACTCGCGCAACAACGCGCTCTCCCGCGCGCGCACGATATCGTCCTCAAGCGCTTCGCGCCCCAACCGATCCGCGTCTTCGTAAGGCAGCGCGTTCGCCAGCGCTCGTTCGGCATGGAACGAGCGCTTCTTCTCGTACATATCCTGATCGGCTGCGGTCAACAACGCCTCCACACTGCTGCAGTCCGGCGACCATCTCGCACCCACCGAGACGAAGAGGCCCGCTTCGCCTTCCTCGACCTTCAGTGTCTGCTCGAGGCGGTCCACCATAGCGACGAACACATCCTCCTCGACATCGACAGCGAGCGCCACGAACTCGTCGCCCCCAATGCGGTACAGGTCGGCTCCGCCAAGCGCCGCCCTCATCTTCGCCGCGCAAATGCGCAAGGCCTCGTCTCCGCGCCCGTGGCCGTAGCGGTCGTTCACCAGTTTGAGGTCGTTGACATCCATGAACACAACACCGAGCGAGCCTTCGCGCGCGCCGAGGAAAGCGATATCGCTCATATAGCGGTTGCGGTTGTACAGTCCGGTCAGCGCATCGTGAAAGCTCAGCAAAGTGAGCTTCTTCTCGTTCTCGATGCGGTGCACCGTGCTCATGTAGAAGTAGCAGAGCGTTTGCAGCGAAGATCGGGTGTTCTTGATGAGGCTTTTCTGCGGGTTCTCGATCACAAGAAACCCCGAGACCCCGCTCAACCGCCCCAACGCAACGGCCGCCACCGCATCGATACCGTGGTCTTTCAGGAACGCGTACTCGACGGGCTGAGCTTCACGGAGCTCTTCGATATCGTCGATCACCACGCATTCGCCTCGCGAGAAGAAGCGCTCCCATCTGCGAAGCGTAGCTTCCTTGATGGTTTCGAGGTTGCGCAAGCGAGAAGGCCCTCCGATAGCACACCACTCGCGCACGCCGAAAATGCGGTCGCCCCGCACGCCGAACATGTGCGCACGATCGGCACGCAGAAAAGCCCCCAACCGGCGCAACATGCCGTCCGTCGCGCTGGCAAGTTCGTGCGCCGCATTCAGATCGCGAGCACACTGCAGCACCATGCTCTCGGCATCGAGCGCAATGCGGAAATCGGCCTGCCCGTTCGAGCTTGCCGTCATGTCGAACGCGACTTCGAGCCGCGCCGTGCGACCCTGCCAATCGATGAGTCGATCTTTCAGCAGGTAGCGATGGTTCGTCAGCGGGTTGATACGCTCCCACGTGTAGTTCTCCTCGTGCCGGAGCCGGGTGTTCGTGCAGAAACAACACGGAGTGTTGGATCCCTGCAGCACTGCGTGGCATGTGCGCCCCGCGATATCCTCCACGCCGAACAGGCGACGCCCGGAGTCGTTGAGGTACAGCAGCTCGTGAGTCTCAATATCGGCAACGTATACGATCTCGGATATATCATCCATGTATTCGAACACGCGGTACCTCGCCATCTCAATCGACTCATTCGGCGAACGCCGCTTTCGTCTATAGTAGCTTTTTCTTTCAGCGTTTGCTACCGCGGTTCCTCGGTATCGAAACGGGTTGAACCCCTAGTTTTCAGCGCTTTTCTTACAGCGTGCGCATACGCCTTCGAAGATGATCTCGTGGTGCTCGATGGTGAAGCCGTGAGCGTCGGAAACATGCGACGCGATGTCGTGTTGGTAGGGCATATCGATGTCGTACACGCCGCCGCACACGCGGCACTTCGCATGGTAATGCGGCTTGTTGTGGAAATCGTAGCGATCGGCGCCGTTGGGCACTTCGACACGAAGCACCTCGCCCCTCTGCGCTAGCACCCCGAGGTTGCGGTACACCGTCGCACGCGATATGTTCGGATGGCGCTCGCGCACGACGTCGTATACGTCGGCCGACGTTGGATGGTTGTGCAATGATCGCACTGCCTCCAGAACGAGCGTCCGCTGTATGGTGTTGCGCGTCGCCGCGCGGTCCTGCTTCGCCGTGGTCGCCATGTCGCATCCTATCCTGACACTAACTGTACTGCAAACCAAATAGTATTGTATATCATTAGCGGCAGACACGAAACACCCCCTGCAACCAAGTCCTGCGGGCCGCGGAATCCACACATCCTTCCGCTTGTCCGATCGCACAGCAAACCGTCTTCACGCGATCAGCTACCGCAGAACCCCTCTTGCGCGAGGGACAGAGCCGTGCGTGCGAGACCCCGTCAACCGAACCTCGCACGCAGCAGCTCTGACGACTCTGCATGGCGGTTTCCGCCATGACCATTCTACACCGCAGCTTCCCCCGTCTCGCCGGTACGGATGCGGATGACCTCGTCCACCGGGAAGACAAATATCTTTCCGTCCCCCACCTCGCCGGTGCGCGCCGTGGCGCGGATGAGGTCGACGAGCGGGCCCGCCTCCGCGTCGTCCACCACGAGCTCGAACTTCACCTTGGGAATCGTGTTCAACATGACCTCGGTGCCGCGGTAGTATTCCTTCCACCCGTGTTGCTTGCCGCAGCCCTGCACCTGTGAGATGGTCATGCCCGACACCTGCGCAGCGAACAGCGCCTCCTTGAGCGGCTCAAGCTTCTCGGGCCGCACGATGGCCGTGATCTTCTTCATAACAGTGCTCCTTCCGTTAGTCGAGGTGCCGCCCGGGCGGCACCTCGACAGCAATCGTCGTCAGTCGAGGCCCACGTAGGCTGGATAGGCGCTCTCGCCGTGGGTGGCCACGTCGAGGCCCTGCGCTTCCTCGGCCTCGCTCACGCGCAAGCTGCCCCTGAAGCACGCCTTGATGATGAAGCCCAGCACCACGTCGAGCACGCCCACGAACACGACCGTCACGAGGATGCCGAGCACCTGCGCACCTAACAGCGTGGGATCGCCCGTGTAGAACAGGCCGCCGAAGTCGGTCCACGAGAGCTCGGGCACGCAGAACAGGCCGGTGAGGACGCCTCCTGTGACGCCGCCGACCGCATGGATGCCGAACGCGTCGAGCGCGTCGTCGTAGCCGAGCTTCCGCTTGAGGAACGACACGGCGACGTAGCACACGGGCGACACGATGAGGCCCATGACCACCGCGGCCCACGGCTCCACGAAGCCCGCCGCCGGCGTGATGACCACAAGACCCGCCACCAGCCCCGTCGCCGCGCCCACGAGCGTGGGCTTGCCCGCACGCACGCGCTCGATGAGCATCCACGACACGAGCGCCGCGCCCGACGCCACCACGGTGTTCACCAGCGCAAGCGCCGCTACACCGTCGGGAGCGAACTCGGAGCCCGCGTTGAAGCCGAACCAACCGAACCACAAAAGCGTGGCGCCCAACGCGACGAACGGCACGTTGTGGGGACGGTAGCTCACCAGGCCGAACCCGCGCCGCTTGCCGGCGATCAGGCAAAGGATGAGACCCGTGAGGCCGGACGAGATGTGCACCACGTCGCCGCCCGCGAAGTCGAGCGCCCCGATGGTGTCGCCCACGAGGCTGCCCTCGCCGCCCCACACCATGTGCGCGAGCGGCGGGTACACCACCACGGTCCACACGGCCACGAACGCGCACACCGCGCCGAACTTCACGCGACCGGCCACCGCGCCCGTGATGATGGCCGTGGTGATCATGCAGAACGCCAGCTGAAACACCACGTCGGCCATCGTAGGATACGCGTCGTGACTCAGCGCTTCGGGCGCCTCGCTCGTGATGTTGGCCACGAGCCCTTGCAGGCCGATCTGATCGAAGCCCCCGAAGAACGGAATCGAGCCATCGCCACCGTACGCGAACGACCAGCCGCACACCGTCCACGTGATGCCGACGATGCCGAGCACCGCAAACGACATGACCATCGTGTTCACGACGTTCTTGCGGCGGCCCAAGCCCCCGTAAAAGAACGCCAGACCCGGCGTCATCAGCAGGACGAGCATCGCACAAACGATCATGAAGCCCGTCGATCCTGTGTCGAACATACTGCATCTACCTCCTTCGATACGATTTCTTCCTGTGCTCGCAACCGATGATCGCACCCTTCCAACGGACGATCCGCCTGATCGACCAGTGTTTACGCGCTTGGAAAGGACTTTTAACATGCGGGAAACATCCGCCTTACCAGCAGAAAACCCGCGAGGTGAGCATGTGAAGGCGTCTCTTCTCGAAACGATCATCGATGTGCGGTACAGTATCGAACGATCCCCCGCACGAAAGGACTACCGTATGACCATTGAGTTCATTCCTGTAAAGACGCCCGAGGACCGCGCCGCGCTGGCAGCGCTCGCCAGCGAAATCTGGCATGAATACTGGCCCGCTCTTATCGGCGAGGCGCAGACCGACTACATGGTGGAGCAGTTCCAGAGCCTTCCGGCTATCGAGCGCGATATAGCCGAGCACGCCTACGAGTACTGGTTTTTGCGCGCAGCAGACGACGACCGCATCGTGGGGTACACGGGCGGACATGTCGAGTCTGCGACTAACCGCTTCTTCATCTCGAAAATCTACCTGCGCGCCGAGGAGCGCGGACGCGGATTCGCCGGTCAGACCATCCGCTTCTATGAGGACCTGTGCCGCACCCGCGGCCTCACGACCATGTACCTGACCGTGAACAAGCACAACGATCTGGCCATCCGAGCCTATCTGGCCAAGGGTTTCGAAACCATCGACTCGGTGGAGACCGACATTGGACAGGGCTTCGTCATGGACGACTACATCATGGAAAAGCGGGCGAACGAGGTCTGATCGGCACGCCTCCTAGAAGAACATCAGGAACAGGTGCGTGAACGCAAACGCCAGCAGGCCGCAGCCGGGAAACGTGAGCACCCAGGTGCCCACCATGCGGCCGGCAAGGCCCCATTTCACGTTGCGCAGGCTCTTCTCGGCGCCCACGCCCATGATGGCGGTGGTCTTGGTATGCGTGGTGGACACCGGCAGGCCCGTGAACGTGGCCAGGCCGATGCAGAAGCAGGCGGACAGGCAGGCGGCGAAGCCCTGGTACTGCTCCATCTTCACCATGTTCATGCCCACGGACTTAATGATCTTCTTGCCGCCCACGGCGGTGCCCAGCGCCATGACGGCCGACACCATGATGATGAGCCAGAACGGGAACGACACGTCACCGCCCGACTGTCCGCTCATGGCTAGCATGATGCCCAGCATGCACAGCGAGAGGAACTTCTGGCCGTCCTGCGCGCCGTGCAGCACGGCCACGCCGGCGCCCGACACGATCTGCGCCCACTTGAAGAACGAGTTCGCCTTGGAGCGCTCGGCGCCCCGGCACGCCTTCTTTATGAGGCGTGTGAACAGCCATCCGGTGCCGAACCCAAGCACCGTAGAAATGACCAGGCCGTATACCACCTTCATCCACTCGCCACCATTCACGCCGCCCAGACCCCCCTGCAGGGCGATGGCCGCGCCGGTGATGCCAGCAATGAGCGAATGGCTCTGCGACGTGGGTATGCCGAAGTACCATGCCGCCACGCCCCATACGATGATGGCCACCATGGCTGCCGCCAACGCGACGAGGGCGGCGTGGTTGTCGCCGCCGAAGTCAACCATTTTGAAGATGGTGGCGGCAACGGCCGACGAGACCATGGTGATGCCGGCAAGGCCGACGAAGTTGCACACGGCCGCCATGGCGATGGCGGGCGTGGGCTTCATGGCCTTCGTGCCCACGACGGTGGCGATGGCGTTGGGCGCGTCGGTCGCCCCGTTCACCACGGTGGCGCCCAGCGTGAGCACGATGATGAGCGCGAGGATCGGATCGCCCGATAACGCGGCGGCGACCGTTCCGAGATCGTAGTTCATGCAGGAGCCCTTTCGTCGCAGGAAGATGTCGGCCGATCGCGACCGCGTACATTCCCGCCCCTCGCAGACATGACGGAGCAAACGCGTCTATGATACGCGGACTCTGTCAGAACCAGGCAACGGCAAGATCAAGTTTTGGTAAAGTGAGCCGCTCAGAATGGATTGGACGAAGCGAGGCGACGCTCCACGGAAGCAGCGATGCCTTCAGCATCGAGGCCCAAGTCACACAGAAGATCATCCGACTTGCCTTGGGGAACGAAGCGGTCGGGAATGCCGAGCGTCAACGCGGGGGCTGAAAGTCCCTGACGCGCCAGCTCTCCGAGCACGCCTTCGCCCACGCCGCCTTCGATGACGCCGCCTTCGACCGTGACGAGTAGCTTCGTCTGCGCAGCACGCGCAATCTCGTGAGCATCGAGAGGCTTGGCCCACCGCATGTCCACGACACGCGCCTCGATGCCGCGTTCGGCTAGAAGCTCCGCCGCGCCGAGCGCCCGGGGCACCATCCGCCCGAACGCGAGAATAGCCGCATCGTCTCCTTCGCGCATGACGCGGGCCTTGCCCTCCTCCAGCACGCGCGGCTGCTCAGGGAGCGGAACACCTTCGGCCGCTCCGCGCGGGTAGCGGATGGCGAAGGGTCCTCCGAGCGCGAGTGCCGTGTGCAGCGCGTGCACGAGCTCGGCCTCGTCGGACGGCGCGAGCACGCGCATGTTCGGCACCATCCGCGTGTACACGAGATCGTACATGCCGTGGTGCGTCGGACCGTCCTCCCCCACGACGCCCGCACGATCGATGGCGAACACCACATCGAGATCGGCCAGCGCATTGTTGATGGCCATCTGGTCGATGGCGCGCTGCAGAAACGTCGAATAGATGGCCACAACCGGCTTTCTGCCACCGATAGCCAACCCCGAGGCCATACCCACTGCATGTTCCTCGGCAATGCCGGCGTCGACGAAACGGTCGGGGAACTCTTCGGCAAAGGGGCTCAGGCCCGTGCCGTCCTTCATGGCAGCCGTGATGGCGACGATGCGCTCGTCGCGACGCGCCTCTTCCACGAGAGCCCGGCCGAACACGCTCGTGTACGAAGGCGCGCTGCACGGCTTCTTTTTCACTTCGCCTGTCGCAATGTCGAACGGCGCGATGCCGTGGAACTTCTCGGGGTTGCGAACCGCCGGCTCGTAGCCTGCGCCCTTGCGCGTGACCACGTGCATGAGCACCGGCCCATCCGTCTCGAGCACGGCGGCCAACGTCTCCCGCAGCGCTTTGATGTCGTGGCCGTCGATGGGGGCGGTGCACAGGATGCCCAGCTGCTCGAAAATCATCGAGCGCGGAATGATGAACTGTTTCATCGATTCCTTCACGTTGCGCCCGAAATTCGCGAGCGCGTTGCCCACGGCGCCGCTGCTCTCGAGCGCCTCCTGCAAGGAGTCGCGCGTCTGACGGTACTGCGTGGACGCCCGCATGTACCCAAGATGCTTCATGAGCGCGCCCACATTGCGCGATATGGACATCTCATTGTCGTTGAGGATGACGACGAGCGGCGTCTGCGCCTGGCCTATGTGGTTGAGCGCCTCGAAAGCCATCCCGCCCGACAGCGCCGCATCGCCGATGATGGCTACAACCCGCTGGTCGTCTCCGGTTAAGTCGCGCGCCTTAGCAAGGCCGAGGGCCACCGAAAGGGAGTCCGACGCATGACCAGACGGATGCACGTCGTAGGGGCTTTCCCCCGGCTTGGGGAAACCCGACAGCCCGCCGTAGGTGCGCAGCGTCCTGAACTCGTCCAGGCGACCCGTGACGAGCTTGTGGGCGTAGGCCTGGTGGCCCACATCGAACACGAGCTTATCATGCGGGCAATCGAGCACTGCATGGGCGGCCAGAATGATCTCCACAGCGCCGAGAGACGAGGCCACATGCCCGCCCGTCTGGGAGGTCGCCGTGACGATCTCCTCCCGAATCTCCTGCGCGAGGATGGAGAGCTCCTCATCGTCGAGCAGTTTGAGATCGGCCGGCGAGGACACGATGTCCAGAATACGAGAATCGTTCATGAGACGTCCTTTACAGGGCTACGCCGAAGCCGGCGTGCCCGTCTGGTATCCGGCGTCAAGCGCCGGCTCGGCCGCTGCCCCGTCGGCCGCTCCCTCGGCATCGTCGAACTGAGCGGAACCGGTCTTTCGACCGGAGTCGCATGCATCAACGCCAAGGGCTTCCGCATCGTCTGCGATCTCTTCATCGGCGTCCTGCAGCTCGATCCGCTCCTCCAGCAAATCGCCCGCGCGCAGGCCGAGCCCGACCGCCTCTTCGTAGAGGGCGAGGGCCTCGTCAAGCGACAACGAATCATCGCTCACCGCATCGACGATCTCGTCGAGCCGGCTTTTCACAGCCTCGAACGTGTCGTACGAATCAGACGCCACGCGCTTCGCCTCCTTCTTCGGAGTCGGAAGCAGCCGCGGCGTCCTCCAAACGCTTCGCGATGCGCCCCAGCACGCCGTTCACGAACCGCGGAGACTCATCTTCGCCGCCGAAATCCTTCGCCAGCTCGACCGCTTCGTTAATGGACACGGACACAGGCACGTCGTCGACGTACATCATCTCGTAGGCAGCCAAGCGGAGAATGGATCGATCGACGATGGGCATGCGAACGAGCGACCAATTCTCGGATGTGACGACCAGCTGGTCGTCGATAGCGCATCGATGCGCTTCGATACCGCGCACGAGCGTAAGAGCGTAGTCGGGTAGCGGGCCGTCCTCGGCAAGACGGCCTTCGCCGGACTCGGCGATGGCCGTAGGCGAGGCCTCGGTGATCTCGCTCGTGTATAGAACCTGGAGCGCGGCGCGCCGAGCGCGCGTGCGCTCGTGTCGTTTAGCTGTCATATGCGTCTTTCCGGCCGTCGCCTAGCGGGCGAACTGCATGCCGTCGATGTACACGTCAACAGAGCCGACCTGTGCGCCCACCTGGCTGGAAACCGCATCGGCAACAGCCTGGCGCAACTTGGCGGCAATGTCGGGCAGCGCGTAGCCATAGTACACATCGACGCGGATGGCCACATGCAGCTTGTCTTCGTCGTCCACCGTGATGTCGATGCCCTGCGTGGACGGCTTGGCAGCGAACACCGAGCGCAAACCGCCTGCCGCCGAGGAACCGACCGAGGCGACGCCTTCCACCTCGCCCACGGCGATGGATACGATCGTTTCGACGACGCCAGGCGCAAGCGCCATACCATCGACGTTCAAATCTGTCATAGCACATCTCCCATCTGGGTTTCAATGAAATCGGTTGTGGCCTCGCCTGCGCAGAACACCGCATTGTCGAGTACGCGGCGATGGAACGAGATGGTGGTGGCGATGCCCTCGATCACGAACTCGTCGAGCGCGCGTCGGCCGCGCGCGAGCGCCTCGTCGCGATCCTGGCCGTACACCACGAGCTTCGCCACCAGAGAATCGTAGTAGGGCGAGATGCGCGAACCCGTGCGCACATAGCTTTCCACGCGTACGCCGGGTCCCGCCGGAGTCTCGAACTTCGTGATAGTGCCGGGGCACGGGCGGAACCCGTGCGCGGGGTCCTCCGCATTGATGCGGAACTCCATCGCGTGGCCGAAGGGCGTGAACGGAGCGCGATCCGCGCAGCTCATGGGCTCGCCGGCGGCGATGCGCAGCTGCTCCTTGATGATGTCGGTACCGGTGATCTGCTCAGTCACCGGGTGCTCCACCTGCACGCGCGTGTTCATCTCCATGAAGTAGAAGTGCCCGCGCTCATCGAGGAGGAACTCGATGGTGCCAGCATTGCGGTAGTCCACCGCGCGGACGGCCTTGATGGCGGCCACGCCCATAGCACGGCGCAACTCCTCGTCGAGGGCCGGGGACGGCGCTTCCTCGATAAGCTTCTGATGACGGCGTTGCACGGAGCAGTCGCGCTCGCAGAGCGCGATGCTGTTGCCAAAGTCGTCAGCGAGCACCTGCACCTCCACATGACGCGGGCGCAGCACAAGTTTCTCCAGGTATACGCCGTCGTTGCCAAATGCAGCGCCCGCCTCGGTGCGCGCTGCTTGGTATTGCGACTCGAGGTCGGTCGGGTCGTGCACCTCGCGCATGCCCTTGCCGCCGCCACCCGCCGTGGCCTTGATGAGCACCGGATAGCCCACCGTGTCGGCGAACGCCTTGGCTTCGGACGCCGTATCGATGCAGCCGTCGGAACCGGGCACCGTCGGCACACCGCAAGCCTTCATGGTCTCTCGGGCCATACTCTTGTCGCCCATGCGCTCGATGCAGTCGGGGCTAGGCCCGATGAACACGAGGTCGTTGTCGGCGCAGGCGCGTGCGAACGCGGCGTTCTCCGCGAGGAAGCCGTAACCGGGATGGACGGCTTCCGCGCCGGTGGTCTTTGCCGCCGCGATGATATTGGACATGACAAGGTAGCTCTGGTTTGCCTGAGCGGGCCCAATGCACACCGCCTCGTCCGCATAGCGCACGGGATAGGTGTCGGCATCCTCAGTCGAGTAGACCGCAACCGTCTTCACGCCCAACTCCTTGGCCGCGCGCATGACGCGCAGCGCCACCTCGCCTCGGTTGGCAACCAGGATCTTGCTAAACATTATGCCGTCTCCGGCGCCGGGGCGGGTGCACCATGAGGCTCGATGTAGAACAGCACCGTGCCGAACTCAACGGGCGAAGCATCCTCGAGGCATACCTCGCGCACCGTACCCATCTCCTCGGCGGCTATCTCGTTCATGAGCTTCATGGCTTCCACGATACACAGCGTCTGGTTGGCGGCCACTTCGTCGCCCACCTGCACGAACGGCGGCTCGCCGGGTCCGGGGGACGTGTAGAACGTACCCACCATGGGCGCGGTAACGGCATACCAGTTGGCCGGACGATCGGGTTCGTCGGCTGCAGGGGCCGAAGCCGGTGCGGCAGGCGCGGGCGCAATGGCGGCAACGGGGGCGGCCGCGGCGACAGCGTCCGACGACAGCGTGCCCGGCATGCGCACGGCGATGCGCGTGCCCTCCTCCTCGACTACGATCTCGCCGACGCCGCTCTCCTCGGCGACGCGAACCAGCTCGCGAATCTGATTGATGTCCACGTAATCGTCCTCCTTGGTATGGCTCGACTCCTGCTCCATGAGGAAGTCGACCTTCTCCGATGTGCGGTGCTTGCTCAGGTACGTGCGCGCCTCGTTCGGGAACAGGGCGTACATGAGCACGTCCTCCTCGCTCTTCGCGAGGTCGCCGATCTCGTCCTCCACCTGGGAGTACGTGGTGGTTACGAGCGAGCCGGGGGCCACGTCGGGCGGCAGCATCTCGGAGTTGCCCACCACCTTGGCTACGATGTCCTTGTCCATGCGGCCCGGCGCCTTGCCGTAGTAGCCGCAGATGTAGTCCTTCATCTCCTTGGACACGACGCTCCAGCGCTTGCCGGTGAGCACGTTGAACACGGCTTGGGTACCCACGATCTGCGACATGGGCGTGACGAGCGGCGGGTAGCCCACCTCGGCGCGCACCTTCGGGATCTCCTGCATGACCTCGGGCAGGCGGTCGCCGGCGTTCTGTATCTCCAGCTGGGACACCAGGTTCGACATCATGCCGCCAGGCACCTGGTGCGAGTACACCTTCATGTGCGTGAGCGAGGACACGCCGCGCTTGTAGTGGCCGCGCTTGCGCACCTCTTCCCAGTACTCGGCGATCTCGAACAGCAGGTCGAGGTCGAGCCCCGTGTCGTAGCGGCTCTCCTGGAGGGCGGCTACGATCATCTCCACCGCGGGGTGCGAGTTGCCGAAGGCGAGCGGCGCGTGGGCCGTGTCCGCGATGGCGGCACCGGCCTCGGCAGCCTTGATGATGTTGGCGGGCGCCATGCCGCCCACGTAGTGGCAGTGGATGTGCAGCGGCAGGCCGATCTCGGCGTTGAACGCCTTCACCATGCGCTCGGTGCGGTAGGGTGTCAGCATGCCGGCCATATCCTTGATGGCAATGGAGTCGGCGCCCAGATCCTTCATCTTCTGGCCGTATTCCAAGTAGCTGTCCAGCGTGTGGACCGGAGACATGGTGTAGGAAATGGCGCCTTCGAAGTGGCCGCCGCATTCCTTGATGGCCTCGGCGTTGTCCACGACGTTGCGGATGTCGTTGAGGGCGTCGAACACCCGGAAAACGTGCACGCCGTTGCGCTTGGCCGCCTTGATGAAACGGTTGCAGATCTCGCGCGAATAGTGTTTGTACCCTACCAGGTTCTGCCCGCGGGACAGCATGGCGAGCGGCGTGTTCGGCGTCTGTGCTTTGATGGAGCGCAGGCGCTCCCAAGGGTTCTCGTCGAGAAAGCGCAGGCAGGTGTCGAACGTAGCGCCGCCCCATGCCTCGATGGCCCAGTACCCGACGCGGTCCATTTTCGGCAGGATCGGCAGCATGTCGCCTATCTGCATGCGCGTGGCCCACAGGCTTTGCTGGCCGTCGCGGATGGTGGTATCCATGATCTGAAGCCTCGGCATGAACTCACACCCCCTTCGGTTTACAAGTAGTCAAAGATCGAAACACGAATTATAGATGAACGAGGGCGATGGTTGCATGTACCGAGCGAATTTCACCGACAAGCAACATATGGGAGCAGGTGGACGGAGGTCGGAGGACGAAAAGCGCCAGAACATACGAACGGCAGGCAGAATCTCGTTTCGGACGGACGCGGAACCTTGGCCGGAGCAAATCAACCTGTACGGCTCTACAATGAGAGCGATTTAGCTGCCACGAAGGAGGATGCCCATGCGCCGTCTCAACCCCGACCATGTCGAGCGCGTGATCGAGCTCGTCAATCAATCGCCGTACTTCGCGCTGATCAACACGAGGCTTGTCGAGATGCGCGAGGGCTACAGCCGGGCGGTGGCCGATCTCGACCGCAAGCACCAAAACGCATTCGGCGGCGTTCATGGGGGCGCCTATGCGTCGTTCGTGGACTGCGCCGCCTACTGGGCGCTGTACTGCGAGCTCGAGGAAGACGCCGGGTTCATCACGCTCGACCTCACCATCAACAACCTGCGCGCCTCGTCCGGCGAGGGCGTAGTCACCATCGAAAGCGGCGTGGTCAAACGCGGCGGGTCCATCTGCCTGACCGAAGCGGAAGCGCGCGACGAGCGGGGACGGCTGCTCGTGCACTGCCTGTCGAAGCAGTATCTCAGCCCCACGCTTCAGCCTATTTCCATGGCCGTGCGCGAGATGGGCTTCGATCCTCTCCCTCCGAAGTTCCTGGACGACTGAGCTTGGCAAGATGCCGCAGGGCGGCGGTTCGCGTCGATCCGCATCGTCGGGAGCCTCGCATTGGGAATCGACCGTGACGGCGGAACGTTCTTAGGCACGATAGGACGGCATGGCACGCGGGACAGCCATGGTCGTCCATTGAAAAGCGTCGGTTTGTATCCGCTCGGTTACAGCATTGCGTATCCGCGCCGTTACGCTATACAGCATGGGCGCGGAGAGCAAAATGGAACGCATGGCGCACGAGGATCCGCTCGTGCAGAAGCTTGCGCGAAAGCTGGGCGAAAACGTCCGCGCCCTGCGCAAGAGCCAGAACCTGACCCAAGAGCGCCTCGGCTACATGATCGGTACGAAGCATGCGCGCATCAGCGACATCGAACGGGGGCTGGTAGTGGCGCGGCTTTCCGACATCGTCAAGCTCGCCGATGCGTTCAACGTCAGGCTCGAGGACATCATCGACCTCAGCGCCTTCGATCCATCCGACTATCAAATCGCCAACCCCATCGACCACGCTCGACTTTAACGCCAACGTGCGAGGTTCAAGCAAGCGCCGTCGCGTTCGGCGCGAGCCTTCCGAGTATCCTGGCGGTCAGGCCTGTCCGAACGCATCGCCTGCGAACAAAAAAGACGCTGCGCCCCCGGCGGGACGCAGCGTCTTCGCACAGTATTCGATAGCGGCCCGAGCTACACGCGCTTGATGAAGCGGCCGTCGCGCGTATCGATCTGCAACACGTCGCCGGGCTCCACGAACATGGGAACCTGCACGGTCGCGCCGGTCTCCAGCGTTGCGGGCTTGGAGCCGCCCTGCACCGTATCGCCCTTGAAGCCGGGATCGGTCTCGGTCACTTCGAGCTCCACGAACATCTGAGGCTCGATGCTGATCAGCTCGTCGCCGGCGTACAGCAGGCTGGCCTCGTCGTTCTCCTTGAGCCACTTCGCGGCATCACCCACGGTGTCGGCCGGAATGGCCATCTGCTCGAAGGTGTCGTTGTCCATGAAGTTGAAGTCGACGCCGTCGTTGTAGAGGTACTGCAACTTCTTCGTCTCCAAGCGCACGGAGTCGAACTTCGTGCCCGCGTTGAAGGTGTAGTCCACAACGCGGCCCGAGCGGATATCGCGCAGCTTCGTTCTGACGAACGCGCCGCCCTTGCCAGGCTTGACGTGCTGGAACTCGACGATCGTGCAGAGCTTGCCATTGTACTCAATGCACATGCCGTTCTTGAAATCGGCGGTGGAGATAGCCATACTGGAAATTCCTTTCGTTCACGGGCCCTCTGCGTACTGCACGGTCCCGATCGGCGTTCAAACCGTTTCATTATACTCATCGAACGCATCCCTGAAAACAAGCCAAAGCGCTCACAGAAAAAAACCAGGGAGCGACGCGCTTGCGCTCTCCTGCATCGGCGGGGATGTTTCCCTAAAGGATCACCATGTCGTGAGTCGATTGCGTGAACACCTTGAATCCATCCTCGACGAGCACGCCGAAATCCTCCAGGCGCATGCCGAACGCGCCCGACAGATAGACGCCCGGCTCCACCGTGACCACGTTGCCGACGGCAAGCGCGCATTCGTTGCGAGGCGAGAGCGACGGCTCCTCGTGGACGTCCATGCCCACGCCGTGTCCCAGCCCGTGGCCCATCGCGCCCCCAAAACCGTGATCGGCGAGCACCTGCTCGGCCAGCTCGTGCATGGCCCTTCCGGTCACACCGGGCCTAAGCGCAGCTTCCACCTGCTCGTTCGCCGCTCGGATGGCCTCGTAGGCGGCGCGCATGCGCGCATCGGGCATACCCATGAACACCGTGCGCGTCATATCGGAGCAGTAGCCGAACGCACGGGCGCCGAAGTCGAGCACGACACATTGTCCCGCCTCGAGCCTCGTCTCGCCGGGGATGGCGTGAGGGCTGGCGCCGTTGGCGCCAGCGGCCACGATGGACGGGAATGCAAGACCCTCCGCACCATGGCGAAGCATGAAATCCTCAAGCTCGATCTGCACCGCACGCTCGGTCATGCCGGGACGCATGAATCCGACGATATGGGAATACGCTGCATCGGTAATGACTTGGGCGGCCTTCATGCGCGCGAGCTCGGAGGGCGATTTGACAGCGCGCAGCCCCAGCACGAGGCCCGTCGTCTCCGCAAGCCGGAAGGGCCGCGGCGCTTCCTCGGCCGCCCGCTCCAGCGCGCGGTAATCTCTGAGCGTCATCGTGTCCTCGATGCCCAGCACGACTTCCCCGCCGCAAACTGCCGGATCAGCCACACCTTCGGCTCCCCCTTCGCCCGCAACCGCCAGCCTCGCGCGACCGATCGGCGCGCCGACGGCGAACGCCGCAAAAGAGACGCGCGAATCGTCAACCGCCACCGGGCCGTCCACCGCCGCAGAGCGCGCCGCTTCGCTGTAGCGCGAATCGGTGTGGAGCAGCGCCTCATCGGGAGTGACGAGCATCGCATGCGCTTCCTCATCGTCGAACACGTCGTCGAAGGCGGTCAAGTACGCAATGTTCGATGTGCCGCACACGAGGAACGCATCCATGCCTTCCTCGGCGCACGCCGCGCGAACGTTCTCGATTCGATGCGAGGCCGCACCGAACTCGCTGATTTCCAGCCCGTCCAGATCCTGTTCGTCCATGGACTCGTCTACTCCTTCGATCGTCTCCATGCATCAAGGTGCTCGAGAAGGATTTCGTCATCGACGTCCGAAACCTCCCATGAACCCACGTCGCGCGGCAGCACGAAGCGAATGCGCCCGCCGCGCGCCTTCTTGTCCCGCTTCATTGCATCCAGCATGTCCGCCGGTTCGGCCAACCAATCGAGCACTGGCAGCCCGAGCGCGTCGAGCAGATCGTCCTGCGCCCGCACAAAGTCAAGGGACGCTCCGACGAGCGCCGCAGCCAAGCGTGCCGCAAACCTCATGCCCTCCGCCACGGCTGCCCCATGCGAGAACGTGCCATAACCTGCCAGGGCCTCCACGGCATGGCCGAGCGTGTGGCCGTAGTTCAAGCACTCGCGCACCCCGTTGCTTTCGGCCTTGTCGGCGGCGACGACATCGGCCTTGAATACCACCGAGCGCGCGATGGCCTCGGCCGTCACGTCTTCATCTCGTGCAGCAAGCCTCTCTGCGGCTTCGGCAAGCCAGAAGAAGAACTCGTCGGAGTCGATGACGGCAGACTTGGCTATCTCGGCGCAGCCGCAGGTCCATTCGCGATCGGGCAGCGTAGCCAGCGTCGCCGTGTCGGCGCAGACATAGGCTGGCTGCTTGAACGCGCCGACGAGATTCTTGCCCGCCGCCAGATTCACGCCGGTCTTCCCGCCGACAGAGGAGTCCACCATAGAGAGCAACGTGGTGGGAACCTGCACCACGGGCACGCCGCGCATGTAGGCGGCAGCGGCGAATCCAGCCAGATCACCCACAACGCCGCCGCCGAGAGCCGCCACGGCGCAGTCCCGCCCGAGGCCGATGCCGGCCATGGCTTCCCAGATCTCGCCAATCACGTCGAGGGACTTCGAACGTTCCCCCGGCGGGACCGCTATGTCGCTCACACGGAATCCCGCCTGCGCGAGCGAATCCTTCGCGTCGGCGCGGTAGAGCCGGGCCACCTCCTCGTCCGTCACCACAAGCACGCGCTCCACGTTTTCAAACGCGCTCATTGCGCGCAGATGGGAACCGAGACGCGCGAGCACACCCGACCCGATGCGCACGTCATAGGGCGCCTCACCCGGAATGTCGACGATCACCTTCGTTGGCACAGAACACCCTCTCGCTCAAGCGCGCGGCGCACTTCGTGTGCGACCGTCGGAATGTTCTTGCCCACCGTATCGACCATAACGTCGGCCACGTCCTCGTACATGGGCAGGCGCGCCTGGATGGTCTTGCGCGCCGTCGGCAGATCGCGGAAGTTCGGGCGCGTCGAGACGTCGCCGATGCGCTCGTAAGCCTGCTCAGCCGTCACCTGCAGATACACCACGAAGCCCTTGCTCTTGAGAATCTCGCGGTTCTCGGGGCGCAGTACGATGCCGCCACCGCACGATATGAGCATCGGGTCTTTTTCGGCGAACTCATCGAGTGCCGCAGTCTCCATCGCGCGAAAGCCGTCTTCGCCGATCTCGACGAACATCTGGTTGATGGGCTTGCCTTCGCGGCGCTCTATGAAGCCGTCGAGGTCGACCGATGCGACGCCGCAGCTGCGCGCGAGCCTGCGCGATACCGACGTCTTGCCGGCCACCATAAAGCCCACAAAGAATACCGGTCGGGCAAGCTCGTAGGTAGGCCGATCGGATTTCGGTATGAGCACTTCGTTCTCGGCCGCGGACGGCGAGGGCGCGGCAGCTTCCTCGACCGTGCGGCCCGACGCCTTGTTGGATTGTTCCATAGCTGGTCTCCTGTCGTCGTGTCAGCGCGCCATCGTTTTCAGGCGCTGGCGGTAGGCCTTCACCGCCGCTTTGATATCGGCCATGTTATCGCGCCCGAACTTCTGGAGATAGGCCTCGGCCAAGACGAACGCCACTTCGCTCTCGGCAACGACCGCGCAGGCGGGCACGGCGCAGACATCGCTGCGTTCCTTCGATGCCTTTTCCGCCTCAAGCGTATCGAGGTTCACCGTGCCGAGGGGGGCCATGAGCGTGGGGATGGGCTTCATGGCCGCCGTCACGATTAGCGGCATGCCCGTGGTCATGCCGCCTTCTAGGCCTCCGGCGTTATTGGACGAACGGACAAAACCTGCCTGCTCGTCGAGCACGATGGGATCATGCACCTGAGAACCGGGCCGCCGCGCGACCTCGAACCCAAGGCCGAACTCGACGCCCTTGACGGCGGGGATTGAGAACAGCGCTCCTCCCAAACGTGACGTCAGTCGATCGTCCGCCGTCGCATAGCCACCCACCCCGGGCAGCAGACCCGTCGCCACCACGCGGAACGTGCCGCCGAGACTCTCCCCGGCCTCTTTTGCGCGGTCGATAGCGGCCTTCATGGCCTCGGTGGCTTCCTCGTCGGGGCAGCGCACGTCGCTCATCTCAATGGCCAGCGGCTTATAGTCGGGGGCCGTCATAAAGGGATCCTCTTCCTCGAAACGCGCTTCTCCGATGGAGACGACGTACGAGAACACCTCGACGCCCAGATCTGCCAAAAATTCGCGTGCCACGCCCGCCGCAGCTACGCGGGCTGCGGTTTCGCGGGCACTTGCGCGCTCGAGGATGTTGCGACAGTCGTCGGTGTCGATCTTGAGCGCGCCCACGAGGTCGGCATGCCCCGGCCGCGGGGTCACCTCGCGCAAAAGGTCGGCGGGGGCGTCGCCGAAGGGCGCCATACGATCGGTCCAGTTCTGCCAGTCGCGGTTGCGCACAACGAGCGAAACCGGGGTGCCGAGCGTGCGTCCGAAGCGAACGCCGGAGGTCACCTCCACAGTATCGCGCTCGATGCGCTGGCGGCCGCCGCGGCCGTATCCCGCTTGCCGCCGCGCCAGATCGGCGTTGATCTGCGTGTCGGACAGCTTCAGCCCCGCAGGGACGCCGTCGACTATGGCCGTGAGGCACGGTCCATGGCTCTCGCCCGCTGTGATGTAGTGCATATCGTGCTGCTTTCTCGGGTTAGGTGATGCTGGCTATTGTACCTCACCGCTTTGGCGAGGTCGATGGGATTGCAGCCGGATGGCGAGGCTCATCGCGCCCGCTGCCCGATCGGCTAGCGCTCGTGCGCGAGGTCGCCTTCCGATGCAGGCTGCTGCGTCGCGTCCGCATGGGACGTGCAGCGGGGCGAAGATGCGCCGACGGGCCCCGACGGAAGCTCGGAGCCTTCGTCCTCGCGCATGGTCGTAGCGCCTTCCGGCTGGCGCTCGCCCATGATGGCGTGCTCGACGTTGCGCAGAAGCAGCGTGTGGGGCAAATCCTGTTCCACGAGCGGGGCCAGAAGATACGCCTTCATACCGAGCAGATGAGCACCCATCACGTCGGTCACCAACTGATCACCCACCACCACGGTCTCCGAGCGCTTCGCCTCGAGTTTTTTGAGCGCTATGAGAAACGCCGGCGGCAATGGCTTTACGGCCTTGGCTACGATGGGCAGAGAAAGCCGCCGCGCAAGGCGGTATACGCCTTCGTGCCAGTTGTTCGAAACGAGGCAGAACGCAATGCCGGCGTCGCGCGCTCGGGCAAGCCATGCCCCTACGTCGCGCGGCACTTCGTGCGTATCGCGGGTGAGAATGGTGTTGTCGACGTCGAGCAGCACGTATCGGTACCCCAGCGCCAACAGGTCGCGCTCGATGTCTATGCGCGAGATGCGCGCAAAGTAGCGGTCGGGTTCCAGGAATGGCATAGGCTCCTCAGGCGGCTCTCACTGCAGACGGCGTCATCATGAATGCGCAGCAACGGTGGCCAGATGGTCGTCGTAGGTCTTGTCGAAGAAGTAATCCGTGCCGCCACTTTCGTTAGGCCAGAACGAGAAGAAGTAGTAGTCTCCGAAATCCGGGACTGGAGCGCACACAGCCTGAAGGCACGAGAGGCTGGGCGAGCAGATGGGCGTGGGAGGAAGCCCGGGATTCTTGCGCGTGTTGTAGGGGCTGTCGATATTCCAATCGTAATCGGAAGGATCTCCGCCTATCTCGTAGGCCGTCGTCGCATCGCTGCCAATCATGCCATAGGCAGGCTCGCCTTCGGTCGTCAAGCGGTTGTAGAACACAGCCGCTACCTTCTTGCGAATATCGTCCTCGCCGCTCGACTCCTTTTCCACGATGGAAGCCAGCTTCACGGCGTCGTACACGGAGAACCCGCGATCGGTCGCATACGCCCAATCGAGATTCGCAGTCTCGGCCTGGAACTGGCTCAGCATCATGCGGATGATCGAGTCTGCCGTGGCATCGTCATCGACCTCGTAAGTTTTCGGGAACAGGAAGCCTTCGAGGCTGTTCTGTCCCGCATCGGCCAGAAACGCAAAGTCCGCGGCATAGACGCTCGCATCGGAAGCGGCGGTCTGGAACGCCTCCGCCGTGATGCGGCCCCCGGTTGCTTCGGCAACGCTGGAAGCGATCTGGCCGAGCGTGAAACCTTCGGGGACGGTAAGCGTATGGCCGGCCGCAGGGCCGGCCTGCAAGGTGCGGATGATGTCGTCGAGGCTGGTGCCGCCCGAGAAGGTATAGGTACCCGGCTTAAGCCCGCCGTCAACGCCGAGCTCGTTCACGCGCTTCGTGAACTCAGCCGAAGTGGGAACGAGTCTCGCCTCGACAAGACGCTGGCCGATATCGCGCGCGCCTGCGCCTTCTTCCACCACCACCGTCGCCTCCTCGCCTTCTGCGAGAAGCTCCACCGAAGAGGACGAGCAGCTATTGAATAGGTAGAAGGCTCCGAAGCCCAAACCACCGAGCACAACGATGGCCAGGATGACAGTGAATACGATGGGAGCTGCGCTGCGCTTGGGACGGATGTAGCTTGTATCGTACTTCCTGAACTGGCGCTCCCCGCGAGCATGCGCGGCACGTGCGGCATGGGTCGGCCGCCGCGAGTAGGTTACCTGCTTTCTGCGTGGAGGCATCGTCGAATCCTTCACCTTTCCCGCTCACGGCGCGCGTCGAGCCATGCCTGCAAAAACAAACTCGCCGCTATCATATCGATTTTGCCGCGCATGGCCTTCTCAGTCAGACCCTTTTCACGCAAACTCCGTTTAGCTTCCTGCGAGCTCAAGCGCTCATCAGCGAATTCGCATGGAATACCGCAGGCGTCGGAAATGGCCTTCGCCGCAGCTCGTATGCGTGCAGCCTGCGGCCCCTCCTCGCCCGCCAAGGTGATGGGCAGTCCGCAAAGCAAAAGCTCCGGCTCCCAATCCTCAAGCAGACGTTGAAACGGCTTCGCATGCGCGAGCACGTCAGCCGCGGGCAGAACCGACACCGGAGACGACACCCGCTCCCCAGGGTCGCTCACCGCAACCCCCACGCGCGTCTCGCCGATATCCAACGCCATGATTCGCATGATGAAAGCCTCCCCCGTAGAAAAAGGGCTTCTCCGATTCATGGAGAAGCCGTCGGCAAGGATCCCTCCCCCTGGTTGAAAGCGCCACTCGCAGAGCCGGCGCAACCAGCGGCAGACGCGCCTCGGGTGCCGCGCCGAGGGGTGCGCCGCGAGATTCCGCACGAGCCGAAACGTCCAGTGGACGTTTCGCGCGAGCTCAGGACTGCCCGAGCGCCGCGCCCCTCGGCGCGGCACCCAGCCGGCAACCCTACAGCAGCAGTTCGCGCGCAGCCTGAAGAGCGGCGTCGATGCCCGAGGCGTCCTTGCCGCCGGCCTGCGCCATGGCGGCCTTTCCGCCGCCGCCGCCCTTGATGTTCGGAGAGATCGCCTTGATGATGGCTCCGGCGTCGAAGCCCGCCTCCACCGCCTCCGGCGTGCCGGCGGCAAGCAGCGTGGGCTTGCCCTCCTTCTCGGTGGCCAGCACCGCGGCGCCCGGCTTGCCGAGGCGCGCGCGCAGCACGTCCCATGCGTTGCGCATCTGACCTGCGTCGGCCTCGGGCAAACGCCCGAAGACCACCGGGTAGCCGGCCTTCGCGTCAACGGCGCTCTCCAGCAGCGCGGTGATGCCGTCGTCGGCGATGGTCTGGCGGTTGCGCTTCATCTTCGTCTGCAGCTCCTTGAGCTGCTTCACGTTCGCCTGGGTGCGCTCGCTCACGTCGAACAGCGGCACGCGCAGCTCCTCGGCCGCCTCCTTGAGCTCGGCTTCCACGCGGTTCATGTACGCCAGCGCGTCGAAGCTGGTCACCGCCTCCACGCGGCGCAGGTTCGCGCCGACGCTCGTCTCGGACGTGATCTTCACGAAGCCGATCTCGCTCGTGGCCGACACATGCGTGCCGCCGCACAGCTCCTGCGAGAATCCTTCGATGTCGAGCACGCGCACGAACTCGCCGTACTTCTCGCCGAACAGCGCCATGACGCCGGCTTCACGCGCCGACGCGAGCGACGTCTCGTAGGCGCGCACGGGATGGTTCTCCATGATCTTCTCGTTCGCCAGGCGCTCCACCTCGGCGATCTGCTCGGCCGTCATGGCCTCGAAGTGCGTGAAGTCGAAGCGCAGACGGTTGTCGGCAACGTAGCTGCCGGCCTGCTTCACGTGGTCACCCAGCACCTGGCGCAGCGCCCAATGCAGGATGTGCGTGGCCGTGTGGTTGCGGCGGATGCGCTCGCGGCGCGGCACGTCGATGGCGGCGTGCACGGTGTCGCCCACGCTCACGCGCCCGTTCTCCACCTGCACGGTATGAGCGATCAGGCCCTTCTCGGGTTCTTTCGTGTCCAGCACGCGCACGGCGGCGTCGTCCTTCGTCATGGCGCCCGTGTCGCCGATCTGGCCGCCCTTCTCGGCGTAGAACGGCGTGGCGTCCAGCACGATGCGGCCCTCGTCGCCGGCCTCCAGCGCGTCGACCTGCTGGCCGTCCTTCACAAGCGCCAGTACGCGCGCATCGGCGTCGTTCTTCGCGTAGCCGAGGAACTCGGTGGGGCCCACGGCCTCGAGGATCTCGTTCATCACGCCGCCGTACGTGGACCAGGCCGCCTCAGCGTCCTTCGTGTTGGCCGCGCGGGCGCGCTCGCGCTGCTCGTCCATGCAGCGGCCGAAGCCCTCCATGTCCACCTCGATGCCGCGCTCGTCGCACAGCTCGCGCGTGACTTCCACGGGAAAGCCGTACGTGTCGTGCAGCGTGAAGGCGCGGTCGCCCGGCAGCACGACGCCCTCGAGCTCGGCCAGCGCCTCGTCGAGGAAGGCGCGGCCCTGGCGCAGGTTCGCGCCGAAGCGCTCCTCCTCGGACAGGATGACGCGGCGCATGAGCTCGCGATTCTCCACGATCTCGGGGTACACGTGGCCCATGAGGTTCACGATCTCGTCAACATACTCGTTGAGGAACGGCTTGTCGAGGCCCAGCAGGTGGCCCTTCATCACGGCGCGGCGCAGCAGACGGCGCAGCACGTAGCCGCGGCCTTCGTTGGACGGCAGGATGCCGTCGGCGATCATGAACGCCACGGCGCGGCTGTGATCGGCCATGATGCGCAAGCTGAGATCGGTGGCCGGGTCGCTGCCGTACACGGCGCCGCTCAAGCGCTCGCCCACTGCCACGAGGCTGCGCAGCACGTCGGTCTCATAGTTGGACTGGACGCCCTGCAGGATGGCGGCGATGCGCTCGAGGCCCATGCCGGTGTCGATGTTCTTCTTCGGCAACGGCACGAACGAACCGTCCTCCTGGCCGTCGTACTGGGTGAACACGAGGTTCCAGTACTCCAGGAAGCGGTCGCAGTCGCAGCCCGGCGCGCAGTCGGGGCTGCCGCAGCCGAAGCTCTCGCCCTGGTCGAAGTAGATCTCCGAGCACGGGCCGCACGGGCCGGTGGGCCCGGCGCGCCAGAAGTTGTCCTCCTCGCCGAGACGCGAGATGTGGTTGTCGGGCACGCCGAGCTTCTTCCAGATCTCGATGGTCTCGTCATCGTCGAGGTACACGGTGAAGTACAGGCGCTCGGCCGGCAGACCCAGCACCTCGGTGGAGAACTCGTACGCCCACGCGCACATCTCCTCCTTGAAGTACGCGCCGAAGCTGAAGTTGCCCAGCATCTCGAAGAAGCTCTGGTGACGGCCCGTGGTGCCGATGATATCGATGTCGTTCGTGCGCACGCACTTCTGTACCGTCGTCGTGCCGATGTAGGGGGCCTCGAGGTGCTTCTGCTGCAGGAAGTACGGCTTGAACTGCACCATGCCGGCGCTCGTGAGCAAAAGCGACGGGTCGTCGGGGATGAGCGAGGACGAGGGCCAGCGCTTGCAGCCCTTCTCCTCGAAAAAGCTCAGGTACTTCTCGCGGATCTCCGCGCTGGTCATGTACTTCATAGTTGTGTCTTTCTATCTCCTCGGGGGCCGCGTTGCACGGCCCGCTGCTCCACTATCGACAACGCGGACGCCTCGGCATCCGCGCACCCCCACGCAGTTGCGACCGCCCGCAACCGCCGGCTGATCGGCCGGCAGGGCGATCAGCGCTTCTTGCGATGCCGCGCCCTGCGATCGGCCTCCGCCTTGCGCTCCTTGACTCGTTCGAACGCAGCCGATACGTCGGGATGAGGCGATGTCGCATCGGCTATGGGATCGGGCACGCCGCCGGAAGCGGGCGTCCCCTTGAAGAACACGCCATCGCCCGACACGAGCTGACGACCCGTACGCTTCTCGAAATAATACACGAAAACCGCCTTCGCCACGGCGACGGCGGGAATAGAGGCGAGCATGCCCACGAGCGAGCCAATGAATCCGCTCATTGCGCCGCCGATGGCGGAGCCGGCCATCAATGCAATGAGCGTGAGCGCCGGATGCACGTCGACAGAATTCGCCATGATCTTCGGCGACACGAACGTGTAGACAATTTGCTGGATGATGATCGTGCCCACGAGGGCGATGATGGCTATCCAGGGGCTCGCGAACACGCCAACCACCGCTGCGAGGGCGCCGCCGAGCCATGGGCCCACGATGGGGATGATGTTGAGCAGGCCGGCAATGCCTCCGAGTGCCGCCGAGTTGGGGATGCCGATGATGCCGAACAGCACGGCGCATCCGATGCCGATGACGGCGCACTGCAAAAGCGTGCCCTTGATGTAGCCT
Source organism: Enteroscipio rubneri (assembly GCF_963929405.1). NCBI lineage: Bacteria > Bacillati > Actinomycetota > Coriobacteriia > Eggerthellales > Eggerthellaceae > Enteroscipio > Enteroscipio rubneri. Next base: position 1,451,230 of record NZ_CAWVIN010000003.1, on the reverse strand, counting down.
CCCATCACGCGCGTGAAGGTGACGTGGAGCATCTCCATATCTTCACGGCGCTTCGGACCGACGAGGCGCATGCATTCGCGGCCGAGCGCAGGCAGGTCCATGAGGATCCAAAATGCCACGACAAGCGCGAAGCCAATGGCAACGAAGCTGTTGAGAACGCCGGTGCCGAGCGCCACGACGCCGGCTGCACTCTCGCTCGCGAACGACGATGCCCACGTTCCGATGGCCGTCAGAGCGTCGTTGGTCCATTGTTGGACCGTATCGTTCTGGAGCACATCGGCGTATCGGTCGTACAGGGAGCCCGTCCAGCCCATAATTGTCTGCACGTAGCCGGGCACGCTCTCGATCAGGCTCGTGAACTGATCGCCGATGCCGAAAACCGGCGAGAACATGAGCAGGCCGATAAGGAGCAGCACCACGAACATGGCAAGATAGGCCACCGTCGTTCCCACAACGCGAGACACGCCGAGCTTCTCGAGCTTGTTGACAGGACCCCGCAAGCAGAAGACGATAATGGTGGCCCACAGCACGATGCCCACGGGCACGCTCAAAATGTTCACAAGGTAGATAAAAACGCCGGTGAGCAGAATGGCTCCGACGATCGTCCATACGGTCAGAAACCCGCGCCGTGCCTTTTCGGTTTTACCGGATTCGCGATTAGCCTCATCCACCGAGCTATGCCCCTTCGCGCTGCGCTTCGTTGTCGCGCGAATCGGGGGCGGACGCACTGCCCGCAGGCGCCGAAGGCTCGGAACCGTCGTAGGTGAAGTACTTCTGAGCGGCATCAGCATCAACGTTGGCCGCCGTCGTTACGGCATGGGCCATATGCGCCGCGGCTTCCGATGTTTTGTCCGCCGCCGCGCGCTTGGCCTCGGCTCGCTCCTCGCGCTCGACACGCTGCTCGGCGCGCTGCTCTCGCTGATCGGCCACGGCTTCCTGCGCCGCCTTCACCGAAGTCGAAACAGCTTCCTTGACCACCGTGGACACCGGCACCTCGGTGTTCTTCGACGCGGTTGCGGAACGGGGGGAATCGCAGGCGGGCGCAGAGGGGGATGCATGCTTGGGGCCGTTATCGGCGCTCACGGCAGGACGCGGCGCAGGCGCGACAGCGGAAGAACCCGCTTGCGCAGCCTCCTCCTCGGCCTTCGCCTGGCCGAGCGCAACCGACTCCTCGCTCGCACGGCGGGGCTTGAACGCGTTGCGCACCCTCGTCGATACGCTGCTCACCAGTTCGAGCGGCGCGTTGGTCACCGTGTCGACCGCTTCCACCGCCGACGAGACGGAATCGGTGATCTCGTTGACGTCCTCGAGTATCTGGTCGACGCGCATGATTTCGAGATTCGCCGCGTCAACGGTGAGCGACACGCGCTCGACGAGCGGATCCACCTTCGCAACCACCGGCTCGAGCGATGCGGTGATACGTTCCACGCTGGCGAGCGTCGGCTGCACCTGCTTCTGAAGATCATCGACCGTCTTGCGCGTCTTGCGCACCGTCATGACGAGCTCGATGACGAACCACACGAGAGCTGCGCCGACGATCACGTACACGATCGGCAGAGCGAGGCTGATGATTTCGTTGACATCCACGGCGTTTCCTCCTGTTTCGAGGGCATTACTATAGCACGATCACCTTGGATTCTATACACGCTGGCTCTTGTTTCCACCCTGCTTCCATAGGAGTAGGAAAGCGGTTACCTTTCCTGCGACGTGGGGTTTTCACCATCCTCCGAAGCCGTTGCTGAAGATGCGCGATCGCGCGCAAACGAGTCGGCACGATAGGCCTCCCAACCGCGATCGCTCGAGCGGTAGAAGCAGCCGCGCTCCAAGCCGTCGGGCAGGTAGCGCTGCTCCACCCAGCCGCTGGGATAGCTGTGGGGGTAGCGGTACGCACCGTAGTTCTCCGATCCGGGGCGATGCCGATCGCGCAGGTGGTCGGGAACGGCGCGGGCGGGTCCGTTGCGCACCTCGGCCAGCGCGGCGTCGATGCCGGCTTCCGCCGCGTTGCTCTTGGGCGCAAGCGCCAGGTAGACGGCAGCCTGTGCCAGGTTGATGCGGCATTCGGGATAGCCGATGACCTCGGCCGATTTGAAGGCGGCTTCGGCCACGAGCAGCGCCTGCGGATCGGCGTTGCCGATATCCTCCGACGCAGCGATGAACATGCGGCGCGCGATGAACTTCGGATCCTCTCCCCCGTCGATCATGCGGGCGAGCCAGTACAGCGCGGCATCGGGATCGCTACCGCGCATGGACTTGATAAACGCCGAGATGACGTCGTAGTGCATGTCCTTGTTCTTGTCGTACGGCAGCACGCGATGCGGCGTGGCGGCGCGCACGTCCTCTTCGGAGATGCGCGTGGGCTTCTGCGGCGTGCCGGGATCGACCATGCCCGCGGCTAGCTCGAGCGTGGTGAGGGCCGTGCGGCCATCGCCGCCCGCGAGCAGCACGATGGCGTCACGCGCCCCGTCGTCCAGCCCGTAGCGCCCGCCAAGGCCCCGCTCGTCGGAAAGCGCGCGGCCAACGAGCTCCCCGATCTCGCCATCGGACAGGCCGTGCAGCTCGACCACGCGGGAGCGGCTGATGAGGGCCGAGTTCACCTCGAAGAAAGGGTTTTCCGTAGTGGCGCCCACGAGTACGACCACGCGATCCTCCACCGCGTGCAAGAGCGTATCCTGCTGGCTGCGATTGAAGCGATGTATCTCGTCGACGAACAGGATGGTGCGCAAGCCGAACGCGGTCAGGCGCTTCTCGGCCGCGTCGATCTCGCGCCGCAGATCCGACACGGTACCGCCGATGGCGGACACCTCCACGAACGTGGCCCGAGTCGTCTCGGCGATCACGTGGGCGAGCGAGGTCTTGCCCGTACCTGCCGGGCCGAACAGGATGACCGAGCTCAGCCGATCCTGCTCGATAGCGGTACGCAACCAGCTTCCAGGGCCTACGGCCTCGGCCTGGCCGACGACCTCCTCGAGCGAGCGCGGCCGCATGCGCACCGCAAGAGGCGCAACCTCCGATTTGCGCTCGTTTTCCATATCGGTGAATAATGAGTCCATGAAAGCCATAGTATCATGCGAACGCCTGTTTGCATAGCATCATTCACAGCACCTGCACCTTTGTGCGTGCAGGTGCTTACGTCGAGCATTCGGGCAAAGACGATCAGCGCCTCGGCATCGCGCTCATGCCAGCACGTCGTGGAACGCGTCCATGATGAGGCGAGCGCGCGCCACGTCCACTTGCCCCGGAGCCGAGGATGCCTCGAGCGCGCAGAACGTCAGGGCCGAGCCGAACAACTCGCCGGAAAGGCGCGATATGCTGCCCTGCGTTCCCATGGCCATTGTGAGAAGAGGCTTGTCCGTGTGGACGCGCGCCACTTCCTCGGTTGCGGCCAACAGCCGCAGGGTATCGGCTGCCGTGTGCGCCATGACGGCGATCTTGGGAATGTCGGCTCCCAGGTCGGCCATGTGGGTGAGCAGCGATACCATCCAGTCGGTCTGGGGAGTGCCTGCGAAGTTGTGGTACGAGACGACCGTTGCAACACCGTGCGCATGCGCGTGTGCGATCAGGTCGGATACCGCGGCATCGCCAATCCATGTTTCGATGTCCACCATATCGATGCAGCCCGTTTCGATGAGCGCTTCGTTGAGCGCCACGTATGCGTCTACGGGCAGATCCATCTGCCCGCCCTGGTCGACCGAGCGAAACGTGAACAGCAGGGGGTTGTGCGGCAGACAATCCGCCACCAGGCACGCATCCTCGATCATGTTTGGTATGTCGTGGACGTTGCGGCAGAAATCCCCGCGCCATTCGAAGCAATCGACGCCAGCCTGCCTGCCGCGCTTTGCCGTGGCGCATGCGTCTGCAGCTTCGGCGTGCATGAGCGAGATGATGATTTTGGGCCTTCCCTGCCCGATCGGCATGCCTTTGATGACGAGCGGTTCCATATGCATCCTCCCTCGCGTGGCTCCGGTTTCCTATCATAGCAGATGGAAGGATGGAGACGCGATTGTGTAAACCGCGCAACAACTTAGATGTCAAGACTTTATTTTGACAGCACGACCCATATACTCAAAGAAGGTCCTGCCCTCGAAGCCATACTTTGCGATGGACCGATGCTATGACATGAGGGAGCTCAAGATAGCGCGTGAAATGGAGATTCGCATCCGTTGATGCGAAAGCCAGGAAGCGGGCTGCGAGCACCCACCTTTTGAGGTGGGTTCATCCTTCTGGCCGGGGGCGGGGCTTTTCGTGAAAGCGGCCATGGGCCGCTTTCACGCTTTCAGCGCCCTTAAACGATGTCCGAACTCATCACGTGTGACACGTATGGCATTCGTACACCTCGTTGTGATGACAAGAGAGGCAGGTCGCCTTCGACGCTTGGTAGACGGCATCGGCCTCGATCGAGCCTTCACCATGCATCTTGTGGCAGGAAGCGCATCGCACGCCCTTCGCATGATCTTCGTGGATGGGAAGATCATGCGGATTCACCACCGTGCCTTTCGTGTCGGTCAATACGGTCTCGCCCGCGGTCGCCTCCGCAAGCACCGTCTGATCATGGCAGCCGGAAGCCAGGCACGACTCGTCGGCGACATCGGTCTTCTTCAATTTGGACGCGGGATCCTTCTCTTCGTAGCCCTCATGAGCCTTGGCCAGGCCCTGCTCGTCATCATGGCACGATAGGCAGGAGGAGCTCGCATGGACGGCATGCAGGCTCGTCGCATCGGCGGGCGCGGCTGCCTCCCGCGTATGGCAGCTTTCGCAGTCGGACGTAACGCTCCAGGAAATCTGAAGGGTATCGTCGCCGCCCTCGTTTCCGCCGCCCTGCGACAGCGAAGATTCTCGAGGCGCGCATCCTGTCGCGAACATGACGGCAAGCGCTGCGACAGCCGCAATCATGCCCGCCACGATGCGGGTCCGTACAATTCGGTTTCTCATCGTGTCGTTTCACGCCCTTTCGAGGGGGAGGGGGCGCCGCCGTCCGTCTTCGCGGGCGGCGGCGCGGGGAGGTTTTACGCCTCGAGGGGCGTCTCGGCGGCTGCATTTCGCCCGGCGATACGCCCGAAGTTGAAGCATTCGGCCAAGTTGGCACCGAAGATGCAGTACACCTGCGCGGCGGTATGCCCGAGCGTACCCGCTTCGTACAGGCGCGGGATAACCTCTCCGTGCGTGTCGAGGATCTGGGCCTTCGCGTTCTTCACCGGACCGCCCTTCGTCGTGTTCATGCAGGGCATAAGCCGCAGCGCATAGTACGGCGGCGTGTCGAGCGGCACGAGGTTCGGCACGTCGTTCGCTACGGCCGGACGGCCGAACTGGGAGTCGATGCCAGCTGCGCAATCGGCGTTGTATGCGTCGACGGTGGCCTGCAAGTCGGCCGGGTCCATGTGGTACCCCTCGTCCTTGCTGTTCTCGTTCATCTTCTGGACGATCTCCTCGATGGTGTCGCCCTTGAGGATCCAGCCCTTCTCGAGCTCCGCATGATTGTCCTCGCTCCAGGGTTCGACCCCGCCCAACTCCTTGTCGATAAGGCCACATCCGGCGTTCTGATTGTTATCGTACAGCGGCGCGGCATCGAATTGCTTTTGGTCGATGAGCAGATAGAACGGGATGTCTCGATAGGAGGAGTCGTAGCCGAGCGGCAACGATCCGGGGATGTCGTCGAACAGCGAGAAGCGGTTCACACTTCGGTGCGCGAGCGGCGTGCCGATGTTCGAAGGATTCTCGCACATGAAGCGCTTGCCGGTGCGGTTGATCCACATGAAGCTTCCCGTCGCGCACGTAGCCCCGTTCAACCCGAAGCGGCCCGTGATGGCGCCCGGCTCCGTGAACGTAACGCCGTACGCATCGAGCATGTTCATATGCCACATATCGGCGCCGATCTCCTGCCCCATCCTGATGCCGTCGCCGGTGTTGAACATCCACCCTTCGCGCGCGAGCGGAGAGGGCACCAGGTAGTTGCCGATCATCTGATCGTTGCACTCGAAGCCGCCCGTGCACATGATGACGGCCTTCTTCGCACGAACCGCGATTTCGGAACCGTCGGAATGCCGCGCGCGGACGCCGACGACTTCCTTCGTCTCAGGGTCCTGCACCAGCTGGTACGCCTGCGAGTCGAACAGGATTTCGATGCCGTTGTCCTGCATGTAGGCCGTAGCCCAGTCGAACACCGCCGTGCCGCTGTTGACCCCGTCCTCGTCGGTGAATCCGACCGCACCGAACGCGTCGGAGCCGGGCCAGTTTTTGTAGTCGGAACCCAGCACGCTGCTGACGTCGGTATAGGTGAGCCCATGGTCGTCGAGCCAGTCGACGAGCGTCGCCCCCTCCTGCACGTACGCTTCAAACACTTCGTCGGGCGTGAGGCCCTTCACCTGATGATGCAGGTATTCGAGCGCGCCGTCGGGATCGAGCACGATGGAGGAATAGCCGGTCGAGATGCGCGTCGTGCCGCCGCCCTCCTTCGGGGCCTTTTCCAGAATGAGCACCTCGGCCCCTTCTTCGTGGGCGGCAGCGGCAGAAACCGCCCCCGCTCCCCCGAAGCCGAGCACGAGCACCTCGGTCTCGCGATCCCATGCAATCGAAGACGCGCTTTGCGCACCGGCCCCCGATCCCGAGCTCGCGCATCCGGCAAGCCCCACGGCGGCCACGGCCGTGGCCGCGACGCCTGTTCCCTTCAAGAAGTCCCTCCGGGATAGTCCCTCGCTTGAATTCGGCATCCCAATTCCTCCGTTCGTCGACGGTGGCCGCGCATTCTGTGCGACGGAGCGCCCTCGGGCCACCTTCCCCTGCAAGGGACCCAGCGTCCCTCCCTTCGATTGTAGGAAGCAAGCTCGAACAGGGGCAAATTATGAAGCATGATGGGGCCCATCACGCTTATCTTTCGAGGAAAAACCCTGAACGACGTTTCTACCAGGGTTTTTGCTTATCAGTGAAGCATCCGCTCACAAGATGCAGGAGGCGTACATACGCATATGCAGCTCATTCGCCCGAGCCTTCACGGACGGGGACGCATCGGAAAACAGCTCTGCCGTGATATTCTCGAGCTCGGACGTGACAAGGGCGGCCACGACCCTGCCCTTGCCGGTGAGCGATACGCAGCGGCATCGACGATCGAGGCCGACTTCGACCACCGTGTATCCCGCATCCGCAAGCCGTGTGACGATGGGCGACACGGTGCTCCGGTCAAGCACGAGCTCGTCAGCGATGGCGGCGCACGATAGGGATCCGAGCCGATGTTCAAGCAGAGCCAGACAGCGGTATTCGGAGAAAGTCAGCCCGGCGAAACGCGCGGTGCGCGACTCCCACTGGCGCAACAGACCGGCGACGCACATGAGATAGGACGGCGTGAGCACGGGATGGCAACGGTGGTTGATCTCGACAGAATCGATGCCCAGCTTCGAAGCGACGCTCGCGAATTCGTGCATGGTCTCGTCGATATCGCGGCGCGCATGGTTCTTCCACACGGTGACGCACAGGCGCGCATAGATCGCTTCGAACCCGCTCTCGACGATGCGCGCGCCCCTTGGCGTCTCCGCGACTTCGAGAGCACGGCGGTCGTTCGCGCAGCGGCGCTTTTCAAGGTAGCCCTGCTTCGTCGCCTTCGCTGCCGCAACCGTAACCGTATTGGCGTTGGCAAGCGCATCGCGCGGGAACGCCGAAAGCGCCATACGGCCTCCGTGCGATCGCACCGAAGCAAGGAGGCAGAATGCAAGGTACGTCACGCCGAAGGCGCTTCTCAGCGCACGGCCGATCTCGCGGTGCAGAAGGTCGGCCACGGTCGCCCATTGCTGCGTGAACAGCACTTCGTCGTTCAACCTCAACTCCTCCCTTCAGCGCCTCTTCGTTCCTCGTTCGCATGCACTCGTTAGGCCCGCATTACTGTTTGTGTCCTATAGGGCACAGATTATAGCGGATACAATCGTACTCTTTCCCTATGACTCAAGAAACCCGAAAAAGCATCGGCCAGCGCATTCGGTCATTGCGCGAGCAGCGCAACCTCACACAGGAGCAACTCGCGCTCATGACGGGCGTGGGACGATCCTACCTTGCCAAAGTCGAAGTCGGAACGCGCAATCCCACGGTGGATTTTCTCGAAAAGATAGCAATAAGCTTGGATACGACGCTGGGCAACTTGTTCGAAAATCTTTGAACCATCGGCTTTCCAACCGAAAGCCGATGAACGCGCAGTCCGTATGGCAGTAGCGCTCCTTAGTTCGCAGCAGGAAAACGCAGGATGAACGTGGTGCCCTGGCCCTCTTCGCCCTCCACTGCAATGGTGCCGCCATGATATATGACAGCATGCTTGACGATGGCCAGGCCCAGGCCCGTACCGCCCGTCTCCTTCGAGCGGCTCTTATCCACGCGGAAGAACCGCTCGAATACCTTGTCGCGCAGATCGGGCGAGATGCCGGGGCCCGTATCGCTCACGCGGACGACCGCCTCGTCGCCTTCGGGCTCCACGCGCATGACCACGCTCCCGCCCTCGTGGTTGTAGCGCACACCGTTCTCGATGAGGTTGTACAGCATCTCCTCGGCCAGGGTGCGGCTCCCCGCTATGCAGGCGGGCGCGCCTTCCACCCGCACCTCCACACCCTGGTCGGACGCGAAGCTGGAAAGTCGGCCCGCCACACGCTCGGCGACGGAGAGAAGCTCGATGGCCGGCGCGCCCTCGTCGTCGAACGCCGACTCGTCAAGCTTCGACAACGTGAGCACGTCGTTGATGAGCGAACGCATGGTCTGCGCCTCGTCATAGATGAGCGCGGCGAACTTCTGCCGATCGGCGGGCTGCACCATATCGTTCTTCATGAGTTCGGCATAGCCGGATATCACCTGCAGGGGCGTCTTCATTTCGTGGCTTACGTTGCTCGAGAAGTCTCGGCGCATGTTCTCAGCCTCGGCCAGCTCGCGATTCTGCGCTTTCAGCTGCCGCTGCTGCTCGTCGATGCGAATGAGCAGCGGATCCATTTCCTCGTAGATCTCGTTGTCCAGCGGATTGGCGAAATCGAGCGCATCGATAGGCTTCATGATGCGATTGGTGAGCACCTTCGAGAGGACGAACACGAGCGCAACGGCCACGAGGAGCGCCACGAGCACGGGCACGAGCATATCGCCGAGGAACGACAACAGCGAGTGGCGCGTTTCGGACAGGCGCACAATGCCGCCGTCGTCAAGCTTCACGGCTGCGTATACCGTATCGGTGCCAAGCGTATCGGAATAACGCAGAGTCACAGCCTCGCCCTCCTCGGCGGCCTCCTGCACCTCGGGACGGTCGGCGTGATTGTCCATGGTGCCGGTATCGGCCGCGCTGTCGAACAGCACCGTGCCGTCAGGAGCGATGAGCGTATAGCGTGTCAAACCGCTGAACTGGGATTTGAGCGCGGGTGCGTTCTCGGCCGAAGGTGTGGCGTTCAGGTAGCGTGCGGCGTCCTGGGCGCTCGCAGCCAGCTCCGCCTCGGCATCGCGCTCGTAGGACACATAGTATATGGTGGTCATCGCCACGGCCAGTAGCACGATGATGCCGAGCGTGAACACGAGCACGCTCGAGAATATCTTGCCGGCGAGACTTTTCACCCTGAAGTGCGTCGGGCTCATGGCCGCATCTTCCGACCGCAGTGCGAATGCCGTGCGCCGCCTCTTGTCGTCTGCGCTCTCATGCTGGCTGCTTCATGCAATAACCCACGCCGCGCACGGTGCGAATGCAAGAATCGGCGCCTTCGCATGCATTCGCAAGCTTCTGGCGCAGCGTTTGGATGTGGACATCCACCGTGCGCGTCTCGCCCACATAGGTCATGCCCCATACCTCTTCAAGTAGCTGGCGCCGCGAAAGCACATGCCCTTGGTTCTGCATGAGCGTACGCAGCAGATCGAACTCTTTGAGCGTCAATGCCACCGGACAGCCTCCCGCCTCGACGGTGTGCGCCGATGTCACAAGCGCGATGGGCCCGCATGAGAGTTCGTCGTCGGGCGCAAGGGCAGGCGCGGACGCGCGGCGCAGGAGCGCATTCACGCGACTGACCAACTCCATCATGCCAAAAGGCTTGGCCAGATAGTCGTCGGCACCGGCGTCGAGACCGCTTACGGTATCGAACTCGGTTCCCTTCGCGGTAAGCATCATGACGGGCAGATGTTTCGTGGCCGGGTCCTCGCGCAGCAGGTGCAGGATCTCGAGACCGTCGATTTCGGGAAGCATAATGTCGAGCAGCACAAGCTCGGGCAGGCGCTTCTTGCAAGCGTCCAAGAACCCGCTGGCCGCAGGAAAGCCCTGCGCCTCGAACCCGGCCTGACGCAATGCGTACACTGTCAGATCGCGAATGTTCGTGTCGTCTTCCACATAGTAGATCATGCTTGGCTCCGCTGTTCTCCGAGCGGCACACGGTTGGCGCTGCGACCGGCCAGGGCGCCCGATCTTACTCCTCGCACTGCCCTCGCGTACGGAAATGCGTCGGCAGCACGGCGGGGCATCCTCGGGCGCCAACTTCCGACGCCAACCCCGGACGGCCTGGCTCCTCTCGCCGGTCGAGCATCAACCAATGCCACTCGGTTTCATACTGCACATCGTTTCGGATCATTGTAAAGCAGCCGCCGCAGACGTAGGGCAACGCGCCGATCAAATTTGCGTAAAGTGCGCGATGACTGTTGCCGGAAAGACCCATCGGACGAGGGAAGAACCGCAGGCCTCGCGGAAAAGGTCCTTTCGACGACCTGGCTCGTGCAACAGCGCGCGCAAGCGCACTTCCGCTGCACGACAAGCGCACTTCCGCTGCACGGGTTCGCGCGACCAGCTCGCAGTATCCTATCCGAATCTTCCGGCGACGTAGTCCGCGGTGCGCGGATCGGCGGGGCTCGTGAAGATATCGTCGGTGTCGCCGGCCTCCACCATCTCGCCCAGCAGGAAGAACGCGGTCTTGTCGGATACGCGCAGCGCCTGCAGCATGTTGTGCGTCACCATGATCACCGTGTACTTGCTCTTGAGCTCGCCCACAAGATCCTCGATCTTCGCGGTGGAGATAGGGTCGAGCGCGCTCGTGGACTCGTCCATGAGCAGCACCTCGGGGCGCACCGCCAGCGCGCGGGCGATGCACAGGCGCTGCTGCTGGCCGCCGGACAGGCCCAGCGCGTTCTTCTTGAGGCGATCCTTCAGCTCGTCCCAGATGGCTGCGTCGCGCAGGCTCTGCTCCACGACGACGTCGAGGTCGGCGCGGTTCTTGATGCCGTGCGTGCGCGGGCCGAATGCCACGTTGTCGTACACGCTCATCGGGAAGGGATTGGGCTGCTGGAACACCATGCCCACCCGACGGCGCAGGCTGTTCGCGTCGAGTGAGCGGTAGGCGTCCTCGCCGTCGAGCGTGATCTCCCCTTCGACGCGGCAGCCCGCCACGAGGTCGTTCATGCGGTTGAGGCTTTTCAGCAGCGTGGACTTGCCGCAGCCCGACGGGCCGATGAGCGCCGTCACCTGGTTTTGAGGGAACTCCAGGTTGATACCCTTCAACGCGTGGAAGTCCTGGTAGAACAGGTCGAGGTTGCGCACGCCCATCTTCACAGGCGCATCGGCGGGAGCCTGCCGGCCGCTGCGCTCGACCGTGCGCACGCGAGCCTGCGGCAGGTAGGTGTGCGCGGTCGCGGGGACTGCGGCGCGCGTCGTGGTCTTCTCTACGGTAGCGTTAGTCATCTTGGTTTCCTTTGCTCATCTTCTTCGCGGCAAACGTGGCCAGGAGGTTCAGCAGCACCACCATGACCAGCAGCACCACCGCCGTCGCGTACGTTTCGTTCACATGCAGGCCTTCGCTGGCCAGCACGTACATGTGCACGGCCAGGGTGCGCGTCGAGTCGAACAGCGCCATGCCGCCCTGCTCGAGGAAGTTCGGGATCTGGGCGATGGAGCCCGCCGTGAAAATGAGGGCTGCCACCTCGCCCACGCAGCGGCCGAGCGCCAGGATGACGCCGCCCAGGATGCCGGGAACCGCCGAGGGCAGCACGCAGCGGAACACCGTGCGCAAACGGCCCGCGCCCAAGCCGAAACCGCCTTCGCGGTAGGCGTCGGGCACGGCGATGAGCGCTTCCTCGGTGGTGCGCATGACCACGGGCAGCACCATGATGGCCAGCGTGCACGCGCCCGCCATGAGCGACAGGTTCCAGTGCAGCGCCGTCACGAAGAACAGCATGCCGAACAGGCCGTAGATGATGGAGGGGATGCCCTGCAGCGTCTCGGTGGTGGTGCGCACGATCTGGACGAAACGGCTGCCGCGCGGTGCGTATTCAACCAGGTAGATGGCTGATCCCACACCGACGGGCACCGCGAGAGCCAGCGAGAGCGCCGCCATGAGCAGCGTGTTGACGAGCGCCGGCATGAGCGAGACGTTGTCGGAGGTGTACTCCCAGGCGAACAGGCTGGGCGTGAGGTACGGCACGCCGTTGACCAGGATGTATCCCACAATGAACAGGAGCACCGCAGCCGTGAGCAGCGCGCCCAGGTACACGAGCGATCGCAGCAGCGCCGACACGACGCGACGCGTTTTGCGCTGGCGCGTTTCCGCAACGGCGAACAGGGCATCGATGCGATCGTCGGAATCGGCAGGCGCCGCGGGGGCGGAACCGGCCTCGTAGGCTATGGTGAGCTTCGGACTCATTACTTCATCTCACCTCGCTTCTTGATTACGTTGAACAGCATGGTGATAAGCAGGATGAACACGAACAGCACCACGCCGGTGGCCACGAGGGCGCCGCGATGCAGGTCGGCCGCGTAGCCCATTTCCAGCACGATGTTCGCCGTCATGGTGCGCACGCCGTTGAAGATGCTCTCGGGGATGAGGGGCTGGTTGCCGGCCACCATGATGACGGCCATCGTCTCGCCGATGGCGCGGCCCACGCCCAGCACCACGCCGGCCATGATGCCGGAGGTGGCGGCGGGCACGATGACGCGGAACACCGAGCGCTCGTGGTCGGCTCCCAGCGCCAGCGCACCTTCGTAGTACTTCTTCGGCACGGCATCGAGCGCGCTCTGCGCCACGGTGATGATGGTGGGCAGGATCATGATGCCCAGCAGCACGGCTGCCGCCAGCAGCGACAGGCCGTTGCCCGGCATGTTCGCGCGGATGAACGGCACGATGAGCACGAGGCCGAAGAAGCCGTACACGACCGACGGGATGCCGGCCAGCAGCTCGACGCCGGGCTTGAGCACGGCTGCGACCTTTCCGCTGGCGAATCGCGAGAGGAAGATAGCGCACAGAAGGCCCGTGGGCACGCCCACGACGATGGCGCCGGCCGTCACGTAGATGCTGCCGATGATCATGGGGAAGATGCCGTAGATGTCGTTGGCCGGCCGCCACGTGGTGCCGAAGAGGAACTCCGGCAGGCCGATCTGCGCGATGGCCGGCACGCCGTTGGCGAACAGGAAGACGCAGATGAGGGCGACCGCAATGATCGAAATCCCCGCGGCTCCCACGAACAGCGCCTTCGCGATGCCTTCCTTGATATGCGGGTGGGACATGAAAACTCCTTGGTTTGGCAAAGTCAGCGAAAGGCGCCGGGGGCCCCGAATCGCCCCGTTTCGCGCAGCGATAAGGGGCGATTCGGAGTGTATCGGCGCCTCGCAGTGTCGAGCGCTTCCGGCGGCTGCTACGCGGACGGAACGATATCTTCCCAGGTGGTCAGTTCGCCGGTGTAGATGCCCTTCACTTGGTCGGACGTCAGGTTGTCCAGCGACGCGCCCGGGTTCACGATGACGGCGATGCCGTCCTGCGCGATGACCGTGGCCTTCACGCTGCTCTCGGAGTCCTTGAGCTCACGGGAGACCATGCCGATGTCGCAGGTTCCCTCGGCGGCCATGTTCACGCCGGTGGTCGAGTCGGACTGGTTGACCTCGATGGTGACGTCGGGGTTGAGGGCCTTGTACGCCTCGGACAGCTTCTCCATGACCGGGGTTACCGACGAAGAGCCGGCGATGACGATCTTGCCGGACTTGCCGGAAGCCGTGTAGGAGCCCGCGTTGTCGGCCACGGAGATGCAGCCGTTATCCTCGACCACCTTCTGACCCTCGGCGCTCATGATGTAGTCGATGAAGTCCTGCGCCACATCGGAGGTGCCGTCCTTCGTCACGATGTTGAACGGACGGGCCACCTTGTACTCGCCGCTCTTCACGTTCTCGGCCGTCGCCTCGGCACCGTCGATGCTGAGCGCCTTCACCGTGTCGTTCAGCGAGCCGAGCGAGATGTAGCCGATGCCGTTCTCGTCGCCGGACACCGACGTCATCATGACCGACGTGGAGTTCGTGATGGCCGCAGACGGAGTGGTCATATCCACCTTGTCGCCGTTCGCGTCCTTCTCCTCGATGCCGAACAGCTCGATGAACGCGCCGCGGGTGCCGGAGCCGTCTTCGCGCGAGTACACCGAGATCTGGCCCGAGGGAGCAGCAGCTGTTCCGCCCGACTCTCCGCCGCGCTCGTCGGCGGATCCCTCGTTCCCGCCGCCTGCGCAGCCCATGAGACCGAACAAACCGAGCGCAAGCACGGCTCCCATCGCGATCATCGTCAAACGCTTCTTCATGCTCTTCCTTCCTCGCAGCCCCTCAGGGCGCTCCCATACATTCGACGCGCCCCTTCGAGCGGAAGGAGCACTGGAGAACATGATGGGCACCAAGCATCAAAGCGCCGTCGCAAGCCGGTCAAATTCGGGTAAAGTCTGCGAGATCGCCGAGTCGGCCTGATTTCAAGCGACGCGACTTGAAGCGGATGCGCTCCGCTCGCATTGCCGTCGACGCAAAGCGCTTCGCCCAAGAACCTGCGACCCCGCCATAACGGGCGACGCCCCCTCGGTCGAGGGGGCGTCGATTGGTTCGCCGGAGTGCCTAACGAGGCCACTGTCGCGTTCAGATCGGTTGAGCCGCCAAAAGCTCGGAGAGCTCCTCTTTGCCCTTGAAAGGCACGGCGCGCCTCGTCTTCACGTCCACGACCTCACCCTCCCACTTCTCGGCGTCGTCTTTGTCGAACTTGTCCGTGCGCACGATGCGCTCGAACCTTACCGGACCTTGCGGTCTGACTTCAGCAGGCCCCTCGCTGGATGCAACATCTCCGTCGACGGCTTCAGGGCCGGCGGCCCCCACGGGTTCTCCCGTTGCACCGAGCGCATCGGATGACGGATCCTTGCGGTCGAACGTATACTTCAAGCCGGCAAGCGTATACTCGAGCGCGTCCGCGAGGGTGGTTCCCTCCTCGAACGCACCAAGGTTGACGAACCCAGCCTCGCTGTTGAACAGCACATCTGGCGCGAGATAGGTCGTGCGCACGCGGCGTCGGCGTTTGCTCTCAGCAGCATGGATGCCCACAGCCAGCGCCACGACCATCGCCCACCACGCCACGGCGAGCACCAAGTCGAGCGGATCGTCGACGAAGTTAAAGCCCAAGTAGTACCACAGCCACAGGAAAAAGCCCGCAGCGACAGCCAGAACGGCCAGAATAGTCCAGTTGCTCTTCCTCATGCTAGGCCTCCTTGCCTTCAGCCGCGATCGGGGCCTGCGTCGGCTCGTTGGCCGGATCGTCTGCGACGCCAAGCACGTCGTCCTCGAAATCTTCGAGCTTACGCGTGAAGTTGATGCGCCGTACGAGCACGCCAACTCCGTAGATCACCGTGACAATGATGCCCAGGATCAGGTAGTAATGCACCCAACACTGCACCGTATCGAAACCTGCAAGCGGATTCTCGTTGTCGTCGATCGTCTCTTCCTGCGGGCCTGCGAGCGGTGTGACGGCGTCCTCGAGAGCCTCGACAACGGGTGTGATAATCGGAGCGAGCGGACCGTCGGGAACGGTGCCTATCGGCGTCGGAGGAGCTGTCGGCGTGCCGGGCGTCGGCGTGACCGGCGTAGGAGGAACTGCCGGGGCGGCCGTGATGGTGAACGTGCCGAGAACGACC
Organism: Enteroscipio rubneri; assembly: GCF_963929405.1. Classification (NCBI taxonomy): domain Bacteria; kingdom Bacillati; phylum Actinomycetota; class Coriobacteriia; order Eggerthellales; family Eggerthellaceae; genus Enteroscipio; species Enteroscipio rubneri. The sequence goes on along the minus strand of NZ_CAWVIN010000003.1, from coordinate 1,435,336 downwards.
GTTACCGCGTAGTTCGGATTGTCGGTGAAGGAGGCCGTGAGCACGTCGACATAGGTTCCGGGAGCCTCGTCGCCGTTCGAGCGGGCATAGGCAACCTGCCCGAGGTCTCCCTCGTCAACGAGGCCCGTCACCGTACCGGTGAACGTCGGATCAGCCGCGCCAGCCACCTTAGCCGCATCGGCCACGACGATCGTGACAGCCGCCGCCATCACGGTCAGATCGCCGGGAACCACGTTGACGGTCCTGTAGTTGGCTGTCACATCCTCGCCCGCGGCGTTGCGGATAACGTAGCTCGCGAGGCTTGAGACGCTCGAGCCGGCATCGGTTTGCGAACCGCTGTACACCACCTCTGCGTAATCGCCATCGGCCAAACCGAATGGCGTGAAGCCCGTCGGCACCAACGGCGTGCCATCGTAGACCTTCGTGCCTCCGCCTACCACGAGAGAAACGGCATCGGCGGAAACGATGGCGAAGGAACCCGGGGCCACTTTGACCACGTAGTTCGGATCGCCCGAGATTGCGTTCTCGACGGCTATCGCGTACGTGCCGACCGACTCGCCCGCGACGCGCGTCACATTATACGAACCGGAGAAGGAGTCGCCCCCAACCAGGCCCGTCACCGATGCCGTCAACGTAGGATCAACCTGCCCGTACTTCTTGCTCGCATCGTTGGCCGAGATGAGCAGCGTCGCAGGCGCCACCGACAGCGAGCCGTCCACCACCGTCAACGTCACGTTGTAGTTCTTCGACCGCACCTCGAAACTGTCGGGTACGAGGCCCATGGGGTAGGTTCCGGCATCAACGCCCTCGGCGCGGGCGAGCACGCCGTCCCGCAGCGCGACTTCGGCCTTGCCGTCGGCGCCGTCGACAACGTAGCCTTCGGCGAGGTGGCTCGCGCCGTCATAGGCGGCTGCAGCCTGGTTGCCCGTCACCGTGACAGCCAACGGGACTTTCTCCACTTCGAGCGTGCCGAAGGTGCTCTTCACAATATAGTTTGCAGCCTTCGTACCCTCGTTAAAACGATAGGTGAAGGTGTTGGGCGTCGTGCCCGCATCGATCAGCGACGCGAAGTCGGAATACGTGGCGCCCTCGCCGGCAGCGAAATCGACGTCCCCGACGACGCGCTCGGCGAGCAGCGCGGTCCCATCGTACGACTTGACCGCGTCGGCGCTGGTCAGCGTCACCGCACGCTTGTTGATGGTGACACTGGCGGTGCCGTACGCCGTCTCGTAGTTCGGGTGGGTCGCCTGGAACTCTACCGTTCGCGGACCGTCCGTCCAATCGAGGAACGTCGGCGAATCCTCCAGGTTGTACTCGCCCGTAACCGGATCGCGGTAGCGGATCGTCGCACCCTCCACCGAGGCCTCGGCCTTCACGCCGTAGCGGTTTCCGTCATAGACTTTTTCCACGTCGCTGGCCGAAACGGACATCTTCCCCGCTGGCTCGATGCGCAAAAAGCCGTCCACCACCGTCAACGTCACGTTGTAGTTCTTCGACCGCACCTCGAAACTGTCGGGCGCGAGGCCCATGGGATAGGTTCCGGCATCAACGCCCTCGGCATGAGCGGCCGCGCCGTCCTTGAGCGTGATTTCGGCTTTGCCTTCAATGAGGGGCTCGGCAGTGAAGTCGTCAACCGTGAACGTTTCGCCGGTGTAGGTTTTAACGGCGGAATTGCCCACGATCCTCACGCTGAGCGGAGCCGGCGTAACCTCGATCTGTCCGTCGATCCTCCTTATGTTCAGCCTGTCGGTCACATCGACGCCGGAAGCATTGCGGATGACCAATTTGTCGGCGGTCGCCGCGACAGGACTGGCCGTGACGTCGGTGGCCGAAGCGCTCGAAGCGGCAGTCTCTTTCCAGTAGCCTGCGGGCAAATCGGAAACCGTGACGTCGGCGCCATGAGGTTCGCCGTTGTAGGTGAAGATGCCGCCGACGGTGGTGACGACGATCGGCTTGTCGTACTCGGTCACCATCAGCGTGCCGATATCCGCTTCAACCTTATAGTTGGATTCCTTGGCGCTGCCGCTCCAGTCGATATCGTACGTGTTCTGCGTGCCTGTGGGCGCATTGACCTCGGTGGCCGTGCCGGTGGTGGTGAAAGCGGCGGTTTCACCGTTCACCAAGCCGGTCATCGTGCCGGAAGCCGTGAGAGGGGCACCGTCATAGGTCTTGGAGGCAGAGAACGTCGTCACCTTGAGAGTAGCAGGCTTGATTGTCAACGTGCCCTTGACGTACTTGACCACATAGCGGTCAGTCACGTCTTTTCCGGTCCTGTCCTCGAAAATTCTTATTTTGTCTTGGTTGTAGAACTCCACCGGATAGTCGCCTACATCCACTTCTGTCGTGCGCGCATCGACGTTGGCGACGTTCACTCCTTCGTCGCCTTCGAACACCGTATTGCTCGCGGTTTTTTCGGTTCCATCGTAAACGAACTCGTCTGATTTCGAGATGATCACGAGCTCCTTCTTGGCAGCGAAATGGGCAGTGAACGTGGTGGACTCGAACGCCCCGTCATGCTTCGCGAAACGCTCGACAGCGGCACGGTCGAGCTCAGGCTCCCATGAAACGATCTCGGAAGAATCGCCCACGCTCCAACCTGCGAAGTAATAGCCAAGATCAGCATCCGTCTTCGGATCAGGCTGGGCATTCGAGCCTTTGGCCTCACCGCTGACCGCTCGCAGCGTCTCGCTTTCTCGCGACACGCTGCCGCCCTCGGTGGCTCGATAGGCAATCAAAGCCGTGTTCTCCTTGAAGTACACCTTGAGCACGAGCGAACCGTCGCCTTCGATGGCGCCCTCGAGCTTATTAGGAGCGGACTCGTCGAAGGTATATCCGGTCTTGGCGTAGTCGGCTGCGCTCACGGAAACTTTGGCATCGGTCGTGCCGACGCCCTGCTGGACATCAGGCTGACCATAGCTGCCGTCAACCTCGTAGTACACCTCGACTGCATACGGGGTATCGTCGTCAAGAGCCCACTGGGCGTACAGGACGTTCGCACTCCCTTCGAGGTCGACTCTCACAGCAGAGCCGCCGGCAAACGAGTCCCCCGTGCCGTTCGGCTCGGTGTTCCAGCCTGCGAAATGAACGCCGGGCCGAGGAGCCTCGAAGCCGAGCTCTTCCGCCGTTTTGAGCGTTACCTCGTCGTTGTTGGCAATAGAAGCGATGGTGGCGGTATCGCCCTTTCCGCCGTTGACATCGTAAGTCAGCGACGTGCGAGGAGCCGGCTGTCCCCATTGCGCATACAGCGTGATGTCCGATCCGCCAAGCTGCACCAAGTCGCCAGGGTAGTGCCTCACGCCGCTGCCATCGGCATGAATGCTCCATCCGAGGAACGCTTGACCGGCAGGCGGCGTCAGCTCGCTCTTCGCAACTTCGGCAAAGCTGCCCTGCGCATACTTGAGCTCGTCCGTCGGCACCGCGCCGACACCGCCGTTCGCATCGTAGCGCACCGAGCGGCTCTCGTTGTTAATGTAGTAAGGATAGAGCTCGATAGCGCCAAAGGCCCGGGATGAGAAGCTGAAGGGCAGATACGTGTAATCCCCGTCAGAGCCGGAGCGCGTCATCCACCCGATCCATTTGTAACCCTCGGGAACGTCGGCGATCGAAGACGGTTCTTCAACCACCGATTCCCCATAATCAACATCGCTGGTAACGGCTTTCGCAGAGCCTTCCATGTTTTTGTAGAAGGTAACCTGGTAGGTCGGAAGCTTCCACTTCGCGTACAGAACCAGGTTCTGCGCCGGCATGGTAGCATCGTCGAAGTCGTACTTCGTCTCCTCCGAGTACGTCGGCGACGTGTACCAGCCCTCGAACTTCGAGCCTTCCGGCATGCCGGCATCAGCAGCGCTCGGCTCCGCGCCCTCACCTTCGATAGACCAACCGTATTTGATGGGTTTACTCTGGCTTACCGAGCTACCGTTGTTGAACGTGATGGTGTACGATTTCCTTTGGAAGTACTGACGGGCAACGAACTTCTGCCCATACTTGCCCCCCGGCTGGAAGAATCCGTATTCGTTCGCAAGATCAGCACCAACCCATTCGAACCCGTTGAGAGCGTTTACGTAATTCGCAGGATTCGCATGCACGCCCGTCGCATTCAACGTGATCGTGTTTTGAAGCTCGAACATAGAAACGTCGTTGGTCTTGAAATACCGATAGCCACCGCGGTTATAGGCGGGGTCGTTGGGATTGGTTTTTGCAATAGTTTTAGTATTGCCGACCTTCTCAACTTTGATCTCCAGATAATGCAGCTTGACGCCATTCCGGACGTAGTAGAAAACCTTGTTTTGGGTCATCGTCTGGAAAGGAGCGATAACGGGATTGCCGTTCGTTCCAATATTCGCCAGCTTCTCAACCCAAACGCGATCTCCGTACTTAGCCTTAATCTCGTTCGATGCGCTATCCCACAACGTGGAGATATCAGCTCCGTAATTCGCCTTGATAGGGTAAGAGTCCGTATAGTCTGCCTTGGTGCCGACGACTTCCTTTTCCGTGCAACGCAGATCGATGGTGTATTCGGCGCGATTGAGGTATACGTTGGCAATCGCAGAGCCATCGCCCTTGACCGTCACCGCCATATCGCTCGAAGCGTCAACTTCGTCGAGAATATGCTTCTGCGCAATTGCGAAGGTCCCAACAGCCTCCTTGATCTCCGTGGCAGTGGGAAGCGCGACGGACTCGTCCGTCTTGCCCTTGTAGTCGAGGGTGGTCACATAGTCGTACTGCACCGCATCAACCGTCGAATCGGCTCCCTCCAGCCACACGACGACGCGATAACCCGCTTCAGCCGGCTCCCACTTCGCATAGAGCGCCGTATCCCGTTGAAGCACGCCGCCGAATGAATAGGCTTCCCCTTCGCACGAATCGTTGTCGTACCAACCCGCAAAAACGTAACCCGCGCGAGTCGGCTCGGCAGGTTCGGTTGAAATGCCCGCCACGCCTACAAATTCCGGCTCCGTATACGACCCGCCCCTGGCATCGAAGGTCAACCATGTGCCTTTTTCAACCTTGGGATAAAGCGTGACGTTCGCATCTTTCAACTCGACGGAATCGACCTTGTGCGAGAGATCCGCATCGGCGTACCACCCCGTCACGCTTTCATCAGGACCAAGGGGAAGCGTGACGTCAACCGGCACCACGTCTCCGGAAGCCCCCGACTTGGTAGCAAAAACGCGTTCTCCCGATTCGTCCATAAAGTGCACGTAGAACGTTTCGGAAGCCTTTGCGTACAGGTTGTACGTAGCCGTTTCGCCAACCGTTTGCTCGCCGAAATCTTCGAATCTATCTGCCCATTCGGTACCGTTCTTTGCATACCAGCCGTGGAAGCTCTCGCCATCGGCAACGGAGGGAGGCTCGGGCTCGTACAGGGTGTCACCGGTCCTCACGATCTGTCGATCAACCAGCGTCGTGCCATCTGTGCCGTAGAAGTTGTAGGTGGCGAGTCGCGGCGACCCCTCGGCCGTCACGACATAGATGGAGAAGTGGCTCACGTCGAAGCTTTGCGCGGCGGCATCGGCTTGGCGGGCCGAAACGAAGTCGACGCTCGAGCCATCGTTGGCCACATGGTACACACCCATGGTCTCACCCTCGATGCCGGCATTGAAGAAGCAGACGTTCACGGCGGCATCCGGCTGAATGACGTTGCCCGTCGGACCGAGGAGCGTCACGTCGATGGCACGCGCGTCCTCAAGCGCCTTGCCCTGATCCTCGACCGTAGCCTCGACGGCACCAATCACGGCCGGACTGGTGATCTGGATCGCCTGCACCGTGGTTCCCTCGGGCAGCGCTCCTTCGGGAGCGGTCACTTTCACAAGCACGTCGCCCGCTTGAGCGTAGCCTTCGAACGCAGGACGGCTCGCGTCGGCTTCGATGCCTGCGACGTCATCGTATTCGGAAGGCGCTTCGCCTTCGCTTTCGGCAGCTTCTTCGCTCTCGATCTTCGTGTCGGAGGTTATCGGTTCCGCGGCGGTGTCCTCGAAGGTGCCGGAATCGCCTTCCACCGCCCTGCCCTCCACCTTGAGAGTGAGGTTGCTGGTTACCAGGTCGGCGGGAACCTTGTACTCGCCGGTCTGCTCGTCGGCGGCCAGCTCGGTTTCCACGCCGCTCACGACGGCCATCACAGCGCCCACCTCATAGCCCGTATCGGCGCCGGCTTTGAACGCCAGCTCCTTGCTCAGGGGGAAATTGAACGACTTCGTGGGCAGCATGATGTCCTGACCAGCGTACGTGATGTACGCATGCGCGAAGTCCAGGCTCACCACGGCCACGCCGGGTTCGGCGGTGGGAAGGTCGGCTGCAGGCTCGGACGTCGGCGGGACGGCCGTCTCGTTCTGCGCGGGAGGCTCGGAAGCCGTCGGCGCCTCAACCGGGGCGGCCGCCTCGGACTCGGCCGCGGGGGCGGATTCGGGTGCCGGAGCTTCGGCGGACTCGCTCGACGAATTATCGACCTGAGCCTCAGAAGCCTCGGGCGCCGCGCCGGTCTCAGCCGCATCGGCGGAGGAAGAAAGGTTGATGAAGGAGAATGCCATCACCAAGGACATGAAGACGGCCAGCGCCTTGCCCTCGAACGTGTTCCTCGCATCGCACAGTTTCTCCAGCATGCTCATACGTATCACCGAATCCTCAAAACGCTACTTCCGGGGCATCCTGTCACCCTTGCAGCCGCTACCATTAGACTGGCTCATACGTTTTCTGACATGCCGTTCTGCATCCTTGATGTGGTAGGCTCGACCATGCGAAAAAGCACGGTAAAGCTCATAGGGAATTTTACCACAAATACGCTAACATATCGAATGCCCGAAGCTCCTCGAGCATCCATTGGCAACGTTATTTCCATAATTGCTGCCCAAAAGCACGCAATTATGGAGATCAGGTCGACGAAACTCGCCTCCTCCACCCGTATGTCGAAGGGTGATTTACCGCTCACCCCCCTGTCGAATACCGCTCACGGGCGACGAGCGACCGTTCGCATCGCCGCACTCACCTTCGCAAGAGACAGCGCCGGGACGTTTGTGGACGTATGGAACGCGTGAAGGACCCGGTTTCGGACACGCTATAATGAACACATTCCAGGGTCCTGCCTGTCGCGCTGGGCCCTGCCGAACCCGAACACGAAGGATCGTCCGTGAAACGTCCCGGCGCATGCAGGATCCGCCCGGCGACGGCGTTGCGCCGCGCCTCTGCAGCCGCGCTCGCGTTTCTGCTCGCTGCCACGCTGTCCCCGCTGGCGGGATGCGACGGCTTCGATGGCGGCACGGTCTCGGGCAGCTCCGGCCCCGGCACGACCGCCGGCGAAACGGCGGAAGGCTCCACGAGCGGGCCCGCCTTCGAACGCCCCGAGCTCGCCGTTGCGCAGTTCGATGCCGATGCGGCAACGTCTAGCCACGACAGTCTGATCGATGTCTCGCATGCTTCGCAGGGCTACGTGGCTGCGTCCGCCCAGAATGCAAGCCGCCTCAAATTCCTTGTGGAAAAGGACGGCATGAAGTACCACTACGACCTTCCCGGCGACGGGACGCCGGTGGTGGCCCCTCTCAATCTGGGTGACGGCGCCTACGAGGTGCAGGTCATGCAGAACACAGAGGGAGACCGCTATGCATCCATCAACGCCATAGCCGTCGACGTGGCGCTCGACACCGAGTTCGAACCCTTCCTGCGCCCCAACGTATTCTGCGACTACGATGCGAACAGCGCCTGCGTGGCAAAGGCGAACGAGCTCGCCTCCGGCGCCCAGAACGAAGGCGACGTGCTGCGCGCCGTTTACACGTGGATCGCCGATAACGTGCGCTACGACACCGAGAAAGCCGAGCACCTGGCCGACGCGACGGGCTATGTGCCGGATCCGGACGCTACGCTGGCCGAGGGCACGGGCATCTGCTTCGACTACGTAAGCTTGGGCGCGGCCATGCTGCGCAGCCAGGGCATACCCACGAAGATCGTAACCGGATATGTTTCCCCAGATAATATTTACCATGCCTGGAATTTGGTATATCTTGATGGAAGCTGGAGGAGCGTACAGGTAAGCGTGGAGGCCGGCTCCTGGACGCGCATCGACCTGACATTCGCCGCTGCGGGGGGATCGGAGCGCTACGTGGGCGATGCAACAGAGTACACCGACCGGTTCATCTACTAGAAGCCGACGTGCACGGACGAACGACGACGATCGTACGCGCTTTGAGGACAAGGAGCGAATATGGCCACATCCGTGCTCGAGAGCAGCGCCGTGAGCGCGTTTTGCGAAAGCGTCGCCATCATGCTGGCCGCTGGCATCCAAACCGACGAGGCTGTAAGCCTGTTGGGCGACGACATGGAGGACGGCGCGTTTAAGCGCACATGCGATGCCGTGTACGCGCGGCTTGCCGGAGGCGAACCGCTCGCGGCCGCCCTGGAACGAACGGGCGCCTTCCCCCGCCATGCGGTGGACATGGTGCGGGCGGGCGAGGTATCGGGGCGCCTGGAGCCCACGCTGCGCACGCTGGCCATGTACTACGACGAAGAAGCACGCCTATTCGCAAAGATGCGCTCGAGCGTCGTCTATCCTGCCGCGCTCTTGTGCGTGATGTCGGTGATCCTCGCGTTCACGGTAGCCGTTATCCTGCCCGTGTTCGTAAACGTGTACGAAAGCCTGTCGGGCGAGCTTGCCACCGGATCGTTCGCCACGGTAGGCGCGGCCATCGGCATCGGCTGGGCGGCGCTTGCCGTCACGCTCGTATGCACGGCCGCGGTGCTCGTCATGGCGGCGGCCATGCGCAGCGAAGGCGGGCGGCGCGGTTTCATGCGACTGGCCGAGAAGCTGCCGTTCACGCGCAGCACCATGCGCCAGCTCGCCCTGAGTCGCTTCACTTCGGCGCTCGCCATCTACGTGGCCTCCGGCGTCGATACCGACACGGCCATGAAGGAGGCCGTGGCATTGGTCGACCACCGCTCTCTCAAAAGCCAGCTCGAAGAGGCTCGCGCGACGATGCTCGACGTGTCTGCACCCAAGAGCTTGACCCAGGCCGTGTCGGCCAGCGGCGTGTTCGAACCCGTATACGCGCGCATGCTCACCATCGGTGCACGCTCCGGCAGCGTTGAAAGCGTGCTGGGACGCCTGTCGCTCACGTTCTTCGACGACGCCGTCGTCAAGATGGATCGCCTCGTGGACGGCGTAGAGCCCGCGCTTGCAGCGTTCCTCACCATTGCCGTGGGCGCCACGCTCGTGTCGGTCATGCTGCCGCTCATCGGCATCATGGGATCGATCGGCTAGGGAGGCGCATGTATCGCGAGCAGACGACATCGCAGCTGAAACGACGGCGCGGCAGGAGGATGGTCGCGCTCGCGTTGGCGCTCGCGCTTATCGCGGGCGGCTGGCTCGCAGCGGGAGCTGTCGAGGCGAACCTGCGCGAGCAGGGCGCCGTCTCGGTACGCAACGCCATCCTCAACAGCGCGAAGCAATGCTGCGCCATCGAGGGCTCGTACCCCGCTTCGCTCGAACATCTGGAAAGCGACTACGGGCTGCGGGTGAACCGCGACGATTACGTGATCACCTACGAGGTGTTCGCTGAGAATATCCTGCCAAGCGTGGTGGTGGTGCCACGATGAGGGGCGGACAACCCGATGATCTGGACGAGGATGCGGTTATGGATGCTCTGACGAGCAGACGGATCGCGCGGCGCGCCGAAAGCGAGCACGGTTTCGGACGCCTATTCACCGCGCTTCTGTTCGCACTGTTCTTGATCGCGCTGCTCATTGCCCTTTCGGCTGGCACGAATCTCTACCGCACGCTCGGCGATGTGCGCGACCAGGCCGATACGTCCCGCATAGCTACCGGGCTCATTGCGAACAGCGTGCGCGCCGCCGACGCGGTCGACGCCATCGGCACGGGTCAGGGGCCCGAAGGGCGCTCGCTCGTGCTGACAGAACGCCTGGACGGCGGCACGTTCGAGACGCGCATCTACTCGTACGAGGGCGTCATCGTGGAGGAGTACGCGCCCGCCGATGCAGCGTACACGCCGGAGAAGGCCGCACGTATCGTTGATTCCGTGCGCTTCTCATTCTCCTACGAGAACGGGCTGCTCACCGTGTACACCGATGACGGCACGGTGCAGGTGGCGTTGCGCAGCGTGAGAGGAGGCGCTTAGCATGGCGGAGAGACGTGCGAACACCCTGCTCGCAGCGCGGCGCAGCGAGGACACCGCCTGGCACGGCACCGCGTTCATCGTAGAGGCGCTTCTGCTGCTCGCCTTCCTGGCGTTCTCCCTCGCGGTGTTCATGCAGCTGTTCGGCTCGGCGCACGCGCGCAGCGTGGAGGAGCGCCAGCTGACGCAAGCCGTGCTCCTGGCGTCGAACGAAGCCGAACGGTTCGCCGCCGACCCCCAAGCCGGATACGGCGCTGCGCTGTACGATGCCGAGGGAAACGCGGTGGCAACCGGCGGCAGCGAGCAAGCGGATACGTTCGTCGTGGAACGGGAGACGGCCTCCGAACAGATGCCGGGGGGCACGCTGTACCGCGCGAGCATCATCGTGTCCTGCGAAGGCGAGGCCATCTACGAGCTGGAGACGGCGCGCTACCTGAGCGACGGAGGCCGAGGAGGCGATGGCGCATGACCGCGCGCGGACGAGGATCGGTGCGCATCGGGCCTATCAGCCTGTTCACGCTCGTCATCATCGTATGCCTGGCCGTCATGGCTGTGCTCTCGGTGACGACGGCGCAGGCCACGTTCGCAGCCGCCGAGAAACAGGGGGCATTCACGGCTGATACGTACGCCAACGAACGCGCCGCCCAGGAGTTCACGGCCGAGGTGGACGCCGCACTCGCCCCCGTTCGCGCGGCGGGAGGCGGCCTGGACGAGGCGATCTCGGCGGTCGAGCGCGCGCTGCCAGGAGGCGGCGTCATCGACGGGACGAAGATCGAGGCAGAGTTCGCCTCGGACAGCGGGCGCTCCCTCGCCATCGAATTGGAGATTCTCGACGATGCGACATACCGCGTGACCTCGTGGAAAACGACTACGAATTGGACGGAGAACGGCGCAGGCGAAACGCTGTGGTCGGGCGCTGCGCAGACACGATAGGAGCAACGAAGATGAAACTTGAAGAACTGCTGCAGGAGATGGTCGACGCGAAGGCGTCCGACGTCTTCATCATCGCCGGGCTCCCCCTGACGTACGAGGTGGGCGGTCGTCAGATCCGGCTGGAATCGGCGCCGTTCACGCCCGCCGATACCGAAATGTTCGTGCGCGCCATCTACGAGGTATCCGACCGCAGCATGGAGCGCTTCATTGCGAACGGCAACCATGACGACGATTTCTCGTTCGCCCTGCCCGGCATCGGCCGCTTCCGCGCGAACGTGTTTCGCCAGCGCGGCTCGTACGGTGCGGTCATCCGCGTGATCCCCTTTGGGCTGCCGAATCCGGCCGAGTTCAACATCCCTGACGAAGTGCTCCGGCTCGCCCAGTTCAAGAAGGGCCTCGTGTTGGTCACGGGTCCGGCAGGCTCGGGCAAATCCACGACGCTCGCCTGCATCATCGATCGCTTGAACCACCAGCGCACGGGCCATATTATCACCATGGAGGATCCGATCGAGTACATCCACAAGCATGGCAGCTGCATCGTGACGCAGCGCGAGGTGCCCACAGACATCGCCACCTACGGCGAAGCGCTGCGCTCGGCCATGCGCGAGAGCCCCGATGTGGTCCTGCTGGGCGAGATGCGCGACTACGATACCATCGGCACGGCCGTTACCGCCGCCGAGATGGCGCAACTGCTGTTCTCGACGCTGCACACGACGGGCGCCGCCGGAACCGTCGACCGCATCATCGACGCATTCCCCGCTTCGCAACAGCGCCAGATTCGCATCCAGCTCTCCATGGTGCTGCAGGCCATTGTGAGCCAGCAGCTGGTTCCTTCCCGCGACGGAGGTGTGGTGCCTGCCTTCGAAATCATGTTCGCGAACACGGCCATCCGCAACCTCATCCGGGAGGAGAAGACGCACCAGATCGACAGCGTCATCGCCTCCGGAAGCGCCGAGGGCATGCGCACGATGGACCAGAGTCTGTTCGAGCTCGTGAAGAGCGGCCGCGTAGGCAAGAACATGGCGATGCAGTACGCCATCCACCAGGAAGCGCTTGAGAAGCGCTTTGCAGCCGCAGGCCTGTAAGAATCCCGACGGCCAACATGCCGCCGAAAGGCGGCGGGCCGTCGGAGCCTAATACACGTTGTGGACAACCTCGGCAAAGCCGAGCAGGTTCGTCACGGCGAACGGCTGATGGCCGTCCAGCACGACGGTGCCGTCGTACGTGCCGAACACCTGGTGCTGATCGGTGCGAACCAGTTTGTAATCCATCCAATCGGACCGATCGAGGAGCGGCCTGAACGCGAGGTCGAGACGGCCCTCGTCGTCGGTTATGCGCCAGGGCTGCATAAGGTCGTAACGATCGCCCAGCTTCTTCGCATGCGCCGCGCCCGGCTTTTCGGGAATGCCGAAGCTCACGCGGTGCAGCTTGTGCGCAATACCGTCCACGAACGCCATGTTCTCCGAGGCTGCCGTCGTGTCACCGAAGCCGTAGCCCAGGTTGAGCCCGAAGCGCCGCGAGCCGCGCCCGGACTCGTCTCGCGGACCCTGCCAGCCTTGAGCGGCGGCCCAGTACCACGTGTTGTCGCGCGTCCACACGCCGCGCCCCCAGTCGAGCAGGCCGAACGAGTTCTGCGGATTGAACCCGTGCACCAGCACGCCTTTCTTGAAGCTCCCGCGAGCACGCATGGCGACGATCTTCTGGTTGTAGTAGAACGCGCTCTGATCCTCGCTCCACGGCGTCGCGATGACGAGGGAATCCCGCGGTTCGTCTTCGAGCACAGCCTCGAACGAGAGGTCGTCCTTGCCGTCGAAGCGCGCAACATGAGCTTTGAGGCTGCGGCGCCCCTGGGAAGCCTCGAAGCGAAACGAGGCGCGGCCGTTTTGGAACGACGACACGCCCGAATCCGAGCTTGCGGGAAGACCGAACCGGCCGAGCGGCAGCGGCGTGACGACGCTGACCGTATGCGAGACGCCCTGCACCAGATCCATGATCGAAGCCGACACGAGGCCGACGTAGCCCAGGTCCGACAAAGTGAGCGCCACCGCGTACTCGTCGTCGTTCACCAGATAGTAGTCCCACTCTTTGATGCGATGGCGGGGCGCTTTGATGCGCGTGCGATCGTAGGAGCGCAGCAGCGACGTCGCCCATCCCCGCACCGCAAGCGCCCCGTCCAACCGATGCAGCGGTCCCGCTTCGACGATCCGCGTCTCGTTCGGCGACGCTGTAGCCGGGTTCGAGTCGGGACGCTCGGCAGTCGACGGTGCGGCGAGCGTATCCGCTGCCTGCGGTTCCGGGCCGAAACCGTGCAGTTCGGAACCACCGTTGGAGGCGTGTGCAGGCTTCGGCTCCTTTGAGGGGGCCTTCCCGGTTCCGGGCTCGATCAGCCGCTTCTCATGTTCGGGTGCCGACGTGCTCACGACTGCTCTCCTTCGTCTTTGCGCAGCGCTCGGGCCATGCGCCTCCGAAAGACCGAGGTCGCCTTCTGGCTCTGGGGAGCCTTGGGATCTGGCTTCGGCTTGGGCTTCGGCTTGGGCTTCGCTTGGCTGGAGCTATCGGCGGCGTCCTTGGCTTTCTGCTCGTCTCGCCGAGCCTCGTCCAAAACCTTCTCCGCCCTGTCCGGAGCATTCGACCTGGTCAGTGGTGCTACGGCGCGCAAAACGGCATCGGCCGCGCGCGATCCTGTGCGGCTATCGGCCATGCGAAAGACAATCGTTCCCTGGAAACCTCCATCGAGAATCTGGGAAAACGCCAGCGTCGGCTGCTTCGTCAACTTGCCCACCGCTCCCGCAGCCTCGGCGGCCGCATGTTCGATAGCCTTCGCGACCTCGTCGAGCTGCTCGCCCCCGGTCACCACGACAATAGGAACGCTCACCTGGTTCACCGGGGGAAGATGGACAAGGGCGGTCTTGTTGATGATGGAGTTGGGAATGACGACTTCCTCCCCCTTGCTGTTCCTGATGGTGGTATGGCGCCACGTGATATCCTTCACCACGCCGGACGACGACCCCACCTCTATGTTGTCGCCGGGTTTGATGATGCGCATGAGGCTAACCTGCAAGCCGCCAATCAAGTTGGAGATGGTGTCCTGGAACCCAAGCGAGATGGCGATGCCGCCTATGCCGAGTGCGGTGATTGCGGCGCTCACGTTCACATCGAAGCAGGTGGACAGCATGATGCACACGCCCAAGATCCACACGGACGCGCGGGCTATATTCACGAAGATGGAGCTTGACGGAAGGTTTTTCTCTTCGTTGAAATGCAGTAGCCGGCGCATGAAGCGCCGAACGAGCCGGGCGCAAACCGCCGTGACGACCAAGATGATCACGGCGGTGATGGCCGTCGTGATCCAGTCGCTGTGTACGAATGTCTCGATATTCTGCTCAAGTTGGCTCATACGGTTATCGTATCACGAATAGGCGCGAGAGAACTCAACAGGCTTGTTACCGACGAGGCCTGTCGAACGCGGTCGCGCCGCTGCGGGCATCGCTTCGCCGCGATCGGAGCACCAGGCCCTGCTCGCTTTACCAGGAAGGCGGTTTCTGCGGCAGGACCGTTCGAGACTCCCAAAGCACGATGCGGTCAGCACGGCGCGTGGCGGGAACATCGATCAAACGCTGGTTGGACGAACCGCGCCATGCAAGGTCGAACGCGTGGCGCGCCTGCACGAAGGGGCCGTCCACAAGCACGTCGGTGGCATCCAGCAAGCCGGCGGCGCCGGCAGGATCAACATGAGGCAGCATCGCCGCGATGTCGGCCGCAGATTGCGGGGCATGGCTCGCATCTGGCGCCCCGGGCTCGGACTGCGACGAACGCGCCGCCAACTGCTCATAGACGTAACCCGAGTACGTCCATACGCTCAAGCCGATCGCTTGGCAGCGGCGGGCGAGCTCGGCACACGCAGCCGCCTGTTCGAACGGTTCTCCGCCCGAGATAGTCACGCCCTGAGCGAGCTTGTTCGCCGCGATGTCGGCCGCTACGTCCTCAATCGTGCGCACCGTGCCGCCCGCGCATGGCTGGCTGTTGGGGTTGTGGCACCCGGGGCACGCATGCGAGCAGCCTTGCACGAACACGGCGTAGCGCAGCCCCGGCCCGTCGACGATGGAGTCCGGGGCCGTGCCGTAGAGGCGTATGGTGGTCGGTGTGGTCATGGGCAGCCTCGCATGCGCCCGGAAGGCGCATAATAATCGAACGGGTCGGCGTAGTGAGTCGGCGAGGACGGCCGTGGCGCCCGAGATCGCGGGGAGAGCGAGGGCGAAGCGCACAACGGGTACGCGAGCCCTCGTCATCGCCGCGGGATCGGGTGCTGCGACCGGCCGCAGGTTCCGGTGGCCGGGAGGCCGACGAAACCGAAAGCTTAGTGCGTCTGCTGATCAGCCGACGCGATGAAATGCTTCACGCGGTCGGCCTCTTCGGCGCGCTTGGCGTCGTTGAAGCGGTCGAGGGTGCCCACCAGATACCCGGTGATGCGGCGGATGCGCTCGAAGGCCACGCCGTGCTCTTCCTCCGTGCGGCCGCACTTGGGACACACATCGCCGATGATGCCGTTGTAGCCGCACACCGGGTCGCGATCCACCGGGTGGTTCACCGAGCCGTAGCCGATGCCGCTCTCCTTCATGTGGCGGATAACGGCTTCGAACGCTTCAAGGTTCTCGGTCGGGTCGCCATCGAGCTCGACATAGGAGATATGGCCTGCGTTCGTGAGCGCATGGTACGGCGCCTCGATCTCGATCTTGTCGAACGCGTTGATATCGTAGTATACCGGCACATGGAAGCCGTTCGTGTAGTAGTCGCGGTCGGTCACGCCAGGGATAGAACCGTAGCGCGCACGGTCCATGCGCACGAAGCGGCCCGACAGGCCTTCGGCCGGCGTCGCGATCAGACCGTAGTTCATGCCGCGCTCGGCCGACAGGCGATCAAGATAGCCGCGCATATGCCCGATGATCTCAAGCCCCAGGTTCTGTGATGCCTTGGACTCCCCGTGATGCTGGCCGGTCAGCGCCACGAGCGTCTCCGCCAGACCGATGAATCCAAGCGAGAGCGTGCCGTGCTTGAGCACTTCGCGCTGCTCGTCATTGGGAGCCAGCTGTTCCGAGTCGATCCACACGCCCTGGCCCATGAGGAAGGGGGCGTTGTACACCTTCTTACGCGCCTGTATCTCGAAGCGCTCGTCGAGCTGCCCCACCGTGAGCGCGAGCTTTGCGTCCAGCAGGTCGAAGAACAGGTCGAGGTCTCCCTTCGAGCGAATGGCCAGCCGCGGCAGATTGATGGATGTGAAGCTCAAGTTGCCGCGACCGGGCGTGACCTCGCGGTCAGGATCGTACACGTTGCCCATGACGCGCGTGCGGCAGCCCATGTAGGCGATCTCGGTCTCGGGCGTGCCCTTGTAGTACTGCACGTTAAACGGCGCGTCCAGAAAACTGAAATTGGGGAACAGGCGCTTCGCCGAGCAGTGCATGGCCAGCTTAAACAGGTCGTAGTTCGGATCCTCGGGATTGTAGTTCACGCCCTCCTTCACGCGGAAGATCTGCACGGGGAAGATGGGCGTTTCGCCGGAACCGAGGCCCTCCTCGGTGGCCAGCAGCATGTTCTTCACCACCATGCGGCCCTCGGGGCTCGTGTCCATGCCGTAGTTCACCGAGCTGAACGGCGTCTGCGCGCCAGCCCGAGAATGCATGGTGTTCAGATTGTGCACGAGCGCCTCCATGGACTGGAACGTCGTGCGGTCCGTATCGGCGAAGGCGCATTTTACGGCATAGGCCAGCGACTTGTCGGCAATATCCCCCGGAATGCCGGCATCCGCCAACTCGGCGCGAAGATTCGCTTCGAAACCTTCGTCCAATTCGAGGCTCGCCCACGCGCCCGTGGCGTTCTCGACGCGCTCGAGCGTATCCTGGGCGAACGCGCGCGAATCATCGAGATCTGCGAGCAGGTCGAGCGCCTCGGCCAGATGTTTCTTGAACAGGCGACGGTACGTCTTGCGCACTCCCTCGGCCAGGCCGTAGTCGAAATCGCAGATAGATTGACCGCCGTGCTGGTCGTTCTGGTTGCTCTGGATGGCGATGCACGCAAGCGCCGCGTAGCTGGCGATGTCGTTGGGTTCGCGCAGGACGCCGTGGCCCGTGGAGAAGCCGCCCTTGAACAGCTTGCGCAGCTCGATCTGGCAGCACGTGGTGGTGAGCGTATAGAAGTCCATGTCGTGGATGTGGATGTCGCCCTCGCGGTGGGCGCGGGCGAACTTCGGGTCGATGACGCACATCTCGTAGAACTGCTTGGCCGACTCGGAGCCGTACTTGAGCATGGTGCCCATGGCGGTGTCGGCGTCGATGTTGGCGTTCTCGCGCTTCATATCGGAGTCCGACGCCTTAGAGAACGTGATGTCCTTGAGCGTTTGGATGAGACGGCTGTTCACATCGCGGGCGCGGCTGCGCTCGGCGCGGTAGAGGATGTAGGCTTTGGCCGTCTGCACGAAGCCGGACTCGATGAGTGTTTCCTCCACGAGATCCTGCACGCCCTCGACCGTCGGGATGCCCTCGATGGCACCGTCGTCGAGTTTCTGCACAACCTGCTGCGCAATGCCTTCAGCCGCGGCCCGATCCTGCATGGCGCCACACGCCTGGAACGCCTTTTCGACCGCCTCGGCGATTTTCTCCTGGTTGAATTCTGCTGTGCGGCCGTCGCGCTTGATGATGGTCGTGACCATGCGCCGTTCCTTCCTCGTGTGTGCTGGACGCTGTTCTTCGGTATGGCTTCGGTTTGTCTTTTATTGGCGTGAACAGTGGATTCACTCTCGTTATACCCAGATTTTCCACCGGCAGTACGCTGCATTTCCACAATATGTTGTGGTGTTCACCGCTCATAGCGTGAAGATATAGTACGCAGCAGAAAAAAAGAACGCAAGGGTTGAAATCGCGCCACACTTCGGTTTATTCGAGAAACGCCGCGCGCTTCATCGATACTCCACATGCCCGACAACGCGATGTTGGCGCGACGTCACGCTCGCGTTACGCGACCGCGCAGACCACGCAACCGCCTATTCTACCGTGCCGTAAACCTGGCCCCA
This sequence comes from Enteroscipio rubneri, assembly GCF_963929405.1. NCBI lineage: Bacteria > Bacillati > Actinomycetota > Coriobacteriia > Eggerthellales > Eggerthellaceae > Enteroscipio > Enteroscipio rubneri. The sequence continues at coordinate 1,417,225 of NZ_CAWVIN010000003.1, read as the reverse complement.
GGCGTGACCGCCGATGGACGAATTCAGTTGATCGCACAACCGCTGGCGCGTGTAGGAACCGGGGGGCAGCAGCTTGACGATCTCCATCAAATCGTCGGGCATATCGCTGGCCTCGGCAGCCAGCACGACGTCCAGTCGGCGAACAGCCTTGACGTCAGCATCGGCGAACAGGGAGTCGACAACGCCCTGCATGGCTCCGTACTGGGGACTGCGCGTCGTGTTCGTATGCGAGGGGGCCATAGGCTATTCCCCGTCGCAGCGGATGACGTCCAGGCCTTCGCTCGCAATCGCCAGAGCACCAGCGTAGGCCGGCGTCGCCGCACCGGACGCCCGCAGAAACTGGACGCCCTCCGCGCGCAGCCGAACGCTCGCATCGACGAGGACGTCGGGGCAATAATAGGGATTCGCAGGGACAGGACGACCTTGTCTCGGGTCGTCCTTCGCCACGATCAGCTGGGCGAGCACGGGCAGTTCGCCCGCCTGGCAGGCTCTACGGGCAAGAAGGGCCGCCTGCTCAAGAGGCGCAGGGGTTGCGAAGCCGGCCACACTTGCGCCGCAATCGAGCATGACGTCGAGCGCATCCTCGAACGAATGGCGTCCGTCGGCCAGCCGCCCGTCCGCATCGACGTCGACCGAGGCGAACACGGGAACATCGCTCGCCTGGCGTATGCCCATCAGGGCGCATTTCAGATCGATCGGATTTCCGAACCCGTTGAGGAAGATCGCGTCGAGCTCCCGATCGGCGCAGAGCCGCGCAATGTGCGCGTACTGGCCGCGATGCTCGTTCAGGGAGTGCTTGCTGGAAGCATCGAGCGGCAGGCCGCATGGTCCGACCTCGACGAGAACGTGCTGCGGGGACGCCTGGCGCGCCGCAGCCAGAGCAGCATCCAGAAGCTCGGCAGAGCGATCCTCCATGCCCTGATGCGCAAGGCGCGCTTTTGTCATGCCCGACGTATTCGTCACCACGCACTGCACGCCCGCGAGCACGCTCAGGCGCAGCGCATCGCGTATGGTCTCGGGCTCGACGAGGCTCGCGAACTCCAAACCCTGCTCGAGGTCGAAGCCCTGCCGACTCAGAACCGGCTCGATGGGTGGGGACAGCACGAGCATATCCTTGTGGAAGCGCAGCGCGATATCGGGCATATCCAATCCTTTCCTCGGCTGACATCATACCAAAAGAACGAAGCAGCGCGCGCCCTTTCGACAAGAGCCCGCGAACCAAGCTCGGCATGGGTTCGAGAACTGCAATCGCGCTGCGCACCGTCTCCAAGGCGGGGCTCATGCGCCGGCGGCGATTCCGCTCTCGCTCACCGACGGTTCGGCCCCGTTACACAAGACGCACATGGGGCGATCATAGGTTTTCCAACGTGAACTTCTATACTACAGCATGCAGTCGAACGACTCCCCCTCCCTTCGATTGCCTGCTGTACAAGCAGAAGCGACGCTTCGGCGTCGCACCCCCTCCTTGTGGCCCGGCGGAGTTCCCCTCTCCCCGGGCCGTTCTTTTATCTCCGCATATGCGATTCCGCATCCCCGCTGCGAGCTTGCGGGCGAACGCGCGCCTAAGCTTCTCGGCCGTTCCGCCGCGCAGCGGGACTGCCGGGTGTACTATGAGCGAATGACAGAGCAGCGTTGAGGAGGGTTTATGACGAACATACAGGAAGCCGTCTCCCGGCTGCCGCTGCCGGCGGTTCCGGCCACGCTCGGCCTGCTCGTGCTGAGCGGATATTACGACTCGCTCGGCTTCCCGCTCGTGCACGCAGTCGCCGCACTGGCTGCGGCCGTCGTCGCGTTGGCATACTGCCTGAAAATCGCGTTCCATCTGAAAAGCGTCGTGGCGGCCGAGTACGCAAACCCCATGCTCGCCGCGCTCTACCCCACTCTCCCTATGCTCGTTATGGTGCTGTGCGCCTACGGGGCGAGCATAGCACCCGGCGCCTGGACGGCGTTCAAGATCGTGTTCTTCGCGATGCTGGCGCTCCTGTTCGCCCATGTGGCGGTGTTCTTCGTGCGCTTCTTCGTGAAGCGCTTCGAATGGAAGACGTTCATGCCCAGCTGGTACGTCACCACGAACGGCGTCATGGTGTCCACAGTTGTAGGGATGGCGTTCATGCCCGAACCGCTTGCAGCCGGAATCGTGGTCTGGGGCATCGGCATCTATCTGGCGGTGACGCCGTTCATGCTGTGGCGCATGAGACGCTGCGAAGTCGCTGAAGCTGCAATGCATTCGCAGGCCATCATGCTCGGGCCGTGCAGTATGTGCCTGGTCTCGTACGTGAACGCGTTCGCAGAACCGTGTCTGCCGATCGTGGCAGCGCTGTTCGCCTGCGTCGCCGCATCGCTCGTGTACGTCGTGGCCAAGCTGCCGAAGTTTTTCTCAGTCGCGTTTCATCCGGGGTATGCGGGCATGACGTTCCCCATGGCCGTGGGGCTGCTGGCGACCGACCGGTTCGCGTCCGCTTTCGCCGCCGCCGGATACTCGGGCGCAGCCTGGGCGGCGCAGCAGCTCGCCGGCGTGCAGCTGCTGCTGGCAACCGCCATCATCTCCGTCGTCGTAGCGCGTTTCCTGGGTTTGCTTTGGGCGAGCGTCAAGCGGAGCCGCACAAGCGCCCGGCTTGCCCCCGAGCAGACGGCGGCACTTGGGGCGCTGCGCGCGTATCTGCGCAGAGGCGCACGCGATCTGGAGAATGCAGCGGCGGCAGAGGCGCATGTGCCCATAGCCGCAGGCATCGCATGCGACGCGCCATGCGACGACGAACAGGCGCACGCAGGCGCTTCGTAGCCGCCGCCCATTCGGGCTGGATCGCCGACCAACCATCGGATCGAGCGGGCGGTTTGAGCCGTTCGGCTTCCGAACCGTTGCATTATCGTAAATATGCATGCTACCGTGTACGCATGCGTGACAAAACGACATCAGGATTCTCTTCCGGACGAGACATGCGAACCCCGCATGCGAACATGCGCCGCCCGCGTCGGGTGCGCGGCGAGCTCCCACGTGTCTCGATGCGGCCGATGGGCGCCGCACCGGTATACATCGGTTCGCACCAGACGGCCTCCTTTTGGTCGCGCATGCCTCGGCCCCTCGCGCTTGCCGCCGTCGGCGCGCTCGTCGTCGTATTGGGTGTCTTCGTCGTCCCAGGAGTCTTGCTCTCGGCAGAAAGCGCCGCGGCAGACCAAAGCGGCTTGGTCGGCCCGCTTTTCTCGAGCGAAGAGGAGGATGCGCAAAGCGAGCCCGCTTCGACTGCCGAATACGCGCCCTCTATCGAGAGCCTCGACGCCATTGCAGATCCCGGCACGAACATAACAGGATTCTCCCTCGCAGCCGAAGGCACGGGTCGTACCCCTTCGCTTGAGCCCGGCCAGCATATCTCTCTCGAAGCGGCGCTCCTCCCCTTCTCCTACAATGAGCGCACCGTCGGGTTCTGCTTCTTCGATCTGCAAACAGGCAGCGGCTACGCGTACAATATCGATGCCGAACTGTACGGCGCCTCGTCGTTCAAGGGACCGTTCTTCATCTACGCATGCCAGGAGGTTCTCGAACCGGGAAACCGATCCATCTCCTCCATCGACCAGCTTGCCGCCGACACCATCACCTGGTCCGACAATACGTCGTATTATCGGCTCCGCCGGGCATGCGACGGATACGGCTCGGTCAGCCTCGAGCATTGGCTTTCGAACCTGCACGTCGATCCGAGCCTTGCCAACGACACCGCGTTTCCCCATTACACGCCGCGCGACTCGCTCAAACTCTGGATGAACGCGTACCAGTACCTTGAGTCAGGCGATCCTGAGATCGTGGAGTGGGCGCAGCAGCTCCTGGGCAGCACGGAGCGCTCCATGATTAGGGATGCCGTCGCGCCGAAGGAAGACGGGACTGAAATTGCAATCTCGATCGACGAAAGCTCGCAGGGAGCAGAGCGCGTGCTCTCCGCAGCCGATAGCGCCTACGAAGCTTACAGCATCGCCATCGAAGAGCCGAGCGAGCCTATAACGGTGTATGACAAGGCCGGCTGGATCAGCGGAGAGGATACGAACGCCACCATCGATGCCGGCATCATCGTCGAGGGCGATCGGGCCTATCTGATGACCATCATGACCGACGTTCCCGAGAGCGAGACAAACGACGCCTTCGTGTCCGGCATCGCCAAGGCGCTGTGGAACGCCCGCGGTACGCTGGGCGCCTGAATGCCCGAATGCGCAAAGCCGCCACGCGCTCAACCCATCCTGAAACGACGCCTCTTTTTTGAAAAGCACTGGCGCTTCGAAGGTTTGATGCCGCTCGCTTCTTTTGCCGATCCCGTCCTGGCTCCTTCCCGTTCACCGTGGATGTCGCGTTCAATCGACGGTGCCGATTGCTTCTATTTGCCCAATCGATCAGCGGCTTTGCAGTGATACCGGAATTTACCTATTTGTTACTTTCAAGCCCCCCAATTCACAAAACATGCATGGCTTGCACATATCATCTGCAATGTCAAGCTTTATACTGGCTACAGCAAACGAAAGAATCCCCTCCTTTCAGTTTGTTTCTGCTTACCCCTTAAAGCAGAAGCGGTGTTACGACACCGCACATCCCCTCCTTGTGGCCCGGTGGAGCTCCCCTCTCCCCGGGCCGATCTCGTTTTCGGCGACGAATTCGCTCCCGGCCGGCAACTCGCCCTCCGCAGCTCGAACCGCGCACCGGACGCATGCTAGAATCTGGCTTCAAACGCCGATTCCGATGACAGGAGGCTCTATGAACATCGTCGTCCTCGAAGGATACGTGAACAATCCCGGCGACCTGAGCTGGGATGCACTGAAGCGCTACGGGAACGTCACCGTGTACGATCGCACGCCGCGCGAAAAGCTTGCCGCTCGCGTGGTCGATGCCGACGTCGCCGTGTCGAGCAAGATCGCCTGGGACGCCGAAGCGCTCGCATGGGCGCCCCACCTCAAGATGATTGCGCTCACGTCCACCGGTTTCAACGTGGTCGACCTTGACGCGGCGCGTGAGCGAGACATCGTGGTGTCCAACGTGCCCGCCTACTCCACTCCCGATGTGGCGCAGATGACATTTGCGCTCTTGCTGGAGCTGTGCCTGCACGTAGGCAAACATTCCAGCCTCGTCATGGACGGCGCCTGGACGCGTGCGAAAGACTTCTCGTTCTGGGACACGCCGCTTGTGGAGCTGGCGGGCAGGACGTTCGGCATCGTCGGAATGGGCAGTATTGGACAAGCCGTATGTCGCATCGCGCGCGCGTTCGGCATGCCAGTGGTGTTCGAGAACCGCTCGCCCAAGCCTCAGCTGGAAGGCGACGACGTGCGCCAAGTGGACCTCGGTGAATTGCTGGCCGTGGCGGATGTGGTGTCGCTGCACGTACCCGCCACGCCCGATACAAAAGGCATGATGAACGCCGCGACGCTCGCGCGCATGAAGGACGGCGCCTTCCTGCTCAACACCGCACGCGGCACCCTCGTGGACGAGCAGGCGGTCGTGGACGCGCTGCGCTCGGGCAAGCTGGCCGGCTTCGGCGCCGACGTGGTGTCGGCGGAACCCATGCGCCCCGACAACCCGCTTCTGCAGGCGAAGGGCATGAACATCGTGATCACGCCCCATATCGCCTGGGCCACCCACGAGGCACGGGAGCGCCTGCTGGCCACCGTCGCCGCAAACGTGGGAGCCTTCGTCGAAAGAAAGCCGCAGAACGTGGTCGACTGAACCGCCGAGCGGCGCCGCGCCCCGTGCGCCGCATCGGATACGGCGCTCCGCAGATGCGCCCTCGAACGGGCGAGCCCGTTTCGAGGGCGCATCTTCTCGCGCCGCGAATTGTCTCAAATCGTAGCCTTGCGTCGCGCGGCGCGGAGCTTCGCCGTCCGGCCGGCGAAGCCTCAGTCGGCAGGAATGCTCTTCTTGGAAACGAGCGCGAGCGATCCGAATACAGCCACGAGAATCGCGCCCGCGATGCCGATGACAAACACATTCGAGAAACCGGCAGCGTCGACGACGAAGCCCCATACGCTTGCCGCAAACGCCCCTGCGAACGAGCCTACCATCGAAATGCGCGAATAGATGGTAGAGTACTCGCGCGTGCCGAAGATGGTGCGAACCACAAGCGGAGCGAGCACGGTTGCGCTTGCGTAGAATACGCCGAACACGAATCCGCCGGCCAGCATCGCCGGCACCGACCCCGGGACGAGCCACATGATCGCGAGGCCGATCACACCGCAGCCCGTGGACACGAACAGCCCGGCAAACACGCCGGCTTTGTCGTTGATGATGCCCAGCGCCACTTTGCCGATAGCCTGACCGAGCATGGCAGCCGACGCGAGCGTAGCCGAAATGGCAACGACGTCCGGGAACTGCGTAAGCGACGCCGCATACGAAGGAAGATACTGATAGAAGTTGATAGCAAGATTAATCAGACCCGCAAAGATGGCCACAAGAAAGAACGCCGCCGTCTTCATGGCCACCGATGCCGTCACGCCGAAGAGCGCGGCAGGCGCTGCGGAGCCGTCAGCGGCCTCTTCTGCTCCAACCGGATCGAGTCCCATATCGCTCGGATAGCTGCGCACGCAAAACAACGTGAACGGCAATGCCAGAACCAGGGCGATGACGCCGAATACCAAGTAGCCCATGCGCCAGCCATCGGGACCGCTCGCTATGAGGGCGCCTCCCACCAAGTTGAACACCACGCCGCCGATGCCGGTGAACGCCATGCACAGCCCGATAAAAAAGCCCACATTCTTCCTGAACCATCGATTGACGAGCGTCGGCACGGCGAGAATAAGCAGCACGGCAAGCCCGACTCCCATGAACGCCCCGGCAATGTAGAACTGCCACACCTGGTTGAAGAACGACATGCAGATAAGCGGCACGCCGATAAGGATTACCGCGGCCGAAAGCACCACGCGCAAATCCTTGCTTTCCATGAGCTTTCCTAAAAACGGCAGAGAGAACGTCGTCGAAAGCAGCATGATGGTGAGGTACAGCGCGAACACGCCCCTCCCCACACCCAGCGCCTCGCTAACCGGCGTGAAGTATATGCCCGCGCAGCTGAGCGCCAGAGCGCACGGCGCGAAACAGCCGACGATGCCGGTCGCCACGACCAGGTAAGGAAAAAAGCTCTTCTTCCCCTGAGTACCCATTCCAACCTCCTCTATACGATTGATGCGATCCCCTCGGCGCGCTTGGACGAAGGCGCAGAAGCCTCGCAGGCATCATGACTGCTCCGATGGCGTTTCCTTCTGCGCTTTCTTCCAGATCCTGAGTGCTTTCGGAACGCGCTTGCCGAAGGCCATGATCGCCGATCTGCTCTCCTTGATGACCGGCCAACCCTCCGCCACATCCTCAGGAGCCACCACCACGTCCATACGCATACTGCCCAAAGCCTTGCAATCCATAATCAGCTTTCCGTCCTCGAACCTCATGCTGTACACTTCGACGACCGGGCTTCCATCCTCTGTACGTGCCGTGATCGAAGGCTTCTTCTTCGGTTTTCCAGCCATGATCCAGATCCTCCTCAGGCGAGGCTCGCGCCGGGGGCGCCACAGAGGCGCCCCCGGCGGTGCGAGCCTATTTCACAATGTCGCGGAAATCGATGCCGTAATCTTCGAGCACCTTCTGAACGCCCGCGCGCGCACCGGCCGCGATGCCGCCGCCGGGATGGCTCGAGCTGCCCAGGAAGTACAGGTTCTCGATATCGCCATGGTACTGGTGTCCCTTGCCCACGATGGGACGCATATCGTACATCTGGCTGGGCTGCATGCCGATCTGGCCGATGTCGCCATGGAGGAACGCGGGGTTCCATTCCGTGTACTCAAGCGGCGTCTTGCCCCACTTCGCGATGATGTCGTCGTCGGTGATGTTGGTGGTCATGCTCTTGAAGAAGTCCCACACCTGCTTCTTCAGCTCGTCGCCCTTCGTCTCCCAGTTGCGCCAATCGCCGTCGAGGTTCCACGGCGCATAGCTGTACACGTTCACCACGCTGTGGCCTTCGGGGCAACGCGTCGGATCGGTGAGCGACGGGATAGTGATGAGGGGCAGCCTCGGGCTGAAGCAGCCGAGCGTGTACTTGCTGAACGTCTCGAGGTACTCGGCCTCCCAGGGGGCGGCTTCGATGCAGAACGTCCCGTACACCTCGGGGCCCGTCTTGAACTCCGGCACCTTGCTCAGCGCGAAGGCCTGGTTGAGGGCCATGAAGTCGTTGTGCTTGAGGATCTTCACGTAGTGGGCGTCCTCGGCCGGGGCATCGTCGCCCAGCATGTCGAAGACGGACTTGATATTGATTGTGCTGACGATTGCGTTCTCGGCAATGTACTCGTCGCCGTTCTTGGTGCGAACGCTCTTGACTTCGCCGCCCGCCACTTTGATCTCGTCGACCCACGCATTCTCGAACAAGTCGGCCCCGTTGTCTTCGCAGCAGGCCTTGAGCGCGTTCACGAAGTTGATGCATCCTCCCTTGGGGAACGGTGCTCCGGGGTTTGAGGGATCGTGCAGAGCGGACGTGAAGTACAGCAGCGTAGCCGTGCCGATGGCGCGAGGATCGATCATCATCTCGGTGCACCACCGGGTGAACGTGACGCGCGCCTGCTCGCTTTCAAACCATTCCTCCACGATCTGCTGCGCGGAAGAATTGAGCACACGCTGGAACTCCCGCCCTTCGGGGCTCATGCTCATAACATTCATCATGGCGCCGTACTTCGGCGGCGGCGCTTGAGATCCGACGCCTGCGACGGCAAGCATGTTGCCCATGTACTGGCTGAACTTGCGATACGTCTCGGCGTCCTTTTCCGAGAACTTCGCAATGTTCTGGCACGATTGATCGAGATCCTTCGTCATGATCAGGTTCGTGTCATCGGGGAAGATGGAGCAGAACAGCGAATCGAGATAACAGTATTCCAAACCGTATTTGGAGAACAGCCCCAGCTCGTCACCGCGGACGATGGGAGTCTTCGAGATCATATTGTGCACCATGCCGCCCGTATCGGCGATGTAACCCGGCGCGATTTCTTCAGAGCGCGTGCCGCCGCCGAACTCGGCGTTCGCCTCCAAGCAGCACACTTTGAAACCCGCCTTCGCCAGATACGCAGTGGTCAGCAGGCCGTTATGACCGCCTCCGAGCACGACGAAATCGTACGTTCCTCCAGCCATGTCTCCTCCTCTGATCTAGATTGGACCTTGTTCCTCGAGGTAGCTGAAGTGTATGAATTTGTGCGGATGCATAAGAATAACCACATCGCAGGAACTGGGTTCAAGCTGAAGAAATCCATGACCAGAACCGAGATTATGGGTGGTACCGCAGGTATCAAGACCCACAATCAGAAAACTGGGTTGATAAAAAACGAATTGTTTTTTGTGCACCATTTTATAATGGGCGTACTAACCAATCCCGAAATCCGAACTGAACTCGATGCCCTTCGCAAGGAGTGATAGCATGAGTGTCAAAGGTGCCCGAAGGCAGGAATTCGCCGACACGTTCATGCACCTGGTCACGGAAACGCCGTGCAATCATCGTGTGAGCGTCGTCGACATCACGAACGCCATCGGATGCGAGCGTAAGACGTTCTACTATTATTTCGAGAACGTCGACAACCTTGTCATCTGGATATTCCGTTCTGCGTTCAAGAAGATAATCGAAACGCAATTCGCCGAATATCCGCAGGTGAAACCTCATCCTGAACTGCAAGATCCCTACGATGACTGGCCGTTTTACGTGCGGATAGAAACGGAGGACCGGTTTCTTGCGCAGGGCCCGTACTTCAAGGCGATCACGTATCACTGGGTGGACAATCGGGTGTACTACGCGAACATGTTCCGAACCGACGCGAATTCGTATAACAATCTGTTCGAGTACCTGGTGAACCTATATGTTCCCACCATAAAGGACGACATTCTTTTTATGCTGGGGAACAGGCCCACCCCCCCCCGGACGTCCTCAATTTCCTTGCGGAGTACCATGTGATGGGTATTTTCGGAAGGCTTCAGTGGCACTTCGGCCACACGCGAAAGGACATCATGCAAGAGGCGCTCAATCCATACTGGAATTACGCGCACACCTGCATCAAGCACACGATCGACGGCCTGGGATCAGAACGGGACGCCCTCTAAATTCGGTACGAGGGCGTCCCGCGGCATCGGGCTTATCGCCGCTCGGCAGCGCGACGGAACAGAACGTTGTTCGTTTCGAGCCAGCTTTCCACCGTGCCCGTGTCGAAGCCGTCGGACGGGTCGATGACCAGCGCGTACATCTCCTCCTCGCGCAGTACGGCGTCAAGCGCGTCGGTCAGCTGGATCTCGCCGCCCACGCCGGGCTCCACGTCGGCCAGGAGCTCCATCACGCGCGGCGAGAGCAGGTAGCGGCCGAACACGGCCAAGTTCGACGGCGCGTCCTCGAGCGCCGGCTTCTCCACGAGCGCGTCGACTTTCCATACGTCCGACTCGCCCTCCACAGCTGCGCCCGCGATGACGCCGAAGCGGCTCACCTGGTCGTCGGGCACTGGCATGACCGCAATCACGCTGGCGCCGCCGTGCGCGTCGGACACCTCCTGCATGCGCGGCAGCATCTTGTTGTCGGGCACCAGCACGTCGCCCAACAGCACGTAGAACGACTCGTCGCCCGTCTTCTCGGCCGCGCAGCGCACGGCGTGGCCCAACCCCAGCGCCTCGTCCTGGTACACGTAGCTCACGTTGTAGTTGCCCACCCGCTCCACGAGGTCGGCGTACGCGTCCTTGCCGCGGGCGCGCAGCAGCTCCACCAGCTCCGAATTCGGCGAGAAGTGCTCCTCGATGGCCTTCTTCTCGCGGCTGTTGATAATGACCACCTCGTCGGCAGCCGACGCGAGGCCCTCCTCCACCACGTACTGGATGGCCGGGCGGTCGACGACGAGCAGCATCTCTTTGGGCTGCGCTTTCGTGGCGGGCAGGAAGCGCGTGCCGAGACCGGCAGCGGGAATGAGAGCCTTCATGGGCGATAACCTTTCTCTAAGCTGAGCGGACAGACGACATCTGAGTCGTCGCAGCACATTGTTCCACACGAACCAAGCGCTCGTGCTCGCAGTCAATACACGCGAAACACCGCGCAAACAGTGCTCCGACTTCGTTCGATGCGCTATTGTAGCACGCGCAGACTGACGGTCGCCGTCCTGCTAATCCGCACGCCTCTCAGCAACAGCCTCTTCCAATACCGCCATCTGCGCCTCGGCTTTTTTGTACCCCACCATGATGATGAGCACGTACACGAGCAAAGCAACCCACATGAGCACGTACGCTCCGATGATGAAGGGCATTGACGGGACGATGGTGCTGTATATCTCGGTGAGAATCGGATTCATGGTTTGATCTCCTTCTATCTCGTAGGTCGAACGTATGCGTCAGCAGGTTTCCCGCAGCGCTCCGAGATGCCATGATGTGCGGCCGAGCATGCTTTGTAGGCGATGCCAAGCGCACAGGCGGCAAGGCGACGCGCTGTGGGAAACCGCAGCGTCGAACCGCCCCTCCGTTCAGCACACGAAACGCCGTACTGCAGAGAGCGGCGGGACGCTCAGTCTTCCAGCTGCTCCTTCAGCACCTCAACGCGCTCGGTCAGCCGGACCTGCCGGAAACGCAGGCGGTACAACGCAAACCCAATCATCGCGATGCCCGCAAGGCAGAACATGAGCGTGATGCCCATATCTCCCGACATGCCGCCCTCGCGCACGACCACCGGGTGGATACTCGACGGGATGAGGCGCGTCACCATGAAGCAGATCGGCACGTCGATGAGTGCGATGATGCTGAGCACCGCGCCGAATGTCGCACGACGCTCCGGCTCGTCGATGGCGTTGCGCAGAATGAAGTACGCGATGATGATGAGCATGAGGATGAGGTACGTGGTCAAACGCGGATCCCACGTCCACCACACGCCCCACTCGAAACGCGTCCACAGATCGCCCGTGATCATCGTGCATGCCACGAAAAGAAGTGCGATCTCCATCGCGATCTTCGAGCACGTGTCGAAACGGCGGTTCCGAGTCATAAGGAACCGCACCGCGTAATAACCTGCGAATCCGAGCGCCACGAACGACGTGATGGCCACCGGCATATGGAAGTAGAATATCTTCTGCGACAGTAGCACCACGTTGGTGACCATCTGGCCCCCGATCATCTCGGCGCCGTTCACCCCAGCGCCATTGACGGGCGAGGCCCACAAGAACGCCAGCAGAAAGCCGATCGTCGACAACACGATACCCACGACGAGCACCGCCGGCGCGATCCGGTCGGGCCACTGGCCCGCCTCCGGCAGCTTGGGCGCCTTTTTCGTTACCTCGGTCATACGGCTCCTCTCCTAAGCGCTTATCACAAAATCGTACAGTACCCACGAGGCGAGGATCATGATCACATCGTAGCCTCCCGCGAGCGCCAGCGACGTCAACAGCACGTCCGCGTATCCCTCCGCTCCGACGATTGCCGCGCTGGTGGCCGACACGCACGCGTACAGTAGCGGGAACACGAGAGGGATGAACAGCACCGCCAGCATCACGTCCTTGCCACGCGTGTTCACGGTGATGGTGGATAAAAGCGTGCCGATTCCTGCCACCCCGACGGTGCCCACGACAAGCGGCACTGCAAGCAGCCAGAAACTTTCCGAGGGCGTGGTCGTGGTTAAAAAGAAGAAGTAGAACAGCGGCACGGCGATCACTTCCACCGCCAGCAAAAACAGGAGGTTCGACGTCGATTTTGCCAGGAACACCACCGAGCGATCCATCGGCACGAGCAGAATGCCCTCTAGGCATCCCTGCTCCTTCTCGTGAGCGAACGAGCGATTGAGGCCTAGAAGCGATGTGAACACGATAAGCGCCCACAAAAGGCCGCCGCTCATCTGCAGGATATCGAGCGTGCTCGAGGTCTGCGCGAGTGCAGCCCCGTACACGACGAGCACGAGCAGCGCATAGATACCCATGGAGGTAAGCATCTCTTTCGTGCGGAACTCCTGCTCCAGGTCCTTGCGCAACAGCGTCTTGTACTGCTGAAACGTTGAGGGCCTCTTGATGGCCACCCCTCCTGCCGTTCGGATGGCAGCCTCCTTCCGCGCCGCCATACTAGGCCACCCCCATACCGACTGTCGCGCGGTAGAGTCCCGCGAAATCATCGAAGTCGAACGCTTCCTTCTTGTCGAACGCGACCACCTTGCCCTTCGCCAGCACGAGCGCGTGCGTGCACATGGCAAAGCCCTTCTGCAGGTCGTGGCTCACCATGACGAACGTGCGGCCATCGCGCTGCTGCTCGATGAGCTCGTCGAAGATCTCGACCGCATGCGGGTCGAGCCCCGAATACGGCTCGTCCAGGAACACCACATCCGGGTCGTGGATGAGCGCGCGGGCGATGGAGAGACGCTGCGTCATGCCGCGCGAGAACGTGCGAACCGCGTCGAGGCGGCGGTGCTTGAGCTCCACCGCCTCCAAGAGCTCCATGACGCGCTCCTCTGGATCGACCACCCCGTACAGGCGCGCGTAGATCATGAGGTTCTGCTCCGCCGTGAGGTCCGGGTAGAGCATCGAATTGTGCGAAATGAGCCCGATGTGTTCGCGCGCCCTGTCAGGCTCCTCCTTCAGGTCGACGCCCATGAGCGCGGCCTCGCCCGACGTGGCGCGCGACAGCGTGGATAGCACGCGCAGCAGGGTTGTCTTTCCTGCGCCGTTTGGCCCAAAGATAGACAAGAATGCGCCCTGCGGAACCTCGATGGACACCTTGTCCACCGCCTTGCGGTTCCCGAACACCTTCGAAAGGTTCTTCGTCCTGATCGCGGCCTCCACGCTGCCCACGTTAGCCCTTCTTCTCCTCGTCGGCCAGGGCATCGACGATGCGCGCAGCCTCCGCGACCACGACCTTCTCCTCCACCACAACCTTCTCGCCGTCGCTCACCGCAACAGCCTCGTAGGCGGCGGCCACCACGACGCCATCCTGCCGGCCCGCGTTCGGCGCAGGCGCATCCCCATGCCCGGCGACGTTCTTGCCGACGTCCTGGCTCTCGTCGCCTTCACGCTTACGACGAGCGCCGCGACGGCCGAACGTGGCCACCACGATGCCCGCCATGAGCAGAGCAAAGCCGATCCATACGAGCGAGATGAGCGGATTCACCCGCACGTCCATCGAGAAGTCACCCGCGTCGTTGACGCCCCGATACACCACGAACAGGTCTTCCAAGGGGAACGAGATCACGCTCGCCACGAGCTTCTGCTGCTGCGTCGACTGCACCAGCTGGACGGTGGGATTCACCGAACCCACGTATTCGCCGTCTTTGTAGACGTCGAAGAACACGGTGTAGTCGATGTCGTCGCCATTATCCTGCTGCTCGATCGAGTTGCCGGTATAGGAGAGCGTGTAATCCTTGATGACAAAGTCCTCGGACGCGGTGTCCGTCTCGCTATCGTAGCCCACGTACCCCGTGACCTCGGTCACGTACATCGACGAACCGATAAGGCCGACAAGGATGATGGCCATGCTGAAGTGCGCCAGAAAACCCCCGAACGTCGACGCGCGATTTATCAGCATGCCGAAGGCGGCGGACACGATGCCGCCCCCCTTGCTCGCACGGTACGCGCGGATGCCCCGGCCCAGCATGAACAGCGAATTGAAGAACAGCGCGCTGGCCACGAGAAAGCCCACGACTGCCAAGCCGTTGTAATACCATGCCGGACCCTGTTCCAAGAGGCCCTCGGCCTCCGTTCCACCAGCAGCCACGATGGCCTCGTAGCCGGGCAGCAGATACGTGAAGAAATATACCATGAGCACGACAAACAGCACGAGGGCGCAGGCGCCCGGAACGCGAGCGCGCTTCCAGAACTGTGCGCCATCGGTCTTGCCCCATGAAAGCAGCGGGCAAACCGCCAAGATGGCAAGGTAGAGCACACCGAGGGGCCGCGCGATGGCGTTGTACGTCCCGGCCGACACGGTCTGGCCGCTGAACAGCACGAAAGGAATCTCGGGCAGCGCCGACGAGATGGTGAGGTACGCCAACAAGAAGGCGAACACCACCATGATGACGTTGTTGAAGTAGTACGCAGCGTCCTTCGACGCCATGCTGTCGACGTCGTCGCCCCCGGCGGTTCCCGGACCGAAGCTCTTCCAGCGCGCGATCAAACCGACGATGCCCGCCGCGATCGGCACGACGATGAGAACCCCGAACAGCGCCACCGACACCGGATCGCCCTCGAACGCATGCACCGACTGCACAAGCCCCGAACGCGAGATGAACGTGCCCACGATGACGAACGCGAAGGTCAGGCACGCGCACATCACGCTCCAACGCTTGAATGCGCCGCGCTGGCGGTACACGGTGAAGCTATGAATGAGCGCCACGCCCACGAGCCATGAGAGCAAACTCGCGTTCTCGACGGGATCCCAGCCCCAGTACCCCCCCCAGCCGAGCACAACATAGGCCCAGACCGCGCCCAAACCGATGCCGACGCCCAAGAAGAACCATGCGAACAGTGCGTAGCGCTGCGAGCGCACGACCCATTCCTTCGACGAATCGTTCACGATAAGCGCCGCGATGGCATAGGCGAACGGGATGGTGAGGCCGGCATAGCCCACGAACAGCGTAGGGGGATGGATGGCCATGGCCCAGTGTTCCAACAGCGTGTTCATGCCGTACATCGACGCCGCGGCCGTCAGCGTTCCGTCTGAGGTGAAGTAGCTGGCAGGCGTCACCGTGAACGGCATGTTGTTCTCCGAGAACAACATGACTCCCACGAAGGCGGCCAGAACAAGCTGAGCGACAAGCAGCGCCATGGAGTCCAGCTTGGCCGTGCGCTTGAGGTTGCGCACCGCAACCAGCGAGTTGAACGCGGCAATGAGCCACGCCCAGAACAGGAGTGACCCTTGGCGCCCAGCCCACAATCCCGACAGCTTGTACAGCCAAGCCATATCGCCTGAAGCATCGCTATGCTGGTTGAGCACGTACTCGATGGTCATATCGCCCGTCATGAAGCAGTACACCAAGACGCCGCAGCATACCGTGAGACCCGCGAACGACAGCAACGACGCCACGTGTCCACCCCAGGTGAGCGTGTCCCCGGTGTCGCTGCGCCCCGCACGTGACACGAGCGCGCCGGCCACGAGGCACACCACGGACACGACCACGCCCGCAAACGCGACGAGCAGTCCGATCAAACCGAATGTTGACATGCGCTATCCTTCCGAGGCGGCGCGCCGCCCATCGACATATGTATCGAGCCCCAAGCGGCCCTACCCCTCCAGCGCCACGTCTGTCGCAGAGAACCTTCCCTGTTCGTCCAGCGAGCCGGTCAGGACGAGCGCAGAGCCGTCGGCTATCTCCTCGGAGAGTGCGCCGTCGAACAGCACGGCCAACTCGCTACCGGGATTCTCGGCATCGACAAGCGCGAACCGGTCTCCTCCGCCGGCCGCCGTCAGCGTGCCGTCCTTCACGACGCCCGCCACCTTCACGGTTGTACCGACGATGTCGCCGCCGTACCCCAGCAGCTGATCGATCGTGAGTGCGCTCGTCGCGTTCTCGTATTTGGACGGGCACTTCGTGACGAGCTCGGTGCAGTTGAGCACGCCGTCTTGACCCAGTTTGCCCGTGCAGATGGCGGTCACATCGTTGCCGAACGTCGCCGAGACCCCGCCTTCGTAACGAACCTGAAGGTGCTGGGCGGCATCGCCGTTCGCGTCGTAGATATCGAAGGTTAGCGTGTTGTCCTCGGTCTTGTACGAGTTCTCAACCACGTTGCCGGATACCTGGATCTTCTGGTCGGCGTAGTTTCCGGTCGTCAGGTCGGAGATGGTCACCGGCTTTGCCGAGCCAGAACCGCCAACAACGGCCAAGACAACGACGAGCACCATGATGATGACGCCCGTCACCACGACCATGCGACGCTTCGTCTTCGTGTTCACGTTCGCCTCCTCATTTTTTCTCTCTCGCGATCATTCTCACGTACCTCAAAGTTCCGAAGAGCGCAATGGCCTCAAAATCAGATATTCACCACGCATATTCGTCTCGGTGCCATCTTGTCCAAGCGAATCATCCATTCCGCTCTTCGGACCTTTGATAAAGGAGCCCGTCCAAGCGCTCTACGCTTGAGGCGGGCTCCCTCGTGCTATTCAGTTCCGCGCTTGCAAGCAAGCACACTGGCTAGGCTGCTACGCTGCCAGTTTGTTGGCTTCCTGAACCGTCAGCCAGCCTTCGGGCACTTCGGATTCGCTGTGGCACTGCGTGCAGTACATCACGGAAGCGCGGTGCGCCTTGTGGCAGTTGCTGCACGTGATCTCGCCGTGCTGGGCGACGTGCGGGTTGTACTCACCCATGTCGCTCGTGGCTTCGATCAGGTCGTCGCGCGTCAGGTTGTGGCAGGCCTCGTTCAAACAGAATTCGTCCGAGTCTTCCAGCCCACGCGCCTCGACGAGCTCGTCGAGATCGCGCTCCTCAAGCGGGTTGATGTAGTTGCCGGTGACCCAGTTCATGCCTTCGGTCAACTGCTCGCCGATCGTGGGAACGTGACAGCCCATGCACGTGGTGCCGGCGCCGCCCTCTTCCTTGGAAACGCGGTGCACGGCGGCCATCATGCCGCTGGCGTTCTCAACCTCGTTGCCCCACTTGTCCGTGGCCGGCTGACCCGGCTCCGCCTCGTAGGTGGGCAGATACGGATCCATCGGCGTGTGGCAAATGGCGTTGCAGAAACTCGGCTGCTCATGCCAAACATAGAAGCCGGCACCGGCTGCAATCAAAACAACCACAACGACGCCCACGACGATCGGCCACTTTTTCTTCCCCTTCTTTTTGGGAGCAGCCTCACTGGTCGTAGGTTCATCGGAAGCAGTTGCCTCGGCGTCGGCTTCCACTTTGGTTTCCTCTTCGCTCATGCTCTCTAACCTCCTTTCAAACATCTCGTCTTGAAAATCTTCGGCTTTTATTTCGCGCCGGTACCGAATTCGGCCCCATGCGGAAACACAAGCACTGTACCACATGCATACTAGCGCTGGGGGAACAAAAAACCTATCACCCATTTGGGGGGAATTAGCCCGGTTTCGCCCCCTTTTTCGTGTGAACAGAGCCCAAAACGGCTCGCAGGAGGCGTGCGGCCGTTGCGCTGCTCAGTTTTTGGCATTCGTGCACGAACCTGAGCACCGTCAAGCACGTCGTTTACACGTTCGCCGTAACCGCTCAGTGTTCGGGAGCGCTTGTCCTTCTGCTCGCAGGATACGCAACTGCATTCGCCGCAAACGCTCCAGAATCTCCTATGGTGCGAACGCGATGCCCTCCCGGCTCATCCGCAAACGATCACAATTGATTCAGCAACAAAAAGATAGTATGTCCTTCGTTTTGATTACCGAAAACGTGAAAGACGCTTTTCCGCTCCAACAAAGTCCCTCGACACAATAATTAGAGTCATACCCTCGTAGCTATCTTTCCAGATTACATCCCGAAGGTTGACGGTTTCTTCTTGGGATTCTGGGGCATTGGAATCTTCGGGCGATATTTTGCTTCATTTTCGCTAAACCAAGACCCGATTACCTTCTCTCCAAAGTGTCCAAACGGGGGAACATGGTGCTCTTGGTCAAGAGGGAAAACTTGGGTTTTGTCCTTCAGGCTCCGAAGTTCAATGCTTGATACGACGCGTCTGTAGTCTTCAAGTGATCCGTTCCCAGTCTTATTAGATGATTCGTAGGCCTCTGGAACAAGCTGCTTATTCTCTTCTCCGTTCGGTTCAGGCATTGCTCTTATTGGCAGAATATGCCACCAGGAGGAACAGAATTTTTTCCATCTTACTCAGCCTCGTCACTGTAGGAATTAAAAATTACATTACCTTGCGACTTAGTATATTTCAAAGATCGCAGCATTCGCTCCTCTTCTTCCCATATGGAGACATAAACGATCTCTTAAGGACTGGCCTGTACTGCTATTCCTGGGAAGCAAGGCAGCATGCATAAAGTTCTATAAAGCCAACCTCTCAGGCGATCAGGAAGTTGTCATTCTGTCGGATATGAAATATCGAGCAGGAGATTGGTGAGGCTAGCCCAAAGGATACCCCGTGTAGAAACACAGAGAGGCTCTAGAAAAGGCGGCGGGCTTCACCCGCTGCAGGATGACCCTAGGTTCATCAACTCGTTTGCACCAGTATGTAAAACAGCTTGCACTAGCAGGCCCTTCATATGCAAATCGGACCGAAAGCGATAGCTTTCGGTCCGATTTAGTTTCCGTGGTGGAGATGATGGGATTCGAACCCACGACCCCCACGTTACGAACGTGATGCTCTCCCAAAAGGTTCGTATACCATCACAATTATTTTAGTAACTAAAGTGCCGATGTGTCCTTCGCTTGTTATGCGAGACAAAACTTTCTTCGGCCGCCTGAAAACAAACATCTTTGAACTCAAAAACAGTGCGAATGAATCATGAATGAATCATAATAGTCAGATCAACATGATCTTTGCGAATCACAGTTCTATTGTTTCCAAAAAGATGCGCAAGACCGTCTACAAGGAGGCTTCCATGCCATTTATATCTATCCAGTCAGAATCATTTGCATATACAACCCCGCAAGAGATGTATCAAGACAATAAAATGAAGAGGATAAAAGGCCTTCTCGACTATCAATCGCGCATGATCGAACAGTACATGGGCGCAGAAGCATCTCGTTCAATTGCATTTGAATTGCCAACCGGAAGCGGAAAAACGCTAATCGGTATGCTCATTGGAGAATTTCGCAGGAGAAAAAACCAAGAGAGAGTTCTTTATCTTACTCCAACAAATCAATTGGCAAAACAAGTAGTCGATCAGGCAAATAATCAATATGGGTTGAACGCTACTGCATTTTGCGGGCCTCAGTGGAATTACAGCAGTCAAGATAAGAGCAAATTCCTTGCGTCGGAATCAGTGGGTGTTACCACATATAGCTCCTTTTTCGCTTCATACAGCTTTTTCGATGATGTAGACATTTTGATAATGGACGACGTTCATTCCAGCGAAGAGCCCATTCTTTCAAATTGGTCGATAGATATCCGCGAAGGAGAAATCGCATTTGATGTAATGCGAAGCATTTTGCAAGAATACCTAGATGAAACGAGCCTACATTATTTAACATCGAATTCTGGAGGGCACGCTGAAATAAGATGGTGCGATCTCCTTCCTGTGGCACTTGCATATGATATTTTGCCAATAATTCAAAAAGAACTGGATACGTGTTTGAGCAAAAACGACACTAGTTCTAGTAATTACTATTCTTTTCAAAGACTTAAAGCAAATCTTCACGCCTGCAATATATATCTGAGTAATCGAAGGATTGAAATAAGGCCGTGGATAGCGCCGACCGAAACATTCAAACCTTTCAGAAAAACCAAACAGCGTATCATGATGTCGGCCACCCTTGGCGCAAATGGAGAACTTGAAAGAATTACTGGTATCAAGAACATCAAACGACTTCCCGTTGTCGGCGACTGGGACAAAAAGGGATTGGGAAGAAGATTTGTATTACTCCCTGATCTCGCGCTTAGCAGCAAAGATCACGACAATATCCTGCTTGACCTGCATTCCGTATCAAAACGTAGCGTCGTATTAACTCCAACTGACAAAGAGGCTGGACGGGTAGCTGATCTCTTCCGCTCGAATATGCCTAATACTTCCATCTTTACCGCAAGCGATATAGTTGATTCAAAAAACTCTTTTACCTCAAACAGCGATGCCGTAATCACTCTCGCTAATCGCTTCGACGGTATAGACTTCCCTGACGATGAATGCAGGATGCTGTTTATCGTCGATTTTCCAAAAGTCGTCAATTTGCAAGAAAACTTCTTAGTTTCATGCATGAATGCCTCAATTCTCTACGAAGAACGAATTCGCACCCGCATTATCCAAGCTTTAGGAAGATGTACGAGAAATGGAAGCGATTTTTCAGCTGTATGTATCATGGGAACTTCAATTCTTAAGGACTTAACAAGCGAGGCACGAAGAGCGTCACTCAATCCAGAACTTCGTGCGGAACTTGAATACGGCGTTAGGAATTCTAAAGAATATTCGTCTATTGCCGAGATGTCATCTGACTTAGCTGCGTTTCTCAATAGAGACAAATCGTGGGAAATAGCAGAAGACGGAATTGTGACCTTAAGAGACTCCTGCAAAGAAAAAGAAGATGCAGCCACCAACCAAATAAAAGATATTATGCTTCACGCAGCGACAAATGAAGTGGATTACTTATACGCATTATGGAAAGGCGATTTTGAATCAGCTTTCAATATTGCCTCGAAGATTGCGGATGCACTTAACGCCCCTTCTCTTGCAGGATATCGATGCTACTGGAACGTCTGTGCGGGCAACATGGCTTCCATACTGGCGAAGCAAGGGGTCGACGGATACCAAAGTTCAGGTATCGATCGATACAAAAAGGCAGCTAAAAACAATAGCAATCTCCGTTGGCTTCCGCTTTTGCCACATCGAGTATTTGGCGATCAAAGTGCTGATATATCGGAAGATTTTTTCTGTGACACTATTGAAGCCATAGAAGAAATCATGACAAGCTGTTCTTCAATCACTAAATACGCTCAACTAATAGAGGGAATAAAACTGAAGCTAGCCTCTATTGATGGAAAAGATTTTGAAGCCGGGCACGAGAAGCTTGGCACTGTTCTAGGCTTCACATCAAAAAACTCTAGCGAAAATGGCGCTCCAGACCCGTATTGGATCATCAATCCCAAGCTATGCCTTGTTGCCGAAGATAAAATCTACTCAGAGAACACCGGTGGGAATGTTGAAAAATCAATTCCTCTTGATGATGTTCGACAAGCCATTCCTCATGCCGACTGGATTCGCAAAAACGAAAATGAATTGCTTCCGGAGGCAGAAATAGTAACTGTTTTTATTTCTAACTCGAAGCTTCTAGAAGCAAGTGCGAGCCATGCAACAGGTGGACTTTTCTACCTTAATAGAGAAAGTTTTAAAAAATGGGCCATTAAGGCACTCGATTGCCTCGTCGACGCTTATCCTAATTTCATCGAAAAGGGTGATGCGATATGGAGGCAAAACTTGCATCAAGCTATGACTACTGAAGGGGTTCTTCCAATAGATTATGTCAACATGATTCGCTCTAGCCCCTTATCTGCCCTAGTTAAAACCAACTAAAGTCCAGTATTAGACGAAAACGAGCCCTCATCTCATGATGAGGGCTCGTATAAATTTCCGTGGTGGAGATGATGGGATTCGAACCCACGACCCCCACGTTGCGAACGTGATGCTCTCCCAGCTGAGCTACATCCCCACGGGTTATATGCGCCTTCGCGCGAGGACTTATTTTGCCGGTATTGGTTCCGATTGTCAAATGATGGTTCAAAATGTCCATAGAATGATCGTCGAGCTATGGTTGCGACTAATCTCGATCAACCAGCAATAGCTTCACGCTTCGACTTTTAAGCGGAATCAGCTAAGACGCGCGGCCGTCTTTGCAATCGCCTTACTCCGTATCATCCCCCATGACAACATCATCTTCTTCGGGATCAAGCACGAATTCCAGAATATCGCCTGGCTGACACTCAAGAACCTTGCAAATCATATACAGCGTTGAAAAACGAATCGCCCTAATTTTGCCCGTTTTGATACGAGACAGATTGACATTCGTGATGCCAACTTTATCAGCAAGCTCATTGAGCGACATTTTTCGATCGGCCATAACCTGATCGAGTCGTAAAACAATAGGCATTTCCAATACCTACAGCGTGTCGTCTGTGAATTCTTGCAGAATGACTCCATACTCAAACACGAAAGACATTGTAAGAAGCAATGCAGAGCCTAAAATTGATCCAGCATTAATCGAAAGAATGTTACCGTTTGATGAATCGCGATACTCAACGTTCATGTTTTCAGATTGAATAAGAAATTGCGCTCCACTTGAAAATAGAGCTTCCAAAACAGCACCCAAAAACAATACAAGTGCCGCCCAGCGAAATCTTCGTACCTGTTTTTTAGTAAAGGGACTTGAGCCTTTTGCTATATCACTAAAGACTCCTTGCAGAATAATCAGTAGCAAAATTGTGGCGAACCCATAAAAACCAAAAGGTATTACCGTTGAAGCCTCCACAGCCGAATTGGAAGGAATAAAAGAAAGAGCCATAAGGCCTAATGCGATTATTATTGCGACCCAAACCAAGCAAAACAGTATTACAGCAACTTTTAAGATAACGGCCATATACTTACTAATTCTTTGTATACGTTTCAAAGCAGACTGTGCTTCGCTCAATTCTTCAACTAACATAAGTGTCTCCTCGATCATTACTTGAATTAGCTGAATGATACCTTATGCTTAGTTGAGAACGACTGTCTTTATCAAAAGCAGGGCACCGTTCATTACATAACACGGTGCCCTGCAGCTTCTACTCAAAAGATGCTTTAATATCCAACGCTGACGCAAAATCCACCAGGCGCCCCAATTACGATGCACCCGCCGCGCGGTTCGATGTCGCTATAGAACAGCATACTTTCACCTCCTTCGAGAATTCAACGAGGCCTTCATTGCTTCCCCCAGGTTGTCGTAAAACTCCTGGATCATCGCGCAGTAGGAGTCTTTTGACTCCACGTTGCCCGATGCGAACAGCGAGCGAGCTCGACAGCCTCCCCCGCAAATTCGTACATACCTGCAATCGGAGCAATCCTCAAACAAGGACGCATCGAGTTCCCGAAAACGACGCTCAACGTCTCCCTGCATCGCCTCCTCAATTGCATCCGAGAACGCGTTGCCCATCGCATATTCCCCACGATGGAGCATATGACACGGATAGATGGTGCCATCGGCGCCGATACTGAGCGATTCGCATCCCGCGCCGCAGCGTCGTTTCACCGTCAAATTCAATCCGACAGGGGCATCCATCGCCAGGATGGGCTTGCCGTCGTCTAACGTAAGCATGCTTCTTCCAAGCCGACGCAGCGCTTCGTCGTCGGGCAACAGGCCTCCGAGCACTTCATCGTTGGGCTCGCACGTCAACAGGCTAAAGTTGAGCGTGACCCCGAGGTCCTTCGACAGACGCACATAGTCTTTAAGCTCGTCGATGTTCTTCGCATGCACAGTGGGTATGATGTGCGCTTGTATGCCGGCAGCCTGCACGGCTCGCACGGAGGCCACCAACTCGTCGAAGCGTTGCTCTTCACGAATATAGGCCGGCGCCGAGGCCGAGCATCCATCGAACGACACCGACACGCAATCGACGTTCGGCGCGAGACGCTTCAACGTCGCTTCGGACATACAGGTGCCGTTCGATAACACCGTGACCGAGTCGATGCTGCGCACTCGCTTCGCATGCTCGACGATCTCGGGGAGATCCTCTCGCAAAAACGGCTCTCCGCCAGACACGACAAGCCGCATAACACCAGCGGAGGCCAGTTCGTCGACGGCATGCTTGATGGAAGAGAGCGGCGCGTCAGAAAGCGTGTTGCGCTGGTCGTCGAGCGAGTAGCACCCGGCGCAATGAAGATTGCAGCGCTGCGTCACATGCAGATATGCCGACAGCACGCGTCGATCCTTTTTCGCCGTCTCAAAGAATCCGCCTTTGATCAGATGCTCAAGCAGAGCCGGATCAACGGCGGCTATGTCTTCCTCGGGCACATCCTCCTTTTGGAGACGCTCGCAGACGGCTGCGCCCTCGCCCGTGAGGCCAATCGCATAGCCAGTGTCGAGGGAACCGACCATGGGTATGTCGGCGAAGTCGAACAGAACAACTTCATCAACAAATTGCATCGATGCTCCTTGCACGGTGCAGACGACGCTCTTTTCGCATAAGCAAGACGAGCGTACTAGAGGGACAGGACAAGAGCTACCAATCACAAAAACCAATTGTACTTGAGCCTTGCGCTCAGTGCTAGACCGCACATGGTGTAATCATATGATTACAAATTGACGTTTTAATTGCTCACCTGGGAATTCTTCACGTAATTTAATGGGTCGTCTCATTTTCCAATTTATTGTTAGGCTATGTCACAACAAACAGTTGATAAATAGCCATTTTTATAGGGGAGTATCAGAACTCCCCTATAAACTGTTATTTGCAGTTATCTATACTCATTTGGAATTTCGATATGAAGTGTCTCACACAATAACTTCACATCATGTGCATCATTTTCATCAAACTCGTATCCCAGATGGAACATTACTTGACTATATGGTTCAATACAGGAAACCTCTATTTCCTCAATTCTTCCTTTACCCGAAAAAGTTTCTACCGGAAAACAATCCCCATCATAAAGAATTTCACCTTCGTCCGTATATTCAAAACAATGCAAATCAATAATTCTGTTTTTCAAATCTTCCCATACAGTATGGTTCAATGTTGTATATTCCATCTTAATCTCATAAAAGCCATTAGCTTTCATTATTTCTATAAAGTTCTGATAATCGTTCTTTTCTACAAAAATGTCAATATCATTATGGGCTCTTGACTGATATCCAAGAAGAGCATCTACACCCCAGCCACCATCAAGAAAGACTTTAATCTCCGCATCTATTGCAAATTGAAGAATCTGTTTTACATCTGTTATATTGACCATCTTATCATCTCCACAAATTCTAATTAGGCGACCAGAGGAACTGCTGGTCTGTTTGATAAATCTCTGCATTTAGCAGTTTTCAATGTTGCCAAAACGAAAGTTAAGAAGATGTTCCTTTTCTCCATGTCGCTTTCTTTGGCGTAATTTACAAGGTTATTCCACACAAGATAGTTGTTCAGATACTTGGTAGAAACACCGTTAAAGCCACGCATAAACCTCTTTAGCTGGCTATGGTAGCTATTGATATGTTGGATATTATAAATGCCTTTCTTGGCTTTGCCAGTCTTTAACTGCACAAGGTCAATGCCATTGGCATTTGTAAATCTCACATAGGAGTTCATCTTGTCCGTAACAAGAGTGGAATTGGTCTTAATCCTACCATCATAAATATGATGTAAATCTCTTGTAGAAACTCTACCAGTATTCGTAATCTTGGAGATAGACAAGCCATTCCTATTAACCGCACAAGGAACACATACCTTTTCTTGGGACAAGCCTCTGATATGTGTAGAATGACCACGCTTATGAGCCTTGCGTGGCATAGCAAATGTCTTACTCTTGCTATGATTGCCCTTGTACGAGATGGCGAAAAAAGTTTCGTCAGCCTCAATAATGCCGTCAAGGGTAACATCGTCTGCCATATTCTGAAGTGCATCCAAAATCTTGTGTCTCCAAAGGAATGCGGTGTTTCTGTGAATCCCACAAGCAACAGCAGTCTTACGAATGGATAAGCCATTCATCATACAATCAATGTACTGCTCCCACACGGACAAGTCTTTTCTTGTACCAGACACAATGGAGTTCGTAGCAATCACGAAGGACTTGCCACAATCCTTACATACATATCGCTGTGTGCCATCTTTACGATGACCATTGCGAACCACATGGATACAGCCACAAAGAGGGCATACACGACCATTTGCAAAGCGTTCCTTTGCTACGAAATCTTCAATATTCAAAGACTTTACAAAGGCAGGACTTAAAAGCATTGTTTTAAGGCTTTCCTGCTCTGCGACAGTCAACTTACCGATAATATCTAATGCGTCTTTGATAGTAGGCATATCCAATTACCTCCTTCGGTGGTACTGTTTTTTACTATTATTATACGCTATTTCTCGTCAAAAATCAACCATTTGTTGTGACAGAGCCTATTGTTATATGATAAATTAAGAGATAAAGGATTCAAGAGACTACCGCAGAGAAGGCGCCGTGCGATACATGCACGATTTGGGGCTTGCGAATGAGACACCCTATGGAAGGGACGGACGACATGAACATGAACATATCCACAGACAGCGAAATCAACGTGCGCCTTATCGATCTTTCTCGCATCGTCAGTTCGATGTTGGAAACTGCCGAAACGCCAAGCGATATCGCCTTCCTGCGCGACGAAATGCTTCATACGGTGGCCGAAAGCGCCGAGGCTGCTCGTCAGCGGATCATGCGATCACCAAGTTCGAACTAGCCCGCGGTAAAGCTCGCATCGGCCCCACCTGAAAAGCTTGGTACGTCCGTCAGCCCTTTGCACCGCTCCGTGGCCTATACTATCGCCATGAGAACCACTGAAGCATACGATGCCGTCCCGTTGGAAGGCGTGCACGAAACACACGGGCCCGATGCTAACGGCATGACGACACATACATTCTATGCGTTCAATACCGTGATTACGCTGCAGGCCGCAGGAGATGCCGATGCGCTCGAAGCCGCCTTTGACGATGCGCGCAAGGCATGCAGAACTTTCGAGCGCTTGTTCTCGCGCACGCTCCCCCATTCAGACATCTCACGGCTCAACTGCGCAGGCGGTAAGCCGGTTCCCATCTCCTCTGATACGGCGAAGCTCATTCGAGCGGCCTTGTGCTACTGCGAGGACAGCCAGGGGCGGTTCGATGTGACGATGGGCTCCGTCGTACGCTTGTGGGATTTCAATCGGGGGATAGTCCCCGAGCAGAGCCGTATCGACAAAGCACTCGCGCACGTCGATTGGAAGGCTGTGCACGTGTCGGAAGAGCAGCCGGAGGACTCGAGCGACGAACCAAGGGGCGTGCGCGCGAGACGCACCTGGGCGCAGCTGGACGACCCTGATGCCGCCGTGGATCTGGGAGGCATCGCAAAAGGATGGATTGCAGACCGATTGACGGAAATCGTCTGCGGCTACGGCATCGAATCGTTCATCGTCAACCTGGGCGGCAACGTCGTCGCCCATGGGAGAAAACCGGACGGAAGCCCGTGGCGCATCGGCCTCCAAGATCCGCGCTCAGAACATCGCATTGTCGGCGCTGTAGACGCAGTCAACGCATCGGCTGTGACGAGCGGCGTATACGAGCGGTGCTTCGAGCGCGACGGCATCCGCTATCACCATATTCTCGACCCAGACACCGGTTGGCCGGCTGAAACGGATGCTGCAGGCGTTACCGTCATCGCACAGCGATCCATCGATGCCGAAGGCTATTCCACGACCCTGCTTGCGCTGGGCATCGAGCGCGGCTCGGCATTCGCGCGCAGCCATCCAGCCATCCAACGCGCGTACTTCGTCGATCACCAGGGAAGCGTGCATCCATCCTGACTCGGGAGAGCGACTGGCCAACCACACCTTCTTCGATATCCAACAACAAGACGGGCGCCGCTCATTGCGGCGCCCGTCTTCGTTCGAGTAGCCTAGTCGAACTAGGAGAGCATCTTCTCCTCTTCGAACTCCTCGATCAGGGAGCTACGATCCGTCAAAGGCGTTTCGGCATCCTGAGAGCCATCGGGAATGAACGGCTCGAACAACGGCTCGCCGTTCTGAGAAAGCTCAACCATACCAGTGAGCACATCGACGTATTGATAGGACTGACGGGCCGTACGGCCGCGCTTGCGGTCGACCTCCATAATGAACAACTGCGGATGCACCTGCATGAGCACGCCTTCGCTCTCGACGATCTTCGACCGTCCCATATTGGCGCGCACTTTCAGGCGTTGACCGACGAAATCATGTAACGTATCATGAATGGAGTCGACGATTTTGGCCTGCTTCGCTAAATCCATGCTCTCTCTTCCTTGCGTGTGTCCTCGGGTACAGTAATAACGAGGTATCATTTTATCACCTGTGTCAATGCTCTACAGAATCTGCACGGATTGTTCTTCATTTGGTAACATTAGTTAGTCTGCAGGCAAGATCCGCATCGGATCGGCAACGCCTCTCAGCACCTGCGACCAACCAGCGCCGTCAGATGCCTATGCGGAGGCGCTCCGCTCACCGCGCACAGCCTGCCTGCACTTCATCAGAGCTTTCCCCAGCCGGATAAACTCCGCCACATCGAGCGTTTCTCCTCGTCGCCTTGGATCAAGTTCGGCCAACTCGAACAGGCGCGGAAGCGTCTCGGCTACCGGGGCGTCCTGGGCGCCGCGCCCGGCAAAATACATCTTGCACGAGTTCGCCAACGTCTTGCGGCGGCTCGCGAACGCGGCATCGGCCATGGTGCACGTGGCCTCAAGCGTCGAACCGTCCACCGGATTGCAGGCGTCGTCGACGAGGAGTCGCCGGTTCAGCCTCAGCACGGCGCTCTCAACGCGCGGTGGTGGAAAGAAGTTGCCCGGCCCCACAGCGAAGCGTCCGTCTGGCTCGGCGAACAAACGCAGCTTCACGGTATAGGCTCCGTAGTTCTTCGAGCCCGGGCATGCCACCATGCGGTCTGCAACCTCCTTCTGCACCATCACGGTAGCGCTTTCCAAAGAGGCGAACCGCTCGAAATAGTCGAGCACGACGGTGGCCGCAACGGCATACGGCAGGTTGGACACGAGCTTCGTGGGCAGAGGTTGGTCGCCGGGCAGATGCCCCGCAAACTGCGCGGATGCTCCGCGGATATCGTCAGCTTTCAGATCGAGCGCGTCTTTCTGCACGAGAGCGAACCGATCCGCCCACGGAGCGAGCGTCTCCTCGAGCACAGCGGGAAGATCGGGGTCGCGCTCTACGGACACGACGCGCCCCGCATGCTTGAGAAGCGCGATGCTCAACGTACCAATGCCGGGGCCCACTTCCAGCACGAAATCGTCGGGAGCGAGGTCAGCCAATGTGACGATCTTTTGCAGGATGGCATCGTTGATGAGGAAGTTCTGGCCGAGCGAGTACTTGGTCGACAGGCCGTGCGCTTCCAGAACAGCGCGTGTCTGCGAGACACTTGCAAGCGGCGAAAGCCTAGCCACGACGCGAACCGTTCTTTTTCGGGCGGCTCGACTTGGAGCCCCCGCCTTGCGCAGATCGTGTCTGTTTGGAACCGCCGCCTTGCGCGGATCTGTTCTTCTTGGTTGCCGGCTGGCCTGATCCGTGAGGATGGCCCGATCCGCCGGAGGCTTTCTTTGAGCCGCCGTCCGGTGTGAACGGTTCCGTTTCAGCAACGTGCAGGACAGGCCGTTCGCTTTTCACCTTGCATTCAGCCTGCGGCACGGAGCGCGGAGCATCGTTGGCAGGTCCGGGTGCCGACGATGCAGTATCCTCAGGCAGCGGGGGAAGCGGATGTTCGACGGCGTCGGCCGTGATCTCGCCGTCCGCATCGATTCTGCCAACCCAGTCAAGCACGCGTTCCAACCTGAAGCCCGCGCACGACAATGCTGAACGCACCACGCCCACAAGGGGGTCGAAACCGTGCGGGTCTCCCCCCTCGCCCACCACATGAAGGATGGCCGGACGCTTGGAAAGCCGACGCGCGTCGGTCCAAAAGTACGGCTGCAAGCGATCGAGCAACGCCTTGAGCTGCGCCGGAGCACCGGCGAAATAGACAGGTGACACGACGATCAGCTCGTCGGCGGCATCGATAAGCGGATAGATCTCGGCCATGTCATCGTCGATGATACAGCGGATCGGGTCGCCGTCGTCGGCACCATCGCCCGCAGGCGCGCCCTCGATGGTCCTACCCCGTCGCTCTTCCAGTTCGCGACAGGCGTCGCAGCCTTCGCACGGGGCAATGGAAAGCGTCGAAACGGGAGCGAGCGCCACCTCGTCGTCGGGACACTCGGCGATGCATGCCTCGAACAGGAGGTCGGCTAAAGCGGCACTGCGACCGTTTGGGCGCGGCGATCCGACAATGATCAGACGATTCATAAACGTGCCTCCTTCTGCCAGTCGGTAGCCGAACGATCCAGCAAACCGCGTGCGTTCTGCATGAGCTGCTCGAGGAACGCCGCACGCTCTTCGCCCGGCTCGCATCCACGCACCTCGGCCAGCCGTTCGGCCGTAAAGACGACGTGCGCCGGGCCGCACGACGTACCACGCATGGGCTCCGGCGCCATATAGGGCGCATCCGTCTCGGTGAGCAGACGGTTCGCCGGCACCCGAGCAGCCGCCTCACGCGTACCTTCGCTCGCCTTGAACGTAAGTGCGCCGCCGAACGCCACGTAGCACCCCTCCGCTATCCACGGCTCAAGCGCGGGCCAATCCAGATTGAAGCAATGCAGCAGCGTGCCCGCTTCGGGAAAACCCTCGTCGCGCATGATGGCGAGGGCCTCGTCGTGCGCTTCGCGCAGATGCAGCGCAACCGGCAGACCGCACTCCTTCGCAAGGCGCAGCTGCCGTCGGAACGCAGCACGTTGATCGTCGCGCGGCGAGAAGTCGTAGTGGTAGTCCAGACCGATCTCACCGAGCGCCGCCACGCGCGGATCCGCCAACAGGCGCCGCAGCTCAGCCTCAAGCCCGTCATCATAATAGCGCGCATTGTGCGGATGGCACCCCACGGCGATCCTGACCCGCGGCACGCGCGGGAACGGATCGCCTCAAGTCCAGCCGACGAAGCGCTTCGCAGCGGCCGCCGATTCGAACTTCCACGAGTTCAGACGATCGAACGTCGTCGATCCATCCTCGAATACATCGACGATAGTGCACACGAATTCCACGCCGTGCACCGTGCAGCGCGCAAGCGCGAGAGCCGGATCGGGCAGCAGCTGCAAATGCGCATGCGTATCGGCAACCGGCCCCTCGAGCTTCGGCGCATCCACCACCCGGTACTTCCCGTGTTTGCGCTTCTGTCGAAAGAGCGCGTCGTCGAACACGGGCTCTTGTCGCTCGTCGACCACAGGCACCTACTCCATATCCAAATCGATTGCATCTGCGTCGAGACGCGGGAACAACGGGTCGCCCGTCTCCACCGCGTTGCCAGCGGGTAGCTGGCCCCAGGCGGTCGCCGCCTCGATGTCGGTCACGGCGGTGACGTCGCCCAGGCTCAGGCGGCGGAAGACCTCGGCCGACGTGTTCGGCATGAACGGCGCCAGGTACAGCGCGATGATGCGGATGGCCTCCAGCGCGTTGTAGATGACGGCCGCCAGCTGGTCGGCAGTCTCCTCGCTCTTCGCCAGGTTCCACGGCGCCGACTCCTCCACGTACAGGTTCACGCGGCCCGCAAGCTTCTGCACCGCGACGGCGGCGGCCGTGAAGTCGACGTCGCCGAGGGCGCGGTCGTACTCGGCGTACAGGTCGTCCGATATCTCGCGCAGCGGGTTGGCCTCCACCAGCCCGGCGGCGGATGCCGGCACCTCCGGCACCTGCCCGTCGAAGTACTTCTTCGTCATGTTGAACACGCGGCTGCAGAGGTTGCCCCAGGTGTTCGCCAGATCGGCGTTGTACACCTGCACCATGCGCTCCAGGGAGATGGAGCCGTCGGCGCCGAACTGCACGTCGCTCATGAAGTAGTAGCGGTACGCGTCCACGCCGAACACACGGCAGAGATCGGCCGGCATGAGCGCGTTACCCTTTGACTTCGACATTTTCTCGCCCTTGGTAAGCAGAAAGCCGTGGCCGAACACCGTGTGGGTGATGGGTAGCCCGGCCGCCATGAGCATGGCCGGCCAGATGACGCAGTGGAAGCGCGTGATGTCCTTGCCCACGAAGTGGTACTGCATGGGCCAGCGCTCGTCGAACTCGCCGGCGCGCTCGCCTTCATCACCGTAGCCGATGCCGGTGAGGTAGGCCAGCAGCGCGTCGGCCCACACGTAGGCCACATGCCCCTCGTCGAACGGCAGCGGCACGCCCCAGTCGAACGTGGAACGGCTGATGGAGAGATCCTTCAGGCCGCTCTTCACGAACGAGACGATCTCGTTCTTGCGCGTCTCGGGACGGATGAAGTCGGGGTTCTCCTCGTAGAACGCCAGCAGCTTGTCGCCGAACTCGGACAGCTTGAAGAACCAGTTCTCCTCGCCGCCCGCCTTCTGCACGGGGCGCTTGCAGTCGGGGCACACGAGCTGCCCCTCCTCGTTCTTCTCGAGGTCGCTCTCGGCGTAGTACGTCTCCTCGTGCACGCAGTACCAGCCCTCGTAGCTGCCTTTGTAGCACCAGCCCTTGTCGTAGAGGTCCTGCCAGAACTTCTGCACGCTTTTCGCGTGGCGCGGCTCGGTGGTGCGCACGAAGTCAGTATAGGTGATGCCCAGCATGTCCCACGCCTCGCGGAACGCGGGCTCCATGGAGTCGCACCAGTCCTGCGGGGTCATGCCCTTGGCGGCGGCCGTGTCGGCCACCTTCTGGCCGTGCTCGTCCATGCCCGTGACGAACGCGACGTCGTAGCCGTTCATGCGCTGGTAGCGCGCCACCGTGTCGGCGGCGATGGTGGTGTACGCCGTGCCGAGGTGCGGGGCCGCGTTGACGTAGTAGATGGGGGTGGTGAACGAGTAGGTTCCCTTTGACATAGTGCTTTCCTTTGTTCTCGGGGCGATCGGGGCGAATGGTGCTCCAGCCGCCGCATGGATCAGCGCAATAACCTGCCTATTCTAGCACGAGGGCCCGTGCGAAGAACCTCATCTCCTCCGAACCACCGCACCTTGACCAGGCACAGCGCGACAATGCAACTATTTCGCGTGACAGGTGTTGCTTCGCAATGCCTTGTCTTCTTCCTGGTCTTCTAAACGTTACAACACACATACTTGGCGAAACGGAGGAATGGGAGGCATCGAACCGAACCTTATATCAACCTTACATACGGCTTATGTTTTACTTGCATTGAGCAGATGGCGAGCTTCGGTGGAAGTTCCACCCCGTATACTGGGTGGAACGAACTTGCGAGCACCGAAGGAGGCCCGATGCATACGAATCCTGTTCGGCGGTGTTTGTCGGTGCTCGGATCCTTGCTCGCATGTTTTCTGATCATGTCGCTGATCATGGTGCAAGTGCGCTACCTTGGATACGAATCGGGCCTTATCGGCATGCCGCGCGCCGAGGCTGTCGGAATGAACTCCGCCCCTGCCTCCTCGCGCAGCACCATCACCGCCGAATACTGCAGCGAAGTGGTTTCGGCAAGCGATCCCACCAACCCCGCAGGCCGCACCTCCACGCAGCTGACGTTCGACGACGCTTGGTTCTATCGCGATTCACGCGTATACCAGCATGATCTTGCCACCGCGTGCGCTGTGCTGTCGGCGGTATGCAATTCCGAATCCCAGTACTACAGCGGCGTCCCCCGCTCCGTTCCCTACGCAGAGCAGACGCTCGGACTGCTCGGATTCGAAAACGTGCGCACCGAGTCGTATGCGCTGCGCAGCAGCATTCCCGACGAAGTGAGCTCGCTTCTGCTGGGATCGAGCGACGTCGCAGCCTACGCGCTGGCCAGCAAGCACCTTGCCTCGGACGGCGACGGGCAACCCGTCACGCTCGTCTTCGTAGGCATCCGAGGCACGTATGGCGCCGAATGGCTCAGCAACTTCAACGTTCTCGGGCAAAGCGCTCAAAGTCCCGACCATCGCGGGTTCAAGGCAGCCGAGGAAGAAGTTGCGCAAGCCGTGCGCTCCTATGTGCAGGAATCGGGCCTCGATCCGGCGCATACGCGCATCCTCATCACCGGGCATAGCCGCGGCGGCGCTATCGCGAACCTGCTGGCCGCCGACCTCGACGATCCAGACGAAGGCGAACCGACGCTAGCCCCCTCGACGGGCATCTTCGCGTACACGTTCGCTGCACCGTGCGTCACGCGCGCCGACAACCGGCACAACGCGGCTTTCGGCAACATCTTCAACGTGGCGAACGAAGCGGATATCGTCACTCAGCTACCGCTGGCTTCCTGGGGATACGATCGCTACGGCACCACTATCGAGCTGCCGCATACCGCCAGCGCGGGCTTCGACGGCTTTTACGCCGTCGCGCAGGTCGCCTACCGGCAAAACACCGGCTTCGCATTGAGCAACGATCCCGGCGCGCTCGCCGCTTTGCATTCGTTCGGATCGAATGCCTCGGACCACGTGCCCAGGGCCGAAGACCTGGCGAGCCCGATCGGTGTGCTCGGCGTCGCCCAGTCGCTCGTCGGCCTCGACCTGTCCTCCGCACTCGGAGCGCACTATCCCGACACCTATATCGCCTGGATGCAAGCACTCGATAGCGACCTGCCGGCTGCGTAAGGCCGTTCTGCGCCAGAGCTTGACGATGCAGCGATCGCGTCGCTCGCATGCACGCAGTTCCGCAAGCATCCTGAACGGCATACCGCAGTTCAGGATACCAAGCTCAACCTGCGGCATGCCCGTTTTCGTTCAGGTTGTTTGGCGGACGTGCAGGTTGCCAGGCGACGAAGCGACCACAAAACAAAAGGCCGCGCATGCCTCTGGTATCATGGACGCCATGCATTCTCGAAACGACACCTTCCAACCGCGCAGACGGTGGCCGCGACGGCTCGCATGGGCCCTCGTGACTGTCGCCGTCATCCTGTTCGCAGGCGTAGCCGCGTTCGCCATATACGCAAGCGACTACTACCGAGACGCCGACACGACGCACAAAAACCTGGTCTCCTCCGCAGCGCTTCCCGTCGCGCAAGGCGACGGATACCTCGCGTTCGGCGACCCAAACGCCGCGACGGGCATTGTGCTTTATCCGGGTGCAAAGGTGGAGTACAGCGCGTACGCCCCGCTCATGCGGTTTGTGGCCGAGCATGGCTATCTGGCCGTAGCGGTGGAAATGCCGTTCAACTTCGCGTTCTTCGACATCGACGCCGCCGACCGCGTACGCGCGGCGTACCCCCAGGTGGATACATGGTGGATAGGCGGCCATTCGCTCGGAGGATCGATGGCGGCACAATACGCGGCCGACCATGCGGACGACGTCGCCATCGAAGGCCTTGTGCTGCTGGGCGCGTACACGGCAAGCGACCTCTCGGATGCAGATTTGGGCGCCGTCACCGTCTACGGCTCCAACGATCTGATTCTCGACCGCGACAAGCTCGCGGAGGGCGCCACGAAGCTGCCCGAAGGCGCCAAGACAGTCGTCATCGAGGGTGGGAACCACGCAGGGTTCGGCGATTACGGGCCGCAAAAGGGCGATGGGGAAGCGACTCTTCCCCCCGACGATCAGCAAAAACAGACCGCAGACGCACTCGCAGCCTCCATCGAAGACCGGGAGTCACACGCAAAAGCTTCTTCTGCGGCCGCGTAAGCAGGCGGACTACCGCAGTTTCGCGCGGCGCTCGCGCCAATCGGGCATGAACGCGTCCATGAGCGCCTTGAAGCGCGGGCCGTGACCGCCTTCCAGCAGGTGGCACAGCTCGTGCACCACAACGTATTCGAGGCATTCGGGCGGGTAGAGCGCGAGGCGCACATTGATGCAGATGCGCCCAGTCGCCGGCTGGCAGCTCCCCCAGCGACTCGTCATATTGCGGTAGGCAAGCTTGCCCGCCTTCACGCCCATGATGGGCTCCCATGCCTCCACGAGCACGGGCACGCATGCTTCGACTACCGCACGCCATGAGGCCACCTCCTCGGGCGTCGCCTGAGCAGCCAGAGCAGCCGGCGACGTAGCCGCCTGCGCGAGCTTCGCGTCGATCCACGAGCGCTTCTCGCGCACGAACCGCTCCACGTCCGCTGTGCGCATGTAGGCCGGTGCCGACACCTCCACCAAGCCGCCGCCGCGAGGGACGCGCAGGTTGAGATTCTTGACGCGCTTGCGCGAGAGGCGCACGGTCAGACCGTCCACCTCAAACTCGACCGGTTGCATCGCCCGCCGCGCGCTCATGCCGACGCCTTCCATCCTCGTGCCAGCCGTGCGACGAACAGCGCCGTCATGAACAGCGATGCTGCCGACCGCATCACGTCCGACCACCTCACGCCTCGAGCGCGATGTCGTACGCCGCGTTGCGCGCAATGCCGAACTCGTCGGCGATCGCGCGGGCTATCTCTTTGTTGCGCAGCCCGGAGGCCTTGAGCTCGGCAGCCCGCGCGGCGGCGGCTTGTTGCGCGTCCTCGGCGGCGGTTGCGTCCTCGGCGGCGTTCGGTCCGTCCACTACAATGACGATCTCGCCCTTCACGCCACGCCCGCCCTCGGCCGCCCGGGAGGCGAACTCGTCGCGGACGGCGGCCACCGGGCCGCGCACCACTTCCTCGTGCAACTTCGTGAGCTCGCGGCATACGGCCACCTCACGTTGCGGCAACGCAGTAGCCAGCGCGCCGAGCGCGGCGGCAAGGCGGTTCGGACTTTCGTAGAACACGAGCGCCGCGTCGAGCGCGCGCAGGCTGTCCAGCAGGGAGACGCGTTCGGCATCCTTGCGCGGGAAGAAGCCGCCGAAGTAGAAGCGGGGATTGTCGCAACCGCTTGCCACATAGGCTGTGGCCGCCGCCGTGGGCCCCGGCAGTACCTCCACGGCCACGCCCGCCTCGCGAGCCGCGCGCACGAGGCGCAGCCCCGGGTCCGACACGCCCGGCATGCCCGCGTCCGAGCAGTACGCGATCATCTCCCCGGCGGCGACGCGCTCCACAAGCGACGCCGCGCGGTCGCCGATGAGCGCCTCATCCAAACGCTCGAGCCGCTTCTCGATACCGAAAGCCGCCAATAAGCGACCCGTCACCCGCGTGTCCTCGGCACACACGACATCGGCCGCACGCAGCGCCTGGAGCGCGCGCTCGGTCATGTCGCCCAGATTGCCGAGCGGCGTGGGGCATATGACCAGCTTGCCGAATCCCATGTGCTCCCTCTTCCGTTTAGCTGCGTCGTTTTCCGTTGCCTGCCATTGTCGGCCATGACGCCCGAGAAGGCAAACGACACAGCTGGCCTTGGAGCGGTTCATCTCGGTCACGGATCCCTCGATCCCGCATCCACGCGAAGGAGAAAACTCCCCTTCACTCCCCCTGAACGACCGTCCCTCGGGCCCTTTCCCCGAACCGGGCGGCACCGTGGAGGAACAGTAGCCGCTCGTCAACCGTTCCTTTGCCGCGGACGCGCTCTTGCGGTCGTCTTGGGCAGACTCGCCGCTCGCGCCGTCGCGCTAGACTCCGGCGATGCAAAGCCGGTCGAGGTTGTCGTAGGGTTTGGGAGGGGTCGAGGGGTTCGCCCGCAACGTCTGCGAGCAATTCTTCCCCCGCGCGTCGCAGGCATGAACCACCAGTACCGTTTTTATGCGCCACCGATCTTGCAACTTTTGGCCGTTTTTGACGGAAATTCGCCGCCTTCCAGGGTTTCTTCGACACACAATATCCGGTACTGCGAGCCAATCTGGGGAAACACCGAAACCTCAACCGATGGTATCGCCAGGGATCGATCCAAAGGCTCCCGTTTGCGCGAATTTCCGCCAAAAACGGCCACAAACCGGAAATGTCTTGGCTTTGACGCCCCGATACCTGCGAGCTTATTCGGACAAACGCCCAATGCGAAGCTTCCGGATGTAAAAAAACCGCCGCATCGGAATCGATGCGGCGGACGAGGCTTCCCGTTTACAAGCGCAACGTTACAGCAGCTCCTCCACCGCCGACGTGACGACATCGGGAATGCTGGTCGTGGGCTCGAAGCGGCGGACGACGTTGCCGTCGCGATCGACGAGAAACTTCGTGAAGTTCCACTTGATGTCGGGCTTACTCGCATAATCGGGATCGGCCCCCGCTAGCAGATCCTCGAGCACTTGCGTCAGATCGTGGCTCTCGTCGAAGCCCTCGAACCCCTTCTGCTGCTGCAGGTAGGCGAACAGCGGGTCGGCGCCTTCGCCGTTGACCTCGATTTTCGCGAACTGGGGAAACGTCACGCCGAAGCGGGACGTGCAGAACGCCGCGATCTCCTCGTCCGTGCCCGGCGCTTGGTGGCCGAACTGGTCGCACGGGAAATCGAGGACGTCGAACCCGCGATCGTGAAACGCACAGTACAGCTCCTCGAGTTGAGCATACGTGGGCGTGAAGCCGCACTCGGTGGCGGTATTCACCACGAGCAGCACGCGGCCACGGTAGTCGGCGAGCGAGACGTCCTCGCCCTGCTGGTCCTTGACGGTGAAATCGTAGATGCTGGAAGCCATGGGTCCTTCTTTCAAGAGGAGTCGTTCGTCGTTGATGATCCCATGATACCGCAATATGATACTTAATAGATAACATTTTGCGGAACGGTCGCATACGTTTTGCGAACGAGCTGCTCGGGTGCTTTTCTCCGCAACGCGCTGAGACTGTTTCATCGAATGCACGGCTCCGTCGGCTAGCTGCGGCGCTTTTTTACCTCCAGCGCACCGCAGCTTCCTCCTTCGGAGCGGTGCGACGGTAGCGCACGGCAGGGTGGCCGATGACCAGGGCCGTGACCACCTTCTCGCCGCGTAGCAGCCCCAGCTCGCGACGCAGCGTGCGCGACATGGCCGCGGCCGTTGCGAAGTAGCCGCTGTATAGCACGCCCAGACCGCACGCCTGCGCCATAAGCTCCATGTTGGATGCCGCCAGCGCGCCGTCGATGTCGCTGCGCGTGATCACGACGATGGCTGCAGGCGCGCCTTTGAAGAAGAACCGGTCGTCGATGCTCGTGCGGCGCGCCATCGAGTTCGCGAGTTTCACGAGGGGGAATACGCGCCTGAACAGACGAACCGCCCACGCTTCGAACCGCGCGATGTCGTCGCGCAGCACCACGTACGACACGTCTTGCGCGTTCTTGGCGGTGGGCGTCAGGCGTCCCGCCTCGATGATGCGCTCGATAACCTCATTCGCCACGGGCTCGTCGGTGAACCGGCGTATGCTGCGGCGCGCCCCGACAGCCTCGAGCAGCTGCTCCGCGTCGAGCGTAGGCGGCGCGCCCGCAGTCAACTCGCGCGGCCCCTCCTTGAAGCCGGTCATGGACACGGCCCCCTTCGGGCAGATTGCGACACAGTGCCCGCAGAGGATGCAATCCCGGGCGATCACGCGCGCCCTCCCATCCTCGACCGCAAGGGCTGCTGCGGGGCAATCCCCCTCGCACAGGCCGCATCCGATGCACCGCGCCGCGTCGATCATCACATCGTGCTCATACCTCATGCGAGCCCCTCCGTCCACAGATCGTGGCGATGGCGATCGTGCGTCTTCGGCCCGTACTCGATGGCGCCGGTCGGACACCCAGCGATGCAGGCCATGCAATGCGTGCACGAGCCGCGCCACGCGGGTTTGCCGTCGGCCAGCGCGATGTTGCCAAGCGGGCAGCGCTCGACGCATCGACCGCACGCGATGCACGCATCCGAGGCGGCGAACTTCGCATCGTGCACGAGCGCCGGGTAGAACGCGACGTTCACCGGCCCGCTGCGGAACCGATCGCGCAAATCCACAGGGCGATCAGGAAACGGCTTGCCTTCGCCGACGAGGGCAGCCAGCTCGGCCACGCGCGGCTCGGCGCGCTCGACGATGGCGCGACACGCCTCGGCATCGGGTGTGTCGTAGAGCGCCAGGTAGTTCTCGGGCATGACGACCGGCGCGAGCCCGCGGAAGCGCAGCCCGACGCTCGAGCACAGCTTGCGCGCGTACGCCGCGGCATTCCCGCAGCTCCCCGCGCACGTGAGCACAAAATACGCATCGCGACTGCCCTCGAAGCGCGCGCTGCGGATCCACCGATCGACCACGCGGGGCATGCTCCACGCATACGTCGGCACGACGAACACGAGCGGCCGTTCCGAACTGCACGCCTCCGCCGCCCCTTCCTTCATAGAGCGGTTGATGGAGACGACGTCGTCGCCGAGCGCTTCGGCCAACCGCAGCGCCGTCCATTGGCTGTTTCCGGTGCCGCTGAAATACAAGATCATGGACGTCTCCAGTTACAATGGTATCATCTGATGTGATACATTTTGTATCAGGTATGCCGATGCGTCAATCCGCGCACCGGAGACAAAACGAGGTGATCTGTCTCATGGACAAGAGAAGGCAGGAAAACCAGCGAGTGAGAGACCAGCTGCTGGCCGCATTGATCGAATTCGCCGGACGCAAG
The DNA here is from genome assembly GCF_963929405.1 of Enteroscipio rubneri. NCBI lineage: Bacteria > Bacillati > Actinomycetota > Coriobacteriia > Eggerthellales > Eggerthellaceae > Enteroscipio > Enteroscipio rubneri. The sequence goes on along the minus strand of NZ_CAWVIN010000003.1, from coordinate 1,376,615 downwards.
GACTGGTCGAAGGTGACCGTCACCGAGCTGGTCGAGCAAGCGGGCGTCGCCCGTGCATCGTTCTACCGCAACTTCTCATCGGTCGAGGAAGTGGTCGAGTACGGCATCGAGCAGGTGACACAGCGCTACCACGAGGACATGCCCGACGGAGACTTCGACAGCCGCGCGCGCCTCGAGTTCGAGTTCCGCTTCTACCAGGAGCACGCCGATCTCGTGTTGGCGTTCCACCACGCGAAGGCGGGTACGTCGCTGCTCGACCTCATCACCGATTGCGAGATCGAGGCCCGAGGCGACATGCCGGCGAGCTCGCTTTCGCGCTACGAGCTGTACTTCAGCGCCGGCGCGTTCTACAACGTACTGCTCTGCTGGCTCGAAGCCGGCATGCCCGAGCCCCCCGACGTCATGGCTGAGGCGTTCGCCCGCATGGCGAACGGCGAGAAGCTCTAACCGAGATCCGTTTCAGCATCTCGGCCTCCTCACATCGGAGGTTCTTGGCGCGCAAGCGCTCCCTACGCTCGCTTCGTCTCGATCTCCAGCTCGCCGGCTTTCTCTTGGACAGCGTGGGGTCGCCCAGCGTTCACGAACCGATCGCGCGTCTTCTTCGCCTCGGCCTCCTTGTCGGCCAGGTTCGCCTTCGCCACCGAGATCATCAGCTTGATGCGGTTGAGCTGGTTCACCTCGGACGCGCCGGGGTCGTAGTCCACCGCCACGATGTTGCTGTCGGGGTAGCGGCGGCGCAGCTCCTTGATGACGGCCTTGCCCACCACGTGGTTCGGCAGGCACGCGAACGGCTGGGTGCACACCACGTTCGGCGCGCCGGTGCGGATGAGCTCTACCATCTCGGCCGTCAGCAGCCATCCCTCGCCCATCGAGTTGCACAGCGACAGGATCTCGCTGGCGTACTCGGCCAGCTCGTAGATGTCGGCAGGCGGCTCGAAGCGGCTCGAAGCCTCGAGCGCCTTCGTGACGGGGGCGCGCATCTTCGCGATGGCCCACAGGCCGATGCGCGAACCCACCGCGCCCTTCGCCGAGCGCCCGAGCGGATCCTTCTGGAAGATGCCGCCCGCGATGCCGAACAGGAAGAACTCGGCCAGGCCCGGAACCACGGCCTCGCAGCCCTCGCGCTCGATGACGTCGACGATCTGGTTGTTCGCCGTCGGGTGGAACTTCACGAGGATCTCGCCCACCACGCCCACGCGCGGCTTCGTACCCTCGCCGGTCAGCGGCAGCGTGTCGAAGTCCTCCACGATGCGGCGCACCGTGTCCTTGAACTCGCGGCGCTTGAGCCCTCGGCGCAGCTGCGCCTTGCACGTTGCCATCCAGTGGTCGAACAGGCGGTTCGCGCTGCCCGCCTCCACCTCGTAGGGACGCGTGCGGTACAGCGCCATCATGAGCAGGTCGCCGTAGAAGATGGCGTAGGCCGCCTGCAGCAGCATGGCGGGCGTCACCTTGAAGCCCGGGTTCTCCTCGCCGAGGTCCTTGAACGACAGGGCGATCACGGGTATGTGCGGCAGGCCCACAGCCGCCAGCGCCTTGCGGATGAGCGAGATGTAGTTCGTGGCGCGACAGCCGCCGCCCGTCTGCGTGATGATGACGGCCAGCTTGTCGGTGTCGTAGCGACCCGACATGACCGCCTCCATGATCTGGCCGGTGACCAGGATGGACGGATAGCAGATGTCGTTGTTCACGTACTTGAGGCCCGCGTCCACCGCGCCGTGGTCCACCGACGGCAGCAGCTCGAAGTTGTAGCCGTTGCGCTTGAAGATGTCCACGAGCAGATCGAAGTGGATAGGCGCCATCTGCGGACAGAGGATCGTGTAGCCTTCGTCCTTCATCTCCTGCGTGAACACCGCGCGCGGGAACTCGGTGGTGGCGCCTTCGCGCTGACGGAAGCGCTCGGCAACCTCGGGCGCGGCCTTCTGGGTGAACGTCTCGGGGGTGGCGCCGGTCAGCTTCGCCGCGATGGCGGCTTCCGTCTGGCCCGTCTTCGCGTCGATGGCCGCTTCGGGCGTGGCCTCGAACGTGTCGGGATCGAAGCTGACGGCGGGGCAGCCGCGCGGCACGCGCTCGGCGTCGGCCTTCTCGTCGGCCTGGTCCTTGAGCGCCGCCAGCAGCGAGCGCACGCGGATGCGCGCCGCGCCCAGGTTCGACACCTCGTCGATCTTGAGCACGGTGTACACCTTGCCGGCCGCCTCGAGGATCTCCTGCACCTGGTCGGTGGTCAGCGCATCGAGGCCGCAGCCGAAGCTGTTGAGCTGGATGAGGTCGAGGTCGGCTCGCTCGGTGGCCACCTTCGCCGCCGCGTACAGGCGGGTGTGGTACATCCACTGGTCCACGAGGCGGATGGGGCGCTCGAGCGTGCCGAGGTGCGCGATGGAGTCCTCGGTGAGCACGGCCAAGCCGAAGCTGGTCAAGAGTTCGGGGATGGCGTGGTTGATCTCCGGGTCGTTATGGTAGGGGCGGCCCGCCAGCACGATGCCGTGCGTGCCCGTGGCCTCCATCCAAGCGAGCGTCTCCTCGCCCTTCGCGCGGATGTCGCGCTTGAAGGCCTCGTCCTCGGCCCATGCGGCTTCCACGGCAGCGTCCACCTCGGCCTGCGTGGGAGCTGCGGCCGAGCCCATGAGCTCGGGGTGCGCCTCGACCAGCTCCACGAACAGGCGCTTCTTGAGGTGCTCCTTCTGGTCGTAGGGCAGCCACGGGGTGAGCAGCTTCACGTCGGACGTGCGCAGCTCGTCGATGTTGAGGCGCAGCGCCTCGGGGTAGCTGGCCACGATGGGGCAGTTGAAGTGGTTGCCCGCACCCTCGTCCTCCTGGCGCTCCCACTTGCTGCACGGGAACCAGATGAAGTCGGGGGCCTTGTCCAGCAGATTCATGATGTGACCGTGGCTGAGCTTCGCCGGATAGCACACCGATTCGGACGGCATGGACTCGATGCCCGCCTCGTAGGTCTTCTTCGTGGACGGGTCGGACAGCACCACGCGCCAGCCGAGCTTCGTGAAGAACGTGAACCAGAACGGGTAGTTCTCGTACTGGTTGAGCGCGCGCGGGATGCCCACGCTGCCGCGCGGGGCGTTCTCGGGCGCGAGGGGCTCGTAGTCGAACAGGCGGCTGCTCTTGTATTCGTAGAGGTTCGGCACGTTCTTGCTCTCGTCGAGCGTGCCCGCGCCCTTCTCGCAACGGTTGCCCGTGATGAAGCGGCGATGCTTGCCCGTGGTCTCGTCCACGCCGAAGTCGTTGACGGTTAGCAGGCAGTGGTTCGAGCACGCCTTGCAGCGCACGGTCTTGTGCGTGGGCGACAGCTCCGCCAGCTGCTCGAGCGTGAGCAGGGTCGAGCACACGGCGACGGGCGCGGCCAGCTCGTCGTTCTCGGAGCTCCACGCCGCTCCCGCCTCGGCCTTGCGCGCCTCGAGCGCCACGGCGGAGTGATAGCGGTCGCGCGCGAGCAGCGCGGCGCCGAACGCGCCCATGTTGCCGGCGATGTCGGGGCGCACGGCCTGGACCTCGGACAGCTGCTCGAACGCGCGCAGCACGGCGTCGTTCAGGAACGTGCCGCCCTGCACGATGACCTTCGTGCCCACGTCGTGCGGGTCGCGGATCTTGATGACCTTGAACAGCGCGTTCTTGATGACGGAGATGGCCAGGCCCGCGGCGATGTCGCCCACGGTGGCACCTTCCTTCTGCGCCTGCTTCACGCGGCTGTTCATGAACACGGTGCAGCGGCTGCCCAAGTCGACGGGGCGCTCGGCGCGCACGGCGGTATCCGCGAACTCGGCCACGTCCAGGTTGAGGCCCGTGGCGAAGCTCTCGATGAAGCTGCCGCAACCCGAACTGCACGCCTCGTTGAGCATGATGTGGTCGATGACGCCGTCCTTGACGCGCAGGCACTTCATGTCCTGGCCGCCGATGTCGAGGATGAACTCGACGCCCGGCAGCATCTCCTGCGCTCCGCGCAGATGCGCCACCGTCTCGATCTCGCCGGAGTCCACGCGCAGCGCCTCCAGCAGCAGGTGCTCGCCGTATCCCGTCACCGTGGCGTGGCCGATGCGCACGAGCGGCTCGCCCGTGTCGGCGTCCACCGGCATCTCGTTGTACAGGTTGGAAAGCGCCGTGCGGGCGCAGCCCAGCACGTCGCCCTTGTTGCTGGCGTAGTGCGACCACAGAAGCGCGCCGTCCTCGCCGATGAGCGCGGCCTTGAACGTGGTGGAGCCGGCGTCGATGCCGAGGTAGGCCGTGCCCTCGTAGTCCATGAGGCTGCCGCGACGCACGCATTCGCCGTCATGGCGGCTCTTGAACTGGGCGTACTCGTCCTTGCTGGCGAACAGCGGGGGCAGGCGCACCACTTCGGAGCCCTGGATGTCGCCAAGGTTCTTCAGGCGGTCGAGTACGTCGTCCAAAAGCTCGGCCTTCACCGTCTCGCTGGCCGCGCCCGCGATGGCGCAGCCGCCGGCCACGAACAGGTGGGCGTTGTCGGGCACGATGATGTGCTCGTCGTCCAGCTCGAGCGTCTCGTAGAAGCGCTTGCGCAGCTCGGGGAGGTACTGCAGCGGGCCGCCGAGGAAGGCCACGTGGCCGCGGATGGGGCGGCCGCACGCCAGGCCGCTGATGGTCTGCGTCACCACCGATTGGAAGATGGACGCGGCGATGTCCTCCTTGCGCGCGCCCTCGTTGATGAGCGGCTGCACGTCGGTCTTCGCGAACACGCCGCAACGGCTGGCAATAGGGTACAACGTGGTCGCGCCCTGCGCCAGCACGTTCAAGCCGCCCGCATCGGTGTTCAAGAGCGCCGCCATCTGGTCGATGAAGGCGCCTGTGCCGCCGGCGCACGTGCCGTTCATGCGCTGCTCGATGCCCTGGTCGAAGTAGATGATCTTCGCGTCCTCGCCGCCCAGCTCGATGGCCACGTCGGTGGCGGGGATGAAGGTTTCCACCGCCGTCTTGCTGGCGATGACCTCCTGCACGAACTCGATGCCCAGCCACTGCGCAAGCAGCAGGCCGCCCGAGCCCGTGATGGCAATGGTCATGCGCTCGGTGCCGAAATCGGCCGCCGCTTCGGACAGCACCTCCACGATGGTGGCGCGCACGTCGGCGTGATGGCGACGGTACACCGAGAATTTCACCTCGTTGGCCTCGTCGAGGATGGCAAGCTTGACCGTGGTGGAACCCACGTCGATGCCTATATGCAGGGGATTCTCAGGCACGTTCGCCATGACGTTCTCCTTCGCGTTCTGTTCTTTGTCGTTGGTCGTTTCCATTGCCTTCTCCCCTGCTTACAGTTTGATCGATTCGCCCGGCTTGATGAAGAACAGCCGCATGGCGATCAACGCCATCTCCTCCGAGCTCTCCTGCATGCCCGTCTCGATCCACCGCTCGATCACGCCCAGGTACGCCGAAGCGAAGAACGCCACGTAGTAGCCGACGAACGGCGAGGGATCGTTGCGGTAACGCTCGTGCAGGATGGACTGTACCAGGTTCGTGCAGATGGAGTCGCGCAAGCGCGGCCCGAAGCGCACGTCGCCGCCGGGGCCGAGCACCGCGTGCAGGAAGTCGCCTTGCTCGCGCAAGTACTCGAACAGCTCCACGAGGAACGGCAGCGGCTTCTTGCGCGCCCGGTACGTCATAAGGCTGTGCACGGTGAGTTCCGCCATCTGACCTTGAAAACGCTCAAGATCGGCCATGATCTCGTCTTCGAGCGCAGCCAACAGCGATTCCTTGTCGCTGAAATGATTGTAGAACGTGCCGCGGTTGAGGTCGGCGCGAGCGCACAGGTCGTTCACGCTGAAGCCTTCGAAGCCTCGCTCCTCCATGAGCTTGATCAGCGCGTCACGCAGAGCGCGCTTCGAGCGGGTGATACGACGATCTTCGCAGATCGACGCGACAGCGTTCTGTTGCGCGACGACGGTCGCCATGCAGCCTCTTTCCTGTCGGCCACCGCCGATGCGCTGGCCCCTTTTGAACATTCCGATCAATATTGAACACATTGTTCATTAGTGGCAGTGTACCAGGCAATAGGCGTATCGGCAACTCGCAGAATGGCCTGCGGGGACACCTTGTCGCCATCGAACGGAAAAACGTCGAAAACCGCAGAACCGCGTGCGCATCCCGCATGCGATTTGCTATGCTGGTGGACTACGACCAGCGTCGAGAGGGAGACACACCGCCATGCAGATTACACCGGCAGAGATCGCCGAAACGCTTGCGATGGTGAGCAAGCAGCACCTTGACATCCGGACCATCACGCTCGGGCTGAACCTGCGAGGTTGCACGGACACCGACGTCAACACCATGGCGCGCAAAGTGTACGATCGCATGGCGACCGCCGCAGAGAAGCTTGTCCCCACGGCCGAGCAGCTTGAGCGCGAGTTCGGCATCCCTATCGTGAACAAGCGCATCTCCGTCACGCCCATCGCCGAAATTTGCGCGGCCACGCCCGACGCGGATCTCGCACGCATCGCCGTTGCCATGGACAAGGCCGGCAAAGAAGTGGGCGTCGACTTCGTGGGCGGTTATTCTGCGCTCGTGCAGAAGGGCGCGTCGGCGGCCGACCTCAAGCTCATGGAGTCCATTCCCAACGCGTTGTCCGCCACCGAGCGCGTATGCTCGAGCGTGAACGTAGGATCCACGCGCGCAGGCATCAATATGGACGCCGCCTTCAAGATGGCGGGTATCGTGAAAAAGACAGCCGAGGCCACGGCCGATCGTCAATGCATCGGTGCGGGCAAGCTCGTAGTGTTCTGCAACGCCGTGGAAGACAACCCCTTCATGGCCGGTGCATTCCACGGCTCGGGCGAGGCTGACGCAGTCGTGAACGTGGGCGTGTCGGGCCCCGGCGTGGTGCGAGCCGTGCTGGCCGACCTGCCGAAAGACGCCGACATCACGTCGGTTGCCGAGGCTATCAAGGCCACCGCGTTCAAAATTACCCGCGCCGGCGAGCTCATGGCCCGCGAGGCGTCCAAGCGCCTCGGCGTGCAGCAGGGCATCCTCGACCTATCGCTGGCGCCCACCCCGGCCGAGGGCGACTCGGTGGCCGAGATCATCGAGGCCATCGGCGTGGGACAGTGCGGCGGCCCCGGCACCACGGCCGCGCTCGCCATGCTCAACGACGCGGTGAAGAAGGGCGGCGTCATGGCATCATCGTCCGTCGGCGGCCTGTCCGGCGCGTTCATTCCCGTGTCCGAGGACGCCGGCATGATCCGCGCGGCCGAGGACGGCGCTCTCTCGCTGGAGAAGCTCGAGGCTATGACCTGCGTGTGCTCGGTGGGCCTCGACATGATCGCCGTGCCCGGCGACACGAGCGTGGAAACCATCTTCGGCATTATCACCGACGAATGCGCCATCGGCATGATCAACAACAAGACCACCGCCGTGCGCATCATCCCCGCCATCGGCAAGCAGGTGGGCGACAAGCTGGACTTCGGCGGCCTTCTGGGCTACGCGCCCGTCATGCCCGTGAACGGCCATGCCGGCACGGTGTTCGCCCATCGCGGCGGCCGTATGCCGGCCCCCATTAACTCGCTGAAGAACTAGCAGGCGCGCCATCCGGCCAACGCGCAGCGGGGCTTTCGGTTCCTTCGTACACGGCGCGCACGAGGTACTCCACGTTGCCCTCGGGCCCGGTGATGGGCGACTCCGCCACGCCGGTCGGCTCGAAGCCCGCGGCCTCGAGCGCCATGCGCACCTCCTCGACCGTGCGGGCGCGCACGGCTTCGTCGCGGACCACTCCGTGCTCCGTTTCGTCGGGACGCGACTCGAACTGCGGCTTCACCAGACCGATGAACACGCTGCCCGCACGCGATAGCCGCGCAAACACGGGCGCGAGCGCCGCGAGGCCGATGAAGCTCAGATCGGCCACGAGCACGTCAAACGGCGCGCCAAGCTCGACCGGGTCTGCCAGCTTGATGTTCGTGCGCTCGAACACCGTCACGCGCGCGTCTTGGCGCAGTTTCCAGGCAAGCTGTCCGTAGTTCACGTCGACGCATGCAACGCTCGCCGCGCCTGCCTGCAAGAGGCAATCGGTGAAGCCGCCGGTGGAGGATCCGATGTCGATGCAGCGTAGACCTCGAACGTCCTGCGCGAAAGCGTCGAGCGCTCCCTGTAGCTTGCGCCCTCCGCGCGAGACGAAGCGCCGACGGTTCTTCACCTCCACATCGGCGTCTGGAGCCACGCGCACCGCCGCACTTGTTGCGTACACACCGTCCACCTTCACCTCGTGCGCAAGCACCGCGCGAAGCGCCTCCTCCTCATCGGCGAAATAGCCGCGCTCCACGAGCAACGTGTCAAGTCTGATTTTCTTCATGACCTCAGTATAGCAATGTTGGCCGCTCGCTGTTTCGAGCAATGCAGGCGTCAGAACGCCAGGCAGAAGACGAGGTCCCCATCGTCTCAACGGTTGCAAACCCGCCTCCGTCGATGCAGCAGCGCAGGCGCGCCCCAACCGCCTTAACACGTTTTTAAGGGGATGCGACCGCTTCTTACACCGTATTTATCGCCTCGTATCTAAGATCGACGACGACGAGAAAGGATGGTCCGATGGATGCTGTCGATTGTATTGCAACGATTCTTGCCGTGCTTATCTGCATCGCGACGGCGCTCTTCATGTTCGTGCTGTTGTTCGTTGACGTCACGGAAAACGGCTGGCACATCACATGCCCGTGGTAGCCAGTCCGCCCCGATCGCGCTCATTCCGCGTTCTCGTCCAGCAGCCGATAGAACTCCTCGGGAGGCACGGGACGCGAGAACACGAAGCCCTGCACCATGTCGCACGCCGTCGTGCGCAGGAACGCCAGCTGCTTCGGCGTTTCCACGCCCTCCATGACCGTGTCCATGCGCAGCTCCTTGGCCATGGTGATGACCGTGCGCACCACCGTTTCCTCCGTGCCGGGAAGTGATCCCTCCAGCAGGAAGTCGCGATCGAGCTTCAGCACGTCGGCAGGCAGGTCCTTCAGCACGTTAAGCGACGACTGGCCCGAGCCAAAGTCGTCGATAGCGCAGCGGAACCCGGCACGGCGCATGCCCTCCGTGATGTCGAACATGCCGTGCAGGTCCTCGATGACGATGCTCTCCGTCAGCTCCAGCTCGCATAGCCCGTCGGGGATGCCGTGCTCGTCCTTGATGCGCACGTACGTGGACAGGAAGTCGGGGCGGTGCAGGTGCAGGCGGGACACGTTCACCGAGATCGGCACCACGGGCAGCCCGGCATCCAAGCGTGCGCGCAGGTTGCGGCATACGCTCTCGAACACGAACTCGTCGAGCCGCAGGATGAAACCGTTCTGCTCGAACAGCGGGATGAACTCGTCGGGCCCCACGATGCCTTCGTCGGGACGGCTCCAGCGCACGAGCGCCTCTCCGCCCAGCACGCGCGTACCCGTCACGTCGTACTTCGGCTGCACGAGGTGGAAGAACTCGCCGTGCTCCAGCGCGCCCTCCATCGAGCGCTCCAGGTCGGCCCGGCGCAGCAGCGCGTCGCGCATGGGCTTGCTGTAGGCGCACGGGGTGGCGCCTTGCTTGCGTGCCTCCGTCTGGGCGATCCGCGCACGGTCCATGAGTTCGGTGACGTCGCGTGCATCGGGCGCGTCCTCCGAACAGCACAGGCCGACATGCAGGGCAAGCGGCTTGCCGTTGCCCATGATGGCGCGCGCCCGCTCAGCTATGCGCTTGCAGGCGTCCAGCGCGTCCTCGCGGCGCGCGTACGGCAGCAGCAACAGGAAATAGTCTGCAGATAGGCGCGCCGCGATGCCGTCCTTCCCCGCTTCGTCGCGCAGGATGGTGGCGAATTCCCGCAGTACCTCGTCGCCGCGCAGGTAGCCGTCCACATCGTTGATGAGCTTGAAGTTGTCGATGTCGATGCACACCGCGGCCACGCCGCCCGCCGCGCCTCCGCCGGCACCATCGGCCTTCGTGCGCTCCGCCAGCCGCGCATCGCCCTCTAGCGCAAACTTGTCTGCGCTGAACAACCCCGTGAGACCGTCGTAGAACGCCATATGCTCGATCTCCTTGCGATGCGCGCGGCTGCCACGCCAGTACACCGCCAGCACGACGCCCAACCCCGCGATGATGACCAGGCACAGAAGCAGCGTAGCGTTGATGATGGCGTTGGCCTGTTCCATGATCACGTCGTTCGGGATGATGGACACCACGTCCCAGCCGTCCGTGCCCTCCAGCGGCGAATAGCAGAACACGTACTCCTCTCCCCGGTACGAGAACAGCGCCACGCCGCGTGCGTTCTGCTTGAGCGCGGTGCGGAACGATTCCACATCCGCCTGATCGTTGCCCTCGAAGCCCACGATGTCGTAGATGTTGGCGAACGTGCGATTGCTATCGCGATGCTGCGATCGCATGACCACATCGCCTTCGTCGTTGACCACGTATGAGAAGCCGCTGTCGTTATAGAACGACAGCGAGAACCGCTCCTCCACATCGCCGAGTGGACGGGCCTTGCGCACGATGCCCGGCGTGCCGTCGGAGAACGTGAAGCGCTCGTACACCCCGATCATGTTGCCGCCCGTGCGCTCGTCCAAAAACGGCTCCAGCACGCCCCGATCGTCGGCCGCGGCGGTCGAGGCCATCTGCTCGTCGGTAAGCCTCGCCGCGTTGGCGTTGTCCGTGCGGTGCACCGTGCCCGTATCCAAGTCGACGCAGACGTACACCGTTCCGTCGTCGTCCATGCCGAACAGCGCCAGCTTCTCGATCAGACGGGCCTCGTCATCGTGACGCTGCACGGACAATTCGGCGGCGAACAGGTCGAGCGTGTCCAGATCCTTCTCGAAGTACGTGTCCAGCGCATGCTGGCCCTGCGCCGTCACTTCCAGCACGTCCGTCACGGACTTCTCCCACAGCGAGTCCTGCACAAAGCGCGAGAACAGCGCCGAACCGGCGATCACGGCCACGGACACCAGCGCCACGAGGATCGAGATGAGCGTCTTCCGCGACTTCATCAGGACGCATCCTCCCCCTCGGCCAACAGGTCGCGCAGCTGGTTCTCAGCTTGGTCAGCCGTCGCTCCCCCGAGCAGCGACACCACGCTTTCGCGCAGCGCGCCCCAGACGGGCAGCAGGATGTTGTCGTCCGCGCCCACGACCGCGCCCGCGGCGAACGCCCCGGACAACGGCAGCAGCGAGGCGTCGTCGGGGGCGGCGTTGCCCTCCAGCGGGCTGAACGAGCACTGGCTGTTCGCGAAGCGCTCGATGGCGGATGGCTGGGTGAGGAAGGCCGCGAACTCCTTGGCCTCTTCGAGATGGGCGCTGTTCGCGTTCACGCTCACCCGTGTGTCGACGTTGACCACGAGCACGGGCCGGTCTTCGAGGACCGGATAGGGATGCACCTCGTACGCCAGGTCCGGCGCCATATCGTGCACGCGCACCGAGGCCCAAGCGCCCGTGAGCATGAACGGGTAGCGGCCGGTGGCGAACTGGTCCAGGTCGTCGGAGGTCTTCTCCGTTTCCAGGGCCGTGCCCGCGTCCACGTAGCCGCGCTCCACGATCCGCTCCACCAGCTCCAAACCGGGGCGCAGCTGCGCGGCCAGCGCATCGGGATCGGCGCTCAGGGCGGCGACACGCTCACGCACGTTGTCGGCGGCGTACACTTCCGCCATGCCCCGTGCGATGGCGAGCGTCTTGAGCGAGATGTCGTTGTTCGCCACGAGCGGCGTGACGCCGTCGGCGAGGAACGCATCGCAGGCGCGCTCGAACTCCGCCAGCGTGCGCGGCGCCTCGATGCCATGCGCGGCCAGCAGGTCGGTGTTGCAGTACAGGCCGAACGCCGAGACGGACGTCGGCACGTACAGGATGGCTCCCTCGGCCTCCATCTGGTCCAAGGCAAGCTTGCTGAACGCGGGGATGGAGGGCAGATCGGCCAGGTCGGCCAGGTAGCCCTTCTTCTCGAACGACAGCGCCGTATCGTGGTCGATCATGAACACGTCGTCGCCAGTGCCGGAATCCAGGCGCTTCACGAGCGCCTCGTAGTACGGCCGGCTCTTGATGCCCTCGTAGGATACGGACACGTTCGGATGGCAGTCCATGTAATCGCGCAGAATGTCCTCAATGGTCATGACGTTGATCGACTCGTACTTGAATCCGAAGAACGTGAGCCGGGTGTCGACCTCCACGTCGTCCGCCGCATCAACGACGATGTTCTTGCTGGTGGAGCAACCGGGAAGCGCGAAGGGAGCGAAGGCTGTCGCCAGGCCGATCGCCGAGATAGCCAGGAAGCGGCGGCGCGTGAGCGGCGAGGCGGACCCGGCCGCAGCGGGCACTTCCGCACGAAGAGAGGCCCCCTGCGAGGCCAAGATCCCCTGGTCGTTGCTTGGTATATGCGCCAAATCCCCATCTTTCGCCATCCGGCATCTCCTTGACATGGTAGCGCAAAATAGCCCGCCGCGCACGCAGAACACGACTGCGCACGCGCGGCAGCCGGGTCGGTTCGAGTCAAAGTTGAACGTCGCCAGCCTCGCGCGGGGCGACGATGCGGCCGAAGCGGAACCGAGCCGCATGGCGGGCCGGCTCCGCTGGGCGGACGCAGGCGAGCGCTGCCCTACGGCAGCAGCAGCTGGGCGATCTGCACGGCGTTGAGCGCGGCGCCCTTGCGGATCTGGTCGGCCACCACCCACATGGCCAGCCCGTGCTCCACCGTGTCGTCGCGGCGCAGGCGGCCGACGTAGGTGTCGTCGGTGCCGGCCAGGATGCCCGGCATGGGATAGGTGTTCGTGGCGCAGTCGTCCATGACCGTGATGCCGTCGGTCGCCGCGAGGGCGGCCCGCGCGGCCTCCACGCCCACGTCGCCGGCGAACTCCACGTTCACCGACTCCGCATGGCAGCGCAGCACGGGCACGCGCACGCAGGTGGCGGCCACCTTGATGCCCTGGTCGCCCATGATCTTCTTCGTCTCCACGACCATCTTCCACTCTTCCTTGGTGGAATCGTCGTCCAGGAACACGTCGATGTGCGGGATGCAGTTGAACGCGATGCGGTGCTGGAACACCTTCACCTCCAGCTCGTCCTCCGGCGTGCCGTCGAGGAACGCCTTGGTCTGGTCGTACAGCTCGGCCATGGCCGGCGCGCCGCCGCCGCTGGCCGCCTGGTAGGTGGACACCACCACGCGCGTGATGGGAGAGAGGTCGTAGAGCGGCTTCAGCGCCACCACCATCTGGATGGTGGAGCAGTTCGGGTTCGCGATGACGCCGTTGTGCCAGGCCACGTCGCCCGGGTTCACCTCGGGCACCACCAGCGGCACGTCCTCGTCCATGCGGAACGCGCTGGAGTTGTCGATCATCACGGCACCTGCATCCACCACAGCCTGGCGCATCTGCTTCGACAGGCCGGCTCCGCAGGAGAACAGCGCGATGTCCACGCCCGCGAACGACTCCGGCGTCATTTCCTGCACCACAAGCTCGCCCGCCGGCACCTGGCCGCAGCCCGCGAAGGGCAGCCTCTTGCCCGCCGAGCGCGCCGACGCCAGTGCCCGCACCTCGCTCGCCGGGAAGTCCACGTCGTGCAGCACCTGCAGGAACTCAGCGCCCACTGCGCCCGTCGCACCCGCTATCGCCACCACCGGATTCGCCGGCATCTTCTTTGTCCAAGTCATAGCAGTTCTCCCTTTCCCCAGGTTGTTTCCAGGTTGGCGTAGTCAGTCAGCGAGAGGAGTCGGGGCGCCGAATTCGTGGGATCGCGGAGGCGAAGCGTACTTCGGTACGCGAGCCGCCGGGATCGCGCGAAGGCGGCGCGCGCCGGTCCTTCGCAGCGTCGAGCCGTTCCGCCGTTCGGCAGAACGGCGGAACGTCAACGTCCCTTGTTCATCTTCGCCGCGATCTCCTCGGCGGAGAGTTGCGTCTCCTCGAACACGCTGTCGCTATCCAGGTCGAACGCCGTATGCAGGCAGCGTACGGCCGCCGCGGCCTGCGCACCGTCCACCACCACCGACAGGCGGATGGGCGAGGTGGAGATGGCCAGGATGTTGATATGGTTTTCGCCGAGCGTCGAGAATGCGCGCGCCGCCACACCGGGCGACGACTTCATGCCCGTTCCCACGAGGCTCACCTTTGCAATGTCCTCGTCCACGTCGTAATCGCGCGCTTTAATGTCGGGCAGGATGCGCTCCACCGTTTCACGCGCTCGCTTCATGTCGGCACCGGGGCAGGTAAAGCTGATGTCCGTGATGCCGGCTTCCGAAATGTTCTGGATGATCATGTCGACGCTCACGGCGTTGCCCGCCAATGCCGAGAACACCTTCGCGGCCACGCCGGTCATGTCGGGCACGCCGCGGATGGTGAACTTCACCTCGGATGTGTCATGGGCGATGCCAGTGATGACGGCTTCCTCCATCATGTCGGTTTCCTCCTTGATATAGGTGCCTTCGGCATCCGAGAACGCCGAGCGCGAATGGATGACCACGTTGAACTTGCGCGCGAACTCCACAGCGCGCATCTGCAACACGCCCGCGCCCGAGCTGGAGAGCTCCAGCATGTCGTCATACCTGATGACATCGAGCTTCTTGGCACGTGGGCACACGCGCGGATCGGCTGTGTACACGCCGTCCACGTCGGAGTAGATCTCGCAGACGTCCGCCCCGATCCCCCAAGCAACCGCGACGGCCGTCGTATCCGATCCGCCGCGCCCGAGCGTGGTGATATCGCCGTGGGCGTCGATCCCCTGGAAGCCTGCGACAACCGCGATCATGCCCCTGTTAACGGCTTCCATGATACGCTCGTTGTGCACCTTCACGATTTTAGCTTTGGCGTGCATGCCGTCCGTCTCGATGCCGGCCTGGCGACCTGTAAAACTCATGGCCTTGTAGCCGCGCGCTTCGATGGCCATAGCCAGAAGCGTCATGGACACCTGCTCGCCGGTGGACAGCAGACGGTCCATCTCACGCGCCGGCGGGTTGTCGTTGAGCGCGCTTGCCAGCCCGACCAGCTCATCGGTCGTCTTACCCATAGCGGACACTACGGCGACGACATCATGGCCTGCCTGCTTGCGCGCGATGAGCCGCTTCGCAACCATCTGGATGCGCTCGGGCGAGGCGACGGACGTGCCTCCGAATTTGCATACGATTAGCGACATGGCTATCTTTCTTTTGACAGTGAACCCAATCGAGCGTTCACTATACCAAAGAGCCCGCCGTCCTACATCCAAAACACCCACGAACAGGCGTTTTTTCACGGGGAATGTAAATGGCCGACCTTGCCCCGAGCCGGATCTTCGGCCAAAGCGCATACCTCAGCATCGTACGCCGCACTCGTTCGGGCCGAAGATTGCCCGAATAATCATTTCAAGCGCACTGATCCCCTTTGAGCGCACCTTGAAAGGCGAATTCTGCAAGAAAAACGAGGTATGGGAACACCAACCCCCCTTTGACAGTGATCGCAGCAGCGCAATACTTTGCATATCGGCGTAATACCTCGCATAAGTCCAGGTCGCGGCATCGTAGATGAGAGCCTCGGAAGCCGCAATGTCCTCCGAGGCTCCCATACCTCGTTTTCTTGACAGAATTCACGTTCTCTCTCGCGCTCAAAGACTATTACGGGAGCTCGGCGCGTCTTCGGAGTGCGCGGACCGCATCAAGCGCCGACAGCTCTACCCAGCTTGGTATATGCTCTCGAGCTCGCCTTTCTCGACGAGGGTGCAAAGCGCGCTGCTAGCCCGCTCGCGTTCGATGCCCAGATGCTCGAAGCGCTTCGCTAGCTTCAGGCAGTACGACAGATCGCCGGAGTCCAGCGACAGCAGGGCGGACGCGGCTTGCTCGTTCAGGTTTCCAAACATGAGATGCTCCTTCCTTCTCGACGTACCTAGCTTACGTGCCGGAAGGAGCAGTGTATTTGGACGATAGGAGAACTTCGGCCGTCCGTCTTGTCCGATCGGACAAGACGGACCTGGCACACTGACGCGGCCCGGCGCCGAGCGACCCTAAGCGAGCTGCAGCCGTCGCCTTGGAGAAGCCGGGCGGAAGCTGGCAGGCGGTAGCAAGTCGTCGCCGAGAGCCGTCGCCCGAGATCGCTCAGCGCGGCAGCAGCGGGTTCGTGTGGTCCAAATACACTAGGCCCAGCAGAAAGGCAAACTCGCGATCAGGGGAGTCAGGCATTCCCAGCACGTTCTTCGCCTTGCGCAGACGGTAGCGAACCGTGTTCGGGTGCTGGCAAAGCGCCTCGGCCGCCAGGCGCAGATCGCCGTAGGACCGCGCGACAGCCTCGCACGTGGCAGCAAACTCGGTGCCGTTGATGTCGTCGTGCTCCTCCAGCAGCGCGCGATGGAGAGCCGCCGTGCGCCAGAACAGACGGCCCTCGCACGCTGCCGCACGGAACGCGTCGTGATGCAAGTCAGCCCAACGCACGGCGCCCCGGCCCTCAATCCGAGCCGTCTTGAGTGCAGCAAGCGCCTCGCGCACGCTCATGTCGCCGTCCGACAGCGGCGTCTCCTCGCCCACCCCAAGCAACACCGAACCTATGGCAAGAAGGCGCGTCACAAGATCGCTTTCGGAACGCGTGCGCACGCCTGCAGGCGGCTGCGCGTACGAGACGAACGCGAGGAGCGCGCCGTGATGGCGAAAGGCGTACACGGCTTCCGCCACATCCCAGTCGTGCTCGAAGCCGTCAAGCACCGCGGTCAGCGCATCAAGAGTCGCATACAACGAACAATCGTCAGTCCCCTGCGGCGCCACGGCGACGCATTGCACCGTGGAACCCGTTACGCCCGCCAGCTCGAATAGCGCCGCACGCGTCGCCTGAGCATCGTGGCCGGACAAAAGGCCGTCCAAAATGCGCCCTTTGTCCGATTGCTCGGCATCGCGGCGGATAAGATCGAGCGCCTGGTAGGCCACCACTTCATGATATGCCCCATCATAGAGGTAGAGCGGAATCCCCGCCTCCTCGGCAGCGTCCACGACGCGCTCGCTCACGATGGGACTATACACCTGCTTCAGCGCGATAGCCGACACGCCTCGCGCGATGAGCACCAGCAACGATCGTTCGGATAGCTCGGGATCGTCACGTGCGAAGCCGAGGTTCGACACGATGAATTCGCCGGGCACATAGGACAGGTACCCGTCGTCCTTATCGGGAGGACAGTCGAGAATGCCCACGTTGCGCACCTCGCGAACCTTGGACCTTGCGCGCCGCGTGAGAGGCCGCACCTGCGCGAACGCCGGCAACGCAAGTATGTCGGCGACGGTGATCATACGAAAGAAACCTCTCTCAAGCGGCTGACCTCACCATGATACGACGAGCTACGGCCGTTCGCCACCTCTGCATAGCTCATCGAGCTCGGCGAACCGAACATCCCGAACGCCCTCGGGCAAGCGCGTCGCCCTACCCCTTCTCCGGCATCCGCCACAGCAGCACGAAGCCCAGCACAAACAGCACGGCTATGGACAGCACGCCCATGGACGAGTTGCCGGTGATCTGAGTGAACACGCTCACCAGAAACGTGCCCATGACGGCGGCGTACTTGCCGAAGATGTCGAAGAAGCCGTAGTACTCGTTCGCGTGCTCCTTGGGGATGAGCTTGCCGAACTCGCTGCGCGACAGCGCCTGGATGCCGCCTTGGAACAGGCCTACGCAGATGGCGAGGATCCAGAACTCCACGGCCTCGCGCAGGAAGAACGCCGCGAACAGCGTGATGCAGAAGTACGCGCCGATGGCCACCAGCAGCATGCGCTTCGTGCCGAACCTCGTGGACAGCCGCCCGTAGGCGATGGCCGACGGGAACGCCACGAACTGCGTCACCAGCAGCGCTAGCACGAGCTGCGTCGCGTCGATGCCCAGGTCGGTACCGTAGCTCGTGGACATCTTGATAATGGTGTGCACGCCGTCGATGTAGCAGAAGAACGCCAGCATGAAGTAGCGCAGCCGCTTGTCCTTGAAGATGCGCTTGAGCGTGCGCGCCAGGCCGCCGAACGTGTCGCGGATCAGATGCGCGGGGCGCTCTTTGAAATGCGTCTGGTGCACGTTCCTGATGAGCGGGATGCTGAACGCCACCCACCACACAGCCGTGATGAGGAATGCCACCTTCATCCCCACGTCCATGGGGATGCCGATGGTCGGCCCGCCCAGCACCACGGCCAGGCACGCTATGAACGGCACGCACGAGCCGATGTAACCCCACGCATAGCCCTGCGACGACACCTCGTCGTAGCGCTCGTCGTCGGTGGCGTCCACGAGGAACGCGTCGTAGAACACCATCGAGCCGTTCAGCATGATGGACGCGATCACGTACAGCACGAGGAACGCCATCGCCGCCGTGGGGATGCCAAGCGCTGCAAGCGCGATGGCACCGGTGCCCACCGTGCCGATGAAGAACTTCTTCTTGTTGCCCTTGAGGTCGGCGAGGCTGCCCAGGACGGGCATGAGCAGGGCCAGTACGAGCGACGCCGCCGTTTCGGCGTAGCCCCAGGCCACCACGACCGACGAACCGGGCTCGGCGATCGAGGCGAAGTACACGGGAATGAGCGCCGTGGCCAACAGCACGAACGCCGAATTGCCCACATCGTAGAGAATCCAGCTTTTCTCCTGCTTCGTCAGCTTGCCCGCCATGGCCGCGCCTCTCGTCTTTCGCATTCGGACTTGCATCGCCGTTTTCGCGCCGAAACCCCACCGACGCGTCTTCTCTGCTGCCGCTCGTCCGAGCGCGCGCAAAGGCCCCTCGCGCAGGGTGCCGACCATCCCCGCTCGGCAGTATGTTGAAAGCAAACCGATGGTTAACAACTCACCGCACATTGTATATGATGAGGGCCGTTGATACTCGTTAATTTACGGTAAGGAACGGAGCGTCATCGCATGCCGGCAATCATCACCCACGACTCTTTTGGACGCGACGTCTACGACCGGCTTTTCAGCCTGATCGGCGGCTCGCGCGACGAAGCCGAAGCGTTCCTCTTGGGCAACCAAGGGCCCGATCCGCTCTTCTACGCCGTGCTCAGCCCGCGGCTGCGCGCGCATAACCGTCTGGGCAGCACCATGCACGACAAGCGTCCGAACGAATTGCTGGCCGCCTTTAAAAGCTCGTTGTCGGTGCTGGACAGCGTAGAACGGCCCATCGGTCGCGCGTATGCACTCGGATTCCTGTGCCATTACGTGCTGGACTCGACAGCGCACCCCTTCGTATTCTTCAACGAGTACGAGGCGTGCGACGCCGGCGAGCCGGGTTTGACCCGAGCAGACGGATCCGAGGTGCATGCCGTCATCGAAAGCGAACTCGACGAACTCGTCCTGTTCAAAAAGCGCGAGACCACCGTTGCTGCGTTCAACCCCGCGGAGGAGATTCTCAAGGCGAGTGATCTGGTGCTGCGAGTCGTGTCGAAGATGTACGTCTACGTCGCGGTCACCGTGTACGGCGAGGCGATACCCGCCGATCTGTTCGCAACGGCCGTGAAGGACTTCCGCATCGCCCAGCAGGCGTTCCACTCCCCTCGCGGCTTGAAGCGCGCCGCCATCGGCCGTATCGAGCGATTGGCGCGCCCGCACTCGTTCTTCCGCGCAATGAGCCATCGACCCGTAAAGTTGACGGAGAGTGTTTTCGACAACCATGAGCATCGCACGTGGGAAGATCCCTTCACGGGAAAGGCTCGCACGGAGGGATTCTGGGATCTCTACGACGAAGCGCTTAGGAAGGCTCCTCCGAGCATATCAGCATTCGACCAGGAAGGATTCGACGTCGAAGCGGCGCGCCGCATCACCGGCGACTTGAACTTCTCAGGACAGCCCGTCGTCGCCCTGCTCGTCTCGGTTGAGGACAGTGAAGCCGACGACATTCCTGAAAACGCCTAGACTCCATGCTCGAGGTTGTCCTTACCATCCCCTTCTGGCTCGAACTCGCCGCCGTGCTCACCGGCGGTCTGTCCGGCGCCATGAGCGCTGTGCGAGCCCGCTACGACATCTTCGGCGTGGTCTGCATCGCCATCATCACCGGTCTGGCAGGCGGCATCATGCGTGACCTGCTGCTGCAGAACTACGGTATCTACGCGTTCCAGCGCCCCACGCTCATCGTGGCAGCGGCCGCGGCGGGCGTCATCGTGTTCTTCTTCGGCAAGCTGGCCACCTATCTTGATCCCGTCGTCGACCTGCTCGACAACCTCTCGGTCGCGCTCTGGGCCGTCATCAGCGTGGGAAAGGCCCTGTCAGCCGGCCTCGACATCGTTCCAGCCGTCATCCTGGGTACCATCACCGCCGTCGGCGGCGGCATTCTGCGCGACATCTGTATGAACCGCGAGCCGGAGGCATTCCAAGCCGGTGCTCTGTATGGGTCGGCGGCGCTCATCGGCTCGATCGCGTACGCCCTCATGGCGCAGAACCACATCCTTGACCAGTATGCGGCGCTAACCTGCGCCGTGCTCGTGCTGGGACTGCGTTACGCGTCGCTGTTCTTCGGATGGAGAACCAGCCCGCCGCGCGATTACTCGGATGTGGTGACGAGCGCCGTCGCCAAGCCGGTAAAATCCGTGGCGCGGCGAGTGCGCCCGCCCAAAGGCAAGGTGGAACGCGATAAGGAGCGGCGGGGCTACGAAAAGCTCCGCGCGTTCTGGGCGCGCATGAACGGCGAGGTCGTCCCGAAACGGAATGCGAAAAGCGGGCGCGAGCTCGAAGTACCCGATGGGCGAACAGCCCCAAGCGATGCTTCCGTTGAGCATGCGGCAGATCCGAGCGACCGCATCATCGTCGACCGCGAGGAGCTGCGCCGCATCATGGGCAGCGCAGGCGAGAACGACCAGCCCCCCGATCCATTCGAACCCCGTCGCTGATCACCGGCGCAGGCGACCTTCGCATTTCAACGTTGCTCCACGGGCGCATCGTTCATGCCGCCCTGTGCGCGAAGCCCCGTGCTGCTCCATCGTCACGCGCTCGGTCCAATCCCGCTATGCGTTCTTGAGCAGAATGCCGCGCATCGTGTCAGCCACATGCTCGCATGCATCGCAGCATTGCTCCATCCGACCGAAAATCTGAGACCACACAAGCAAGTTCTTGCCTTCTTCCCCGCTGTCTCCGTACAGAGCGCGATTTACCTCGCGAAACAGCCGATCGGCTTCCTCTTCGTAGGTGTTCACGTCAATGACGAGACGCTTGAACTCTTTCGACTTCTTGAAATTGCGGAACTCGCCCATGGCCCGATCGAGCGCCTTGCAGCTTTTCTTAACGAGTCGGGCGAACGCACGCGCTTCGGCGTGCATGGCTTGCACGTCGTACATGTAGAAGCACAGCACCACATCTTCGATCCGGTCGATCAGGTCATCGAGTTCGCGTGTCATGTCGATGATATCGTCGCGCTCGATCGGCGTCATGAAGTCGCGAGCCAGGCGCTTGTACACCTGATGGCAGTACTCGTCGCTGCGGTTCTCAAGCTCGTGCGCGCGCTCCATGTGCTCGTGCACGCTTTCAGGCGAAGCGTAGTCGTCGATCACCTTGACCAGCAGGCCCGCTACGGTGACGGCGGCCCCTGATTGCTTTTGAAACAGGTTGAAATAGTCCGCCGCACCGTCCGTGCCATGCTTGCCGTTCTTCATGCCCTTGCCCATGAGCGCGCCCTTACACGTTCTTGAGCAGTATGGTGTTCATCGTGTCGGCAGCATGCTCGCACGCGTCACAGCACTTCTCCATGCGCTCGAAAATCTGCGTCCAAACCAGCACGCGCATAGGGTTCTCGCGATCGACGGTGTGCAGCTTGCGAATCGCGTTCATGAAATGCTGGTCGGCCTCTTCCTCATAGGTATTCACATCGATGATGAGCTGCTTGAACTTCTTCGACTTCTTGAAATTGCGGAAGTCCTCCATAGCCGTGTCGAGCGCCATACAGCTCTTCTTGATGAGGCAGGCGAATTCGCGGGCATCGTTATGCATGAAGTGGACGTCGTACATGTAGAAGCGCTGCATGACGTCTTCGATAAAGTCGACAATGTTGTCGAGCGCATGCGCGAGGCCGATGATATCCTCGCGATCGATGGGCGTGATGAAATCGGTGGCCACCGTCTTGAGGATTGCGTGGTTGATCTCGTCTCCCTCATGCTCGATTGTATGGGCCAGCTCCATGATGTTCCCAAGCGCCTCGGCTTCGGTGAATCCATCAATCGCCTCTATCAGCAGATCGGCCTCTCGAACCGCAACTTCCGTTTGCTTCTCGAACGCAGCGAAATAGTCGAACTTGTTCTTCTTGCCCATGGGGCCTCCTTACGAGAACATCAAGAACAGATGGGCGAACACGAACCCGAGCAAACCGCAGCCCGGGAACGTGAGCACCCACGTTTTTACCATATCGACGGCAATCCCCCACTTTACCGCGCTCTTGCGCTTGGCCGCCCCCACGCCCATGATGGCCGTCGTGTTCGTGTGCGTCGTGGACACCGGCAGCCCGGCGAACGTGGATAGCATGAGACAGAAAAATGTCGCGCAGCTGGCGGCGAAGCCTTGGAAGGGCTCGAGCTTCACCATGTCGAGGCCGACGCTCTTGATGATGCGCTCGCCTCCCACAGCCGTTCCGAGTCCCATATTGAAAGCGCAAAAAACCATAAGCCATAGAGGCAGCGCCATGTTTTCGGCGCCGTCCGTGCCCGATGCCAGCATAATGGCCAGCACGAAGATGCTCATGAACTTCTGTCCGTCCTGCGCCCCGTGCATAAAGGCGACGCCTGCGCCCGAGACGATCTGCGCCCAACGGAAGACGGACGCCGTCTTATGACGATCCATGTTGGCGCACAGCCGTCCGATGATCTTTGAATTGAACCACCCGAGGAAAAAGCCGAGAAGCGTGGACAGCAGAATGCCGTACACCACTTTGATCCACTCCTCGCCGTTGATGGCGCCGAAACCGCCCTGCAGCGCGATGGCCGCTCCGGTGAGCCCGGCAATAAGCGAATGGCTTTGCGAAGTGGGAATGCCGAACCACCAGGCAGCGACCCCCCATACGATGATGGCAACCATAGCCGCCATGAGCGCGATGAGCGATTGACGGGCGTCGCCCCCAAAGTCGACCATGTTGAAAATGGTGTGCGCAACGGCTGCCGTAAACAACGATATAACCAAAAGTCCGAGAAAATTGCAGATGGCAGCCATGACGATGGCATGCTTCGGCTTCATCGCGCGCGTCGAAACCACTGTGGCAATCGCATTGGGGGCATCGGTCGCCCCGTTGACAACGATGACGCCGATATTCAGCAGGGTCACCGCCACCAGCACCGGGTTGGAGGCGAGCTCGGCAACAAACGCAGCCCACTCGATGGTCATGAACGCCCTCTCGACAAAACGAAGCAACGATTCGGCACATCATCAGTTTAACGTAAAACCGCGGAACCGAAAGACTTTCGCCACGCCTTTTTATGAAGGCGTGCCGAGGGGTCGGCGAAAGATGCACGGAGCCGCTTGATCATGGTAGATTATGGGGATCGTCATGAGGGACGGGTGCCTGCGAGGAGATCGACCGGGGAGGGGAGGCGGACATGAGGGCGAGAATCCAGCTGCCGTTGCAGACGGCCGATTTGATCGCGGGGTTTATGGCCTGGGTCATCCTGTCGTCGCTGCTGCCCGCCATCAAGCAGGATATCGCCATACCCGAAAACCAGCTCGCGCTGCTCACGGCCGTGCCCGTGGTGTTGGGAAGCGTGCTTCGGGTGCCGTTCGGCTACCTCGCGGACCTGCTGGGAGCCCGCGTCATGTTCACGGCAAGCTTCGTGCTACTGCTGGCCCCGGTCTGGCTCATCAGCTCTGCGACAACCTGGCAGGAATTGCTCGTCGGCGGCGTGTTCCTCGGTTTGGGCGGCGCGGTATTCTCCATAGGCGTAACCTCGCTGCCTGCTTACTACCCGCAAGAGCGCCATGGTTTTGTAAACGGCGTGTACGGATTCGGCAACGTGGGCACAGCCCTCACCACATGGCTCGCTCCCGTGGCGGCGGCCGCCTTCGGCTGGCGTGCGGCCGCGCAACTCTACCTCATACTGCTGGCCGCATTCGCCGTGCTGAACTTTGCACTGGGCGACCGCAGCGAACCGCGTGCGAAGACGCCCATTATGAGCCAGTTGCGCGCCATCTGGCGCGATAGCCGTTTGTGGAAGTTTTCGCTGTTCTATTTCGTCACGTTCGGAGCGTTCGTGGCACTCACCGTGTACCTGCCGAATTTCCTCACGTCGCACTACGGCTTGGACGGCGTCACGGCAGGTATCGCCACCTCAGCATTCATTGTGACGGCCGCCGTTGTTCGCGTGCTGGGCGGATGGCTGGCCGACCGCTTCGACTGCCATCGATTGCTCGCCGGGACGTTCGCCGCGCACATCGCAGGCGCGGTCGTGCTGGCCGCGGCGCCGGGGCTGTCCCTGTACCTGGCGGGCATCTACCTCATCGGCGCCGCGTGCGGCATCGGCAACGGCGTGGTGTTCAAGCTCGTGCCAAGCGCTTTCGGCAAGCAGGCCGGCTTGGCCAACGGCATTGTGTCCATGTGGGGCGGTCTGGGCGGATTCTTCCCACCGCTCGTCCTCTCGGCATCCTTGGCCGCATTCGGCTCCTACGTGCCGGGATTCGCCGCCTTTGCCTTGTTCGCCGCTGCGTGTCTAGCTATCGCCGCATCGATGGGCAAGCGCTTGGCGCCGCAAGAGCCGCCGGCCAGAGGCCGGCGGTAACCTCCTAGGCGTAGAACGCGAAGACCCGCCGACGCTCGTCGCCTATCCTGGTGAGCGCCTCGTGCCCAGGAAGAACGACGGTCTCGTCAGGCAGTGCAGCCAAACGCTTGAGCGATTTCCGCATAGCCTTCATGTCTCCGCCATGGAAGTCGGTGCGTCCGATGGAGCCGCAGAACAGCGTATCGCCCGAAACGAGCACGGGCGCACCTGCTGGATCGGTACCGAACTGCGGATCGAGGAAGAGGCAGATGCCGCCCTCGGTGTGCCCCGGCGTGAGAATCACCTTCCACGGCATGTTCCCGATCTTGACGATATCGCCATCGCTTACCGTGTGGTCGACCGGGCACGGCTCGAAGCGCATGTCATCGTGCGGCAGCTTCGTCCGGCCCGAGATGACGGGCGCATCGATAGCGGAAGCGATGACGATGGCCCCGGTCTTGTCGCGCAGTTCCTTGGCGGCTCCCACGTGGTCGGAGTGGCGGTGCGTCAAAACGATGGCATCGAGTTTGCGATCGCCGAGCGCGTCGAGTATCTCGTCAGCCTTGCACGTGGGATCCACCACGAAGGTGGCCTCATCATCCGAGACGATGAACACGTTGTTTGCGATCATGCCGAGCACGAGATACTCGACCGGCACGCAGGTGCCCTTTACCTTGTGAATCCGAGCCATAGGAGGCTCCTTCCTTCTCGATCGACACTGTATGTCGTCGTCGCGCGGGACGCGTCCGCGACGACCCTTATTTCTTCTTGCCGCTGCCTGCTTTAGGCACCATGCGACGCGCATCGAACACGCCTTCAACATCGCGCAGCCGGTTCAATACGATATCGATGTGCGCGATGTCGGACACCTGGAACAAAAAGCGCATCTCAACCATACCGTCGCGATGCGATGTGGTGGAGCAAGCCAGCACGTTCGCGCCCATTTCCGAGAGGATGATGGTCACGTCGCGCAGCAGATTCATGCGATCAAGCGCCTCGATGAGCACTTCCACCTTGAACGAGGTGTTCTTCGGCAGGTCGTGCTCCCACGACACGTCGATGATGCGCTCGGGCGTCTGCTTCAGATCCTGCGCGTTCGGACAATCGGCGCGATGCACCGACACTCCGCGACCTCGCGTCACGAAACCGAGTATCTCATCGCCCGGCACCGGGTTGCAGCACTTCGACAGGCGCACGAGCACGTCGTCGATGCCCTTCACCACCACGCCGTTGGACGTGTGCGCCTCGTGCTTTTTGGGCCGCTTCACGCTGGTGAGCATGGGGGGCAGCTTGCCTGTGGACATGGTGCCCGAACCCAGGCCCGGCGCTTCGTCGGCCTCGGTGCCGCGATCAACGAGTATCTTCAGCAGGCGGTTCGCCACGTGCTGGGCGCCTTCTTTGCCCGTGCCGATGTTGACGAGCATGTCATCGGCATCGCGAAAGCCCATGTGCTCGGCCACCGCCTTCATAGCGCGCATGGACTGCGCGTTCGAAATGCCAAGGCCGTGCTTGCGCATCTCGCGGGTCAGCTTATCGCGGCCAGCCTGCAGATCATCGCCGCGGCTGATCTTGCTGAAGTACGAGCGTATTTTGCTGCGCGCGCTGGGCGTCTTCACGATGTTCAGCCAGTCGCGCGAAGGACTTGCGCTTTTCTGTGTGAGGATCTCCACACGGTCGCCCAGCTGCAGCTCGTAGGTAAGCGGCACGATGGCCCCGTTCACCTTTGCGCCCACGCAGTGGTTGCCCACCTCGGTATGGATGGCATAGGCGAAATCGACGGGAGTCGACCCCGAGCGCAGGCTCATGGCCTCGCCCTTGGGCGTGAACACGTACACCTCGGTGGGAGCGAGGTCGACCTTGAGGTCTTTGAGAAACTCTCGCGAATCCTGCGTCTCGCTCTGCCAATCGATCATCTGGCGCAACCAGGCGAGCTGCTGGTCGAGCGCATCACCGCTCTTGCCGCCCTTCTCCTTATAGCGCCAATGCGCTGCCACGCCGTACTCGCTTTGACGATGCATGTCCTCTGTGCGAATCTGCACTTCAAGCGGCCGGCCCGCCGGGCCGATGACCGTGGTGTGCAAGCTCTGGTACATGTTGAACTTCGGCATGGCGATGTAGTCTTTGAAGCGGCCGGGCATGGGGTGCCACAAGGTGTGCACCGCGCCGAGCGCCGAATAGCAGTCCTTGACCGACTTCACGATGATGCGCACCGCGATGAGGTCGTATATCTCGGAAAAGCCCTTGCCCTTCTTCGTCATCTTCTGGTAGATGGAGTAAAGGTGCTTCGGGCGCCCCATGATTTGGGCCTGGATACCAACTTTCTCCATTTCATCTCGCAGGATCTCGATGATCTGATCGAGATAGCCTTCGCGCTCCGCACGGCTTTCGGTGACCATGCGCGAAACCTGTTTGAACTTGTTCGGTTCCAAGTAGAAGAACGACAGGTCCTCAAGTTCCCACTTGATGTTGTTGATCCCCAGACGGTGCGCGATGGGCGCGTATATCTCCAGGGTCTCGCGTGCCTTGAAGATACGGCGATCCTCGCGCAGTGCGCCCAGGGTGCGCATGTTATGCAACCGGTCGGCCAATTTGATGACGATAACGCGGATGTCCTTGCTCATGGCCACGAGCATCTTGCGAATGGTGGCGGCCTGCTCGTCGGAAAGGCTCTCCACCTCGATGCGCGTGATCTTCGTCACGCCCTCCACCAGCTGTGCGATTTCAGGGCTGAACTCCTGCTCCACCAGCTCGCGCGTGACCGTTGTATCCTCGACGGTGTCGTGCAGCAGAGCTGCGGACAACGTCTCCACATCCATGCGCAGATCGGCCAGGATAATAGCCACCTCCACGGGATGCGCGATAAATGGCTCGCCGCTTTTGCGGCACTGGCCGGCATGCGCCTCGCTCGCGAACGCGAACGCCTTGGCCAGCACGGCTTCGTCCTCCTCGGAGAGGTACGTCGACGTCAGGCGCTGCAGCTCGGCGAAACGCTCTTCGGGCGTCCTTGACGCCTGGCTTTCCTTCTTAGCGTCGGGAGCGAACGACTTCTCGGCCACGCGCGGCCTCCCAAGCAGGTTGTCCTCCACGGTCTGGCGGTGCGAGCCGGGTTCGAGCGGCGTACCCAGCAGCTCTTCATGACCGTCTTTGCCCATCGTCAACCTCCTCTCTTCCATCCTGCGCGCCCGCGCACGCATGCGGTTTTGTTCGCTCCGCCGGTGAACGGCCGATTGGGCGTTCGACCTCGATGCGAACCCCGCTTAGGCTTCGCTTGGCAGGATCGGCCGGGAAACCCGTCTATGCAGGCTATCAGAATCGCTCTTCATCGCCCAGTCCCTGAAGGCGTGGAATATCGCACGCTCCCCTAAACCTTCACGGTAGCGTACACTATCCGTCAATTCAACTTTGGCGTTCGTCTCCACCACGTGGATGGAACGAGCCAGGCCGCCTTCGCCGAACGCGGTGCGCGTCTCGATGAGCCCGAGCTCGCGGAACACCGCCACGCCGCACGCCGCCGAAGCCGGGCTGACCGGAAAGGCATCGGTACTGGCGGCATCCGCTACATCGGCGTTGCTCATCGCGAAGAAGGCGGTCGAGCTGTCGCGCTGGATGGCGCGCAGTGCGCGGTACACCTGCGCGAGGCAGTCATGATCGGGGGTCATATCGCGCAGGATGCGCTCGTTGATGCCGGCATCGGCGCGGCCGAACAGCAGATGGATGACGGCGTCTTGCCCGTCGCGTCCGGCGCGGCCGCTCATCTGGTTGAACTCGATCTCGTTGAACGGCAGGTGATACAGCACGACGTGACGGATGTTCGGGATGTCCACCCCTTCGCCAAAGGCCGATGTCGCCACGAGCACCGACAGCGCATCCGTGCGGAACAGTTCTTCGATACGCTTGCGCTCCTCGCGAGAAAGGCCTGCGTTATAGAATCCGACGAGCGGTGCAAGCTGCGGCACCCGCTTGCGCAGAGCACGAGCGACGGCCACCGACTGCTCGCGCGAATTCACGTAGACCACCGTCTTGCCGCCCGATGCGACGAGGCTTGCCAGATAGGTTTCGCGGTTGCGTAGATTGCGCTGGTCGTCCACCTGGAGGTTCGGGCGGTTCGAAGGGTCGTACACGCAAGCATCGATAGGCAGCTCGCGCTTGATGGCCGCAGCTACTTCGTCATCGGCCGTGGCCGTGAGAGCAAGCACCGTCGGCGACGGATCGCCCAGCCGAGCGATCGAGGAGCCGATGGCGGCGTAGGCGACGCGCTGCCCTGCCTTCGCCATACCCACATGATGAGCTTCATCGACCACGACGAAGCCCACGCGCCCCGTGCATGTGAACTCATCGGCATGCCATGCCAAAAACTCCGGCGTGGTAAGCGCGATGTCGTAGGTTCCGTCAGCCAATCCCTTGAACGCTTGACGGCGTTCGTCGGGCGTGCTCTCCCCGGTGAGGGCGACGACCCCTATACCGAAAGCGTCAAGCGCTTCGCGCAGATGGAATGCCTGGTCGGCAATGAGCGCACGCAGCGGATACACGAACAGGCTCGCCTCTTTACGAGCGAGGGCCCGCATGGCCGCATGCACGTGAAACGTGAGCGACTTGCCGCGCCCCGTTGCCATGACGCCCAGGACGGAACGGCCTTCGCGCAGATGCTCGAGGATGGCGCGCTGCGCCTCATGCAGGGGTTTTTCGCCGATGATGGCGCACACGATCTCCTCCGCGAGGCCCTCGGGATCCTCCGAGGCGCGCTGCTCCCAGAGCGCGCGGTTCTTTTCGCGCTCGGCCTCGTAGGCTTCCACATCCTCGGGGCGCGGCGGCGTGGTGGCGCATAGCTCGGCGTCGCTTGTGGCGTACAAATCGGCGACAAAGCTGAGATTCTCGGGATTGAGGCACGCCTCAAGGGCCGCGCACGTGCGCGCCGGCGCGATCGATTGCAGCATAGCCTTGACCGAACGGCGTCCGCGCCACTCGTCGATCTGCACTTCGAACGCCGCGTTGACCACGCTGTCGGTATGCATGAGCGATTCGATATCCGAGCAGTGGAACATGATGCCCGCCACCGTTGTCCGCCCGTCTGCAAGCACGCACGAGAAGTGGTTCTTCTCCGCGCCCACTGCGCGGCAGTTGACAAGCGTCACGTCGCGTGCAAGGTACACCGGCACGAGGTGCTCCTGCCCGAACGGCGCAAGCGCATCAAGCATGGCCACGTTATCGAGCGTGAGCTCGTCGAGATCAACGCACGCATCGATCTCGACGAGCGGATGGAACGCGTCCTCAGGAAGCTTATCCATAGAAGCGATGAGGCGGCGCTCGAACTCGGGAAGGTTTTCGGCCGGCAAGGTGACGCCCACGGCCGCCTCGTGGCCGCCGAAGCGCGTGAGCAGATCCGACGCCTCTTCCACAGCCTTGAACAGATTCACCTGGCCGACGCTGCGACCGCTCCCGCGCGCCTCGTCGCCGTCAATGGTGAACAGGAGGGCCGGCACGCCGTACGTGTTCACCAGACGGCTCGCCACGATGCCCTTCACTCCTTCGTGCCAGCTCTCGCCCGACACGACGAGCGCCCGCTGACCATGATACACCTCAGCGGCTTGCGCCTTGGCGATCTCCGAAAGCTCGGCCTCGATGGCACGGCGTCTATCGTTCACCTCTTCAAGACGGGCAGCTAGCTGATTTGCCTCTTCGAAATTGTCGGTGAGCAGCAAATCGAGCGCGAGTTGCGCGTCTCCCATGCGTCCGGCAGCGTTCAACCGCGGGATGACGGAGAAGCTGAGGTTCGTGGCGCTGAGCGGTTTATCGGCCGCGCCCGCCGTGCCGAGCAGCGCCGCAATGCACGGGCGGGGCGCGCGGTTCATGCGCATGATGCCGTCCGCAACGAGCGCGCGATTCTCACCGCGCATAGGCATCAGGTCGGCCACCGTGCCAAGGGTGGCGAAGTCGGTGTAATCGCGCCATGCATGCGGTTGTCCGAACCGGCCCCCGAGCGCCTGCACAAGTTTGAGGGCAACGCCCACGCCGGCCAGGATGGCGCTCTCGCAGCCGCTGCCGCACTTCGGATCAGCCACGGGCACGTCCTCAGGCACGAGATCGGCCGGCTCGTGATGGTCGGTGATAGCCACGCCGATGCCGGCCTCCACAAGCGCCGCGGCTTCAGCCTTGCAGGCGATGCCGCAGTCCACCGTCACGACGAAACCGGGATCGAGCGTGCGCAGGCGCGCGATGGAAGCCTCCGTAATTCCGTAGCCTTCCTCGAAGCGCCGCGGGATGAACGGCGTCGCCTTCGCGCCGAACGCACGCAGGCCGCGCGTAAGCACGGTGGTGGCCGAAATGCCGTCCAGATCGAAGTCGCCGAATACGATGATATGCTCGTCGCGCCTCATAGCTGCCTCGAGCGCATCGGCAACCGCTCCCAAGCCCGGAATCGAATAGGGGTCGAGCCAATCGCGGTCGAGCGAGGGGGCAAGGAAACGCCGCGCTGCTGCGGGATCGGCGAATCCGCGCGCAACAAGCGTCGCCGCCACGAACCGGGGAAGGCTGAGTTCGGTCTGAAGCCGCGCGACGGAAGCCGGATCGGCCGCTTTGATGTTGAACTGGGCTGACATGAACGCTCGTACCTCGCATGCGTGAATTCGAATAGTCTGTGCGCTATTGTCCCACAATCGCCGTACAGTGTCACCGCCAAAGGCCCAACGGCTCTTGCGTCGCGCTGCTGCCGTTTGCCAAACGGCTCGGCGTGCAGCGCTACATCTGATCGACGAGGACGAGCAGCTCCTGCTTCTTGTGGATGTCGAGCTTCGCGTAGATGCGCTTCGAGTGCGTGCGCATGGTGTTCTCGGATATGAACAGCATCTCGGCGATGGCCGGGCCCGAATAGCCGCGCACGATCAGCTCCATGACTTCGGCCTCGCGGCTGGACAGGCCGTACAGCTCGCTCAGGCGCCTGCAACGCTTCGACACGCGGTCGACCGGCTGCGGCGCGGCGGACGCATCGGAGGACGACTCTCCGGCATCGCGGGCGCGCACCGCCTGCGTCACGGCGATCTCGGCCGACGTCTCCTTCTGCGGCGCCTTCGGCGTGAGCATGAGGAACTCGAGGCGGTTCGTGTGGAGCTTGCCCACCTTGCGCCCCACCAGCGCGATGAGCAGCATCACGTACAGCGCCACGAGCGCCACAAACGACAGCTGCTCCACGCCGAGCACTGCCGCGCTGCCCGACGCGTAGCCCACCAGGTAGCCGCACATCTGCATGAAGTAGGTGATGGTGCCGTAGAATGCGAATACGAGCACCGGGTTGATGCCGCTGTCGCGCGAGATCTGACCGCAGTGCATCATCATGAGCACGCAGGCCAGCATGAAGCACGCGTACGTCACGCCGCTTCCCACCGTGGTGAACGCGGATCCCGCGAACGGCAGCACGATGAGGCAGGTCGCCGCGATGGGAAACAGCACACGGAACACGCTCATGAGGTCCACGTGGATGGTGTGCCGCCGCCACGTCGCGTAGAACACGGATACCACGGCCAGCAGCGCGAACATCGAGAAGATGTTGATGGTGCTGAGCAGTTCCTGGTGCGTAACCGCGATGAACCGAATGGCGCCCGAGCAGAACCCGAGCGCGCCCACCGACAGCGCAGGCAGGAAGCTCTCGCGCAGCGCGTTTCGGTACACCACCGCGTGCTCGCGCGGGACGTCGTCGAACATGGGCTGCTGCGCATCCGTCTCGCGCGCGGCGATCCACAGGCACAGCCCGGCCAGCGGCACGAGCACAAGCGGGATGAGGTAGGCGGTGAGCGCTGTGGGGATGAAGCACAGGAAGAAGTACAGCAGCGCCGAGAACCCGGTGCCCTTGATGAGCGCAAGGTTGCCCCGCGCGCTGTCGAGCGAGGCGAACACGCGCTGCCAGCTCATGAGGTAGCCAGCCGACCCCACGCCGACGAGCACCGCCGCGCCCACCACCAGCACGAGCGCGAGCGATTCCAGGTACATGGCGCCCACCAGCATGAGAGGTCCGAACGCAAGGGGCGCCGAGAACGCCAGAACGTGCGCGCCGCGCGCAAGTCCGGGCCGCGCCCACGTGAGGGCCATGGCCGCGCAGAACGCCAGCCAGAACGCGGCGATCTGCACCGTGTAGAATACGATGGTGGTGAGCGACGTCTGGCAGAACGCGGGCAGGTAGGGGTAGATGCCGCCCCAGATGGACGTTGCATTGATGGACAGAAACGTCGCGTACCCGAAGCTTGGCACATCCGGTTTCAATGCTGATGGAGCACGCATCTGCGAGAGTCCCCCTCTGTATCACCGTAGCGTCATTTTACCAGACGCGTTGAAGGCAGCCTGCGGACAGGGGGACAAGGCAACGCTTTTGAACTGGGAAAATAGAAATATCACAACATTCTGGTGACAACAGGTCACGCGACGAGCGCCTATAGTCCTACCGCAGACAAGAGGCCGCGCCACCGCACGAGCGGCCTTGCACGAAACGAGAATGGAGGGGTTGCATGCCTACAGATCGCACCACGCTGACCCGCCGCACGTTCGTCGCATCGACCGGAGCGCTGGGAGCGCTGGCCGCCTGCGGCACCGCGGCAAGCGCGCTGTACGCGCCGACGTCGCGAGCGTTCGGCGACGAGAGCGGCGATGGCGAAAGCATCGTATGGACGCACTGCCATGTCAACTGTGGAGGGGCCTGCGTGCTGCAGTGCCACGTGCAGGACGGCGAGTTGAAGTACGTGGAATCGGACAACACCGGCGACGCGTCGTTCGGTGCCGTGGAGGCGCGCGCCTGCCTGCGCGGACGCTCCATCCGCCCGTGGCTGGGCAGCGCGGACCGCCTGAACTATCCCATGAAGCGCGTCGAGGGAACGAAGCGTGGCGATGGCCAGTACGAGCGCATCAGCTGGGACGAGGCGCTCGACACCATCGCCAGCGAGTTCAAACGCATCACCGAGAAGTACGGCAACGAAAGCGTGTTCATCCAGGAATGTTCGGGCGTGGAGCAGAACATCATGATGAACAATCCGTTCTTCCGCCTGTTCAACCTGCTTGGCGGCGAGGTGACCCGCTACGGCAGCTACTCGAGCGCCGCCATCAGCTTCGGTGCCATCCCCTACACCTACGGCACGTCGTGGGGCAACCGCTCGCTCAAGACCATCCAGGAAGGCGAGCTGGTGGTGCTGTTTGGCTTCGCGCCCAACGACATGCGCATGGCCGGCGACGGACCGGGCTACGACTTGAACGTGGTACGCGAGACGAAGAACGCCCGCGTCATCGTCATCGACCCGCGCCGCAACGAGACGTGCACGAACCAGGGCGCCGAATGGATCCCCATCGTGCCGGGCACCGACGCGGCGCTCGTGGCGGGCATCGCGCACGAACTGATCTCGCAGGACCTCGTGGACCTCGACTTCCTGCACACGTACTGCGTGGGCTTCGACGAGGAGAGCATGCCCGAGGACGCGCGCGGCAAGCATCTGTCGTACCGCGACTACATCATGGGCACCGGCTACGATCAGGTGGAGAAGACGCCCGCATGGGCCGCTTCCATCACGAAGATTCCGGCCGAGCGCATCGTGAAGCTGGCGCACGAGATCGCCGAGTCCGACCCGTGCTACATCTGCCAGGGCCTCGGGCCGCAACGCCACACCAACGGCGACAACGCCGCACGCGCCATCATGGTGCTGCCGCAGCTGGTGGGCCAGGTAGGCAAGCCCGGAACCACGTCGGGCGGCACCATCGGCAACGACGACATCGGCCTGTGCTCGCTTCCCACGGGAGACAACCCCATCAAGACGAAGTTCCCGAACTTCCTGTGGCCCGAAGCCATCCGCGACGGCGCGAAGCTCACCGCCACGAACGCCGGCATCCTCAATGCCGACGGCCTCAAGGTGGGCATCAAGTTCCTCGTGAACTACGGCAACAACATGATGGCCAACCAGAACGCCGACATCGGCTTCACCACCGACATCCTGCGCGACGAGAGCCTGTGCGAGTTCATCCTGCAGTACGACGTTGCGTGGACCGCCTCGTGCAACTGGGCCGACATTGTGCTGCCTGACCTCACCCCGCAGGAAACGTACAGCCTGACGGCCGCCGGCGAGAGCAACGACGTGGAGGGCATCCGCTTCGGCCAGCCCCTCTACGAGCCGAAGTTCGAACGCCGCGAAGTGTACGAGGTGTGCGGCGAGCTGGCGCGCCGCCTGGGCGTGTACGACGAGTACTCCGAGGGCGGCATGACGCGCGAGGACTGGTGCCGCAAGCTCTACGACGAACTGCGCGAGGACAAGCCCGAGCTGCCCACGTACGACGAGGGCGTGAAGATGGGCGCGTTCACCTACGACATCGAGCCCTCGACCGAAGTCGACGACTTCATCTTGGATCCCGTGGCGAACCCGCTTGAGACCGCCACCGGCAAGATCCAGATCTATTCCCCTGAGCTCGCCGAGCTCGCCGAGACATGGAAGCTGCAGGACGGCGACGTGATCTCCCCCATCCCCGTGTACTACCCGGGCTTCGACGGGCCCGATGCCGTCACCGACGAGTTCCCGTTCCAGATCGTGGACTTCCACCACAAGGGCACGACGCACTCGACGTACGCCGCCAACGAGGTGCTGCACAGGCTCTCGCCGTTCCAGGCGTGGATCAATCCGATCGACGCCGAACGCCAGGGCATCGCCGACCTCGATCCCGTGCGCCTCGTGAGCGCGCAGGGCGAGATCCGCACCACGGCGAAGGTGACAAACCGCGTGATCCCCGGCGTCATCATGTACCCGCAGGGCGCATGGCACGATGCCGACATGCAGGGCGACCGCGTGGACCATGGCGGGTGCAGCAACACGTTGACGAGTCGCCATTGCTGCCCCGTGTCTAAGGGCACCGGGCAGCACAGCGTGATCGGCACGATCGAGAAGGTGGAGGGGTAAACCATGGCGCAGTACGGATTCTACTTCGACGCGACGCGCTGCACGGGCTGCAAGACATGCGAGGCCGCGTGCCGCGATTATCACGATCTGCCGCTCGAGCTGTCGTACCGGCACGTGTACGAGCTGGAAGGCGGCTCGTGGAGCCAGGCGGCCGACGGCACCTGGACCACGGATTCCTACACCTACTACACCTCGTTCGCATGCAGCCATTGCACGAACCCGGCCTGCACGCACGTGTGCCCCACCGGCGCCATGCACAAGGACGACGACGGCATCGTGTCGGTCGACACGCACCGGTGCATCGGCTGCGGCTACTGCGAGCTGGCTTGCCCCTACGGCAACCCGCACGTCAATCGCGACAAGGGCCACAGCGTGAAGTGCGACGGCTGCGCCGAGCGCGTGGCCGAGGGCAAGGCCCCGGCGTGCGTGGAGGCGTGCTCGATGCGCGCCCTGTCGTTCGGCCCGATGGACAGCCTGCCGAGCGGCGGCGTGCCGGCCGCCGTGGCGCCGCTGCCCGACCCCAGCGTGACCACGCCGAACTTCCTCATCAAAGCCTGCGCCTCGTCGCAGCCGTGCGGCTCCACGTCGTGCGTCGTCGCCAACGCCGCGGAGGTGAAGTAACATGGGATCCGGATTCGAGCACACCGCGCTGGCGGTGTTCACCACCTTAGGCCCGATGGGTGCCGGAGCGTTCATCGCGCTGACGTACGCGTTCATCGCCGGTCAGCCCGACGAGGCCGCCGCGAAGCGCCTCGATCGCTGGACGGCCCTCCCGCTCGCGGTGTTGGCCGTGGGCTTCCTCGGCGCGTTCATGCACCTCGCGAGCCCCCTCAACGCCTTCGGCGTGTTCTCGGGCGTGGGCGCCTCCCCGCTGTCGAACGAGATCCTCGTCGGCGTGACGTTTGCCGTGCTGGCCGTGGTGTACTGGGTGCTAGCGCTTGCCGGTAAGCTGCCGTTCGCGCTGCGCAAGACGTTGCTCGTGGTGCTTGCGGCGCTGGCCGTGGTGTTCGCCGCCTTCTGCGGACTGGCATACATGATGTACACCATCCCCACGTGGAACACGCCACTGTCCATCGTACAGATGGTGGGCTACATGCTGGCGGGCGGCACCGTGCTGGGCTTCTGCACCGTGGGCTTCGCCCAGGTGGGCCTGCCGAAAGGCGCGGGCACCGTGGCGCTCGCGCTGACGCTGGCCGGCGTGGCGGTGGGCACGGTGGGCTTCGGCGTGCAGATCGCAGGGCTCGATGCCATCCGCAACATCTGGTCGTCGGCGGCCGAGCTCGTGCCGGCCATTTGGATGCTGCTGGGCGCGTTCGCGGTGTGCGGCCTCGTCGCCGCCGCGCTGACGTTCGTCGCAACGAAAAAGGCGTTCGCGCCTGCGCTCCTGGTGGTGGCGTGCGTCGTCGTCGCCGCAGGCATCTTCGTGGCGCGCATCGGGTTCTACGGCTTATACATGGGCATCGCGCTGTAGACCTTCGCGCGGCTCAGCAATAGGCATGGGACCGCGACCGAACGGGCGAGCAGGCTCCCCCTGCCCGCCCGTTTTCTTTATACTGGGAGCGGCGAATCGCGTACGGAAAGGAAGCTGCCATCATGGAGACGGCGCTCACCGAGATCACGCTCGTGCTGTTCACGACCATCGCGCCGGCGGGCGTCGTCGGATACTTGATCATGGCCGCTTCCATCATGCGGTCCCGGGATGACGCGCGTGCGAACGCAATCGGGCGTTACCTGGTGGTTCCGCTCGTGCTGGCCATCACGGGCCTCATCGCATCGGCGACGCATCTGGGAACGCCCGCGAACGCGCTGTACGTGATCACGGGCATCGGCCGCTCTCCCCTGTCGAACGAGGTGGTTGCCGCTGTCGTATTCTTGGCGTTGGGCGGCATCTACTGGATCCTGTCGTTTCGCGACGACCTTCGACGCTCTTTCCGCATCGCATGGCTGTCGGCTACAGTGGCGGCGGGCTTGGCGTTCGTGGGATACATTGCAGCGGCGTATTCTGTGCCATCGGTTCCCACGTGGAACTTGCCCACCGCCCCGTTGACGCTGTGGCTGAACGCGCTGTCGAGCGGGCCGTTCGTGGGACTGTTCGGGCTGCTCTTGGCACGTCAAGAGCCGAGCAAGAGCGTGGCCGTGGCGCTGGCGGCGCTGGCCGCGCTTGCCGCCGCGGGAAACGGCGTGGTGCTGGTAACGCAGTGGCAGGAGCTGCCCGGCATCGTGACCACCACCACGCGCGCCGTCGATCTTGTTCCTGCGATGCCGCTGGTCATCGGCGCGTACGTCGCGTTCGAGGCGGTTGCCGTCGCCTTGGGCGGCGCCGGTACCCTCCTTCACGGCATTGGAGCGAGCGACGACCCCTTCGCCGCTGCGCAACGCACGCGCGCGGTGCGGCTGGCGCTGACGGCAACGAGCGCGGTGCTGGCGCTGGCCGCGTGCTTCGCCGTGCGCTTCACGTTCTACGCGCTGCACATGACGCTGGGCATATAGAGAGCGCCCTGCCGACTTCGACAGGATTCCGACGAAAACACCGCCGTCTGTTCCAAACGTGGGACCGCCAAGCATATGCGCATGCGGTAGA
The DNA here is from genome assembly GCF_963929405.1 of Enteroscipio rubneri. Taxonomy (NCBI): domain Bacteria; kingdom Bacillati; phylum Actinomycetota; class Coriobacteriia; order Eggerthellales; family Eggerthellaceae; genus Enteroscipio; species Enteroscipio rubneri. The sequence continues at coordinate 1,338,566 of NZ_CAWVIN010000003.1, read as the reverse complement.
ATCGTCGAAACACGAGAAGGAGCGAGCATGAACGAGATCAAGTGCCCCCGATGCGGCGAGGCGTTCACCATCGACGAGGCCGGCTTCGCGGCCATCCTCAAGCAGGTGCGTGATGCCGAGTTCGACAAGGAAGTACGTCGCCATGAAGAGCTGCTGGCCGCCGACAAGCGGCAAGCCGTGCAGCTGGCCGTGTCCGAGGCGCTGGGCAAGGCGCACGACGACGCAGCCCAGAAGGAGGCGCGCATCGCCGAGCTGGAGGCGCGCCTCGTTGCCGAGGAGCGCGAGCGCGAGGCGCAGGAACGGCTGGCCCAGGTCGAGCGTGAGCGCGCGCTCGCCGATGCAGCCGCCGCCAAAGACGCGCGCATCGTGGAACTCGAACAGCGGCTTGCCGTGCAGGAGGGCGCGTTCGAAACGGAGAAGCTGCTGGCCGTCGAGCAGGCGCGCGCGGCGCTTGAGCGCGAGCGAGACGAGCTGGCCGCGCAGGTCAAGCTCAAGGAGGCCGAGAAGTGCCAGGCAACGAGCGCCCTCAGGGAGCAGCTGGCGATCGAACTCAAGGCCAAGGACGACATCATCGCCTACAAGGAGGGCGAGATCGAGCGCTACAAGGACATGAAAGCGCGCCTCTCCACCAAACTGGTGGGAGAATCGCTCGAGCAGCACTGCGAAGTCGAGTTCAACAAGCTGCGCGCCACCGCGTTCCCGCATGCGTACTTCGAGAAGGACAACGACGCCTCCGAAGGCAGCAAGGGCGACTTCATCTTTCGCGAGAGCGACGAGAACGGCAACGAGATCGTGTCCATCATGTTCGAGATGAAAAACGAGTCCGACGACTCGTCGCACCGCCACCGGAACGAGGACTTCTTCAAAAAGCTCGATGCCGACCGTACAAAGAAAGGATGCGAGTACGCCGTGCTGGTCACCTTGCTCGAGCCGGAGAGCGAGCTGTACAATCAGGGCATCGTGGACGTGTCGTACCGTTACGAGAAAATGTACGTCGTGCGTCCCCAGTTCTTCATCCCGATCATCTCTATCCTTCGCAACGCCGCGCTGAACTCGATGGCGTACAAGGCCGAGCTCGCCGTCGTGCGCAATCAGAACATCGATATCACGAATTTCGAGGAGTCCATGGAGACGTTCAAGGCGGGCTTCGCGCGCAACTTCGATCTGGCCAGCCGCAAGTTCCAAACGGCTGTAGACGAGATAGACAAGACCATCACGCACCTACAGAAGACGAAAGAGGCGCTGCTGTCCTCCGAGAACAACCTGCGTCTGGCCAACAATAAGGCGCAGGACCTTACCATCAAGCGCCTGACCAGGAAGAACCCCACCATGAAAGCGGCGTTCGAAGCGCTGAGGCAAGGCGAGGATCCGGACGGCATGAGCACGGTGCGGCCCGCATGAGCACGGTCCTCGACGCCGAGCCCTCCGAAGGCTTCGATCCCAAAACCGAGGCCGACCGCACCGATGAGCAGCACAAAGGGCTCAGCTGGCTGCTCATGGCGGGTCATTTGTGCACCGATCTCAATCAGGGGGCGCTCACGGCAGTGTTCCCCTTCTTGGTCGTCTCGAGTGGCTTCTCCTACACCGAAGTCGCGTTCCTCGTGTTCGCATCGAATGCGGTCTCGGCGGTCGTCCAGCCGCTGTTCGGCTGGCTGGGCGACCGCCACGCACGCCCCTGGCTCATGGCGCTCGGCATGTTCTTGGCAGGAGTCGGCCTTGCCGGAGTGGGCATCCTCGAAAGCTATCCGCTCATCATCGCATCCGCCATGCTGAGCGGCCTGGGCGTGGCCATGTTCCATCCTGAGGGAGGCCGTCTGGCAAACCTCGTGGCCGGCGAGCGGAAGGGCTCGGGCATGAGCATCTTCGCCGTGGGTGGCAATCTCGGCTTTGCGGTGGGACCGGTGCTTGCAGTGGCCGGCATCGCCGCATTCGGACTGCCGGGCACGTTCGTGTTCCTGATCCCCGCAACGCTGTGCGCACTCGTGTTCCTGACGCAGAACCGCGTGTTCGCCGGATTCGGCCTGGTTGACAAGCGAGCGGCGGACGGCCCTGGCCAGCGTGATCGATGGGGCTTGTTCGCACTCGTCATGGCCGTGCTCTCGTCCCGCTCCATCATCTACTACGCCCTCACCGCCTATGCGGCGCTGTTCATCGTCGCCGAACTGGGCCAAGCGGAGGCTGTTGGGTCGAGCATGATCACCGTGTTCGCCCTGTTCTCCGCCGTCGCCACGCTGCTCTCGGGACGTATCGCGGGGCGCGTGGGCGTGCTGCGTCTCATGCGGGGCACTTACCTCGTGCTTGCAGCTCTGCTCGTCTGCTTCGCCCTCTGCCGCATACTGCCGCTGTCGGTGCTTCTCCTCGCCCTCATCGGCCTTGCCCAAGCCGTATCCTACCCCTCGACCGTGGCGCTCGGCCAGAGCTTCGTGCCGCAGCATCTCGGAATGGCCTCGGGACTCTCGTTCGGCGTGGTCGTGTGCGTGGGTGGCATGGTTTCCCCCGTTCTGGGAGCTGTAGGCGACGCCGTCGGGCTGACGGCCGCGCTGCTTGTCACCGCCGGACTCGCCCTGCTTGCAGCGGTCCTCAGCGCCCTCGTCGCACGCGTCGCCCCGCAGGCGAGCGTGCGGTGACGGTTCGCTCCGGCAACGCGCTGGCAACCGCGCCGCAACGAAATGGCACGCCAGGCGACGGTTCGGGTCAACCCCTTCCCCCGCTCTCAGCAAACGTCGATACTCTCTCCTAGACGGAGGGCGCCCGGCAAACCGGAAACCCTGAAACCGGGCTCCGGAATATCCGGGCGCCCTCTCGCAAAAGGAGCGGCATCATGTGGATTTCGGCACGCAACCGACTCGAAGGCACCATCACCACCATCGCTGAAGGAGGCGCGAACGGCATTGTGTCCATCGACCTCGGATTCGCAACCGTGAAGGCCGACATCCCCATGGAATCCGTCAACGAACTCATGCTCGAAGAAGGCAAGCGGGTGTTCGCCGTCATCAAGGCTACCGACATCATGATCGCCACCGGCTCTGAGCCCCTCGCAAACCTCTCGGCCCGCAACCAACTGCCCGGCGTCATCACGTATGTCAACAAGAGCCTTGTGAACGGCCATGTCTCGATGCAGCTTCCAAGCGGCGGCATGATGATGGCCTCCATCACGCGCGAGGCCATCGACGAACTCGGACTGGCCGAAGAGGATAACGCGATTGCCATCTTCAGCGAGACCGACGTGATGGTGGGCACGGAGGACTAGCGACCGCTCAACGAACCCCATGCGCCGGTTGCCGTGCCCTTTCGGCGGGAACGCACCCAGCCCTTCTCCGCCTCCGGCCACGGCGGTTCCCAACGAGGGCGGCTCAAAACGCAACGGAACCGGATCAAACGATCCGGTTCCGTTGCGTTTTGAGCGTACAACGTTCTACGGAGACGACGACAAACAACGCCGCACACGGAACATGCTCACCGTGTAAACCATCGTGGCTCTCGGAAGCCCCGACGGTAAGAACCTACGCCGTCGCGCGCACCTTCAATGCACCGATCTTCTGGAAAACGGGGGCAGCGCCGCTCGTGATGTTCACCTCTCCCGATGGAGCAACTTCGAGCAGTGTCGGCGCCTGCATGATGCGGAAGCGCTGCGCGAGCTCCACGTTCTCCTCGGCCAGCAACTCCTCGAAGGAGATGCCAGCCGTCTTCATCTCCGCAGCGGCGAACTTGCAGTTCGGGCACGTGCGCGTGGCCACCAGATACAGCCCGGCAGGCAGCGTGCTCCCCTCAACAATCGAAGGATCGCCAGCAACCGAAGCTACGGCCGAGGCCTCTGCGCTCGGCACCGTCACGTGGGTTCCCGCCTGACCGGCCTGCTCGGCGGCGGCCGTCACCTGCACGCCCGAGCGCGTCAGGTGCGAGTGGCTCAGGTCGTACTCCACGCGATCCGCGAACTCTTGGCTCTTGCCGTCGTTCCAGTTCTTCACCGGGCGGTAATAGCCGGTGATGCGCGAGTACACCTCGGTCTCCTCGTGGCAGCACGGGCACTCGTACACCTCGCCGGCGATGTAGCCGTGGTTCTTGCACACGGAGTACGTGGGCGACATGGTGTAATACGGCAGCTTGTAGTTCTCGGCGATCTTGCGCACGAGCGTGGCCGTGCTCTGCCAGTCGGGCAGCTTCTCGCCCAAGAACGCGTGGAAGACCGTCCCGGACGTGTAGAGCGTCTGCAGCTCGTCCTGCACGTCGAGCGCGCTGAAGATGTCGTCGGTGTAGCCCACCGGCAGGTGCGACGAGTTCGTGTAATACGGCTTGCCCTGGTCGTTTGCCGAGATGATGTCCGGGAACTGCTCCTTGTCGTGCTTGGCGAAGCGGTACGTGGTGCTCTCGGCCGGCGTGGCCTCCAGGTTGTACAGGTCGCCATATTCCTCCTGGTAGTCGGCCAGGCGCTCGCGCATGTGGTTCAGCACGTCCTTCGTGAACGCCTGCGCGGCCTCTTGCGTCATGTCGGCGCGCAGCCACTGCGCGTTCAGGCACGCCTCGTTCATGCCCACCAGCCCGATGGTGCTGAAGTGGTTCTCGAACGTGCCCAGATAGCGCTTCGTGTACGGGTACAGGCCCGCGTCGAGCAGCTTCGTGATAACCTGGCGCTTCGTGTGCAGCGAGCGCGCCGATACGTCCATGAGGTGGTCGAGGCGGCGATAGAAGTCGGCCTCGTCCACCGCCTGGTAGGCGATGCGCGGCATGTTGATGGTCACGACGCCGATGGAGCCCGTGGACTCACCGCTGCCGAAGAACCCGCCGGACTTCTTGCGCAGCTCGCGCAGGTCGAGGCGCAGGCGGCAGCACATGGAGCGCACGTCTGAAGGCTCCATGTCGGAGTTGATGTAGTTCGAGAAGTAGGGCGTTCCGTACTTCGACGTCATCTCGAACAGCAGGCGGTTGTTCTCCGTGTCGCTCCAGTCGAAGTCGTTCGTGATGGAATAGGTGGGGATGGGATACTGGAAGCCGCGGCCGTTCGCATCGCCCTCGATCATGATCTCGATGAACGCCTTGTTCACCATATCCATCTCGCGCTGGCAGTCGCCGTAAGTGAAGTCCATGTCCTTGCCGCCCACGATAGCCGGCTGGTCATGCAGGTCGGCCGGGCACACCCAGTCCAGCGTAATGTTGCTGAACGGAGCCTGCGTGCCCCAGCGGCTGGGTGTGTTCACGCCGAACACGAACGACTCAATGCACTGCTTCGTCTCCTCGTAGGTGAGATCGTCCACCTTCACGAACGGCGCGAGGTACGTGTCGAAGCTGCTGAAAGCCTGTGCGCCAGCCCATTCGTTCTGCATGATGCCCAGGAAGTTCACCATCTGGTTACACAGCGAGGACAGATGGCTGGCCGGCTTCGAGGTGATCTTGCCCGGCACGCCGCCCAGGCCCTCCTGGATGAGCTGCTTCAGCGACCAACCGGCGCAGTAGCCCGTCAGCATGGACAGGTCGTGCAGGTGGATGTCGGCATTACGGTGGGCCTTCGCCACCTCATCGTCGTAGATTTCCGAAAGCCAGTAGTTGGCCGTGATGGCACCGGAGTTTGAGAGTATCAGCCCGCCCACGGAGTACGTGACCGTGGAGTTCTCCTTCACGCGCCAGTCCTCCACCTTGACGTACTGGTCGACGAGGTCCTTGTAGTCGAGCAGCGTGGCGCCCGCGTTGCGTACCTTCTCGCGCTGCTTGCGATAGAGGATATACGCCTTCGCCACGTCGGCGTATCCGGCAGTGGAGAGCACCTCCTCCACGCTGTCCTGCACATCCTCGACGGTGATGACGCCATCCTTGATGCGGGGCTCGAAGTGCGCAGTGACGTTGAGGGCCAGAAGGTCAATGGTCGACGGATGGTACTGTTTCTCCAGCGCGTCGAACGCCTTGGCGATGGCGGCCGATATCTTGGCGATGTCGAATTCCGCAATCGTGCCGTCGCGCTTCTGAACCTCGTACATGCTTGCTCCTTTTTTCTTGCTGCTGCGTGTTCTTCAATCGGCCGATCGCATGCGGTAAGGCGCTCGCGGACGCCGATGAAGGCGGGCGATCAGTCGGGAATCGGTGCCTCACACCCTACCAGCGTCGTCATGCCTCGTCAATGTCTGTCACCCATATGTTGAAGATGGGAATTGCCGAACCAACTAGATATGGTATATTTTCCCATCAGGGGTTTTCCAGGGGGTTGAAGCGAGTCCTTCGAAAGGCGACCTGCGAGAATAGAACAGACCGCACGCGCGTCCCGGTTGCGGGACGCGAAAAACAACCACCTGCGACTATCCGTTTCTCGTGGAATTCGGTCGACGGGCAGATGCTCGGCGCGCGGCAGGTGGATGGGCACTTGAGTGCGGCCAGCGGATAAGCGTTCGCGCAGGGCTAGCGAAAGACGCTCGACGCGCGATGGAAGGTCGGCAGCCGACGGGAGGTTCGGCACGCTCCGAAGGTCGGTGCGCGATGGAGGGTTCGGCACGATCGGGCAAAGCAGCGTGACAACCCCGCTCGCCATTGCCCGCCCGCTTCCGGCGGACTATGATGGAGCCGGCGCAGCCTACGAATCGCGACCGACTGATGGGGAGCCGCCCTGGATTACGCCCTCCGCTCCCGGCACGCCCTCGGTGCCCTCCGCCTGTTTGCCTCTCAACCAGGGAAAGGACTTGCTATGAACCATCTTTCCATGCGGCGTTCCGATCGTGCCATTCCTCGCGAGGATACGCTCGCTGTGCTCGATGCCGCCGCATTCGCCACCGTCGCAACCGTCGATGCGGACGGCATGCCCTACGGCGTGCCGCTGTCCTACGCACGACAAGGCGACATCTTGTATTTCCATGCCGCGAACGAAGGCGGCCTCAAAGCCGACTGCTTCCGCCGCGACGCGCGCGCTTGCGCGACGGCGGTCGTCGACGTCGAAGCGTTCTTCGAGAACGGCGACTTCTCTACAAGCTATCGCTCGGCCATCGCGTTCGGCCGCATGCGCCCGGTAGACGATCCTATCGAGTTCAAACATGCGCTCGTGAACCTCTGCATGAAGTATCTGCCTGCGCACAAGCATGCTATCGGAAAAGCGATGGAGATCGAAGGCCCGCACACGGCCGTGTGGGCGCTCGACATCGAAAAGCTCTCGGGCAAGGCGAACCCGTTTCCTGCGGGCGAGGACACAGCCACACGTGCGAGCACGATCGAAAACGCGGGCGCGAACACGACGGGGGCGAGGTAGCTATGCGCGTCGCCGGCCTACAGAAGCTCACGCTGCTCGACTTTCCCGGACGCACAGCGGCCACCGTGTTCACGCCGACCTGCAACTTCCGGTGCCCGTTCTGTCACAACGCCGACCTCGTGACCGACTGCGACCAGGTGCACGATGTGCTCGTCGAGGAGGTGCTCGGCTTTCTGCGCAAACGCCAAGGGCTGCTCGACGGCGTGTGCATAACGGGCGGCGAACCTCTCATGCAACCGGAACTCGCCGATTTCTGCGCAGAAGTGCGCAAGCTTGGTTACGCCGTGAAGCTGGACACCAACGGCAGCTTCCCCGACCGGTTGCGCGCGCTATTGGACGCGGGCCTCGTAGACTACGTAGCCATGGATGCGAAGAACGCACCCGCGCGCTATGCCGAGACGGCCGGCGTCGCAGGGCTCGACCTGGCCGACGTGCGCGCATCGGCAGACTTACTTATGGGCGGCGACGTGCCGTTCGAGTTCCGCACCACGGTCGTACGTGAACTGCACACGGCAGACGACCTGCACGCCCTCGCACGGTGGATCGAAGGCGCTCCGGCATGGTTTCTGCAAAGCTATCTCGATGCGGAAGGCGTGCTGGCCGGCCCTGGCCGTTTCCATGCTTGGAATCCTGACGAGCTGCGCGCGCTCCTGCCCGAGCTTCGGGCGTTCGTGCCGCGCGTTGCAGTACGAGGGGCGGACTGACGCGGACATTTACCGCGAAGCGAGCCCTGCTTTCGCGCTCCGCAATGCATGCCAAGCCTCCCGTACACCTCCACGACGCGGAGGAGAACTATCGGCCCTCAACTTTCGCATGAAGCAAGCCAAAGCGCGCGGAGGCAACCCCCAGCGGCCCCTATACTGGTTCGCGCTCGCATGCCAGCTGCGAAGGAGGGGTCGATGTACGGCCTGATAGCACAAGGGAAAGTACCGAGGACGCTCGCCGTGACGACACTGGCGCTGACCGCGCTTATCCTGCTCGCCGGGTGCGTTGCGTCAGCGACGAATGAGGACTCCGAACCCGCAACCGAGTTCGACAACGTGGAGGACCCGCACCAGCCTCAGCCTCCCTCGACCGTTCCCGCACCGGCAGCGCCCAAGCCCGCGCTCACGCTCGACGAACGCGCTGCCGAGAAAGCGGCCGCGCTCACGCTCGAGCAGAAGGTCGCTCAGCTATTCGTGGTCACGCCCGAAGCCATAACCGAAGTGGGCACCGCCACGCAGGCGGGCGAGGCCACCAAGGAGGCGCTTGCCGCTTACCCGGTGGGCGGCCTCGTCTACTTCAAGAAGAACCTGCTCTCGGCCGATCAGACGCGCGAGATGATCGCGAACTCCCAGACCTATGCGCAAGATGCATGCGGGCTGCCGTTGCTCGTGGGCGTCGACGAAGAGGGCGGCACGGTGAGCCGCATCGGCGGAAACCCCGGTTTCGCCATCCCCAACGTGGGCAACATGGCCGACGTGGGCGCGACGAACGATCCGACGCAGGCTCAAGCGGTGGCCCAAACCATCGGCGGCTACCTGTGCGACCTGGGCTTCAACCTGAACTTCGCGCCCGATTCCGACATCTGCGGCAACCCGGCCACCGATGTCATGGCGCTTCGCTCGTTCGGAACCGACCCCGCGCTCGTGAGCGACATGGTGTCCGCGCAGGTAAAGGGCTTCGCGAACGCGGGCGTGCTCTGCTGCGCCAAGCACTTCCCCGGCATCGGCGGCATGACGGGCGACAGCCACGAGGGCGCCATCGTCACCCAGAATACGCTCGACGAGCTGCGCATAGGGGAGCTCGCGCCCTTCGAAGCAGCCATCGAGGCCGATGTGCCGATGGTCATGGTGGGCCACCTCACCGCCCCGAACGCGTTCGGCAACGACGTGCCCGCCTCGCTCAACCCCGCGGCCGTCACCGACCTCCTGCGCGGGGAGCTGGGCTTTCAAGGCCTCGTCATCACCGACTCGCTCTCCATGGGCGCAGTCGGCGACTTCTGCACGCCCGACCAGGCGGGGGTCATGGCGCTTCTGGCCGGCGCGGACCTCGTGCTCATGCCGGAGGACTTCGCCTCCGCCTATCGGGGAGTGCTCGACGCCGTGTGCGCGGGCACGCTCTCCGAGGACCGCATCGACCAGTCGGTCATGCGCATCGTGAAGGCGAAGCTCGCGCTGGACGAGAGCTGAGCTAGCGCATCCGTGCCTGCACGGACTCGACGGCCACCGGAAGCTCGACAGCCTCCGAAGGCTCGACGGCCACCGGAAGCGCTCCCGACTCAGAAACCTCAACGGCATCGACCGCCGTCCCTTCCGCCGTCAATCCACGCTTGAGCACGCGGTTCGTGAGCGCCGCGATGACGAGCGCGGCCGCGGCCGTGCCCAGCGCCACCGGCACCAGGTTGCCCCGAAGCGCGTCAAACAGCCCTCCGTACACCAGCTGCCCCACCGGCTGCGCGCAGTTCGCCAAGGACATGGCCAGCGCGATCACCTTCCCCACCAGGTGCGCGGGCGTTTCCAGCTGGATGAACGAGATGCCCTGGATGCTGAACATGGTAGCGCAGGCCATGCAGACGAACAGGCTTGCCACCAGCACCCCGTAGGCGACGAGCGGGTCCAACGGAGCGCCCAGCACCACGGCGATGGGCAGAAGCGCAACGGCCGCCACGAACAGGAACACGGGCGCTTGGCGCAAGGTCAGGCGCTTCGCCAGCACGCCTACCAGAATGCCGCCGGTCAGACCGCCAAGCGCGAGCGCGCCTTCCGCGAAGCCCATGAACTGGTTCGGCAACCCGAGTATCTGCGTCACGGTGACCGGCGCGCCGATGATGATGAACGCCGACAGCGTCAGGTTGATGCCCGCCACCAGCAGGATGGTCTTGAGGATGACCGGCCGCTCGCCACGCAGGAAGGCGAAGCTCTCGGCGATGTCGCCCGCCACCATGCGCAGGACGCCCTGGCTACGCTCGGCGCGCTGGAAGGGGATGCGCACCACGCACACGATGAGCACGGCCGACACGGCGAAGGCCGCTCCCGCCACCGCCACCACCGGCTCGATGCCGAACAGCCCGAACACGAGCCCGCCTATCACGGGGCCCACCAAACCCGACAGCGCGCTGATCTGGCTCACGATGGCCGTGGCGCGCACGATGCCCTCGCGCGGCGCCACGAAGGGTACCGCCGCCTGCACCGTGGGCTGGTACACGCTCTGCGCGGCGTACAGCACGATGAGCGCGCAAATGCACATGCCCACGAGGTCGATCACGCCGTCGAGCGCGAGGAACGCCGCGCACGTGAGCGCGAGCAACGTGTCGAGCACGGCCATGATGCGCCGCTTGTTCACGCGGTCGGCTGCCACGCCCCCGATGGGCGTGAGCACGAGGTACGGCAGCCACGCCGCCGCGGAAACCGCCCCCATGAGCGCAGCTGATCCCGTCACGTTCAGCACGTAGAGCGGCAGCGCGAACCGCAGCACCGCATCGCCGAACAGCGAGGCGATCTGCACGATCACGATCGAGACGAACGACCGGTTCAAGAGCTTGTCCACAGGTTCTTCCTTTCTCTTTCATACCTACGGTTGGTATGTATCTTGGCTAAAAAAGATGCTGCGTCGAGGCAGCGATCCGACGATGACGAGGGACACGCGGCAGCGCACCACGGTGTGCAGCGGCGCGCAACGGCCGCGCGATAGGAAACTTCTCAATTCCGCACCTGCTTTTTCAGTACAAATGTTTCACATGAAACATCGAGGAGCGGACGAGATGCACCTGCGCTCGGGCGACGAGGCGCCACCGTAGCAGAGACGCACGACGCAACCGCAGCCGAAAAACAGAGCGCCGCAACCACCACGGCCGATCCAGCACTCAAACAATCATGCGCGCTCCCCCTTCTTCTGCAGATTACGCTCGTAGCCGTCGCGGAACTCCTCGAGCATGCCGGCGATGCGACCGGGCTGCACGTCGAGGCCCATGAGGTGCAGCAGCTCCACGTAGTAGTCCATGCGACGGCGCATCTGCTCGGCGTCGGTCATGCGGAACGCGGGGCTCACCCACAGGTTCGCCAGCATGAGGATGACCTCGGCCATCTCCTGCGGATATTCAGTTCGGATGGTGCCGTCGGCCATACCCTCGCGGATGATGGGCTCCACGAACTGCGGCGCAACCTCGTTGATGATCGATTGGTACTGCATGCCCAAAAAGCGGCTGTTGCGCACCGGGTCGGGCGCGATGGCCACCTCGGCGCTCAGGGGCAGCTGCGGGCCATCCATCGAGGCCTCGAACAGCGCCTGCATCTTCTCGAGGCCGGTCATGCGCGGATCGTCGCGGATCTGCACGAGCAGACGCATAAGCGGTTCGCTTTCGCGGTCGATAGCGGCGTTGAGGATGTCCTCCTTCGATTTGAAGTGGTGGTACACCGCCCCCTTCGTCACGTCGAGCTGGTCGACGATGTCTTGGATGGTGGTGTGCTCGTAACCCTTCTCCATGAACAGGCGCATAGCCGCGTCGAGAATGCGGTTCACCGTCTCCTCGGGATACTTGTTGCGAGCCATGGGCGCTCCTTCTCACGTTAATAGACCGCTGGTTGATAAAGCATCCGACTGCGCTCATGCCGCGTCAACCTGCGCACTCGACTCGCGTGCCCGCCGCATGCGCGGCCCGTTCGCAACCTGCGCCTGGACCTGTCCTTCGTCTACGTGCTTTTGCCGCGCGTTCGACTCGCTCTCCTGCCTCTGAGCAAGATCGCGGACACCTTACGTACATACCAACGGTATGTATCTTACGCCATAACTCTAGCAGGAGCAAGCGCGACGTACCGGTTACGGTTATGTGCGATACTTGGATGACAGCATCGATCGAAGGAAAGCAGAAGCATGACGGGTAAGCAACGCAGCCGAAAACGTCGTTGGGGAGCGAGGGCTTTGGCCATCGTACTGCTCATGGCGGCCGGCGCTGCGGGCGGCTACCTCGCGGGGCGAACGATACACGCTGTCAGCGACTCGGGCGACCCGCTCGAAACCGTTGTTTGGCTCGTCGCAATCGTCGCGCTCATGGTCGTTGCCTACTTCGTGCAGATTATCGTGCACGAAGCGGGTCACCTCGTATTCGGGTTGGCAACCGGCTACCGATTCCGGTCGTTTCGAGTGGGCAGCTTCATGTTTGTCGAACAGGGCGACAGGTTGCGTCTCAAGCGGCTCTCGTTGCAGGGAACAGGCGGCCAGTGCCTCATGGGGCCGCCCGATTTCGTGGACGGACGCATGCCCTACCGGCTCTACAACTTGGGCGGCGTGCTTGCGAACATGCTCGTCGCGCTGATCGCAGCCGCCTTCTTTTTCGTGCTGCAAACGGGGCTTGCGGCGACCTTTCTCGCGTTCGTCGCTCTTTTCGGCCTTGCGTTCGCGCTGGCGAACGGCCTGCCACTCACTGTCGGCGGCGTAAACAACGACGGCAAGAACCTGCGCTCGGCCAGCGAGTCTCCGGAAGCGCTGCGGGCGTTCTGGACCATCCTCAAGGTGGGCGAGGCCCAGGCGGACGACCTGCGCGTGAAGGACATGCCCGCCGCCTGGTTCGCCGTGCCAGCCGATGCCGAGCGCCTGCGCAACCCCCTCATCGCGTCTGTGGCGGTGCTGGCCTGCAACCGGCTTCTGGACGAAGGGCGCATCGCGGAGTCTGCAGACGCCATCCGCGACCTGCTAGGGCGCGAGACCGGCATGCTCGGCCTGTATTGCTCGCTGTTGAAGGTGGACCTCGCGTACTGCGAGCTCATGGGCGAGAACCGCACAGAGGAAGTCGAGCGCGCCCTCGATGCCGACGCATGCAGGCTCATGAAAACCATGAAAAACTTTCCCTCCGTGTTGCGGACGCGCTATGCCCACGCACTTCTGGCCGACCACGACGAGAATGCCGCCCAGCGCATCCGCAGCGAGTTCAACCATACGGCGACACGCTACCCGTATCCAAGCGAGATCGAAGGCGAGCGGGAGCTGATGGACGCGGCTTTCACCCGTTTTCTGAAAGAAATGACCGTTGACAGCGGAACGGAGAAAGGAGCGCAGCGATGACTGCCGCGATCCCTGAGACGCCGAAGCGCGCCTTCCGTTCCGGAAGCGAGCAGCACGGCTGCGAATACATGAAAAGGACGCGGCACCGATTGCTGCGGCGCGCTATTCTCCCGGCAGTTTGCAGACGTGCACCCAAGTGCAAGGCGCGGCGTATCGCTCGAGTTCGTCAGGCGTCAGGCGAATAGCGCTGTTCGCGCTGCCGCAGGCGGGATACACCACGTCGAAGCGGCGCAGCGATTCGTCCAGGAACACATCGCATCCCTCGTTCACCGCGAAGGGGCACACGCCGCCGACGCCGTGGCCGATGAGTGGCTCAGCCTCGTCAGCGGAGAGCATTTTGGCCTTTGTGCCGAACTGCGCCTTGAATTTCTGATTGTGTATGCGAGCGTCTCCGGCGGCTACGACGAGCGCCACCCGATCGCCCACGTGAAACGAGAGCGTCTTGGCGATGCGCGCCGGCTCGCATCCCACGGCGGCAGCCGCAAGCTCCACCGTTGCGCTCGATACTTCGAATTCGAGCACCCGATCCCCGATGCCGCACTCTCGAAAATAAGTTTTCACCTTGTCGATCGCCATATCGCCCGCCCTTCCCGCATTTTTCGCCAGAACCCGTCAACCCCCTGAGGGCACGGCATACTGTTCGATATTGTACGACAGGCGTCCGCACCGCGCCCGCTTCTCCCGGTCTACGGCGCACAACGACGGTTGCCGCCAGATGCCGAAGTCCTCATACGGCGAAGGAGTTCGAAGGGGCTGCGATCGCGGCGTCAGCCAACGCAAGCTCCACGACCAGCACGTTTCCGTCCAGGCGCGCAGACAGGCGCATGCCCATGGCTGCGGCGAGGCTGGCGGACACGGCCAGGCCGAGGCCGCTGCCGACCTCGCTGCGGGCGGCGTCGGCCCGGTAGAAGCGCTCGAACAGGCGCTCGGGATCGAAGGCGGCAGGGTCGGGCACCTCGTTCGCGAACGCCACGCAGGCTCCGCGCTGCTCCACCGCAAGCGGCCCCGAACCATGGCGCAGCGCGTTGCCCACGAGGTTCTCGAAGATGCGCGCGAGGGCCTCGGCATCGGCATCCACGGAAAGCCCCTCGTCCTCGAAGTCCACGCGCGGCTCCCATCCGCGCCGCTCGAACGCGGGGAACTGCCCCACCAGCACATCGGCCAGCGCCGGCAGCACGGCCACGGGACGCAGGTCGAGCGCGAGGTCGGGGTCGTTCGCCTGCGCGTAGGCGAACAGCTGGTCGAGGAGCGCTCCCATGTCGTCGAGCCGCGCCTCGGCGGCGACCAGCCGGCGGGCGCGCCCGGCCTCGTCGCCCTCGTCCTGCGCGAGGCGCAGGTACCCCTTCGCGCCCATGAGCGGCGTGCGGATGTCGTGCGAGAGGCTGGACAGGTCGCGCTGGAACTCCTGCTGGCGGCGCTGCCCCTCGAGCCGCTCCCGCTGCGCGGCGTCCAACTGGGCGTTCACCGCCTCGGCCAGCTCGGCGAACGCCCGCCCGGGCGCCTCCACCGTCATGCGCGCGTTGCTGCGCGCGTCGCGCCCGCGCAGGAAGCGCGCCATGCGGCGCAGCTCCCGGCGGAAGAGGAGCGCCGTCGCGCCCGCCCCGACGGCCAAGCACGCAAGCCCCACCAGCACATACGCCATCCGAACGCCCTCCTTGCCCTACACGTCCCTGCGCCGGCACGCCGTGAGCGACAGCGCCGCGCACACGGCTGCGATCGCTCCGAACACGATAAGCGCCTGCGCCGCCGCGGGAAGCCCGGCCACGGCGGACGCGCCCGCCTCGAACAGGCCCGTGCCTCCCGCCGCCAGCCGCTGCTGCACGGACAACGGCAGCCATTGCACTGCGTCGCCCACCAGCGGCATGGCCGGCGCGAGCACCGCGGCCGCCCCCAGCACCATCGATTCGAGGAAGCCCGTGGGCACGAGCGCCGCGAACACGACGCCGACCGTCTTGCTGCGCGTCGCCCACGCGATGAGCGCGCCGAGGAACGCGTACGCCGTCAGGACGAGCCACGACAGCACCGCCCAGCTCCCATACTCGCCCACCGTCTCCGTGCGCTCGTAGGAGAACCCGAGGACCGCGTACACCGCATCCGACAGGAGCATGCCCGCCAACAGGAAAACCCCGCACAAGACCGCGATCAGCACGAGCTTCTCCGCGAAGTACGCCCGACGGTCGCCGCACCCCGCGAGCACGTTCTTCGCGAATCCCGTGTCGAAATCGGACGAGGCCAGCAGCGCCGCCAGCACCGCGAGGATCAGCCCGAGGAATCCCACCATGAACGTGTTGCCGTACGAGTAGGTGCGGCTGCCGATGACCTTCTCGTTGAGCGCCTGCACCTCCTCGGCGTCGAGGCCAGCGTCGTTGGACGTGGTGAGCGTGACGGTCGCGCCGCTCTGGCGCGCCTCCTCCTGCGCCTGCTCGTTTACCATGTGGGCGAACTCGGGCGTGGTGGCGAACCAGACGAGCCCGGCCGCCCCCACCACCACGAGCGCGAGGAAGGCCAAGCCAACCCACAGCATCTTGCCGTGCACGAGCCGGTAGACATCAGATTTCAGCAGGTTAAACATGGTGCGCACCGCCTTCCTGGCGCGACGCGGAGGACACAGTCCTTGACGCACCGCCCTCCATGAGCTCCACGAAGTAGTCCTCGATATCCCGGCGCACCGGGCTCAGCTCCAGCACCGTCTGGTCGGCGTCATGGAGAAAGCGCGACACGGCCGTCGCGTCGTAGTCGCCAGTGACGGCGAGGGTTCCGTCGGGCAGCGCGCTCAACCTGGCCTGGGGAAACGCCTCCTCCATCAACGCGAGCGCGCGGGCCGGATCGGCCGTGCGCACGCGCAGGCTGTCGCCGCACTCGGCCTGCATCTGCTCGGCGGTCATCTCGCGCACCATGCGGCCTTCGGCGATGATGCCGAAGCGCGTGGCCACGCGGTCGAGCTGGTCCAGCACGTGCGAGCTGATGACCACGGTCACGCCGAGCGTCTGGTTCAGCCGCACGATGAGGTTCCGCATGGCGCGCGTGCCCTCGGGGTCCAGGCCGTTGAACGGCTCGTCGAGCAGCAGCAGGTCGGGCGAGCCCACGAGCGCGAGCGCCAGGCCCAGCCGCTGCTTCATGCCGAGCGAGAAGCCCTTCGCCTTCTTCCTGCCCACGCCCTCGAGGCCCACGAGCGCAAGCGCCTCGCGGCAGCGCGCCGACGCGTCGACCACGCCCAAGGCCAGGGCCTTCGCCATGAGGTTCTCGTAGGCCGTCAGGTTGGGGACAATGCCCGGCGCCTCGATGAGCGCGCCCACGCGCGACGTTCCCGCAGGCCGCGCGGCTTCGCCGCGAACGTCGGCGCCGGCGCGCCCGCCGAACAGCTCGATCTCGCCCTCGGTGGGCGCTGCCAGCCCGCACACCATCTTCATGACGGTGGACTTCCCCGCCCCGTTCTTCCCGACGAACCCGTAGATGTCCCCCTGCGCCACATGCAGGTCGAGCCGGTCGACCGCGCGCTTGCCGCGGTAGGACTTCGTCAGCCCCCGCGTCTCAACGACGTTCATGAACGCCCCTTTCCCTTCGCCTTCTCAACATGCTTCCAGCTTACGGAACAGGGTTTCAGGAAGGATGAACCAACCTTTAAGAAAGCTTGAAGATGCGGGACGCTCCTTTCCGCGCAGGTCATGCGCCCTCGTCGACCGCCAGCTTGAACCCGAGGCCCCACACGGTGCAGAGGTAGCCGTCGGTGCCGGTGGGCTTGAGCTTGGCGCGGATGTTGGACACGTGCACGCTCACCGTGCTGTCCTCGGCGGCGTAGGGTTCGCCCCAGGCCAGCTCGAACAACTCCTGCTTCGTGTACACCTTCTTCGGATGCAGCGCCAGAAGCTCCACGATGTTGAACTCGGTGCGCGTGAGAGGCACGTCCGCGCCGTCCACCGCGAGCGTGCGCGCGGCGCGGTCGACGGTCCATGCGCCCACGCGCAGCACGTCGCCGCCGGGCTGGGGCGCAGGGACGCGGGCGCGGTGGCGCAGCTGCACCTCGATGCGCGCGAGCAGCTCGTCCAGGTCGAAGGGCTTGGCCAGGTAATCGTCGGCGCCCAGCTTGAGGAGGTCCACCTTGTCGGTAGCGCTCGTGCGCGCCGAGGTCACGACGATGGGCGTATGGGCGTCGGCGGCGCGGACGAGGCGCACGATGTCCTCGCCGGGAAGGCCGGGCAGCATGAGGTCGCACACCACCACGTCGAACCGCTCGCCGCGCGCGTCCGCCGCCTCCAGCACGAGCCGCGCCTCCGTTCCCGAGAACGCCTGCGTGCACGCGTACCCCGCATGCCCCAGGTGGTCGGCCACGATGCCGCTGATGTGAGCGTCGTCCTCCACGAGGAGCACGGCAACCCCGGTCGTCGAGTCTCTCATGCTCGCCTCCCCTTCATTCGCTTTCGCGCCCCGGTTTTCACAGGCAGAATCCCATGTACAACGGCAAGTATGCACGATCGCCGTCGACTTTGAGTTGCTTGGGATGCAGAACGTACTGGGTCCCGACGCGCTTGCCGAACTTCTCCTTGAATCGATCGAGCGATTTCGTGCCGTATTGTCGAGGCGACTTCACCTCCACAGGACAGACGCGAGGCTTCATGGCGGCATCGGCGTACGGGCGCACGATAAGGAAGTCGACCTCCATCCGCTCTTCGCCCTCCCTCTTTCCTGACTGCGAATAGAAGAACAGGCGATGCCCGTTCGCGTTGAGCATCTGGGCCACGACGTTCTCCGTGAGCATTCCCTCGTTCAACCCTATCTCGCCGCGAAGCACGGCGCGGTACACGCTTTCATCCGTATGCGCGTTGTCGGCGAAAGCAAGCGAGACGAGCAGTCCCGTGTCGGCCAGGTAGCACTTCAAAGAAGACTGCGTCATGTTGAGCGAGAGGCCCACGCCCGGATCCGAGCAGGCGAAGCAGATGTTGGCGATACGCGCGTCGGCCAACCAAAAGAAGGCCTCCTCGTAGCTTCTCATGCGTGCATTCTTGCTGATGGAGCTCAAGGTGAACTTTTTCTCATGCTTCGACAGCTGGCCGGGAATGCCGTCCAGCACCGAAACCACCTTGAATTCGTAGCCGCGGGCAAACCGCGCGACGTCGTTGCGATACAGGCTGAGGATCTGGCGCTTCGCCGTATCAACTGGCTCGAACTTGCGCTGCGCCACGTAGATGCTCACGGGACCGGGCATGCCGCCCACCAGGATATACTCCCTCAAAAGACCCATAGCGCGACGGTGCAGCCCGTTGGGCAAGGGTTTCAGTCCGTCGAACTGCCTGCGGATGAGGGTCGCCAGCTTCTCCTCGCCCATCCCCCAAAGGAATTCCTCGAAATCCAGCGGATTGAGCTCGAAGGATTCCTCCTCCGACGGAACCACAATGCCGTCCACGTTCTGCTTGATCGACAGGAGTGATCCGGTTTCGATATAGTCGTAACGGCCGTCGGCCACTAAGTACTTGAGCAGGCCACGAGCAGTCGGGAACATCTGAACCTCATCGAAGACGATGAGCGTATCCCGTTCATGGAGGTCGACTCCGTAGTAGGTGGACAGGTAGAGAAACAGCGTGTCGAAATCGGTGCGGTAGTCTTCGAAGTATTGCTTCACCTCGGCGGGCGCTTGGAAGAAATCCACGATAAGGCAGGAAGCGTACTCGTTGCGCCCAAACTCCTCCACGAGCGTGCTTTTGCCCACACGGCGAGCCCCCTCGATAAGCAGCGCAGTCTTTCCATTGCGGTTTTTCTTCCATTCGAGAAGCCGGTCGTACGCCTTTCGCTTCAGCATGGCTCTACTCCTTGCACGATGCGCAAAACTTATTAGATAGAGTATTGCACGATGCGCAAAACTTTACAACGCTTTCGCGACACGAAAGCCGGGAGACGCGCACCGATCAATCTTTACGGACAACTTTTCTCCCCGCTTCCGCGCTCATCTCCTTAAGCACGCTCCCGCCCCAGACGCACATGGCGTTCAGCACCGGCGTGAAGCTGCGGCCGCGCTCGGTGAGCGAGTACTCCGTCTTGGGCGGCACCTGATGGTACAGCTCGCGGTGGAGCATGCCGTCGGCTTCCAACTCGCGAAGCTGCTGGGTGAGCATCTTTGGCGTGGCCTGGGGCATGAGCCGCTGCAGCTCGCCGAAGCGCAGCACGCCGTGCTTGCTCAGGTGCCACAGGATGAGCACCTTATGCTTGCCTCCCACGATGTCGATGGTCGCTTCGACCGGGCAATGGTAGGCATCTGGGCAGGTTTTCATGGCAGCGCTCCTTTGCGGCGGACCTTCGGCGGCAAACCCTTGCTTTCCTTTTCGGTAGTATATTCCAAAATAGTGCCTACTTGCTTGTCCGGTAGCGGCTTCTATCATGAAAGGAGAAACGAACCCGCACGAGAGAAGGGGCATCCCATGTCGTTTACCGACCTTGCCAAGAAGCGCTGCTCGATCCGCGCCTACGAAACCAAGCCTGTTGAGTCGGAGAAGATCGCCGCTATCGTGGAGGCAGCCCACGTCGCGCCGAGCGCCGCGAATCGCCAGCCCGTGCGCCTCATCCAGGTGGAAAGCGCGGAAGGACTCGCAAATCTCGGAAGGTACGCGAACCTTTACGGCGCGCCGCTCGCGTTCATCGTGTGCGCAGATGCCAAGCGCGCTTGGAAGCGCCCCGTCGACGGCATGGTCTCCACCGCCATCGACGCCTCCATCACCTGCGACCACATGATGATCGCGGCCACAGACCTGGGCCTCGGCAGCGTGTGGATCTGCGCGTTCGACCCCGCCGGCGTGCGCGAGGCGTTCAACCTGCCCGCCTCACTCGTGCCGGTGAACATACTGGCCGTGGGCCACGCCGCCGACGAATGGAAGAGCCCCGAACGTCACGCGGTCGAGCGCATCCCCGTGCAAGAGCTGGTGACGAAGGCGTAGGCTGCGCGCCATCCCCGTGCCCTGCACGTGCGCGAATTCCTGGTTGGATTGGCAATTTGGCGGTCATATGCACTCGTTATCGAACGCACTGGATAGCGCCATCAGGCGTTTCTTTCGGTGGGCCGGCCTCGCAGGCTTTCAGAAAGGCCGTTTCGGGTGCATATGCGTTCCGTTTTGCCACATCCCCTATCTTTCCCGCAGCACACCGCGCGAGCGCGACCAGCGGCGCAGGTAGACGCCGCCGATGATTGCGGGGATCACGGGCGAGGCCGCCTGCGCCACGAAAATGCCCACGTAGCCGAAGCCGAGCGCGCCCGAGAGCAAAAACGCCAGGCCGAAACGCACGGCGAACGCGTCGATGAGCGAGTTCGCCAGCACGAGCCGCGGCGAGCCGGCCCCGAGAGCGAACGAGTCGAAGCTGTACATGGCCGCGTAGAACAGGCCGTTCACGCTGCACGTGATACGCAGGTAGAGCACGGCGATGTCGAACGGCGCGCCCTGCGTGAGGCCGTAGAGCCCCACGATAACCGGCGCGAGCAGCTGTATGAGCACCTGTATGCCCAGCGTGACGCCGATGTTGAAGCGCGCTCCCAGCCGCGCGACGTCGCGGGCGCGCGCGAGCTCGCCGGCGCCGGCGCACTGCGCGGCCGCCGTGGTGATGGCCTGCCCGATGGCCCAGCAGGGCAGTCCCGCGATGGTGCTTATTTGCAGCCCCACGCCCGCTGCGGCGGCAACGTCCACGCCGTAGCGGTTGAGCATGCCGGTGACCAGCGCGTACGACAAGTTCACCACCGCCATCTGCACGGCGGAGGGCACGCCGACCGAAAGCACCGCGCGCACGTCGCCAGCGAAGCCGCCCGCGAGCACGCCGCTTCCGAGCACGCGCCCCGCCGCGAAGCGCCGCCGCACCAGCGCGAGCGCGAGCAGCGCCGAGAGCCCCTGCGCCGCCACGGTGGCCACCGCCGCGCCCGGCACGCCCAGGCCGGCCGGGCCCACGAGCACCAGGTCGAGCGCCACGTTCACGAACGTCGCCGCACCCACCAGCAGAAGCGGCGTCCATGCGTCGCCCTGCGCCTTGAGGAACGCGGCTGCGGCGTTCATGAGGAACGGCCCGACCGCGCCGCAGCAGAGCACGGTCGTGTAGGCCACGGCTCCGTCGAGCGCCGCCGCGGGCACCGCGTTCGCCGTGAACGCCGGCCGCGCGAGCAGCGTGCCCGCCACAGCGATGCCGACGGACGCCAGCAGCGCCACCAGGAGCGTGGCCGCGTAGGCCCGTCGCTGCGCGCCCACGTCGCCCGCGCCCACCGCGCGCGCCACCACCACGCCGCCGCCGGCCGAAAGGCCGATGACGAACGCGTTCACCAAAAAGACGGCGTTCACCGCGTTGCTCATGGACACGAGCCCCACGTCGCCCACCACCTGGCCGACCACCGCCATGTCGACGGCCTGGTACACGTACTGCAAGACGTTCACCGCCATGAGCGGCAACGCGAAGGAAAGCAGCTGCCGGAACAGCGGCCCCTCGGAGAAGGAAATAGTCGATGCAGAAGAAGCCATAGGTTCACCTCGGAAGATCGGGATGCGGAAACGGAAGCCGCGCGAACCGCCCCGGGTCCGCGCATGAAAAAGCGCCGCGGACGAAGCCATCCGCGGCGCTCAAGGTTCCCGGCATCCCGGCATCGACGACAAGGCATGCCCTTAGGCGGCGCGCCTCCCGATGCCGATGACTATGTCCGTCCCTGCTCCGTGCGATGCTTCATCGGCGATCACGCACAGAGCGGCAGCCCTGCAAAGTATCATTGGTTCCCCCAACGAGATGGTTGCAACGCCGGCCAGCATACCGCGCCGCACCCGGCGCGTCAACCGCGCGAGCACTCCCCGTTGATGCAGTCGGCCGTGGTTAGATCGAAGGCGTACTCGTAGCTGATCAGCTGCCCGTTCTCGGTTCCGCGCCAACCGGGTTCGCCATGGGATCGCTCGCTCAGCTCGCTGCTTTTTTGAAAGGAGTTGACGAAGTCAGCGGTCTTCTGCAGAACGATCCTCTCCCTCTCCGAGAACCCGCCCAGGTCGGCTTCGCGCAAGGCGACGATCTTCTCGGCAGAGGTTTCCCCGATCTCATGCTCCTCGACATCGAGCGACTCCCCGTCCACGAGCGCAGCCAAAAGCGCCTCATGCCCATGGACGATGGGACCGTTCGGGGCATGGGCATACCGCAAGCCGCTCATGGAACGGGAAGTTTCCGCGAACGCCGTGAAGTCGGCATAGAACATCGTCTTGAAGAACCGCAGCTTGAAGAAGTGCTTGCAACGAGATGCGAAGAACACCGCCATCTCGCGAGCGCGATCCACATCGAAAGCGCGAAAGCCGGTGAGCTCCGACGCATCTGCCGGGTTGAGCACGAGGGAGAAATCGCCTCGCACGACGGCATACTCGAAGCGAGACTCCCGACCTCGAGCGAGCTTCTCCCGCGCCCGTTGCTCGGCGCGTCCGCGCTGCGCCGCAGGTATCTCGGCTCCCTTCTCGACCAGAAGGTCGAGCATCGCATGAGGGTCGGATGCGGCGCGAATCGCCTGGTCGATCTGCCTGGTTTGCACGCCTCCGTTCTCGTACCTGCTCAGGGTCGCGCCGCCGAGCCCGAGCAGCTTCCCGAAAGAAGCCTGCGAAAGGCCGTAAGACTCGTAGGCATCTCGAATCTGGGAAGCGGAAAGAAGGCCCTGACCCTCCCGATACGCCTCGTACGCGCGGCGCAGATTGGCGCTTTCGACCCGCTCGTCCCCGATGCGCCCTCCGCACTCGGGGCAGGTGAGCACCACCTGGTCGACATCGACCCAGGCATCGCGAACTTTCAGATGCTCGACCCTCGTCTCCCCGCACGCCGAAACCTCGCGCGCGCAGGTGGAGCAATAGGTTTCGAGAATCCCGTTCATGATCGACCCTCCTTTAGAGGATAGGAAAGCGGGTGCTCGCAAGGATGCATTGACACGCAGACGCAGCCCATGCCGTCGGCACGATAACCAAACGAGGTCTTAATGTACAACTCCAACTCCTCGCCTTCCAGCTCAACCGTTTTGCCGAACTTCCACACGTCCGAACGGCCAAGCTGCCTGTCGTCGCAACAGGGGCCATCAGAATAATCGTCGGCAACGAGGCTGGTCAAAATGTCCCGCACGTCTTCGATAAGCAAGCCGTAACGACGAAGAAAGTCGTAGTTCTTGTCAGGCCCCTGGGAGCGATGCGCCACTTCGAGCCAGTTGCCCGCATATGTTTTCATGAGCATAAGGTAACGGGCTACCTCTGCACGAGATGCTACCCTATGCACGATCAGCCTCCTCAAAGTGTTATCAAATGATAACACTTTGAGTGCGTTATTGACAGACATTTTACCTACCTGCTTTTCCAAAATCCGACCCCCGTCAACCAAGCACAGAAGACGAGGTACTTCCAAGCTAACAACTGTTTCGCCGAGCTTGTAAAGCTAACGATCGTTTGCTAAACTGCTTCCATTGGCTAACGTTCGTTAGCTTTACGAGAGAAAGAGAGCACCATGACGACGACGGCTCGGCAGGATCGAAGGCCGCATCCCCTCGCAAGGGTCTCGCGCGGGTTCGCGCTGTTCATGAATTGGTTCGACGGGATATGCTCCGTCGTGTGCGGAGGGTTCATGGCGCTGAGCGGGCTCGTCGCCATGCCCGTCAGCTGGAACGACGTCATGCCCATCGAGCTCCTAGGCGTCCTGCCCTTGCCCGAGCCGCTCATCGCCACGTGGTTCTGGCCGGGAGTGGCGCTCGCGCTGGTGAACGGCGCGCCGAACATCGTCGCGCTCACGTTGCGCTTCCGCAGGAGGCGGGCAGCATCCTACAGGTGGGGCATCGCGGCGGGCGTCCTGCTCATCGCCTGGACCGCGTTCGAGCTCGTCTTCATGCCGAACGGGATCTCCGCATTCTACCTGGCGCTCGGCGTGCTACAGACAGCCGCGAGCTGGCACGCGCTCCGCACCGGGGAGGACATCGCATGACGCCCCGCCGCAACACCAAGGAGGACATCCTGCAGGAGTCGCTACGCCTCTTCGCCCGCGCCGGGTTCGAATCGACCGGGATGCGCGAGATCGCAGCCGCCGTTGGCATCCAGCCGGCGTCGGTCTACAAGCACTTCGCCTGCAAACAGGCCATATTGGACGCACTCATCAGGCGCATGGACGAGCGTTACGAGCTGACAGCCGCCGCCATCGGGCTCCCGGAGGGCAGCGTCGACGAGCAGGTGCGCGACTACGCGGTTACCCCGTTCGCACGGATGGCGGACCTCGGCGAAGGGATGTTTCGCTACTGGACCGAGGACGAGTTCGCCACGTTGTTCCGGCAGATGCTCACCGTCGAGCAGTACCGCACGCCCGAGCTGGGCGCACTGTACCGCCGCTACTTCATCGAGGCGCCGCTCGCATGGCAGGAGACGCTGTTCGCATCCATGGTGGAATCGGGCGCGTTCCTGCGCGACGACCCGAAAATGCTAGCGCTGGAGTTCTTCGCGCCGCTCATGATGCTCATTCAAGCTGCCGACGGCGCGGGCGACGAGGCCGCCCGCGAGCGCCTGGTCGACCTCGCACGACAGCACGTGATCCGCTTCGGCGAGCGCCACGCATGTGCCGCAAGCGCAGAAGGACCCGAATAGGCGGCGAGCAATCGGTTCGGCAACGGAGGCGAGACGGTTGCCGGCGGAGGGCAGGACGGCTTCGCGTGCACGGCATACTGGAGGGCGCTGCCGTCCAGAAAGCTGATCGCCCATGCCGCTCGAAACCCTACTTCCCGTCCTCGCCGTCCTGGCCGTGTTCGCCGCCCTGCTGGGGGCACTTTGGTTGATGAAGCGGCGCGGTATCGGCTTCACGCCGCGCGTGTTCGCGGCGCTGGGGCTGGGCATCGCGCTGGGCGTGGGCATCCAGCTGGCGCTGGGCCGCGAGGGCGAGGCCGCCGCCGTGGCACTCGACTGGATGTCCGTCGTGGGCCAGGGCTACATCGCGCTGCTGAAGATGCTGGTGATGCCGCTGGTGTTCGTGGCCATCGTGGGCGCGTTCACCCGCACGAAAATCTCGGAGAACCTGAGGCGCATCAGCGCCGTGGTGCTGGCCGTGCTGCTGGGCACCGTGGCCGTGGCCGCGCTCACCGGGTGGGCGGCAGTGGCGCTCTCCGGTCTGGCGGGCGCCAGCTTCACCGACGCGGGGGCGGACGCGGGCATGCAGGCGCTGCAAGCCGACCAGCAGCAGGTGGCGAATCTGTCGCTGCCGCAGATGATCCTGTCGTTCATCCCCGTGAACGTGTTCGCCGACTTGGCCGGAAGCCGCCCCACGTCCACCATCGCTGTCGTCATCTTCGCCGCCATCGTGGGCATAGCGTACCTGAAGCTGCGCGCCCGCAGGGAGGACACGGGCGAGGGCGAGGGCGCGGCCACGGGCGGCGAGGGCGGCGAAAGGGCCGCGTCCGTGAGCAACGAGGCCGCCGCCAGTGGCGCCAGCGTCCCCACCACCCACGACGCCCCCGCCGCTCCCGCTAGCGCGGCCGCCTCCGCGCGCACCCAGACCGCGTTCTTCCGGCAGCTCATCGACAGCCTGTACGGCATCGTCATGCGCATCGTGTCCATGGTGCTCGCGCTCACGCCCTACGGCGTGCTGGCGCTCATCGCGCACGTCATGGCCACGAGCGACTATGCGGCCATCCTCGACCTGGGCAAGTTCGTGGCCGTGTCCTACGGGGCGCTCGCGTTCATGTTCCTGGTGCACTGCCTCATCCTGCTGGCGAACCGCGTGAGCCCTCTCTCCTACGCGCGCAAGGCGTTCCCCGTGCTCAGCTTCGCGTTCGTGGCGCGCTCGAGCGCGGGCGCCGTGCCGCTGAACATCGAGACGCAGACGCGCGCCCTTGGCGTGGACGAGGCCACGGCCAACTTCGCCGCCAGCTTCGGCATGTCCATCGGGCAGAACGGGTGCGCGGGCATCTACCCTGCCATGCTGGCCACCATCATCGCGCCCACGGTGGGCATCGACGTGTTCTCTCCCACGTTCGTCGCAGGACTCGTGGCCGTGGTGGTGATCAGCTCGCTGGGCGTGGCGGGCGTGGGCGGCGGCGCGACGTTCGCCTCGCTTATCGTGCTGGGCACCATGGGGCTGCCCATCGAGATCGTGGGCCTTCTAGCCTCGGTGGAACCGCTCATCGACATGGGACGTACCGCGCTCAACGTGAGCGACTCCATGGTGGCAGGCGTCACCGCGTCGAACGCGGTGGGCGGCCTCGACCGCGCCATGCTGCGCGATCCCGAGGCACGCGTGAGCGGCGAGGGGCATACGGAACTCTAAGGGATTGCCCCTGCTTTCCGCCAGACTGCAGAATTTGGCAAAAATATCGAGGTAGGGTACGTGAAAATCGCCGTCGAAAAATCGGAACTGGGACTATGGCGGCGAAGGAACCAACTGTCTCTTCCAAATCGCCCGAATCTCTGCCCTAGGTCACATTTTCTGCCACATTCAACCGAACGAGACACGGCTTGCGACATCGGCAGTCCAACCTGGCAGCCTAGCCCAGCCCCTCCAGCACACGGCGCAGCTCGGCCTGCACGCCGTGGTCCACGTTCGTGCCGATGACCTTATCGGCTATCTGCTTTACGGCGTAGCGCGCGTTGCCCATGGCCACGCTCGTGCCGGCCATGCGCAGTATCTCGTAGTCGTTCATGGAGTCGCCGAACGCCATCATCTCGTGGGCCCCTATGCCGTGGGCATCCAGCACCTGGCTCACGCCGGTGGCCTTGCTCACGCCGCGCTGCATGACGTCGATCCACTTGCGGCCGGACGGTGCGAACACGAAGTCGTCGTCCAGCTCGCGCGTGAGGATGTAGGCCATATCCATAACGTCCTCGTCGCAGTATACCGACGCCTTCAAGATGTTCACCTGGGGCGACGGCACCGCATACACACGCACAGGGTTCGGCAGGTTCTTGTCCACCTCGCGCTCGAAGCGCGCCTCATCGTCCAGGAGGTAGCTGCGCGTCTCGTCGAACAGCGCCAGGTGCATGGTATCGAACAGGTCCACCACGCGCGCCAGCCGCTTCACGGCCGCATGCGAGAATACCTCGAGGTCCACCAGCTCGCCCTCCACAATGACCTGCGCGCCGTTCGACGCCACGAAGTCCATGCAGTCCACGATGGGCTCGAACAGCTCGCACAGCGTGTCGAAGCGCCGCCCCGACGTGGCCGCGAACCGTATGCCCTCCTCCCGCAAGCGCAGAATGAGCTCGTACGTGCCGTCGGGCAGGCACTCGTTCGCATCGAGCATGGTGCCGTCCATATCGCTGGCGATGAGCTTGAGCATGGGGAAACCTCCTTCTGGGCGCGGGCGCGGGACGGCGGCAGGCCGCCGCCAGGGCGGGCTGTCTCCGGGGGTGGGCTGCCGTCGAAGCCGCGCCCGAAGCCCCGCCGCCATCCGAGGCGCGCACCGCGTCACCTTCGCTTTCCCGGCCATTGTACGGCCCTCTTCTGCGCCACATCGTTTCTCCACCGAGACTTTGCAGGAATTTGAACAAGCCGACAACTGGGCGACCGCCCGCTACAGGGATCGCCTGCAGCCGAAGCGAGCGGCCGCATCTTGGGCGAGCAGCCGCATCTCGGGCTAACGGCCGCGTCCCTTTGCCGAGGCGAACGACCCCCTTCGCGCGTGTGGGACGTCAGACCCTCTCGAACCCCGCCAGCCCAAGTCCGCGGAAGGCGGCGTGCTGCTCGGCGAGTGCACGCACCTGGCGCTCATCGACGGCATCGTCCCACCAGTCCGCCTTCACCTCCAGGCCGACGCCCTTCTTCGTGCCGGTCCACGTACCCACCACCTGGCCGCAATACACGATGGCGCCCGGGTTGGCCACTGTGCGCCATATCCGGCGTTGCAGCGTCTTGTCCGGCTGCAGGACGGCGCGGTCGCGCTGGTCGAGGTAGGGGTCGTGCGCGGCCAGCAACAGCAGCTCGCGCTCGAGCGGCTGCGGCGCGAGCAGGCGCTCCCGGTCGGCGGACAGCACCTGCGCCTTCCTGCCCAGAAACGTCACCGGCTCCATCTCGTCGGCGGCCGCCTTCCACAGCCGCCGCGCCTGGGCGCCGGAGCATCCCAGCCACGCGGCCAGCCGGTCGGGAGTGGACGGCCCGTAGCAGTGGAGGAACTTCCGCACCAGCTTGCGGGCCGCGTCCGGGTCGGGCACCAGGGGACGGCCAAGCCAGGAGCGGTACGACGTGAACGTGGGGCTAGCCCCCTCGCGCGCGCCGAACACCACCAGGCCCTTGAAGGAGCAGGGCCGCAGCAGGAACGACACCGCCGCGCCGCCCACCGTCTGCTTGTCGGGGCTGCCGTACATCGACGGCTCGTTCCACAAGGAGCGCTTCCGCTCGGGCAGCAGCGGCTCTATCCATGCGGCCAGCGTTTGGTCGAGCGCCACCTTGCCGGCCACCGTCTGCCCATCCAGCTGCGGCATGACCTGCTCCAGCAAGGCCAGCAGCTCGTCGAACCCCACGCCCAGAAAGTCGAGCGCCAGCCCAATGCCCCGCGTGTAGATCCAGGGCTCGTCGCCCTCCGCCGCAAGCGCCGACAGGAACGCGGCGCTGTCAGCCGCCGGGAATACGACGGGCGCACCGCGAAAGCTCCATGCCTGCATGAGCGTCCGCTCCTCCAGCAGCAGGCGGTCGCGATCCGCCGCCCCGCACGCGGGCACGCGATTGAAGAGCGCGACCTCCCACGCGCCCGGAGGCGAGTTCTGCATGCCGCAGGCGCTGATTGCCGCGATCACGTCGTCCTTGCCGTAGCACGCGTCCAGATGGTGCGCGTGCAATCGAAAATTCCGCACCTGCTCAGCACTTGTTTCTTCCATCGCAGCCGCTTCCTTGAGTGGTTATTGGAGCCCACCTTACCAAACGAAAGCCGCTCGCCGCAACGCGATGGCCCCGCAGCCCCCGCAGAAGCCCTCCGAAAACCAAAACACGACCCACACCCCGGGAAGCACTCATGAAATATTTGTGCCATAATAAGAATTTGGATCAAATAATGGAGAGGAGCGAACCATGCAGCACACCGGTTTTACTGGGAGCATCTTAAGAAAGCTGCCTGGAACGGCTTCCAAGGTGTGGCTCATTGCACTCGCGCTCCTGCTGTGCCTTCCCCTGGGAACCATGCCCGCGCGCGCCGATGCCGCAACCGACAACGGCGCTTTCGAGACGGACTCAGCTACTACGGCAAGCGAGAGCAACTCTTCCGAAAAGACCGCGAACAGGCAAAACACACCGTCTGTCGAGGATCCCGGAATAAGCTACCCCCCCCCGACGGCCTTGACACCGGCTCCAATTCGGTAATCAATCCTAAGGTCGCACAAGCGTTCGCGAGCAATCCCCTTTCCGCCCCCGGCCCGAAAGCGGGGTCGCGCGCAATGTCCCTCGACCTCGCCTGGGACGACACCACCAAGAACCTGCCCGGCACGACCGAATCGGATAGCGGCGCCACCTTGACGCGGTCGACGGGCTCGCCAAGCACCTTCGTGATGAAATACCGCCTGCACATCGCCCTCGATTCCGCCGCATACGATAAAGACGAGGTGGAGGTGCACCTCCCCATGGTGCTAGGCAACTATCGCGACGGCACCAGCGTGACGCTCCAGCCCACCAATATCGGCATCGGCCAGAACCCGGACGCAGCTACCCCCGATGTGCCCTTCTACTATCAGGTTGAAGGCAGCGACTGCGTCATCCGCAACGCTCGCGACCTCAATCAGGCGCTAAGCGTTTCCATCGAAGTAGCGTTCACGGTCGACCCCATCAAGATCGAGGACGGGAGCGCTGCTAACGTCACCGCCACCGGATCGTTCCCCGACGATGCCGGCACGACTCAAACCGTGAGCGCCCAACCGCTTACGTACATAACGGATACGCAAACGGTTCTGGATGACTTCTATTTCCCCGCCAATCAGACGAAGAGCGTCTTCGAATGGGGTTCAACGATGCCAGAGCCCACGGGCGGCTACACGCTTGATACGCTCCACTACCGTTATGTTATGTACACGACACTCGCATACGCACCCGATGCCGGTTACAACCAACCGTATTCGCTCAAGGTGCAGCTTGATTCCGTTGCAAGCGGTGGTACGTTAATCCATGCCTCTTCGTCGGGAATGACCTACGACCCAAGCAGCAAATCCCTGAGCTGCGACGTGACCGAGGACGAGACAAGGAATATATCGTACCTGAGCAAGTCGAAGAAGTACTACAAGTTCCTCGTCGCCTACCCTCGCAACGCAGGCGATCCCGACACGCTGTCCTATCCGGCAACGTTTACCTGCACGGTCACGCCAGCCGACGGTAAAGACCCAGCAGCCTCAAAAACCGCTACCTCCACCTACACGTGGAAAGATTACCGTTTCGACTACATAAAGAACGGTGAGATGTTCGACCTTAGTAAAGGGGGAACAACCGGGCAGGCTGACGGATACGAAAAGGCGCTCTCCCTTCTGGATCAGGGCATAGATGCAGACAGCCTTCTATATACGGTGACCGGAAAAGGCAGATACTATCCCAAAACAGGGGACCCTCAGTATCCTGATACGGACGAGTCTAAGCGCATTGGCATGACGCTTGTCGACGATTTGATGTACCTGCATACGAGCGGCGCCGCCACCGGCGATATGGTTCGTCTCTCCCCCGACGACTGTAGCCTTAACAACGTTTCGGTAGCTCTCACCAATTATATAACCAACCGTTTGACAGGAAGCAAAACCTTTGTGAGCAATCTTGATGCCCAGTATCCGGGCATCAAGCTATCCGTATCGTACAAGACAAAGAGCGGGGGCGATGCATGGAGCGCTCCTACTGATTACTCGTTCAATCGCAAGAACTACGTCAACGACATCCCCATCCCGGAAGGAGCCTACGCCGTCAAGATAGATTTGCCGGCCGTCTTTCAAGACTCCATTGATGTAGAACTCAAGGTCAACTACTCACTGAAGCACGACTCACCAGCCTATACGAACCTGCGCAACCTGAACGATCCCGCACAGTCCGTCCTCGTCCTCAACAACTTCTGCGGACTGATACCCAGCGTATCAAGCGGTGCAGCCCTTGATACCTCTCTGACTGAAGCAAACTATGGCGGCGATTCCCAAAGTTTGGGGCTGCCGCAGTACGACTTTGCCACCTACGGGAAATACCTTCTCCGAGCAAATAAGATGTTCGACTTGAAATCACTCATCGGCGATGCCGTTTTTGGAAAATTCGCTACCGGCACTACCGACAGCATGAATGGGATTGCCTATACGGAATATCAGATGGATGCGGTCAGCGGCTACCGCTCCTCGTCCTCCCTCACCCAAGAGCAGTATGATCAGCTGGTGGAAAAGGGGTTGCCCTCGGCATCGCTCGACAACGTAGTGTTCTACGATCTGCTGCCGCGAGGTGCCTATCTGGCAACGGATTCTGCTCGCGCTCCCTCGGTTGGGCGGCTGCTTGACTACTCGGGCACCACAGCTCCGTGCGATGTGCAGGTATCCGTCATCGATAACTATCGGGGAACGGGCCGCCAAATGGTCAAGATCGAAGTCGATTCAGGACTCGCACCCGGAAAGAACGTTCAACAAAGTCTCAGGTGCTATCAAACGAAAGACTCCTACGTCGCCGTTTCGGGTAAGGTATCCGGCTTCACCGTCAAGTTGTGGATGGCTGTACCGTTCTCCGAAGCCGGACTGGTAAACGGCGCAAAGAACAACGCCGCCTTCCAGAAGGCTGAGGGCGCACTCGTCGGCGGTTACAGCGACCGATCTCGCGACGACATGCGCTGCCCCGATACCGGCGAGAACCCGGTGCTCGAAGATGTGCAGGACGCCCATGGTAACTCAGCGTTCTATAACCTTGCCGAAAAGCCCGCTGGCCCTGATGAAAACCTGCTCAACACGATGTATGCTGCCGACACCGTCACGCTTTCGCATTCAATATCATATGGCGATGGGCTCACCAACTTCGTCAAACCCGATACCTTTGTGGACGATGCCTTATTCTCCCAGAGCGCTTCCGTGCTCATTGGCCAGCCTTATATTTTCCGCATGAGTCTTATCAGCGGTTCCAAGCAAATTAGCAACGCTATTCTGTTCAACAACTTTGGAAAGGCAAGCGTCGACGGTAAACAATCCACCTGGACCGGAACGTTTGAAAGTATCGACCTAAGCAACGCCACCATCAGAGGTATTGCTCCTGTGGTCTATTACACCACCGAAGAGAACGCACCCTACTTCACCGCGGACGACACCAGAATGCGCGCCGTTCCTGCGGCATGGACCACGGTAAAACCTTCGAACCCCGCTGACATCAAGGGGCTTGCGGTAGATCTTTCACACGCAACCGATGGAAGCGAATATGCCATCCCCCTGCAACAGGCGATCGGAGTGTACGTGACCATGAGGGCGCCATCGACATTGCCCTCACCCGATGCCGAGGAATACAACCAGGCCGCGTACTACGCAAAGATAGACGGCGTCGCACATAACCCCAATGACTCGACGCTGAGCGCGCCTCCTGTTACGACACGCTTGATTGAACCGAAGCTCATCAAATCGAATGCGCCCGATTTCGACACCTGGGTCAAAGCGGGCGACACAATCACCTACACGCTTTCCTACACCAACGAAGCAACGGAAACTCATCCACTCGTGCTGGAAGACGCTGCACCCGCCGGAACAACGCTTGCGCCCGCCGGTGCAGGCAGTCTGGCTGGGAACCCGACTATCAAGGTGAACGGCGCGCCAGTAACAGATGCCGCCACCGTCGACACGGGGACCGGTTCTATCACCTGGAAAGCCAACGTTCCATCGGGCCAAACCGCCACGGCGACGTTCCAGGTGGTGGTGAAGGCCGATGCGAAAGGCCAGATAGAGAACCAAGGCGATGCAGCCGTGCGCGATGCAGCCACAAGCACCGACACCCCCTTTTCAAGCAACACGGTGCAAAACCGCATTCGCCCCGTGCTCAAGAAGGCCGTCACCGGCGGCACCCAAGGGACCGACCAGCACGCCTATCCCGGCGATGTGCTCACCTACGAGCTG
Source organism: Enteroscipio rubneri (assembly GCF_963929405.1). NCBI lineage: Bacteria > Bacillati > Actinomycetota > Coriobacteriia > Eggerthellales > Eggerthellaceae > Enteroscipio > Enteroscipio rubneri. Next base: position 1,305,296 of record NZ_CAWVIN010000003.1, on the reverse strand, counting down.
CGCTACACGAACGACACGTCACAGGATCAGAAGGTCAGCATCAGCGATGCCGCGCCGATGGGAACCACCCTAGCTAACAGCACAGGCAACCCTACCATCAACGTTGTGGGGACAGCAAGCACCGCTGGCAACACCGTGACGTGGGACATCCCCGTCCTTCAGCCGGGTAAAGAGGCTGTCGTCACGTTTCAGGTGGTCGTGAATGATGATGCAGTCGCTGGTAGCACGATTGCAAACACCGGCACGGTAGTCGTGGATGACGGCAGCGTGACTGTTGATTCCAACGAAGTTACCACCTCTGTTGACCCGAAGCCGGCCGTATCGAAGTCGGTGGCTGGGGGCACCGCAACCGCCGGACGGGCCTACCCGGGCGACGTGCTCACATACACGCTCGGCTACACCAACGAGTCCACGTCCGCTCAGAAGGTGGTCCTGCGCGATGCGGCCCCGACGGGCACGCATTTTGTCCCGGCCGAGGGCGGCGAGTTGAAGGGAGCGCCCACCGCAAAGCTTGACGGCGTCGAGGTGGCGGGCGCGGCATCGTTTGAGGGCGACGGCCTGGCATGGACGTTCGATTCCGTCGGAGCGGGCTCGATAGTCACGGCGACGTTCCAGGTGGTCGTGGACGATTCAGCAGCCGGAACCGACGTGACCAACGTCGGCGGCCTCTTCCTGAACGGCGGTACCGCCGAGGTCAAGACCAACGAGGTGACCACCCCGGTCGACCCGAAGCCGAAGCCCGATCCCGACCCGGATCCTCCAACCGAACCGGATCCCCCGGATGATCCGGCACCCCCCGACAACCCGAAGCCCAACCCCGAACCGGAGCCGACGCCGCCGACCGACGGCGGGCAAACCCCAGAACTGAACCCGGAGACCAAGCCGCTCGACACGACGAAGGCGACGCCGACAGCATCGCAGAGCGACCAGCCGCGCACCGGCGATCTACCGCCCTTCGTCTTCGCAGGACTGGCGGGCATAGCCGCCATCGCCGCGCCGACTGCCATCCTGGCGGCGCGCCGCAGCAAGCGGACGCAGCGCTAGTCGAACCGGTCATCACCGGGGGCGGGCAGAGCCCTTCCCCGGCGATGACCCTCCCGCGACGCCCCACGCCGCCGCAACAGTTTCTCATCTCCGTCGAAGCCTCGCAAAATACCAGGTCACAGCTTCCGCAACCTGAACGTGCGCAAAAAATCGCTAAACGCAACACCAGATTGGTGGAGCGCGCGCTCCTGCGCCTGCATCATACAAGCCGCCAAAGCATACAGGGGCTTCAATCGGACGCCCACACCGCTTTCGGGTATGATGCATTCACGGAATGAAAGGAACCTACCATGAGCTTCGCCGACAACCTCGTCTACCTGCGCCAGCATTACGGCGTGACGCAGGAGAGCCTTGCCGAGCAGTTGGGCGTGTCGCGCCAGACCGTCAGCAAATGGGAGGCCGGCACGAACTATCCCGAGATGGACAAGCTGCTGGCGCTCTGCGACCTGTTCCACACGAACCTCGACGACCTCATGCGCGGCAGCGTGCACGTGACGAAGGAGAACGACACCGAGCGCTACGACCGCCATATGAACCGCTTCGACCTATCGATAGCGCTCGGGGTGGCGTGCATTCTCATGGGCGTTGGCGTGCAGGTGCTCCTAGACGCCCTCGGATGGCCGAGCAACATCCAGACCGTCGCGTTCTTGTCGTTCGTGGTGGTGGGCGTGGTCGCCCTCATCGTGGGCAGCCTTAACCACGGCGAGTTCAAGCGCCGTAATCCCGCCATCGAGCCGCGCTACGCCGCCGATGTTCTCGAGCGGTTCAGCCGTCGCTTCCCCCTGCTCATCGCCGGCGGCGTGGGGCTCATCCTGCTCGACGTGATCATGCTCATCGGCCTCTCATCTGAGGACAGTTCACTCGATCTCGTGCGCGGCGTCCGTTTGGACGAACTGATCGTCGCGCCGTTCATGTTCGTCCTTGCCGTCGCCGTGGGCATCCTCATCTGGGCCGGCATGCAGAAGTCGAAGTACGAGCTGTCCGAGCTCACCTACATCGCCCACCGCCAGAACCTCGGCGCCGATCTGCCACCCACCGCCGTGGTGAAGTCACCCGAGCAGGTGCGCGCCGAACGCGTCATGGGCGTGATCTGCGGCTGTATCATGCTGCTCGCGCTGATCGTATTCCTTGTGTGGGGCTTCGTGCCGCTGTTCGATCAGGTGGGCGGCTGGGACGGTATCGACAAGCACGCCCTGAAGGACGCCATCCGCGCCGGTCAGGGCGGGTTCGCCATCAGCTGGATCGCGTTCGTGGTGGGCGGCATCCTCTGCGGCATCGTGTGGATGATCGGCAGTGTGCTGGGCAAGTCGCAGGACGACTGGATAGCCGAGGCGAAGCAGGAGGACGCCTGGCTGAAGTACGCGCAGGCCGACGCCAAGGAAGACCCCTGGGCGCGCGGTCCCGAGCAGCCGGAAAACTCATCCGACCAACCCACGTTGAAGTAACGCAGCACTGAAGAGGAGCACGCCGTCCCAAGCGAGACGGCGTGCGATAGCCCACTCGCGGCGCTTGGGCGCTTTGCACGAACGGGCGCAGGCTCGGCGATCCGAGCGCCTTACTCTCCCAGCTTCTCGGCGGCTTCGAGCCACTCTTCCTCGAGGGCGTCCACTTGGGATTGCAAGTCGTTGATCTGCGCTTGGAAATCGCCGAGGGCAGTGAAGTCACTCGGATCGGCGGCGGCCATCTGGGCGCGCACGTCCTCTATCTTGCCGTTGAGCGTCTCCGTCTTGCGCTCGTTCGACTGCATGAGCTTGCGCAGCGCGCGGATCTCGCCGCCGGTGAGACGGGGCTCGGAGGCGGCTTCGACTTCGGAGTCACCCTGATCGGCGGCGCGCTGGGGGCTTTGGCCTGCGGCGCGGTCGGCCGCTCGAGAGGGAAGGGCGCTGGACGCGCGGCCGCTTTGGGTACCCTGGGAGGCACCGGCCGCGTGCTCCGTCAGCCGCAGGTACTCCTCCACGCCGCCGGGGAGGTGGCGCAGCTTGCCGTCCAGCAGGGCGAACTGGTGGTCGGTCACGCGTTCCATGAGGTAGCGGTCGTGCGTGACCAGCAGCAACGTGCCCGGCCAGCCGTCCAGCAGGTCCTCCACCGAGGTCAGCATGTCGGTGTCCAGGTCGTTGCCTGGCTCGTCGAGGATGAGCACGTTCGGCTCGTCCAGCAGAATGAGCATGAGCGCCAGCCGGCGCTTCTGGCCGCCCGACAGATCGCTCACGGGCTCGTTCAGATCGGCGCGCGTGAAGCCCAGCTTCTCCAGCAGCTGGCCGGGCGTCATCTCCTTGCCATCCAGCATCGTGCGGCGGCTGTAGCGGCCCACCACCTGCCGCACGCGGTCGTCGCCGAAGCGCGCCAGGTCGTCCAAGTGCTGCGACAGCACGGCGAAGCGCACCGTTTTCCCTATCTTCACCAGGCCGGCGCTCGGCTTCTGCAAACCTTGGACCACCCGCAGAAGCGTTGTTTTGCCCGCACCGTTCTCGCCGACGATGCCGTAGCGGTCGCCGGGGCCGATGATCCAGTCCACGTCGTCCAGCACGGCGCGGCTGGAGCCCTCCCCGTCGTCGAAGCGTACGGTCACGTGCTCCAGGTCCACCACCTGCTTGCCCAGGCGCGCCATGGCCATGCGCTTGAGCTCCAGCTCGTTGCGCAGCGGCGGCACGTCGGCGATGAGCTCCTGGGCCAGGGCCACGTGGAACTTCGGCTTCGTCGCGCGCGCCCGCGCCCCGCGCGAGAGCCAGGCCAGCTCGCGGCGCAGGTCGTTCTGACGCTTCTGCTCGGCCAGTGCCGCCAGCCGGTCGCGCTCCACGCGCTGCATGATGTAGGCCGAGAAGCCGCCTTCGAACGGATCGACCGCGCGGTCGTGCACCTCCCACATACGCGTGCACACCTCGTCGAGGAACCAGCGGTCGTGCGTCACCACCAAAAGCGCGCCCTGCCCCGCGCGCCAACGCGTCTTCAAATGCCCCGCCAGCCAGGTGATGGCACGCACGTCCAGGTGGTTCGTGGGCTCGTCGAGCGCCAGCACGTCCCAGTCGCCGATGAGCAGCCGCGCAAGGTCCACCCGACGGCGCTGCCCGCCGGACAGCGTGCCCACGCGCGCGTCCCATGGGATGTCGGAGGCCAGCCCTGCGATGATGTCGCGGACGCGCGCGTCGCCCGCCCACTGGTACTCCGGCAGGTCGCCCACCACGGCGCGCTCGACGGTATCGTCGTCGGACAGCGCGTCGGCCTGGCCCAGCACGCCCACGTTCACCGCGCCGTTCTTCAGCACGCGCCCGTCGTCGGGCTCCAACGTGCCGGCCAGCAAGTTCAGCAGCGTGGACTTCCCGTCGCCGTTGCGGCCCACGATGCCAATGCGGTCACCCTCCTCCACGCCCAGCGACACGCTGTCGAACACCGTCTTCGTGGGGAATTCCACCCGCACCTTCTCGCAACCCAGCAGAAACGCCATGTATCCATCCTTCGCATTCGCACGATCGCCTTTCATGATAGCCCACCGAAAGCGCAAGCGCGAACACAAGGGCTGAGCGAAAGATGGGTTTCAGCTAGCAGGTTCTCCCGGGCGGACATCCCTCAGAACAGCACCATTACCGCCACAACGAACGCCACCGTTAGCACAAGCCCGCCGACGACGATGGCCCACACAGCTGGACGCGCGAAGTTGAGCGTCCAGCCCACGCCGAACCGCTCGGGCAAGAACAGGCTGGCGTCGTCGGGGTTGAAGTAGAACACGCCGAACTTCCAGTACCGATCGTCGTCCACGAGCAGTCGGTCGGACGTCTGCATACGTTTGAACACGCGCGAACCGGCCTGGCCGTACACGACGCTCACTGCCATGCCGCCGATGCACAGCACGAGCGCGGCGATCATCACGAGCACGCCCGCCTGCCCCAAGTTGATCAGGTTCATGAACGACAGCGGCATGGCGATCATCGCCACCGCTATCACGAGGCCGCCCACCACGAGGTAGATGCTCTGCGCCCGGGCGAACAGGCCGTATGCGAGCGCCGATGTTGCCGGCGCGCCAGGCTCGGCCCACTTCTTCGAATGGGCGATGGTCCAGTGGGAGAATGCGAAGCACAAGCCCATGAAGGCTTGGATGAGCACGGGCATCCACAGGATGATCGGGGTCTTCTCGGCGTAGCGGTTCACCGTGCCGTCGAAGTCCATGTGCATGGGGATCTGGTCGGGCATGTGCGCGTAGCCGATCGCGCCCACCGCGAATGTGATCAGCATGACGGGCAGGTACAGCAGGTTCCACTTCACCGAGACGGCGTGGGGCACGGGCTGTTCGCCCACCACCGCGACGGACTCCTGCGCATCGGCCTCCCAGCCGTGCTCGTTCTTGTACGCGGTCATCTTCGCCCGGTACACCAGCATGAGCCCGTAGCCGCCCGCGGTCAGCCCGAGCGACCCGACGATCAGCACGCCCATCACGCCGTCCACGTTGCCTGCAGCCGCGCAGGCGAACCCCGCCAGGGTGAACGCAGCCGTAGCCGCGCCGACGACGACCGCGTAGCGGCGCTTGAGCGCCTTGACGTACGGGTCGTTCTGCTCGGACGTGGGAACGGTGACCGCGAACACCTCGCCGCGCCGCATGAGATAGGGGGTCGCGGCCATGAACGCGCCGATAATCGGAACAAGCAACGACGTGACCAGCATGATAGCCGTCAGATCGAATCCCTCCACTACCACGCACCTCCCCCGAGCACCGGCTCGCACGACACGGCGCCGTCGGCCCCCGCATCGTGCGCCTCGTTCGATGCGCGAGCGTCTGACACGTCCGACCGCGCGCCCGCCCCATAGGCGCGCGCGGCTTGGCGCTGCGCGCATTCCAGGAACTCACCCCAGCTGCCGCCGCGCGCGCGATGCGCCAGCGCCAACTCAAACAGGCCGTCCTCCATCTTCGCCAGCTCAATCTGCGCACGATCGGCCCGGTCGTCTTCGCACGGGTCGGCAATGTAGGCGCCCGAACGGCCCCGCATGAGCACGTATCCTTCGTCGCGCAACACAGCGTACGCCTTGTTCACCGTGTGCAGGTTGATTCCCAAGTCGCTGGCCAGCGCGCGCACGGAGGGCAATGCGGCTCCGGGCTCGAGCTCGCCGCGAGCGATGGCCGCGATGATCTGACCGCGCAATTGCAGATACAGCGGCTCTTCCGACTTCTGATCTATGCGGATGACCATGCAGACCCTCCTTCACCAGGATGTAAACGCACCGGCAACGCTTCATTGGTCACGCTCATGATACATCCTTTCCCTCGTCGAGCCGACGATCCTTACACCGAAAGCCCGCGCTTCACCGTGGCGCGATACAGCGCAAGCGAGCCCGCGCCCGCGACGAGGGCAATCAGCAACGACGCCGGCGCACCCAACAACGTCGCAGCTGCCATACCGACAAAGGCGAACCCCATGCCGGCGAACACCACGACGAACACGGGCATGCCGCGCTTGACCGGCTCGTACACGGTGGTCCAGTCATAGCGCGGACGACGTGCGTCGAGCGCGAGCCCCAGAAACGTCGCCAGCAGGCATGCCGCCAGCGGCACCGCGAACAACGCCACAATCGACAGCGCGTCGAGCGGCAACGACACGGCGATGAGCAGGGCGGACAGCACGAGAAACGGCACGCCGACAAGCAGGTTGACAGCCGCCTTCGCGCCAAGCACCGTGGAAGCGGGAACCGGCGCGGTCAGCATGAGCCAACGTGCCGAGCCTTCGAGCGACACCGATGCGGCCGTCGTGGACGAGATGCTGCAGAAGAACGCGAGCCCCCAAGGAGCAATCGCGCCCAAAAAAGGCGCAAGCTCGGGAGGCAGCAGGTCGAGCGACATTATGCCCGTCGCCGTGCCCACCGCGACGGCGACGGCCGCCACGAACACGAGCACGTAGCCGATGCAGGCGTTCATCAGGTAGATGGGCGTGGCCACCAGCAACCGGGCCTCCTTGATCACGAGGGCGCGCAGCGGCGTGCTCGATTTCGCGCTGGCGCCCTTATCGTCGAACGAGAAGGTCCCACGCGGGCGCGACGACATGAGCAGCGTGTTCACCGGCACGAACAGACGCACGACGAGCGTGAGCACCACGCCCGCCGCCACGAGGTTCACGACGGCGAAGGCGAGGAACTGCACGAGATCGCCCTCGACGATGCCCGCAGCAGCCCACATGGCAGGCGGGAACGCCGATGCCAGCTGGGTCGTCAGCTGAGTGCCCAACGCGGTCATAGCCGCCATATCGTCGGCCTGCGACGAGAACGCCAGCGAGCCGAACACGGCCGCCAACGTGGCCGCCAGGGTGAGCACAATCACCACGATGTTCGCGTGCTTGAAGCGCGCCGACACCGCCGCGATCAGCACGGCCAGCACGATGGCCACCGCAAGCGGCAGCAGCGGCGCCAGCACCACGGATAGCGCCATGCAAACGACGCCCGTCGCAGTCACGCCTGCATGTGCTGCGTACACGGCGAAGGCCGGCACCATCGCCAACAGGCCGAACAGGAGGCTCATGGCGTACAGGGACGCGATGCGCGACAGCACCACCGACGAGATGGGTACCGGCAGCGACATCACGAGGTCGTAGTCCTTGAAGCCGAACAGCACGCCGTTCGTTTTGAGGAACGCCGCCACCGCGCCGGCAACGGCGCCGACGAGCACCGCGACGAGTGGGATGGCCTCGGGCAGCCCCATCTGAACGAGCGCCTGCGCCACGCCCGACGAGTACATGGCGGCGAACAGCACCACGGCGATCACGACCAGCGCCGCGACGGCCAGCGTGCGCTTCGCTTTCGCCGGATCGGCGTGCAGCGTCTTGTTGATGCTGAACAATCCCAGCAGTTGGATTTTCAGCAGAAGCACGAAGGAACGCATGGCTATCGCCCCCCTACCGCGCGCCAACAGCGTCGGTAACGGAGGAGGGCGCAGCGCGGTCGATCATGTCTAGGAACACGTCTTCCAGGCTCTCGTCGCCGACGACCTCGGCCGTCGGGCCGCACGCGCGCAACGTGCCCTGCTTGATGATGGCCACTTTGTTGCACAACTTCTCCACCACTTCCAGCACATGGCTCGAGAAGAACACGGCCGACCCGCGATCGGCCAGCTCGCGAAGCATTTCCTTCACGTGGAAGGACGCCTCGGGGTCGAGGCCGACGAACGGCTCGTCCAACACGAGCAGCGTCGGCTCGTGCACAAGCGCGCCGATGAGCACGAGCTTCTGACGCATGCCGTGGGAGTACGAGGACACGAGATCGCCCAGCGCCGAGGTGAGGCTCAACCGGTCCGCATGCTCGCGGATACGGCGCTCGCGCACGTCGATGGGCACCTCGAAGATATCCGAGATGTAGTTGAGGTACTGGATGCCCGTGAGGAACTCGTAGATGTCGGGGTTGTCGGGCACGTAGGCCGTCATGCGCTTGCACGCGAGCGCGTCGGTCCTCACCGACTGGCCCGCGATGCGGATGTCGCCCTCGTCGAAGCCCGTTACGCCTACGATGGCGCGGATAAGCGTGGTTTTGCCGGCGCCGTTGTGGCCGATGAATCCGAAGATGTCACCCGGCATGACATCGAGCGTCACGTGGTCCACGGCGCGCTTCGCGCCGAACGTCTTGACCACGTGGTTGACTGAAAGCACCGGTGCCCTATGGTTGCTAGATGCGACGGCGCGGGTTATCGGAGTCGCATGGCTGCCGGGCACGACAGCGCAGGTTGCAGAAGCGGCCTTCTTCTCTTGCTCGTTCATACGAGATCCTTTCGCTATCCTTGAACCGTTCGCGGTCGTTGACCCCTCCGCGACTATTTGTTATATTTATGCTATAACAGATGGAACAAAGATGCAAGGGACGGAACGAACAAGTCGGGCCCGGATGCGCTGCACGGTTATAGTACTCGGCAAAGCCTCCGATTGACCCGTACCGATGTTTCACGTGAAACATCGGTACGCACGAACAAGGGTTTACGTAAAACGCATCTCGGTTGCGAAAGCGAGGAGGAACGATGAAGCGTACCACAGCCGCACAACGCGCGGCCGTGCGCTCCGGAAGCGAGGAGGAACAATGAAGCGCATCTTGATCTTTTTAGGAGTCACGTTTTTTCTGACGTGGGCGTACGAATTCGGAGTGGTATACCCGGTCTCGTCGGGAGCGCTCGTCGGCATCCCGCCGGTCGCGGCGCAGTTCGTCACCGGCGGGGCTATGGTCTTCCCCGCCATCGGCGTGCTGATCACGCGCCTCATCACGCGCGAGGGGTTCAAGAATAGCGTCATCAAACCGCGCGGATTTAAGAAGTCGTTGCCATGGTTCCTCGTGGCATGGTTCGGCCCGCCGGCGCTGGCCGTCGTGGGCGCAGCCGTGTACTTCCTCGCATTCCCGCAGGACTTCGATCCCTCGATGTCGCTCATGCTGGGTACCGCGCAGCAACAGATGGAAGCTGCCGGAGGCGCGCAGATACCCGTTGATGCGCTGCGCTCGATGCTGCTCATGCAGCTGCCCTTCGCCGTGCTCTTGGCGCCCGCGCTCAACATCTTCACCACGTTCGGCGAGGAATGGGGCTGGCGAGGATACCTGGTGCCAAAGATGTCCGCCAAGCTGCGCATCGTGCCGGCACTGCTGGTCACCGGCGTGATCTGGGGGCTTTGGCACGCGCCGCTGACGGTAATCGGACACAACTACGGCGTGGGCTATCCCGGTTGGCCGTTCGCAGGTATCGCCGCCATGTGTGCGTTCTGCATTGTGATGGGCATCTTCCTCACGTACGTCACCGTGCGCACAGGCAGTTGTCTGGCCGCCGCCATCGGGCACGGGGCCGTCAACGGCTTCCTGAACGCCGTCGTGCTCTTCTCGGCCACCGGCGGCAATCCCTTCGTAGGACCACTCTCCACCGGCATCGTCGGCGGCAGCGCTTTCATCGCAGTGGCAGCTCTGATGCTCTGGGACCTGCATCGTCGTGAGAAGGCCGGCACGCTAAACATGCCGCAAGCGGGCCTCCCCGACGGCATGACGAAGGCCGACCTCGCGCAGAACGCAGAACTTCGCCAGCAAACCAACTGAGCTGCGAAGCCGTGAAAGGCGCTGCTGCTCGAGCCGCGCTCCGCACATCGCGTAGCGCGCCCACCGACGGCGAAGCGGAGACGCCGGGTTCAGACAGAACCGCGTTCCGCGCATAGCGTAGCGCGCCCACCTGTGGTTTTCCTCTTTAATTCGAGCGCTTTGAGGCTTTTTGGACAGCGGTGCCGCTGATCGAGCATCATACTGGCAAACATAGGCTTTACGGTTCCGTTCCCTTGACGCTCGTCCCGCATGCGGACGACAACGGCGCAGGTAAAGCCGCGGGCGCGCAGCAAGCGCGCAACGTCAGACGCATACGGTTCGGAGAACAGCGTGACCACATCGTTTCAAAACCTCGGCCTGACCGAGACGACTCTGCCCGCCATCGAAAAGCTGGGCTACACCGAGCCCACGCCGGTTCAGGAGCAGGCTATCCCGCTCGCCCTCGCCGGACGCGACGTAGTGGCCGCTGCCAAGACGGGAACCGGCAAGACAGCGGCGTTTTCGCTCCCCATTATCGAGCGCATCGGCCGAGCCAAGCGGCCGGGCGCGCCCAAAGCCCTCATCGTCACTCCCACGCGCGAGCTTGCTCAGCAGATCGACGATGCGTGCGCCGCGCTCACGAAAAACTCGAAGCATCGGGTACTCACCATTGTGGGCGGCATGCCGTACAAGAATCAAATCGAGAAGCTCAAACGCGGAGTCGACATCCTCGTTGCGACGCCCGGCCGGCTTTTCGATCTCATGGAGCGGCGCGACGTGAAACTCGACGACGTCGAAATCCTCGTGCTCGACGAGGCCGATCGCATGCTCGACATGGGATTCTGGCCTACCATGAAAAAGATTGTTGCCGCTACGCCGAAAGAGCGCCAGACGCTGCTGTTCTCGGCCACCATCGACCGTGCGGTCATGCGCAGCGTGAGCTCCATCCTCAACGATCCCGCCTTTGTCGAGATCGCGCATCGCGGCGAAACTGCGGACACCATTGATCAATTCATCATGCCCATTACTCAAACGGGCAAGCCCGCCCTGCTGCGAGCGCTGCTCGAGGAAAAGGGCGCCCGTCGGGTCATCGTGTTCACCCGCACGAAAAGCCGCGCCGACATATGCACGCGGCAACTGCGCGAGGCGGGCTTCAAGGTAGAATCCATCCATTCCGACAAGACGCAGGCGAAGCGCCAGCAGGCGCTCGACCGGTTCACGAACGGCAAGCTGGAAGTGCTCGTGGCCACCGACGTGCTCGCGCGCGGCATCGACATCTCGCAGGTGGAGCGCGTGATCAACTACGATGTGCCGGAATCGCCCGAAGACTACGTCCACCGCATCGGTCGCACCGGTCGCGCCGGGGAAGCGGGTTTCGCCATCACGTTCGTCACGCCCGACGACAAGGCGTCGCTTCGCGATATCGAGAAGCTCATCGGCACCACGATCCCCCACCTGAAGATCGACAGCTACGACAACTCGCAAGCCGAAGATGCGCTCGAGAAGCGCTTCGTCGCAGCACCGAAGAACATGAGCGCCTCGGCGTTCTCCCGCTCCATCAAGTTCGGACGCGGGGGACGAGGCGGTCGAGGAGGCATGCGCCGCCGGTAGCCAAGGGCACGCTCTCGGCAGTGCGCTCGTTCAGGCCAGCGCGCCCTCAACTTGGCGCAAGCTTCAGCCGAACGCCCGCTTGGTGCGCCGCTGCTCGACTCGCCCACGCCCCTCCATCGACGCTCGCTAGCGCACCTTCGCCACGATGAAACCGAATGTCGCCACGGCCATCAGCGCCGAGAAGCCGAACGCCAGCTGGTAGGCGAGCGCAGGATCAGCCGTGCCCGCCGCTGATGCGCCCGCCATCGTGATGATGAACACCATGACCGACGTGCCCAGCGAGGCGCATGCTTGGCGCGCTGCGATGCAGAACGACGAACCGTCCGACACGATAGGCCGCGGCAAGTCCGCAAGACACCATGACGTGAGTGGCCCCACCAGTCCCGACACCCCAATAGCGCGCACGGCTTGGCAGAGCGTCACCACATATAAGGGCGTGTCCGCTTCCAAAAACGACATGAGCACCGCCCCTGTCGCCAAAAACGCCCCCGAGACAAGCGCGACAGGACGCACGCCGATACGATCGGTCAGCACGCCAGCCAGCGGATTGAGCACGAGCGCCGCGACGGTGCCGGGAAGCAGCACGATACCCGCCTCGAGCGCCGTGCCGCCGCAGAGCCCTTCCACATACAGCGGCACCACAAGCGTGACACCCATGAAGGAGGCATTCAGGAGGTTCTGAGCGACGAAGCCGGCGCGATACTGCGCCGATTTGAATATGTTCATGCTGATGAGCGGATCGTCCACCCGATTTTGCCGACGCACGAACAACACGAGGAACAGCGTCCCCAATAGCATCGGCACCCAAATAAAGGGACTTGCAATGCCGAAACTGCTCGCATCTGAAAACGCTAGGAGCAGTCCGCCGAAGCCCAGCGTTGAAAGCGCGAGCGACACGACGTCGAGTCGGGCGGAGCGGTCAAGCGCAGCGGATGGCTTTATGGCACATGCCGATGCCGCGGCCAACACAGCCATGATGACGACCAGCAGAACGAAAAAGCTCCGCCAACCCCAAGCGAAACTCATCGCACCGCCAATGGTAGGGCCGATGTTGGGCGCAAAACCCATTGCGATACCAGCGATGCCCATGGCCGTAGCCTGACGTCCTGCGGGGAAGCGCGTCATGGCGATGGTCTGCATGAGCGGCATGAGCATGCCAGCGGAGACGGCCTGGCAGATGCGCCCGCCCAGCAGCACGCCGAAGTTCGGCGCGAACAGATCGGCCATCGCTCCTGCCAGAAAAAACCCGAGCGCGATGAACATGTGCTGGCGAACCGAGAAGCGCCGAGAAAGGTACGTGGCCACCGGCACCGTGACGCCGAGCACGAGCATATAGCTAGTCGTAAGCCACTGCCCCAGATCCACAGCCATGCCGAATTCGCCCATAATGTCGGAAAGCATGGCATTGACGGCCGTCTGGGACAGGTTTCCCGATGCCGACGCCAGCACAACGATGGCGAACAGCGCATACACCGCCCTGCGGTCGCTCTGTGCCGTTGTTTCCACGCGCGCCCCCTAGTTGAACACCTGCTGGGTTTTCTCTAACCCCGCGTCCACCAGTGAAAGCGCCGCCTGCGCACCACGATCAACCGCATAGGCAAAATCGTCGGAAGCATCCTTGCGCGGCCGCGACAGCACCCAGTCCACGACCGGCATCCGCCCTGGCGGGCGACCGATGCCCACGCGCACGCGTGCCCAATCTCGCGTTCCTAGCTTGTCGCAGATGGAGCGCAGGCCGTTGTGCCCCGCATGTCCTCCGCCGAACTTGACGCGCACGGTTCCCGGATCGATGTCGAGCTCGTCATGGATCACGATGAGTCGATCGGGCTCAACGCTATAGGCGTTCATGAGCTGTTTTACAGGCCCACCCGATGTATTCATAAAACTCTGTGGCTTCGCAAGCACGATGTCGTGATCACGCCAGACGCCTTTGGCCGTGAGCGACCCGCATTCCGTCTTCCAGTAGCGCGCACCCACTGCCTCGGCGATGACGTCCACCGCATCGAACCCGGCGTTATGCCGGGTGTGCTCGTATTCCTCGCCCGGATTTCCCAAACCTACGATCAAATACATAGTGCGCTACTCGAACAAACGTGCCACGGAACCGTTGGTATAGACATTGTTGATGGTCTGTGCGAACAGCGGGCCCACGGAGAGCACCTTTACCTTGCCCGTCTGGCGCTCGAGCGGCACGGGCACGGCGTTGGTCACCACCACCTCTTCGATGCACGAGTTCGCGATGCGGTCGTATGCCGGGCCGCTGAACAGGCCGTGCGTGGCGCAGGCGTACACCTCAGCGGCGCCTTTCGCCTTGAGCGTGTTAGCCGCCGCCACCAGCGAGCCGGCCGTGTCGATCATGTCGTCGTTGAGGATGCAGATCTTGTCGGTCACATCGCCGATAAGTGCCGTGATCTCGGCCTGGTTGTGCTTCGGGCGGTCCTTGTGCATGATGGCGATGTCGCAGTCGAGCATCGTCGAGAACTTCTTCGCGGCTTTCGCGCGACCTACGTCGGGAGACACCACGCACAGGCGCTCCTGCTCGAGCTGCTTGCTCTTGAAGTAGTCCACGAAGATGGGCATGGCCGTCATATGGTTCACCGGCAAATCGAAAAAACCTTGTATGGCGTCCTGGTGAAGGTCGATAGTGATCACGTTATCCACGCCGGCAGCCGCCAGAAGATCCGCCACGAGCTTGGCGGTAATCGGCTCGCGCGGGGCGGCCTTGCGGTCTTGACGCGCATAGCCATAGTGCGCAACGACCGCCGACACCGTACGGGCCGAGGCGCGCTTGGCCGCATCGGTCATGATGAGCAGCTCCATGAGCGCATCGTTTACGTCGTAGCCTGCGCCGCCGCACACCGACTGGATGAGGAACACGTCGGCGCCACGCACGCTCTCCTGATAGCGCGCGTATATCTCGCCGTTCGCGAACTTCTCGAGCTTGACATTGCCCAGCGCGACGTTGAGCTCCCGAGCGATCTCGTCGGCAAGTTCGGGATTCACCGAACCCGAGAATACCGCCATGCTCTTCTGCATCTCCGTCATGTGCATGCTCCTTCGTCCACCGCGGGCCGCCGCCGCGTCGACTGACTCCTCTTTCCAATGCGCCTATTGTATCCCCAGGCAGCGCGCTCGCGTAGAGGAAACCAGCGCTTTTACGCAGATTGACCGCAACGAGCGATAACCGACGCTCATTGTCGCCTTCCCTACGCTTGCTCCTGGCGTTCGCGCTTCTTGGCCGCCCAGCCTTCGATCGTGCGCTGCTCGGGGCGCGTGAGTCCCAGCGCATCGGCAGGCACGTCTTTCGTAATGCACGAACCCGCGCCGATGATACAGCCGGCGCCGATGTTTACCGGCGCAACCATCATGGTATCGCTTCCCACGAACGCGCCGTCGCCGATGGTGGTGGGCCACTTCTTCTTGCCGTCGTAGTTGCAGGTGATGGATCCCGCGCCGATGTTCACATCCTCGCCGATGGTCGTGTCGCCAATATAGCTGAGGTGCGGCACCTTCGACCCTTTGCCGACTGTCGACTTCTTGATCTCCACGTGCGTACCCGCCTTCGCCCCCTCGCATAGATGCGCCGCGGGGCGCAAGTAGGCCCGCGGCCCGCACGTGGCGCCATCGTCGATGCGCGCCTCGACGGCAACCGTCTCGTCCACCGTGCAGCCGCAACCCACCACGGTATCGGTCAGGCGCGAGTTCGGGCCGATCACGCTGTCCTCCCCCACGCGGGTTCTACCCATGAGAAACGTCTGCGGAAGCAGTTCGACATCCTGGCCGATGACCACGTCGGGACCGATCCACACCTGATCGGGATCGATCATGGTCACGCCCGCGGCCATGTGGGCGCGGTTGATACGCCGCTGCAGGTGTTTTCCGGCCTCAGCCAGCTGGATGCGCGAATTAACGCCAAGGCATTCGCTCGTGTCGTCGCAGGCGAGCGCCTGCACCGGCCGTCCGGCCGCGCGGCAGATCTCCAGCACGTCGGTGAGATAGAATTCGCCCTGGGCGTTGTCGTCGTCTACCTGCTGTAGCGCATCGAACAGCGCCCGTGCGTCGAAGCAGTAGAAGCCCGAGTTGCACTCCCGGATGGCCGCCTCCTCGGGCGATGCATCCTTCTGCTCGACGATACGCGCCACGGCACCGTCGCCGTCGCGCACGATACGCCCGTAACCGAACGGATCATCCAGCTCCATGGAGAGCACCACCGCAGCCGCTTGGGTGCGCTCGCGTTCCGCAATCAGCCGAGCGATGGTTTCGGCCGTGATGAGCGGGCAGTCGCCGGAAAGCACCACCAACGCGCCATCGAAGTCGCCAAGGGCTTCGGCGCACACCGCCACGGCGCCGGCCGTCCCGTTCTGCTCGTGCTGCACCACCGTTTGCGTATCGGCTTCCAGGAGCGGAACCACCTGCTCTCGGGCGTGGCCCACCACGGAAACCACCTGCTCGACGCCCGCCGCGCGCGCCGCGTCCACCACCCAGCGGACGAGCGGCTTGCCCAGCACCTCGTGAGCCACCTTCGGCTTCTTCGATTTCATGCGTGTTCCGGCCCCCGCGGCCAACACGATCGCTGCAGCTTCCACGGCGCTCCTCCTCTTCATCGATCCCTCTCGTCGATACTTTATCGCGGCATGTACCGCTCCGCAGGCGAGCAAGCATCCGACGTGCGGATTGCCCGGCACCTCTTCTACCGCCGCTTCCCATCGTCGCCCGACATGCCCGTCGCATCGTCGGCTTCGCGTTCGAGCGCGTCTTTCAGAAGTTCCGGCCGCTCGCGTCGCAGCACCTCTTCGACGCTCGCAAGCGGCGGCTCACCCGCGTGTTCCCGAAATTCTTCCTGCGCCTTGTCGGCCAGATCGTCTCTGCCCTCTTCCCTCAAAACGCGGACTACCTCGTCGCGCACGGCCTCGCGCACGTCTCCAATGGAGCCGCCGCCCAAAAGACCGCTTTCGCCCAGGTCCACGACGATCTCGAACACCCCGCCGCGCTTCTTCGCGGCCTCGATCTCACCGAGAACGGAAGGATCCTCGAGTTCGCGCAACAGCTCCTGCGTATCGCGCGCCGCCTCGCCGCCCGCCGTCTGGCGGGTCACATCATCGCTGCTGCCCGACAGGTAGGCCACACCCCGCTTCTGCGCAACTTTCGCCTGCGCCATGAGCAGCACGAATCCTAGCACACCCGCAAGCAGCGATGCCACCAAGATGCCCAGCTTGGCGGTGGAGACAAGCGCTTCGTCCGCAAACGCCAGATTCGCCACGAAGATGGACATCGTGAAGCCGACGCCACCCAATACCCCGGCGCCCAGCATGTGGAACCAGTTCACGTTCTCCGGCAGCGAGGCCACCTTCAGCTTCACCACGATAAAGCTCATCAGCATGATGCCCAGGGGCTTGCCTACCAGCAATCCCAGCAAGACGCCATAGAGCACAGGGCTGGCCAGCATGGCGCCCACATCGACGCCAGCGAAACTCACGTCGGCATTCGTCAGTGCAAACAGGGGCAGTATGCCGAAATACACCCACGGGTACAAACGGTGTTCGAGTCGTGTCGCGGGGGGCACCACCTGACGGGCGATGCGGCTGAGCGACCGAACGGTCTCGATGTATGCGCCCTGTGCGATGACGGGCGTCTCGGGCTCGTAGGTCTCGTGCGCCTCCCGCACCTTGGTGCCCGACCAATCGGTGAAGCTCTTCAAGTTCACGCGGGATCCCGACGGGATGACGAACGCCAGCAGCACGCCGGCGATGGTGGAATGCACGCCCGACATGAACACGCAGTACCACAGCACGAGTCCCACAGCCAGATACGGGATGAGGGAGTAGATATGGCTGCGATTCATGAGAACGAGCACCGCGAGCACGCCTGCTGCGCCAGCCAACCACAGAAGCGAGGGGCTGTGCCCGTAGAAAACCGCGATGACAAGGATGGCAATGATATCATCGGCCACGGCAAGCGTGCTGAGAAACACCCGAACGCCACTGGGCACGCGGTTGCCGAGCAACGCCAGAATACCGAGGGCGAAGGCGATGTCGGTGGCCGTGGGTACGCCCCAGCCCTGCACCGACTCCGGGCTGGACGCGTTGAAAGCAAGGTAGAAGGCAATGGGCACCAGCACGCCGCCGATAGCCGCCATGATGGGCAGAATGGCCTGTCGGATGTTCGTCAGCTCGCCCACCGTGAGCTCGTACTTCACCTCGAGGCCGACCAGCAGGAAGAACACGGCCATGAAGATGTCGTTGATGACGTGCGCGAGCGACATGCCGGCGAACGCCTCGCCGAAGAAGAACCCCGCTTCGGTGTGCCAGAACTCCAGAAACGCCTCGTACGCACCGGAATTGGCCACGATAAGCGCGATAACGGCCGCCGCCAGCATTGCGCCGGCCGCCTTCGTCGAAGAGTGGGTGAACTGGATGAGCTTGCGATACCTCGCCTGATGGCCCTGCACTTCGGATATGAAGATGCGCGGAGAGCCGTCGTGATCCTTGTCCGTCATGTCGTCCTCGTCTGCGCGCAGCGGCCTTTCAGCCGCCCGATCGGAATACGGCCCGCCGAGGGGCGATGCGCGCGACGCCCCGGCGGCCACCCGTCCATTATCCTTCATGAGCGCGGCATGTTCGCCGGTTCGTTACGCGTTTTTAAATCGAATTCACAACGCGTTGTAAAATGCCCCGCCAAAATATCAGGAATTGCGCTATCCTGTTGTCATCAGCTTGACGGAAGGAGTCAGCTTGGAGCGCACGAAGAGCATTCGCTGCTTTCTCTGCACGACCAGGCATCGGCTTCATCACGAGCTGTTTTTTTATTCGCCACGAGGTAAGAGGTGATCGCTATGAGCGTTACCGTCACCGGACGCAAAATGCCTGTAACCGATGCACTGCGTCAGTATGCCGACGAGAAGATCGGCAATTCCATGAAAGTTATGGACATCGACCCGTTGGTGGCCGAAGTCGTGCTGTTCGTCGAGAAGAACCCCGCAAACCCCCGCCCCGCCTGCTGCGAAGTGACGCTGCGCACGAAGGGCCACATCATCCGCGTGGAAGAATGCGAAGAAGACATGTACGCGGCCATCGACGTAGCCGCTGCCAAGGTGCTGCGTCAGCTGCGCAAGTACAAGACCCGCGTGATCGACCGCAAGCTGCGCGCTGAAGGCGAGACCATCCGCGCACCCGAAACGGCTGCCAGCGGCGAGTTGGACGTAGACGGCCTTATGGACGAGTTGGCCGGCGAGGAGATCGTGCGCGAAAAGGTGATGGAGTTCGAGCCGCTGACCCGCGACGAGGCGCTCATCAAGATCGACTTGCTAGGCCATGACTTCTTCGCCTACACCGATCGCGACACCGGTATGGTAAACGTGCTGTATCGCCGCGACGATGGCGGCTACGGCCTGCTCAAGCAGAAGGAGGACTAGCATCGTGGCAACCATCGACACCGTGAAGAACATCCTCGAGGAGAATCTCGACATCGATCCCGCAACCGTCGAGGACGACTCCACCTTCGATTCGCTCGGCATCGATTCGCTCGACATGGTCGAACTCATATGCGACCTCGAAGAGGCCTGCGAAGTCGACTTCGGCGAGCCCGAGGGCCTGCAAACCGTCGGCGACCTCGTGAAGTACATCGACTCGCTGTAAAATTCGGCAGCGGCTGCCGCGACGGCCGATCGAGCCTCGCGCGCCGAACGTAGCAGATCGAAAAAGCGGACCCGCTTCGGCGGGTCCGCTTGCATCTTGAGGCAGTCGTTCCAGGCTAGCCGATTCCGCTGCTACGAGCGACGAGAACGTCGAACAGCCGCAGCGCCGACAGTGCAGGCGGCGATCAGGATCACGCCTGCGGCGGCAAGCGCGAACACTGCGGTCGGATCGCTCGTCGCGAGCAGAGACCCTGCGGAATCCTTCCCGCCTGTGGCAGACGCGTTCGCTCCATCGCCGAGCGGATCATCTGCGGAGTTTTGCCCACGAGATCCCGTCTGGCCGTCGACTCCGCCGGTTCCTCCCCCATCGAGCGAACCTCCTTGACCCTCGCCGCCGTTCGAGCCGTCGTCGCCGGAACCTCCACCGTTCCCACCCGGGTCGGTCGTACCGCCCGATCCTTCGACGGCGTACGCGAGCGAGTACGTGGAGAACGCGTCCGTCTCGATCGTGATTGTGGCAGGATCGTCGTCCTTGTCTTCAAGCACGGCTGTTTCCAACGTGCCATCGGGGTTTTCGTGAACACGAACGACTGCGTACTTCGTAGGCGTTTGAGCATCCGCCGCCTCGCCGGGCGTCGCAATGGTCAATCGCAGAGGCGTGGAAAGCGTCGAGAGCGGCGTTTCGACGCCATCGACTTGCTTCGCCAGCGAAATGTCCAAATGCTGAACGAAGGTATACGAAGCAAGGCGAGCGATCTCAGCCAACAGGGACTGCTCATCGGAGGAGAGATCATGTGGTGCGACCTTGAGAGCAAACGTCACCGAGGAACCCCCGTCAAGAGCCGCCTGATCCTCATCGGTCAGCAACGAAGACAGTGCGCCGTCCGGATCGGCCAGCGCGACTTCGGGCACCTCCCCCGCATCCGCCTCCGGGTCCACGACGATGCTGCCGCTTGCGCGGCTGAAAAGCCATTGAGCGCTCTGCTCACGTTGCTCGAAGCCGATCTCGCGATCATCAAGGGCAAACCAGTCTGCATGGGCGTCGGGAGCAGGGCAGGTGACAAGCGCATCGCCGACGGCGAAGTTCGACGCGCGTATCATGGTGGGAACGCCGTTCCCCTTCGGTTGGAATGCGGGCACCACGAGCTCATGCGAGAGCTCGATGCGATCAATGCACGCCAAGAGAGCCGTCAGGCCCGCCCCCTCCTGAAAGCTCGCCCCGACCTGTGCGGTAGGAGCGAACGGGTCGTCGTCGACGGCCGACACAGCACCCCACAGGTTTTCAAGATTCAACCCGGAAAGCTGGACGTCCCCGCATCCTGCACGAGCGACGAGCTGCCGTCTTCAACAGTCTCTCCGGCCGCGAACAGGCTCAGCAGTCCAGCAACGTCCTGATTCCCATCGTTGAACATATATGCTGCGATGTTCGACAAGCGCACGGAGAGCGACTTCACTGTCGCCGAAGCGCCGCCCGAGGCGTCGCCCCCACCGTACAGGTTGCCAGCCATGCTTCCGCCTTCGATGGCAAGCGATGCCGAACCCGTCACATCGGCATGCGATCCCGCACCAGATGCGCTGCCGCCAACGTAGACGGCTTGGGCAACCCAGCTGCCCAGCTGCTTCTCGACCGGGCCCACCGAATCGTGAATCGAGATCGCGACAGAGCCCACGTCGGCGCTGCCCGCATTCGAAGCGCTGCCGCCGCCGATGGTGTAGCCGTACAGATTCGAGCACCCGTCGATGGTCACGTTCGCCGCACCTGCCACGTTCGCCGAGCCGCCGTCGGCGGTTCCTCCGCCGTACAGCATCATCATCTCTCCACCCACCACCGTTGTGTCGACGGATGCGGCATCCGCCGTGGCTGCAGCTCCGTCGGCATAGCCTCCGCTGTACACCTCGCGCACATCGGGATCGGTCAATACGATCTCGATGGCGCCGAGCACGTCGGCATGGGCGGCGCCGGATCCCGAAGCGAAAGCCCATCCGCCGCCGCGCAGCACGTAAGTCGGACCGGATCCCTCCATCTGCACGCTACCCACCTGTGCGCTCGCCGAGTATGCAGAGCTCGTACGCGCATAGCCGCCACCATATACGGAGCTTCCCCCTTGATGATTGAAATTCTCGCACGAAATACGTACCGCGCCTGCGACGTTCGCCGAGGCGTCGCCCTTCGACGCTTCGGCAGAGCCTCCGCCATACACCTTGCTTTTCGTGCCGGTGCCAGCCAGATCGATGGAAACGCTCCCGCCGATATCGGCCGCACGCGAGCCGTCGGAGAAACCGCCCCCGTACACGGTGCCCGTCGATGCGTTTGCGACAGAGATGCGAGCATTGCCGGAAACGGCTCCGTTATACCCGCCGCCGAAAATGGATATATTCGATACCGCTTCGACTGAAATGCTCGTATTCCCGTCGATATCCACGCCGTTGCCGCCACCGTAGACCTTCGATCCTGAAGCAAGAGGGGTTTCGTCCAGCTTTACCGTACCCGCGCCATCGAAGATATATGCCTTCCCATCGGCATCCGGCTTTACGACGATCGGCACGCCGTTGGCGTATACCGTCGACCCCGAGCGTTCGATAGAGGCCGCAGACGAAAGCCCGTCGCCTTGCACGAGCGCGAGCACCGCCAAGATCCCCTCTTTGAGCGGTTTCTCGTCCGTAGGCTCCGCATCCTCGCCATCGGCTTCGCCCGCATCGCTCTCCGCCGAAGAAGAACCGCTCGGATCGGGCGCGAACTCCTCGTGCGGGGATTCTGCGTCCAGGTGCTCCTTCGGATCGACCGTCCCAGCAGCGCCTTCAGGCGCACCGTCGGACCCGCCATCCGCCGCAGGATCGTCCGCTTCCGCACGGCCCGTTTCCGCATTCGCGCTCGCGGCCCACAACGACGAAGCGGGATCAGGCTTCGCGCTCTGGGCGAATGCCGGGGCGGAGCCGATGCCGCCCGTTGCCCAAACCAGGACGAGAGCCGTCCCGACGGCGACCAGTTTTCCTGCCATGTTCATACCGCTATACCTTTCAACAACGCGTTGAAACGCGTGTGGTGTTATTCCATTTTCAGCATAGCGCACTTTGCAATGAATATTCGATCAAGGTATGAAGCAGCCGAATCGTCAAATTGCGGGACACGCGCCTCGAAGAAGAGCAAAGCGCGTGAGAAAACACCGCGCTCGATCCAGCGGCAACGCATACGGCAAAGCGCAGGATTTCCCGGACCCGGCAAGGGCGCTCGATCGGTCCTGTTCTTCCGTCGCCCTCTTCACCACGCGCTCATGCTCGATAAGGGCATGCCCTTGTACCCGTTTCGAGGACAAACGTCGGTATTGTCTCATGAACGAGAACGAATGCACCGGGCCGTCCTTTGCTCTGCGCCGCGCCGCCACGAAGAATGGTGTCGACGGCGCGCACCCGCGCGCACGGCTCATCGGAGGGGAAGGAGCATCATGGATAGCGAGCGAAGCACTACCCGCACGGAAGGAACCGGCATATCGCGGCGCGCGTTTTTGGGCGGGAGTGCCGTCGCCTTCGGCACGATCATGCTTTCGGGGGCGCTCGGCACGGCGACAGGCTGCTCGACTGGAAGCGGCGCGGCAGGCGGCAGCGGCTCTTCGGGCGCGGAAAACGCATCTGCAACGGCGGCTTTCGAGCTCTACGACACCGAAATCCTCATCATCGGCGGCGGGCTTGCCGGATCGCACGCCGCCCTGCAGGCGCACAAGCAGGGCAAAGATGTGGCCGTCGTGGAGAAGGGACCCTTCCACTTTGGCGGCGCCTGCGGCTACAACTGGTGCAACTGGGTGAACTTCATCCAAACCGACACGCCCTGGGACCAGTCCGAGGACTTCGTCTTGAACGAACTCACGAACAAAAAGATCGCGAAAGCCACGCACGAGGCGTTCACCGTCGAGGAACGCAACCTGCTTCTGCGCTACGCGCAGGAGGGCAACAACCTGTTCGTGCGCGATGAGGACGGGACGTTTGCGCCCGGCCTCGATATGCCGGGCTATCCATTGTTCGGAACGTTCAACGGCTTTCCGCGCTACTTCACGGATTCGGTAGAGCGCACCGGCGCGCGCATCTTTGACCACACTATGATCACCGATGTGATCATAGAGGATGGGGCGTGCATCGGAGCCGTCGGATTGCACATCCCCACCGGCGTCGTACGCGTGTTCCGCGCGAAGGCCACAATATCCTGCACGGGAGCAAGCTCGTGGATATACGGCTGGAACACCGTCGCACCCACATCCATCAACTCGCCCGACAATACCGGCGACGTCGATGCCGCAGCCTACCGGCGCGGCGCGGCGCTGCAGGACTCGGAGTTCTTCCAGTTCGACCTCATCAGCATGTACCCCATGGGTCTTGCTGCCACGTTCGTGGGCGGCATCGGAGCCGACAATCTGTGCTGCGAGTATATCTGCGACGCCAACGACACCTATTTCTTCCGCGGCATGGACTACTCCACGCTTGACCGCATCACATTCACCCGCACCATTGCGAAGGCCATCCACGACGGGGGCGGATCGCCGAACGGGGGTGTATACGTCGATTTCTCGAACCCGGAAGCCTTCGCGGCCATGGGCGAAGTGTACCGCCGCAACGTCGAGCTGTGGCGGGAGGTCTTCGGCATCGACGTAGCCTCGACCAAACTGGAATGCGCCCTTGAAGCCTACGAGCACGGCGGAAATCCCCGTGTCGATGAGAACCTCATGGTCGAGGGCATGCCGGGTTTATTCTGCTCGCGAGGCGGAGGCGTGTACGGTGCCCAGGGCGGCTCGTCGGTGAACGTCGCTTATCGCGACGGCTCCTACGCGATGATGAAAGCCATCGAGTACGCCGAAGGCGAGGGGGCGAAACGCCCCGCATCCTTCGCATTCGATGCCATCGAGGAGGAGATCAACCGCCTGCACGAGCTGAGACTGCGCCAAGGCGGCGGTAAACGCCCGCAGGAAGTCACACGCATGATCCAAAAGGCGGCCTATCAAGCCTGCCAGCCCACGCGTGAAAACGAAGCGATGCAGCAGGCGGTCGATGAGCTTGCGCGCATCCGTTCTGAGGAACTGCCGAACATGACGCTCGGCGACGCCACGCTCACGTACAACACCGACTGGAAGGCGGCCATCGAAGCGTGCAACCTTCTCGACATCGCCGAAGCCAGCTCGCGTGCCGCGCTCATGCGCGAGGAAAGCCGCGGGCACAGCTATCGGCCCGAGTACCCCGAGGAGAATCCCGGGGCATGGACCTGCAATATCGTCGCCCGCAACGTTGACGGCGCCATGCAGCTGGAAACCGTGCCCGTCGTCGAGCTTGACTAGTCCGACGGATCGAGGCGTAAGGAGACATCATGAAAGTCACAGTACAGAAGTTCAACCCCTCGGTCGACGCGGAGCCATCGTTCTCCGAATACGATATCGAGCATTGGGAGCACATGACCCTGCTGGAGGCGCTCGTCCTCATCAACGATACCATCGAGCCCATCGCGTTCGACTACAGCTGCCGCGGGCGCGTCTGTGGGCGCTGCGCCATGACACTGAACGGCACGCCCTGTTTAGCCTGCGTCACCCTTGTGGACGAAGGCGGGAAGAACGAGGTCGGTCCCTTGACCGGATTCCCCGTCGTGCGCGATCTTATCGTCGACAAGACGAGGATCACCGACAAGGTGAGTAGAATCCTTGCACGTCAACGCGCCTTCGATCTTACGCTCGACGAGGTTAAGGCTCCGGTCGATCCCGACCTTTACAAGAAGCTCGAACCGCTCGAATACTGCGCGCGCTGCGGCGTATGCATGGCCGCCAGCCCGGTCGTCCAAATGAAGGGGACGAAGTCCTTCATCGGGCCGACTGGCATGATCGCCATCGCCAACCGCTTCTACGATCCCTACGATCAGGGCGACCGCGTGGTCGAAGCCGTGCAGAACGGCCTCTGGACCTGCACCGAATGCGGCATCTGCGACGAGGTCTGCAAAGCGCTCGAAATCGATCACCTTGCCACCTGGAAGGACCTACGCGCCGCCGCCGAGGCGGCCGGCTTGAAACCCGTCGACGCCTAGCGTCGCCGCCTGTTCCCGAT
Organism: Enteroscipio rubneri; assembly: GCF_963929405.1. Lineage (NCBI taxonomy): Bacteria > Bacillati > Actinomycetota > Coriobacteriia > Eggerthellales > Eggerthellaceae > Enteroscipio > Enteroscipio rubneri. Next base: position 1,279,927 of record NZ_CAWVIN010000003.1, on the reverse strand, counting down.
ACCGTCCGAAAGCGGCTGCCTCGAGGCATCGAGCTCGGGCGCCCCGCGACTGCGTTCGCGGGGCGCCCTGCGCGGCGGCGCGTGCAGCATCGGCGCACGCGGGCTATACTACTGTAGGGGGGGTCCGCACGACGATGCGGAGGGAGGGGTTCATGGCACGGGAAGACTGGGAGCACAAGGGGCTTCTTGACAGCGAGGACGTGCAGATCAAACTGAGGATCATGCACGCGGTCGACCGCTCGCTCGACCATATCACCGTAGGCGAGCTCTGCGAGAGGGCCGGCATATCGCGACAGACGTTCTATCGGCATTTCGACAGCAAGTACAGCCTGCATTGGTGGTGGCCCATCCACGTCCACCAGTTCTACCTCATCGAAGTGGGCAGGACCATCGATTGGGAGACAGGCTATTTCCACCACATCCGGTTGCTCTCCCTGGAGAAAAAGTTCTTCGAGGCGGCCACCCAGTACACGCTCAACTCGCCTGCAGACCGTAACATCATGCCCCACTACCGCAAGCGCGTGCTCGTCGAGACGCTGCAGGACTACCGGAAGGCGGATATAGACGACGAGCTGATGTTCTGCATCGACACCTGGGTGAAGACGGAAACCGAGATCCTTACCGAATGGTACCGGCTCGGCACGGCACCGCCGCCGAAGGAGGCCGCTGCAAGGCTGGCCGTCGTCATTCCGCGTAGGCTCTACGATGCGCTCTCGATGGACTGATCGAATCGCCGAAGCGCCGCAGGTCAGTCTCGGTTCATAGCGGCGATCGCTCGCTTGGCTGCGCCGACGCTGTAAAGGCTCCCGAAAACGCACACGACACCGTCAGAACCGGCGAGTTCGCAGGCACGGCGCAGCGCGTCGTTCATATCCTGAGCGACCACAGGCTTCACGCACGCCGAACAACCGAGCAGATCCTGTCCGGCCCAGCGGATAGCCCTGGCCAAGCGATCGGCCGAAAGAGCGCGAGGGCTGTCGGGAGCTACCGCCACGAACGCGCTTCCGAGCGCGATCACGGCCTCCAGCATAGCCGGATAATCTTTGTCTTCGAGCACACCGATCACGAACACGGGTCTTGCGCCGGGAAACATGTCTTCCAACGACGAGGCCAATGCGTGCGCGCCTTGGGGGTTATGGCCGCCGTCAACGACGATCGTCGGTCGGTTGGGACCGCTATCGACCACTTCGAAGCGCCCGGGCCAGCGCGCCTGTGCGATCCCCGTGCGCAACGCCTCGTCGGAGATGCTCCATCCGCGCGTACGGAGCACCTCGATCGTCTCAATAGCAAGCGCGGCATTAGCCGGCTGATAGCCGCCCAACAAGTGCGTGCTCAAGTCGGCGAAGCGCTTGTAGGAGAACGGGCGGACGAGCGCGCCCTGCGTCGCGGCACCTGCAGGCCTGGCAGAGCCCACGCGAAGCTCCGAAAAGTCCGGCACCACAAGCGCATCGCCGCACGCTTCGGCGGCGCGCTCGATCACGGCCATCGCCTCGGGCTCCTGCGGCCATGAAACGACCGGAGCACCCGGCTTCACGATGCCCGCCTTCTCGGATGCAATGGCCGCAAGCGTGTTGCCCAGAAGCGCCGTATGGTCGCGCCCGATGCGCACGATAACCGACGCCTCCGGAGGCTCAATGACGTTCGTCGAGTCCAGCCGTCCACCCAACCCTACTTCAAGCACCACGATATCGCACGCCGCCTGCGCGAAGTGCACGAGCGCAACGGCCGTCATCAACTCGAATTCTGTAGGGTGATCGCCTGTCTCGGCCGCGAGCGCCTCGGCCTGCTCCTTGACGGCGCATGTCGCAGCGGTCAGCTCGTCGCGCGGAATATCGGCCCCGTCCACGCGGATGCGCTCTTCGAACCTTTCAATGAACGGGCTTGTGAACAAACCCGTCCGGTACCCCGCCATCTGCAGAACCGAGGCCAGGTAGGCGCAAACGGAACCCTTGCCGTTCGTGCCGGCAACGTGGACGAACCTCAGTCGATCCTGCGGCCGGTCAAGGCGCTCCAGCAGCACGCGGATGCGATCAAGCCCGAGGCGCGATTCCTGCCACCGGGGCTCATTGATATACGCAATCGGGTCGAACGACATGGGCGGCCTCCAAGCAGCGACGACGCGTCCCGACAGCCATTAAGCCGACGGGGCCAGATACTCGGCGATGCCCGCCGCTGCGCGCTTGCCGGCGCCCATGGCGAGAATAACCGTCGCCGCGCCGATCACGGCATCGCCCCCGGCGAATACGCCCGGTTTCGACGTGGCGCACGTACGTTCGTCGGCCACGATCAGGCTGCGCGTCGTCACGTCAAGCCCGGGCGTCGTGTTCGCGATGAGCGGATTCGTCTTCGATCCCGCAGCGATCACGAGCATGTCGATGTCGATGACGAACTCGCTGCCTTCAACAGGCTTGGGACGCCGCCGCCCGCTCGCATCCGGCTCGCCCAACTCCATACGCACGCACTCCACGCCCGACACCCATCCGTTCTCATCGCCAAGGATGCGCGTGGGATTCGTCAGCAGCTTGAACTCAATCCCCTCCTGCTCGGCATGGTGGATCTCCTCCGCACGGGCCGGCATCTCCTCGCGTCCGCGACGGTAGACCACGCACACGTCGGCGCCCAGACGCCTCGCCGTGCGTGCTGCGTCCATCGCCACGTTGCCGCCGCCCACCACGACGCACTTCTTTCCCGCGTACACGGGCGTATCATAGGCGGGGAACCGATAGGCTTTCATCAGGTTCACACGCGTGAGCAGCTCGCTCGCAACCGAAACGCCGTTCAGGCCCTCGCCCTCGATGTTCAGATAGCTGGGCAAGCCGGCGCCGGTGCCCACGAAGACAGCGTCGAATCCGCGCTCCTCCAAAAGCTCGTCTATATCGTAGAGTTTGCCTACGACGGAGTTCACCGCAAACGTGACGCCGAGATCCCCCAACTTGGACGTTTCGCGTGCCACAAGATCTTTCGGTAGGCGGAATTCGGGAATACCGTACGTCAATACGCCGCCCAGCTTGTGCAATGCCTCGAACATCGTGACGCTGCACCCGCGCTTGGCAAGCTCGCCTGCACACGTCAGCGACGCTGGGCCCGATCCCACCACCGCAACGCTCTTGCCGGAAAGATCGACGTCAGGAAAGACGGCGTTCGCATCGTCCATCGCCGCATCGTCGGATGAGGACGCGCCTGCATCCGTCTGAAGGCTTGCATCGGCAGCGCCAGCTGCCCGTTGCTCGCGCAGCTCTTCAATGGCAATGGCAGCTTCTTCGGGATGCTCGAACGCCCAATCTGACGTGAAACGCTCCAAGCGCCCGATGCCCACCGGTTCGCCCTGCTTGCCGCGCGTGCACCTTTTCTCGCACTGCGACTCTTGAGGGCATACGCGCCCGCAGATGGCCGGCAGCGAGTTCGCACTTTTCACGAGAGCGTAAGCGCGCGCAAAATTACCGAGCGCCACCTGCTCGATGAAACTGGGAATGGGAACGCCCACCGGGCAGCCTGCCATGCACGGCTTGCTGGGGCACTGGGTGCAGCGCCGCGCTTCGTTAACCGCCTCCTCGGCCGAGTAGCCGAGCGCGACCTCCTCGAACGTCTGCGCCCGCTCGACGGGGTCGAGTTCGGGCATGGGAGTCTTCTCCTTCTGTTTGTTCGGCTCGTAGCTCAAACGCGCCATGCTACGCCCCCTTCCGTTGCCCGGCGGCCACCTCAGACGCGGCCTTGCCGTCGCAGGCGCGACCTTCGTCGATCGGCGCACCTGTCGCTGCCGCACGCGCTTCGTCCTCGAAGCTCCGATACATCACGCCGCGACGCAGGGCATCGTCGAAATCGACCAGATGGCCATCGAAGTCCGGGCCGTCCACGCAGGCGTGCAGATACTCGTCGCCCACCTTCACGCGACAGCCGCCGCACATGCCCGTGCCGTCGATCATGAGCGGATTCATGCTCACGAGCGTTCTGATGCCGTAGGGCCGCGTCGTAGCAGCTACGAACTTCATCATGACGACAGGTCCCACAGCCAGCACGAGATCGTAGTCCGCGCCCTCGTCGATGCGCTGCTGGAGCGCCTGGGTCACCAGTCCCTTGTTCCCGTTGGAACCGTCGTCGGTCATGACGATCTGCCGTGCAGAGCATGCCGCAATCTCATCCTCAAGTATGGAAAGGCTCGCCGTGCGGAAACCGGTGATCACGTCGACTTCGCAGCCGTGGTCGTACAGCCATTTGGCCTGCGGATATGCAATAGCAGTGCCCAGACCGCCTCCGATGACGCACGCGCGGCGCACGCCTTCGAGCTCGGTCGGGTTGCCAAGCGGGCCCACGAAATCGTGCAGCACTTCTCCCGGCTTCATCTGCGCGAGGCGCTTCGTCGTTGCGCCCACCGCCTGGAAGACGATCGTGACGGTGCCGGCATCGGGATCGCAATCGTTCATGGTGAGCGGGATGCGCTCGCCCCGCTCGTCTATGCGCAGCATGATGAACTGGCCCGGCTTGATCTTCCGCGCGATTTCGGGGGCGCGGACCACCATGCGCGTGACTTCCGCGTTGAGTTGCTCTGCCCGTTCGATGGGATACACGTTGCCTCATCCCTTCTCGCTCATCGCTCATAATAAAAAACAGCACCTGAAAAACGGTGCCGCACTCGGTAGCAAGTGTCGCGCATTATACCAACCGAACCTCAGCCGAAGTGTTTCCAATGTGTTTCGGACGGCCAAGGGCTGCAAACCAAGGCAGTACGGGGCAAAATCTCATGCAAGCGGTCCCGCGCACGTCGCAAGCGGTCGAACATCCAGCGCAAACGGCGTTCGGCCTCAGCAAACCGTCCCGCCCAACAAGCATGCGCTCGTACGCCATCAGCACAGCAAGACAAACGCGACGGCAAGCCGCCCATCGGCCGGGCCGCATAAACCATGGCCGATCGACCCGAAACGATGACGGATCGGAGACCCATCCGCTTCAAAAGTAGGTTGAACTGCTTTGCCAGCTGCGACGATTCTACGACGTGAAGTACAATCCATACCCATGTTCAGCATCCAGCAGCTCACATATTTCGTCACCGTTTCGAAGCGAGGAAGCCTCTCGGCGGCAGCCAAGGAACTCGACGTCACTGTGCAGGCGGTCTCTCGCGGCCTCATCGAGTTCGAGCGGCAATTCCAGGAGGATCTCTTCGTGCGCCGATCGCACGGCGTCGAGCTCACCGCGTTCGGCTGCAAGCTGTACTACAAGGCGAAGGACGTGCTCGCTGGCGTTTCGGATCTCACGGCGTTTGCTTCCTCATCCGGCGACAAAGCGCAAGAGGAGCTCAGCCTCATGCTGTGCTCTCCGTCGTTCGCCACCAAGCATATCGTGAACAAGCACATCGTCTCGTTCGTTAAAAAATCGATCGACATCGAACCGCACGTGACCCTCGGCTCCCGCGACGCATGCATCAACGCGCTCTTCACGGGATCGATCGACGCGTTCATTACGCTTGGAACCACCGAGCTCCCGCTGCTCGATGTGCTACAGGTCGGCACCGTTTCCACCGGCGCCCTTCTGATGGAGTTCGCGGACCTCGCCAAGAAGAGCTCGGTGACCCTTGACGATTTTGCCGACAGACCTCTCTGCGTCTCTCCTCAATTCGACTTTTTCTTTCAAACGGTTCGCGACGAGCTGTCCGAACGCCATCCCGACGTCCGACTCGACATTTCCGAGCCCACGCTGCTCGATGTCTATCGGGTACTTGCGCGCGAGCGCGGCTGCTTCGTCGTGCCGGCCATTCCCGAATTCGGAGAGCTGTTCCCCGGCGCTGTCATCTGCCCGTTCGCGCCCGAAGACGCCGTCGACATTCCAATTTGCCTCGTGAGCAAGAAGGACGATAAGTCGCCCGCGTACGTGTCGCTGGAGCGCTCACTGGCGAAGATCATCCCGTCCATCAGGGGAATAGGCGACGAGCTGTTTCGATAGCCGGATGACGAAGCGCCAACGGATACCCGACAGATCCGCATCCGCGCAAACGCGCATGCTACCGTGATGCCGTCGGCTGCGCGCTCGCGCATGCCGCGTCCCCGCACCTCCGTCCGAAAGTGTGCGCCATGGCTCACAAGTATGTGCTCAAAGACCGCCTCGAAGCGGTTCCTGCCGACGCCCCCGTCGCGGAAGGAACGCCCGTAGCAGAAGTGTTGACGTCCAAAGAATTCGTGGACCTGAGCTTTGGCACCCAGGATATGCAGCAATCGCTCCGAAACCTTGCTACCGTGGAAAACACCTACCTCGACGTTTTCCCCAGCTTCCTGATCGGATCGTTTGCCGTGCCGAACAAGAACCATGTGTTGGGAAGCCCCCTCTGTTTCGCATTCTACCTTGACAAAACGAACCTCATCTTCCTCGACGAGGAAGGCACCTCCGCGCGACTGCTCGATGCGATAGCATCAGGCGGCGTCATGAAGGAGCCGACTGTCGCGCACTGCCTTTTCGAATTCATGAAGCTGCTGATCAAGAACGATCTATCATACCTGGCGCAGATCGAGGACCGCATGGAAGACGTGGAGGAGGCCATTCTCGACCATAACACGGACGCCGAGAGCAAGAGCATGCTCGTGTTCCGACGCAAGCTGCTGCGCATCGACACGTACTACCAGCAGCTGGTGGACATGGCAAGCGGCATCGCGGAAAACGAGAACAAGCTGCTCACCCATGAGGAAAGCCGCTTGTTCCTCGTGCTCGTGCGTCAGGCAGAGCGGCTTTTGAAGCGCTCGCAGACGCTCAAGGAGTACAGTCTGCAGCTGCGCGAACTCTACCAGACGCAGATCGACATCAGACAGAACGACACCATGCAGTTCTTCACCGTCATCACAACACTGTTTGCGCCGCTCACGCTTATCACCAGCTGGTTCGGCATGAACTTCGCGAACATGCCCGGTCTCGACTGGGAATGGGGCTATCCTGCCATCATCGTCGCATGCCTCGTTCTTGTGGCACTTGAACTGTTGTACTTCCGAAAGAAGAAATGGCTGTAAACGACACGGGAGCCTCGGCGAGATGGGACGGGGGGGACGGTTCTCTTGTCCGAACCCGAACCGATCGCACCCTGCTAACGAAAGAAATCGACCGATTTCTTTCGTTAGCGAGGCTCAGAATGCAGAAAGTAGCCTTCTACAGCAGCCGCGACTGCTCGGGCTCGGGGGGTTCGCTCGGGTTCGGCTGCTCGGCGGCTGCGGCAACCTGCTCGGCCTTCTCCACCGACGCGTCGAGCGCTGCCCGCGCACGCTCCGCATCGCTCGCGCGTAGAAGCTCGCCGAGCGTGGCGAAGTCGTTCTCCAGGGCCTCGCGCTTGCTGCCGTCGTAGAGCGCAGCAGCCGGATGGAAGATGGGGAACACCTTGAACTTGCCCGCTCGCTGCACCGTGCCGTGCAGGCGCGTGATGCCGATCTCCGTCTTCAAAATGAACTTCGTAGAGAAGTTGCCCAGCGTGACGATGAACTCGGGGTCGATGGTGCGCGTCTGCTCGCGCAGGTACGGGGTGCACAGCTCGATCTCCTCGGGGCGCGGATCGCGATTCCCCGGCGGGCGGCACTTGAGCACGTTCGCGATGAACACGTCCTCGCGGCGCAGACCCGCGATGGCCAGCAGCTCGTTCAGGTATTTGCCGGCAGCGCCCACGAAGGGCTCACCCTGCAAGTCCTCGTTCTTGCCCGGCGCCTCGCCCACGATGAGCACGCGCGCCTCGGGGTTGCCGACGCCGAACACGGTCTGCGTGCGCCCGTCGGCGAGCGGGCACGCACGGCAGGTCTCCACCTGCGCGCGAATATCCTCCAAGGGAATATGCGGCTTCGGCATGCAGGGCCTCCTTTACACGTACACTTTGGTCATTCGCAGGCCGAACCCGCAAGCCACTTCGTAGTTGATCGTGCCCAGGGTGTTGGCCATGTCATCGAGGGTAATCACGGAATCGCCCCCGCGACCCACGAGCAGCACCTCATCGCCGATCTGCGGATCAAGGCGCCGGCGGTTGCCATATACTCGCAGATCGACCTCGAACATGCATTGATCCATGCAGATGTTGCCCACCTGGCGGCAGCGCTGGCCCTGCATGATGACGTCGGTTCGCCCGGACAGCCCGCGTCGAAGCCCGTCGGCGTAGCCCACGGGAACGGTGCACACCTTCACGCTGCCGGGGCTGCGGTAGTTCATCCCGTAGCTCACGCCTTCGCTCATAGGCACCGTGCGCACGTCGGTGATACGAGCATGCACGCTCATGACAGGCTTGAGATCGATCATCGTACGAGTCGCCTGGGACGGATGCAGCCCGTACAAGCCTACGCCCAGTCGAACCATGTCGAAATGCACATCCGGATACCGGATGGCCGCCGCCGTGTTGGCCGCGTGCACGATGCCGGGATCCACGCCGGCTGCGCGCATGGCTGCAATCGCTTCGATGAAGCGCTTCGTCTGTATCTGGAAATCGAGCGTCTCGACCGAATCCGCCGTGGCGAAGTGGGTGAACGTGCCAACCAGATCAAGCGCGCGGTGGAAGCTCACCTGGCTCAGAAATTCGACGACCTCGTCGTGACGCACGCCGATGCGGTTCATGCCCGTATTCAAGGCCAGGTGATACGGCGCGCGCATCCCGTAGGCATCGGCCATCTCGCCGTAGCGGATGGCGAACTCGGGCGTGTAGACGCTCGGCATCACCTTGTACGCCAAAAGCAGCGGGATGGACGAGACGGGTGGCTCCGACAAGACGAGGACGGGCGCGTTCACCAAAGCTTCGCGCAGCTCGACAGCCTCGTCGACAGTAGCAACGCCCAGGTAATCCGCACCCGAGTTGAGAGCCGTCTTGGCGCAACGCACGGCGCCATGCCCATAGGCGTCGGCTTTGACGACGGCCATGAGGCGCACACCTGCGCCGACGCGCTGCTTGACAGCCTGTGCGTTGTGCCGCACCGCATTCAGGTCGATCTCGGTCCATGACCAGCGTCGATCGGTCGCGGGTATCATGCGCAACTTCTCAGGGTCGAACTGCATGCTCCCCGTGTCCGAACGCGCATGGTCGCGCGCATATTGAAACGCCCCCTGCGCGCCGCCTCCGAACGCGGCGGATGTCGCCTCGAAGGCGCTTTTGCCGGCCGCGGGCGGCTGTCCGCCCACATAGCGCGGCATGCCCATAGCCGAACTCGCGGGCACGAAGCCGTTGGGCTTGCGCCGCGAGAAGCCGGTAAATCCATTGGGAAGCTCTTCTGCCGTCATGTGCTTGTGCCTTTCGTATCCGAACGCGCTTCAGTATAGCACTCGGGGAAGCATGCGCAGATCCCACGTGCATCCGGTTTCGCACGCGCTCCGATGTCGCATGTCGTTTCGGTTTCGCATGCCGTTGTAGTTTCTCACGCGCTCCGGTTCCACGCTCGCTTATTTCGGTCTTTTTCATCTTCCGCTCCTCCTTGCGCCTCTCTGAGCTGCCTCGAATGGCCGCGCGCCCTGCACCGCCTTACATTGCCGCGCATTCATTTCGCGTGGCTCAGAAGATTCTCGAACCTGAAACGCATCGGGGCAATCCTGCGTGGTAGGGTGTTTCGCCCTACCACCCCCTATGTGAGGATGCACGGCACCTAAGTGAGGCTCTTAAAACCAACCTCGCACCGAACAAAGGGTATTCTTGCGTCTTGCAACCGACTAAAACTTGCCGCGCTGCATCTTACGATCTTGGTTCGGCAGCTGAAAAGCCAAATTCTGTCAAGAAAACGAGGTATGGGAGGCCCGAAGCCGGCTTTTGGGCTTCTTGCGAGGGGCGTACGATTTTTTCGGCTGCATTTGCGCAGGTCGCGCGATGGAGTTGCGGATCCGAAGGCTTGCTAGCCCTCCCATACCTCGTTTTTCTCGCAGAATTCGCGAATTTTGCTGCCGAACCAAGATCGATAGATAGGCCGAAGGATGTCCGAGCGCAATGACCGAGGGGCGGAACCTTAGGAAGACATCCGGTGCCATGTCAATGGTGGTTTAGCAGCGAACGCAATCCATTCGGCATGTTTTTGCGCTTGTGCGAGCTGCTTAATGCAGCTAGCTTGCGCTTCGGCACTTCCGGCAATGCGTGATAAAGCACGATGCGGGCAAGATACGCGGAATTGCAAGTTCCCCAAGGCGAACAGCTCGCACAGCTCGCAAATCTGGCGCAGTCGTATGAGCGCTGTCCGTTTGCTTCGGCCCTTCGTTTTCACCTGCCGAGTTTTCCCGACCCCTAGATGAGGCGCACTCTGAGGTCATACCTGCGAATCCGGCATTTGCGCCTAAGACAGCGTTTCCTATGAGGAACGTCCGACCATCACCCTGCACTCGACGAGTATGAGATGCGAGAGCTGCCCGCGCGCACAACCTACCCGTCCAGCTCGTGAAGCATGTCTAATAGCTCTTGGCGCTTGTGGATGTCGAGTTTCGTGTAGATGTGCTTGGCATGCGTGCGCACGGTGTTTTCGCTGATCACCAGTCGCTCCGCGATGGCGGCCATGCTGTTGCCGCGGGCGATAAGCTCCATAACCTCCGTCTCGCGGGAGGAGAGGCCGAATCGCTCCTGGAGCGCACGACACTGCTTCGACGTGCGGTCGCGGATGACGCCGGCACCCTCCGATGCCGACGGACGGTTGCGGCGCGCCTTCGGCAAGGGCCTCTCCGGGTCCGCCGCGCCGGTACCGCGCCTGCCCTCCCGAACCCCACGCCTGCTTTCCGTCTCGGCGCCGCAACGCCTATCGCCCCCCGCGCTGCAACGCCCATCGGCTCCGACGCCGCGACGTGCGTCAGTCGTCCCTTCCCCGTGCTTTTCTGCGATGCGCCCGCCTCGCTCGCCTGCGTCCGTCAGCCACCGCGCCCTCGAGGCAGCCTCCTCGCCTGCATGCACGATAGCCGCTTCGCCTTCGCGCGCGAGCGGCAGAAACTCGATAGGATCGGCCGACACGGTGCCCTTCGACGCAAGCGGCTTGAACAACGTGCCGGACGCCGCAAGCAACGTGAGCCCCAGCACCCAGCTCGACACGACAGCCACGAAGAATAGCCACTCGCGTCCGCCCATCGAAACGAAATCGCTCACCCATCCGAGCAAAAACCCCATGCTTTGCATGATGTACGCAATTCCGCCGAAGAAGCCGTAGATGAACACGGGATTGATGCCACGGTCGCGCGACACCTGAGCGCATTGCATCATCATGAGCATCTGCACGAGCGAGAACACCATGTACATGAACGCCGCGAACAGGTTCAAGTATGCCCCACCCAAAAAAGGCAACAGCAGAAATCCTGTGATGACAAGCGGATACGTCACGCGGAATACCGAAGTCAGTCCAAATCGGAAGCTCATTCGGTACCACAGTACCAGCAACACCACGGCAGATACGAGCGAACCCACCATAGAAGCGCTGTTCACCACCGTGGCTATCTCTTCGTGCAGCAACGCGATACCACGGATGACGCCTCCCGCGAAAGCGAGCGATCCCACGCACAGAGCGCTGCGCCAGTAATCGGCGACAGCCTGGCGGTACACGCGCGGATGCTGGCGGGGAACGTCTTCGAACATGGGCTGGTCGGTGCGCATCTCGCGCACCGAGAGCGCAATGCACAGCCCGCACAAGGGCACGAACACGAGGGGAACGAGAAACGCCGTGAGCGCAATGGGGACAAGGTACAGCGAAAAGTAGACGAGCGGCGCAAGAGCCGTGCCCACGATCAGGCGCAGATTGCCCGGTTCCGGAGGCAGCGATGCGAAGTAACGCTGCCACAGCATGAACAGACCTGCACAGCCGATGCCGAGCAGCACGCCGCCACCAGCCACAAGCAAAAGCGTTGCGGCCGTTACGTACATGGCGGCGATAAGGCATGCCGAACCCGAGAACACGAGCACCGCGCTCAGCGACACGAGCATCCTCCGCGCACCGTGGGGAAAACAGTATGCGCCCAACATACTTGCCACGAATGCCCCGCCGAAGGCGGGCTTGCGCAAGGAAGAACGTGAGCGTGACTTCCGCGGTCTGGAATTCAAGAGGCAAAAACGGGAAGATGCCTCCCCACGTGGAGGTGGCGTTCACCGTGAGGAAGCAAGCGTAGCCCCAACTCGACACATGCGCATGCCCCCATGCGCCTTCAGCCCGCCGCTCCATCGCCTCCTCCTTCACGTTCAACCCCGCGGCGCCATACCGGGCCGCGCATCGCCATACTACCTTATCCGACTGCTGCACTTTTCGGAAAACCGGTGACAATGCGATGCCACACTCAACCGACCTGGCCTTATTCTATTAAATCACATGTCAGGTGTGATTCCTGCCAACTTCGACTACGATATCGTTTGAAGGGCGAGAGGAACAACCGAATCGAAGGAGGGAACTATGGTCATGAACGAAACGACGCTTTCGCGCCGCACGTTCGTCAAAGGGTCGCTTGCGAGCCTTGCCGTAGCCGGCGCCGCCGGAACCGGCGCGCTGTACGGCTGCTCGCCCCAAAGCGAGGGAGGCGCAGGCGCAGGCGAAACCGCGACAACAGATCAGATCTCGTGGAGCCAGTGCAACGTCAACTGCGGCGGCAACTGCATTTTCCAATGGCATTCCCAGGACGGCAAAGTGTTGTACATGGAGTCCGACAACACAGGCGACGCCGACCTGCAGGCTCGCGCTTGCCTGCGCGGCCGCTCGATGCGCCGATGGCTAAACAGCCCCGACCGCCTGATGCACCCCATGAAGCGCGTAGGCAAGCGCGGAGAAGGCAAGTTTGAGCAGATCAGCTGGGATGAGGCCATCGACACCATCGCAAGCGAACTCAAACGCGTCATTGACACCTACGGCAACGACGCCATCTACGTGAACTACGCTACCGGCATGTACAGCTCCACCGGCAAGCAGCCCGGCCTGCGCCTGCTCAGCATGCTGGGCGGTTACATCAACCAGGGCTACGACTACTCCACCAACATGCTGCAGGCCATCATGCCGCATATGTACGGCAGCGCGGCGAACCTGGACGAAGACGGCAACCACGTCACGCTCAAAAAGCCCGCCACCGCGTTCAGCCCCTACGATGCCGTGAACGCGTCCTCGTTCTCCGAGGCCGAGCGCGCGTCCGATCTGGTCGTCATGTTCGGCAACAGCCCGGCCGAGACCCGCATGGGCGGCGCGAACGCCGTATGGGACTTCGCGAAGGTGCGCGAGGCCGTTGAAAGCCGCGGCGGCAGAGTCGTCAGCATCGACTACCGCCTGAACGAGACCGCATCAGGCCACCCGGACGAGTGGCTTCCCATCCGCCCCGGGACCGACGCGGCGCTGTGCTCGGCCATCGCGCACGAGTGGATCGCCAACGACCAGGTGGACAAGGAGTTCCTTGACAAGTACTGCGTGGGCTACGACGAGGACACCATGCCCGAGTCCGCCAAGGGCCAGAACAAGTCATACAAGGACTACATCATGGGCACCGGCTACGACATGGTCGAGAAGACGCCCGAATGGGCCGCCCCCATCACGCAGGTTCCCGCCGACACCATCCGCGCGCTTGCGGCCGAAATCGCGGCCGCCGAGGCTCCGTTCATTGTGCAGGGCTGGGGTCCGCAGCGTCACACCAACGGCGAGGACACCACGCGCGCCATTTGCATGCTGCCCATCCTTATCGGCAAGCTTGGCCTGCCCGGCACGAACACCGGCCAGCGCGAGGCCGAGCCGCCTACGTACCTGGTGGGAGGCATCCCGTTCTCCAACCCCATCACCACGACCATCCCCGTCTACCAGTGGGTGAACGCGGTGGATCACGGTCACGAGATGACCGCCACCAACGCGGGTGTCATGGGCGCTGAAAAGCTGAACAACGACATCAAGTTCATCTGGAACTACGCCGGCAACTGCCTGACCAACCAGCATGGCGACATCAACTACACCCACGAGATCCTCGCCGACGAGAGCAAGTGCGAGTTCATCCTGGTGTGGGACACGGTGATGACCGACTCGGCCAAGTACGCCGACATCCTGCTGCCCGATGCCATGCGCTCCGAACAGCTAAACATGCAGACCCAGGGCTACTCTGAGTTCTACACCGCCGTCGTCGTGGGTGGCCCGGCTCAGGAGCCCCCTGCGGAGTGCCGCTCCAGCTACGACGTGTGCGCCGACATCGCCGACAAGTTCGGCATCAAGGACGACTTCACCGAGGGCCGCACGCATGACGAGTGGATTCAGTACCTCTACGAGCAGGGCGCCGAAGCCGATGGCAACATGCCCACGTGGGACGAGATAAAGGCGCAGGGCGTGTACAAGCGCACACTCGAACCGGTCATCGGCCTCGAGGCATTCCGCACCGACCCAACCGCGAACCCACTGGCGACGCCTTCTGGCAAGATCGAAATCTACTCCGAAACGCTGGCCGAGATCGCGAACACATGGGAGCTTGCCGAGGACGAAGTCATCAACCCCATTCCGGTGTTCACGCCCGGCTTCCAGGGATATGGCAGCGTCAACGACGAGTATCCGCTGTACTGCACAGGCTTCCATCACAAGAGCCGCACGCACTCGTCTTTCGGCTTCATCCCCGAGCTCGAGCAGGTGGCGCGCCAGCAGCTTTGGATTAACCCTGCCGACGCAGAGCAACGTGGCATCGCCCAAGGCGACACCGTATCGGTGAAGAGCCCGGCTGGCGAAATCCGCATCGAGGCGAAGGTGACACCGCGTATCGTTCCGGGCACCATCGCGATCCCCCAGGGAGCCTGGCACAAGGCCGACATGAACGGCGACCGGGTCGACGAGGGCGCATGCGTCAACACGCTCACGACCTACAAGCCCACGCCCTACGCGAAGGGCAATGGACCTGCGCATTCCATGATCGCTCAAGTTGCCAAGGCTTAAAGAAAGGAGGACACCATGACCCAGTACGGATTCTACTTCGATAGCGCGCGCTGCACGGGCTGCCGCACCTGCGAAATGGCGTGCAAGGATTACAAGGACCTGCCCCAGACCATCGCGTTTCGCCGCGTGTACGACTATGAGGGCGGCACATGGACGGACGCCGGGGACGGCACGTACACGTCCGACACGTACGCCTACCACGTGTCGCTCGGCTGCAACCACTGCGCCATGCCGCAGTGCATGGCGAACTGCCCCTCCGGCGCCATCGAGAAGGACGCCGACACCGGCCTCGTCCACATCATCGACGAGAAGTGCACCGGCGCGGGCATGTGCGTCGAGACCTGCCCCTACAACGTGCCCGTCCTCAACGAGGAGACGAAGCTCGGCATGAAGTGCGATGGCTGCGCCGACCGGGTTGCCGCAGGCCTGAGTCCCATCTGCGTGGAAGCCTGTCCGCTGCGCGCACTCGAGTTCGGCGATATCGAGGAGCTGCGCGCCGCACACGCCGATACCGTGGACGGCATCGCGCCCATGCCCACAGGCGACGAGACCACACCGTCCATCGCCATCAACGCCTGCCCGGCGGCGAAGGAACCCGGTGACACGACCGGCGCCATCGCCAACGAGAAAGAAGTGACCCTGGTCGCTGCCGGCGCCTAAAGCTTCGAATCGCGGTGTGGCGAGAGCAGCCTCGAAGCTCCCTCCATACCCGTTCTTCCGAGTGCCCGCGTCCTTGCGCGGGCACTCGGGTATACTGAGTTCGAACGAGACGAGAAATAGGTACCGCCCGCAACGAAAGCGAACCTGCGCATGCCCCGAGGATTCTTCTTCGACAATACGCGCTGCACGGGATGCAGAACCTGCATGCTCGCATGCAAGGATTACCGTGACCTTGATGCCGATCGGACATTTCGACGCGTCATCGACTACGAGGGCGGCTCATGCGAATTAGCGCCCGACAACACCGTAACCCAGGACGTCTTTGCCTACCACATCTCGCTGTCCTGCAACCACTGCAATCAACCCGCCTGCACAAAAGTGTGTCCGACGGGCGCCATGCACAAGGACGACCTAGGACTGGTCTGGCCCGATACAACCAAATGTATCGGATGCGGCTACTGCACCATGGCCTGCCCCTACCATGCCCCCCGCATCGACGAGGACCTCAAGCGCAGTTCCAAATGCGACGGGTGCCGCGAGCGCGTCGCTCGAGGTCTGACTCCCATCTGCGTCGAAGCATGCCCACTGCGTGCGCTCGATTTCGGAACGCCCTACGAACTGTCCGAACGCCACCCTGGAACCGTGCGCTCCATCGTGCCCATGCCCGACGAGAGCGCAACGAGCCCGAACCTGCTCATTTTGCCCTCAGCTGCAGCCGAGTGTGCTGCCGAAAAGGGCGGATCTATCGTGAACCGTGCGGAGGCAGGACTATGACAAGCGGTTTCGACGGGCTTTCGCTTGCCGTGTTCACCTCGCTCGCACCGGCCGGCGTCGTGGCGTTCCTTTCGCTCGCCATCGCGCGCCTGGGAGCGCACGACCATGCGGCAGCCGTCCGTATCGATCGCATGATCTCCTTGCCGTTCGCAGTCGTACTCGTCGGATTCATCGCGTCGGCGACGCACCTCGGCACGCCGGCGAACGCGCTGCACGTGTTCTCGGGGGTGGGCCGCTCACCGCTCTCCAACGAGGTGCTGGCCGCAGTCGTATTCCTGCTTCTTGTTGGATCGTATTGGATGATGGCCTTCAAGGAACGGTTTCCCGATGCGGTTGCAAAGCCGTGGCTCGTGCTGGCCTGCCTTGCGGGAATCGCACTGATCGTGGGGACATCACTTGCCTACGACGTGACCACCGTGCCCACGTGGAGTACGCCGTACACGCCCGCGAATCTCGCGCTTTCGGCGCTCTTGGCGGGACCGGTGCTCGGAGCGCTGTTCCTGCAGATCGCCCGCATCCGAGTGCGATGGCTCGAGTGCGCTCTCGTCGTCGTGGCTGCAGCTGCTCTTGTCGCAGGTACGATCGTGCTCGCCCTGCACCAGGCAAGCCTCGCCTCGGTGGCGAACTACGAGTTCACCGCCACCGCTCTCGCGCCACGCTATCCCATGGCCATCGTCGCGCACTTCGCGCTCGGACTCGCCGGGATAGCCGCCGCCGGCTTATCGCTGCGCCGCGTGCAACCGGCCCGGTCGACACTCGCGCTGCGCATCACGGCGAGCGCGCTCGTTCTGGCCGCCGTGTTCGTCACGCGCCTCGTCTTCTACAACCTGCACATGACGGTGGGATTCTAGGAATCGCAGTCCGCACAAGCGATCCGCCCCATCTTATCCGGGCGACCCGTCTGACACATTTATTTGCGTCTGTGCAGACTGTTCGATGAAGTTAACTTGCGAATATAGGTGCATCTGGCGAAACCTGAACAGGCATTATACTTGTATCGTACGCGAAATCGCAAGGTACCCTCGGAAAACAGAACGCACAGACATAAAAGTGTGCAGAACGAGGCCGGAACGGCAACGATCAGTGACCTTCGCCGGCCATCATGCGAGCGGCATGCGGGAGCGCATCCACGATACCGCCCCAGTTCTCGCGGGCAGCTTTCTCGCTGCCGGGCAGGTTGACGACCAAATGCCGGCCGCGCTGCATGCACAACGCGCGCGAGAGCATGGCGTACGGCGTGATGGCCAGCGAGTGCGCGCGCATGGCCTCGGCGATGCCGGGCACATTGCGGTCGCACGCGTCCATCGTGGCCTCGGGCGTCACATCCCGCAGCGAAAGGCCGCTGCCCCCGCAGGTCAGCACGATGTCGGCGTCCACCTCGTCGCAGGCGTGCACAATGGCGGCGGCAATAGCGGCACGCTCGTCCTTCACCACCACGTGGCTTGCACATTCCCAACCGTGCTGACTGATGAGCGCCTCCAGCGCAGCACCGGCGGTATCCCGCTTCAGGTCGCGCGTGTCCGAGCAGGTGACAAGCGCAAAGCGGAGGGGGTTTTCGGACATCGATCCTTCCCTTCTACAGCACGATTTCTTCGGGCACGTCCAGCAGCACGCATTCGACGAGCGAACCCGCCGTGCAGCCTTCCAACCCTTCGGGCATGATGGCCATGCAATTGCTCCGCTGGATGACGCCGAACAGGCCCGAGCTTTGGTTCTGCGCCGGCTCCACCTCGTAGGCGCCCTCGGCGTTGCGGTAGAGCGTCGATCGCATAAAGATGCGGCGCGGATCCTTCTTTTTGACATCGCGGGTCAGCCTGGCCCGTACGTGCGGACGCTCGAAATGTGTATAGCCCTGCATTTTGCGCAGCGCCGGACGGATGATCATTTCGAACCCCACGTAGGCGGCCGCCGGATTACCGGGCAGGCCGAACACGGGAATGTCGTTCACGATGCCGAAGGTCTGCGCCTTGCCGGGCCGCATGTTCACCGTTGTCATGAGCAATGCGCCCAGCTCTTCCACCACAGGTTTAATGAAGTCGAAGTCGCCATTCGACGCGCCGCCGCTTGTGACGACGAAGTCGAAGTTGGCGACGGCGTGCAGCACCGCCGCAGCCAACGCCTCATGCGTGTCCTCGACGATAGGCAGTATGACGGGCAGCGCCCCGGCCGCCTTTGCGCATGCGGCCAGCGCGTAGCTGTTGGAATTGCGAATCTTGCCGCCCGCGGGCACCCGGTCGGGATCGACCAGCTCCGAGCCGATGGAAATGATGGCAACGCGCGGCCGTAAATAGGTTGGCATTTCAACGACGCCGCACCCCGCAAGAAAACCGACGCCCGCCGTACCCACCACCTCGCCGGCCTTCACGATGACCTCGCCGGCCTTGGCCTCTTCGCCCGCCTCGCGAACGTTGGAGCGCACCTTCGTGGGAGCGGTAAACGCCACGCGGCTGCCCGGCATGCCGTCTCCGGAGACCACGTCCACAATTTCGTATTTCACCACGGCGTCAGCCGCGTCGGGCAACGGCGCGCCCGTCATGATGCGCACGCATTGGCCGGACGCCAGAGGACCTTCGTACGTATCCCCCGCGGCGATCTCGGCGATGACGTCAAGTTCAATGGGGGTTTCGGCGCTTGCAGCAGCAAGGTCGCCTGCCCGCACCGCGAAACCGTCCATAGCCGAATGGGCAAAGGGCGCGATGTCGATATCACTGGCAAGCGGGACCGCAGCAACGCGCCCAACGGCATCGAGAACGGGAACTGTTTCAACTGGCAGGGGCTCGACGTGTGCAAGCACGAGCGCGCGCGCTTCTTCGAGTGAGATCATTTCTGGCATGGCGATCCTCCCATGAAAGCACGGACCCGCACCGCCTTGAACGCCCGTCAAGCGGCCACCGCCCGCACCTGCTGTCCGATGCCGCTATTATAGCGCTTCGAGAATATTACCAACCCGGCGCATTCGTCCTTCCACCGGTCGAACATGATCGTTTTCCCGCGTTCGCCCTCAGATGTGAGAAGCTTTCCGCTACAATCTTCTTACCAACGAGCAGTTGCACAACGTAAGTCCAGTTGCGCGGCCGCTTGCCTTTCTTCGCCTACCGCCGCGCGCCGGAGCAAGGAAAGGATCTTTTCTTCATGGTTCAATCGAACAGTATGTCCATGCTTGCCGTGCTGTACGGCAGTGCATTTGTAGCCGCATTCAACGAAAACATCGTCAATGTCGCCCTCGTCAGCATCATGGGCGAGTTCTCCATCGGTGCCGAAATGGCGCAGTGGCTGGTCACTGGATATATGATCGTCACCGCCATCGTCGTCACGGCAACCGCCTTCCTCTCGAAGCGCCTGCGCCTCCGCTCGCTGTTTTTTGGCGCTGCGGGGTTTCTGATCGTCGGATCACTCGCCTGCATGATTGCGCCCGTATTTCCCGTGCTGCTTGTCGCCCGTCTCGTGCAGGCCATCGGCACGGGGATTTTCATCCCGGCCATGATGAGCACCGTGCTGGCCGTCGCGCCACGCAAGCGGCTGGGAACCTACCTGTCCATCGGAAGCTGCATGATCACCTTCGGCCCGGCTTTCGCCCCCGTCGTGTCGGGCCTCATGGTGACGGCATTCGGATGGCGCAGCGTCTTTCTTCCCTCCGCCGTCATCGTGGTGTTGCTGGTGGTGTGCGGTGCGCTGCTGATTCGAAACATAGCTGAACCCGAGCAGGTCAAGCTCGACCTGATGTCGGTCGCGCTTTCGGCCCTCGGCCTGTTCGCACTCGTATACGGCCTGTCCGTCGTCACCACGGCCCTGCCGGTTGCCTTGATCGCGATGGCCCTTGGTCTGGCGGGCATTGCCGGCTTCGTTTTTCGCCAGCGGCGTCTGACCCATCCGCTGCTCGACCTGAGCCCTCTGCGAAACCCTCGTTTTTCCCTCGCCTGCATCCTCGTGGTCGTAGCCATGATGACCACGTTCTCTATGAGCGTGCTTCTGCCGCTGTACTTTGAGGGATCGCTCGGCATGACAGCATTCGCCTCGGGCGCCCTGCTGCTCGTGCCCATTCTCGTGAATGCAGGCACGGCGCTTGCAGGCGGTCGCACCATGGATCGGCGCGGCGCATGGCCGCTGCTCCCGGTGGGCTTCGCCCTCATCGCAGTCGGGCAGCTTGCCATCTGCCTCATCGCACCGAGTTTGTCGTGGGCTGCCGTGCTGGTCGGATCGATCGCCGTATACGCGGGCGTCGGGCTGATCTTCTCTCCGTCGCAAACTGCGGGGCTTCAAACGCTCGAACCTGAGCAGAACTCGCACGGCGTGGCCATCATCAACACCTTCATCCAGGTGGCAGCCTGCATCGGACCTTCGCTCTTTATCGGCATCCTCTCGACGACATCCGCCGGCGCAGCCGCCTCGGGCGCCGATGCCTCTTCCGCGCAGGCGTACGGCTTTTCATCGGCTGTCGCCACAGCTGCGGCCGTGGCCTTCGCGGGCCTGCTCGTCTCGTTCTTCTACGCGCAGAGCATGCGCGCCAAGGCGCCGCAGACGGCCACCGCCCCCACGCCGCTGCCTACAAAACCTGACGTGGGAACGATCATGAAACACGATGCCTTCACCGTGCCCAGCACGGCGACCGTGCACGAAGCCATGCACCTTCTTCTCGAGCACAAAACAAGCGGGCTGCCCGTCGTGGACGTGCGCAATAACGTGGTGGGGTTCATCTCGGACGGCGATATTATGAAGACGCTGGCCGTGCAGAAGCCCTCGGGCTACGACCTGGCGTATGGATTGGCGGTTTACCGCGACGACGATGAATTCAACGAACGGCTGAGCGAGGTCATGAAGCTGAACGTCATGGAGCTTGCAACTCCCACCGTCGTTGCGATCGATGCCAATGCGTCCATTGAAGACGTCTGCCGTATCCTCGGCGCCAAGCGCATCAAGAAAGCGCCCGTCGTAGAAGAAGGCGTACTGGTTGGCACGGTGAGCAGAACCGACGTGACGCGCCACCTCATGGGATCGTTCGTGGAGCGGCAGGAAGCGTAAAAGACTGCAACATCGTGCTCATTCGCCTGTCTTTTCAAGCAGCGCGATCAGCTCCTGGCGCGAATGCACATTGGTTTTCGCATAGATGCGATCGGTGTGGGTTTTCACGGTGCTATACGCCACGCACAGAGCATCAGCGATGGATTGGAGGCTTCGACCGCGCGCGAGCAGCGCGAGCACTTCGGTCTCCCGCGCAGACAGACCGTGCACGCGTGAAACCTCCGCGCAGCGCTCTTTGAGCATGGCGTCGAACACTTCGGACAAATCCATTTGGGCGGCTTCGGCAAGGGTTACCTTCTCGGGCGCCACAGCGGCGCCCGACGTTTCGTCGGGCCGTTCAAGGGACAGCGCGACGCCAATGCCGGGAGATGCAACGCTCTCCATAACGATGAACAGGTACACGATGAGCACCGACACGCCTACGAACAGCATGGACGAGCTGGAACCGAAGTTGAATCCGACGAACGTTCCTATGAGCAAACCCACGTTCATGCCCGATTTTCCGATACCGAATACAAATGCGTTGGGGGCTCCCACGTTTGACGCCATGTCGGTCAGCGACGCCCATACGTACATCTCGAATAGAATGTACCCTGACATGATGGCCACAGCGGCGAGCGCCTCCTGACCCGCGGCCAGAAACGGCAGCAGCAGCAAACCAGCCGCCATAAGCGGTACGACCAGCTTGTAGGCGAGGTCGATCTTCGTTCTCCCGAACAGGACGATACTGGCAACAGCAACGGCGATCATTACCACGGCAACACCCGCGAACATCGCCTCCCCGATGCCGCCCGTCGATGCGAAGGGCAGCGCCGACGTGTGCCCACGCATGAAACCCGGCGCCAGGCAATACACAGCCGTAAAGACGGCAAAGCGAACGGGGAGCGCGCTGCGCCATGAGCGACCGGGCCGATGCGCGCCATGGCGCGCCGCATCCTCCCCCTGCGACAGTTCGGGCGCCGTCCCAGCCTCTCGCGCCGTCTCATCCTCGTGGGCGGCCTCAGCCTCATCATCAGTCCGGACCATTCGCTGTGTCTGATACAGCATTGCAACGGATATCAGGGGCAGCAGCATCGTGGCGATAACGGCTGCGATGCCCGGCAGCATATTGATGAGCAGGTAATAGAACACGCCCATCACCATCGCGGCCGGTATAGTCCGCCGCTTCGCCAACGTCGGCGGTATGCTGCGGTACGCCTCCGCCCACAAGAGCAGCAGCCCGGCGGTACCCACCCCCGACGCGACCGAAGCGATATAGACGAGCATGTCAGACGAGGAACACCCGAGTGCCAGGCCCAGCGTGCCAGCAGCGGTAAACACCACCAGGATCGCTCCGAGTGCGCGGATCCTCCCAAGTGGTGCGAAGCGCAGCGAGAGGCAGCCAAACGCGACCATCGCGCATCCGTTCGTCAAAACGTTGATGAGCCAGGCGCTCAGGCTCAGCGCTTCGCCAGCGTCTCCCCATAACACCGTCGAGAAGAATGCGACATGCACCCAGCCCCAGCATGCCCCGAACCCCAAGCAATGGAGCACCAGCCACTCGGCCGAATACGGACTGCTCTTTGGTACGGATGCCGCATCCAAGCGATCGATCCGCCTGCAATCACCCGCTTTCGCATCGCTTGCATATTGTGCCGTTTTCCCTGCTCGACCAAGCACGATCGCACCCCATCCCCTGCAATAGCCGACACGCATTTCCCTTTTTCGCCCGAAAATCCACCGCGGAAGCGGATGGCTCGAACGCCTGCGTACGCCTATCGTATGCCCTGAGGCGCTTGAGGCTCGCGAACAAAAATCAAAAACGCAAGAAAGAGCGTCTTGGTGAACACAGGTCGGTACAAGGAGGGACATCATGAGGGAAACGAACGTCACGCGACGCAGGTTCTTGCAGGGAGCGGGCATGACCGCCGCTTCAATTGCTGCTGTGAGCATGCTGGGCGGATGCAGCGCCAAGGGCAATACGGAGGCGGATACTGCGGCGCAGAACCAGGTTGCAACGTATGAGCCAAGCGAAACCATGGATGTGGACATCGTAGTCGTGGGATCGGGTTCGTCGGGAGTGGCCGCCGCCGTTCAAGCCGCCGAGCTGGGAGCGAAGACGCTGCTTTTGGAGAAGAGCACGCAGACGGGCGGCAATGGGCGACTGACCGAGGGCATGTTTGCCATCAACTCGCAGATGCAGAAGCAGCTGGGCGTGGGCGACGGCGTGACCTTTACCGATATCATCGCAGCCGAGCAGGAGTTCTTCAACTATCGCATCAACAACCTGCTGTGGAAGGACATGGTGGATGCTTCCGGCGACAACATAGACTGGATGGCGTCGCACGGCGTGAAGTTCTCCGGCGTGGTGGACGACTACCACGGCTTAGGCAAGTTCGACTGCTTCCACTGGTTCGTGGACGGTCGCGGCAGCAACTACATCGATCCGATGCTGGAAAGCGCGCAGAATCTGGGCGCCACCGTCATGACCGAGACTCCCGCGCTCGACCTCGTCATCGAGGACGGTGCTGTTCGCGGCCTCTACGCTGAGAAGGAGGACGGCAGCATCCTGCAGGTGAACGCCAAAGCGGTCATCCTCACCTCCGGCGGCTACGCCCAGAACGCGGAGACCATGGCCGAACGCGGCTGGAACCTCACCTACTCCCACAACAACGGCGTGGAGGGCCACGACGGCGACGGCTTGCGCATGGCCGTCTCTGCCGGTGCGCACGACGTCTCGCGCGAGCGCTGCTTCTTGCGCGAGGCCTACTCCTACGGCATCGACTTCTTCGCCGACATGAGCCAGACCATCCACCGCGGCGGGCCGGTGCTGTGGGTCAACCAGGATGCCGAACGCTACACAAACGAGGGATGCGGCTCCTTCGTGCCGCAATGCGTCGGCAATGCCGTGCACACGCAAGCCACGTCATATCTGGTAATGAGCAAAGACGTCATCGACGAGTTTGTCGCTCGCACCGGCTACGAAGGGCTGCAGGCCGATATGGACGAAGCCGTCGAGCAGTGCCCTGGTGAAAACGTGTACCGGGCCGACAGCATCAAAGAGCTGGCTGAGCTGCAGGGCCTCGATGCCGCCGCGCTCGAAGAAACCGTCGAACGCTACAACGAGCTGTGCGGCAAGGCGGTCGACGAGGACTTCAACAAGACGGCTGAAGACCTTGTCGCGCTCAAGACCGCCCCGTTTTACATCTTTCGCCAGGATATGGCGTTCTGGACGTCCATCGGCGGCGTCGACACGAACCGCAAGATGGAAGTGATCACGGCTAAAGGAGAGCCCATTCCCGGCCTATACGCAGCCGGTACCGACGGCTGCAACCTGTATCGCGAGACGTACACCATGAGCGTGCCCGCCTCGTGCAACGCCAACAACTGTAATTCCGGCCGCACCGCCGCCCGCAGCGCCTACGAAACCTGCGTGCAGTAAGGGCATACCGAGCCGCCTCGCCCTGCACTGCTTTCCCGAGCCCTCGCAAGCTTCGCGCTTGCGAGGGCTTCCCCTGCATGGTAGCGGGACGAGGAGCCCGTACCCGATCGAACCTGGCACCGTTGAAGAGCCTGAGTCGTCCCCTCCCGCCCGCCGAGACGCCGGCTACGGCTCGCACGAATGTCGAACCGCTGGATCGGGGCTGGTTAGCGCTTGATGTTGTAGAACGCGCCCGCACCGGCGTATTCGCCGGCAGCGTCAAGCTCTTCTTCGATGCGCAGCAGCTGGTTATACTTCGCCACGCGATCGCTGCGGCAGGGCGCGCCCGTCTTGATCTGGCCCGTGTTACACGCCACGGACAGGTCGGCGATGGTGGTGTCCTCGGTCTCGCCGGAACGGTGGCTCATGACGCAAGCGTAGCCGGCCTGCTTCGCCATCTCGATGGCCTCGAGCGTCTCGGTGAGGCTGCCGATCTGGTTCACCTTGATGAGGATGGCGTTCGCGCAGCCCATCTCGATGCCCTTGGCCAGACGCTGGGAATTCGTGACGAACAGGTCGTCGCCCACCAGCTGCACGCGGTCGCCGATGCGCTCGGTGAGCGCCTTCCAGCCGTCCCAATCCTCTTCGGCCATGCCGTCCTCGATGGAGATGATGGGGTACTTGCCGACAAGCGCCTCCCAATAATCCACCATCTCGGCGCTCGTGAGCTCGCGACCCTCCCCGGCCAGCACGTACTTCTGCTTCTCGGCGTCGTAGAACTCGGTGGAAGCCGGGTCCATGGCGAACATGATGTCGCTGCCGGGTGCGTATCCGGCAGCCTCGCAGGCCTTCACGATGTACTCAAGGGGCTCCTCGTTCGTGGTGAAGTTTGGGGCGAAGCCGCCCTCGTCGCCCACGCCGCCGCCGAGGCCCGCGTCGTGCAGCACCTTCTTCAACGTGTGGTAGATCTCGGCGCACCAGCGCAGCGCCTCGGCGAACGTGGGGGCACCCACCGGCATGATCATGAACTCCTGGAAGTCCACGTTGTTGTCGGCATGCACGCCGCCGTTCAGGATGTTCATCATAGGCGTGGGCAGCAGGTGCGCATTCACACCGCCCACGTATTTGTACAGAGGAAGCTCGGCGGATTCGGCCGACGCCTTCGCGCATGCCAGCGAGACGCCCAAGATGGCGTTCGCGCCGAGCGCCCCCTTGTTGTCGGTTCCGTCCAGTGCCAGCATGATGTCGTCCACTGCACGCTGATCGTCAGCTTCGAGGCCGATGAGCGCGTCGGCAATCTCCTCGTTCACGTGAGCCACCGCATCAAGCGTGCCCTTACCCAAATAGCGGCCCTTATCGCAGTCGCGCAGCTCCACCGCTTCGAACGCGCCGGTCGAAGCGCCCGAAGGGACAGCTGCACGCCCGAACGACCCGTCTTCGAGCACGACTTCCACTTCAACGGTCGGGTTGCCGCGCGAGTCCAAAACCTCGCGGCCGAACACATCGATGATGACGCTCATGCATGCCTCCTTGTGATTTCAAGCAATCCGCCTCGCCGGACCGTTCCGGCGAAGTCTGACCCTATCGGCAATCATAGCACGTCGGAAGCGCAATCCCCCGCTTTGCGAGCGTTTCCCACAACACCGGCGATAAACGGTTGATCGTTGAGAGGAGTTGGGAAAGCTGAGAGATCTTGGCAGGAGTCGACAAGAGCCGAGGGAAGCTGGCAGGTGCTGGAGGGGCGACCTGCACAGCGGCCTCACGTGCCGAGCAGTCGCTCGGAATCGTCGGGGGCGAGGCTTTCCCGCTCTCGTACGACATAATCGATGAGCTCCTGCTGGGAGTGCACGTCGAACTTGCGGTACACGGCACGCACGTGGGTTTTCACGGTATCGGGCGACACCATGAGCTCCTCGCAGATCGCACGCCGCGCCTTGCCCCGCACAAGCAGCACCATCACCTCGCTCTCGCGCTGCGTCAGACCATGCTCTATCGCGGAGAAGCGAGCTACGCCGGCAAGCTCGCCCATCTCCGGCCCTCCCTCCCCCGGCTGCACCGTCCCCCATCCATACTTCAAGTTGCTGCCGCTCGAAAGGAATAACGCCGCCGCAAGCAGAAAGCAGGCAACGAAGCTCCCAAGCACGAGCGCTTGGCCGAGCACCCGACCATCCAGCAGCAGAGCGGCAAGCAGCCCTCCGGCAACCGCCCCGAAGAACAGCGCCGCGCCCGGGCAGCTGGCTATCCAGGTGGCCGGCAGGCCCATGTTCTTCATCAGGCACGCGCCCAAGCTCCACAACACGAGATCGAGATAGCAGAAGCCGGCCATGAGCACCATGACGCCGATCGTCTGGAACGCCGGAGCGGCGGCAAGCAGCACGAACCCTGCCGCCGCAAAAGGAAACGCCACCTTGTAGATGAGGCGATTGAAGTCCATGCGCAGAAACACGAGCGTGGCGAGCAGCAACGTCGCCGCCGCAAGCTGGCCGGCCAGTATCTCAACCGAGCCGAACACTATGCCCCCGCCGTAGAGGAACAGGCCCATGTACAGCATGCCGGCTGCGACGCCCTGCACGCCTGACGTGGCGACGAATGTAGCGGGAAACGGCAGCGGCACGTCCTTGCCATGCGCGAAGTACCGGCTGCGAGGAAACCCGCGAACCACATGGCGCAAAAGAGCTTGGGATGCGAACGGCAGGGCGAGCGCGAGCCCGTAGAGCGCCACGGGCGCCTGACCGGAGTCGCCCGCAGACGAGCAGAACACGAAGACCGCAATGGCCACCGCTGTTCCTATCATGCCCTGGTACAGTGTTTGCTGCGTGCCTATCCAACCGAATACCCGATCGATTTCCACGCGAAACAGCGCCGCTCCGATCCCAACGAGCACGCTCATGGCAACGTAAAGCGCCATGTCGGCGCCCAAGGGCAGCGACCTATCAAGCGCCCAGACCAAATGGAGCGCCGAGCCCAAGGTCATGACGGACGCGAGGGCCATGAGCCAGGAAACTCCCTCGGGCACTTTCCTCGTACGCTTGAACCACAGCGCGATGATCAGGCTGGCCACAGCCATCACAGCCAACGGCCCCATCCATGCTGGCAGCCCCGCCCCCTCCGCGCCAAGGCCCGGCTCCTGCTGCACGGCCACGGCCGGGCCGGAGCAGCAGGCGACCATCCACACTGTGTAGCACGCCATCGTCAAGGCGATGCGTCCGCGTCCCGCGCCAGACTGCACGATACCCGCTACTACGCTACGACGCTCGTTCGGAGCGTTGAAAAGCGTGCGAACCTGATCGTTCGGCATGACCTCCCCTTCTCTCCTTTCGCATAGCATACCGCTCAACGTCTCACCCTGTAGGGTGAAAACAGGGAAAACGCCGTTTTCCCTGCCGCGGGGGGACGAAACGCATCGACGCGTCATGCTAGGGTGCCCCCATCGTCCGGCGCGGAGGGCGTCGGTCGAGCGGCAAGTCCGAAGGACATGCCGCGAACACCGCAAGGGAGGAAGGGATTCGCAATGAAAGACAACGGCATTCTGAACATGGACCGGCGCAGCTTTTTGAAGGGTGCGCTCGCCACCGGTGCCGCAGGTGCGGTCGCCGTCACGGGCGTGGGCGCGCTTTCCGGCTGCGCTGCGCAGCCTCAGTCCGGCTCGGCAGGGTCGTCGGGTTCCGACAGCAAGGGCGGCGGCGCGTACGATTTCGAGGTCGCACCCGACCCCATTCCTGAAAGCGACATTACCGAAACCGTGGACGCCGACATCGTGGTCATCGGTGCCGGATTCTCGGGCCTGTGCTGCGCGCTCTCGGCGGCCGAGAACGGCGCGAATGTCGTCATGATCGAGCGCATGGATCACGTCATCGGTCGCGGCGGCTCCATCTACGCCATGAACTCGAAGCTGACGAAGGAGAAGGGCTACGCGTGCTCCGTCGAAGAAGTGGCCCAGCGCTACAAGCGCATGATGGGCTACCACTCCTACCGCGTGGACGGCCGCAAGTGGATGCTGCACTTCAACCGCTCGGGCGAGGCCATGGACTGGCTCATCGACCGCATGACCACGGCCAGTTCCGTGGGCGGCGACGACCTCACCCCCGTCATGGAGCATTGGTACGAGGACCCCGAGAACATCAACGGCGAGTTCCCCGGCACGCACGAGTTCCTCGACGGTCCCAACGGCAAGGGCCCCGACGACAACCCGCAGCAGGACGTGTGCGCGAACATGGCGCTGTACTGCGAGAAAGCCGGCGTCGACATCCGCTACTCCACCGAAGCGAAGCAGCTCGCGAAGGACGGCGACAAGGTGGTGGGCGTCATAGCGAAGAGCGGCGACGGCTACGTTCGCGTCAACGGCAAGAACGGCGTAGTTATCGCAACGGGCGACTTCGGCCAAGACAAGGACATGCTGGAAAAGTTCATCCCCTGGGCGGCGCATCAGACCGAGTTCGGCGGCATCTGGGACGGCTCGGGCCACAAGATGGCGTACTGGGCCGGCGCCGCGGTCGACAAGAGCGAGACGCCCGCACCCATGATCTTCTGCTTCCAGTGGCGCTCCATCACGCGCCAGGTGCGCGCGTTCCAGGGCCTCATGGTGAACGAGGACGGCCGCCGCTACGACAACGAGGACAACGTCATCTCGCACGGCGGCCTGGCGCTCATGCACCAGAAAGGCAACCACGCGTTCGCCATCTGGGACGACGACTACGCGAACGAGCCGCAGTGGCAGAACCACCGCTACGTAGACGGCCCGAAGGTGTTCGACACGCCCGACGACGTGCGCGCCTACTGGCAGACCGTGGTGGACGGCCCCGGTACCATCAACATGAACGGCTCGGGCGACATCCCGGTGAAGATGATCAAGGCCGACACCGTGGAGGAGCTGGTGGAGAAGCTGGGCCTGCCGAAGGATGAGACGCTCAAGACCGTCGAGGCGTATAACGGCTACTGCGACGCAGGCGTCGACGAGGAATTCGGCAAGCGCAAAGAGCTGCTGCTGCCCATCAAGAAGGGCCCGTTCTACGGCATCGAGTGCACGCCGTGGTTCCTGTCCACCACCGGTGGCATCCGCTGCAACGACAACCTGCAGGTCATGAACGCCGACGACGAGGTCATCGAGGGCCTGTACTGCCTGGGCTCCACGGTGGGCGACATGTACAACAACTGCTACTCCACGCACTTCCCTGGTCACAACCTGGGCGGCACGTGCCTCACCTTCGGCTACGTGACCGGCCGTAAGCTGGCCGGCGCCGAGTAAGCGCCATCCTCTGCCGCCGCGGGCGCATACCCGCGGCGGTACCGCCTACCGAGCCCGGACGCCCCCTCCCCTTCGCGTCCGGGCTCTTGACATGCTCCGGCTGTCGATCGTCCAAGACGAAGCCGCGAAGCGGCGCGCCATCTGCATTCCCGAAGGGTAGTCCTCGGATGTTAGACTCGAATGAGGGGCGCCAGGCCGCATACGAGATCGGCGCATTACAGAAGCGCGGCCAGCGCAGCGCAAACAGCCAAGCCGCCTGCAAGGACGGCAACCGAGCGCGGCGCGAACCGCCGATCCGCGAGCGATGTGCGCGCCACCTCAGGCGCACCGTAGCAGCGGGCATCCATGGCCGTGGCAAGCGCATCGGCGCGGCGAAACAGTCCGACGAACAGCGGGATGAGCACGGTTTGCCACGCGCGCAAACGTTCCCAAAGCGGGCCGTCGTCGAAGGCGGCGCCACGCGCTTGTTGGGCATCATGCACTCGACCGAATTCTTCAGCCGTCACCGGGATAAACCGAAGTGCGAGCGAGAACACGGTCGCGATATCGTCGACAGGCAGGCGCAACCGCCGCAGCGGACGAAGAAAATCGCCGAGCGCCGCCGTCAGTTCAGTGGAGGTAGTGGTGTACGTCACCACGAGGCTGGCCACCACGAGCAGCACGATGCGCAGCGCAAAGAAGCATCCGCGTGCGAACCCGGCGGGCACGAAGCCGAACGAGCCGACGAGCGCGATAGGCGGCAGATCAGACAGCACCCCGGCGGATACGTTTCCCAAACCCGCAGGTGCACCGCTCGCAGTCGCCTGGGAGACATCGAATGCGAACCCGTTGAAGAGTATGGTAAACCCCACGATGACGTACACGGGAACGAGCAGCGCGAAGTACCGTCGCAGCGGGATGCGAGAGACAGCGGCCACGACGAAGAACAGCAGCGCGCATGCCGCGAGCCCGGTCCATGTGCGCACGAAAAACAGCGTGATCGAGTACGCCGCAAGCAACACGATTTTCACGCGCGCATCGCACACATGGACAGGGGACGACCCGGAGATGTAGGAGCTGACGTTGATCCGCATATTGAAAAGTATGCCACAACTGCGAGCTTCCGTCGAAACATGGGAATCGGACCGCCAAAGAGGCCCGCAGCTCGGCTGCGGGCCTCGGGGTGCCGGACGCGCTCGTTGCCAAGCGCGCCCGACGGCGACGGCGAAGGCGGCGACTGCGGTTCGCCGTCGTCGTCTGCGGACGAGCGTGCTGGCTAGCGGCCTTCGCGCATGTTCTCCACGCCCTGCTTCACGTTGTCCTTGGCATCTACAGCGGCCTCTTTGACCGCCTCACCCGCTTTGCCGAGCGACTCCTTGACGGAGTCGAGGAAGCCCTCGCCCTTCTCATCCTTGCGCTGCTCGTGCTGCTGAGCGCGCATTGCCGCAGCAGGATCTCCGGTCTTCTGGGCGATGTCGTGTTCGCGCTTGGCGGCTTCGTCTTCGGCCTTGCGCTCGTTCACGCCCGCCTTCGCCTCATGGAAGGCATCCTTTACGTTGTTTTTGACATCGTGCGCCATGTCCTTCGCACCGTTCTTCATGTCGACGGATGCGTCGCCGGTCTTGTATGCTCGATCAACCATGGTCGTGCTCCTTTCGCCTGCGTATCACCACTGAAGCTTGCATTCTAGCCAAGCGGCGCGGCGCGTCGGATGCCGTGGGGTAACGGCGACCATACGGTTGCATGGAGACGGAAGTCGTGCGCCCGTGCGGAACGCACGGGCGCACGGATCCGCAGACGGCACGACGAACAACAGCGGTCGGCCGCCCCTGCACAACGCGCACGGGCGGCCGGTACCGACAATGGGGATGAAGCTCTTAGCTATCGCTTTCGATGCCTTCTTCGACATCGTCTTCGATGCTGGCGGTGATGCTCTCCGCCTTGTCGAAGTCGAACGCGGTGCCAGCCGCCTCGACCGAGCGTTTCTCGTCGCCTTCATCGTCGAAGTCCTCGACGGAGGCCTCGGCCTCCTGCTTGACTTCTTCCTCGATATGACGGAGATCATCGGCTGCCATGCGGGCCTGCTCGGCCTCGGCCGTCGAGTCGTCGAGCAAAGTTTCTTCCTCCAAAATATCGATATCCATCGATCGCTCCTTTCCTTCCGAGCGGCACGGGCCGCGCCCGCGCGTCTTGTCCGCATCATTCTACGCACGGCGCAGGGCGGACACGACCACCGGGGGGCTACGGTGCCGCAACGGCTGAACGACGCAAGAGGGAACAGCGGTGCGATGCGCTCGGGGCGCACTCGGAACTCCCATGCGTTACGCGTGCGCATGCGGGGCGTACTGCGCGCAGATGGAGCTGCATCGAAAACGACGCAGCTCCAGGTCGATGGCACGTTCGCTGTTCTTTTTCTGGCAGGTAGCCGACGATCGTCCTAACGCACTTCTTGTCCGGTGGCAACCTTCCCCGCAACACGGCCGTGCGTGATCGCCATGCCCACGGAATTGCCCGCTATCGGGGTTACGTACCCCGTGCCGAAGCGTCCGCCGAGGCAGTTCCCCGCCGCCCAGAGTCCTGGAATCTTCTTCCCGTCGCCGTCCAAGACCTGCAGATGGCCATCGGTGAGCAGACCGGCGAAGCACACGAGGCCTATGCCGCTCCAGCGCTCGTTCTCGAAGAAGGAGCCGATGTAGGGAGGCTCGTCGATGGGAGACATGAACTTGTCATCTTTGTCGAAATCCGCATCGTGTCCCTGCTTGCAGAGCTCGTTGTAGCGTTCGACCGAAGCTGCCGCCTCCTTTGCCGCTTCGTCGGAAAATCCCATGAAACCGCACAGCTCCTCGATGGTATCTGCCTTGTACACGATATGCGGCTGGCGCTCGCACTCGACGCTGTCGCGGCATCTGCCTCCGTTAGGGTCTCCCACCGGCACGTTGTCGACGTCTTCCTTAAGCTCCGTTATGTACTCTTGCCTGCCGGCATTGGGGGCGCCGAGCTCGATGCCACCCCTCTTCAAGACATCGAACCACTTGCTGTCGGAAATGGTGCAGATCGGGCCGAGCGGCTGCCTGAGGCTGTTCGCCCAGGCATTGGTGACGGCGGCCTCGTTCATGAAGCGCTTCCCCTCACTATTGAGCCACAGATAGGGAACCGTGCCCCAAGGAGCGCCCGTCCAGTGGTAGTTGAGGATGGGCCTCGGAAGCGGCTCGATCTGGCCGCCAACCCAGCAGGCCATCTTATGGCCGTCGCCCTCGCAGAAGCTCTCGGCGCGGATGTCCTCCGGCCCCTTGCCCGCGCGCGCCGCGAACTCCGATATCTCGGCGAGCAGCGCCCAGGCCATATCGACGTTGCCGCCGAAGTCGCCCGCACAGAGGATGACGCCCTTCGACGCGTTGTAGCGCGTGTACGTTCCGTCCGCGTTCTCGGCGTACACCCCGACAACGGCGCCGGAATCGTCGGTGATGAGGCGGCGCGCACGCTGCTCGTAATGCCACTCGGCGCCCAGCTCCTGGCTCTTCAGGATGGAGAACTGCTGGATCTCGTCAAGGCGAGAGTAGTCGTTCGACTCGATGCCGGACTCATCGCCGATGACATGGCTGATCTCCCCTACCACGGAAGCTGTGGATGCCCACGTTTTAAACCCGCCCTGCATGACCGGGTATTCCACCGGCCCGTCCAGAACTCCTGCAGCCTGCGGAACGTACATCGAGCTGGGATCGATAGGGCTGACGTTCGGATCCGAGCGCTTGACCGGTTTGATCCGATCGTCCGGCCAGTTGACCAGACTGATCATATGGTCGAACGTCTCGCCCGAGTTGTAGACGAAGCGCTTGATAATCTCGGCGTTGTTCCTGCCCGCACACCTCATCATGAACTCGTTAACGATCTCGCCCTCGTCGTAGGGGCCGAAGCCCTGATCGATGAGCCACTGCGAATTGACGTGGCCCACGTCCCTGCCCTTGACCTTCCGGAACTTCTCAGACGAGGATTCGAGCACGTGAACCTTCGCCCCGCCCTCCGTTGCAGCCAAGGCGGCTTGGATTCCTGCGTTTCCTCCGCCGCAGACGACGATGTCTCCGTCGAAAGTCTCGGCGACATCGGCTTCGTCGATCTCGGGAGGCGCGCCCAACCAGTCTATGCCCGTTTGATAATAGTCGTTCGGATTACCCGAGGCGCCGCCCGTCGAAACGGCGTCGCTCGAATCCGCCTCGCCCGGCTTCGTCGATGAAGGAGTGCAACCCGGCAAAACGGCAGCGCCCGTAGCCAACCCGGCGCTTACGGCGAGACCAGCCCCTAAAACGGCTCCGCCTTTCAACAGGTCCCTTCTTGAAACGTCCATCTTTACCCCTTTCCCCGTTTTCGATGCAGCAATTCCATCGGGCTCCCCATTTATCCATCGTTCTATATATATAGAACTTCCCGATTGCTGCATCATAGACTCTCAATATTCCCCTGTCAACATGCTTTTACAATATCAAGAGCAGCGCTTGCCCTATGTAGTCTGCGCCCATGCCTACATGAAGGAAAAGAAAACGAAGGGCGCAATCGCCTACCACCGTAAGCATGGCGCCAATCGCAAGGATCCTCCACCCTGCTCTTCCCCTCAGGAACAGGCTCAATACCGATAAGATGAGCGGCGCGACGAGACCCCCCGCGATCACAAGCCCCCAGAACGGCAAAGAGCAGCTGCCGGACAGGAGCAACTCGGCCGAAACCTGAGCGGCGAATTGCTGGGAGGGCTGCGCGCCCGATCCGCCTTGCAGCATATTCGCCAAGTAGAAGAACAGCAGCGCGCTCTCGACGGCCACCACGCCGATAACGATGCCCGCGAAAAGCCGGCGCCGTGTGCGTGAAACCTTTCGAGCGCTACCTGTGAGAACCGCAAGCGAGGCAACAACGTTCAAGCCTGCTCCCAGCGCACTTGCAACGAACAGACACGGCAGAAGCCAGGAATTCCAGAAGGGAATGCCCGGGGCTGCCTTGAGCAGCATCCCCGTATACAACGCCATGAAAAACGCGAGGACGAGGCCGACCAGCGAAAAAACTGTTCGCAGCCTTTTGCGCAAACCAGGATGCTCTTCCCACACTCCGGAAAGCAATTCCGATGTGTTCCTCGTCGTAAGGAACGCGGTGACAGAAAAAACGACCAGAGCCGCAAGCGCCGCCCACGCGCCCAACGCCATCCATGAGGCAAGGTGGCTGAAGCTCTGCCACATGAGCAACGCCCTGCCGGGATGAACGACCTCGGAGAGTAGCGAAAGCAGCCCCGCCGCGATGCACGCGACGGCTATCCAGTAAGAAACCGCAAGCGCCCGTCGATGCCGCTTGCGGCGCACGAATCCCAGCAAGGTTGCGGCGATGAACGTTCCCGCACCCAGCCCCCCGAGAAAGAGGTAGAGCGCGACCTGCCATCCCCATGCCGTTTGCAGTTCGATCATGTGCGATCCTTGCCGGTTTCAGCCATCAGACGCCTTCATGAAAGGTCAAGTCAGATAGAACGAAGGCTCGGTAGGCGATTCGAGCAGCCCAACCTTCCCCACCGCCTCTTCTGCCCGCCGATGCAGGTCTTCGAGTTTTCCATACTGCAGCGCTTTCGCCGGACAAGCCTGTACACAGTATGGATCCTTACCGGGTTTTATACCGGCACCGAGGCAGCAGTCGCACTTGTCCATGCCGAGCGACGTGTAATGCGGCACCCCGAAAGGGCAAGACGCATGGCAGTACTTGCACCCGATGCACCGGCTCTGATCTACCTCCACAATTCCGTCTGCGCGCTTGGTTATGGCTCCAGCAGGGCAGACGGCAACGCAGGCGGGCTGTGCGCAATGCATGCACGAAACCGAGACGAACCTCGACTCCCCTCGATCAAAAACGTACGAGATAATCCTTCTGCGCGCTTCGCAGTCATCGGGCGTGCTGTTTGCCTCGCGGCAGGCCGCCACACACGAAGCGCATCCGGCACAGACCCTTGAATCCATCCAGAAACCGTATTGGGCAAGCCCCTTCTTGGGAGCCTCGGAGGAAGCGGCCGAGCCGGAGGGGACGCAGGAGGAAAGCGCTGCTGTTGACGCCGCTGCGACGCACGCCGCCAATGCGGAACGCCGCGTGACCGAACGCGCCGGCTTCATACGATCCACTCCCACTCCTCCAATCGAGTGTCGTACATGCGCTTCTTGTAAAGATCCTTCGATTTCGCTCAGGATGGCAGCCGGGGGCGGCTGTTGATTGTTCGCAAGCAATAGAATACTATATCATCAACAGGCAAAAGAGAGGGTTGTCCATGAACCCGTTCGACTCCTTTTCGATCGACAAGAAGAGCGATATCCCAATCTGGGTGCAGCTGAAGCAACGCCTCGCATATCTCATCGCATCGGGCACGTACAAACCGGGCGATCAGCTTCCGACCGTACGAGAGCTGGCCGTTCAGCTGGACATCAACTACCACACCGTGAACAAGGTCTATCACGAGCTGGAAGGCAGCGGGCTTATCGAAGTGCAGGCCGGTCGGGGATCCCATGTCGCCGACCTCGACGATTCGCGCTTTATCGCATTCGAGGGCGAGCCGCATATGATAACGTCCGAATACGTCTCCAAGCTTCTCCAGCTGGGCATGACCGCCGAAGAGGTCGTGCGAATCGTGGCGGATTGCCTGGGCGTCTGCATTACGATCGACTCGAATTCAAAGAACGCTCCTATGGGGGAAAGGGCGCAGCGTGTCGGGTAAGAAGAGGAAGAACGCAAAGCGAAAGAGCAGATTGCCCGTCGCCGTGCGCTCCAAGAAACCCCTTTCTTCCCGTATGGGCGTTTGGCTTTTCGAGATTTTCACGTTCATCGTCTCCGCTCTTCCCTTAGGCCTCGTGTTGTATAACGGCTGGCACTTCGGGTTGGTGCTCATCGCCCTCGCTTATCTGGCTACCGCCTTATTGACGGTGCACGTCACGCAACAATGGGAGAAAGTAGTCGTGCTGCGCCTGGGACGCTTCAATCGAGTGAAAGGACCGGGCATCTTCTTCACCATCCCTTTCCTTGAATCGGCCGCACTGCGCGTTGACCAGCGTATCATCGTAACGCCGTTCTCTGCGGAAGAGGCGCTTACCGCCGATCTCGTGCCAACCGATATCGATGCCGTTCTTTTCTGGATGGTAGTGAACCCTCAAAAGGCATGGTGCGAAGTGGACAACTACCCCAACGCCGTTTCATGGTCGGCGCAAACGGCGTTGCGCGATGCCATTGGCAGAATCAACCTTGCCGATATTTCGACGCGACGTTCGCAGCTCGATTCCGAACTGCGGGAAACGCTGAGCGCGAAAACGAGTGATTGGGGCATCTCGATCCTATCCGTCGAAATCCGCAACATCCTCATTCCCGAGAACCTGCAGGATGCGATGTCGCGGGAGGCGCAGGCTCAACAGGAAAGCAATGCGCGCGTGATCCTCGCGGAGATCGAAAACCAAATCGCAGAGCTGTACGTGGAGGCGGCAGAGCTCTATCGCCAGGATGAGATCGCGCTCCAGATACGTATGGCAAGCATGGTGAACGAAAGCGTGAAAGAGGGCGGCGGCAACAATCTCATCGTGGTTCCCAGTTCCTTCAGCGAGGGATTTAATGCCGGAACCATGAAGGACCTCAAGGATCTCTTCGCGAAACAAGGATAATCGAAATGCGGAGAAACGCAGGGAGGAAACCGGAAGCGCCCGTCATGGCGGGTTTCGTATTCTGCCTGCTCGTTGCAACTGTTTTAATCGGCTGTCAATCAACATCTGCGGACAAAGCGTTGATGCCCGGGATCGTGGCGGTCGAACAGGTCTCTCTGCAAGAAGATTTTACTTGGAAACCGGAGCTCGAATGCGCACCGTGCCATTCCCTCGAGGCGAAAACAGCAGCCGCCTCTGCTTGCACGGATTTTTCCGATGCGCCATCGAACTGCGTGAACTGCCATGATGACGCCCCGGAGCTGACAACCGTCCATACAGGCATCCGGAATGCCAAGCCCACCGCAGAGCTCATGCGCACCGCAGTTGAGAACGACGCCTGCACGGGCTGCCACGACACGGCCGACCTCGCCGATAGGACACGTGACAGCATCGCCCTCGTCGACAGCAACCAAACAACGATGAACCCCCATGCATTGCCGGAGAACAAAGGGCACTCGAAGATTGGCTGCACCGACTGCCATACCGCACATGAATCCACCGACGTTCTGGAGAGAGCGCCTCAAGCATGCCAGAACTGCCACCATGCAGACATCTACGATTGTGAGACGTGCCACTAAATTCGCACATCGCCTCTTGAAAAGACCTGGACGGAGTCGCATCTTCCCATGCGCCTTCTCACGGCTGGAACAGGCGCGCATACCATCTGGAACGCATATGCTCACCTGCATGCGCACAACTGCTGCTTACGGGAATGGGCGCGAAAGAAAGGGCGCGCAAGCCCTCGCAGCAGAAGAGCCGAAACCCGGCTGGGCTTCGGCTCTTTCACCTAGGGCTTTTATTGCAGCCCGCTCGATGCATCGTTGCAGACTGAGCGAAGAACGGACTATTCGGCCTTGTCCTTCTCCTCCGCCTTGGCGGCTTCGGCATCCTCAGCAGCGGCTTCCTCGGCCTTGTCGGCCTCCTCAACCTGAGCCTCTGCCTCCCGAGCTTCCTCGGCTTCGACCTTCGGCTCCTCGGCCTCGGCAGCCTTCTCCTCAGCCGGCGTCTCGTCCGCAGCCTCGACCTTCTTCGGAGTGGCCTTCTTCGCTGCCTTCTTGGCAGCAGGCTTCTCCTCATCCTTGGCCTTCTTGGCTACGGGCTCGGTCACCAGCTCCATGATAACCATGGGGGCGTTGTCGCCCTTGCGGTTGCCCAGCTTCATAATGCGGGTATAGCCGCCCTGGCGATCGGCGAACATGCCCTGCGCAACCTTCTCAAAGATCTCGCGCACGATTTCCTTATCGTCGGTTGCCGCGATGGCAAGACGACGGGAATGCAGGTCGCCCTTCTTCGCCCACGTGATGATCTTGTCGACGTCAGGACGGATCTCCTTGGCGCGCGACTCGACCGTCTTGATGCGGTCGTTCAGGAACAGGGCGTTCACCAAGCTCTTCTTCATGGCCTTGGTGTGGCTGAAGTCAGTGCCCAGCTTGCGGCCCTTGTAGTTGTGTCTCATGATCTCGTGTCTCCTATAGCTTCAAATTGAGGTCCATGGAAATGAGTTTGTCCTTCACTTCCTCGATGGACTTCGCACCAAAGTTCCTGATGTTCAGCAGATCGTTCTCGGAGAACTCGACGAGCTGTCGGACGGAATGGATTCCGGCGCGCTTCAGGCAGTTGTACGAGCGCACCGACAAGTCCAGATCCTCGATCTGCTTATCGAGCTCTGCGTTGGACTCCTGCCCCTCCGGCGCGAAGATGGAGGGAACCTCGCCCTCTTCTTCGTCGATGACGTCGGACAGGCTCAGGAAGGCGCCCATATACTGGTTGATGATATTAGAAGCGCGGCACACGGCCTCGGAAGGCAGGATGCTGCCGTCCGTCTCCACTTCCAGCACCAGCTTGTCGTAGTCCGTGCGCTGGCCGACGCGGGTATCCGTGACATTGAGCGTGCAACGGCGCACCGGCGAGAACAGCGAGTCGACATGGATGATGCCGATGGGGTCCTCGGTGCGCTTGTTGCGCTCGGCCGACACATAGCCGCGGCCCACTCCGATGCGGATCGTCATGTCCAGCTGACCGCCATCGGCAACCGTAGCGATAACATGCTCCGGGTTGACAAGCGTGAATTCGGTCGGGATGTCGAGATCGGCACCCGTCACCGTGCAGGGTCCTTCCGCCGACACATGCGCCGTAGCCTCTTCGATATCGTCGTTGAGCGCGGAGAACACGAGCCCCTTGACGTTCAGGACGATATCGGTGATATCCTCGATAACGCCTTCGGCGGTCGTGAACTCATGCTGCACGCCATCGATCTGGATCGCGGTCGCTTTCGCGCCGTCCAGCGACGAGAGCAGCACACGGCGCATGCAGTTTCCCAGCGTATAGCCATAGCCGCGCTCCAGCGGTTCCACGATGAAACGCGCTACGGTCTCGTTAACTTCTTCCGTTGTTACTGTAGGCCTCATGAACTCTGTCATGCTGTATAAGCCTCCTTACTACGCCGCGATTACTTCGAGTAGAGTTCGACGATGAGCTGTTCGCGAATGTCCAGATCGATTTGATCGCGTTGCGGGAGAGCCAACACGCTGCCCTGCAGCTTCTCGATATCAACTTCGAGCCATGCCGGCACCTGGAAGCGCGCATTCGACACGAGTGCGCTCTTGATGACCAGCAGGTCCTTCGACTTGGGAGCGACGGCCACGACGTCGCCGGCCTTCACGCGCAACGACGGGATGTCGACGCGCTTGCCATTCACGGTAATGTGGCCGTGGGTCACGATCTGACGAGCCTCCTTGCGCGTGCGGGCGAACCCGAGGCGGAAGATGACGTTGTCGATACGGGACTCCAGGATGCGCATAAGGTTCTCGCCCGTGACGCCCGGCATGGACTTGGCCTTCTTGTAGTATCCGCGGAACTGCTTCTCGAGCACCCCGTAGATGAACTTGACCTTCTGCTTCTCGCGAAGCTGCATGCCGTATTCGCTTTCCTTGCGACGGCGCTTGGGCTCGCGGATGGAGGTCTTGCTGCTGCTGTAACCCAGCACCACCGGATCCAGGCCAAGCTGACGGCAGCGCTTTAGAACCGGAGTTCTATTGATTGCCATAGTTAATCGATCCTTTCAAACTACACGCGACGACGCTTGCGGGGACGGCAACCGTTGTGCGGGATGGGTGTGCAATCCTGAATGCTGGAGACTTCCAGACCAGCGGCCTGAAGCGAGCGTATGGCCGTCTCGCGGCCCGAACCCGGGCCCTTGACGAACACGGCGACCTTCTTCAGGCCGTGCTCCATCGCCGTCTTCGCAGCGGCCTCGGCGGCCATCTGCGCCGCAAACGGCGTGGACTTGCGGGAGCCCTTGAAGCCAACCGTGCCAGCGGACTGCCATGAGATCACATTGCCCTGAGGATCGGTGATGCTCACGATGGTGTTGTTGAACGTAGACTTGATGTGCGCGGCACCCACGGCGATATTCTTGCGCTCGGAGCGCTTGATGCGGGTGCGCACGTTTTTCTTAGCTGCCACTTCTCGCTACCTCACTTCTTCTTTCCGCCGATTTGCTTACGAGGACCCTTGCGCGTGCGCGCGTTCGTGTGCGTGCGCTGACCGCGAACAGGCAGGCCGCGACGATGACGCAGCCCTCGGTAGCAACCGATCTCCATGAGGCGCTTGACGTTCTGCGAAACCTCGCGGTGCAGGTCGCCCTCCACCTTGATGTTAGCCTGAATGTAGTCGCGCAGCTTCGTGAGATCATCCTCCGTGAGGTCCTTGACGCGGACGTCAGGATCGACGCCGGTCTCGGCGAGAATCTTCTTGGAGGTGGTCAGGCCAATGCCGTAGATGTAGGTCAAGCCGACTTCAATGCGCTTGTCGCGAGGAAGGTCGACACCAACAAGACGTGCCATAGGTTATTCTCCTCTTTCTTCCTAGCCCTGACGCTGCTTATGGCGCGGGTTCTCGCAAATGACGAGCACCTTGCCATGGCGTCGGATGATTTTGCACTTGTCGCACATTTTCTTGACCGAAGGGCGTACCTTCATAATTGCTTCCTTTCGGTTATGCGTTCTTATATCTATCTGTCACGTCCAGCCGCAGACGATGATTTTCCTCACTGTTTGCCCAACCGCATGCCCGACCGACCTGCACCCCTGCCGACACACTACGCTCCGACACCCGTCGAAACCTTTCGACGATCGTCCTTCTCATCACAGAATCTGCACACCGCATCCACGCGCCGCGCAGATACCGCCCTATTTGAACCGATAGGTGATGCGACCTCGATTGAGATCGTAGACGGAAAGCTCGACCGTCACTTTGTCACCCGGCAGGATCTTGATGTAGTGCATGCGCATCTTGCCGGAAATGTGGGCCAATATCTTGTGCCCGTTTTCGAGTTCCACCCTAAACATAGCGTTTGGCAACGCCTCGAGGACCGTTCCCTCGAGCTCGATGACATCTTCTTTGGTCAAAAGTGCTCCTTCAAGCAAATGGTCGTTAAGCAGCAGCTGCAAATGATACCAAATTATTGACAAGATGTGCAAGAGAAAATACGAGCGCACGATACCAACAAACCTGCTGGTTCGGAACATGCCTGCATGCCAGGCCTGCGGTCTGTGCCGCGCAGTCCTCGTCGCAGAAACGGGACCGCCAGGTATTTGCGCACTGCGCAGCCGCCTTGTCGGCTTCGACGTATCCGCAACGCTCGAACTAGCGGCGCGCGGCAGTCTTGCAAACGATTGCATCAATGATACGTGTTTTGGGCGCATGGTCAAGGGAGGATTTCAGAAACCGCGGTATCCTCAGATCGGAAGCAGCGATGCGAGAACATGGGATTGAGGAGGTTGCAGAGGATGTTGTCCCCCCCCCGTTTGCGATAGCGGGGCCAATCAATCGACATACGAATTTCGGCGAAAGCTCGCATGAGACTACGATGGCTGGGCCACCAGGATTCGAACCTGGATAGCTGGTACCAAAAACCAGAGTCCTGCCGTTGGACGATGGCCCAGTGGAATCGAACCGCGAAACGTGCAGGGAGAAGAAAATGGTGGGCCGTGAGGGAATCGAACCCGCGACCTTGGGATTAAAAGTCCCCTGCTCTACCAACTGAGCTAACGGCCCACGTCCGCTGCATGCGCGAGTACCCATTTTAGCCGGGCGTGCGGAGCGGGTCAATGATTATATTCGGAGATGCAAACGGTGCATAATGCCAACAGAATCGCGGATCGGGGACGCGGGGCGTCCAGGAGGGCGAACGAGGCAGGGTGAAGGCAACCCGTCAGAATGAAGGCATCGTGGTGAAATCTTGAAGCAGAACAGGAAGCGTATAATGAAGGGGTTTCCTCATGCGCACCCCCTCGATGAAAGGCGTGACAGCTCTCATGTGGTGCTCCAAGATACTGGTCGCCTACGACGGATCAGCCCCTTCAGCCAAGGCCATTGACCTCGCGCGCGCCATTGCGGCGCAAGACGAACGTGTCGAACTTGTGCTCGTCCATGTGCTCAAGCTGTATGGCATGGGCACCGGTGCTGAAGCTGCGCTTTTCGACGAAGCCGACCGCATCCTGCATGATCTGCAGCGCACCGCAGACGAGGTGCCGAACAACGCGCATGCCAAGCTGCTGAAAGGAACCTCGCCCGCTGACCTCATCCTCAAATGCGCCCAGGATGAAGGCTGTGACCTCATTATCATGGGCAGCAGGGGACAGGGAGGCGTTAAAGGATATCTGGGCAGCGTGAGCTACGCCGTGGTGCAGGGGTCTCCGGTGGCAGTGCTCATCGCAAAGGACACGCCGGACAAGAAGCCGCTCAGCTAATATGGCCTCTTCGCACACAAAGCTTTGGACGAAGGACTTTGTCCTGGGCACAGGAGTGAATTTTCTGCTCATGGTGAACTACTATGGGCTCATGGTGGTCGTCGCAAACTACGCCATGCGCCTCTACGACGCACCGGCTTCGTTGGCAGGCCTGGCTGCGAGCATCTTCATCATCGGCACGCTGGTTGCGCGCATCGCAACCGGACGCATTCTGGATCGTATCGGCCGCAAGCGGATGCTCGTGATCGGAGCGGCGCTCGAGGTGGCATTCTCGGCGCTGTATTTGGCTGGCATGGACTTCGGCATGCTGTTCGTGCTGCGCTTCCTGCACGGCTTCGCCTTCGGTGCCTGCTCGACGTCAATCGGCACCATCGTAACGGCCCTTGTGCCCGACGATCGCAAGGGCGAAGGCGTGGGCTACTATATGTTGTCCGTCACGCTCGGAGCGGCTGTCGGCCCCTTTCTGGGAATGTACCTGACGCAGACTGCCGGCGCGGAAACGCTGTTCGTGGTGGCAGCCATCGCCGCTGCTTTGGGTCTGCTTGCCGCAACGCAGCTGAAGGTTCCCGAGCTGCGCGACGAACGCATGGAAGCCGCCGCAGGCTCCATGCATGAAAGCGTGGAGCAGAAGGCACGCGAGATCGCTGAGGAGGAGCGCGACGAACGTGCAGGCGGATTCCGTGTTCCGCAGCCCCGTCTGTCCAATTATCTCGAGCGGAGCATTATTCCCATCAGTGCCGTCTGTGCGCTGCTCTTCTTCTGCTATTCGAGCCTGCTCGCGTTCCTTACACCCTTCGCCGCCGAACGTGGGTTGGAGACTCCTGCGAGCTTCTTTTTCGTCGTGTACGCCATCGCAACGTTCGTCACCCGCCCCTTCACAGGCAAGCTGTTCGACCGGAAGGGAGACCGCGTGGTCATGGTGCCCGCGTTCATCGCGTTCATATGCGGCATGGCATTGCTTGCGACCGTCTACCGACCCGCCGCGATGCTCATCGCCGCCGCGTTGCTGGGCTTCGGTGTGGGAACCGTGCAGGCAAGCGGCCTCGCATTGGCGGTGCGCATCGCGCCTGACGATCGGCTGAGTCTGGCAAACTCGACCTTCTACGCGCTGCTCGACATCGGCGTAGGGGCCGGACCGTTTCTGCTCGGCATCATCCAGCCGCTCTGGGGCTACGACGGCCTGTTCACCGCCATGGCCGGCGTAGCCATCATCGCCCTTGCGGCCTACCTGTGGGTGAGCCGAGCGAACGGCACTATGCGGCGCAAGCTGAAAGAGCTCGACGAGTCGTAGGGCACTTGGCCCATGGGCATCGAGAGCGGGAAGCGCTCGCAGAGGCTTGCCTACCCTTCGATTGGGACGAACGTATCCTTGTCGGGAGCGAAGGACTGCATGGCCTCGATGGTACGGGCGAACA
This sequence comes from Enteroscipio rubneri, assembly GCF_963929405.1. Classification (NCBI taxonomy): domain Bacteria; kingdom Bacillati; phylum Actinomycetota; class Coriobacteriia; order Eggerthellales; family Eggerthellaceae; genus Enteroscipio; species Enteroscipio rubneri. The sequence continues at coordinate 1,235,166 of NZ_CAWVIN010000003.1, read as the reverse complement.
GTTCGTCCAGCTCCCAACCGAGCATCTCGGCTCCGGAACGGATGACGTCGCGGCTCACGCCGGCGGCGAAGCGCTTGTCCTTGAACTTCTTCTTGAGTGACTTCACCTCGAAGTCCATGACGCTCTTGCTCGGGCGCATGACGATGGCCGCGCCGATGAGGCCCGTCAGCTCCTCGGTGGCAAACAGGATCTTCTCCATCTGGAGTTCCGGCTTGGGAAGCTCGGTGTTGAAGTCCGACGTGTGGCTCTGAATGGCACGGATAAGCTCGGACGTGCCGCCTGCTGCTTCGATGTCCTTGGCCGCATAGACGGTGTGCAGCTCGGGTTCGTCGTCGTGCTCCTCCCAATCCAGGTCGTGCAGCAGGCCCACGATGCCCCAGAACTCCTCATTGTCCGGATCGTACTCGCGCGCGAAGTACCGCATGGTCTGCTCCACCGTCTCCGCATGCTCAATATGGAACGGATCCTTGTTATGCTCCTGCAACAACGCAAACGCCTCATCGCGCGTCATGCCGGCTTCAAGCGTGGCCATGTAATCTCCTCTCGACGTTGTTCGCTTATGCTACCGCAAATCGCACGCTCGCGGACAGCCCTTTTGCGAGCCCGGCTGAGCAACGCAGCTCGCACGGCATACCCGCTCCGGCGAAGTCGTTCCCATCCCTTTCGACATACCCGGCGCAGCCGCGCGCTTCATGCTGGAAACCGTATGGGAGGCCCGCGCTGAAACGCTGCTGCGAGGCTCCCTGGCAGCTCCCGCGTCCTGCATGCGCATCGTCGCCGGGAGGCTCGGACGGCTAGAATACAACTCCGAGCGCATTCGCTATGAAGCCCCATACGACACCGGTGACGTACAGCCCTGCGATGATGGCGACATTCTGCTTCCAGTGGCGGTTCGTACGCACGAGCACAAGCAAGCCCACGCCTGCGCTCACAAGCAGGCCAGCGAGCATCGCGCCTGAACCGAGCACGCCGCTCACATAGAGCTGCGCGACAACGATGCTGGCGGCGCAGTTAGGCACGAGGCCCACAAGTGCCGCCCCGAAAACCGAAAGCGCCGGGTTCGCGCTCAGAAACTCTCCCAGCACGTCCTCGCCCACCACTTCCAAGACGCCGTTCAGGACAAGGGTGATGAGGAAGACGAACAAGGTGACCTGCAAGGTGTGCTTGATGGCGCTTTTTAGGATGCCGCCTTCGCCATCATGGCAGTGGCAGTGGTCGCGCTCGCATAGCTCGTGAATGTGCAGAGGCGAATCGATGCGACGTGCGATGCGCATGCCCGCATCAACCAAAAAGCCCATCACCATGCCGATGACGATCTTCGCAGCGAGGATCTTCAGGATGACGACCACCGGCACCTGCTCGGCGATGAAGATAGGCAGCATCTCATCGGACGTAGACAAAAAGACCGCGAACAGTGTCCCGAGCGTGATCACGCGTCCCGCCCACAGCGTTGCCGCCGCAGCCGAGAAGCCGCATTGCGGCACGACGCCCACAAGAGCGCCTACCGCGGGCCCCGCCGCGCCCGCGCGCTGCACGGCCGCCTCGGTCCTGCCGCTCGTCTTGTGTTCAAGCCACTCCATAACGAGGTAGGTGACGAAGAGGAACGGGATGATGTAGAGCGTGTCGGCGACCGAATGCTCGAGGACATGCCCAGCGATATGTGCGAATTCTTCCATAGCCCTGCTATTGTAGTCGAAGGATCCTGTCGCGGCTTCGGCGTAGCCGAACGGTCACTATTTTCCGAAAGCGCCGATCACGTGGTTGCCGGGACCGCACATGCCCGGAACGCTCGTCCGGGGAGCATGCCGCGCCCGACGCACAAAACGGGGCGGCCCCGACGGGACCGCCCAGCGTTTCCGAGTTTGAGGTGGTTTCGGTCCAACACGCGAACCGAAGCGCCCGCAAAGGGCGCTGGGCTGTTCCGCCGGCTGAAAGCCGGCGGAACCCAGATTACATCATGCCGCCCATACCGCCGGCAGCAGCCGCGGCCATGGCCGCCGGATCCGGATCCTTCGGGATGTCGTTGATGGTGGCCTCGGTGATGAGGATGAGGGCTGCAACGGAAGCTGCGGACTGCAGCGCGGTGCGGGTCACCTTCACCGGATCGTTCACGCCCATCTGGATCATGTCGCCGTACTCGCCGTTGGCGCAGTTCAGGCCTTCGCCCTTGCCCATGCCCTTGACGTGCTCGACAACGACGCTGCCCTCGAAGCCCGCGTTCTGGGCGATAGCGCGCATCGGAGCTTCGAGCGCCTTGCGGATGATGTTCACGCCGACTTCCTCGTCCTTGTCGGTCGTGTCCAGCTTGTCGAGAGCGGGCAACGCGTCTACCAGCGCCACGCCGCCGCCGGCGACGATGCCCTCCTCGACGGCTGCACGGGTTGCCTGCAGAGCATCCTCGATGCGGGACTTCTTCTCCTTGAGCTCGGACTCGGTTGCTGCACCCACCTTGAGCACCGCCACGCCGCCGGACAACTTCGCCAGACGCTCCTGCAGCTTCTCGCGATCGAAATCGGAATCGACGCGCTCGAGCTCGGCCTTGATCTGATTGATGCGATCCTCGATGGCCGACTTCTCGCCAGCGCCGTCAACGATAAGAGCGGCGTCTTTGGTGACCTTGACCGTCTTAGCATGGCCGAGCATGTCGATGCGGGCATCCGCCATGGTCATGCCGAAGTCCTTGTCGATGACCTGCGCGCCCGTGACAGCGGCAATGTCCTCGAGGATGCGCTTGCGGCGATCGCCGAAGCCGGGAGCCTTGATGGCGACGCAGTTGAAGGTGCCGCGCAGCTTGTTCAGCAGGATGGTGGCAAGAGCCTCGCCCTCGACGTCCTCGGCGACGATGAACAGCGGACGACCGGAGCGCATGATTTCCTCAAGCAGTCCGACCATGTCCTGAATGTTGGTGATCTTCTGGTCCGTGAGCAGAATGAAGGGATCCGTCAGCACGGCCTCCATCTTCTCCATATCGGTGGCCATGTACGGCGAGATGTACCCGCGGTCGTACTGCATGCCCTCGACGATGTCGAGCTCCAGGTCGAACGAAGCGGCGTTCTCCTCCACGGAGATAGCGCCGTCGTTGCCCACGGCGTCCATGGCCTCGGCAATCTTCTCGCCGATCTCAGCGTCGCCGGCGGAGATGGTGCCGACATTCGCGATCTGCTCCTTCGTGGAGACGGGCGTCGCATCGGCCTTGATGGCGTCGACGATAGCGTCGGTGGCCTTCTGAATGCCGCGACGGATGCCGAGCGCATCGGCGCCGGCGGTCACGTTGCGCAGGCCCTCGGACACGATGACGTCGGCCAGCAGCGTGGCGGTGGTGGTGCCGTCGCCGGCCACGTCGTTCGTCTTCACAGCCACCTCGCGCACGAGCTGGGCGCCCATGTTCTCGACGGGATCCTCCAACTCCACTTCCTTGGCCACGGTCACGCCATCGTTGGTGATGGTGGGGGCGCCGTAGGACTTCTCGAGAGCGACGTAGCGGCCCTTGGGGCCAAGCGTCACCTTGACGGCATCCGACAGCTTGCTCACGCCTGCGGCAAGCGCACTGCGGGCATCTGCCTCGAATTTGATATCTTTAGCCATGATATGTGCTTCCTTTCGATGAATGTACCCGTTGGATCAACAAGGAATGAGACTTACTCGAACACCGCGTACAAGTCGTCTGCGCGCACGATGAGCACGTCTTCGCCGTCGACATGGATTTCCGTGCCGCCGTACTTGCCGTAGATGACCTTGTCGCCCACCTTCACCGGAACGGGAACCAGCGTGCCCTCCTTATCGAGCTTGCCTTCTCCCACAGCCAGCACAACGCCCGTCTGGGGCTTTTCCTTCGCCTCGGAGGCGAGATACAAGCCGGAAGCGGTCTTCTCTTCCGCCTCGTCCTGCTTGATGATGACGCGATCACCCAATGGTTTCAAGTTCATAACGTTGCCTTCCTTTCGTCCGTCTCATCCACGAAGCCGGTTGCCGCGTTGATACTCTATTTAACCACTCGGTTGTGGCGACTGCTAGCACTCCGCGGTAACGAGTGCTAAACACTGCGTTATCATAACACCCTTGATTCGGATTTCAAGAGAATTTGCAGAAAACCTCAGTCGCTTTGACTAAGGTTTAAACGAATCGTCAAATTTTCGCCACAACTGGTCGTGACCATTACGGCAGGGTCGGTCCGGGCTTGACGAGCCCTCCCTCGTAGGCGGCCACGACAAGCTGAGCGCGGTCATGCGCATCGAGCTTGGCCATGATGCGTGCAAGGTGGGTCTTCACCGTGGCAGGCGAAATGAAGAGGCGCGCGCCTATCTCGTCGTTCGACAGGCCCCGGGCCACGTACACAAGTATCTCGCGCTCGCGATCGGTCAGCGCACGCAGAGCGGCGGTTCTGCCAGCGGCTCCCGCGCTCGCGGGACGCGACGCGACGAACGCTTCGACAAGCCGCCGAGTGATGGAAGGCGCAATGAGCGCGTCGCCCTGGGAGACGACGCGCACAGCCGAAGCGATCTCGTCGGGATCGGCGTCCTTGAGCAGGAAACCACTCGCCCCGGCCGCAAGCGCATCATACACGTATTCATCCAGGTCGAACGTGGTGAGAATGAGCACGTGCACCTCGTCCAGCGCAGTATCGTTTCTGATGGTGCGCGTGGCTTCGATCCCATCCATGTGCGGCATGCGAATATCCATGAGCACCACGTCAGGACGCAAACGTCGCGCCAGCTCGACCGCCTGCTCGCCGTCGCGCGCCTCCCCCACCACCTCGATGCCGTCATAGGACAGAAGAATGAGCCGGAATCCGCTGCGCACCAAGTCTTGATCGTCGGCTACGAGCACGCGCAGCGGAACGTCCCGCGGCGAATCGGGGCCGATCCGTCCATTTCCAGAAGCCATCGCAGCTGTCCGCTCGTCTCTCATGCCTCGCGTCCTTCCGTTCCGGCGCCCGTCGGCAGCACCGCCGTCACGCGGAATCCGCCGGCTGGACGCGCATCTGCCTCGAGCGTGCCGCCAAGCAGTCGCGCGCGTTCGCGCATGCCCTCGATCCCATGTCCATGCTCCGAATCCGCCACGTCAAATCCACGTCCGTCGTCCTCGACGACGAGCCGTGCGCGGCCTCCTTCGAGCGCAAGAGACAGCACAGCAGTTTGGGCATGCGCATGGCGCACGATATTGGTAACCGCCTCGCGCGCAATGCCGAAAAGGGCCACATCCACGTGGGCGGGCACGCGGCTGCGATCATACCCGGCATCGTCGAGGGACGCAGCGATTCCCGCCTTGCCCAGATAGACGACCAGATCATCAAGACGGTCCGTGCCCACCGTTGGAGCCATGTCGGTGGGCGAATCGCCATGCCGCAGCACGCCGATCATGCTGCGGATATCGTCGAGCGCGCCCTTCGCGGTCGCACGCACCGCGGCTATAGCCTCCTTCGCCGCCGCAGGGTCGCGATCGACCAGGCGCTCAGCTGCTGCGGCCTGGACGCTGACCGCAGAAAGGGAATGCGCCGTGATGTCGTGCACCTCCCGGGCTATGCGCACACGCTCCTCTTCGACCCGACGAGCCGCTTCCTGCGCGCCTGCGCGTTCGGCCTCTTCGGCGCGCTGCTCCACCGCCTCCACGTAGGCGCGGTGCGTGCGATATGCATATCCGCCCAACGCTGCAGCCGCGACGAGCGCGATGTTGGTCGCGCGCGTGAAGAACGCAAGGCTCGCCGTGCGCGAAGGCGCTTCAGAGAACACGAGCCCGAGCACGGCGAGGGCGACGGCAATCGCCGCCTCAACGCGGCTGAGTTCGCAGGCGATGGTGTAGACGGCTACGACCGGGCCGATGATGGAAAGCGAGAAACCGCTGAACGCATTCTGCAACCCGATGAAGGCGACGAAGGTGAACAGGAACACCGGCCACGGAAACCGGCGGCGCACCGCAAGCGGCAACGTGGTGAGGGCAAGCGCCACGAACACCGAAGTGCTGGGCACGACATTCACGATGCCCAAATATTGCCGCATGGCCAAGTCGGGAATCACAATGGAAGACGCCGCCAGCATGAGCTGGCCGCACCCTATAAGAAACGCCATCGCGGCCACGGCGGCGTCGACTCCCCAATCTTTCGGAGTCATCGCACGATTGTTCACAAGAAAGTTGTCCATGCCGTCATGGTACGCGCCCGACACCGCAAGCGCCATACATCAGCAGAGGTATTTCGAAAGCCCCCCGAAACCGCGAGCGCAGCGAGCGGTTCCCCCAAGGGCTCCCAGCCGTCCGAGGTCCGGCCGCGCGCCCGCAGTTCTACTGGCATGCAACCGGAGGAGGGGGTCCTAAAAGGGCTCCGAAAGATCCTGCGAGCGCAGCGAGCCATCCCCACTCCAAGGGCTCCCAGCCGTCCGAGGTCCGGCCGCGCGCCCGCAGTTCTGCTGGCATGCAACCGGAGGAGGGGGTCCTGAAAGGGCTCCGAAAGATCCTGCGAGCGCAGCGAGCGGTCTTTCGGAGCCCTTTCAGGACCCCCTCCCTCGCCCGATCGGATTAGCCCTGCACGTACTCCATGGCGGCGTTCGCGGCCTCGCGGCCCGAATTCACCTGGTTCCCGAACGCAGTGCCCGGCATGTTGATGGTGTACACGTTGCGGTAGAGCATGTTGCCGTCGTTGCCGATGGCATAGAGGCCTTCGATAGGGTTCATATCGCCGTCGAGCACGCGGCGCTTCTTGTCGGTGGCAATACCCCCGACAGAGAAGAAGTAGCTGTACGAAAGCTTCGCCATATAGAGCGGCGCGGTTTCGACGGGCACCATGAGGTCGGCCGCTTTGCCGAAATCGGTGTCGGCTCCTGCCTTGCACAGCTCGTTGTAATGATCGACCGTCGCCTTGAGCGCATCGGCGTCGAGATCGAATTTGCCAGCCAGGTCCTCAACCGTATCGGCTTGGAACAGGCTGTTGCCGTCGTTGCTGGCCAAACCGTCCTGGAACATCTTCTTGGCGTCATCGTCTTTGCCGAAGAATTGATCGAAGATGGCCTGGTCGAACAATACGTAGTTGGCCTTGTTGTCCTTGCCGGGAATGCACTGGAGCACCAGGTTGTCGGCCGTGAGGTTCTCGCGACTGTAGCGCTCGCACGCCTCGTTCACCCACAGCACCGGACCGCCCGCAGCGATGCCGAAATACCCGTTGATGGGGTTCTCGGCCGCGTCGTGGAAGTCGATGGCCGGGAAGGCCTGGATGGCGTACAGGATGGATTGGGCCGAGCCCGCCATCATGTTCTTCCCGCCATTGTCCATGGCAAGGCGGTAGCCGTCGCCAGCGGCATTCGGCGATCCAACGATATGAACACCATCGGTGTCCCAACCCTGCTCGGCGATGACCTCGGCGTTGCCGCCGAACCCGCCCGTTGCGAACACGACCGCCTTCGCGTTGTACTGCACTGTGCCTTCGTCGCCGTCAGCGTAGGCCCCGGCAACCTTCTTATCCTGCATGATCAGACCGTTCACCGTCGTATTGAGGTGCAGCTCGACGCCAAGCTCGTCCAGACGGTTCTTCATGGGCTCGACGTAGCCGACCGCCGCCTTGCCTTCTTTGAACCAATGGAACGTCGGGAACAGGCCACCGTAGTAGTCGTCCACCGTACCCGAATACTGCACGCCCTGCTCTTGACACCAAGAGATGTTGTCAGCCGAATTGTTTACCAGATCAAGCCAGTAATCGCCGTTCTGGCGATGCTGGCCGCGCGTCAGCTCGGCCTCGATGACGTCGGCGGGCTTGATATCGATCCCCTGCTCGCGCTGAAGCGAGGAGTTGACGGCGAACATGCCTTCGACAAAGCTCGCATTACCGCCTACCTGGCTGTTTCGATCCACCACGATGAAGTTCATGTTGTTAAGCGCCGCCTGCACCGCGCACGCAAGACCGCTGCCGCCGGCGCCGACGATAAGCAGATCGGTGTCGTAGGTCTTGTCGATCGAGCTGGGAGCCGCATTGCCTGCCGCCCCGTCGCCGTTCGTGCCGCTGCCGGATCCGCCCTCGGTCCCCTGCCCGTCATTCTGGGGCGTGCCTGCACACGCCGTCAATCCGCCGACAGCCGCAAGCGCGCCTGCCGCGCATGCTCCCGTCAAAAACGACCGTCGCGATACCGTCCGCTTCGCAGCGCTTGTAAGTCCTGTGTTGTCCTCAGCCATGCTGACCTCCACTTCCTTGTCCATAGCGACGCTGGCGCCCATGCGCAATCGGCGCCGCTTTGGCGAGTACGTGCTGTCATTGTGTCATGAGGTCATCAAGAACCGGTTGCCGCCTTCTTGCAGGTCGGCAACCTCACGGCAACGCCGCAGAGCGAAAGCGGCGGGTCCGCAATCCTGCGAGCGAAGCGAGCAGCCGCTCGGATCCGCCGCCCTCCCGACCGCCCTGGCCCCTAGGCGTCGTCGCCTTCAAGCGAGGCAGCCACCGCTTCGCCCACCAGCATGCCCGATGCGCCGCTCGCCGCGATACCCGCCATGCCGATAGCCGCCGATGCGCCGCAGCAATAGATGCCCGAAATCGCCGCATCGAGCGATCCGAGCACACGCCCGTCTTCATCGGTTCGCACTCCGCCGCGCGTCTTGTAGCGAACGGGCATCTGCTTGATGGCGTAGTACGGCGGGTTGAGCTTCTGCAGGAAGGACGTGCGCCCAAAATCCTCATCTTTGCCGGCTTCGATGGCGGCATCGAAGCGAGCGAACGTGCCCTCCAGCGTTTCGGACGGAATGCCCGCCTGCGCGGCGAGCGCGGCAAGATCGTTGCAGGGTCCGACAACCCGCCGGGAGTTCCCGCTCGTCACCTGCGCCAAGCTGCGCGACTGGCCGCCGTTTACCAGCTCCTCGTCGAAGATCGTCCACCAATAGCCGCGTTCGTCGGCCGCGCAGGCGTTCGCCGCCGCATCGATACTGTCCTCGCGTGCGAACCGATTGCCAAGCGCATCGACGATGAGCGTCGGCCCGAACAGCCCCCATGCCGCAGCTTGGGGGATATCGCTCGTGAGCGGAGCCGCTACGTCCATGCCTTCGAGCTGACCGCCGACGGCCTCGCACAGCATTTGGCCCTCGCCCATCGATGCGGTCGTATAGCAGGCGATGCGCTCTTGGTCGGGCAGGTAGCTGTGAACGAGCGGCTGGCTGCTCGAGAAACCGCCCGCAGCCACAACGACGCGGCGGGCGCCTACATCGACCGTCGAAGTCCCCTTCGCTACAGAGAAGCGCACGCCGCGCACCACCGCTGCCTCCGAGAGGATGACTGCTGTCGCCCGGTAATCGGTATGGAATACGGCACCGGCATCGAGAAGTCCGTCGCGCAATGGAACCATGATGCTCTCCATGTCGCCCAAGCCGTTCTTCGGCAGCAGGATCAGGCCCTTCACGTCGTCCGACTCGACGATGGATGGATCGGAAAACTGCGCACCGTACTCGCTTGCAAGAAGATCGACCCATCGCGGAGCCGCCTCGAACAGACGCTGGGCGAGCGCAAGTTCGACGACGCCGACCTCGCTCAACTTCTTCTGAACAACCTGCCACGCCTCGTCGATCGAGCGATCGGCGCCCGCGGCGCGCTGCACGTCGCTCCCGGCGACGCATATGACGCCGTTCGATTCGTAGCTCTCCCCGCCCAGCAGCTCGAGCTTGTCCACGATCATTACCGACCGCCCCGCCTTGACGGGAGCTATTGCCGCGGACAGGCCCGCGACGCCGCTGCCCACGATCAGGACGTCAACCTCAGCAGAAAACGAGACCGCGGGCGAACCTGCGGGCGACAAGGATTCGGACGCGTCATCGGATTCCAAAGCGCCCATCAGGGGATTATCTTCAACAATCCCGGCGTCGCACGCGCCGAGCGCGCCGAGCGCAGCCAGCGACGCCGCCGAGATGCCCGCCAGTTTGAAGAACGCGCGTCGCTCCATTGCACTTACGCCCCTTTGCTCTATCCGTTTCCGATGGGCATCAGAGTATAGAGAGCGCGCCGAAAAGGCGAGGGCGGCGCGGCGCAGCGTCATGCAATCTTCGCAAAGTGTGCGGCATGCGCGCGCATCTGCAGCAGCCGGCCTCGTGCCGGCGCGGCCGCCGGATGCAGCACAGGAGGCCGTTTAGGCCCCGCTCCCGCCCCCGCTCGCTGCGCAGAAGTCCCGCCGCGCCCCGTCGGTTCAGCGGCGGAATCCGCGAATTCTGCGAGAAAAACGAGGTATGGGAGAGCCAGCGAGCCTTCGAACTCTAGACACCATCGCGCGACCTGCGCAAACGAAGCTGAAGGCTCGCCTGCTTTCTTCGCAGGCGGCCCGAAAACCGGCTTCGGGCTTCCCATACCTCGTTTTCTTGACGGAATTCGGTTTTTCAGCAGCCGAGCCGAGGTCGACGCGGCGCAAGGCCCTTCGACTGCGCGCTTCGCACGGGACGACGGGGGTGCTGCGCACTCCGATCAGGATGATGAAATGCAGGCGCGATTCCGCGCGGACCTGCGACGCGGGAGGCGAAGATTCGCAACATCATTTCGCACGAAGCCGCGTGCGCAGATCGTAGTGGCCCATGAAGGCTCCACGGAACATGCTCGGCCAACGCATCGACGCCATGCTTCAACTCACGCCCATCAGGAGCACCAACGCAGATCAGTCGTAGAAGGGCGCGGAGGGGAACGGCGGCTCCAAAGCGCGCTTGAAAGCGTTCGCCGCCACCGTGGCTACGATGCGCTCCACGGTGGCGGCGTCGAAGCCTTCCGCGATGAGCTCTTCCGGCCCGAGGCCGCGCTCCTTATGGGCGACGAGCAGCACGTCGAGCGTCGGATAGTCGATGCCCATGCTCTTCTCGTCCTCCTGATCGGGCGAGAGCTCGGCGCTCGGCGGCTTGACGAACACGTGCTCGGGGATAGGGGGAACGGCCCCTTCAGCCACCGCCGCCTCGTTGCGCCAGCGCGCGACTTCGTACACATCGGTCTTGTATAAGCCTCCAAGAGGGGCGAACGCACCGGCGGTATCGCCGTAGAGCGTCGAGTAGCCCATCATGGATTCGCTTTTGTTGCCCGTGTTCACGAGCATCCAGCCGAAGCGGTTCGACAACGCCATGAGGCACACCGTGCGACAGCGAGCCTGCGTGTTCTCCGCGGCCAATCCCGCCAGTTCGCCGCCGCATGCACGCGCAAGCACCTGCTCGAAGGCCTCGAACGGCTCGCAAATCGAAACGACGCATGCGTCGATGCCGAGGGCATCGGCCAACTGCCGTGCATCGTCGAGCGAGTGCTCGGTTGAATACGGTCCGGGCAGCATCACGCCGTGCACATGGTCGGCCCCGAACGCATCCACGCTCATAACGGCAACGAGGCTTGAATCCATACCGCCCGACAGACCGATAACGACATCGGTGAAGCCCGCGCCGTCCGCATAGTCCTTCAGCGCGTCGACGCACGCGCGATACCGCTCTTCGGTGTTCATGGTCTTCCTTTCCTCAGCAGCTTCGACACACCCCAGTGTAGGCTCGGATTGTTTCGACTTTGGAACCGTTCGCGCATTCGGCTTCCACCGAGCTCGTTCTGTCGTTCGGCATCGTTCGAGTCCGCCGGTCGCTCGTGGATTTGCGCGTATCCGCTACAAGCTGGTTCGGCGTCGACCAGACGCGCACGCTGCCCGCGCATTCAGACGCCGATCGAGCACCTCCTACTGAATAGCGCGCACGCGTTCCGCCAGCCATTCAGCCCATGCCTCCACCCCGTCGCCCTTCGTGGCCGCGATGGGGAATATGGGCGCTTGCGGGTTGAGCTGCTTGACGGCGGATTCGAATGCCTCGCGATCGAAGTCGAACACGGGCATCGTGTCCACTTTGTTGAGTACCACCGCCTCGGCCGCCTGGAACACTCCAGGATACTTGAGCGGCTTGTCGTCGCCTTCAGGCACCGAAAGGATCATAACCTTCGCGTTCTCGCCCAAATCGAAATCGGTGGGGCACACGAGGTTTCCCACGTTTTCGACGATGATGAGGTCGAGGCGCTCGAGATCCAGCACATCGACGGCTCGCTTCAGCATAGCGCTTTCCAAATGACACGCGCCACCGGTGTTGATCTGCACCGCAGGTATACCCTGCGCCTTGATCTTCTCCGCATCGACGCTGCTGGCAATGTCGCCTTCGATGACGGCGATGTTGAACTCGTCGCGCAACGCGTCGATGGTGGCCAGGATGGTGGACGTCTTGCCCGATCCGGGACTGGCTAGAAGGTCGAGTACGAACACGCGATTCGTTGCGAACCGCTCGCGCAGCTCGAATGCCAGTTGGTCGTTTTTGTCGAGGATCGGTTGCTTCATATCAATCTGCATACTGACTCCTTTGGTCTGCCTTGCAGTTTAGTTCATCGAGCAAACAAAATCAGCGGAAAGCATCAACGTGTGCAAGATCGCCGAGCTGTTCGGCCCGACTGGCACATGCGGACAAGCGAAGCGCCGAGGGCGAAGCCGCGCTCTTCGTCATTGCGGGGTCATGGAGCCTCGATGCGCTCGAAAGGGCGCTACTCGTCCGGGATATCAACCTCGATCGAATCGATCTGCAATTCACGACCGGCAATGAGCTGGGTTGCGAAGCTGCCGCACTCCGGGCACAGCATATGGAATCTGTCGTGCTCGTACTCCGCGCCGCACTCCAAGCAGCGGCTCCGAGGTGCGACCATGGCTATCTCTAGCTCGGCGTTCGCACACAGCGCGTAGTCCGACTGCTCGGACAGGGCTTCGAAGGCAAACCTCAGCGCATCCTCGATCGCCTCGGTCATCTCGCCCACCGAAAGGCTGACTTTGAGAACGCTTGTCGCGCCCGCCTGCTTCGCTGAAGCACACACCGCATCCATGACGCCCGTCATGATTCCCAACTCGTGCATGACGCTCCTATCGACGATGGCTTTCGATGTTCGTTTTCAAACACCATAGTAGCCGATAGGCCCAGAGAAAGCGCACTGCGACACGCCGGCGGACACGAAATCGTCTACGAAGATCATTCCGGGCGAGATCGGCTCCTGCGCTTATCCGAGACGCACTGCATGTCTTCGCATGCAAGACGGCTTGCATGCGACCGTTGCGCACCGCCTCGAGGCGCCTGCGGGCGCACATCGAACCGGAGTTTTCGGCGTCGGGGCCATCTGCGGCGCACGACGGCTATGCAGGCCGATGGGGAGAAGCGCCATGCTTACTTCTTCGCCTTGAGCGCCTTCTTCTGCGCTGCCTGCTCGGCGGCAGCTTCTTCGGCCTCTTCCCGCTCCATGTCCTCGTTCTGTTGCTTGATGCGCTTCGAGAGCACGATACGCGAGATCAAAAGACTCGCCTCGTACAGCACCACGAGCGCTGCGAACATGAGCAGCATCGTGACCGGCGAGGCATCGGGCGTCACCATGGCCGAGATCACCATGAGCGCTATGTACACCGTCCGCCACGAGCCGCGCAGCTTCTTGTACGGAATCACGTCGAAGATAACCAGGTAGAAGATGACCAACGGGAGTTCGAAGGCGAAGCCGAAACCAATCTCGAACTTGACGATAGTATCGATGAACGAACTCGCCTGAGCCTGCACAGTAGCGAACCCGGCCGACTGGTCAGTGAGCCACTGGAACGCCGGATCAAGAATAATGAGGTAGCAGAACACCGTGCCGAAAATGAACAAGCCGACTGCGGCAGCGAACGTCGGGATGAACCACTTGCGCTCGCTCGGCTTCAGCGCCGGCAGAAAGAATGCAAGGATCTGCCACAGAATGACCGGCGAGCAAGCGACGACGGAGGCCCACAGCGACACTTTGAAGCGCACGCTGAAACCTTCGAACGGCGTGAGCGTGGTGAGCGCTCCCGACGGCAGGTACTCGGAGATCGGCATTATGAGGAAGTCGACGACCGTGGCCGAGGCAAGATAGAACACGACAACCGAAATGGCGAGGACTGCAAGGATGCGCACGAGGCGCATGCGCAACTCGCCCAAATGGTCGAACAGGGGCATACGTGCCGGTCCGATGGGCATGACTTACTCCCCCTTCTCGTTCGTCTCGGGCTTTGCGGCACCGCCTGCCGCAGCGGCCTTGTTCGCAGCCCGCGTCGCAGCGGCCTTCTTCGCGGCAGCCGAGCGAGCCGCCGCCTTTTCGGCTTCCGTCTTGGCGGCGGGCTTCGCTGCAGAAGCGGGCTTGGAATCCGCGGGCTGGGCGGCGGAATCTGTCGCAGGTTTTGCGGCAGCCGCCGCGGCGGAGGGCTTGGCACCAGCCGTTGAAGTCGGAGCGGCAGATGCAGCGCCGGATGTCGAGGAGGAGGCGGCCGGCTTCTTAGCAGGAGGCTTCGTGCCGTACAACTCATCGGCGCTCGGCTTCGGCTTCGCGCTCGATGCGGCAGCGGGCTTCTTCGCAGCGTCGGCCTTGGCATCGTCGCTGGCCTTCGCCGCGGCGCCTGCGGCCGCAGCGGCTGCTCCCGAAGCCTCGGCCTTCTTGGCCTCCGCTTCCTTCTTTGCAGCGCGCTCCTTGTCGTACTTGGCCTTGCGCTCGGAGAAGCTCTCCTGCTTGGCATCCTTTTTGTCGTCCGATCCTTCGGCGACCTTGGAGAGCGCCTCGAGGGGGTTCTTGAACGGCTCGTCGGAGTTCGGATCGTAGACCTCGGTCTTGATGACCTTGTTCATCTCCTCCTGAGCGCTTCTAAATTTATTGATCGCCTTCCCCAGCGTCTTGGCCATCGCGGGCAGCTTGTCGGGTCCGAATACGAGGAACCCGAACAGCAGAATGAGGAAAAGCTCGAATGAACCTATGCCAAACAACGTAGTCCCCTTTGTGCGGTTGAGGTTGAACTCATCTCTCGTTGCAAATGCAGCTCTCGTTGCCACGACATGCGCGGCAACGATTCATAGTATCACAAACGTATGAGAGCGAGCCGAACGAGTGACCACTTCAGAAAAAGCATGGTACGCACTCCCGCACGCGTCACGGCAGGGAGGGAAGGCGGGGCTTCGGGCCGAAGCCGGCGGTTCGCGTGGAGCAGCCGACGGTTCGCACCACCTTGCTACATGCTGAGGAACGAGAGTGCCACCGTGGGAATGCCGAGTGCGAGCACGAGGATCACGCACACGACGATGGTGAATATCCTCTTTGTGCGCTCGGCCGCCTCGCGGCGCTCTTTTTCGAGCCTCTCCCGTTCCTGCGCCGCCTTGACGCGTTCGCTTCTCTGCTTTGCGGTGAGCTTTTGATTCGTTGCCATAGCACTACACCCTCAACTTGCCGCGGATCTCGATGACGCGGGCGATGCTCTTGGCGACCTCCACGCCCACGTTCCACTTGTTCTTCTCATACAAGGCCACGCCGTCCACCATGGTCATGAGGATGTCGGCGCCGCTGCACGTGTTCACGACGGCGGACACCGGATCGGTGGTGGGCGTCTGGTGCGAACTCGAAAGGTCGACCGCGATGATGTCGGCGCGCTTGCCGACATCGAGCGATCCGATCTTGTCGTCGAGCTTGAGCGCCCGCGCGCCGCCGATGGTGGCCATTTCGAGCATGGTCGCAGAATCGAGGAACTGACCGACGTTAACCGCGCGTTGCACGAGCATGCCGATGCGCATCTCCATGAGCATGTCGGTAGAATCGGTGGCCGCCGGCGAATCGGTTCCCAAGCCCAACCGCAAATCGGAGCGCATGAACTCGTCGAGAGGCGCCACGCCCATACCCAGCTGCGCGTTGCAGCGCGGGCAGACGGCAACCGCCACGTCGTATTCCCTCAACTTCTTCACGTCCGTGTCGTCCACGTGCACGCAATGGATGGCCAGCACGTTGTCCGATTCGAACGCGCCCCAGTTCAGTGCATAGCGAACGGGCGTGGTGCCCGTGGGAAGCCACGGTGGGATCTCCACGTAGCCGCGCTTCTGGTCCATCGTGTGCACGGAAAACGGCGACGAGCCGTATTTGATAAAGTTGTACTCCTCCCGGTTGCCTGCGAGGTGCATGGCCACGGGGAGCTCCTCGCGCCGGGCGAACTCCGAAACCTTGCCGTACACGGAGGGATGGCATGCGTACATGGCCGCCGGTGCAATGCCGATGGTGATGCGGCTCTCGTCCACCTCTTCGCGCCAGTGCATGATATCGTTCTCCGCCACGCGCATGGCGTAGTCGACGCGTCGTTTATCCATGGCGCCCACTTCGCGGTAGATGACGCTACGCATGCCGAGCTTCTGCGTAGCGGTGCAGGCCGCACCCGTCCCCGTGATATCGGCAACGCAGGTGATACCGCTTGAAAGGGCCTCGAGCCCGCCGAGAATGGCAGAGTCGTACCAATCGCTCACGTCCATCTTCGCGCTCTTCTCCACCACCGACATGATCCAGGTGGTGTAGGGCACGTCATGCACGACGCCGCGCATGACGGAGTTTTCCAGATGGGTATGCAGATCGACGAAGCCCGGCATGAGCGCTGCAAGGCCGAAGTCCTTGATCTCCTCGTCGGGATAGCGGAGCTTGAGCATGTCGACCGAGCCGATGTCACGAATAACACCGTCTCTGATGAGCACCGCACCATGCTGGAACGGCTCGGAGGTAATAGGAAGAACGTACTGTGCGCACAATAACATAGCTGCCTCGTCTATCTCCCGGTGCCGGGCACGATCGTGTGCACTGTATGATAGCATCCCCGGACCGCTCTCCCACGAAAACACAGAGGCCCTTCGGGAGGAGGCGGCGGCGAGACGGCAAGACGGCGCCGCGCAGTCGCAGAACCGCGCGGCGCCTTGCAACGGGCTGGAAGGGACATGGACCCGCTCCCTGAGAGCGTACAGATGCCTCCCGCTAGGCGGCAGGGTAGAACAAGGGCTCGAGCTGAGTGAAGTAATCAGAATTCGACACGTCGACGTCCTGGTCGAACAGCACCGCGCCTGTCTCATCGGCAATGGTCAGATGGATCGTCGAATCGAGCCCCGCGAACGTGCGGTACTCGGCCGCACAGCCGACCGCCTGCGTCACCACGGAGCTTGCGCCCTGCGCCATGCCGAAGGCGTCGCGTGCGAAATCGGCGCCGATCGACAGCGTTGCGAAGTCGTCCCCGATCTCGCACGACAACGGTGCAGCCGCCGCCTCCTGCGCGTTGCCGGCCTCGTCGGAGGAGGTGTAGGTCGCCTCTTGAGCCGCCTGTGCAGACGCGAACTCGAACACGTACGCCTTAAGCTCGTCCCACGTCCCCTCGGGAGCTTCGACCTTGGCCGTGCCGTCGCTTGCAATACAAATGTTCTCGATGCCTTGGCTTTCCAGGTGCTTCGTTGCCACGCACTCCAAGGCCCCCGTGTACGCAGGATCCAAATTCGCTCGATCGATCACCGCGCGGAACGGATACGTCACCTGTTCGGTTGCAGCGGCAGGCTCCTGCTGCTCGCTCTGCTGGGGAGCCTCGGCGCTTTTCTCCTGCTGGCCGCTCGCACAGCCGGCTAAAAGCCCACCTGCCAGGACCGCGCTGAGTGCAAGCGCAGCCGCCAGGGTGCGCCTCGACGAGCGCGCGGTCGTTTGAGACGATACGTTCATGCAATACCCTCCTTGGTTCGTCGGATGCTATGAGCGTCCGCTCCGGCTGAGCCGATGCGCCGGAGGGCCGCTTCGGCCCGGCTTGCAGCGTGCCGGGCATGAAGGGTATTGTGCGCATCGCCGCGCCGACGATCAACGCGAACGTCGCAACAGGCTCCTCCGATGTCATGAATTGCGTCCCGCTACCGGGCGACCGGCCTGTTTTCGAGCGCGACCGTCGTGCGCCACACCCCTTTGCTCGCGCCCGCCTCGAAGCTCCCCCGGTACCGCTGCGCCAGATCCTGCAGGATAACAAGACCCCATCCGTGCTCGGGAACGATCGCGTCCGACTCGCCTTCGGCCGGCTCGGTCGAAGCCCGGCGCTCCCGCTGCAAAGCGCCGCCGTCGGGCGCAGCAGGCGGCGCAGCGCATCCGTTGCGCGCGTCGATGACGAGGTAGCCTCCGTCGAGGCGGGCGCGAAACTCGATGAACCGCATGTCGCCGGCAGCTGCGCGCGCCGCCTGCAGCGCATTGTCGAGCATGTTCGAGCATGCGGCGCACACATCGATGTCGGGAATGGCCGCCTCGGTCGGCAGCTCGACGGCGAAGACGACACGGACTCCCGCCTCCTCGCATGCCCGCCGCTTGAGCGCAAGCAGCGCATCGACGGCGGGATGCCCGCATATCCGCCTCTCGCCGCCGAGCGCATCGGAGGCCGCGTGCGAGCAGGCCAGGGCCTGCTCGCCCTGCGCCGCGCCCAACAGCCACTCCATCCGCCGCAGCGTTTCGGCCAGCGTCCGACGCTCGTCGCGCGCAGCCCTCGCCTCGCGCTCGGTTCGCTCCCGACACGCGCGCTGCGCCTCAAGCCGCTCAGCCGCGATGCGGGTCCGCTCGCGCGCGAGCTTCCGTCCCTCAGCCGCGCGCAGGACGCGCACGAGCGCCAGATCGGCCGCCGCGCAGGCGATGCCCGCACAGGCAACAGCGGCCGCGAGGGGCACGGGAAGGCTGCAGAACAGGACCGCCGCGGCCAGAAACGCCACGATGGCCAGTTGGCTCGCCGGAATCAGGATCGCGGCAACGCGGCTTTCCGCCGACGGCAGCCCCGGACGAAGCGCGTAGAATACAAACACGCCCGCCAGCGCCGCAAGCGGAAGCGCCATGAAGACCGCGCTCATCGCCGCGCCTCCCCTTCCCCCGACTCGCACGCCGCGCGCAGATCCGCCGCGAGCATGCGCGCCCGCCCGAATTCGCCCCGCTCCGTCAGCTCCTCGATGGTCTGCAGCTGATTGCGCGCGTCGTGACGGATGCACGCGATCTTCTCCAGCTCATCCATGGTCGCAGCGTAGCAGGCGCGCTGCTCATCGAGCCGCTTCTGCAGCAATGCGGCCCGACGTCCCTCGACGAGTGCCCGCTCCTGATGGCCCAGAAGGACGAGTACGATCGCGTCGACCGCCACGCATGCGAGAGCGAGGACGACGACCGCTCCATACCACCAGGCATCGAGATCAACCAGACAGCCGGGTATGGCGGCCAGGAGAAAAAGCCCCAGCTGGCTTGCCGCCAGCACGACGAACGGCCAGGCCTCCGCAGAACCCCACGAGCCGCACCGCCGCACCGCCGCCCGCAGCGCGCGCAGCAGGAGCAGCACGATGGCGGCGCGCACGAGCTGCACGGCCATCCACACGGGCACGTTCCGGCGCACCGTATCGAAATACTGTTCGAACCCTTCCGGCACCGGCCCAGCGAGGACGACGCCCCAGAGCGCCCACTCGACTGCTTCGGTCGCCGTGACGCAGATCAAAGCCGCTACCGCGACGACGATTCTGAGCGCGAGACCGCCCTCGGACAGCGCAACCGGCAGCGCGATATACGAGAGTAGAAGGAGAATGAAACCAACCTCGCCGCTCAGAATCCCGTACCCAAACGCGTTCACGAGCGCCGGCACCCCGGCGTAGACGACCGCGAACAGACCGGCATGGCGCACAGAGAGCAGCTTGACCATGCCCCACGCTGCGGCGATTCCCACGATGAGAAACGAAACCATCTCAAGCGCGGCGTTGGAAAGAAGGAGCTCCGTCGGCATGATGCGCGCCTCCCTTCACGCAAGCTGCTCGCGCAAAAATGCGATGTACGCCTCTTTCACATCCGCACGCCGATGGCGGCTGAGGGGCACCGACTCGCCCGTGCGCAGTTTCACCGTGCGCGCGCCAATCTCCTCGATGGCAGCCATATTCACGAGGAAGCTCTTGTGGCACTGGATGAACGAGGATGGGAACTGGGCCTTGAGCCCCGACAGCGTCGCATACGTCTCGATGCAAGGTCCCTCGCCGTGCACGAGCACCTTGCGCCGGTCGCTCTCCAGGTAGCGCACGCGACCCGGGACGAGGCCGATCAACCGACCGCCGGTTTGCACGGGAATCGCCGCCATGCGCCGCTCATCGAGGTTGGCCAGCACAGCGCGCAGAGCGTTGTCCAGCTCGGCCTGCCTCACGGGCTTCGTCAGAAAGTACACGTGCTCGGTCTCGTACACTGGCGTGCAGTATTCCGCATACCCGGTCACGTACACCACCTGCGTGCCGCACCCGCGCGGAAACCGGGAGCGCACAAGCTCGATGCCGCCTGCCACATCCGACGCGCCGTCGAGCCGGATGTCCGCGAACAGCGCATCGGGCCGCTCAACCGTATCGGCGCACAGCATGGAGACGTCCTGCGCGCATGCAAGCTCGAACCGCACGCCGAACCGCGAGGAGCCGATCATCCGAGCGAGCCGCTGCGCGTGCGCAGGCTCGTCATCGAGTATAAGCGCACGATACATTGAATACCCCCCCCCCGGTATGCAGTCGACGGACGTGCGCGCTTCGCGCACGCGCTTACTGTAGCGCATGGCGTCCATCCGGCGCAACCGCCCGGCGCTGTGGCAGCTCCGAAGCACAACGCGAGGAACCAGGGGCCCGGCGAGGCGAGGCGCCGGAAACCGCCGCGCAGTCGCAGTAAGTCGCAGGAAGGGAACACGCCTGCCGCCGACGCGCAGCTCGACCGACGCGTCCATTGGCGTATACTGGGGCTTCCGCCGACGCGCTCGTCCTACGAGCGTCCCACGACCGACCAGGAGCACCGCCTGTGAGCATCGACACCGCCACCGGGAAAGAAGCACCCGCCGAACTCTCCTCCGAGCGCGTCTACGAGATATTCTCGAACATCGCGAAGAAGTACGAGCGCTTCAACGCCGTCTCGAGCTTCGGCGCATACAAACTGTGGCTTGCAGGCATGATGCGCCAAGCCCCCATCGACCATACGAGCGACGTGCTGGACATCGCCGGCGGCACGGGAGATGTGGCATTCGCAGTAGCTCGCACGAAACGACCCGCCCACATCCAGCTCACAGATTTCGTGCCCGAGATGCTGGATGTGGCGCGCGCCCATTACGGCGAAGGAGCAAGCTGCGGCGTACCGGTGGACTTCGACGAGGTGGACGCCCAGAACATCCCCTACGACGACGCGTCCTACGACGTGATCACCATGGCCTACGGCATCCGCAACATGCCCGACCGCCCACGCGCGCTCGCCGAGATGTTCCGCGTACTCAAGCCCGGCGGCGCGCTCGTGTGCCTGGAGTTCTCCACACCGCCGAACCGCGCATGGCGGGCGCTGTACGGATTCTACCTCAAGCATCTCATCCCGTTCTGGGGTGGGCTCATCACGGGCGATCGTGAGGGATTCGTCTATCTGGGAAATTCCATCCGCGCGTTCCCGAACCAGGAAAACCTCGCCCAGATGATGCGCGAAGCAGGATTTTGCGATGTGACGTGGAAGAACTACACAGGCGGCATCGCCGCCGTGCACGTGGCGGAAAAACCGCGCTAAACCGCAAGCTGCATCCATCTATTCGCCTTACCATCAGGATCGATAGACTTCTTCTATCGCTGAAGCTCATACGGGCAATAATCCTATTGGATTTACTTAACGCATGTGGTGGATAATGAGGCCGTGGCAATCGATCGACGGCAACCGAAGGAGACAACCATGGCAGAAAAACTGAGCATCTCTGGTCACACTAAAACGATCGCGCTCATCGGCAGCCCGGTCGAACATTCTATGTCGCCGGCTATGCACAACGCCGCATTCGACAAGATGGGGCTCGATTACGCCTACGTGGTGTTCGATGTGCAGCCCGACGATGTCGAAGCGGTGGTCAAGGGGATGAAGGCCATGGGCTTCGCCGGGTACAACGTCACCATGCCGCTTAAAACCCTCGTGCTTCCCTATCTTGACGAGCTCTCCGATGCCGCCGCCCTCATGGGGGCCGTGAACACGGTGGTCGTCAAGGACGGCAAGGCCATCGGGCATAACACCGACGGCGCCGGCTTCATGCGCAACCTGAAGGAGAACGGCGTCGACATCGTCGGCAAGAAGATGACCATCGTCGGCGCAGGCGGCGCGGGATCGGCCGTGTTCACGCAGGCCGCGCTTGACGGCGTCAAGGAGATCGACGTCTACAACATCCGCGACAGCTTCTACGAGGCCACCGAGAAGCGCATCGGCGAGCTGGCAGCGAAGACGGGCTGCAACGTCACGCTGCACGACCTCGACGACAAGGACGACCTGCGCGCTTCGGTGGCCTCCTCGCAGCTGTTCGTGAACGCCACCCGCGTCGGCATGGCTCCGATGGAGGACGGCTGCACTCTGGACGAGGACATGCTGCACGACGGCCTGGCCGTGGCCGACACCGTCTACAATCCTCGCAAGACGAAGCTCCTCGCCATGGCGGAAGCCCACGGCAACAAGGCCGTGAACGGCCTGGGCATGCTGCTATGGCAGGCTGCCCTGGGCGAGAAGATCTGGACCGGCCAGGAGATGCCGGTGAGCTATATCGAGGAGAAATTCTACACCGACTAGCATCGCGGATCGCGGGCGGGCCGTTTGGTCCGAAGCATCGAACCGACCCGTCCGCGATCCTCCTACCCCTTCTCCGCTTCAACCGTTTCTGAAGAGGCCCGCTGCGCAGGTCTGGTTGCGTGCACCCTGCAACCTTCCGATCGCCTGTCAATACGAGAAAGAGGTACCATCATGTCTATTCGCTTCGCCGTATTCGGATTGAACCAAGGATCCAAGATCGCCCGCGACGCGGTGGCGAACCCCGAGCTCGACCTCGTCGCCGTCGCCGGCTTCGGCCAGCAGGCCGAAGATGTGGCCGCCGAGCTTGACGTGCCGCTGTTCGAGGATTACAACGTGCTGCTGAAAGAAGTTCCCCTGGACGCCGTAGCCATCGCACTCCCGAACGGGCTGCACGTGCAGTCCACGCGCGCCTGCCTCGATGCGGGCATCCGCAATATCCTGTTGGAGAAGCCCATCGCGAACACGGTGGAAGATGCCGAGAAAATCATCGCCATGTGCGAGGAGGAAGGGGCCACCCTGCTCATCGGCCACCATCGCCGTTCGTCGACCAAGTATCTGTTCCTGCGCGAATTCATTGAGTCGGGCCGCTTGGGAGACCTTGTAGGCGTGCAGGGCACCTACGCCATCGCGAAGCCCCATGCGTACTACGACGTGGAGTGGCACACCAAGAAAGGCGGCGGCCCGCTGCTTATCAACGCCATCCACGACGTGGACGACCTCAATTACACCACGGGCTTGACCGTCAAGCGCGTCTACGCCGCCAGCCGCAACTCCATTCGCGGCAACGAGATCGAGGACTCGGTGTCGGTGCTCTACGAGTTTGCCGAGGGCCCGACGGCTACCTACTTCATCTCCGACGGCACGCCCGGCCCGTGGAACTACGACCTCTCCGCCTGCGAGAACCACTTCTTCAAGTGGAGTCCGGGCGAGAACAGCCTGCACTTCTTCGGCACGAAGGGCTCGCTGGGCTTTCCGAACATGGACTTCTACTCCTACGAGGAAGGCCATTTCGGATGGGGAGAGCCGTTGGTCAAGGAGCACTTCGAACTTGAAAAGAACGACCCGATGACCGCCGAGCTCGAGCACTTCGTCGATTTGTGCACCGGCCGGGAGAAAACCCCGCGGTGCACCGGCGAGGACGGCCTGGCCACACTCAAGGTGATCAACGCGATTCTCGAATCGGCAGAGAGGAAGCAAATCGTCGACATCGACTAGCAGTCGCATGTCTCTTTAACCGCCGTTCCCCGAGCGCTTCCGACCTCGGGCGACCCTCGCACCGTCGCCAACCCTTTCGGCGCTCGGACAAAAGCCCCCTTCCGGGGGCTTTTGTCGGTTTTCCCTTTTCCCGGTTTCCCCTATAATCAGGGCAGCCGCCGGATCGCCGACGCGCACGCCGCTCCGATCCACGGGACCATGCCGACAACCGTTCGATACGTGGGAGCGCCCATGAACCTGTCCCATCTGTACTACTTCCAGAAGCTCGCCGAAGTCAAGCACTTCACCCGGGCGGCACGCGAGCTCTACATCGCACAGCCCACACTCTCCGGGGCGGTCGCGCAACTCGAGAAGGAGCTGGGCACGCCCCTGTTCGTCAAGAGCTCGCATCAGGTCGAACTCACCGACGCGGGGCGCGATTTCTACGAATACGTGTGCCTTGCGCTCATCAACCTGGAGAAGGGGATCTCACTCGTGCACGAGCGCGTTGAGCGCCAATACGGCGTGCTCAAGCTGGGCACCACATTCGCCATGCAGGGAAAGCAATGGTCGCAAGCCGTGCAGGAGTTCAAGCGCGAGCTTGGAGTAGATCTGCTCATCGACATCGAGCAGGGCTTCACCTACAACCTCGTCGACGAGTTGAAGAAGGGGAAGCTCGATGTGGTATTCGGCGGCAAGATACGCGAGGATCCCGACCTGTGCTACCTGCACTGCTGGTCGCAGGAGCTCGTGCTAGGCGTCCATCGCGACCACCCGTTGGCGAAGCGAACGAGCATCGGCCTCGACGAGTTGCGCGGCTACGATCTTGCCGGTTACGTCGCCGGCATCAATCCCGCCGGAGAGGAGATGCGTCCGCTCGTCGAGCAAGGCCTCACGATCGACCAGAGCTACAACGACGAGATCACGCTGTGCAGCCTCGTCTCGTCCGATCCCTCGCGCATGGCGCTGATCTGCTACTCATTCCTGGTCAAGTCGTTCGACGACGTAGCCATCCTCACTATTGACGGCCTTCCGAAAGACTTCCACAAAGTGTACCTGATCTACCGCAACGACAAGAACCGTCTCAAGATCGTCGACCGGTTCATCGACTTCATCGGTTCGTACACCTTCCCCGTCGTCTCGCCGAAACGCGCCTGAGCCGACCGGATCGTTTACAACGCCTCTTCGCGAGCATAGGACGCGATTGGGCCGGACGTACAAGCGCGCTCCAGGTGGAGCGGAATCCTCACTCCACCCGCATCATACGATAGCCGATACCGACGTGTGTTTGGATGTAGACGGGATTGGCGGGATCGGGCTCGATCTTCTTGCGGAGCGTCGCCATGAACACGCGCAACGATGAGCGGTCGGACGCAAGCGCGCTGCCCCACACTTCTTTCAGCAGGTAATTGCGCGTGAGTACCTTGCCGGTATTGCGCGCCAGCAGGCAGAGCAGCTTGTATTCCGACGGCGTGAGGTGCACTTCCTCGCCGTCGCGCGTCACGCAGCCTGCTGCGAAGTCAATGCGCAGTGCGCCGTTCTCGTAGACGGCCTCTTCGGCACCGCCCTGCAGCGCGCGCTCACGCTCGAGCCTACGCAGCGCTACGCGCACGCGCGCGAGCAACTCCTCCACGGAAAACGGCTTTACCAGATAGTCGTCGGCACCTGCATCAAGGGCCGCCACCTTGTCGGCGTCTTCCAGTCGCGCAGACAGCACGATCACCGGCAGAGACGACCATCCGCGCAGCGTGCGGATGACGTCCACGCCGTCGCCGTCGGGCAGGCCGAGGTCGAGCACGACCAGATCGGGCGGTTGCGACGACAGCTCGATCAGCGCCTGCGCGGCTGTTTTCGCCTCGCGCACCGCATACCTGTGCAAACCGAGCGTCGTCGCCACAAGGCGACGCACAGCCGCATCGTCCTCCACAACCAGTATTCGATAGCCTTTAGCCACTGGTCTCCTTCGCCAAATCTCCGACCACGTCCTTCACCTCAACGGCGGGAAGCGTGAACCAGAACTCGCTGCCCTGCGGCAACGCGTCCCGCACGCCGATCCTCCCGCCGTGCACCTCCACGATGGAGCGGCACAGCGAAAGGCCAAGGCCCATGCCACGTTTGAAGTCGCCACTCTTCCCGCCGCCTTCACCGGTGGACCCATTGTAGAACATGTCGAACAGATGGCTCTTATCTTCCTCGGAAACGCCGGGACCCTCGTCGGCCACGGCGATGCGCACGAACTCGCGCAACGATCCTTCCCTTCGCGCCGTGACGCGTATGCGTCCTGCCGCCGGCGTGTAGGACACCGCGTTGTTCACGAGGTTGACCACGACCTGCACGATCAGCCGCGCATCCGCATCGATCATGAGCAGCTCGTCCTCCAATTCCACGTCGACCTGACGATCCTCGATGCGGCGATCGGCGTGCTGCAGCGCCTCGTGCACGATGTCGCCCACAAGCTCTGGCTGGAAGGACATGCGCATGGTGCCGTTGTCGATGCGCGTGATGGAAAGCAGGTTTTCAACGAGCGCTATCAGCCAGCGAGCATCGTCGCGGATGTCGCGGTACATGTGCCGCCGCAGGTCGTGATCGAGCACGTCTTCGCTTTCCAGCAGCATCTCAGCATCTCCGGAAATGCTGGTGAGCGGCGTGCGCAGGTCGTGCGATATGCTGCGCAGCAGGTTTGAGCGCAGCGTCTCCTTCTCGACGCGCAGCTCCATGCGGCGGCGTTCCTCAGCAAAGGAGATTTGCTCGACCGCATGACCACATTCGTCCAGAATCATGAGCAGCAGATTCTTTTCGAAGACCCCGAAATCATCCTCGTCTGCGCCATCCATCGCAATGCCCGCCACACCGAACACCACCCCTTTGGATCGGATAGGCAGGTAGAGGCAGCGCGCATCGGCGAGCGTGTCGGTGGTCGCCCCCGCGCGCTCGTTGTTCGACGCCGCCCACGCGGCCACCGCGGCCTCCTCGGGAGAAACGCAGTCCGATGCCGAGGCGTCTCCGGCAGTTCCAGGCTCGTCGTGCACCTCCGGATCGACAAGGCGCCCGTCGGCGCCCAAACGGTACATGGCCACAGGCCGGTTCAGCAGCTTAATGATCTGCTCGGCGGTCGTACGGAAGCACGCGTCGGCATCCTGCGCCCCCTGCAGCTTGCGGCTGGATTCCAGCAGCACTTCCATGCGATAAGCACGCCGAGCCGTGGCCTCGGCCTGGCGCTTCATGCGCACGGCCAGCGAAGAAGCCACGAGTGTCCCCACCAGCAAAAACCCGAAGATAAACGGGTAGTTGAAGCCGTAGGCGTTGAAGGTGAACCGCGGCACAGTGAAGAAGAAGTTGTACGCGAACGTGCTGGCCAGCGCGACGACAACCGCGTAGAAGAACCCGTCGGCGCGCGTGGCGACGAGCAGGGCGACAATCAGGTACAGCACGAGGATGACCGAACTGGAAAGCCCGAGTTCGTACACGGCCATGCCGACCGCCGTGGCGACAGCCACGGCCGCGAGCGCCCTCCAAACGTCGGCCATCGTGGGATGCAGGCCCTTCGCCTCGCGCAGGCGCCCGTACTGTGCCGGAAGGTCCTTAATGGGGACCACGTCGACCACGGCGCCGTGCACGAGCCGCATGAGCCGATTCGCCAACCCTTCGCGCCCGAGCGCGAGCGTACGCAAACCGGTCGCGTTCCCGACCACGATATGGGTGACGCCGGCCGCCTCGGCGTACTGCGCAATCTGCTGCGCGATGTCATCGCCGAACAGCGTGACCACATGGGCTCCCAGCTCCTCGGCCACGTCGATGTTGGCTTGCAGCTTTTTGCGCCGCTCGGCGTCAAGCCGTTTGCTTTGAGACGACTCCACCACGACAGCCGTGAACTCACCATGGTAGGACTCCGCCATGGTCGCCGCTGCACGGACCGCCTTCACGTTGCCAGCGTCGGGCGTCACGTACACAAGTACGTCCTCGCCGGCTTCCACCCGCTGACCGGTTGCAACGCACTCGGCTTTGCGCGAGAGCCGCTCGGCCATGCGGCGCAGCGCAATCTCGCGCAACGCGGCAAGGTTCGATCGCGAGAAGAAGTTGGCGAGCGCCGTCTGCGCTCGATCGGGCAGATAGACCTTTCCTGACTCGAGCCGCTCGATCAAATCGTCTGGCTCGATGTCCACAAGTTCGACCGACGTCGCCTCGTCGAATACGCGATCGGGGATGCGCTCGCCCACGGTGACATGCGTGATCGCGGCAATCTTGTCGTTGAGGCTCTCGAGGTGTTGCACGTTCACCGTGGTAAACACGTTGATGCCGGCACGCAACAGCTCCTCCACGTCCTGGTAGCGCTTGCGATGGCGACTGCCGGCAGCGTTCGTGTGCGCGAGTTCGTCCACCAGCACGATCTGAGGACGGCGTGCGAGCACGGCGTCGAGATCTAGCTCGTTGAGCGAAATGCCGCGATGGCGCACGGCGAGCGGTGGGATCTGCTCGAGACCCTCCACAAGCGCCATGGTGTCGGCACGCGTGTGCGGCTCGACGTAGCCCACCGCCACATCGAAGCCCTTCTCCTGCACGGCATGGGCTTCTTCGAGCATCGCGTACGTCTTGCCGACCCCCGCGGCATAGCCGAAGAATATCTTGAGCTTGCCGCGCGCATTGCCCTCCGCACC
The DNA here is from genome assembly GCF_963929405.1 of Enteroscipio rubneri. NCBI lineage: Bacteria > Bacillati > Actinomycetota > Coriobacteriia > Eggerthellales > Eggerthellaceae > Enteroscipio > Enteroscipio rubneri. The sequence continues at coordinate 1,206,957 of NZ_CAWVIN010000003.1, read as the reverse complement.
CTCGGCCTCCTCGATCTGCCGGAGGATAGCGTCGGGATCGCGCCGCAGCTCGCAGTTGTACGCAGAGTCGGTCATATCTGTCCCTTCAATACTGCGGCCATCATAGCATGGGAGCTTGCAGGCCGATATCGCATCGCCCGCGGCTGCGGCGCGATCCGCTGGCCGCGGGCACGAGGCACTAGAGAATTCCGTCGAGCATGAGGTTCACCTTGAGGACGTTCACGCGGGCATCGCCGAGAATGCCGAACTGGGGCTGCTCGGTGCACTGCTCGATGATGGCACGGATCTCGGAAGGGGTCTTGCCGGTGTTCTTCGCCAAGCGCTCCACTTGGTATTCGGCGGCAGCCGGGGAGATGTGGGGATCAAAGCCGCTGCCGGAGTTCGTCACGAGGTCACTGGGGATGGGCTCGTCGCCCTTCTCGGGATGGGCGGCACGGATCTCGTCGACGCGGGCCTGCACCGACTGCGCGAAGTCGTCGCTGGCGGGACTCAGGTTCGACGGACCGTACCACAGCACGTCCTCGCCCTCGTCGTTCGTGAACGTGCCCGTGCTCGGGCTCATGAGACGGCCCCACATATGGTCGTCGTCGGTGAACTGCTGGGCTACGAGCTCGCTGCCGTATTTCGTGCCGTCAACCTCGATGATCGACGCATTGGCCTGGTAGGGAAAGATCGCTTGCGCGATACCCGTGACGACGACGGTGTACACGGCACCGCAGAGCACCGTGGTCACGAGGAAGAACAGCCCTGCGCTCGCCCACGTCTTCGCTTGCTTCATATGATCTCGCTTCCTTTCTTCGTATGCGACCGCCGACCAGCAGCCTCGCACGTTTTGAGACTTCGATTCGCTGCACGCAGGATGGCACATGCGGCTTATGCCACGCCGAGCGCCGTCAAGCCCATGTCAAGCAGCTTAATGGCGACGAACGGCAACACGATGCCACCCAGACCGTACACGAGCAGGTTGCGCGCGAGCAGGCTCTGCGAGGTGGCCTCGCGGTACTTCACGCCCCGAAGCGCCAGCGGGATGAGAGCCACAATGACCACGGCGTTGTAGACAACCGCCGCCAAGATAGCCGTGGCTGGACTCGTGAGATGCATGATGTTCAGCGCTTCGAGCTGCGGATACAGCGGCACGAACAACGCAGGCACGATGGCGAAGTACTTCGCCAGGTCGTTCGCAATAGAGAACGTAGTCAAACTTCCGCGCGTCATGAGGAGCTGCTTGCCGATGCGCACGATATCGATGAGCTTCGTCGGCGATGAATCGAGATCCACCATGTTGCCGGCCTCCTTGGCCGCCTGCGTGCCGCTGTTCATAGCCACGGCCACGTCGGCCTGCGCAAGCGCCGGCGCGTCATTCGTGCCGTCGCCCGTCATGGCCACCAAATGGCCTTCGGCCTGGTAGCGCCTGATGGCTGCAAGTTTCGACTCGGGGGTGGCCTCGGCCATGAAGTCGTCCACGCCCGCCTCTGCAGCTATGGCCGCCGCAGTCATAGGATTATCACCCGTGATCATGACCGTCTTGATGCCCATGGTGCGCAGGTCGGCGAAATTTTCTCTAATGCCCTGTTTGACGATATCCTTGAGATGCACGATGCCCAAAATACGATGATCGCGAGCAACGATCAGCGGGGTTCCGCCCGCGCGAGAAACCCGCTCGACGACACCGGCGCACTCGTCGCTGTACACACCGCCACACGACTCCACATAGTCTTTGACGGCGTCGGCCGCCCCCTTCCGAATCTCATGGCCTTCGAAATCGACACCGCTCATGCGCGTCTGCGCCGTAAACGGAATGCTCGCCATGCCGGCGCCCGCAAGCTCACGGGCTCGAATTCCGAAGCGCTCCTTCGCCAGCACCACGATGCTGCGCCCTTCGGGCGTCTCGTCGGTGAGGCTGGCCAACTGGGCCGCGTCGGCCAGCTCACGCTCGCTTGCACCGTCCACCGGGATGAATTCGGCAGCCTGACGGTTTCCCAGCGTGATGGTACCCGTCTTGTCCAGCAAGAGCACGTCCACATCGCCCGCTGCCTCCACGGCACGGCCGCTCATGGCCAGCACATTCGCCCGGTTGAGGCGGCTCATGCCGGCGATGCCGATGGCTGAAAGCAGCGCTCCGATAGTGGTAGGCGCCAGGCACACGAACAGCGCGACGAGCGACGTGAGGGAGGTGGGGTTCGCCACGCCTTCCTGGCTTGCACCGAACCCGCTGAACGCATACAGCGACACCGCCACGATAAGGAACACGATAGTGAGCGCCACGAGCAGGATCTGGAGCGCGATTTCGTTCGGTGTTTTTTTGCGCGCGGCCGATTCCACCATGGCGATCATCTGGTCAAGGAAGCTGTTGCCCCTCTCGGCCGTTACGCGCACGACCAGCCAGTCTGACAGCACCGTCGTGCCGCCCGTGACGGCCGAGCGGTCACCGCCCGCTTCCCGAATGACCGGGGCCGACTCACCCGTGATGGCGCTCTCGTCCACGGAGGCCGCGCCCATCTCGATCTCTCCGTCGGCCGGAATCTGCTCTCCGGCCATCACGAAGAACAGATCCTTCTTTTTAAGGATTGCGGAATCCACCTCTTCCGATTGGATGCGGAAGAACTCCGCCGGGTCGTCCACATGGTGGCCCTTCGCCAGCAGGCCCTCGTTGAGCTTGTGCGCCTCGACATCGCGCTTGGCCTCGCGCAATGCATCGGCTTGAGCCTTGCCGCGGCCTTCGGCGAGCGCCTCCGCGAAGTTCGCGAACAGAACGGTGAGCCACAGCACCGCCGAAACGGACAAGATGAACCCCGGAGCCGCGTCGGCGATACCGAACAGCGACAGCAAGAACAGGGCGAGCGTGAGCACGGCCGAAAGATACACCATGAGCATGACCGGGTTCTTCGCCTGCTCGCGGGGGCTGAGCTTTGCGAAGGCGTCGCGCACCGCACGCCGCGCAAGCGCGCCCATCGCGGAATCCTTCATCGCAATCGTCGTCATCGTTTTTCACACCTTTCTACAGCATCATCATGAGGTGCTCGGCCACCGGACCCAGCGCAAGCGCCGGAAACATCGTGAGCGCCCCCACCAGCAGCACCATCAGAATCAGCAGGAACACGAACAGGGCGTTCGAGGTGGACAAGGTACCGGCACCTACCGCCACCTTCTGACGGGTGCACATGCTGCCGGCCAGCACGAGCGCGGCTGCAATGGGAATGAAGCGGTTCGCCAGCATCTCCAGACCCAACACCACATTGATCATCTGCGTGTTCGCGTTGAAACCAGCAAAGGCAGATCCGTTGTTGCCTCCGGCGGACACGGTCGCATAGAGCACCTCGGAGAACCCGTGCGCACCGGAGTTGTTGAGGCTCGCTGCGGTTGCCGGATCGAGCGCGAGAACGGTCGCGCTCACCAGAATGAGCAGCGGCGTGGTGATGCAGAGGATCACCGCCATGCGCATTTCCTTGGGGCCGATCTTCTTGCCCAGGTACTCAGGCGTGCGACCCACCATAAGGCCCGCGATGAACACGGTAAGGATCACGAATCCGAGCATGCCGTACAGGCCGCTGCCCACGCCGCCGAACACTACTTCGCCGAGCGCCATGAGCACCATGGGCACCATGCCGCCAAGAGGAGTGAAACTGTCATGCATGGCGTTGACTGAGCCGTTCGAAGCGGCCGTGGTAAACGCGGCCCACAGCGACGAGTCGGTCACGCCGAAGCGCGTCTCCTTACCCTCCATGTTGCCGCCGGATTGATCGAGCGTGCCCATGCACACCTGTCCATCAGCCGCAAGCTGCGGCGTTCCCGTCTGCTCGAACACCGCGATGGCCACGAGCGCAACCAGAAGCAGGATGAACATGGCCGCGAACACGGCCCGCCCCTGCCTCCGATCGGCGACGAAGCGCCCGAAGCTGAATACGCATGCCACTGGAATGAGCAGGAGCGACAGGCACTGAACAAGGTTCGTGAGTGGCGTGGGATTCTCCAGCGCGCTTGCCGAGTTCACGCCGTTGAAGCCGCCGCCGTTCGTGCCCAACTGCTTGATGGCTACCTGGCTGGCCTGCGGGCCCATCGGCACCGTAGCCTGGTCGATCGTCTTCACGGCAGCCGGGTCATCAGCCTCCACGATGTTCCCGTCGGCGTCCACGCCCACCGGCTCGAGCAGCTGCACAGTTTCATACTCGTTGAAGTTTTGCGGCGAACCCTGCTGCACGTCGACGATGGCCACCACGAGCGACAGGGGCAGCAGCACGAACAGCACGGCGCGCGTCACGTCCACGAAAAAGTTGCCCAAGCCCCGGTCTCCCGTACTCACAAGGCCGCGGAACAGGGCAAAGAGAACGGCTAAGCCCACGGCAGGCGTCACGAAGTTCTGCACGGTCAGACCGATAGCCTGCGAGAAGTAACTGAGCGACGCTTCGCCGCTATAGGCCTGCCAGTTCGTGTTGGTAACGAAACTGACAGCCGTGTTGAAGGCGAGATCCCAGCTGAGGCCGGGCAAGCCCTCGGGATTAAGCGGCAGCACACCCTGCAGCATGAGGAGGGCGAACAACCCTACAAGGCAGAGCGCGGAGAACGCGAAGGCGCTCACGAGGTACTTCTTCCAACCCATGCTCTCGTTTTTGTCCACACGGATGACGCGGTAGACGGCGTTTTCCACTGGCACGAGCACGCGCGAAAGCACGGCCACCTTCTCGCCAGCCATCACCCTGTTCATATACGCGGACAGAGGGACGGCGAGTGCCACGAGCAACGCCAGGTAGATGCCGTATTCCAAAAGCTCGTCCATCATCGCTCATCGCCTCCTTTGAGGAGCACGGAGAACAAGTAGAGCGCGACGATCACGCTCAATCCTCCGACGATGCCGGTTACGATTCCCATCGGTTTCCTTTCTTCTCAACGTCGCCTCGGTGCGGGGCGTTCCTTGCGCGGCGGCGCGGCCTCGGCCGTCGTTGCCGTCCGCATCGAACGCCGTGGCGCGATGCGGACACCGCCACGTGCTCAGAATAGGAAGAAGTGCATGAGCGCGACGTTAAGACGGCCGCGCTGGCGTTAAGATGGGATTAAGATAGGACGCTTCCCCGCTTGTCAGGGGTTATGGCAGGGAATGCTCGTTGAACGAAAAGAGCTTTGGCCAGCTATCCACGACCTGGGGGTTGCGCTCGCCCTGGGATTCGCCCGAGGGCGCGCAGAGGGTGAGCGTTGACGCGTGATGACCGCCAGCGGAAGGGGCCTCTTCTACGATGCCGACCCTGCGAACAACGCCGTCCGGCCAAGATGCCCCCTGCCGCCAATCAGTAGGGCTCGTCGAGGTTGGCGTGGGCCTGAGCATCGGCATCGAGGCCGAAGAAGCGGCCTTGGCGATAGCGATCGAGGGCCACAAGCGCAATCATGCCGGCGTTATCGCCACACGCGCTGAAGGGAGGCAGCACAAGCCGCACGCCCATCTGCTCGCAGAGCGCCTGGTACGCGTCGCGCAACGCGGGATTCGCCGCCACGCCGCCGCCTAGGCAGAACGTGGGCGCGCCCGTCTGCTCGAGCGCCATGCGGGCCTTCTTCACCTGCACGTCCACAACAGCCTGCTGGAAGCTTGCACATACGTCCGCCACATCCACCTCGCGGCCGGCGGCACGCTCGTTGTTGAGATAGGTGACCACGGCGGTTTTCAATCCTGAGAGCGAGAAGCGCAGATCGCCCGAGTGCATCATCGCCCGCGGAAACGCGATGGCATCCGGGTCGCCCTCCTTGGCGTGGCGCGAGATGGCCGGACCGCCGGGGTAGCCTAACCCCAGCGCCTTCGCCACCTTGTCGAACGCCTCGCCCACCGCATCGTCGATGGTGGCTCCGAGCGTCTCGTAATCGCCCCAGTCCTTCACATGCACGAGCAGGGTGTTGCCCCCCGACACGAGCGACACCACTGCCGGCGGCGCGAAGTCAGGCGCGCCGATCTTGTTGGCGTATAGGTGCCCTTCAAGGTGATGCACGCCGATGAACGGCTTGTCCGCCGCCCACGCAGCGCCCTTGGCAAATGCGACGCCCACCACGAGCGCTCCCACGAGGCCCGGCGCATATGTGACCGCAACGGCGTCGAGGTCTTCCCAAGTCAATTTCGGCACGGCGAGCGTGGTGGCAGCCACGTCAAAGCACTCGTCGCACACGCCGCAGATAGCCTCGATGTGCTTGCGGCTGGCTATCTCGGGCACCACGCCGCCGAAACGCGCGTGAAAATCCACCTGCGAAGCCACCACGTCGGCCAGGAGAGCGCCGTTGCCGTCCACGAGAGCCGCGGCCGTCTCGTCGCAGGACGACTCGATGGCCAGGATGAGCGGACGGCGCATCCCGGATGCCTGCGTTTCGCCGGACGCTTCGCGTGGAGCATCCGCCTGCTTCTCGCGCACCGCCCGGGCATCCTCGCTTGTCTCACCCACTTTGAGCTCCATACCGGCCACGTCGTGCTGCGCGAGCGGAAGCGGGCCTTCCAGGATGAGCGCATCCTCACCATCGGAGTAGTAGTGCGGGCGCGTGCCAAGTACGTGCAAACCGAGAGCCTCGTACAGCGCCTGCGCACCGGTATTGCGCACGCGCACTTCGAGCGAGCACGTCTGCGCGCCCAAATCGCGCGCGTCGGCCGCAACGCGGGCCAGCAGACCGCGCGCGATACCGTGACGACGAGCCGACGGATCGACCCCCACCTTGAGGATCTGCACCTGCCCGTCGACGATCCATCCCCCAGCGTAACCGAGCAGGATCTCATCCGAGCTCCCCGACAGAGGGCTCCCTTCGACGATCTCCTCGTTGCCGGACGCTTCCAGCGGTCGGCACGTCGTTGGAACCCCATAAGCCGCCCACCACGCACGATCTCCGCGCGGCAGCTCGTCGGCCACGAGCGCGGCGCTCCACGCATCGGAACCCATCACGCGTGCTTCGAGAGCAGCCACGTCGGCGACGTGCGCGGCGTCGAGCGGCTTGTACGTAATGCCCTGCGTATCGGGCCGAGCGTTCAGGATGGCCGTATCGTGCATGCTCGCGCGTTGATCCCGGCGTGGTGCTGCATCTTGCACCCCCGCTACGAGATTCTTCGGATCGTTCTTCGCCAGGCGAATGCGCTCGTTCTCCTCCGCGTCCGACAAGCGGGTGTACACGGGTAGCACAAACGCCGGGTCATGGCGCTGCGCGTCGAGCGGATCGACCTCGCCCACGCGCCAGGCCGCTTGCAACGCCAGAAGCAGCCCGCGTCCCGTCGGCGTCCAAAGCTCGGGATTCAGCGCAGCGCCGCACCCGGCAAACAACTCCCCGTATTTCTTAAGAGCATCGCCGCAAAGAAGCCGCGCGGCATTCTGCTGCCGTGCGCAGCCGTGCAGGGAGTCGCCACCTCTCGCCAGTTCCCGTGCGGCATCCTCGGCCTTTACTACGCGATCGGAATCCAAACGTTCGACGCCCTCCTCGTCGAGCGCGTAGCGCACCGGATACACCTCCTTGCGCATGGCATCCGCCACGACAACGAGCGGGCCGCGCCCGCCGGCGGCCTGCACATTCCACGCCACCGCATCGAGCGACGATACGCCGATGAGCCCCACGCCAAGCGCGGACGCGCTACCCTTCGCCGTAGCCATGGCGATGCGCACACCCGTGAACGATCCCGGTCCGCGACCCACCGCCACACATGCGATATCCTCACGCCTTATCTCGTGCTCTGCGAGCACGGCATCGATGCGCGGGAGCAGCTGCGTGTTGGAGGCGCGTCGCGCCGCGACCTCGGAGGAGGCGACAAGCGCGATCGAGCGGCTTTCGGGGTTCATGATGCCGACGCCGATGGCGATGACTTCGTTGGCGGTATCGAACGCCAACACGTACATTTTGTTCACAGGTTCGTTCCTACTTCTTCATGAGGCGGGATTTTGAGTCCTTCGCCCAGACAAACAGCAGCTGCCGAGAGCGATCACCCAAGGCGTGCGCCTGCACAAGACGGTTTCCATCGACATCGACGCCGATGGAAACCTCAAGGTAGCCGTACGGAAGGGCTTCGGGAAACTTCTCGCCCCACTCGATGAACGTCGCGCCGTCCCCGTCGACCGTCTCGTAAAACCCCGTGTCCTCCAGCTCGTCGGAATGTTCGAGTCGGTACAAATCAAAATGGTACAACGGCAATGCGCCCTCAGGATAGGAGAGCAGGATATTGAACGTAGGACTCGTAACCGAAGCGCTCACGCCGAGACCTGCCGCCACGCCCTGTACGAACTGCGTCTTGCCCACACCAAGGTCTCCCGACAGCACGACGACGTCTCCTGGCCGCAGGTAAGGAGCAAGTGTAAGCGCAAGCTGCTTGGTCGCCTCGGGCGACGTAGTCTTGCGCAGATATGTCAGTCCTGCTGCCATGACCGTATTCTACGCCATCGTGACCAGGCGAACCAGCCCTCCCAAATATCATCGCATTCGCGACGACGCGAACCTGATGCAGCGGACGACAAACCGGCCAACGAAGCATACAGCAGGCGAAACGCCTTCGGAAGCGACTTCTTACTCCGACCGCTCGGCCTGGGCCCTCTCCGCTGCCTCTACGGTGTGCGCCATGGTCATCGACGTCGTCACCGTGCCGATGCCGCCCGGCACCGGCGTGATGGCCCCGACGAGAGGCTCGACCTTATCGAAGTCGACATCTCCGCACAGCCTTCCATGCGTATCGAAGTTGATGCCCACATCGAGCACCGTCTGGCCGGGGCTGAAGAATTCAGCGTCGAACGCACGGGCGCGCCCCGTCGCACAGATGACGATATCGGCTTCGCGGCAGATCTCCTCAAGATGCTCGGTTCTACTATGGCAGATGGTCACGCTCGCGTTGCGACGCAGCAGCATCATGGACACGGGCTTTCCCACTACAAGGCTTCGCCCTACCACCACCACGTGCTTGCCGACGAGCGGCACGCTGTAATGATCGAGGATTTCGATGCAGGCGGCAGCAGTGCAGGGCGGAAACCCCGTGCGCCCGTCGGTGAACACGGAGCCGAGCGAAGCGAGGGTGATGCCGTCGATGTCCTTTTCCGGCACGAGCAGTTCGCAGACGCGAGACTCGCTCACGAACGACGGCAGCGGGCGGAACAGAAGGCAGCCGTGGACGCCGGCGTCGTGGGCGATGTCGTGCATCGCAGCTTCAACGACCGATTGGGGCGTGAATTCGTCGAGCGCGACGGAACGCACGGCGATGCCGAGCGATTCCGCGCGCTTCATAGCAGTGCGCTCGTAGGACAGGTCGTCGGGGCGCTCCCCCATGCGCACGATAGCGAGGGTGGGCACGATATCCGCGGCCTTGAGCCGCTCGATCCTTGGTGCGAGATTGCGCGCCAGACGTTCGACGACCGGCTTTCCAGCAAGCAGTGTGGCCATAGGATACTGGCTCCTTACGCAATCTCGTGCATGACGAAGTCGAACAGGCTGCAACACCGGACCCGCGCGGCTTCTACCAGAGCGAGCGCCTCGTCGCGAAGATTCGCTGCCCGCTCCTCGTCATCCATCGACGCCGCATTGATGAAGATATTGAGGCTGGCCCCTTCGATGGCAGCGCGCGCGAACGTCGCCGCTACGCCGGCATCCGATCGTGCTAGTTTGCTGCCGTTGCGCGCGAGAAAATCGATCTCGTCGACAACGGCCTCGACCGTCCGCATGATGGCGAGAGGCACCTCGCATGCAGCCATGAGCGCTTGCTGCAGCGCAGCGTTTTTGGCGGCCTGCTCCTCCGACGTCTCCTTCGGCATCCGGTAACATGCCGCCAACGGCTCGAACGCGCGGGCGTCCTCGTCGACGTACGCAACCAGGCGGGCGCGCAGCGCATCGAGGCGCACGAGGGAGGAGCGCACCTCGTCTTCCACGTCGGCGTAGCTCTTCTTGCCCACCGTGAGGTTGCCCACCATCGCGGCGAGCGCTGCTGCGAGCGCCCCCGCGTACGCGGACGCCCCGCCGCCGCCCGGTGTTGGCGCGGCGCTGGCAAGTTCGTCGATAAATGAGGTATCGTACATGGCGCCTCCCTTCGCGCAAGCATCGAGTCGATCGGAACTAGAACAATCCCGAAATCTTGCCGTTCTCGTCCACGTCGATCTTGAAGGCGGCGGGTGACTTGCCCAGGCCCGGCATCGTCATGATGGAGCCGGTGAGCGCCACCACGAAGCCGGCACCGGCCGACACCTTCACCTGGCGCACCGTCACGGTGAAGCCGCGCGGCGCGCCGAGCTTGGCCGCATCGTCGCTGAAGGAGTACTGCGTCTTGGCCATGCACACAGGCATGCCGCCGAAGCCGAGCGCCTCCAACTGGGCCAGCTCCTTCTTCGCGGCCGGCTCGAACACGACGCCGTCTGCGTGGTAGATGCGCTTCGCGATGGCCTCGATCTTCTCGGCCAGCGTCAGGTCGTCGCCGTAGGAGAACTCGAACGTCTCGGCGCTGCGGCCCTCGGCATCGCCCTCGGCGCACAGGCGCACCACCTCGGTCGCGAGCGCCTGGCCGCCTTCGCCGCCCTTGGCCCACACCTCGGACAGCGCCACGTTCACGCCCAGCTCGCGGCACTTGGCCTCCACGAGGTCGAGCTCGGCCTTCGTGTCGGTGGGGAACGCGTTGATGGCCACCACGCACGGCAGCTTGTACACCTGCGTAATGTTCTCCACGTGCTGCAGCAGGTTCGGCAGCCCCGCCTCCAGGGCCTCGAGGTTCTCCTCGTTGAGATCCGCCTTCGCGACGCCGCCGTGATTCTTCAAGGCGCGCACCGTGGCAACCACGACCACGGCGTCGGGCTTGAGCCCTGCGAGGCGGCACTTGATGTCCAGGAACTTCTCCGCTCCCAGGTCGGCGCCGAAGCCGGCCTCCGTCACGCAGTAGTCGCCCAGCGCCATGGCCATGCGCGTAGCCATGATGGAGTTGCAGCCGTGCGCGATGTTGGCGAAGGGGCCGCCGTGCACGAACGCCGGCGTGCCCTCGAGCGTCTGCACGAGGTTGGGCTTGAGCGCGTCCTTGAGCAGGGCCGTCATGGCACCTTCCGCGTGCAGGTCGTGCGCCGTGACCGGCTTGTCATCGTAGGTGTAGCCAACCACGATGCGGCCCAGGCGCTCCTTGAGGTCGGTGATGGATGTGGCCAGGCAGAAGATGGCCATGACCTCGGAAGCCACCGTGATGTCGAAGCCGTCCTCGCGCGGCACGCCATGGGCCTTGCCGCCCAGGCCGTCCACTATGTTGCGCAGCTGGCGGTCGTTCATGTCCACCACGCGCTTCCACGTGATCTTGCGCACGTCGATGCCCAGCTCGTTGCCGTTGTGGATGTGCGCGTCAAGCAGGGCCGCCAGCAGGTTGTTGGCCGCGCTGATAGCATGGAAATCGCCCGTGAAGTGCAGGTTGATGTCCTCCATGGGGATGACCTGGGCGTACCCGCCTCCGGCAGCGCCGCCCTTGATGCCGAACACGGGGCCGAGCGACGGCTCGCGCAGCGCCACGACCACGTTCTTGCCCTGCTTGGCCAGCGCGTCGGCCAGGCCCACGGTCGTGGTGGTCTTGCCCTCGCCAGCCGGCGTGGGGTTGATAGCCGTGACTAGGATCAGTTTGCCCGGCGTGTGCTCCTCGTCCTTGAGCAGGTTATAGTCCACCTTCGCCTTGTTGGTGCCGTACATCTCCAAGTACGACTCCGGCACACCCGCCTTCTCGGCGATTTCGCTGATGTGCTGCGGAGTGGTAGCTTGGGCAATTTCAATGTCGGTCAACACGTCGGGCCCTCTCTTTCTGGTCGTTTTGCGACTGAGTCTTATCGACGCGACCATTCTACTCGGCGCGCATGAGGGGAATCGGCGCACGAGCGCCAAGGGCAGAAGTTTTCCGCAGAGGGCGCGGGACATCGACAAGCCAGAAGGTCGACCGGGTCGCGGCATCAGCCCTCGCGCGCATCGTAGACAAGCCGCAGGCCCTCGAGCGTCAACTCGGGATTGGTTGCGGTGATCGTCCGCGACAGCGCCGCCACGCGCGAGGCGAGGCCGCCGGTGGCCACGACCGGCGTTTCATACCCCAGCTGATCGAAGATGCGGCGCACGAGCCCATCCACGCGGTCGGCCTCGCCGTATACGATCCCCGATTGCATGGCCTGCTCGGTGTTGTGCCCGATGGCCGTTTTCGGGTCGACGAGGTCGATGGCCCCCAACTTGGTGGCGTGCGAGAACAGCGCCGTGGCCGACGTCTCCACACCCGGCGCGATGATACCGCCGACGAAACGCCCGTCTTTGTCGACAACCTCGATGTTGGTAGCCGTGCCGAAATCCACCACGATCACCGGGGCGCCGTACAGCTCCTTGGCGGCCACGGCGTCGGCCACGCGATCGGCCCCGATCTCGCGCGGGTTGGGGTAATCGGCCTCGAACAGCGCGCCAGCCGTCTCGGCCGTGCACACAAGCGCCTCCTTGCCGAGCAGGTAGTGGACCGCCGCGCTCCACGCCAGCGTGAGCTGGGGCACCACCGATGCAAGCGCCACGCCGCGCAGCCCCTCGACCGGAATGTTCTCGCAATCAAGCAGCTGGCGCAGCCGGATACGCAGCTCGTCCGACGTATGGTGCTTGTTCGTGCCGATGCGCCAGCGGTACAGCAGGTCTTCGTTCCGGTAAACCCCCACTACTGTCTGGGTGTTTCCCACATCGATGGCAAGTAACATATTCTTGACAGTCTCCTTTAGGCACGAACCGAGTGCTTATAGTTGCTTTCGTCATTATACCAACCCGCCCCTTATGCATCTGTCAGGCAACGGTCACGGGACTTCATCTGATAGAAAGGCCACATATGAACGACACGCCTCATCGCATCCTCGTCGTCGACGACGAGCCCTCCATAACCGAATTCGTCAGCTACGCGCTCAAAAAAGAGGGCTTCTACACCGACGTGGTGGACAATGGCGAAGACGCGCTTGCGCTTGCCACGAAGAACCCGTACGATCTGTTCGTGCTCGACATCATGCTTCCCGGTATGGACGGCTACGAGCTGTGCCGCCGCCTTCGCTCGAAAACCGCCGTGCCCGTCCTGTTTCTGTCGGCACGCGATACCGAACTCGACAAAGTTGTCGGCCTGGAAATCGGCGGCGACGACTATCTGGCGAAGCCCTTCGGCGTCCGCGAGCTCATTGCGCGCGTGCGGGCACTGCTGCGCCGCGGTTCCGGCGGCGACTTCCCCGGCGCGAACCACGCGGTGACGGCGAGCGGCATCACGTTGGATGAGGACGCGCACACCGCCTCCGGCCAGAACGGAGAGATCGACCTGACGCCGCGCGAGTTTGAGCTGCTCGCCAGCCTCATGAAGAATGCCGGCAAGGTGGTCTCGCGCGAAGATCTGCTGCGCGATGCCTGGGGTTGGGAATACTTGACGGAAACAAAGACCGTCGACACCCACATCAAACGTCTCCGTGATAAGATTGAGTCCGCCGGGTACGATCCCGGCTTGGTGGAGACGGTCCGCGGGTACGGGTACAGGTTCAGACAATAAAGAGACTGCAAACATACTTTTCGCTGCTGGCTACGTTGCTCTCGTTGCTCGCCGGCGCGATTATCGTACTTATCAGCTTCCTCGCCTTCGACCTTACGCCGAAGGCGTTTCTGCTTCTCTTGCCTATCGGCTGTGTCGTATTTCCATTAAGCCTGATCATTGGTCATTTTATATCCGAACCGCTGCATCATCTCGCAAAAAAGGCGGCGGCATACCGCTCCGGGATCGACATGCCGTTTGAGCCTGACGGCCGTCTGCTTGAAGCCGATGAGCTTGCAGCCGATTTCAAGGTGCTCGCCCAGACGGCGAAGATCCAGCAGCACGACCTCGCCCTCAAAGAAAGCCGCCAAGCCGCTTTCATCAGCGATGTGGCGCATGAGCTCCGTACGCCGCTCACAGCGATCCGCGGGAACGCCGAGATGCTGGCCGATCCCGATCTGCCCCCCGAGCTGCACGAAAAGTTCTGCTCCATCATCATCAACGAAAGCGAGCGCTTGAGCAGGCTCACGCATGACCTGCTCGCGCTCCAGCGCATCGAGGACGACACGGCGCCCCTTGAGCTTGCACGGGTGAACTTGCGAGAACTCGCCTCAGGAGTGCTCGACGCGCTCGAGCCCATCCTCCGCGATCGGCAGGCGCACACCGAGATCGTGGGCGAAGCTCCCGACGTGCTGGGCAATCTCGACCGCCTCAAGCAGGCTGTTACAAACCTCGTCGAGAACGCGAGCCGCTTCATCGAGCCGGGCGGCCATATTACCATCGAGTTGTTCGGTTTGCGCGGAAACTCCATCCTCGCCGTGAAGGACGACGGCAGCGGCTTCGGCGATGTCGATCCGCACCTGCTGTTCGATCGCTTTTACCGCACCGACGCCTCGCGCAGTCGCGGCACGGGCGGAACCGGCTTGGGACTGGCCATCGTGAAGTCGGTTGTCGACGCGCACGACGGCACCGTCGAAGCTCTGAACATGCCCGAAGGAGGAGCGTGCTTCATCATCGCCCTGCCCTCCATTCCGCCCGAAGCCGCAGCGTAGGAACGCGCCAGGCGGCGGGCAAGCAACGGCGTCACGCTGCCGAAGCAGGCCAAGCGACGGGTCGTCGCAGATGCGGCACCGCGCAACCATGGGCGTGCGTGCCGGAGTCGCGCGGGACAGGATTTCGGCCTCGTTGCCCGTCGCTCCCACACCCATGGCAAGCCGACCGCTCCCCTTCCAGGCTCCTCGAACCGCGTTACGATTCCTCGCGCAGCAGATTCTGGACCCGCATGAGAAGCTCTTCGCGCGTGTGCACCTGAAACTTGCGATAGATGGCCTTCGTGTGGGCCTTCACGGTATTTTCCGACACGTACAGTTTCTCAGCTATGGAAGCAATGGTGCGCCCGCGCGTCAGAAGCACCAGCACCTCGTGCTCGCGCGAGCTCAGACCGAACCTGTCGCGTGCGACATCGCATTGCGTTTTGATGGCATCGAGCAGCGGCTGCGCCTCGTCAACCGCGATCGCATCGACGGCGCATGCGGGCAACAGCCCAGAGGAGTCGGGCGCAAGATACTCGAATGAGTATTTCTTCTCGTCATAGGAGTTCACCCGAAAGATACTGTACGACCGATTGTAGAGCAGCGTGCATCCTGCGAAGAATATCACGTAGGTGGCGCCCATTGCCACCAAAGCCGCCGCCTGCTCGCCCAACCACGCGCCGAGCCCTCCCAACAGCGATCCCAGAAGCAGCCCGCCGACGTTGGCCAGCATTGCGCCCGAGAACAACCTGACCGGGTTCGCGTCGGTTGTGGCCACAAGCGGCCCGAGAGCCAAATACACCATAGCCAGAAAAAGATAATAGCCCGCATACAGAAAGCTGGGCACGATAAACGATGGCGAGACGTTCCCCATCAGATGCAGCACCATGGCAGCGCTCAGCAGAAACAGCACGGCGCTTGGCACCAGCAACACGCCCCGGCGCTCGGCAGCGTACTCGGCCAGCGCAACCGCGACCATCGCCACGATAACGACAGCCAGCACGCACGACCACGCCGCGGCATCGGCAAGAACCGCCTGCATGTCTTCGCTGCCGCGCAGACAGTTGTACGGGATGGAGAACACCGCGATGCACACGAAGAACAACGCCGGCGACTTCTCCATCGGCAGCTTCTCTTTGGCGCCCCACGCACTCGATGAATCGGCGAGCAACGTGCGGGAGCGCGCCAGACACGCGAGCGAGCCAAATGGCAGCGCAACGAATACGACCATGGCCAAGGCCAGCGGCAGATGGGTCTCGACGAAGTACGTCACCACCGAGCACACGATGGCCACGAGCGTGACGAGCAGCTGCTCGCCCTTGGGATTGAGGTACTTGTACATCTCGCCCCATGCGACGATGAGTGGAGTCGTGCCGAAAGCTATGAACACGCTTCCTGCGAATATGAGCGGACTCGATGCTCCCAGCAAACCGCCCGCCGCGAAGCACGCCGCACCCGCCCCCAGGCACGCCGCCGCAAACGGCACGGTGCGCCGGTCATCCAGCAGCGTGGATATGCGCCGCGATACGACGAACAATGCTAGGAACACGGCGAACGTGCATACCGAGTTGGCCACCCAAGCAACGCTCGACCCTGCATCGCCGCCTGCGCGCACCACCGTGCCGAAGAACGTGATGGAGTGCAGCGACGCCCACTGCAACGCCATGCCGGCAAGGGCAAGCAAGATGCCTGCAGCACGCTGCGTGCTGTAGATGGTCGCAGCACCGCCGGTGCGCGGGGCGGTATCCGACAGGCAGCGCATGTCGGATACCTCGGTGGATCCCTTCGCCATACTGATCACATCCCCTCGTTCCGCGTACGCGGCGAACATGCTCGGCCGATCGCGCGCCTGCGCACCCCCTCCGCGGCTTCAGCGCCGCGCCCGCAGCGGCCTCTGCCACCGTCCACACGGATCCAGATCGGCCATGCTCGACGATACCACCCTCTGCTCGGTCTCCACCTTACCCGTTACGGGTAATTGCTCACGCCTGCATGGACGATTCTACCTCGAACGGGTACTTGCACACGCCACTGCCCGCTGGGAGAATCGCTTGCCGGGCCGACGGGCGAGCACCTGGGCGGCCTCATCGCGACATTCGGAAGAAAGGGAGAGGGACATGGAACTGACCAGAAGGAGCTTCCTGGGCATCGCGGGCATGGCGGGCGTCGCGGCGGCGGGAGCGGGACTCGCGGGATGCGCGCCTGCTTCGACGGGCACATCGGCGCAGGACGCCTCGAACGACGGCGACGGCGCCAAAGGCGGCGTCACGCGTCAGGCCGTGGCCACCTACACCTGCGACGTCTGCATCTGCGGCGCGGGCAACTCGGGCCTTTCGGCCGCCGTCGAAGCCGCCCAGCAAGGGCTCGGCGTCGTCGTGTTGGAGAAGCACGGCGGCACGGGCGGAGGCGGTATCGGCACCGAGGGCGTGTTCGCCGTCAATTCGAAAATGCAGCAGGATGCAGGCATCGCGATCGAGCCGGCCGAAGTCATCGCCACGGAGATGAGCTACTCCCACAACCGCGCGAACGGCCTCAAGTGGCTTGATCTGATCGAAGCCTCAGGCGAGAACATCAGCTGGCTGCAGGACTGCGGCGTGAACTTCACCGGCGTGGTGGACGACTATCACGGCGGCCTGTTCGAAACGTTCCACTGGTTCGGCGAGAACCGCGCGCACGACGACTTCTCGCCCGCCATGACCGCCACGGCGCAAGAGCTGGGCGTGCAGTTCCTCCTGAATTGTCCGGCCACCGACCTCGTCCTTGGCGAGGACGGCGCCGTCGCTGGCGTGTACGCACAGAAGCTTAACGGCGACTATGTGCAGGTGAACGCAAAAGCAGTGGTGCTGGCAACCGGCGGTTTCGCCAACAATGACGAATACCTGCAGGAAGGCGGCTTCTCCGACACCACCAACGTGAAGCGCTTTTTGTATGGCTACGATGGCGACGGTGTGCGCATGGCCATCGAGGCCGGCGGCGCAAGCAACATCCCGCGCATGTCGGGCCTCATGCAGCTCACCGTGTCGGGCGCTCCGGGCGGCGAATACGGCACGTACGGGCGCGGGGACGGGCTCGTGGTGGCCGGCCACAACGCGTGCTCCCTGTGGATCAACGAGGACGGCGAGCGCTTCTGCGCCGAATCGGCGGGCGTGGAGAACTGGATGAGCGACATGATCCCCTCGCTCATGCACCAGAAGCTCTTCTCGATCTACGACGCCAAGATCTTCAAGGACGCCTACGACGGCATGATAGCCCCGCGCCTCGATTGGGCGGCCACCCAAGAAGAGCTTAAGCAGCGCATCGAGGAAAACCCGCATGACGACTTCTTCAGCGCCGACACACTTGAGGAGCTGGCGCAGAAGGCCAGCAGCGCCCTCGATCTCGACTACGACACGGTCATAGCGTCTATCACCACCTACAATGAGATGTGCGATGCGAAGCGCGACGCGTACTTCGGCAAGCCCGCCGAGTACCTGCAGAAGCTTGAGAACCCGCCGTTCTACTTCTGCTACATGCCCCAATCCTGCATGGTGACATTCGGCGGCATTCGCACAAACCGCAAGATGGAGGTCGTGGACAAGAACGGGCAGCCCGTGCCCGGCCTGTACTCCGCCGGCGTGGACTCGGCGGATCTGTGGCCCAACATCTACACCATCAACGTGCCGGGCGGCACAAACGCCAACAACATCAACTCAGGTCGCTTCGCGAGCAAATCCGCCGCCGAGTATATCGGATCGAGCAAGGCGGGATCGGTTTCGTCCGAAGGCGACACGAGCGAATCGGTGCCCGATGTCTCATGGAGCATGCCCGAGAGCGCGCTCAAGGACGGCGTCTATACCGATACCCAGTTCGGTATGTTCAGCGACATCACGGTGACTGTAACCGTCGAAGGCGGCAAGATAGCCGAGATCAGCCAGGAGAACGAACTGGAAACCACCTATGTGGGTCAGGCCGCCATGGAAAATACGCTCATCCCGGCGGTCATCGAACAGCAAACTCCGGCCGTCGACACGGTGTCGGGCGCCACGCGCACCTCCGACGCCTTCCGCACCGCCGTGCAGACGTGCTGCGAGCAAGCTGTCTCGTAAACACACGGACCGCGCAGCACGAACGGCCAGCGCAAACCGAGTTCCCCCAAGCGCTTCCCGAAGGCCGCATCCTTCGGGAAGCGCTTCTTTGCATGCAAGCGGATCGCGAAGCGGCTGTCGCGCCGCTCCCAGCCGAGCGCGCGGAAATGTGCGGCTTCTTCGACGACTGTGACAGCTTGCGAAAGGCCCGCGAACATGCGGCGCGATCTCCGCAGTATCTCGCAGGATCAAATCGGCGCCTTTCCGCAACCGCTTCGGCAGCAGCCGCTTGACAGGAGCGGTAGACTGGCACGATGGCATGTGCGCTACCCCCGGAATCCGCACCTGCGGCACGCTGCACTAAACTGCCCGCGTTCCCCGCGCGCTGACCCGTGAGCCGCCGAAGCCCCCGCGGCCCGACCGAGCAGGGCAGCGACGAGCAGCAAGTATGCCAGTCGCCTGAAATCCGCGATCCGCATGCCGCCGCGCAAACGAAGGAACGACCATGATCATCGGCATCACTACAACCTATGAAGAGGACCACGGCTACGAGCGAGCGAATGTGGAATACCTCGAGCGCATAGCGCAGGCCGGGGGCACCCCCGTGTTGCTGCCTCCCGCGCCCGGCGGCGAGGCCGCCATCGCCGCAGCCCGCGAGGTGGCGACGCGCATCGATGGATTGGTGCTCTCCGGAGGAGGCGACATCGACCCCGCGCTCTACGAGGAAGCACGCCTGCCCGAAACCGTCAACGTCGCGCATACGCGCGATATTTACGAGATGGCGCTGGCGCGATACGCGCACGAGCTCGACCTGCCCGTCCTTGGCATCTGCCGCGGTATGCAGGTGATGAACGTCGCTTTGGGGGGTACCCTCTATCAGGATATGAACGCCTGCGGCCTCACTGCGGTCGACCACCAGCAGCAACCCCCGTACGATGCGACCGAGCAACGCGCAGACGTCGCCTCCGGCAGCCTTCTGGCGCGGCTTTTATGCGGACGTCTCGAAACGGGCATGGCTCCCGGCTGCCAGGCTGGCTGGCCTGCGGATCTCGAAACGGGAAGAGCGGGTACAGGCCCCTGCACGATTCGGATCAACACGATGCACCACCAGGCCCTCGCCTCCCTCGCACCCGTGCTGCGCGTGTCCGCCGTCAGCGACGACGGCATCGTGGAAGCCGTGGAGGATCCGACGCGGAGCTTTTTCTTGGGCGTGCAGTGGCATCCCGAGTACCTTCGAAAGGACGCGCCTCTGTTCGAAGCGCTCGTGGCCGCCGCGCGCTCCTGAAAGCGAGACCGCCCGTGGAGCATTCGCGTAGGATCGAGCACTGCGCCACGTGCTGACACGCAGGTGCTATAATCCTTTTAGTTTGATTATCAAAGTATTAGGATCGCAGCGCGCTGCGGCGCGACGATCGAGGATGGAGCGATATGGGTAGCACGATCATCGGCTGCGGAAAGTCCCTCCCGGCACTGGAGGTTGAGAACGACGAGTTGCAGGCGCTCGTCGACACGAACGACGAGTGGATCGCCACGCGCACCGGCATCAGAAGCCGCCATATCGCCCTGACGGAGAGCAACGCCGACCTCGGCGAGGCGGCCGCGCGGCGCGCCCTCGGCTGGGAGCCGAGCGGCTGGACGCAGCGAGCGATCGAAGCTGACGAGATCGATCTGCTCATCTGCGCAACCGTCACCTCCGACGTCGTGGTGCCCTCGGCAGCCGGTATGTTGAAGCGGCGGCTCGGGCTTGGGAACGCCATCGCGTTCGATGTGAACGCCGCCTGCTCCGGCTTCGTGTACGGCATGACGGTCGCCGAGACCATGATGGCCGCCAGCGCAGCAGGAACGGTCGGAGCAGCAGGTCGCAACCCCGTGCGCCGCGCGCTCGTCGTAGGCGTCGAGCGCCTCACGCGCCTTACGAACTGGTTCGATCGCAACACCTGCGTGCTGTTCGGAGACGGCGCGGGCGCGGTCGTCCTCGAATGGGACGAGGAGCGCGCGGGTATCATCGGCAGCTATCTGGTGAACGAGGACGACGTGACGAACGCCCTGACGTGCCCCTCCGCATTCGACGCCCCGCAGCCGTTCGATCGGTCCGGCGTTTCGCTTGCCGAGCCGATTCCCGTCGATCGAGCCCAGGATCGTATCGATGAGGAACTTGCCACACTCGAATCCGTGCAGGCCGGAGAACCGCGCCAGGTTTTGCGCATGGACGGTCCGCGCGTGTTCAAGTTCGCGACGGCCGCTATGACCGAGGCCGTCCACCGCGTGCTCGATCGCTCGAACCTTACGCTCGACGACGTGAAGTGCATCGTGCCGCACCAGGCCAACGAGCGCATCATCAAGTACGCGGCCAAAAAACTCAACCGACCGCTCGACTTCTTCCAGGTGTCTATCGGCGATACCGGCAATTCGTCGGCCGCAAGCGTGCCGATGGCGCTTGCCGACGCCTATGCATCGGGTCGTATCAAGCAGGGCGACAAGGTGATCCTCACCGCCTTCGGAGGCGGGTTCACTTCAGGCGCCGTTCTGTTCGAAGCGTAAGACCCGAGGCTGCAAAGCAACGGGGCTGCGCGAGGCTTTACCTCCTCGGCACCGCACGCGCAACGGCACGCGCGCATACGACAGCCGCGACAGCCTTCAGCACATCGGGAATAGCGAAGGGGACCACGGTTACGGCGATGGATGCTGCGAGATCCACCCCGACCACCGCGGCATACTGAATGCATCCGCACACATACGAGACGGCGATGAATGTGAGGCAGGCGAGAAAATCGACTGCGAACGCGCGGGCGTTCGTCCTGCCTTCCCCCATCGCATGCCCAAGCCCTTTTCGAACGAGAAGCGCCGCGCCCACGCCCAGCAGATACCCCCACAAATACCCGCCCGTTGGACCGAGGAGCATGCCGATACCCCCGCGCATCCCCGAAAACAGAGGCAGCCCGATGGCGCCAAGCACAAGATAGCCTGTGATTGCGGCCATACATTCGCGCGGCTTGAGCACGAGAATGGCGAACGACACGGCGAACATCTGCAGCGTCAGTAGAATAGGCCCGAATGGGATAGCCACCCAGGCGGACACGCCCATGAGCGCTATCGACAACCCTACAAACGCGATCGGTCGCGCTCTTGAAGCGCTTCCCGCTTTCGTGCTCGCATCTTCCATACCGCGCTCCTTCTTCCTCATGTCGATGATCAACGAACGTCCGATGTCGGCAAATCTTCCGAAATCGCGTCGTTCTTGTCATTTTCAAACGAAGCCTTGAACTGGATATATGCTATATGATACCAGATCGAAGACTTCGCAGAAAACGCTTGGATTCGGAATCATGCATCACGTCGGCGCGATCCTCCCCCAAGCGCGGTCGACGCTCCCGGCGCACGCGCGGACATTAGAACTTCGCCTGAATCTCGCCCCGCTCAAGCTTTCGCAGTCGGCCCATTTCAAGAAGGATGAACACCGCCGTGGTGAAGATGGCCAGGAAGTCCGCCAAAGGCGTGGCGAAATACAGCGCATCCAAACTCGTGAACTGCGGAAACCATCCCGGCAATACGAGCGGCAGCACCAGGAACAACGGGATGAGGAACAGGATCTGGCGCGTGAGCGACAGAAAGATGGATTTCGCCGGCTGGCCTGTCGCCTGAAAGTAGTTCGATCCCACAATCTGGAATCCGACGAACGGCAGCATGGCCAGCTGCACTTTGAGGGCAAACACCGTGAAGCCGAGCAAGCTATCATCCTCGATGCCGAAGAACCCGACGATCTGCTCCGGGAACAGGTGGACAAGGCCCCATAGCACGACGCCGATGCCGGTCGCTCCGATGATGCCGCACAGTAACGTTTTCTTCACGCGCTCGAACAAGTGCGCACCGTAGTTGAACCCGAGCAACGGCTGAATGGCGATCGCCACGCCGATAAGCGGCAGTACCGTGAACATCGCCACCCGCTGCACGACGCCGATGGAGGCGAGCGCCCCCTCCGCTCCGATGGGGTTCATTGACCCGTAGAGATTCAACAGATTGTTGAGCACGAAGTTCACCACGGCCATGCCCGCCTGCACGGCAAAGCTAGCCAAGCCGAGCGAGAGGATGAGTCCGACCGTGCGCGCATGGAGCGGTAAGTGGCGCAGGCGCAGGCGCATGGGCACGTTCTTCGTGAACAGGAAGTACCACAGCACGCAGGCGCACGAGATAGCCTGGCCGAAAAGCGTAGCGAGCGCACTGCCCTGCACGCCCCACCCCAACACCATGACGAACAGAAAGTTGAAGATCGTGCACGCCACAGCGCCCACGATCATGGTCGAAAGCGCGCGATTCGGCGCACCGGCCGTCCTGATGAAGTTGTTCACGCCCATGCCGATGCACTGGAACACGAAGCCGAGCGAGATGATCTGGATAAACGAGCGGGCATAGTACCAGTCCTCCGCCGTGGCGCCCGAGATGCCCAGCACGCCGTCGATGCACGCCGGCACATGCGCTACCACGGCCACGACGGCAGCCAAGATGATGCTCAGGCACACCGTGTTGCCTAGGCTTCGCTCCGCCTCTTCACGATTGCCCTCGCCCATCCGCAATGCCGCAAGCGCATTGCCGCCGTTTCCTACGAGCATGGAGATAGCCATGAACACCGTCATGACAGGCATCGCGACCGTGGCCGTGGCCAGGCCGATCTCGCCCATGGCCTGGCCGAGAAAGATGGAATCGATAAGGTTGTAGGCGCCGTTCACGAGCATGCCGAGGATAGAGGGTATGGCAAACTCCACGATCAGGCGCGGAATGGAAGCCGTGCCCATGCGCGTGACTTTGTCCTCGCGGGCGGGCTGGGCGGGCTGCTCGTTCTCGTCGGATACGGGGTTCTTCGTCGCTACCATAGCTTCGGGGTTGCCTTTCGCGTCGATGCCTTTTGCGGAACGACATATTGTACCCCCAAGATAGGAGTCATCCCAGCCGCCAGCGCATACACCATAAAGTGGACGGTTCCAGCGCTCGGCGCCCGGAAAAGGAAGGCCTCAAAATAGACAGGCTACGCCAAAGATGCAAGGTGGGCTTCGCCGGAAGCCACGGCGGTCTCGTCGCCGGACGCATCGCGCAGTACAAGACGACCCTGCTCGTCGACCCGCACAACACAGCCAGCGGCGAGGGTCGCTCCCCCTCGATCGACGACGACGACGGCACGGCCCGTCAGACTCGAATGCTCGTCGAACTCGGCAGCCAACGATGCGAACCCGGCGTGCGTCCACGCTTCGTACAGCGGCGCGAAGGCTGCTAGAAACGCATCAAGCACCTCGTCGACGGATACATCGGCAAAGTCGGCCACGTAGGCGGCGCGATTCTTGCCGCCCACCTCGGGACGCTCAGCTGGCGGCCGGACGTTCACGCCGACGCCCGCGCACACCCCGCCCCCATGTCCCTCAAGCGAAATGCCGCAGAGCTTGCCCGCTTCGGCCACCACGTCGTTAGGCCATTTGACGAGGATACGTGCGAGTTCCGCCTGAGAAGCGAGCCCTGCGAGTGCACGGCGCACAGCCAATCCCACGACCAGGCTCAACGTGGGCAGCAGCGTCGGCGCAACCTGCGGACGCAGCAACAGCGAACAGTACAGGCCGCCTTCCGGGCTCGTCCACCTGCGGCCTTGGCGGCCGTACCCGGCCGTCTGCCGCCTTGCGCGAACCACAAGACCCTCTGTCTCGCCGTCATCGAGAGCGCGCTTCACCATCTCATTCGTCGACGTGACCTCCTCGAAGGAGCGCACGCGAAACGGCAGAGAAACGCCTCCGTCCCCCTGTGCGACGGACGCCGGCAGCATGGTATCGCGGCTCACAGGCGCTCGGCCTTCCCCACCTTCACGGCATCCGCAGTCACCGTATTCCCGTCGGCCAGCACATGTCCGGGACGTAATTCGACGATCGGCTTGACCACGAAATCGCGCTCGAGGGCACGCGGATGCGGCAGCGTGAGCACGTCGGCATCCGACACGTACAGCTGGTAGTCGACGATATCGATGTCGCAGGTGCGGGGCCCGTTTTCAATTTCGCGCACACGGCCCAGGCTGTTTTCGATCGCATGCAGATAGCCCAAGAGCTCCTTGGGCGCGATGCCCGTGCGCAGCAGAACGGCCGCATTCACGAACGTGTCCTGATCCTCGTAGTACGCGGGCTCGCTTTCATAGAAACCAGATATGTCCACGATCTGCGTGTCGGGCAGCGCGCAAAGCTCGGTAATGGCTTGGTTGAGCATGGCCTTCTTGCCCTCGCGCTCTTCGCCCGGCTCGGCTACAAGGGCGACGTTGCAGCCCAGGCTCAAAAACACGTACGGCCGCAGGTCGCCGAGCGCCTTTGCCGTCTCGGCTACGTTGTGCGTGCGCACTATGCTCGCGCCCAACTCGCACGCCATGAGCGCCTCAGCAGCCGACACCTGGTCGCGATCCGCAGGGCTCTCAATGCCATAGGCGAAACCCAGGTAGCTCTTGCGTGACAGCGCCGCCATCACCGGATAGCCAAGACGGGCGAACTCCTGGAAGTTGCGCACGAGGTCGAGCGTCTGCTGCGGCGTCTTGCCGAAGCCAGGACCCGGATCGATGCAGATGCGGTCGCGCGCGATGCCCGCCTCCTCAAGGGAAGCGGCCCGGTCGCGCAGCCAATTGCGCACGTCGGCCACCACGTCGTCGTAGGCGGGAGCATCCTGCATGGTCGCGGGTTCCCCTTGCATATGCATGACCACGAGACCGCAAGCCCGATCGCGCACGAGCCCCACCATAGCCGGGTCGCGAAAGCCCGACACGTCGTTGACGACGGCTGCGCCCGCGTCGAGGCACGCCTCTGCCACGGCCGCATGCCGCGTATCGATGCTCACGCATACGCCACGCTGCGCCAGCTCGCGCACCGCCGGCACCACGCGCGCAAGTTCATCGGCTTCGGTCACGGGCGCGGCACCCGGACGCGTCGACTCGCCACCCACGTCGATGATATGCGCCCCTTCGTCGAGCATGCGCTCGGCGTGCGCGATCGCCGCATCGAGCGAGTCGTGCGCTCCCCCGTCGGAAAAGGAGTCGGGGGTCACGTTGAGAATGCCCATCAAAATGGGCATTCTCGTGTCGAATTCGTAGGTTGAACAGCGCCAGATCATCGTTCGGTATCGTCGCCTTTCGCGTCGTCTTGAGCTGCAGGAGGCTCGCTGCGGCGCTGGGCTTCCGGCTGGCGGTGCTCGAAGTCCTTCGACTCCATGCGCGACGGCTCCTCACTCGCAACGGCATCTTGCCGACCTTGCGACATGGGCGCACCTTCTTCGTGCGGGACATCCTGCTCGCCGTCGCCAGGAGCCGGCTCGCGGAACGGCGGATTCGGGTCCTGATCGCCCGGTTCCACCGGCTCCTCTTTCCAGTCGGGATCGGCTAGCTGCGCATCCCGGGCGCGAGCCTCGGCCTCTTCGCGCTCTTTGCGGGCGATGATCTCGTCCTCGTGCTTGAGGTATTCGTCCCACGTATTGTCGAGCAGCGCCAGGCACGCCTCGCCTTCCACGGTCTCGCGCTCCAGCAGCACGCTGGCCATGAGGTCCATCTGCTCGCGATGGCTTACCAAGATCTCGTAGGCGCGGTCGTGCGCGTCCCTCATGATGCGGGCGACCTCGTCGTCGATGCGCTTGGCCGTCTCCTCCGAGTAGTCCTGCGTGTTGCCGTAGTCGCGGCCGAGGAACACCTCGTGGTTTGGCTGGCCGAACACCTGCGTGCCCAGTTCGGCACTCATGCCGTACTGCGTCACGATGGCGCGGGCCATCTTCGTGGCGCGCTCCAGATCGTTCGAGGCGCCCGTGGTGATATCGTCGCAGAAGATCTCCTCCGCCACACGGCCGCCCATGAACACGGCCAGCTCGTCGCGCATCTCGCCGAGCGAGTTGAGCACCTTGTCCTCCTTGGGGATGGACAGCGTGTAGCCGAGCGCCCGACCGCGCGAGATGATGCTGATCTTGTGCACGGGGTCAGCGTGCGGCAGCAGATGCCCAACGAGAGCATGACCGCTTTCGTGGTAGGCGATGGTGTGCTTCGTCTGCTCGTCGAGCACGCGGCCCTTGCGCTCCGGGCCGGCAATGACACGCTCCATGGACTCCGACACTTCCTGCTGCGTGATGATCTTCTTGCCGCGGCGGGCGGTGAGCAGCGCGGACTCGTTCATAAGGTTCGCCAGGTCGGCGCCTGTGAAGCCCGGCGTGAGCTTGGCCACCTTCGAGAGATCCACATCGCTGCCAAGCGGCTTGTCTTTCGCGTGCACCTGCAGAATCTTCTCGCGACCCTTCACGTCGGGCGCATCCACCACGATCTGGCGGTCGAAGCGGCCGGGGCGCAGGAGCGCCGGGTCGAGTACGTCAGCACGGTTCGTCGCAGCGATGAGCACGACGGAGTCGTTGGCTTCGAAGCCGTCCATCTCCACGAGTAGCTGGTTGAGCGTCTGCTCGCGCTCATCGTGGCCGCCGCCGAGACCCGTTCCGCGCTGGCGGCCCACGGCGTCGATCTCGTCGATGAAGATGATGGCGGGCGATGCCTCTTTGGCCTGCTGGAACAGGTCGCGCACGCGAGACGCGCCCACGCCCACGAACATCTCGACGAAGTCGGAACCCGAGATGCTGAAGAAGGGCACGCCTGCCTCGCCGGCTACAGCCTTCGCGAGCAGCGTCTTGCCAGTACCCGGAGGACCCACCAGCAAGCAGCCGCGTGGAATCTTCGCACCCATGGACTGGTACTTAGCCGGGTTCGCCAGGAAGTCCTTGATCTCCTGCATCTCCTCGACGGCCTCGTCGACACCGGCGACGTCCGAGAACTTCACATCGGGGCGCTCCTCGGTCGATTTCTTGGCCTTCGCCTTGCCGAACGACATTTGCGAATTGTTCGCCTTCTGCATCGAATTGAAGAAGAAGAACAGGATGAGGCCGATCAAGGCGATGGGCAAAAGCATGCTCAGGATGTCCATCCACGGCGACGGCAGCTGCACCTCGTAGGATACGTTCGGATGCGCGGCCATAAGCTCGCTCAGCGAACCGTAATAGGTTGAGGTGAAGTTGCGCTCCGTGCCCAGTTCGGTCACCGCAATGGTGGTGGTCCCCACTCCGGCGAGACCCTTGCCCGTTTCGGGATTCTTGATGGTGGCCACGCGCGCGTTCATGGCCTGGAGGGCTTCGTTGAATGCCTCGGCTCCCGTCGCGCCCGCCGTGATGGCGGGATAGTAGGAACCGGAAACGGAGTAGTCCCCGGCGCTGTACTTGACGCTGGTCACGCGATCCTGCTCGACCGCCTGCACGAAGTCTGACGTGATGAGATTATCGGTGGGGGTCGCACCCGACGACGACATGTTCATGAACTGCTGGCCCACGAAAAACGCGACAAGCGTGAACAGGAGGACCGATATGATGGTGGTCCGAGGATTCGGCTGCTGGAATTGGGATTGTTTGTTTTGCTGTGCCATACATCCTTACTTTCTGCCTCAAGCGGCTCGCTGCGCGCGGGCGGCCGGACCGGCCCGTCGCCGTCCCCATCCGCTCGCCGTGCTCGGCGCGTCCGGCCCTCTATCGATCGGAGCCGAGGCCCGCCAAGGCCGCCGTGCTAGTACATCTCCGGCTTCAATACGCCGATATAGGGCAGATTGCGGTACCGCTCAGCGTAATCAAGCCCATAGCCCACGATGAACCGATCGGGGCATTCGAAGCCGATATATTTGCATTCGATCTTCGCCTGCGCCAGCGTCTTCTTGCGAAGGAGCGTGGCCACCTCGAGAGATGCGGGATGGCGCGACGCCAGGTTTTTCAACAGGTACTTCAGGGTAAGGCCGGAGTCGAGGATATCCTCGGCCACGACAACGTGACGGCCCTCGATCTCGGAGGCGAGATCCTTGAGGATTCGCACGACGCCGGAACTCCTCGCTCCGTCGCCATACGACGACACGGCCATATAGTCCATTTCGACCGGCAGCTCGATCCGCCGCGCTAGATCAGCCATGAAGATGGCCGCGCCGCGCAAAACCGAGACCAAGACGATGCCTTCGTCGGCAGCCTCTGCGTAATCGCGCGTAATCTGGGCTCCGATTTCGTCCACGCGCCGAGCGATCTCGTCTTCCGTGAACAAAACCTCAGCGATATCGTTATGCACCGTGCCTGGCCTTTTCGTCGCACTCCGCAGCACCAACGCTCAAAAACCGCATGCGATCTGCGCGATCAGTGAGCGAAGGCCTCACGCTTACCTTGAACCCGGTAAGTGTACCATTGTGGCTTCGGGAAAAGGAGACGATACGGTAACGCCGCCCGACATGCCATGATTTTTACATTTCGCCGAATAAGCTGGGCGTTTATGTTGTTCGCCCGACGGCGCAAGCGCGTGGAGAGCGCGACGCGCTCCACCGACAAGCCGTCGTGCCGAAGCCCGCGCATCGCGCGGAGACAGGCCGCCGCATGCCACGAGGACGCTTACTCCAACGACGGGCGCAGGTCGGGAAATTCGTCCAGCAAACGCTCGACCGGCAGGCCGATGACCGTATCGAGCGCGCCGTCCACGCGCTCGACGAGCTTCGCCCCTTCGCCCTGCACGGCATAGGCGCCCGCCTTGTCGAACGATTCCCCTTTGCGCAGGTAATCGGCTATCTCGTCGTCGTCAAGTTCGCGAAACGTCACGGCCGAAGCGTCGGCGAACGTGCGAAAGCCGATCGAAAGGCTCTCGGCCTCCGGAGCGGCGACCATCCAGACCGAAACGGCCGTCACCACCTCGTGCGTGCGCCCCGACAGTCGGCGCAGCATGCGTTTGGCATCGGAGAGGCTCGTGGGCTTGCCGAATATCTCGCCGTCGCACACCACCATCGTGTCGGCGCCAAGGACCATGGCCACACCTGTGTATTCCTCTGCGAGCACTTCCTGCACGACGGCGCCGGCCTTGCGTTCGGCCAGCTTTTTGGCGGCTTCAGGCGGGTCGTCCAGCAGATCGGGCTCAAGGCTTTCGTCAACCTCCGACGCCCTGACGATGAATTTGACGCCCGCCTGCTCGAGCAACTCCCGACGGCGCGGCGAGCCGCTGGCCAGAATCACGTCGAAAGCGGGGGCTTCTTGGGATGGGGTGTTCTGTTCGTTTTCCATGCGCGGTATTGTAGCATCTTCGGACGGGCGATACGGAAGAAGAGCGAACTGCGACTGGAACCGCGCTTCCTGCCGCCCTGCGCCTCACCGCCGCTTCCGGCGGGAGCGGAAGGCGGCCATCGGCTCGATGCGCACCCCGCGCTTGTTCGCACTGACGGCCAGGTCGCCTTGAATGTTCACCACGTACCCGCCGCGCGGGGCGCCTCCTTCGTCGAACGCATCGAGCAGCGCCTCGATCGATGCCGTCTCCACACGAGCCTCGGATCCCAACATGAGCCCGAGGACGCGCGCGACCACCCGACGCTGCAGTGGTCGGGCGAATCCGCCCAGCTCCGGCGCAAGCGTGCAGCCCGCGGCGCAGTCGGCGTCGGCGCCCTCGACCTGCTCGATCCACGACGCAAGCCGCACCGCAAGCTCGTCCGCCTGCGCATCGAGCATATCATCCTCATCGGCGATGAGATTCATAGTGCGGCACAGCACATCGAGCAGCTGCGGATTGCGCTCTTTGGCGCGTGGCACGATCTCGTGGCGCACGTATGCGCGGAACCGATCGGTATGCGCATTCGTGGCATCCTCGCGCCACAGCGCTCCCTGCTCGTCGCATGCCGTCGGCCGGCCCTCCCGCTCACGCTGCTCGATAAAAGAGCGCAGCTCCTCGCGGCTCGTATCGAGCAAAGGGCGCACCACCGGCCCGTTGCGGTAGCGCATGGAGCGAAAACCGCCCGGCCCGGTGCCCACGATAGAGCGCATATAGAAGCTCTCAACGCGATCGTCGGCCGTGTGCGCCGTAAAAATACGGCCCTCGGCCAGCGGTGCAGCAGCGTGAAGGCAAAGGCTTTCCAGCGCCTCGTTTGCCGCAAGGTAGCGCTCGCGGCGGCCGAGGGCCTCCACGTTCTCCCCCGTGCGCTCGGCCTCGCGCGCGATGTCGATCGTGCAGGAGAACAGCGGGATATCCAAAAGCTCGGCGAGCTGCGCCGCGAACCGGGCGTCGGCCTCGGCCTCCTCGCCGCGCAGGCAGTGGTTGACATGCAGCATGGCCAGATCGCCAACCTGGCCTGCATCGTGCAGCGAACGCGCCGCATACGCAAGCGCCGTCGAATCCGAACCGCCCGACACCATGAGCAGAACAGGCGCATCGGGAGCGCACAGCTCCCGTTCGGCGATAGTCGCCTTCATTCGCTCGATGACGGAGGGAGCTGATGCGGCCATGGCAGCCATCCTTTCGCAAGCGGTCCTTCTTCGCCCGATTATACGCCGGCGCGGCGCCCGACCGCGCAAACGAATAGCCTGGCACGGTCGGACGCAACGTTCGTCACTCGAACAGCGAGGTGGACAGGTAGCGCTCCCCGGTATCGACAGCGAACGTGACGATGACGGTGCCGCGCGCCTCGGGATGATCTTCCACAAGGCGGCGCACCGCTGCCGCATTCGCGCCGGACGAGATGCCCGCCAGCACGCCTTCGCGCGCGGCCAGCATGCGCCCGGCCTCACGTGCTTCTTCGGTACTCACCGAAAGAGCGCCGTCGAGCACATCGAGATCGAGCGTAGCTGGAATGAAGTTCGCTCCGATGCCTTGGATACCGTGAGGTGCGGGCACGAGTTTGGCCTCCGCGAGCGCCTGGGATACAAGAGGGCTCTCGGCGGGCTCAACCGCGAAGAAGCGCGTCGAAGCCCCCTGGGCGCGCAAATAGTGGGCAATCCCTGAAATGGTTCCGCCCGTGCCTGCGCCCGCCACCACATAATCGGGGAACCGGCCGAGCTGCCGGACAATCTCTGGCCCGGTGGTCTCCTCATGGGCACGCGGATTGTCGGGATTCGCGAACTGCCCGACAATCCACGCGCCCGGAAGCTCGCGGCTCAACTCCTCGGCGCGCGCCACTGAGCCCGCCATGCCCTCGGAACCCGGTGTCAGCTCGAGGCGCGCGCCGTACGCAGCCATGAGCATGCGCCGCTCGCGGCTCATGGAGTCAGGCATGACGATGACCACATCATAGCCGCGTGCGGCCCCGATCATGGCGATGGCGATGCCGGTGTTGCCGCTCGTCGGTTCCACGAGCACCGTTCTGCCGGGCTCGATCTCGCCCCGCTCCTCGGCGCGGTCGATCATCGACCGCGCTGCACGATCCTTGATGGACGCGCCGGGATTCGCTGCTTCGTATTTGGCGAATACCTGGGCGCCCACCTCCTTGGAAAGTGCGTCAAGCCCGATGAGGGGCGTATCTCCGATTGCCTGGGATAGAAAGTCTGCTGCCATGGCGGTCTCCTTACGTTAGGCGCGTTCTTCGGCCGGTTCTGAGTCGCAGCCGCCGGAACGCCGCTCCCCTTCAGCCAGGAACGCTTGCTCGAACTCCTCCGGCGGAACGGGCCTGCCGAACAAAAACCCCTGAATGAAGTCGAGGCCCATCCCGTTGACGATTTCATATTCGTCGTCGGTTTCGACGCCTTCGAGACATACGAGGATGCCCACGTCGTGGCAGAGCGCCACGACGAAGCGAATGAACGTGGCATCGAAGGTACTCTTCTGAATATCGCGGATAAACGTTCGATCTATTTTCACGATATCGGCAGGAGAGGACTTCAGCACCCCGAGCGCCGAATACCCCGTGCCGAAATCGTCCATGGCAACCCGCACGCCCAGCTGTCTGATCTCGTCGAACAGCCGCTGCGCCGCGGCGTCCTCCTGCGCGAAGTAGCTTTCCGTCATCTCCACCACCAGATTGTCGGCCGGAAGCGCCACGTCGCCGAGTAGATTGTGGATATCTTGCACGAGGCTCTCCTCGTCAAGCTGGCGATACGACAGGTTCACGCTCATCACGAACGAAGGATCGAGGGCGCTCCACCGTTTGCACATGGCCACGGCTTCGCCCAACACCCATCGGCCCACCGGCACGATAAGCCCGCTCTGCTCAAGCAAGGGGATAAACTCGATCGGAGACAGATCGCCATACGCATCGCAATGCCAGCGAGCAAGCGCTTCGGCCCCCACGATCTTGCCGGTCTTCGCGTCGACTTGCGGTTGATAGCACACGCTGAACCCGTCGAACCCATGCTCGACGCTCTCCCGCAGCAGCTCGTTGAGCTCAAGCGTGCGCGTGCGCTCCTTGAGGATGTCGAACGAGAAGTTCGTGCAGCGCTTCTTGCCATGGCCCTTCGCATACTCAAGCGCATAATTTGCACGCTTCACCAGGTCTTCGTAGGTGGCCGCGTCGCGCGGATAGCATGCGCACCCCGCCGAGAGCGTGCAGTAGAACTTCTTTCCCTCATGCTCGTGCTGCCTATCGAATGCCCCGTTCAGAGCGGCGTACATGCTGCGCAGCTCCTCGGCGCCACCGGGCGTGACCACGGCGAACTCGTCACCATCAAGGCGGAACACGCGCGCCGTCTCCGGCGCCGAGCTCTGAATGCGATGCGCGACGATGCGGATAACCTCGTCGCCGAACGCCCGATCGTACCGATCGTTGATATGGCGAAGATCGTCGATTCCCACCACCATGAGGCCTACCGGCTCGCCGGGAGCCTCCTCCAGCCCAAGGCGCACGACGTCTTCGAACTCGAACTTGTTAAACAGGCCGGTCAACGGGTCGACTTTGCTCTTCTTGCCGAGGTTCGCGATAAAGCCCGCGAACAGCGACGGCTTGCCTTTCTCGTCCAGAATGAGCCGGCCGCGGCAACGCAGTCGAACCCACTCGCCTTTGCGGTTCAGTGCGCGATACTCCACCCAATGGCGTGTCGCGCGCCCGTCCACGATCTCCTGGTTCGATTCAAGAAACGCTTGGCGATCATCCTCGTGCACCTTCGCGCCCCAGACGGCGGCGGCGTTCTCCACCACTTCGGAAGGCAGTCCGAACTCATCCACCATGGCGCGCGGATAGCGGAATACGCCCGTCTTCATGTTGCACACATATAAATAATCGTCTGTGCTTTCGACGAGAGCATCGTAGAGGCGGTCGCTTTCATAGGCAAACTCTTCGGAAGCCGATTCTTGCCGGAACGCCGTCTGCTCTTCAAGCGCCTCAAAGTTGTGGTCGATATGGAACCGGCGCTTCTCGACATACATGCGTTGGTCTGCTTGCGCCAACAGCTCGTAGAGTTCGAGAGGAGCCTCGGGATCCGCCTCGGCGATGCCGTAGCAGAACCCGAATTCATAGGGAGGGTCAACGCTCGGAACAAGCCCTGCCAGCGTAGCGCGGGCGCGCTCCATCTTCGTCCGTGCCGATCGCGATCCGCACGCGAACACACAAACGAACTCGTCGCCGCTCAGACGAAAACCGAAATCGCCTTCCTCGAACTCGCGCCGTACCGTCTGCGCTATCGTACGAATAAGATGATCTCCCTCCGCATGGCCGTGCCGATCGTTCACATCCTTGAGTCGATTGATATCGAAAAGCGCTACGCTCAAAGGAGCGCTGCTTGCGCTTGCAGCCGCCAGCGCAAGCCCGAGCTGTTCCTTGCCGGCTCGTCGCGAGAGCAGGCCCGTCAGTTCATCGGTGTTGGCGGATACGAGCGCCGTGACGTCAACCGATTGCTGCAAGTGGACACGGCGGCCGTCGATCCAGGTCACAAGGCTATCGTAGTTACGATAGGTACGACCCGTCACAGAGCTCTCCTCGTCCCACTGCACGAACGGGGTCTCCTCGGACGAGCGCAGCAGAGTTTCGACCGGGCAGAATTCGCAGCGCTCGTTCAGGCCGCTTTGAAGCACGCGCCAGCACACCTGGCCTTCGGGGTCCTCGATGCCGTAATCGTGCTTCATGAACCCATTCATGTACAGAATCTCATCGGTTTCTAGATCCGTCACGTAGATGCTCGTCCGCATGCTCTCGAGCACCGTATCGAACACAAAGCTGCGCAGATCGGCACCCTCGACATCACGCGAATCGGAAGGCTCGCCGCAACGAAGACGCGGCTCGTTGAGGGCGCCGTGCGGACGGAACCCCTCTTCCCGTCCTTGGGGCTCCTCGGTCATCCCATTCATACGAGCGCTCCTTCCTTCGCGACACAGGGCGGCCGCACCTGACCTTCACCGCACTCGATGAGCGCGACCGTTTCTATATGGTCGGTATGGGGGAACATGTCGACCGGCTGGACAACGCGCACGGCAAACCCGTGCTTGGCCAAAAACGCAAGATCGCGCACCTGTGTGGCAGGATTGCACGAGATGTAGACGATGCGCGACGGCGCCAGCTGCACGGCCGCCGAAAGGAACTCCTCGCTAGCTCCCGCGCGCGGAGGATCCATGAGCAGCACATCGGAGCGCTGGCCCGACGCCGCAGCCGCTCGCATGAAGTCGCCGGCATCGCCCGCAACAAAGCGAGCGTTCTCGATGCCGTTGTGCTTGGCGTTCTCGCGCGCGTCGCGGATAGCCGACGCCACAGCATCCACGCCCGTCACGCGGGCGGCGCCGTGCTTGGCCGCTACGAGGCCGATGGTGCCCGTGCCGCAGTAGGCGTCGATGGCCGACTCCGCACCGGTGAAACCCGCAAGCTCGATGGCCGTGCGGTATAAAACCTCGGTCTGCACAGCGTTTACCTGGTAGAACGACTGCGATGAGACACGGAAGCTCAACCCGCAGAGCCGGTCGAGGATGAACCCCGGGCCGTACAGCGTTTGCTCGCGCTCGCCCAGGATGACATTCGTCCGGCGCTCGTTCACGTTCTGCACGATCGTGGTGATAGAGGGACAGCGCTTGACCAGCTCGCGACAGAACGCGCGCGAGCCTGGGAAGTCGCGCCCGTTCGTCACAAGCGTGACGAGCACCTCCCCGCTCGCATGCCCCACGCGCACCACGGCATGGCGCAGAAAACCGGTGCCCTTGTCTTCGTCGTACGGTTCGATGCCGAAGCGCGGCATGAGGTTGCGAATAGCGAGGATTGCGCGCTTTCCTTCCTCATGCTCGATAAGGCATTCGTCGGTGGCAACGATCCGATGCGTGCCTGCGGCGTACATGCCGCACAGGATCTCGCGCGTTGGGGAACCCGGCGCGGTGCGTCCGCGAGCCCCGCCTGCGCGTGCGCTGCGTGCGGCTCTCCCTTTCGCAGGCGGGCCGCCCGCCATGCCTGGCAGCTTTCGGCCCGGCGCATAGGGAGAGACCACTTTGTTGCGGTAGTGGTACGGTTCATCCATCCCCAGCAGGGGCCGCACTTCGACGTTGCCGAAGCGGGAGAATAAGTCGGCTACGCACGCGTTTTTGCGGGCAAGCTGCTCGGCATAGGGCTCGTTCACGTGCTGGCAGGCACCACACGCTCGAGCATGCGGGCAGCTATACGCGTCGGCTCCGCGGTATTCCGCTTGCTCCTTGCCGACGCGATCGACCCTCGTATTGCCACGCTCGCGATGCTCGAGCGCCCGCTTCTCGTTCGTCATTGACTCCCGCCCGTCATGATGCTTCCGTGGTGCCAATATAGCACATCGATCCGTCGGCCCCTCTGAGGCGCCGGGCATCAGAGGCACGCCGCGGATTCGCAGACGAGCGGAGCGTTGATCGTGCGCGAACGTACTCGCGCTCGTCCGCCGAACCCGAGCCTCCCGGTTCTTTTCGAACGCCGAAGGCCCGCTGCTCAGAAGTGCGCGCCGTCGCGCTAGGCGACAGATGACGATACGTTGACGTCGCGGGCAAATTGCCATGCTTTCTTGATCGGCTTCGGCATTAGGGATACGATGAGCGGCATCTGCGCAAACCATTCCGATGAAAGGACCGCTTCATGACCAAGTTCACGAACGTCATCGTCCGCCGCCCAGCCAAGAGTATGGTCGAGGGCATCACGTCGGCTCCTGAACTGGGCAAGCCCGACTACGAGCTGGCGCTCAAGCAGCATGACGACTACATCGCGGCCCTCAAGGAATGCGGCGTCGAAGTGACCGTGCTGCCGGCGCTCGAGCAGTACCCCGATTCCTGCTTCGTGGAGGACCCGGCCGTTATCACGCGCTGCGGCGCCATCATCACGAACCCGGGCGCGGCCAGCCGCAACGGCGAGAAGGACGAGATCGAGCCGGCCGTGCGCCAGTTCTTCGACAACGAGCACGTGAAGCACATCGTGGCGCCCGGCACGCTGGACGGTGGCGACGTGATGATGGTGGGCGACCACTTCTACGTGGGTCAGTCCGCCCGCACGAACGAGGAGGGCATCCGCCAGTTTTTCGAGATCCTGGAGGGCTGGGGCCTCGAGGGCTCCGAGGTGAAGCTGGAGAAGGTGCTGCACCTGAAGACCGGCGTGAACTACCTGGAAGATGGCAACATGCTGGTGTCCGGCGAGTTCGTGACGAAGCCCGACTTCGAGCAGTACCACCGCATCGAGATCCCCGAGGACGAGGCCTACGCCGCGAACTGCATCTGGGTGAACGGCACCGTCATCGTGCCCGAGGGCTACCCCACCGTGCTGAAGGCCGTGCAGGACGCCGGCTACGAGACCATCACCGTGGACACGAGCGAGTACCGCAAGCTCGACGGCGGCCTGAGCTGCCTTTCCTTGCGCTTCTAGCGCCCCGCCCTCGAACTGCGAAGGAGGCCGCGCGGTAACGGTTTCGCGACCGTATCGCGCGGCCTCCTTTTCCACACCCTATAGTGCTAGCCGAGAAAAAGCATGCGAAAGGACCCGTCATGAACTTCATCATCCGCTGGCTCGTCACCGCCGTCGCCGTGGGAGCGGCCGTGTGGCTGGTGCCCGGCATCGCCGTAGCCGGCACTACCGAAACCTGGGTGGCCGTCGCGATATTCGGCCTGATCCTTTCCATCGTCAACATCGCCATCAAGCCCATCATGCAGGTGCTGAGCCTGCCCATCACGGTCCTGACGTTGGGCATCTTCTACCTCGTCGTGAACACGCTCATGCTCTACATCGCGGCATGGATATCGAACGGCCTGTTCAACGTCGGCTTCGACATAGCCACCTTCGGCAGCGCGTTCGTGGCATCCATCGTGATCAGCATCGTGTCGGCCTTCATGAACGCCATCGTGGGCAAGGACTAGCCGCACGGTTCCATCCGCTTGCCCGACGGCCCTCAGCCTCCAAAAGCTGCGGGCCGTCGGCGCATCAAAGGGCGATGCGGTAGATCTCGCGAGCGTCGTCCATGGTGAGCTTTTTAAAGCTGCCGAAGGGCTCGCCTTTGTTGGCCTTGAGCGTGGGAATGAGCTTCTCAATGTCGTCCTCGTCCACGCCCAACTCGGTCAACGCTGTCGGCATGCCGAGGGATGCGAAGAACGCACGCGTCTCGTCGATAGCGGAGAGCGCATCGGCCTCCAGGTCGCCGGTGGGGGCCAGGCCGAACACCTCGCGGCCGTAATAGGCGAAGCGCGCCGGATTCGCGTCGTAGACGAACTCCATCCACGCGGGAAACATGACGGCCAATCCCGCGCCGTGAGTGATCTCGGGATACAGCGCGCTCAGCTCGTGCTCAAGTCCATGCGTGGCCCAATCCTCGTGGCGCCCGATACCGGCCAGGCCCTGATGGCACAGCATGCCCGCCCACATGACGTTCGCGCGCGCATCGTAGTTCTCCGGCTCCACCAGCACACGAGGCGCCTCGGCGCGCACGGTCTTCATGAGCGACAGGTTGAGGTTGTCCGTGACGGGCACGGCTCCCACGTCGTCGAAGAAGCGTTCGAGCAGGTGGCAGAACATATCGGTGAGACCGGCAGCCGTCTGGAACGTCGGCAACGTGAAGGTGAGCTCGGGGTTCATGAACGCGAGCTTCGGACGTTGCGCGTTGTTCGCATAACCCGACTTCATCTGGAGCTCGTCGTTCGATACAACGGTGTTCTTCGACGCCTCGCTTCCGGCGGCCGGAATGGTGAGCACAACCGCGATGGGCAGCACATCGTCGGTCTGCTGCTTCGTCTCGAAGAAATCCCACACGTCGCCGTCGTAACGCGCTCCCACGGCGATGGCCTTCGCCGAGTCGATGACCGATCCGCCGCCCACGGCGAGCACCCAATCGATGCCGTGCTCCTTGCAAAGCGCCACTCCCTCGCGCACCAGCGTTATCTCGGGATTCGGGCGCACGCCACCTAGCTCGACATGTTCGATTCCCACCGCGTCGAGCGATGCCTTCACGCGATCGACGAGACCACTCTTGATGGCACTCTGCCCACCGAAGTGCACGAGCACCGTGCGCGCACCATGTTCGGCAAGCTTCGTGCCTGCCTGCTCTTCCGCGCCCTTGCCGAACACGAACTGCGTCGGCGACACGAACTCGAAGTTCTCCATCTCCTCGACCGCCCTTCTTTCGAATTGGTAACAGCATGCAGGGTATCTTTGCATGATACCGTAGAATGACATCGTTGCTTCACGTTGCCGAATCGATCCTCCTTTGAAGGGAACTTGTCATGCAGGAATCAAACGCTCGTACTCTCCGCGGGGTCAGTATCGCCGTCGTCGTGCTGTCCGTACTCGCCATTGCGGCGTTCCTCATCGGCGCTGTCGCAGTCGGCGTATTCGGCGCCTTTGCAGCCGACCCCAGTTTGTATGGAAACGGCATCTCCCTTGAAGGATACGATCACGGGCAGTACGATTCGCTGGGCCCTGAGGGCATAGCCAGCCTGGTCGGGCTCTCGATTGGCATTGCCATGGCGTTTTTGGTGTGGGGGCTGCTGTGCGCAGCCGCTTCGCTCATTGCAGGCATCCTCGGTATTCGCAACTACAATAAGCCCGAGAAATTGGGGGCGATGTTCGGTTGGTCCATCGCCGGCGCCGTGGTCGCATTTCTCTCGGGACGGATCATTACCACGATCCTGCTCGTCATAGCTGCCGTCTACGCCCACAAGCTGCGCAATCCCCTACTGGCAGCGTATGCGCAGCCCCAACCGGTCTACGGACAGCCGTATCAGCCCCAGCAGCCGTACGCCGCACCGCAGCCTCCCGCGGGGCAGCCGGCTCCTATCGCACAGCCGTACGCCGCACCGCAGGGTGCAACGGATCAGCATCGGAATTCGTCCGACCAGCAGCCCCCCGTCCGGTAGCTGGCGTCGGCGCGCCCCGCGCGCTTGCCTGCACGCTCGAGCACAGTCGCGACGACGCCGTCCGAGGATTCCTCGGACGGCGTCGTTCGTCAAGACGGTGCGGCATTCAACATGGACGACAAGACCATCGTGAAAGCCGGAACGACATGCACTCCCGGCCTCGCGTTCTGCGCCCGTCGCGTACGCATTTCAGCTACGCTTCCCGCGCCTCGATGGTCGTTTCCCGCCAGCCGAGCAGTATCACCCCAAAGCGACGTCGAGAATCATCATCACAAGAAAGCCCGCCATGACGCCAAGCGTTCCCGCATTCGAATGCTCGCCCAGATG
Organism: Enteroscipio rubneri; assembly: GCF_963929405.1. NCBI lineage: Bacteria > Bacillati > Actinomycetota > Coriobacteriia > Eggerthellales > Eggerthellaceae > Enteroscipio > Enteroscipio rubneri. The sequence continues at coordinate 1,167,024 of NZ_CAWVIN010000003.1, read as the reverse complement.
CGCTTCGGGAATAAGCTCCTCCACCACCACATACATCATGGCGCCGGCAGAGAACGCCAGCATCCACGGCATGTAGGGCGCAATGATTCCAGCGAACAGCACGACAAGGATGCCGAATACAGGCTCGGCCAAACCCGAAAGCGCACCCAAGCCGAACGACTTCACGGGGCTCATGCCCTCCTGGAGCATGGGCAACGCCACGGCAGCGCCTTCCGGCACGTTCTGGATGCCGATGCCGATGGCCAACGCCACGGCCATGCCGAACATGCCCGGATCTCCGCCGCTGTTCGCGGCCATCGCGAACAGCAGGCCCACGCTCATGCCCTCGGGTATGTTGTGCAACGTGACCGCCGTGAACAAGAGCGTCGGGCGATCCCACTTGCTGGGAAGCCCTTCGGGCTTGTCATCACCCGGATGCAGATGCGGCATTACCTGATGAAGCACCATGAGAAACGCCACGCCCAGCGCGAATCCTCCCGCAGCGGGGAGCCAGCCCGCCTGGCCCGCTTCCTCGGCTTGCTCGATCGCGGGAATGAGCAGCGACCACACGGATGCCGCGATCATAACGCCGGCCGCAAAACCCAAAAATATCCGTTGGAGCAACATGCTGTTGCGCTTGCGAAACAAAAAGACCGAGGCCGCACCCAGCGTCGTCATGGAGAACGTGAACGCCGTGCCGCACGCGGCCCAGAGCAGTGCCTGTTGCATGGCCGTCCTTTCATATCACGGCGCGATGCACAGTGCCGTCGCGCCTTGTGCCGATGCACGTGAGAAAGCATCAGTGTACGCCTTTTGCGCGGCGAGCGTTCAGCCTTTCGCCAGGCGTTACCAAGTCCTCGACCGCGCGCTTGGCTCCATCTCCGGCCTATTCCGATCCCCTGCACCCTGCACAGCGCTCCCCTGTGCGCAACCGGCACGCAATGAGGCCGGGGACTCGTCCCCGGCCTCATCGAAAGGAATACCGACAGCATCGCTTGGCTTATCTTGATTGCCCGCGAGCCCACCGCTGTTCGCGATGTCGCAATAATACCGCACGAGACTGTTACTTGGCGAAGATAGTCTTAGTCGCTTGTATTGCGTTCGTACACTGTCGGACGAGGCGCATTGTACTCTCTTTCCCGAGTGAACAGAACCCCTCCCACCCCTTTTTGTGCAGGTGAACAATCAAATTGTTGCCCACCCGTGGCAGGGCCGTTGAAGGAAGCGGCACCTAAGTCCCTCGCGCTGCCGGAGCGCGCACTGGTCGCCCCGCGGCTGCGAGATCTACTCGGCTGCCGCTAGAGGGCTCGGAACGGAGTACACGCGCGCGGCGTTCTCCTGATCGAGGTCGTAGAGAGCTTTGGCGTCAGAGCCGAACAGCTTCATGCGGGTGATCATCTTGTCGGCGTTGTCCTCTTCCTCCTGCTGCTCCTCGATGAACCAGTCGAGGAATTTCATGGTGCGGTAGTCCCGCACGTCGGCCGCAGCGGCGTAGATATCGTTGATCAGGCCGGTGACGTACTTCTCATGCTCGAGGGCGGCTTCAAGCGGGGCGAGGAAGTCGGAAAACTCCTTGTCGGGCTGGTCGATGGCCAGAAGCTTCACCTTGCAGCCGTTCTCGTGCAGGTAGTTGCGAAAGATGATGGCGTGATCACGCTCCTCTTGCGCCTGAATCTCGTACCAGTTGGCGAAACCCTCGAGTCCCTCCTCCTCGTAGTAGTCGGCAAACGACAGGTACAGGTAGGCCGAGTAAAGCTCCTTGTTGATCTGATCGTTCAGCAGTTCGTACACACGTGCGTCCATAACGGGAACCTCCTTCTCGTGTGGCTTGAGGCGCCTGACGGCGCCCCGCTTCTGTCGCCTTCTACTATAGCGCTGATCAGGCTTTGCCCGGACGACCGGCGGTCCGGGCGTGAAAAATTAACATAGCGAAGCCGCCCGTTCTGCCCCTTCGACAGCGCGTGCAAGGGCATCGGCCGCCTGATCGGCGCAAGAGGGATCGCAGGACGCATCGTTCACGACGAATCGATGGCAGCTCGAAACGCGGGCCTCCTCGGTCGCGCAGTACGCTGCGAGCGGGACGACCTCCACGCCTTCGGCCCGCGCCGCGGCCGCAACATCCTCGTCGCGTGCGTCCGTTGCGATGCCGAGGACGAAATGCAGGCCCGCATCAGCCTCCTCCACGTCGAGCCGATCGCCAAGCGAACTTGCTTTGAGCGCGCTCACGAGCGCAGCCCGTACGGTGCGGCAGCGGTTCCGCGCACGGTTCACATGGCGCTCGTAGTCGCCGCGCTCCATGAACCGCGCAAGCGCGAGCTGATCGATGGCGCCCACCGTGCTCGCATAGAACCCGAGCCGCTCGCGAAACGCCCTGGCAAGATGCGACGGCAGCACGAGGTAGCCGATACGGAAGGCGCTTCCAAGGCTTTTCGTGAACGTGTTCACGTAGATGACCCGCTCGGATGCGTCGATGCTTTGCAGTGCAGGAAGGGGCCTGCCCGCCAGCCGGAACTCGCAATCATAATCGTCTTCCACCAGATAGCGGCCGGGAGCATCAGACGCCCAGCTCAGAAGCTCGTAGCGACGACTCACCGGCACGGCGGCCCCCGTGGGGAATTGATGCGACGGCATGCAGTGCAGCACGTCGGCGCCGCTTTTCCGCAACGCGCGCATGGACACCCCCCGCCCATCGAGCTGAACGGGCACCACATCAACATCGTTCGCCCGGTAGATGCTTGCAAGGCGCGGATAACCGGGATCCTCCACGGCAAGGCGGCAGCTGCGACCCACGAGCTGGATGATGGTGTGATAGAGCGTCTGGGCGCCTGCGCCGATGACAACCTGCTCGGGATCGACGCGCATGCCCCTGAACCCGAGCAGATAGGAAGCGATAGCCTCTCGCAAGCGACGCGATCCGGCAGCGTCCGACGCAGCGGCTGCAAGCGAGCGCTCGGACTCCTCGGTCAGGACGGCCCGCACCGTGCGCGCCCACATCCGATAGGGGAACACGCCCTCGGGCCAGGCGCTGCCGGCGAAGCCGGCCGCAAGCGGCGGCCCGGGATGCGCGTTACACGAAGGGTCCTCATCCGGCGGGCACTCCATTCCGCCGCGCGCATCGGACGAGTGCGCACTGCCGGCGGGCCGTGCGAGTCCGACGGCGGAACGCAGATCGCGAACCGATCCTGCGCTCTCGGACGTGTGCTCGAATCCCACGGGCATGCGCGCTGCTGCAGGCATGGCGAGATCGCATGCGAAGTATCCTTTGCGCTCCACCGCCTGCACGTAGCCTTCTGCCGCGAGCTGCGCGTAGGCGCCCTCCACCGTGGACAGGCTCACGCCAAGGTGCCGTGCGAGTGCGCGCTTGGACGGCAGTTTCTCACCGGCTTTGATAGCCCCTTGCTCGATGTCATTTCGGATGCAGCGGTACAAATATTCGTAGCGGTTCGCATCGCCGCGCTGTTCGAGCTCGTACGTTAGCATCGCGCACCCTCCTGGCCTTGAGCAGCTGGTCTTCTTCTGGTCTGGTCAAATTTATTCATTTTGAACATTTTATTATATCCAGATATGCAGTAGCGTTCTTCGTCGACCGAACGTAACCCGCACCGACGACAGGAGACGTCATGCATTCCACCGACAACGAAACCGCCACGGCCGCACCCGTACACAAAGCACATGGGAACCGCGTGGTGCTCAACCGACAGCTCGCCCAGATGCTCAAGGGCGGCGTCATCATGGACGTGACCACCCCCGAGCAGGCACGTATCGCCGAAGCCGCCGGCGCGTGCGCTGTCATGGCGCTCGAACGCATTCCGGCCGACATCCGTGCTGCCGGCGGAGTCTCGCGTATGAGCGATCCGAGCATGATCAAGGGCATCCAAGAGGCCGTGAGCATCCCCGTCATGGCGAAGTGCCGCATCGGGCACTTCGTGGAAGCCCAGGTGCTCGAGGCCATCGAGATCGACTACATCGACGAGAGCGAAGTGCTCTCCCCCGCCGACGACGTCTACCACATCGACAAGACCCGCTTCGTCGTACCGTTCGTTTGCGGCGCGCGCGACCTGGGCGAAGCACTGCGCCGCATCGCCGAAGGCGCCACGATGATCCGCACCAAAGGCGAACCGGGCACGGGCAACGTCGTGCAGGCTGTGCGCCATATGCGGCGGATACAGGCCGAGATGCGCGCCATTGCCTCGATGCGAGACGACGAGCTCTTCGAGGAGGCGAAGCGCCTGCAGGTTCCATACGATCTGGTACGGCACGTCCACGAGCACGGAGCGCTGCCCGTGGTGAACTTTGCCGCCGGCGGTGTGGCCACCCCCGCCGATGCGGCGCTCATGATGCAGCTGGGCGCCGAGGGAGTGTTCGTGGGGTCGGGCATTTTCAAATCGGGCGACCCCGCGAGGCGTGCGGCGGCCATCGTGCAAGCCGTGGCGAACTACGATGACGCACAGCTCATAGCCGATCTGTCCGAAGACCTCGGCGAAGCGATGGTAGGCGTCAACGAGCAGGAGATCGCGCTGCTCATGGCCGAGCGCGGAAAGTAGGGACGGTGGACACGCCCGCCCGCCAGACGGCGATTGAAAACGTCCGCGCGAAAGCCGGGAGCAGCCGCTCGTCGATCGCAGCCGCATGCGGGCAGCGCGCAACGGTGCGGAAAAGAAAGCCGAACGTCGCCGTCCTGGCCGTGCAAGGTGCGTTTGTCGAGCACGAACGCCGCTTGGAGCAGCTCGGCTGCGATTGCACCGAACTGCGGCACGGAGCCGACCTCGCACGCCCCTTCGACGGACTCGTGCTCCCAGGCGGGGAAAGCACAGCTCAGGCGAAGCTCCTCCGCGACCTGGGCATGCTCGAACCTCTTCGAACGCGCATCGCATCCGGCATGCCGACCCTCGGCACCTGCGCCGGGCTCATCCTTCTCGCTGAACGCGTGACTGCCGATGTCTCCACCCAATTTCTTGCGGGCAGCATGCAGGACGGAACGGCTTCCGAGGCGGCAGCCGAAGGCTCCATGGCGCGCGGCGCCTTCGGCACCATGCCAATCACCGTCAGGCGCAACGCCTACGGACGGCAACTCGGAAGCTTCCGCACGCTCGCCCCCTTCGGAGACGAAGGAGAACCGCCCTGCGTCGTAGCTATGACGTTCATCCGGGCTCCGCGTATCGAATCCGTGCGCGATGGAACCCGCACGCTTGCCGTAGTGGACGACGTTCCCGTGGCCGTGCAGGCCGGAAACCAGATCGGATGCGCTTTCCATCCTGAGCTCGAAGACTCGAACGTCGTCTACGAACGCTTCCTCGCCCTCGTGGAAGGGGTGCGCACAGCCGCCTAGGGGCACAGCCGTCGCGCATACTCCCTTGCGAAAACGAAGCTCGCCGGCCGCCGCATCCGCATGCGCGCGGCCAGGCGCTTCGCTGTTGCGCATTTCGCCTTCGACCACACTGGTGGGCTCGCGGCTCTCCAGGCGCGCTATACTGACGACCAGGCACAGCCGCCTCAAGCGGCCCCGCAGGATTGTCGGTTGCGAGAACGGAAGATCCATGAATAGAACCGCGTACCGCCCATTGCCCGCATGCGCGGCTCTGGCAATCGTGCTCGTCGCGCTTGCCCTCTCCTTGGTCGCGGCCACCCCGGCAGCAGCAGGCGAGCCCGAGCCGCGCACCGTGCGTGTCGGGTTCCCGCAAGCCGAAGGCTTCATGATGGTCGACGAGCAGGGGAACCGAACCGGCCTGGTCGTTGATTTTCTCAACGAGATCGCAAAGTACACGGGCTGGGACTACGAGTACGTCGACACCGACGGCGCGAACCTGCCAGCAGAATTGGCGAACGACGACTTCGACCTGCTGGGAGGCGTCTACTACGCCGAGAGCATGGAGCAGTACTTCTCCTACCCGCGCTACAGCACGGGCCATTCCCGCAGCGTGCTGCTGGCACGTTGGGACAACGACTCCCTGTCCGGATACAACCTGAGCGACTTGAATGGAAAAACCATCGGGGTCAATGCGATCGCGACCGAGAACGTGCGCCGCCTGAAAGACTTCCTCTCGATGAACGGGCTGACATGCACGATCGAGCCGTTTGCTCCCGAACAGATAGCAGACGAAGGTATGGCGAGCATCCTGGCAGAGGGGAAAGCAGACCTTGTGCTGGGCAGCGCCAGCGACGACGTGGGCGCGTACCGCCCGGTCGCCTATTTCGACGCCCAGCCGCACTACATCGTGACAGCGCCCGGAAATACCAAGCTGCTGGAGCAACTCGACTGGGCCTTGGGCAAGATTTACGAAAGCGATCCGAAGTTCGCCGACGAGCTGGCCGACAAATACTTTGCGGACCGCGGCGTGCCGGTGTCGCTCAGCGAGGAGGAGCGTGCTTTCATCGAAGATCGCAAGACGGTGAAAGTCGTCGTGCCGACCGATCTGCATCCCTTCTACTGCGCCAACACCGAGAGCAGCGTCCATGACGGGATCGTTCCGGACCTCTTGAAGGAGATGAGCGCATTTTCGGGTTTGACGTTCGAGCTGGTCGAAGCCGACAGCTACGAGGAGGCGCTGGATGCAGTCCGCAACGGCGAAGCCGACATGGCCGGCTTCTTCATGGGAGGCGAGACCGACGCATCCGCCAGCGGCCTTTCGCTGTCTCGACCGTACATGACCATGAACAGTCTGGTGGTCCGAAACAAATCGGTAAGCTACCCATCCGAGGGCTTGAAGTTCGGCGTCGTTGCAGGAAGGGATCTTCCCGACAGCATCGACGCTGCGGACGTCCAGTACTTCCGCAGCATATTCGACGGTCTGGAGGCGGTGGATCGGGGGGAGATCGACTGTTTGTACGGTGCGACGAGCTGGATCGAGAACGAGATGCAGCAGCACGCGTTCCATAACGTGGTGGCAGTCTCGCTGCTCGGCGACATCAGTGTCAGCTTTGCTTTCGCAAAGCCGGCGGACACGAATCTGCTGACCATTGCCAACAAGACCGTCACCAATCTCTCCGACGAGCAGCTTGACGCCATCGTCGGGAGGAACACGGTATCGACGGGCACAGTGCCGTTGACGTTGCGCGACCTGCTGTACACCCATCCCGTACAGACGCTGGGAGCGATCGTCATTGTCCTCCTCTTCATTCTGACGACCGTCATCGCGACGATGCACTCGCGCGTCCGCACCGCCATCGCAAGCTCGAAGGTCGAAGAAGCCGAAGCGGCCAGCAGATCGAAAAGCGAGTTCCTGTCGCGCATGAGCCACGAAATGCGCACGCCTATGAACGCCATCGTGGGACTGGCTGAGCTGGCGGGAACAGCCGAAGGCGTGCCTGACGATGTGAAAGAGGATCTCGCCAAGCTGCGAACCTCCTCGCGCTATCTGCTCAACCTCATCAACGACGTGCTGGACATGAGCCGCATCGACAACGGCATGCTAGCCGTCGCAAGCGAGCCGTTCTCGCTCGTCGAGATGCTCAATGAGCTTGAGACCATGATGGATCACGAGGCCGAACGGCGGGGAATCGCCCTGACCTTTGCGTTCTCGGTGACCCATAGCGGCTTGACCGGCGACGTCGTCCGGCTTCGGCAGGTGCTCACAAACCTGCTTTCGAATGCCTTGAAGTTCACGCCAAAAGGCGGATCCGTGGAGCTGGCGGTACAGGAGAAGGCGTCGGATCACGACGGAGCCACCTTCCTGTTCCGCGTGACGGACGACGGAGCGGGCATCTCCCCGGAAGACCACGAGCGCATTTTCGGAGCCTTCGAACAGTCGGGAACCAGCTCGTCGCGCAGTGAGGGAACGGGTCTGGGCCTGCCCATCAGCAGGAGCATCGTCAGGCTCATGGGCGGCGATCTGGTGCTCGAAAGCGCACCGGGCGAGGGCAGCACGTTCTGGTTCGAGATCACGCTGCCGTACGGCACCCCCCAAGAAGGAGAAGCCCCGAACGAGCTCGACGAAACGCTGTCCGGCGCGCACCTGCTGCTTGTGGAGGACAACGATCTGAACGCCGAGATTGCAACGAGCCTCTTGGAGCTGCAGGGCGCGCAGGTGACGCGAGCGAGCAACGGGCTTGAGGCGGTGGAGCTGTTCTCCCAACATGGGCAAGGCGCGTTCCAAGCCGTGCTCATGGATATCCGCATGCCCGTCATGGACGGGCTCGAAGCCGCGCGCTCCATCCGCGCGCTCGACCGTCCCGACGCCGCAGTCGTGCCCATCGTGGCCATGACTGCGAACTCCTTCCAGGAAGACATCGATGGGGCGCTCGCCGCCGGCATGAACGGCTTTTTGAGCAAGCCGATTGACGTCGCCCGCCTGTACCGCACGCTGCACGAGCTGCTGCAGGAAGAATCCTGATAGGAGGCAGGGCGGCGCCGCGTCCGACCCAGCAGGCCGATTCGCCGCGCCACCCAGGAAAACGGGGCTTTGTGTCAAGGACTACAGGTCGCCGAGCGCAGCCTCGCCGCCTTGGGCGCTGTCGCCGCCTTGCGGCCCTTGCGCTTCGGAGGGATCCTGCGAGCGTTCCGTGCCCATCCAATCATCTGCCACCGTGCCGCCCAGCTTGTGCTCTACCGCGTGGCGCGCGGCCCTGCTGCCGGCCCACATGCCCACGGTCTGACAGGTGCCGCCGCCGTACACCTCGCCATCCCAACCGCTCGTGCACACGCCAGCCGCGTAGAGGCCGTCGATCGCCTTGCCGCGCGCATCGGTGACCTGCGCATCGCGGTTGATACGGATGCCGCCGGACGTATTCAGCATGCCGGAGCAAATCTGGAACGCGTAGAAGGGGCCTTGCTCGATCTTCCACACGTACTTGGCGTCTTTGCCATAGGCGGCATCGGCACCCGCATCGGCGTACCCGTTGTATGCCGCAATCTCCGCCAGGAAATCCTCAACGGCAAACGTGTCCGCCTTCGCAGCGATAGCCTTGCCCAGCTCTTCGAGGGTGTCGGCCTTGAAGATATAGTCCACGCCTTCGTACTGCGCAAGCTCGCTCTGCAAATCGAGCGTTGCTCCCACGCATGCATCGGCGAATCCCGAGTAGTGGCGCTCGCAGCCGCCGGCTTCGTAGGCGGCGATGTTGGCCGAATCCATGATGGAGAACACGTAGCCCTGACTCTCCACGAGCTTGCCGCTCTCCGCCGTGCCGAGCGCGCCGCCTCCCGACTCGTCGCAGAAGCGGATGCCGTACTCGTTCACGAAGCAGTTGCTGTACTGCATGGCGGCCGATACGCCGAGCGGCGAGTCGTAGGCGAGAGAGTCGGTGCCGTTGCCGACATTGTTGAATAGCGAATCCACCGTAAGATGGTTCGCACGCCCATGCGCGGTCTGCTCTGCCAAGAGGTGCCCATCGCCGTCCTGGCCCTCGCCCCAGCCGATGATCTTGTCCATGTCCTGACTGGAGTATTGGCCGAGCAGGTTTTTGTTCGTGCTCATGCCACCAGTGGCCAAAATGACGGCTTTCGCCGCGATGTGCACGACGTCGCCCTCGGCGTTCTCGTACTGCACGCCCGTGACGGTGTACTCGTCGTCGGTGAGCAATGCCGTGGCCCGCGCCTCGGTGCGGATATCGACGCCCTCTTCTTTGGCGATGGGAGTGAGCGTGGAGATGCACGAAGATCCGTTGCCGCCTTCGTAGAACACCACGCCGGCCCGGTACCAGCCCACACCGTGCTTCGCGAATAGCCAGTCGGCGTTGTCGCCCTGTTCCCTCATACGCTCGGCATGCAGGATGGAATTCGCGATGTAGCCCGTCTTAGCTGCGGCGTCGAGGCCCTTCAAGCGCGCCTCGGCTTCGTCGACATTGGTAGCCGGCCCGTTGCATTCGGCGTAGTTCGTGCTGCCGCCCAGCTTCGCGTTTTTCTCGAGCATGACCACCGTGGCTCCCGGCGCCTGCTCCTTGGCGATCATCGACGCCATGAACCCGCCGATACCAGAGCCCACCACGACGATGTCGGCTTCCTCGGTGCTGGCCGCGTCCACGACGACGCCGATACCCGAAGCTGTTTCGACCGCGTCCGACCCGCCTGTGCTCGGCTCGGCCGCCGGACTGCACGCGGCGAGCCCCGCCCCCATGGCAGCCGTCGCCCCGACAACGCCGACGCCCTTCAAAAAGGACCTTCTGCTGATGCCCTCCATACCGTATCCCTCCTCTATTCGTAGCTTCCTTCTCCTTTCCGCGCAGGCGGAAGGGGAATGCTGAGGAGTATACGCAGGAAGGGGGCTTTCGTCCGTCCCCGCACCGTGGTATTCCGCGTTCAGCTTGTCACCGGTTCGGGGTACTACGGCACGATACGCACGCTCGGGGGGAGCGTGCCTCCTGCTCCATGTTAATGGGGCGGCGGGCCTAGGTAGCGCTCCTACTCGGCGCGCTCGACAAGTTCGAGCAGCTCGTCCTTCGCATGGACGCCGGTCTTCTCGTAGATGCGCTTGCAGTGGGTGCGCACGGTATCGGCCGATATGAACAGACGCTCGGCGATGTACTTCGCACCGTGCCCGCGCGCGAGGAAGCGCAGGATCTCCGTCTCGCGCGGGGAGAGCGCGTACTGCTCGGCGATCCGCGCGCAGGCAGTCTGGCGTCGATCGGACGGCTCGTCCGAGCCGCCCTCCCTCGACCGCTCCGCATCGAAGCGGTCGATGCGACCTGCGGCACTACGCACGGAAACGATCACGAGGCCCGCCAAGTACCCCGCCATGATGCACAGCGACACCACCTGCGCTCCCTGGCCGAGCACGCGAAACACCGCCATGCCTGCGCCCAGGGCCAGCGCGCAGGCCGCAAGGTATACCGCCGCCATGCGGGCGATCGAACGGGAGCTACGCGCAACCGCGCACAGGGGCAACGCAAGTCCAAGGACGTTGAACAGCGCGATGCCCACGTAGGTGATCGGCGAATAGAGCGGGATGGCGCTCGTATCGACGATGATGTCCACGAACGGGCTCGCCAGGACGATGGCGGCGGCTATGGGCAGCGCCATGTGGGAGAACGAGATCACGGCGCGCCGCTGGGACGGGATATGCAGCGCTGCGACGACCGCAGCAGCCAGCACGAGCAGGTACGAGACGGGCTTGCATGTCGCAGACGACGAAGACAGCCCCGCAGCAGCCGGCCAGAACGTAAGCCCCAGCGTGAAGAAGTTGAAGAGCAGACCGACGGCCGCTGCAATCGCAGGCGTGCGGAACGCGGCGCGCGCATCGACCGGGCTCGCTTCGTCCGACGGCGCAGCACCCTGCTCACAGGATGCGTCCTCGTCGGACTTGCCGGACGCAGCAAGCGAGACGAGCAGCAGCAAGCCCCCGCATAGCGCGCACACGACCAGGCAGAAGCACGTGACCGGAAACGTCCCCACCTGCTTCAGAAGGTACCACAGCACGGAGGCGAGCAGAACCGACACGCTCATCGTCACAAGCAGCCGCGCTGGAGAAAGCGCGGCATATTGCGCCCACCACCGGCAGAGCATACACGAGAGTCCGAAGCCCAGCAGAGCGCCCGCGGCCAGCGCGCACCACAAGGAGGGCAGCGCATGCACGAAACCCGCAGCGGTCAAGCCGGCAACCCCGCTGGCAGTGCAAGCGCTGATCCAGGCCATTTGGCCGCGATTCGATCGCGTCGGCCTCCAAGCCGTAACGATGCAGCCAGCCAGAACTCCCGCAGAAAGCGACGTCAGGAACGCAGGCACGACACCGTGCAAATCGAGCATCATCATGAACGCGTTGTCGACGCGACAGCAGAAAGCGACGAGGACGAGTACGAAGGAGAGCGCAAGCTCTCTTGGCGCAATCAGGCGCAGTAGCGCATCTACCATATATCCCCTCCTCCCGAAGGCCCCATTATAGGCTATGCCACGAACACTGTACGAAATCGTTGCCTGGTCATCGCCTGGCCGGTGCAGCATGCGCCGCCAGCTGCCGGAGCTGGTTCGGTTAGGCAGCGCCCGGCGACAGCGGCCTGCTCGATCTGCTCGTTTGCACGGCGGGAGCGGCCGTCCTCGCCATCGGCCTCGCCGCAGAAAGGCGCCGCTGCACCAAGCGGGACTGACAGCGGCCCTTCGACCTCCACCCGGCAGCCCGCCGAGTACTCACCGCAGCGAAGCCCCGAGCACCTGAGCATCGAGTAAGGGTCGCGCTTCGCGTGCTCGCGCACCACAAGCGCGCGTAGCGCGACCCTTACAGCAGCCCCAGCTCGCGGGCCTTGAGGACGGCGTCCATGGCGTTGTGGACGCCGAGCTTCTGGTAGGCCGCGGCCGTGTGGCTCTTCACGGTGGGGACGGTCAGGCCCGTTTGCTCGGCTATCTCGGGAGTGCGCAGGCCGCGCGCCAACAGGGACAGCACGCGCGCCTGCTGGCGGGACAGCTTCACCGGCTTGCCGGCGCGCGGCGCGGCAAGGTTCGCGCACACGCCGCGGAACCGGCGGCCGCGCTCGTGCGCGGCCAGCAGCGCCTCCTGCACGAAACCGCGCTCGAGCGGGCCGTCGTAGCCGGGGCGTGCAATGCGCGCGGCCAAGCTCTTCAGCACCGGCTCCACCGATGCGCCTTCGTCGGCCACCACGCGGAAGAACCCGTAGGGCGCGAGCGCCTCCAGGGCCTCCGCCAGCGCGTCCACCGCCTCGTCCTTGCGGCCGCGCGCCCACAGCAGCGACGCCGAAAGCGCGCCCGCCTCGCCCACGTCGAGCGGCCGGTTGAAGCCGCGCCCGAACTCGACCAGGTCGCGGAGCAGCGCCTCGGCCTCCTCCGCGCGCCCGAGCGCGATGTACGCCCGCGCCGTCGTGAAGTGCTGGAACACCCGCACGAGGCCGATGCGCTCGGCCTCCACGACGAAATACTCGTCGAGCCATGAGCGCGCCGCGCGGGCATCGGCGTCGAACAGCGCGAGCTTCGCCTGGTAGGCGCGCAGGTTATGCAAGAACTGCGACGCTTGCTGCGCAACGTAGGCCTCCAGCTGGGCCAGCGCGCGGGCGGCGTCGTCCGCGCGCCCCATCTGCCACAGCACCGCATGCTCCATGATGCCGATGCACACGCGGCCGTCCTCCTTGTTCTCGGGCACGAGCGCGCGCCGCGCCTCGTCGATGCCCGCAAGCGCCGCATCCAGGCGGTTGCGCTCGTACTCGAAGCAGGCGGGGATGAGCGGGCGCACGTAGCACCACTCGGTGCCCAGCAGCGGCGCGAACGTAGTGCCCAAAAGTTCCATCCCGTCCTCTTCGAGCGCGATGGCCGAGTAGTCCACGTTGCTGCGGTGGGGGTACGGCAGGTTCTGCGTGAACGACGTGAGTGTGGTGGCCAGGCCCTTCGGCGTGAAGCGCTTGATGAGGCGCCCGAATTTCGAGAACTTCCGCGCCTTGTCGATGATGGTGGTGCGGTGGTCGATGCTATGCGAGAGCGTGGCGGACTCGATGAACCGCGGGTCGAAGGCCGCGATGCGCGGCAGCGCGCGGTACAGCTCGTCCAGATGGTGCTCGAACCGCTCGCGCTGGCCGGTGAGGTAGTCGTACCACAGCGCCAGGATGTGCAGCGGCGGACAGTCGCGGTACGCACGGTCCGGCAGATCGTCCAGCCGCAGCGTGCCCATGAAGTCGGCGCTGTCGGCCACCGAGCCGCTGCTGCTCTCGTACAGGTACAGCAAGAGGTACGTGTCCATACCCTTGAAATCGCCGCTCTCCAGCCAGAACCGCAACGCCTGCGTGTAGTCGCCACGCGCGCGGAAGAACTCGGCGGCACGTTTGCACAGCTTGGCGCGGTTGACGCCCTCTTCGGCGGCTTTCTCGCGCAGGAAGTCGCGGAACAGGTGGTGGTAGCGGTACAGAGTGTCCGACAGCCGCATGAGGAACGTGTTGGTGCGCGCAAGCTCCTCCATGACGGCGGCCGCGTCGGCGCGCTCCGAAAGCAGCTCGGCAAGCGCCGGGTCGAACTGCTCCGCCACGCTGGTGGCCACGCAGAAGGCACGAAGGCTTTCGTCCCACGTGTTCCACACCTGCTCCTCGAAGAAGCTCGCGAACAGCGTGCTGCTGCCGCCCCTCGTCGCGCGGTCGGACTTCGCGAGCGCCGCCACACCGATGGGCCACCCCTCGGTGGCGTCGAACAGGGCGCCCGCCTCGACGGGCGCGAGGTCGCGGCCGAGAGCCTGGAAGTAGCCGCGTATCTCGTCGGCCGTGAAGCGCAGGTCGGCCGCGTCCAGCAGGGCCGGGCCGCCGTCGGCGCCGAGCGCGGCCCACTCCGCAGGCAGCACGCCGCGCGACAGCAGCAGCACGCTGAACGCCCGCGGCAGGCGCTTGAGCACGGCGGGCAGCGACTTGCGGATCTCCCGGTTCTCTACGAGGTGCACGTCGTCCAGCACCAGGACGTAGCGGCGCTCGAGCGGCGTCATCTCGGCCAGCAACCGAACCAGGTGCTCCACCGGCGAAAGCGAGAACCCGGACTCCTCGATCACAGCGCGCAGACCGTCGTTACCCGGCTGCACCGAGAACAGGCCCAGGGCCAGCTGCTTGTAGAACACCGAGGGAACATCGTCGTAGCGGTCGAGGCCGATCCACACACACGCGCGCTTCGCCTGCTTCAGCCACAGCAGCGCCGACACCGTCTTGCCGCTGCCCGCCGGCGCGCCCAGGTACACGAAGCGCCGCGTGCGCACGGCGCGCTCGATGGCATCCACCACCTGCAGGCGCGGCGCGCACACGTCCGGCAGCGCCGCCGGAGCGAACTTGTCGCTGAGGATGAGATCGTCTGCCACCGCCGCCCCTTCCGCCGTCGCAACCCGTCTTTTTTACCGAGAGTATACCCTAAAACCTCATACCGTATGATAGCGCCGACCCCCTCCCGAGCGTATATTCGAAGCGAAACACGATTGCATCGTTAGAGTTTCAACCCCGTACGCAAGGAGCAGGCATGTCCGAGAAACACGGCAGCAGCATAACGTTGACAAGGCGCTCGTTCGTGGCAGGAGCAGGCGTGGTGGCGATCTCATGCTCGCTCGGCTCCGTCGGACCGCTCATCCCTCGCGCGCACGCGGACGAAGCGGCGCTCGACGCTGCGACGCCCGCATCGGCCGACGCCGCAGCCGCAGCTGCAACGTCGCAGGCGAACGCGCAGAACTACTTCCCCGACGCCTCGTCGTACCGCGCCTTCAACCTGGACACCTCCGTCGCGCCGGCCGACTTCAACGACGACACGTCGAGCGATCCCCTCGCAGGCTTCACGACGCTCGACCCGCAGAACCTCTACGTGGGCTACATGAACCGAACCGGCTACGACAAGGGGAACGCCTACGTCGCCGACAGCCTCGAGGCGCTCACCGCATCCTCGATGAAGCTCGACAGCATGGCACACAAAACCCTGGGGTCGACCTCCCTCGACACCAACTGGAAGGAATACCAGTACCACGCGAACAACGCGTGCACGCTCGAACACAGCGGAGAGCAGCTCATCGTTTCGAACACCATTTACACGGGCACCTATAAGTCACGCCACGGCAAAGATCGGGAAAGCGGGCAGGACATCCAGCTGCAGCGCTTCGCGAACGGACGGGTTCAAACACTGGCCAGAGCCCACGAAGACCTGACCGTGAAAGACAACCCACTCATCATGGAGCATATCCAGCAGGAGGGCTCGCTCGGGC
The DNA here is from genome assembly GCF_963929405.1 of Enteroscipio rubneri. Lineage (NCBI taxonomy): Bacteria > Bacillati > Actinomycetota > Coriobacteriia > Eggerthellales > Eggerthellaceae > Enteroscipio > Enteroscipio rubneri. Next base: position 1,151,464 of record NZ_CAWVIN010000003.1, on the reverse strand, counting down.
TGCTTGCCATGGTCGGCGGCGATTTCGACGGCGACGGAAACCAGGAGCTCGCCATCTACACTCCCTGGTCCTACAATCCTTTCATCATCGTCTACCGCTTCGATTCCTCAAAGGGAGAACTCGTCGAGGAGCAGAGACTCTACCTCGGCGACATCAACACCAGCTTCAGCACCAGCTCCAGCGACTGGCGCATGCCCATCGTCCACCTGGCCACGTTCTCGCACGGCAGCTACGACGACCTCGTTGTCACCCTGAGCCTGCCGCTCACCTACCAGAACGGCTACGGAAGTCACAGCCCGTTCTCATACATGGCCATCTATTCGAGAAAGACCAAGGAAACACGGCCCCGGCTCGAGCGGATTTACCATTACATCCCCGACTTCGGGTCGTATCGCATGCGGTTCGCCTCGACGCTGCAGACCGACCTCAACGGCAACGGCGTACCCGAGCTCATCATGGCCGGCCACTACAACGCCTACAGCAAAGGCGACCAGGTGGGCTGGATGGTTCCGGAGAAAAACCTCGTGCAGATGTTCACGTTCGACACGGTGAAGGAAATCTACCAGTACGTCTGGGACGTCCCGCAGGAAGTGCCCGCGCTCAGCGATATCTTCGTGCAGTACGAGATGTGCGCGCCCGCAGCGCTCGCAACGGGAAAGTTCCTGCGCTCCGAGGCGAACGATCTGCTCTTCTTGGAGGGGTACGTGTTCTCGCTCTCGTCCACCAACAAGAAGGGCGATTCGGAGGCGGCGCACTTCAGGGACGGCAGCTTCACCTCGCTGTACCATATGAACCTGACGGGCAACCGCAACCACTTCATCACCAAAGCGGTATCCGGCAACTTCGCCAAAACGAACATCGGCACCGAGCAGCTCATCGTGCAGAGCGGGGCGGTGGAATCGAGCAACTACAAGGTCACCTTCGACGTGCGCTGGGTGTTGGAGCGCAGCGGCAAGCTCGCAACCGAGGACACCGATCCCAGCTTCATCCACAACGCGAGCACCGACGACAACGGCACGTTTTTGACCATCGCCACCTGCGATATCAACAAGAACAACGCGTTCAAGTTCGCGCTGAAGTCCAAATCGTTTGGCTGGAGCGCGCCGCAACCCCTCGCCATCCTGGCCAGCGTGCCCTACTGGAGCGAGCTCTCCGACGAGCGGCTCGGCGAGGAGAAAACGGACATCGGCACCACGACCTTCGGCATCTCGTCGTCCGAATCGGCGGGCACCGAGGGCAGATGGGGCCTGGGCGGCGGCTTCAACATGTCCGCCGAGCTGCTCCTGGGCGCCGGGATCCTCGGAAACAGCGCCATGTTGGGCGGCGGCTTCGATTTCGAGGCGATGCTCAACTACGTGGGCAGCTACTATCATGAGCGCAACGTCGAACGCGCGCTCGCCTACCAGGAGTACGCGGGCAGGACCATGGTCGTGACGTCGGCGGTGCCGGTGGTCGTCTACGAGTACGACGTGTACGTGCCCGAGTTCACGGTCACGCAGGACTATCTCGACGAATACAATAAGCACGCCGCGCCCGGCAAGCAGTGGGGGCCGGAAAAGGTGGGCACCAAAGCGGGAAACGTCCACGTGGCCTACAAGGTGGACAACACCTACGATTCCACCCTCGGGCTCATGACGCTCGAGGATTACAACAATGCGGCGGCGAACGTGGGATCTCCGGACGTGCCGCCCATCGACATGGCCGCCGTGTTCCCGCACACGCAGGGCGACCCTACCACCTATCCCACTCAAACGAGCCAGATCGCGAACGTGCACAACAACGGCAACGCCTTGCTCGCGGGCCCCAACGTGCAGGTTGCCGCCGACAAGGGCTCGACGGCTTCGGCAGAGATCACGGTAACCGACACGTCCCAGTTCACCAACGGGTTCGACATAACCGTGGGCGGAGGCATGTCCTTGGCCGTGCAAGCCCAGGAGACGATCGGCATCGCCCTGTCCGTGAGCGGCCACGCGGGATGGAAGGCCGAAGCGACGGGCGGCGCCAGCTGGGTGTCCTCGCAGACGAAGGGCGCGCAGTTCTCCACGTCGCTGCCCTCGCTGCACCCCCTTTCCTATCTGACGCACGGTGGGAACGAATACTCCTACGCCACGCGCCTGGCCGTGTGGCAGACCGATGCCGTGGCGAAGAACCCGCTCGTCATCGGCTACGTGGTGGAGGGAACCGGGTCGGGCGCCGCGCCGAAGAGCCTTCCACTCTACCCCATGGCCTACAGCGCGAACGAGCACAGCATCATCTGGGCCTGGAGCAACAACACCACCCGCCCCGCAGGAGCCTACGGCGTTGCGCTGCCCACGAGCAACAGCACGTGGACGGTGCCCACCGGCAACGTGATGGGCGTTGACACGGGCAGGTTCTGGATCGAAGACGGCCTCGCCGCGGGCGACACCCGGCAGGTGCGGTTCCAGTCCTACGATGACCTGGGCCAGAGCAACCCGAGCGCCTACAGCCCGGCAATCGTCGGCACCACGATAGGCGGCGACGTCCCCGCCATCGACGAGCAGCCGAAAAGCGTGACCGTGTTCGGAGGGACCCCCGCCACGTTCTCCGTGCAGGCGCACTCCCAGCGCGGCGAGGCCCTGAGTTACCAGTGGTTCTACCTCGACACAAGCAACAATGCCTATGCGGAATGGAAACCTATCGTAGGCGAAACGGGACCCGACTACGTCATCGACGCGGCCAAAACCCAGTGGACCGGAACGCTCTTTTGCGTGGACGTGATGGACCGGACGGTCAACGCAAGCGGCGTGGTGCCGACGGTGCGCTCGCAACCGGCGCGGCTGGGCGTCGAGCTAACGAGCGCAATCGCCGACCCCGACGCAGCTGCGGCGACGCTCAGGATGGTGCCGACCATCACGCTCGAACTGACGCCCACCGACGGCAGCACCATCGTCCAGCACCGCGACGAGTTCTTCGTCCCCTATGGCTGCACATTCGACATGACCTTCACCGTGAAGGACGCTGTGGGCGATCCATGCCTCGGCAAAATCACCCTCTCCAGGTACACCTACGAGAACGGCAGCCGCAATGTCGGAACGAGCAAGGACCTCGCCCTCACAGACGGACTGCATACGCTTCAAGGCGACTATCCCGCCTCCGATCCAAGCTCAAGCTACTGGCCCCTTACTCCTTCGGGAGGCGACGGCGCGCGGGTGTTCGAAGTCGAGGCTCGCCTTTCGCTGGACAGCCCCACGGTGAACAAGGTGCTGCCCATCAACGAGTACTTCATCATCAACTACGGCGTGGTCCTGCCAGAGCGTGCCGCCCACCTGCTCACCTGCGACACCGAGGGCCTTCTGCCCGGCGGACCGACGTACGCCCTCACGAAGCACATGCCCCTGCCTGGCATCGCCCCCGCAATGGTGGGCGCCCAGTTCGATGGCTGGTTCACCGATGCCGACCTGGCAAACCCGTTTGAACCCCCGTTCGCGTCCGGCCCCGGCCAGACGACGGTGTACAGCGCCTGGTCGCAGGACGAGTACGCCGTCTCCTACGAGCTGGACGGCGGCACGAACAGCGCCGACAACCCCGTTACGCTCATGAACGACAGCACGACTGTCACCCTGCGCGACCCTTCGAAGGAGGGCTACGCGTTCGAGGGATGGTTCGCCGACAGCTCGTTCTCGCAGCCCGTCACGGTCATCCCCCGCGGCGCGACGGGCGACATCGGCCTGTACGCGAAGTGGAGGCTCATCGAGTATCCCCTGTTCTATTTCGCGGGCATCGGCAAGAACCCCGCAGGAAACCCGACCTCCCACACGGTGCTCGACGGCGAGCTGCCCCTCGCGCCGCCCACGTTCGAGGGCGCCAAAGCGGGCACGAACGCCTGGTACGCGGACTCGCTGTTCACGCAAAAGGCGCCGGGCTCCATACCGGCAGGCAGCATCGGCGACGAAGCGTTCTACGGCTACGCGGACTTCGCCCAGCCGGAACCCGAGCCCGGTTCGAGCGACCCCGCGCAACCCAAACTCCTCGCCAAGACCGGCGACCAGGGCCCGCTTCACTTCCTAGCCGTAGCCGCCGTAACGGCCGGCGCCGCCCTGGCCGCATCGCTCGGCTTCCGTGGAAAGGGGGGCGATCGGTAGGGATGACGCGAGGCATATCCCTATCGGCCGTTCCCCGCACAGGGCCTTACGCCGCAAGCGACGTCGTACGGCCCTTCGGGCGTCTTGCACCGGCAGTCGAAAAAGAGAAAATGCAACTTCAAAAGAACCAGGAGATCGGAACCTCGAGAAAAAAGCCAAGCGAGTTTCATAGCACGAACAGGGACGAACGGTATCCTTTGCGCTGTTCAGCATCGGCAGCTTCACCGATGAGCTGAAAGACCTCGCCGCTTCCCGATCCGACGTGGTACTGGCAGGGCCGAAAGAGCCCGTCATGTATGAATGAGACGACGGCCCTCCGGCCGAACTTTATTCCACGAGTCCCAGCTCGCGCGCTTTCAGCACGGCGTCCATGGCGCTGTGCACGCCGAGCTTCTGGTAGAGCGCGCCCATGTGGCTCTTCACGGTGGACAGCGACAACCCCGTCCGCTGGGCGATCTCGGGCTTCTTCATACCGCGGGAGAGCAGCTCAACCATGAGCTTCTGCTGCGGCGAAAGCGCCACCGTCTGTTCGCTCTCGCCGAAGCGCGCCGTCATGCCGCAGAACCGTTGCGCGCGCTCGCGCGCTGCCGCGAGCACCTGCCCCACGAAGGCGGAATCGGGTGCGCCGTCCGCCCCGAAGCCGTTCGGCGCGCCGTCGACGCGAATGTGCGGTTCTCCCTGCTCAGCGAGATGTTCGAGCACTGGGACGACCGATGCGCCTTCGTCGGCGACCACGCGCACGAACCCGTACGGCCCGAGCGTCACGAGCGCTTCCGCAAGCACATGAGCCGCTTCGTCGGTTCGACCCGACGCCCACAGAAGCGATGCCTTAAGCGCGCCCGCCTCGCCCGCATCGAGCGGGCGGTTGAAGTCGCGGCCGAACGCGAGAAGCCTCTCGATCAGCGCCTCCGCTTCACTTGCGCGGCCGAGCACGACGAGCGCCCGCGCCGTGGTGAAGTGCTGGAACACGCGCACGAGCTCGATGCGGTTCGTCTCGGTGACGAAGTACTCGTCAAGCCAGGTGCGCGCAGCGTCCTCGTCGGCCCCGAACAGCGCGAGCTTCGCGCGGTACGCCTTCAGGTTGGGAAGGAAATGGGGGGCCTCGCCGGCCGCGTACGCCGCAAGCTCGGCAAGCGCGCTGTCGGCCTCGGCTGCGCGCCCGAGCTGCCACAACGTCGCATGCTTCATCAGCATGACGCACAGCCGCCCGTCCTCTTTGTTTTCGGGGATAAGCGCGGCTTGCGTGCTTTCGAAGCCCGAAAGCGCTTCTGACAGGCGGTTTCGCTCGTAGTCGAAGCACGCGGGGATGAGCGGGTAGATGTAGCGCCATTCGGTGCCGAGCAGCGGGGAAAACGTCCGTCCGAGCAGATCCATTCCCCCCTTTTCGAGCGCGATGGCCGAGTAGTCGAGGTTGCTGCGGTGCGGATACGGAAGGTTGTGCGTGAACGAGGCGATCTTGGTCGCAAGCCCTTCGGGCGTGAACCGCTTGACGAACCGCGCGAAGAAGCCGAACCGCTTCGCCTTCTCGATGATAGTCGTGCGATGATCGACGCTGTATGCGAGGATGGCGAATTCCACGAACCGCGGATCGGATGCGGCGATGCGGGGAAGCGCCCGGTACAGCTCGTCGAGATGGTACTCGAAACGCTCGCGCTGGCTGGTGAGATAGGCGAACCACGCGGCCAACACGCGCAAAGGCGGGCACTCGCGATAGGCCGAATCGGGAAGCGCGTCGATATCAAGCGTGCGCAGGAAGTCGGCGTAATCGGCAACCGAGCCTCGGTTGTTCTCGAAAAGGAACAAGACGAGGTACGTGTCCATTCCGCCGAACTCGCCGCTCTCGAGCCAGAACCTGAGCGCACGCGTGTAATCGCCCCGCACGCGGAAATGCTCGGCAGCCCGCTTGCAGAGCTCGGCGTGGTCGGTGCGCTCGCATTCCGCCTTCTGTCTGAGGAAATCGAGGAACAGATGGTGGAAGCGATACGTATCGCCGTGCAGGCGCATCAGAAACGTGTTCGTGCGCGCAAGGCCGCCCATCACCTCGATGGCATCGTCGCGCCCGGTCAGAAGGCGCGCGAGTTCCCCGTCGAACTCGTCAGCGATGCTCGTCGCCAGGCAGAACGCGCGCAGGTCGTCGTCCCACGTGCTCCATACCTGCTCGGCGAAATAGTGTTCGAGCATGCGCCCGTGCTCAAGGGAGGCAGCCGGCCCGGCTTTCGCGAGCGCCGCAACCCCGATGGCCCACCCCTCGGTTGCGGTGTGGAGCTTGTTCACCTCGCTGGGCGTGGGAAACCTGCCGAGCGCATTGTAGTACTGCCTGATCTCGTCTTTCGAGAAGGCGAGCTCCGAGGCGCCGAGCACGGTCGGCGCGGTCTCCGCATCGGACTCGCGCCATGCATTGGGCGGCGGCGTGCGCGACAGGAGCAGCACCGCGAACGTACTCGGAAGCAGACGGAGCACGGAGGGCAGCGACTTGACGATCTCGCGGTTCTCGATGAGATGGAAGTCGTCGAACACGACCGCGCTGCGGCGCTGCGGCCGCTGCATCGCCTCGACCAGGCGCATCGCGTGCTCGACGGGTGACGCCGAAAACGAGGGGTCCACCAGCATGGCGCGCATGGCGGCGTTTTCGGGCTGCGTCGAGTACAGGCCCGTCGCGAGCAGCTTGTAGAACACCGAGGGCACGTCGTCGTAGCGGTCGAGCCCGATCCACACCGTCGACCGTTTGGCCTGTTCGATCCAGAGAAGCGTCGAGATCGTCTTGCCGCTACCCGCAGGCGCGGCAACGTATACGAAGCGCTTGCGGGAGACGCGCTCGATCGCATCCACCGTGCGCAGCCGCGGCGCGCACACGTCGGGGAGGGTCGCCGGGGCGAACTTATCGCTCAATATGAACTCGGAGCACGGGTCGCACGCGCGGGCGCCGTCTTGTTCCCCTTCGGCTTCGCCCGACTTCACAGCCCTCATTTCAGCACCCGCCCTCTTCGACCGATTCACGGAGCCCAGTATAGCCCAAAACCCTCATACCGACCGATACCGCTGCCCATTCTCGGCGGGTATAGTTGAAGTGACGGCGGGGTACGGCCGCGTCTTGGCAGAAAGGGGAAGCGCATGGACCGATCGATAGCTGCATTCGACTACGCCATCCGCGTCGCGGAGCTGGTGCGCTACCTGCGCGAGCTGCCCGAGCGCTTCCCCCTTTCAGCCGAGCTCTTGGCCGCCGGCGTGCGGGCGGGCATGGCGGCGCGCGACATCGATAGCCTCGGGCTCGACAGCGAAGCCGTGCGTGTCCGCGAGTCGATAACCGCGATCGACGAGGTTACGTACTACCTCGATATGGCCGTCCACTCGGGATACCTGACCGAGCTCGAAGGCTCGGGCATCCGCCAGATGGGCGTCGATCTGCGCACCGCGCTTGCAGCCTCGCTGACGCCGGACCGCCTCGAGCACAGCACTGCGCCGATTCATCGAAGGAGCAAACCATGATGAGCAGTAACAACCGATCAATTGACAGGCCCATCGCGCATTGCCACGCACGCCTCCGCGCGCAAGCCACGCTGCTTGTCTGTATAGCAACCCTCGCCTTCGCCACGTTCGTCTTGCTCGGCGCCGACGATGCGCTTGCACAGGACCAGCAGGACATATCAGATGTCGACGCCATCACGGCCGAGGCACCAAAGGACGCTTTCGGGGAGCTGCCGTCGGTCCACCTCGAAGAGAAAGCTGCCCCCTCCCTTGGCGCTCAGAGCGAATCGCCTGCAGCAGGCACACCGACTGCCGTGACGGAAGCCGACACGCCCGCTTCAAAGGGAGCCGTTGAAGCGGCGAAAGACGCAACAGATTCTACGACAGGAGCCATCGTGGCGGCTGCGAACAAGCCAGCCTACAAGCTCACCCATCCCAAATGCGCCGATACGGGTCTCGTCTACGACGGCACGCGCCAGCAAGGCTACAGCGGAGTTCCCGTGACCAGGATCCCCGCCGACAACGGTACTGACGAGATGGACTATAACGGGCCCTTTGACGTCGAGTACAAAGGCATCAACGGCACGGTATACAATCCCCCCAAGGCCCTTTCCGCAGGATATCAACAAATCAATACCCACGCCCCCATCAACGCCGGCACCTACCAGGTGGTCTTCACGGTCCCCGAAGACCAGTCGTTCACCCTCGAACCCAACCGCCTCGAGTTCTCGATCGCAAAGGCACCCGCGCCCGCGCTTTCGCAGCCTTCCGTGACGCTGTTCGACGCGCCGGGCAGCGTTATGGCGTTCGACCTCGCACGCATGATCAACCTGCCGAGCGACCTCAACGGCGGGCCCGTATACGCGGTGACCGCGTATACGGCGAACGGCCTGACAACCGCCTCCATCGACTCCGCGACTGGCGAACTGACGCTCACCTCGAAAGGCGGGGCAGGCCTCGCGGCATCGGACACCGTGACCGTGGCGCTCGCCGACATGGGCAACTACGAAGACACCGCCGTGCAGGTGAACGTGAGCTACAAGGCGAAACCCGCCGCCACGATCAGCGGCGCGCAGAGCAACGACGACACGCCGCAGACGACCTGCCAGACCGCCCCGCCGGGCAACCTCCTGGCCCACACCGGCGACACCACCCCGTCCGGCCTGATCGTGGCCGTCACGGGCGTCGCAGCTCTCGTTGCCGGAGCGTCCTGCGCCTTGGCCCTACGAGCCTCGCGCCGACAGCTGCGCGACTCCAAGCGACGATAAGAACGTATGCCGGGAAGTCATCGCTTCGCCCGACGCTCGTTTATCACGGGCACGTTCGTGCTCATCACGGGCGCGAACGTGCCCGCAGTCGCATCGCCGCACTCGATGCGCGGGATCGTCGTTATGGGGTTCGGTTCTCGGCATCGATCTTCTGGCAGTTGAAAGAGGGCGTGTCGGCCTGCACGGGTAAGTCCCGCCCGTCCGAAATAGTTGAAGGACAACCAAGAGCGCTCGTCGTAGAATGAACCAGCGAGTTCGTTGAAGCCCGGAGACCGGGAGGGGAGGCAGAATGCCCGATCTTATCGACCTAGCCCAGCGCGCCATCGAACATCCGGCGGCGGCCTTACTGCACGAAGAACGCTGCCTCGCACAACGCGGCCTGCCCGAGCTCTGCACGGCATGCTTCGATGCATGTCCCATGGAAGCCGTGTCGTTCGACCTGCTCGACGCTGCGGGAACGCATGGGGTTCTCGGCATGCCCGAACCCGCGCGCCCGCGCATCGATGCAGAGGCATGCACGAGCTGCGGCAGCTGCGTCGCAGCCTGTCCGACGGGCGCCCTGGGCGCGATGGGCGCGCTCTCGGACGATGCGCTCCTTGACGCCGTGCGACACGCCGCACGCGCCGTCTGCCTCCGCAGCGCCCGAGAGCGTACGGCGTCGAATGGGAGCACGGACATCGATCAAGGCGAGCAGGAAGGCTCTTCGCACCTGGGCAAGCCCGGTGCGCCGCACGTGGCCTTCGTCTGCGAACGCGATGCGGCGGGCGTCGACGGCGAAGGCGCTTCGATCGTTCTCCCCTGCCTCGCCTGGATCGATGAGGCGCTGCTCGTGCACGCGGTAGCCGAAGGAGCACAGCTCGTCGTTTTGTCCGCTTGCGCCTGCACGACCTGCCCTCAGCGGCACGCCGTGCGCGAACTCCCCCGCACGGCGCAAAGAGCACGGCGCATCGCCGACCTCTGGAGGCTGGACGGAACAATCGAGCTGATCGACGAGCGCACAGATGCAGATGCGCGGAGCGGGACCGATGGCGGGATGTCGCGGCGCGGGCTGCTCTCACGTGCACGGGCGACAATCGTCGACGCCGCAACGAGCGCAGCAGCCCTTCAAACGGAGGCGATCGTCGGCAAAGCAGGCGAGGCGAAAAGCGCCGAACCGGACCGTCGACGCTGGCAGCTGCTCGACGACCTGCATGCGGTCGGCCTCCCCGATGGCGCAGATACCGTCCCCCGTGTGCTCGCCCCCCGTGCGAGCATCGACTTCGAACGATGCTCGGGCTGCGCCCACTGCGCGCTGTTCTGCCCCACGGGCGCGTTGCGCAAGTCCAGGAAGGGCCCGGGCGGCACGACGGTGCTCGAATTCGACGCTACGCGCTGCCGCGACTGCGGCGCATGCGTCGAGGTCTGCCGCTACGGCGCGCTCGTCTGCGATGAGAGCCTCACGGTCGATGAGCTGTTCGCCTTCGATCCGTGCGAGCTCGTCATTCCCAAGCGCCGCGTCCTCCCCGAGCGCCGCATCCTTCCCGAATAGCACGTCGGTCGCCGAGCGCCGCTCAGGCGGCCCCGTCCTGCACGTCCCCAATCCCCCGCAGGAGTGAATTCCGCCGAAGCCCATGCGCAATGACAGAAAACTCGCACCGGGGGTTTCGGTTGAGGATCAACCCTGAAGGCCATGCGCCCGCATCGCTCAGCGGGCAGCGCGGTACTCCTCCATCAGGGCCTTGAACGCGGGCATCGAGCGCTCGATGGTGGCGCGCGAAACGCAATAGCTCACGCGCACCCAGCCGCCCACACCGAAGCTGTCGGACGGCACCAGCAGCAGCTCGTGGGCCTTCGCGCGGTCGCTGAACGCCTGAGCGTCGTCTTCAAGCGCACGCACCCACAGGTAGAACGCGCCGTCGGGCTCCACGAACTCGTAGCCCAGCGCGCCCAGGCCCTCGGTGAGCAGGCGGCGGTTCTCTGCGTAGGACGCCACATCGCTCGGCTCGTCGATGCAGGCGGCGATCACGCGCTGGAACAGCACCGGCGCGCAGATGAACCCGAGCGCGCGCCCGGCGCCGGCCACGGCCGTAGACACCTCGGCCGCGTCGTCCATGAGGTCGGACACGTAAACGTAGCCGATACGCTCGCCCGGCAGCGAGAACGACTTCGAGTACGAGTAGCATACGATGGTGCGCGGCCACACGCACGGCACGTAGGGAACCTCGGCGCCGTAGGTGATCTCGCGGTACGGCTCGTCGCTGATGACGTAGATCTTGCGTCCCAGCTCGGCCTCCTTGCGCGCTAGCAGCGTGGCGAGGGCCTCCAGGTTTTCGCGCGTGTACACAGCGCCCACCGGGTTGTTCGGCGAGTTGATGATGACGGCGGCCGTCGCGGGCCCGATGGCCGCATCCAGCGCGTCGATATCAAGCTGGAAGTCGGGCACGTGCGCCGGCACCTCCACGCGCGTGCAGCCGGCGGTCTCTATCCACACCTGGTACTCGGGGAAGAACGGCGCGATGACGATAACCTCATCGCCCGGCTGCGTGATGGCGCTGATGGAGATGGCCAACCCCGCCGCGGCACCCGCCGTCAGGTACACCTGGTCGGGCGAGGCCGGCACGTCGAAGTGGCGCCGGATATGGTCGGCCACCGCGGAGCGCACGCGCGGGTCGCCGGCGGCCGGCGAGTAGCCGTGCAGCGCGCTCGGCTCCTCCTCCATGAGCTCCAGCACGGCCTGCTTCACAGCGTCGGGTGCGGGCACGCTCGGGTTCCCGATGCTGAAGTCGAACACGTTGTCGGCGCCTATCTCCGCCTTGCGCGCCATGCCGTACGCGAACAGCTCGCGAATCGCGCTCGGCTCCGCTCCCAGCCCGTACATCCTTTCGTTCACCATATGCACCACGTCCTCGTCTTGCCGCTTGTTTTTGTCGAAAAACAGGGTAGCACAACGCGTCCGCGCCGAGACGTCGAACGCGCGCATGAGCGGGGTGGACGCACGCGACGGAAGCGCCGAAAGCTATTCCCCGAACAGCATCTGCTCGAACTCGGCCACCGGCACGGGACGGGAGAATACGTAGCCCTGCAGCATGTCGCAGTCGATGGCGCGCAAGCGGGCTGCCTGGCCGGGCTCCTCGACGCCTTCGGCCACCGTCCCCAGATCCAGCTTCTTCGCCAGATCCACCACCGACTCCACCACGTCCCACTCGCGCTGGCCGGCATCGTCTCCGGCCGAGAAGAACGCGCGGTCGAGCTTCATCGTGTCGATGTCCACGTCCTTCAGCACGTTGAGCGACGAGTACCCGCTGCCGAAATCGTCGAGCGAGCAGCGGTAGCCGCGCGCATGCAGCAGGTCGATCACGCCCTTGAACGTTTCGGGGTCGCCGAACACCAGCGTCTCGGTCAGCTCGAACTCGATGAGCGACGCCGGCACGCCGTAGCGTGCGCGGATCTGCTCGTACGGCGTGAGAAAATCCTGCTCGCGCAGGTGCGCGCGCGACATATTCACCGAGATGGGCACCGGTTGCCGCCCCTGTTCGATCCACGAGGCCAACAGGGCACACACCTGCTCGAACACGCACAGGTCAACGTTGATGATGAAGCCGTTGCGCTCGAAGTACGGCACGAAGTCGTCGGGCGGCACGAGGCCGCGCACCGGGTCGATCCACCGCACGAGCGCCTCGGCGCCCCCGATGGAGCCGTCGGCCAGGAGCTGCTTGGGCTGGAAGTACGCCACGAATTCGCCCCGCTCGAGCGCGCCGTGCATGCGGTTCTCCATATCCTGTTCGGACAGCAGGTTCTGGCGGTCGACGTCGCTGTAGAACATGCAGGTGAAGTGGCGGGCATTCGATGCTTCCTTGCTGGAGCCGCGCGCAACGTTCGCCCGGTCGCGCACGAGCGTCATGGGCAGGCTCGTGTCGTCGATAGGGTACACGCCCACCGTGAACGAGAGGAAGTACGGCCGCTCCGCATCCACGTTGAAGCGGTTGATATCCTGAACCATGCCGTCGATGCGTTCGTACATGGCCTGCGCGCCCTCGTCGCGCATGAGCACGTTGAAGGCGTCGGCGTTGATGCGGCCCACGCACTCGTCCCCCTCGAGGTGCGCGCGCAGGCGGTCGTACACGAAGCGCAGCACCATGTCGCCGCTCTCCGTACCCTGGATCTCGTTGAGCAGCTTGAACTTCTTCAGGTCCAGCGCCACCAGGGCATAGGCCCCCGGCTCGGCCTGGTCGATAACGCGGCGTGCGGTCAGGTCGAACCGCGTCTGGTTGAAGCCCTTCGTCACCGGATCCACGAACGCGAGCCGCTCCAGCTCCACGTTCGCCTCCTCCAAGTGCTGCTGCGCCTCCACCAGGTCGGTTACGTCCGTCATGGTGGTGTAGGACAGCTGGCAGCCGTCCACGTACTCGTCAAGGAACGTCGAGACGAACTTCACCCATTTGTGGCCGCCCTTCACGTTCAGCCCGGCAATGCACTCGTACCCGCCCGTGTTCTTCTCGAGCGCCTCCGTCACATGCTCGGCGATGACGCCGAAGTCCTCGGGATTGTCCGCGAAGTAGAGGTCGGGTCGATTTTGGAACAGCGCCTCGTACTCGTCTTTGGGATAGCCGATGAAGTCGTAGTAGTAGCGGTTGGCCCATACGAGGGTGAAGTGCTCGTCGATCTTGTGCTTGCTCACGCTCAGGCGGAGAGTGTCCGCAAAGATGCTGTCCCCTTCGCTTACGAGCGACGAGTGGGTCAGACGATCAGGAACGTGCGCCATGACAGGCTTCTCTCTTTTTCGCCCACTGAACGCTCTGACGCCGCGCGGGCACCGCTAATTCAACGTGCCATTCTACGCCTTTTCCAGCCGGGAAACCAGGCTTCACGATCGGTGGAAGATAAGGCGGACGCAGACGAAAGACGGCGAGCGCGCAACTTGAAACCGGCGGCTACCAGCCGGCGCCCGCCTGTATCCTGCAACGCCGCGAGGGGATCGCGCAAGCGCGCGACGGCTATTCCTGCTTGACCACCAGCACGTCGCAGCGCATGTTCCTGATGAGATACGTGGATACGCTACCCACGAATACGTATTTAATGTTGGAGAGGCCCCGCTCGCCGCAGATGACCAGATCGGGCCGAAACGGCTCGATCAGCTGGCGGGAAAGGGTATCGGCGATACGACCCGCGCGCACGACCAGATCCACCGCAGGGATGGCCGAATTGTTCCGCGCTTCCTCAAGGATGTCGCGCAGCTCCTCCTCGATGCGCTTCTTGCCTTCGACGCACAGAGCCTCGAAATCGACGCCCGACGCCTCGTAGGGAACCGAATCGATCACATGCCCGAACGTGAGCAGAGATCCGTTGTCGGCCGCGAGCGCGAGTGCGCGCTGCGCCACCGCCGCCTGAGTCGAAGCCCCATCGAGTGCTGCGAAGATGCGTCCGTAACGCTGTGCCATAACCGCTCCTTCCTTGGTGCCGATCGAAGTCTTATTGTACTCCATATTGGATAGGCGAAGGCGAGGACGCCCCGCTCTCCGGAGCGGCTCGACGAGCCGGCCTCGGCATGTCCCGAGCGTCCGAACCGGACCTACGAATGGCCCGCGCACGGGGCGCGGGCCATCGGGGAGGGAAAGCTTGCCGCCCATCGCGCATCCGGCGCATTGGACGGGGTTCAGGCACGAGGTTACTTCACAGGCGCTCCATCGGCGCTCGGCATGTCGTCGGTGGGATCCATCCATCCTTCTGCGGGAAGGGGGAACCCGTTGCCGTCGTTGTGATAGCCGCCATGACACGCCGTGTTGCATACCAGCACCGAGGTGCCTTCGATCGAGTGGCACCGAGTGCAATCATACGATTCGGCATGCGAGGCGTGGGGGTTGACTCCCTCCAAGCCGCCGTACGCGTCGTTCGCGGCTACGATAGAGTCGCGCGGATGGCAGCTCAGGCAGTTCTTCTTCGAGTAATCGCCGTTCATCGCCTCGATCTGCTTCGGTGTGTGCACGGCCATCATGCTGCCGGGCTGGGCGTTCGCGCTCTGCGTCGCAGCGTCGTCCGACGTTCCTCCTCCTTCGCCGCTGGGCGCGCACGCGCACAGGGCAAACGCGACCGCTGCGAACGCCGCGACGACAGCCAGCCTGATCGTCTGCATGCATTCTTTCTTCTGCTCCATGATCGCTCCTTGCCCGCGGATTAAATGTACTCGATGCCGAGCATGTCCTTGGCAGATATCCACGAGAAGCACTGGCCGTGACCGATGCCCGAGCCCATGATGTTCGGCGGGTACACGTTGCCGTAGAACGAGCCGGCCGTATTGCCCGCAGCATACAGTCCGGGGATGGGCATGCCTTCCTTGTCGAGCACACGGCAGTGCTCGTCATTGCGCAGCCCGCCGCGCGTGCTTGTGATGCTCACCACATGGCGCGACGCGTAAAACGGCGGCGTGTCGATGGTGGTCAGCCACAGGGGGTTCTTGTAGAAATCCAAATCCTTGCCCGCTGCGCAGAAGCCGTGATAGCGTTCGAGCTGCTCGTTGAAGATCTCGGGATCGACGCCCATCTGCTCAACAAGCTCTTCGAGGGTATCGGCCTGCACGGTAATACCGTTCTTGATATCGATCTCAAGCTGCTCGGGCGTGTTCATGGAAAGATAGTCGCCCTTCGGATAGCCTTCGGGGAACTTCGCCTGCCAGGCGCTGTCCCAGACACTCCATGCAGAGCCGTCGGCCGTCGCGGTGATCTTGGGAATAGAGCACGCCTGGAACGGAAGATCCTCGGGCATGAGACGCCGGCCGGTGGTGTCCACCATAAACACCGGCAGATTGGCCACCGCCGCATAGGACTTGGAGTCCTTGGCTTCGGGCCGCTCGCCGTTCGTGTCCACAGCGACGAACGGGAACAGGTCCCCAGCCGCGAAATCGTCCATGTCCGCGCCTATCCACATGCCCATCTTCTGGCCGTCGCCGGTGTTCTTGACCTCGGCGATGCTGCGAGTCTTGAGCAATGAAGGATTGAAATAGCCCATCATTTCGCGGTCGCCGCCCATGTCGCCGCAGGCCAGCAGAATGCCCTTCGAGGCGTTCAGCTTCACGTACTCGCCGCTCTCGTTCTCGCCGATCACCGAGATCGCGCGGCCGCTTTCATCGCGTACCAGCTGTACGGCGGGCGTGTTGTAGTGGAACGTCGCCCCGTTGTCCGCGGCGTACTCGGCAAGGATGCCCGTCCAGTCGATGTTCACGCCGTCGGCCAGGGTCTTGCCGTCCCTATCGACGAAGTAGATCATGGCTGCATAGGTGGCCCAGAACTCGTTCGCGCCCACCTGCCCGACGCCATCGTTGGTCACTTTGAATCCCGTTACCTGCTGGGGAACGATATCGTAGCCCTTCGACTGGAATACGGTCTGCAACCAGTCGATGTAAGGCGCGCTGTTGTCGAACCACTTGCCATACGACGACATGCGTCCTTGGCTGCCGTTGGTGATCTTCCACACGTCGGTGATGAACTTGTCACGATCGTAGGTGATGTCGTTGTCCACTTGGCACTTCGCGTTGAACCCACACGTGCATAGGCGCGCGGTGCCCCATGTGCCCGCCTTCTCCAGAACGTGCACGTTCGCGCCCTGCTCTGCCGCGAAGGCCGCACCGGGCAGCCCGGCAATGCCGGCGCCGCATACCACGATGTCGCAGTCGATGGTCTCGCTGATCTGGTCGTCCGATATGGGATCGGGCGCGACCTCCCAGTATTTCTCGATGGTGATGTCGGATTTGGCGGTCGGCTCCTCGCCCTGCGCAGGTTCGTTTCCCGCACTCGGCTTGGCTTCCTGCCCTCCAGCGCATCCGGCCAACCCGGCAAGTGCAGCGCCGGCGCCCAGCACGGCGGCTCCGCTCAGGAACCCGCGCCTCGATACCGTCGTCTTGTTCTTGAACTCGTCGCCCATGACGTTCCCCTTCCTTTACAGGAGGCGCCCCTCGCACCCCCTTCGTCGCCATCATCATGCGGACGCCTCGACGGGTTAGCCAGGCTCAAAGGGCGACGATTCTCCAAGAACGGTTAACCCCTCCCAGTAACCCCCTGGGTTAGCAGATCGCGCCTGTTGCAAACTACCGGCGCATGGGACAATGCAGCGAGGGGAGATGCGGCGCATGGAAGGGGATGCCCGTGGCAGAATTCAATCAGGCGCGCGCGGGGACGATCAACGTCCTGAAAACTTGCACGACCGATATGAGGTGGTTCTTTCTCGGGCCGTCCTTTCTGGTAGCGATCACCACGCTCACGCATTTTACAAACGGCTACAAGACGACCGCATTCGGAATTTCATATGCCGACGTGATTTGCAGCACGAGTATCGCGGTAGCGCTCTGCGTGCTGGCAGCCCTGCATAGAAACGCGTTGTTTGGCTTCCGCCGGACGGCCATCGTGACGGTGACGGCTCTCGCCGCATGCGGATTCCTCGTCATGAAGGCGACGGCGGCCTTCGCACCCGACCTGCATGGGTTCGCGCTCATCCTCTCGGCAATCTCCATGGGCTTGTTCTTGGGAGTGGCCGCGCCGTGCTGGTTCGATTTCTTTGTCGGGCAGACCATAGAAACGGTGGCGTTCTCGCTGTTCGCGTCTATTATCGGCGGCTGCGCTATCTCCTGGTTTCTCCTCGGCATGACCCAGGACCGCTTGATCGCGGGATACTGCACCGTGGTCGTGCTGGCAGGCTTCTCGCTCGCCTATGCCCGCGAAAAGCAGCCGATGCGGCCGAGTCGGCTCGACCGCGGAGAGCGGCCCTCGTTTTTGTTTCTCGCCGGCCCGCTGCTCACCGCGTTCCTGTTTAGCTTCGCCTTCATGCTCTCGGTCTCGCTCGTAGGCTTGGAATCATGGCACACCGATGCCGGCTGGAGCATGCTGTGGCCGGCGGCGCTCGTGCTTTGTGCCGTCGCCCTGTTCTCAAAACGCTTCAACATCGCCTCTCTTCTGTATCTTGCGCTCACGCTCATCGTGGCGGGCATGCTGTTCGCCTCATTCCTTCACGTTGACCGGTCGTTCATCTTCTCGCTGGCCACCATGGGATGCGCCGTCAACGTGTCCTACCTCGTCATTCTGTTCTGCAACATCGGAGGCCGATTCGCGTTCAGCTCCTACAAGCTGGCAACGCTCCTGCTGCTCTCCGTGTTCGGCGGCTGTCTACTTGGCAGGCCCGCGGCGTTCGTCATGAGCTCGATCGACCGCAGCGGAGCTCTCACGACACTGCTCTCCATCTGCCTCATCATCGGCATCATCGCCTACACGCTGGTCAATTTGAATAACCGAACCATCCAGCTGTACTCGAAGTACCGCTTCAAAGACCGTGGCGGCGCGCAGTCGCCGGCAGTATCGTCGCTCGTCGCCTCGTACGCCATCGGACGAGGTTTGGGAGCCCGTGAGCAGGAGGCCCTCTCCCTCTTGCTTGCAGGCAAGACCGCGAGCGAAGTGGCCGACGAGATGTTCATAGCCCACGGAACGGCGAAAGCCCATATACGCCATATCTACCAGAAGCTCGACGTGCATGACCGGGTCGAGCTGTTCGATCTCATGCGCGACGTCGACCCGCATTTCAAAGCACCGAACAAAGTCTGACGGACACCTGCGCGGCAAGGATCCCCGTGCCTTCCGCACGTGGCAGGACTTCGATGCGCCCGCCTCCAGACCCGCTTCCCTCGTTTCGTTCCGGCGCTCGCGTCGCCCTACGACGTAACGAGCAGGACAAGCCCGATGCAGAGCAGCAGCACGTAGGTGAGCTTGAGGAACCGCTCCTGGCTGAGGTGGCGCTGCAAACGGTTACCCACGAGAGTGGCCAGCACGGCGGCCGGTATGCACATGAGCACCACCTGTACGACGTCCGGTGTAAAATAGCCTTGCTGCACGGCGATGCCTGCGTAGATAAAGTTCAGGACGGCCCATACCATGGACAGCGTGGCACGAAACTGCTGGCGGTCTTGGAGCTTCTGCACCGTATAGATGACAAGCAGCGCTCCGCCCGACACGAACATGCCCTGGATAAGGCCGGCGAGCGCCAGCACGATCCACAGCGCCCACTCGGGAAGGAACCTCTGGCGCTTCGAAAGCAGGTTCTTCGCGCCAACCAATAAAATGATCAGGCCGTATATCTTCAGCAGCACATCGAGCGGCAACACCGAGTCCAGCCAAATGCCCACGAGCACGAACGGCAGCATGGTGAGCACGATTTTGGCGAGCTCGCGCCAGTGCACATGCTTGATGTTCATGACGGCCAGCAAACCGCACGCAAAGAATCCCATAGCGTTCAGCACCGCCACGGAGCTGTGGAGCCCCAGCAGATGCGTGCCCACGGGCATGGCGAAGATGTTTCCGGCGAACCCCGTGACGGCTTGTATGGTGTACGCGAAAAAGAACGCCGCCAAGAATAGTGCTTTTTCCATATATGCTACAATCCTACTACTTATCCGACGGCGTACCAGTGTAGCACTGAAGCGCGCCGGAACCGACCACAAGCAAGCTGCGCGATGCGCTCGATCCGCACAGTGGAACGCACGGCGGTCTTACGCCACGTTCGCTCTCAGCCGAGCGCGCGGCACTGATCTGCAGAATGGACGAGCATGGCGGGATTCAGCATTACCATCGCCGGCGATTCGGCGCTCAACCTCGAGTTCGCGCATGTGATCTCGCCAGAGACGAGCGCGAAAATTCGCCTGGCCGCCGATAACCTCACCGCCGATCCCATCGAAGGCGTTACCGAGCTCGTCCCCACGTTCTGCTCGCTCATGGTGTATTACGATCCTCTGTCCGTCACATTCGACGAGTTGTCTGCCACGCTGCGCGGCAAGCTGCGCGACGTGGGCGAAGCCGACCTGAGCGTGCGCAAGATCGTGCCCATCCCCGTATGTTACGGTGGAGAGTTCGGCCCCGATCTCGAGATCGTCGCCCAACACGCCCGCCTCGAACCCGATGAGGTGATCGCTTTGCACAGCGGGCGCGACTACCTCATCGACATGCTGGGATTCCTGCCGGGTTTCGCCTACCTGGGAGGGCTTGATGAGCGGCTGCACACGCCACGGCTCGCCACGCCGCGCACCCGTATCGAGCCGGGCAGCGTGGGCATCGGCGGCGCTCAGACGGGCGTCTACCCGCTCGCGTCACCCGGTGGCTGGCAGATTATCGGCCGCACCCCGCTCAAGCCCTACGATCCCGATCGCGATGATCCCATCCTCTACGCGGCAGGCGAATACCTGCGCTTCGTCCCCATCACCCCAGACGAATACGCCGCTATCGAGGCGCAGCTTGCGGCGGGCACGTACGCATACGACATCGTCGTGGAGGGCGAGTAATATGGGCTTTGTCGTAAAGAAGGCCGGCGTCGTTACCACGGTGCAGGACAAAGGCCGCTTCGGATACCAGGGCAGCGGGTTCTCGACGAACGGCGTCATGGATCATCGCGCCTTCACCATCGCAAACCTGCTCGTCGAGAACGACCCCGACGCCCCCGTGGTTGAGTTCGCCCTCGCCGGCCCCACGGTCCGCTTCACCACGAACACGTGCATTGCCATAACGGGCGGTGATTTCTCTCCTACGCTCGACGGGGAACCGGTTCCTCTCTACACCGCCATCATGGTGCACCGGGGCTCTATTCTGCGCTTCAAGGCATCTAAAACCGGCTGCTACGGATATCTGGCCATCGCAGGCGGCAGCGTGCGCGTACCCGAAGTCATGGGAAGTCGCTCGACCAACCTCAAATGCGAGTTGGGCGGCTTTCGGGGCCGGGCGCTCGTCGTAGGCGACTACCTGCCCTTCGCAACGAAAAGCATCGATTTCCTTCCCAACCTTGGTTCGCACCGCATCGATGGGGACAATGCGTTCTACGGCTTCGAAGAGGACGAGGTAACGGTGCGCGTAATACCCGGACCGCAGGAACACATGTTCACCGATGCGGGCATCCAAACATTTTACGGTCGGACGTACACGACCACGACGAAGTCCGATCGCATGGGCTATCGGCTAGACGGACCCGAAATCGAGACGAAACGCGGGTCGGATATCATATCAGACGGCATCGCATTCGGCGCTGTGCAGGTGCCCTCGCATGGACGGCCTATCATCATGCTGGCGGATAGGCAGACGACGGGCGGCTACGCGAAGATCGGTACCATCGCGACCGTCGACATCCCGAAGCTTGTGCAACGGCCGCCGGGCAGCACGGTCAGGTTCGAGCGCATATCCGTGCAGGATGCGCAGGCGCTCCTACGCGAGGAAGCACGTCGATTCGATATGCTGGCGCTCAAGGTGCGCCGTCCGAGCGCCGACGGCATATCCCCGCGCAGGACCGCACGACGCCTGACCCCCATCCTGGAGAAGCAGGCCGAACGCACGCAGGCCGACACGCTGTGGATCGACCGCGCGAACCGGGCGGAGCGCGTGGGCAACCGCAACCTGTTGACCGGAACCCCGATCGCAACCGACAAACAACCCACAGCAAAAGGAAGCGCGCCCGCAGCATCCGCGCCCGCCGGCCCGCGCGAAGAGGGCGCTCCCGTTGAGGAGCGCAGCACACCGAACGCTGCGAGCGCGCACGAGGACGGCAACAACACAGCTTGACATACCGCACCCGACCGCAGAGCTGAGAAGAATCGCAAGGAGAAGCGCCATGGACACGAAAGCCATCGAAGAACTGATCGCCATCATGGATAAGGCGGAACTGACCGCTCTGCGCGTCGCCGATGGCGACACTAAGATCGAACTGGAGCGCAACCACGGGCCGCTCTCGTCGACTACTCTGCCGCTCATGGCCGACCGCGTGAGCGCGCTCCTGGCGGGCAAGATCGAAAGCCACGAGGCTGCCGCCGTGGAGGACGCCGACGAGAACACGGTGCTCGTGCGCAGTCCCATGGTTGGCATGTTCTACGTCGCCCCGAGCCCCGACGAAGACTCCTTCGTGAAGGTGGGCCAGGAGGTGCTCTCCGGTCAGACGCTCGCCATCGTCGAAGCTATGAAGATGATGAACGAGATCACCGCTCCTGCGCCCGGCGTCGTCGTGGAAGTCTTGGCGGCCAACGGCGCGCAGGTCGAGTACGACCAGCCCCTGTTCCGTATCGCTACCGGCGAAACGCATTAGGCGGTCGAGCCATGTTCGACAAGATACTCATCGCCAACCGTGGCGAGATCGCCGTCCGCATCATCCGCGCCTGCCGCGCGATGGACATCAAGACGGTGGCCGTGTACTCCACGGCCGACAAGCACGCGCTGCACGTGTACCTAGCCGACGAGAGCGTGTGCATAGGGCCGCCCGCCGCGCGCGACTCGTACCTGAACATTGCCGCCATACTTGCTGCAGCGAAGGGAACCGGCGCGCAGGCCATTCACCCCGGCTACGGCTTCCTGTCCGAGAACTCCACGTTCGCGAAGCTCTGCCGCGAGAACGACATCGTGTTCATAGGCCCCGCGCCCGAGGTCATCGACCGCATGGGCAACAAGAGCCAGGCCCGCAAGACCATGATGGAGGCCGGCGTGCCCGTGGTGCCCGGCACGAAGGAGCCGGTGCACGCGCCGGAGGAGGCGCTTGCGAAAGCGCGCGCCGTAGGCTGGCCCATCATGATCAAGGCGTCGTCGGGCGGCGGCGGCAAGGGCATGCGCGTGAGCCTGTCCGAGGACGACTTCTGCGAGCAGTTCTCCATCGCGCAGCGCGAGAGCGTGGGCGCGTTCGGCGACAACACCATGTACCTGGAGCGCTGCGTGCTGAACCCGCGCCACGTGGAGGTGCAGGTCATCGCCGACACGTACGGCACCGTGGTGGCACTGGGCGAGCGCGATTGCTCCGTGCAGCGCAACCACCAGAAGATGATCGAGGAGAGCCCCTCCCCCGCGCTGTCCGCGGAGGTGCGCGCCGAGATGCTGGACGCCGCCGTGCGCGCGGCGCAGGCCGTTGGCTACACGTCGGCCGGCACGATAGAGTTCCTGTTGGACGACCAGATGAACTACTACTTTATGGAGATGAACACGCGCGTGCAGGTGGAGCATTCCGTGACCGAGATGGTCACGGGCACCGACATCGTGCAGGAGATGATCCGCGTGGCAGCAGGCGATCCGCTCACGTTCACGCAGGACGACATCACGTATCGCGGCCATGCCATCGAGTGCCGCGTGAACGCCGAGCAGCCCGAGCGCGGCTTCCTGCCGTCGCCCGGCACCATCTCCCAGATGCACCTGCCCGGCGGCAACGGCGTGCGCGTGGACACGGCCGCCTTCGACGGCTACGAGATATCGCCCTACTACGATTCCATGATAGCCAAGATCATCGTGCACGGCCGCGACCGCACCGAGGCCATCGCCAAGATGCGCACCGCCCTGGAGGAGATGGTGGTGGTGGGCGTGAAGACGAATCTCGATTTCCAGTACGCCATCATGGAGAACGAGACGTTCGCCGCCGGCCTGGCGGACACCAGCTTCATCGAACGGTTCATGAAAGGCGAGGTGTAATCATGAT
The DNA here is from genome assembly GCF_963929405.1 of Enteroscipio rubneri. Lineage (NCBI taxonomy): Bacteria > Bacillati > Actinomycetota > Coriobacteriia > Eggerthellales > Eggerthellaceae > Enteroscipio > Enteroscipio rubneri. The sequence continues at coordinate 1,128,192 of NZ_CAWVIN010000003.1, read as the reverse complement.
TGATGCTCCCGTTCCCGCCAAGCCCGTTGACGTGACCGACGAGGTTTGGACACAGATGCTTGCCGCGTCGCCAGTGGAGGCGCGTCGGCTGATTCGCTCGGGCGCATTCACGGCGCCGACAAGCGGCCTGTGTCCCGGGTACGCGCAGGCGAACCTCATCGTGTTACCGCGCGATCAGGCCTACGACTTCCTGCTGTTCGCGCAGCGCAACCCCAAACCCTGCCCGCTGCTCGAAGTGACCGAGGTGGGCGCGCGCGAGGCCACCATCTGCGCCACCGATTGCGACATCGCCACCGACTTCCCGCGCTACCGCATCTACGAGCACGGCCAGCTGGTGGCCGAGGTGGAGAACGTCGAGGACTATTGGCGCGACGACCTGGTGTCGTTCGTCATCGGCTGCTCGTTCTCGTTCGAGAGCGAGCTCATCGAGGCCGGCATCGAGATCCGCCACAACACCATGGGCTGCAACGTGCCCATGTACCTGACCGGCGTACCGTGCACGCCCGCCGGTAGCATGTCCGGCAACATGGTCATGTCAATGCGTCCCATCCCCGCGGGCCAGGTGGTGAAGGCGGTGCAGATCTCCGGCGCCATCCCCAAGGTGCACGGCGCGCCCCTCCACATCGGCGACCCCGCGGCCATCGGCGTGCGCGACCTGGCCCATCCCGAGTTCGGCGACCCGGTAGAGATCCGCGACGGCGAGGTGCCCGTGTTCTGGGCGTGCGGCGTCACGCCCCAGTCCATCGTCATGAACAGCAAGCCCCCCTTTGCCATCACGCACGCCCCCGGCTGCATGCTCATCACCGATACCAAAAACGTGGATCTGAAGGAGTAGCGCAAGCGCGATACCGTCCCGCACGCTGCCTGTGCTTCGCGGGATGCAGACGGCGCGCGAGATGCGGGATGCAGACGGCGCGCGAGATGCAGGATGCGGAATGCAGGAGACGCGCGGAGGCAGAAAGCGCGAAGCTGGTGGCACCCGTGGATGAAACGCAGGATGCGGACGGCGCACGGAGTGCGGTACGCGAGACACGAAAACGTCACGAGCGAGGCATACGCGGAAGCTGAAGCATCCGAATGAGGCGTTTTTGGCAGAGAATCAGAGGTATGTGACTTTTCCGGAGGAGCTTTTTACAAAAACGTGGCTGGATTCCACCATAATCCCAGTTCACAATTTTCTAGCCATCGAATAGTGCACAGAAAAAATCACATACCTCTGATTCTCTGCCATGTTCGTGACGCTCCGTGCAAAACTACGAGTCCAAACCGGAAGACGTCCCGAGCCAATACGCAAAATGCGGAGCACGGGGGACGCGGCATGCACGAGTCGTGCGGCGACTTGCACCTGACGAGGGATACAGATGCGCGCCCTCACCGGCGAACGTTAACGAGCCAGTCTCAACATCGCAGGTCGGAGCTCAAGGGCCGACCTGCCAAGAGAATGCCAGCAGCCATGCAGGCAAAATCGTACGGAAGATCGGCGGGGCAATTGTGGGCGCCGGGAAAATGCACCAGGGGCGCGTTCGCTCGCTGCGCGAACGCTTCTACGATGGCACCGACGGGTTCGTGACGGTCCATCTCGCCCAAGCCGACAACCAATGGGACTCGCGTAAGCGCTTCATAGTCCGGTTGGAACTGCGTGAATATATCCCCTTCATGCGCAGCGCTGCAGGCAGTGTTGCGCGCAGAACGAGCACGCTCGCCCACACTCGGTTCGTAGGCGCGTTCATTGTCTTTCGGTGCTAGCCCGAACAGAAACCCATCTCCGATGGATCCGATCGGGACGCCGCTACACGTTTTCGCCCACGCTTTCGCAATGCGAGCAGACAATGGAGAACCGGGCGGCAAGCATTTGGGCACCGGCGGCTCATAGCAGAGGGCCTGTTGCACCGCTTCGGGATGGCGCGCAATGAGCTCTAAGCCGATCGATGCTCCCACCGAATGAGTGAGCAGCATGAACGGACCGTCGAAGCACGCCAGCGCCACCGCGTACGCATCTTCCGCCTGCACTTCAAGGGAATACTCGCCGGATGGAGGATCATCGCTTCTGCCATAACCGCGCCGGTCGAACGTCACCACGTCGAACAGGCGCGAAAGAACCGCTGCGGCGTCATCGAAGAAATCGCAGTCCACCAAACCGCCGTGCAGCATGAGGATCGGCGGCCTCCTTTGCACCGCTTCTTCCTTTCCTTCGGCGCCTTTCGCTCGGCATTCGCCCTCGGCAGCCAACTCCGATGCGTTGGACAGCCTTTCGGTATCGGGAAGCCTCGACGCATGGCCCCGCTTTGGCGCATCGGGCTTCTCGTCGGGTGCAAACCGCTTGCAGAACAACGCCATTCCCTCATGCTCGATCGTAAACTCCTCGTTCATGCGACATCTTCCCTTCCGACATGCCTTCACTCGCCCGCATGCCCATAGCGCTCTTTGATCGCGCCAAGATCAACCTTCAAGCCACGCTTGAAGAAGTCGTCCACCTCCACGAAGTAGTGCGGCACCTTGATGGAGCTCAGCTTGCCTCGCACAAACCGTTCGAGCGCGTCGCGGTCGAACGCCGCTCCCTCCTCCATGTGCACGAGCGCTTTGGCAACTTCGCCGCGCTCGGCGTCGGGCACGCCTATCACGCAGCATTCTTCTACGCCCGGACAGTCTTTCAGCGTGTTCTCTATCTCGATGGGAAACACGTTCTCGCCGTTGGTTACGATCATATTCTTGAGCCGCCCCTGCAAATGCACGTATCCCATGCGATCGAGGTGCCCGATATCGCCCGAGCGAACCCAGCCGCCCTCCGCCATGATGCCGGCGGTGGAGGCGCGGTCATTCCAATAGCCGGAGAACGTGACCGGACCGCGCCACAGCAGCTCTCCGTCGGTCCCTGTCGGCACCTCGCGGCCCTCTTCGTCGACTATCTTGAGTTCGGTGAAGCACATAGGCTTCCCCACGGTATCGCTATGCTGCATTATGCTTTCAAGCGATTCGTCGCTGTCGGGATAGAAACAATTGTTCGGCCCCGTCTCGGTCATGCCATAGGCGTTGATCAGCTTCACGCCGCGTCTCCAATACAGCTCCATGGTCGAGGTGCTGATGGGTCCCGCCCCGTTCGCAAGCAGCCGATACGACGAAAAGTCCGTGGACGCGAAAGCAGGATGCTCCGCCATGCGGCGAAACACCGCCTCGAGCGCCAGACCGGTCGTGGGCCGCTCGCTTGCGATGAGTTCAAGCAGCACGCCAGGATCGAGCGAATCGGTGAGCACGATGCGTGCACCCACTAGAAGCGACGGCAGCGTCGTCACGTTCCAGCCGACGGTATGGAAGAACGGGAGGAACGTTATCCCGCAGTCGCGTTGCGTCAAGCCTACCGTCAGAATCTCGGACAGCGCGTTGTACAGGACGGCGCGGAAGCTTATCTTGGCCGATTTCGGCAGACCGGTCGTGCCGCCGGTGTGCACGAGCAGCTGGGTCTCTTCGATGTCGAAATCGGCAAAGCCGTCGAGCGAGGGAAGGCTGCACGCGCCGATTTCGCCCGCCATGATGTCGGAGTAGCAAGGAAGGGAACCGTCCTCCCCGTCGAGGGACACCAGCACGCATGACGCGTCCGCAAGGCGGCAGGACTCCTCGATCTTCTGACGATGCCCTTCGGATACGAAGACGACGCGCGGGCGCTCCCGCGCAATGAGCGGTGCGAGGTCGTCGGCGCGCAATCGCCCGTTGTAGGTGGTGATGATGACGCCCGTCATGAGGCTCGCGTAGAAGGCGTCGATGAAGGCAATATTGTTCTCTGCGGAAAGCGCGATGACCTCGCCTTGCTGCAAGCCCAGGTCGTCGGTCAGATATTTCGCGAGTCTCGCGCCCCGGCATCCCAGCTCAAAATAAGCGTATCGCTTTCCGGTCGCACGATCGAAAACCGCCTCGCGGCTCGGGGTCCTCAGAATACGGTACAGAAAGCCCTTCACGGCATCGTTCAACATGATACGTCCCTTCCACGGCCTGCGCTTGAGCCAGAGAGCGCGCGTTTCCTTTCGATACAATTCCGACGGCCCGCAGCGGGATGCCCGCAGCTTGCGCGCATCCCGCATGCGCGACCGGATAGTCGGCGCATGATGCGGCATGCCGCTTACTTGCCCGCCGCCTTGATGAGCGCACGGCCGGCCGTGTGCACCATGATCTCCTCCGTGCCGGCCATGATGCGATAGACGCGCTGGTCGCGCCACAAACGCGACACGACGCAGTCGTCGCAGTAGCCGATACCTCCCATGACCTGCATCGCGTCGTCGATGACCTGGAAGGCGGCCTGCCCGGTGTAGCGCTTGGCAAGCGACGCGTCGATATTGATGGGCTGGCCGTTCATGCGCTTCCACAACGCCTTGTAGCACATGTTCTGCATGTTCTCGATCTTTATGGCCATGTCGGTGATCTTCTCCTGAATGAGCTGGAAGGTGCCGATGGTCTGGCCAAACTGGACGCGCGTGGCGGCGTGCCTGGCGGCATGATCGTAGGCGCAACGGGCCATGCCGATGTTGTACACGCAGCTCATGAGACGTTCCACATCGTAGTTCTTCATGAGCTGGATGAAACCCATGCCCGGCTTTCCCACCAGGTCGTCAGGAGTCACTTCGACGTCCTCCATGTACACCTCGTAGGTGTGCATCATGTTGTTGCCGATCTTGCTCAGCTGCGACATCTTCACCCCGGGCGAGTCCATACGCATCAGGTACATGGAGAAGTCGCGCGTGGGGTTCTCGTTCTTGAAGTCGCGAACGATGCACAGCATGTAGGGCGAGCAGTTCGCGCCGGTGTTGAACGTTTTGCAGCCGTTGAGGTACAGCTTGCCATCGCGCTCGTTGACCGTGGTGGTGGCGGCATAGCTGTCGGATCCGGCCTGGGGTTCGGAGAAGCCGAGCGTGAAGGGCTTGACGCCCTTGAGCCCCAGTTCGCAAATGATCTTCTGCTGCTCGGGCGTGCCGAACGACAGAATGTCGTCGACCTCGAGGGACTGGTTCACCCAGCACAACGACGGCCAGCCGAGCGCGATGGCCTCCTCGGCCACGAGGAACTTCGTGATATCGTCGCAGGGCGTGCCGCCCAGTTCCTCAGGAACGCCGAGAGCGGCGAAGCCCAGTTCCACCGCATCGTCGATGGCCTTCTGGGGCAGGACGCCTTCGTCGTCGCACTCCCGGAAATAGGACTCGTAATTGCCGCGCGCCATCATCTCGCGCACGCTTTCGATGAGCAGGCTCTGCTCGTCAGTCAGACCGAAATCCATAAGAAACCTCCTTGGTTGTGCCCGCATGCTACGGGCAGATAGGCGATGTTTCGCATCGCTGTGTACCGGATGACGCTCGCACGGCGGTTTTCGCCGCTTTCGAGCCGCCCCGTCTCGCGCATCGATCGGTCGGGGCGGCCGCGTGCAATCTCAGAATGGAACGAAGCGGCCTCCTGGCCAGCCATCACCTGGCCAGCTGCTTCCTGATTAACGGACTTCTGGCCAGCGGCCTATTGGCCGGCGGCCTCCAAAACAACCTGCAGCTCGCTTTCGGTCAGGTCCTCCTTCTTCTTCATCATCATGGCCATGGCCTTGACCTTGAGAATGAGCGCGATGGCTCCGAACGTAACCGTCGTATACACCGCCGTAGTGATAATGGTCGAAGCGCCCCAGGTCAGCGCCAAGCTGAAATCGAAATTGGACGCAAGGATGGTGGACGAGACGAGGAAGTACAAAAAGCCGTAGTTGTTGAAGAACGTGGGCAGAATTTCTTTGAAGATGGAGAATACGAAGATGCACGCGAACGTGCCGATGAACATCGCGGCCAACTCCGGCATCGAGCCCGCGCAGACGTGAATGAGCAGGAGGCTGACGACAGCCGTCACGATGCCCACCAGGCCGCTTGCCACGATGTTGAGGAAGTCGCGGAACGTGCGCTCCTGGCCGATCATGAACAACAGCAGAGGCAAATACCCCGGCCACAACGTCATCATCGGATTCTCGCCCGCCAACCCCAGCAACACCGCGACGGCGTTGCAAAGCGGCAGGGCAATGCCCAGAATCGTGGCCAAAATGAGCAACTGCCCTAACGTTCCTTCTGTTTTTTCTTCTGCCATGGTTTCCTCCTTGTCGCCTTCGCGGAAAGCTCCCGCCTGCACGCGAAGTACGTGAACGTTTACGGCCTGCCCCTTTGCTGAGTGGCCGCTTCTCCCGTCGGAACCCGCAACGGGCGAGGCACGGGCCCGCCGCAGGCTATCCGCGTCTTTCAAGCTCGCACGAGGTTCTCGCGAGCGTAGAGCGCCGCTCCGAACGCCCCGTTGAACTGGGCGAGCGGCGAGGTGACGATCTGATGCCCTGCGCGTTCGGCAAGGCGGTTGCGCAGGCCCTTGTTGAGAGCGACGCCGCCGGTCATGGCGACGAGCGGTCGAATGCCCGCACGGCGCATGAGCCCGTAGGTGCGTTCGACGACCGACGCATGAATGCCGGCGACGATATCCGGGATGGGTAGGCCCTGCGCAAGCTTTGAGATGACCTCCGACTCGGCGAACACCGTACAAGTGGACGAGATGGGAAGCACTTCGTTCGCTTGCGCGTCGTACGCGGAAAGATCGGACACCGTGCATTCGAAGATGGAGGCCATCACATCGAGAAATCTCCCCGTGCCCGCAGCGCATTTGTCGTTCATCACGAAGTTCTCGAGCGCACCGTTCTCGCCCACGCAGAGAACCTTGGCGTCCTGGCCACCGATATCGACGATGGTGCGGGCGCCGGGAAACAGCTTGGCGGCGCCTTTCGCATGGCAGGACAGCTCGGACACCTGCATATCGGAGCCCTCGAGCACGTGACGGCCGTACCCGGTCGCGCACATGTATGCGATGTCATCGGTCGCGATGCCCAGCGCGGACAAGGCGGATTCCACGGCACGCTGCGGTCCCACCGTGCCCGCCCCGGCACCGTACAGCCCCGTGGCGGCGATGTCGCCGTTTGCATCGACGACCACGCATTTCGACGCGGTCGAACCCGCATCCACGCCCATGCACCACGTCTCGGTCATGGCGAATCCTCCTTTGGAACAGTGCGATCGTTGCAAGCGGCAGGGCGGTCGATCCCCCGCGCGGCGGGCATCTCCCGCGCCCGGGAGCCGCCTGCCGTTCCGGGTTCTCCCGCTGCCGAAACGGCGGAAGAACCCCTCAAACCTACCCGATGAGCTCGACGAACGTTTCAAGCTGCGTGCGCGCCTGCCCATAGGTTTCGGTGGACTGGTCGATCTCGATCGCCACGATAGGCACGCCGGCTTCCATGCACTCGCGCTTGGTGATGGGCTCGTCATACTCCTCGGGATCGCAGAACTTCGCGAGCAGGAGCACCACGCCTCGCGCGCCGCTCTCCTTGGCGAGCGCTGGAACGCTACGGCAATGATCTTTGTGCGGATCGTAGAGTACCGAGTCATTCCGAAGGGCGCACCAGCCATCGGCAAGCGCCTCGATGGGGTCGCCCTCCTCGGGCACCTGCATTGCGAAAGCGCGGGACTCCTTGGCCAGATCATCCGCCACGATGGCGTACTTGTTCTCCTGCAGGATCTCGCCGATAGCGGGAATGTCTTCGTAAATACCGGAAAGAACGACCGGATGGTAGCCCTCGAGGCTCGACGGCAACGCGGCAAGTGCGGCATTCAGCTGCTTGACGAGGGGCAGGTGGTCGGCCTTGCGCAGATAGTAGCCCGCATTGATCACCTGCGCGCGATCGATGACGGAAACTTCGGACGGATGCTGGCCGGCAAGCTTCACGAACGCGCGCATCGCGGCGCGCCATTCGTTGTACAGCTTGATGGAAGCCGTGATCGCCTCGTCGTCGAGAATAGTGCCAAGGCATTCCTCCACACCGCGCTTAACCTCGGTGTAGGAATCCACCGCATAGTCGCGTCCGGCAGGGATGAAGCGATTCTGGGGCTGGGATACGAAGATCATCGGAATCTTCGAGCCCACGCCGGCGCTCCAGTTCTGCGAGAACGGGCGCAGGTTGTCGCACAGGCCGGTAATCATCATGCCAGAGAGCCTGTCGAGCTTACCGGTCAGGCCCATCTCCAGCGTCATCTGGCAGATGGAGCAGTAGAACGGCGGGAAGTACTTCTTGGCCTCGACGGCCGGACCCACCATGCCCCACACGCCAAACGGCACGCCGCCGCCCGCGTCCACAAGCTCCTCGGGCACGTAGTAGGGCCCCACGCCGATAATGCGACGGCCTTGCGCGATGTACGCGTCCGCCTGGGCGGATGGGTTCTGGGCGACCTCGGCGAACGTCGCCAGCAACTCCTTGACGCCTGCCATGGCTTATTCCCCCTTCTTGTTGTTGTCCATGACCTCGATGAGGCCCTGCAGGCGCGTCTGATACTGCGCCTCGCTGAAGTTGCGTGGGTCGGACTGGTCGCCGTCGAACAGCACCACCGGGATATCCAGATCGCGCGCAATGCGGCGTCCCATTTCGGGCATGAAGCCCGACCACATCTTGCAGGAGCGGTTGATGTGGACGAGCGCGCCCTCACACTTGCCGTCCTTGCACAACTTCTTGCGCGCTTCGGTAGCGCGTTCGAGATTCTGGCAGTTCGGCACATCGGTCATCGCCTTCATCAGACCGTCCATGTCGTCGTAGACGCCGGAGAAGGCCGGGCAGTAGACGCAGCCCGTCACGTTGACGCCCTGCATGATGAGCGGGCCCGCCGTGGCCTTGAGATAGGGCCACACCGCGATGCCCTCGTAGAGGATGCGATGCTTCTCGTCGGGCTTGAACGTTGACTTGTTGATTTTGACGAACGTTTTGCATTCGTCGATGAGGTAATTGAACGCGGCGAGGGCTTCCTTCTTCGGACGCGCGGTCGTGGCGACGGCCATATGGTTGAACAGGTCGAAGCCGTTCATCGGCGAGGGATCGTACTGCACGTAGGAGGTGGCCTCCAACCATGCCTTGGACGAGGCGACGGAGACGTCGCACACCTCCTGGAAACGATCTTCGTCCCACGTTTTGCCGGTGATTTCCTCAAGCTGTTTGACGGCGTGCTCGAACTGGCCTTTCAGGTATGTAATGCGCTTCTCGTCAACATCGTAGCCGTCGTTGAACGGAATATCGATGAACACCATCGGGATGTCCAGGAAGTAGGCGAGGTCCTCGTACCACGGCATCATCGTCTCGCAGATGCTCGTGGCGCCCAGCACGAAGTCGGGAAGCGGCATGTCGCGCTCGCCGTTGGGACACGCGGCAACATTGGCATAAGCTAGGTTGATGCGCGCATAGGCGCACAGGTCGTTGGAAAAACCCAGCTCTCCTTCGGCGTACTCCAGCAAGGGCAGGCTGCCGCCCTTCGCCGAGATGGCGGCCGCCTGGCTTTCGGGATAGACTACATGCAGTCCTAACGTCTCGGCTATCTCGGGCGGGAAGTTGGACGAGCACCAGCCTATCTTCTCTCCCCGCTCCTTGGCCTCGTAGGCGTCTTGGTACATCTTCTCCGCAAGCTGGCCGAGAACGAGCACCGCGGGAACATGTTTCGGCGGAGTCTGCCCGGCGGCGGCAGGAGTTTTTTCTTCTGACATAATGACCCCCTTGTCGGTCGACCGCGGCAGGCGGCCGCGCATGAGCGCGCTGCGCCGCGGCCTTCATCTTTGAGCGTCCCTACCGCCCCATTTGCGGGAGCAGCACGGGAAACGCCCCGGCGGCTACGCGATGCCGAAGTCGGCGAATACCTTGGCGTTGTCGGCTCCGACGGCCTTGCCCTGCTCGGCTTTCGGATCGTCCATGTCGGTGAAGCGGACGGGCGGCTGTCCGAGCGCGGTGGTGTCGCCGTTGGGGTAGGTGATAGGGGCGACGAAGCTGTTCTCCAAAGCCTGCGGGTTCGTCACGTTGGCCTTGAAGTGCACGAGCTTGGTGCACACGATGTCGGCAGCGCGGAGCTTCTCCAGTATCTCGTCGCAGTCATGCTGCATGAAGGCTTCCTCCAGCAGCTTGATCGTCTCGCTGCACAGCTCGTAGCTGGTAACCCACTTGTTGCGGTTGCCGTAGTCCGGATTGGAGAGCAGCTTATCGGAGCCGAGGGCTCGACATAGCGGCTCCCAGTACCGTTCGGGCTCGTTGATGGTGATGCCGATCCACTCGCCGTCGCGCGTTTGATAGGGGATGCCGGTGGGAGCACTGAAACCGCGGTCGAGCGGGTAGGGATAGCCGAACTGGCTGAGTTGGGTGAGGACGGATGTCAACCACACGCCGGTGCCGTACAGAGACGAGGTTACATGGTCGCCCTTGCCGGTCTTTTCGCGGCGGTACAGCGCCGTGCCGACGGCACCTGCCAGGATACTGCCCGCGGCGATGTCGCCGAAGCCGTAGGCGGAGTTCGCCGGATAGGTGGTGTGATCGGTGGCAACCATCAGATCGCGGGAAAAGCCGGTTTCCTGGAACATGGCCACCAGATCGAAGCCCGGAGCGTCCTTGAGCGCGCCCTTCTCGCCGTAACCGGACAGCGTGGCCATGACGAGACGGGGATACTTGTCCTTAAGAGAATCGTAGTCCAGGCCCATCTTCTGCAGCGCCTTGGTGCGGTTGTTGGTCAGGAACACGTCGGCCTGTGCGATCATCTTGTGCAGCTTCTCCATGTCAGCCGGATCCTTGAGATCCAGGCTCACGAACTCTTTGCCTCCGTTGATGGTGTCGAACAGGGGGTTCTCGTCAGGCTTGCAGGGAACGTTGAACGCCATAGCGAAATAGCGCTGGATGTCGCCGCGCGGCGGCTCTACCTTGATCACGCGCGCGCCTTGCGACGCCAGCATGCGCCCGGCTCCCGGCACCGCGAAGTACGAACTCAACTCGATAACCGTTACGCCTTCCAAAGGTTTCATACTGATGCTCCTTTCCGTTTGGCATCATGTGCCGCGTCCGCATGCGCGTCGCGCCACCGTCGCACCTCCGACGCCTGCAATCGTACGGAATCGAGACGGCATAGGGAAAATAGCGATTCGGAAGCAAACCTGATGAATTTGGAATGATGATGTTCTATAGTGGAATAGGCCGCTCCACAGGAGGAACGCAGGACGACGGCACGATCTTTGCATCGAGGGGGTGCAGCTGATTTGCACATCGAAACGCTTCGAGAGTTCATCACCATCGCCCAGCTCGGCAGCTACACGGCAGCCGCAAAGAAGCTCTACCTATCCCAACCGACGCTTTCCAAGCACATATCCGCTTTGGAGAAATCGCTCGGTCACAAGCTGTTCTTCGATGAGCAGCCTCTCATCCTCACCGAAGCGGGCCGCATTCTCATGGACTATGCGAGCAAGACGCTCTCACGCACCGAGACGATGGAGCTCAGACTTGCGGCGCTCAAGAATCACGTCCCCGAGCTTGTGAGGATACAAGACCTCACCTTCTTCGATTTCATAAGCGAAGAATCGCGCAAGGTGAAAGAAGTAGTGCAACGGCGCTATCCCAGCGTGACCTTCGATGTGCGCAAATGCAAGACGCACCAATCGTCGCTCGCAGCGCTGCTCGACGGCGATATCGACGTGGGATTTACGTTCAACATCGCCGAAACGCCGTTCGACCAGCCCGAGCTTGCCGTGCATTCCGGCTACTGCTCGCTGCTGCTCGTCGACTACGCCGGCGAGTTCCGCCTCGGCGTGCCGAAAAACTCCCCGCTGCTCGACATGGGATCGCTCACGCTCGGTGACTTCGCCGACCAACGCTTCTGCGCCATCGCCAGCAACCATTACGAAAGCTTCATCGACGACTTCCGCGCGCTTTGCATGCAAGAGGGGTTCTTGCCTCAGATAGAATACGAGACCGTGCAGAACTACCACGACTTCTGGACGCGCGACCACGGCGACGGCATCATCTTCTTCGACCTGTCGCACCACAAGGACTTCACCGCCATCGACGGCTACCTGTTCGATACATACAAGCCGGTACGCCCGTTCGGCCGCAAGCGGACGCTCTACATAACCATCACGATGATCGTGCGCGACGAAGACCACGGCCCGGCCCTCGCTGCCTTTCTTGAGACGGCGGAGCGGATCAACCGCAGCCGCGCCGAAAAACTGAAAAATGCCGAGCAGACGAAAACCGCGCGACCGTGAATGCGCGGGGGTGCGAGCGGATCGGTTGTTGCACTACAATAGGAGCCGACCGCGACGCAAAAGAAGGGTGGCGCCATGTACCGCATAGACTTGAACAGCGATCTTGGAGAGAGCTTCGGCCGCTACACGCTCGGACTTGACGACCAGATCATCCCGCTCGTCTCAAGTGCGAACATCGCGTGCGGGCAGCATGCGGGCGACCCGATGGTCATGCGCGACACGGTGCGCATGGCGGCCGAGGCCGACATCGCCATCGGCGCGCATCCCGGCTATCCCGACCTGCAAGGCTTTGGCCGGCGCGACATGAACCTCTCTCCCGACGAAGCGTACTCCTACATGCTATATCAGATCGGCGCGCTGCAGGCGTTCTGCTCCGCGCAGGGCGTGCGCCTCGCGCACGTGAAGCCACACGGCCAGCTGTACAACCATGCGGCCATCGACCCGGAGCTGGCCGCAGCGCTCGCGCAAGCTGTCTGCGACGTCGATCCGAACCTCGTTCTCGTGGGCCTGGCGAACAGCGCGCTCGTGGACGAGGGGCGCAAGGCGGGCCTTGTCGTGGCCGAGGAGTTCTTCACCGACCGCAACTACACCGACGAGGGAAGGCTGGTCGGTCGCAACGATCCCGCCGCGCTCATCCGCGACGAGGTGGAGGCTATCGAGCGCGTGAAGCACGCCATCCGCGACGGCGCCATCCTGTCCGTCACGGGCAAGCTCATCGACCTGCATCCCGACACCATCTGCGTGCACGGCGACAACGCCCAGGCGCTTGCGTTCGTCAGCCGCATTCGCCAGTCGCTCGAGGAAGACGGCATCGCCATCAAGCCCGTCGGCCGGCCGTAGGAGCGCGAGCCCGAACCATCGCAGCTGGCCGGCAGTGCGTGCAGCACCTGAGAAAAGCGCGCCCGACGCAGGCAGCGCATTCTTCGGTCAAGCCTTCAAGAGACGATCGTATATCTCAAAATCCTCTTCGTCGAACACGTCGAACACGATGCGCTCGATGCGCACGTCGCACGCCAGCCATGCGCGTGCCTCGTCCACGGCAATGCGGGCGGCCCGTTCGCGCGGGAAGCGGAACTCGCCGGTGGATATGCAGCAGAATGCAAGCGACGTGCACCCCGCATCGGCGGCCGTGTTCAAGCAGGCGCGATAGCACGAGGCCAGCTGTTCATCCTGGGCGGCGGTCGGAACGCCGCTCGACACGTTCGGGCCCACCGTATGCACGATGAAGCTCGCAGGCAGATTGAAGGCGGGTGTGGTTTTGGCTCGGCCAACCGGCTCATCATAACCTTGCGCGCGCATGAGGTCATCGCAGGCGAGGCGCAGCTGGATGCCGGCGAACGAATGGATGGCGTTGTCGATGCAATGATGCCCGGGAATGAAACAGCCAAGCAGCTTCGAGTTGGCCGCGTTCACGATGGCATCCGCCTTGAGCGTGGTGATGTCGCCGCGCCACAGCGCGATGCGGCCATCGTCGAAGACGGTCGGCAGATCGCGCGCGTCCGTCGCTCCCGCCTGCGCGACGCGGGCGCGCAGCACGGCATCCTGGTCAGCCAGTACCGCGTCGGGCACGGGCAGCGGGGGCCGCATGTTCATGAGAGCCCGCGCCAACGTCCAGCGCTCGTCGGGATCCTCAGGCACCGCAAGCCCTGCGAATTCGGGACGTTCCGTTCCCAGATAGGCCACGAGTCTCCCGAGCGCCGCCTGCAGCTCGTCTTGCGTAGGCATTTCACCCGTATCGCTTGCGCGCTTTCGCTCCATCCTGCGCTCCCTTCGTCGTTCTTCCTCCGCATCCTACGCCATCCGATAAGGTCTGTCATCCGTTCCCCCCCCCCGACGTCAATCCAACGCCTGGATGACACGATCAAAGCGCGGCTTCCATATTTCGCCCCTCGAACAAAGCGCCGCTGGTTCGCCGAACGCTCGGCCATTGTAAACAAAAGCGCCCGCCGGAGTCCGACGGGCGCAGGTTCAGCGCAAGTGCAGGGCGACGCGGTTCACCCGCCGATAAGCGCCTGAAGCGACGTGAGGAAGCTTGACATGTTGCGGTAGCACATGAACAGCGTGATGACGATGATCACCACGCCCGCGCAGTTCGCGAAGATGTGGTTGCGCCATTTGCCGAGGTCCTTGCCGTTCGCGCAGTAGAGGACGAAGAACGCCATGATGGGCAGCAGAATGGCGTTTGCAGCCTGCGCCACCAAAATGAGCTCGGTCGGGCTTTTGCCTAACGCGACGGCCATAACGCAGCCGGCCACGAGCACGATAATCCAGATGCTTTTGAAGCGCAGGTCCTTCGTCGTCTTCTTCCAACCCAGCACGCCGTTGACAGCGTACGCGGCCGAGAACGACGCCGTGATGGCGCTCGAGAAGCCGGCGGCCAGCAAACCGAGGCCGATCATCCATGTAGCCCATGAACCCAGCAGCGGCTGGAGCGCGAGCGCCATATCCTTGCCGTTCGTCACCACGGTCTCGGTGCCGAAGATGTTGGCGGCGGCGCAGATGAGAATGGCCATGGAGATGATGCCGCCCAGGCCGATGCTAAGGATGGTATCGAAACGCGCGTCGGACACCTGCTCCGGGTCCTTGAAGCGCTCGGAGGCGCCAGAAGCATGGAGGAACAGGTTATACGGCACAATGGTGGTGCCGATAAGACCTACGGCGGTCAGGATGCCCTTCGAACCTTCCTCGGGAAGCGTCGGAACGAACAGCCCGGCCACGATGGCGCCCCAGTCGGGGTTCGACGCGAACGCCGTCACCAAAAACACCACGCCCATGAACACGACAATGGCCGTAAGAACGACCTCGACCACCTTGTACGAGCCGATCCACATGGCGATGAATGCCAGAATGCCCAGCACGATGGCGATGGGGATCATCGGCACATCGGGCAGAACCGCTTGGATGCCCAGGATGCCGCCCGTGATGTTCCCTGTCTCGTATGCGATGTTGCCCACGAAGATGGCGATGATAACAATTACGATCGCAATCCACATAAGAGCCTTGTTCGGAATGCGGTCGCGGATGTTTTCACCCAACCCCTTGCCAGAGACGATGCCGACGCGCGAAGCCATCTCCTGGAAGATGATGGTGGCCGCGGTGGCGAACAGCAGTGCCCACAGCATCGTGTAGCCGTAGCTCGCACCCGATACCGTACACGTCGTGACGGTGCCGGGGCCGATGAAGCCCGCCGCCACGAGGGCGCCGGGACCGATGTTCCTGAACTTCTGACCCAATGAACTGCTCATGCCCTCTCCTTTCCGTTCTTACGAGACGAACTTCCTGTCGCTTCATCATCCCCATTGCACGTTTCGTCTTTGTTGCGAACGTGCCGATAACGACCTCGGCGCAATGCGCCGCGCACATTCGTCTACTTTAGCAGAACGCCCGGTCTACGTATACGGAAGAGCGACGGGCTCTCCGCCGGTCGGCGGCGGTCGGCGTCGGACGACACGTTCCGAACGGGCGCGTGCGGCCCGCAGCTCCAGAGGCGCCCTCGACGGCTTTATCCTCGAGCACGCCCTCGCGCCGGCATGCCTCGCCAAGAACGACGGCCAAGAAAAGTTGTCGCAGGTATTACTATGAACGCCGAGGCTCCTGCAAAAGGGCCGCGAGCAATAGTCTCGCCACCGCGCGCGGCGATTCGGGATTCTGCCCGGTGATGAGGCGCCCATCCTGTACGGCATAGGACGAGAAGGGGCGCTTCTTATGGAAGATCGCACGGTGGGCCTTGGCCACCTTCTCGTTCCAGAAGGGGATCTCGCCGCTCTTGCCGCTCAGACGCTCTTCCGCAGTGGTGAAGCCCGTGATGTTCTTGCCGGCCACCACGTACTCCCCGTTCACCCGCAGATACAAAAGCCCCGCGATGCCATGGCACACCGAGGCCAGATAGCCGCCTTGGTCGTAAATGGACAGGCCGAGGCGAGCAAGCCCTTCGCTGCCGGGGAAGTCCCACATCACGCCGTGACCGCCCGTGTAGTACAGCGCGGCATAGTCGTGAGGGTTCGTTTCGTCGGGACTAAGCGAGCGTGCAAGAGCGCGTGTCTGGAAGTCCTCGGAGCGGTAGAGGGCGAACGTGGCGCGATCGGCATAGGCTTTCTTCATGCTGCGCGGGTCGAGCGGCACATAGCCGCCTTTAGGACTCACGTAGTCCACCTCGAAGCAGCACTGCGCCACCTCGTCCACGAACTCCGCCGCCTCGCCCAACCACAGGCCGGTCGCGTCATTGCGCTCGCCGTAGGTGGGCGTGTTAGTAAGGGCTATGAGGATCTTCTTCATCGGGCGTTCCTTCGCTTCGCGTTGAAAGCTTGATCGTACGCCGAACGCTCATGGTCGGACCGACCACGTGGCGAGCGTTACCGGCCCGCAGCAATGAAGAATTCTGCAAGATGATCGAACGGCGGGAAAGCCCGAAACCTTTTCAGCCCTCTCGGAAAATCATTTGCTCTTCGCGTTCCGAGAACCTGCAGCAAGGAAGCGACCGGCAGGGCATCCCCGACGCAGATGCCGGAGACGCCCGAAAACGGCGAAAACATGCCGAAGCCGGCACGGCGACCTCGTGCTACGACTTCTTCGGGAAGCGCACGAGCAGGTTTGCCACACCGCCCACGGCGCAGACGACCGCCACCGCGAGGAACATGACCACGTAGGTTCCCGTCATGTCGAACACCACACCGGCAATGACCGGCACCAATGCCGAGAACACCGACAACAGCAACAGCACGTTGCCCATGATCTTCGGGAAATGCTCGATGCCGAAGTAGTTGGCGAAGGCCGTGGGCATGACGCTCGTATTACCGCCGAACCCGATGCCGAGCAGAATATAGTAAGCGTATAGAATGACCACGCTGCCCGGCGCGCACACAAACGCCAGCGCCGCGCCGATGGCAGTCAAAAACGCGCAGATACCCAGGATGCGCACGGGTTCGATGCGGTCGGCCAGAGGCGCGATCACCAGGTTCACCGCCACGGCGGCGATGCCCTGCACGGCCACCGCCCCCGCGATGACGCCGGTGTCCATGCCGAGCTGTGCGAAGTACAGCACGCCCGAGGAAACGGCCAGGTTCAACCCTACGAAGATGCTGAACGAACCGAGCCAGATGAGCCAGAACGCAGGGGTGCGGAACGCCTCCTTGCTCGTCCGGGAAACGGTCGTCTTGTACACCGTGGAGATCGCCTTCGCCGGCTCTCCCACTTGCGCGGTGTCTTCCGTCGGAACCGCGCCCGCGGCGCCGGCAGGTGCCGCAGCGATGCCGTCCGGCAGCTGCCCGACGTCCTCGGGCTTGTCCTTCATAAACAGCAGGGCGATGACCAGCGCGATGGCGGCCATGACGGAGATGAGATAGAAGCCGCGGTGCCAATCTCCTCCTTCGCCCATCGCGAAGTTCGTGATAAGCGGGAACGAGAACGCAACCAAGCCGCCGACTCCCATCGTCACGGCCATGGCAAGCCCGCGCTTTTGCACGAACCAGCTGCCGACGGTGGTCTGCGTTGCAATCTGTCCGCCCAACGTGCACGAAAAGCTTAGCAGCAGGCCGAACAGCACCACGTAGGCCACGGTGCTGACACCGGCGAACAGCCCCATGAGAATGCCCGTCACGATAATGAGCAGCGCGCTTGCCGCAAAAGCTTTGCGCGCGCCATACTTGGCGATGAACTTGCCGATAAGAGGCCCGGGAAGGCCCTGCATGAGAATGAACACTGTGAAGCCGAGTCCGATCATGCTACGATTCATGGACACGGTGGGGTCGAGCGCCATCGCGGGTATCGCCAGCTGTGCCGCCGCCAGCCCGAAGTTGCCGAGCAGGGCGTACAGTAGAGCGGTCGCTACCACGATGCGCCAGCCAATGAACGATTGTTTCATTATCTCCCCCTTTTCGGGTTCGGGTGCCGCATACGTCGCCCATGCGCGAAGCCCGATCGTGCACGCCGCGCAAGCGTTCGCGCACCTGAGCGCCCGCGCGCCGTCTGAGACGCGCGGGCGAATGCGATTACATGTCCAGGTTCAAGTCGACCGGATACATAGGGAACATCTTCACTTTGCATGCTCCCTTGAAGAACAGCACCGTCCATGCCACGATGCCGAGCGCCGAGGCAACCGCCGCCGCAAGCAGCAGCTCGCTGCTCGCCACGGCCAAGCCGGCCGCCAAGCCCGCGCCGGTACACGCGACGCCTACAGCCAACCAGAGGTAGAAGACGGTCTTGTACGGCTCCTCGTTCACGCGAACGTCAACGCCGTAGCCCACGTGGCGCATGCGAGCCAGATAGGCGCACTGAACGACGACGCAGGCGACGAAGAGCACGCCCGTCGCCACGGCAAGCCCCGTGGGCACGACGGCGCCAATCAGTGCGCACACGGCACAGACGGCGATCGAGCCCGCTTCGGCAGCTGTCAGCAAGAACAGCCCCAGCACGAACCCGGTGTTCCACGCCGGACGCGAGCGCATCTGATAGGCGAGTCCCGTGCATGCGAGAAACGCCGCCGCCAGAATACAGGCTGCCGTTTCGACGACGATGGTCGCAGGTCCCATGTCGTATACAAACCCGTTCAGACCGCACGCTAATAGAGCGATGCCCAAAAACGGCGTGATAAGAGCCTCCTGCGTAAGATGGGATCCGAAGTTCGAGAACGCGTTGAAGAAGCGCGCGGGGGTTTGCAGGTGAAAGATCGAGGCGATGCCGCCCACGGCCAGCAACGTCAAGGTCGCAAGCGCTACGACGTTGAGGGGCAGCACCGTACCGAGCGCAAGGTTCGCCAGAAACGCGCAGGCGAACATGCCCAGACCCACGCGTTGACATGCAGTTGAAATGACTAATGGCCAATGGATTTGCATAGGGTCTCAGCTCCTTTCCGAGGCACGAGGTACACGACCGACGGGTTGTTGCCAAATTCGGGATGCACCCGGTACACGCGATCGGCGTTCGCCTCGAGCACCTTCGATATGGCGCTTTCGGGATCGTCGAGATCGCCTACGGTGCGGCACCCTGTCGTACAGGTATAGGCGCAAGCGGGCTGCTCCCCCCGCTCGAGCTTGTGCACGCACAGGATGCACTTCTCCACCGTCTTCGTCTTCGGGTTCAGCGTGCGCGCCTCATACGGGCACGCCCAGATGCAGTACTGGCACCCGAAGCACAGGTTGGCATCGACCAACACCACGCCTTCGTCGGTCTGATAGGTCGCTTTGGTGGGACACACCTCGACGCAGCTGGGATGCTCGCAATGCATGCATTGGTTGGGGAAGTAGAACATCTCGACCGCATCGGGATACGCCCCCACGGGACCCATGCGGTACACGCGATTCCAGAACACGCCCAGATCCACGTTGTTCTCCATCTTGCACGCCACGGCACATGCCTGGCAACCTGTGCATTTATCAAGGTCGATCACCATGCCGTACCGACGCTTCGCTTCAGCCATGGCTACTCACCCGCCTTCTTCTTCACAATGCGGCACAGCGTGCTGCGCAAGCCCGGCGTGAGGTACTCGTCGTTGTACACCCGATCACTCGTGATGGTGTTCGCGTTGGACATGCCGTCGGGATAGCCCGGCAAATCGAGAGCCGGACACGCTTGCCACCACCCGTGCGGGATGACGCACACGCGCGGATCGATCCCGTCGCTCGGACGCGCCTTCATGGTGATGCGGCCTGTCGGCGATTCGATCCACACCCATTCGCCTCGCTCGATGCCCAGCTCCTCGGCAAGGGAGGTATGGAACACCACCTGGGGCTCAGGCACGATCTCACGCAGATGCGGGATGCCGCGATACGCCGAATGGTAGTAGATGGGATAGCGGCGCCCAGTGACACCCGTGAGCGGGTACTCCGCCGCAAGCTCAGGTGCCGAGAACACGCTTTCCTTCGGTTCGCTGGCCTCGGGGAAGGGCTTCGATCCCGAAACGAGGCAGATGACCGAATAGAGCTCCGCGCGCCCGGTAGGCGTGCCGAAGCCGTTCTGCTCGTACTCGCGCGAAGGCATCTGCGGAACGCGATGAATCCACGCCTCCTTGAGTTCGTCCCAAGTAACGCCGGCATGCGTTTGCTCGAGCTGCCAGTTGAACAGCTCCTCGTCCGTCTCCCACGGCCACCACTCAGGGTTGAGGCGGTGTCCGAATGTGCGCCAGAACCATACGTCGCTCTTGCGCTCGTAGAGAGGCTCTACGGCCTTCTGCTGAGCGAATACCCACTCGCTGCACACCTCGTCAGCCAGGTAGTCGCGTTCCGTCCAATGGGTTGACGGCAGCACGAGATCGGCGATCTCGCAGGTAGGCGACATGTAGTAGTCCATGCACACGAGCAGATCCAGGCACATGAGCGATTCTTTCACGAGTGCTGTGTTCTCCGCCCACGAAAGCGGGTTGCCCTGCACCATGATGTAGCCTTTGAGCGGGTAAGGTTTCCCCGTGCGCATAGCCTCGAACAGGCACGTGGGATTCGATATCCCGTAAATGGATCCGCTCGCACGCTCGTCCACCACGCGAAGCTCGCGTTGGGTAGCCGGCTCGGCGCCAGTCAGCGGGCCCATCTGGTTCCAGAAGGGCATGCTCAGATTGCCGCCCTTCTTCTCCAGGTTGCCGCAGATAGCGATGATGCAATTCACCAGCTGCAACGTGTCCTTGCAGTTCGTCTGCTCCTCAAGGCCCTGAAACACATTGATGGTGGCGGCCGGCGCCTGGGCGTACATGCGCGCGGATTCCCGAATGACATCGGCTTTGACCCAGCACTTCTCCTCGGCGGCTTCGGGCGTCCACTGGTCTGCGCGCTCCTTCAAGCCCAGCCAGACGGTCTTCACGGGCACCTCTTGGCCGTCGACCGTCTTCACCATGCCCCGGTATTCGATGTCCTCGTCGATGTCTTTGCTGTGGATCTCCACCATGGACTGCGTTTTCCTATCCCACACGAGCATGGCCTGCGGGTTGCCGCCCTCGCGCAGCAACGCTTCGTTCAACGGCACATCGGCTCCTTCGATGATGAGCATCGGCGCGTTGGTGTGCTTCTGCGTGAACGCGCGGTCGTAAAGCCCTTCGTTCATGATGACGTTGAGCCACGCGTAGGCCACGTACGTATCGGAGCCGGGGCGAACGCCCAGGAAACAGTCGGCCTTCGCAGCCAGCGGATGCTCGAAGAACGGGTCGATGACGATGAGCTTTGCACCGCGGTCGCGGCTGCGCCCTATCTGCCCCGACGTGTAGGTGGGCTCGGTCCATACCGAGTTCGAACCCCAGAACACGATGCAGTCGGCGTTGTCGAAGTCGCAGCCATCGAAGGTGGGGAACATGCCGAACTGCAATAGCGCCTGCACCATCATGGGCACGAGGCAGATGTTGCCGGGCGAAAGGCTATGGTGCACGCGCCCGCCCGCGTTGCCGGCGCGACCGGTCCACTGGTTCGTGCCGCGCCCGGTACCCTGTCCGTAGGCGATGGATTCGGCGCCGTGTTCTGCGGTGATTTCCTCGACGCGTCCGGCCAGCCATTCGATCGCTTCGTCCCAGGTGATCTGCTCCCAGTCGCCGGCACCGCGCTCGCCTTTGCGCCGCAGCGGATATCTGAGTCTATCGGGATCGTAGAGGATCGCACGCGCCGAAAGCCCTTTGCCGCACATCCTGCCTTCACTGCGCGGGTCTTCAGGATTGCCCTTCACGTTCACGAGAGTGCCATCCTTGTCAACCTCGCACAGCACTCCGCATTTCGCGTGGCATTCGAAGCAGTTCGTCTTCACTATCTTTCCCCCGTCGGGCAGAGGGATGATCGATGCCATACCGTCTCCTTTCTCGCGTTTGAACGATCGCCTGCGATCCCCCTTTCTCCTGCGAGCTGTGTATGACGCGGTTTTGACCCATGCTGCCAGCACGGTGGTTTTACCCCGCCCTGGCGATGCATGCGGCGGTAGGCGCCCGCCGCTAGGGCGACCTGATAACCGCGCGGCAAAATTCACGTGCCGGCCGAGCGCCTACCCCTCGAAGCGCGCTCGATGCGCTTCGAACACAATCGATCTATGCATGTGCGACAAACTCCCCGTTGTTCAATTTCGATTGTGCAGGCTGGAAATGCCGTTGGCAAACAGAAAAACCCGATGCGCCCACAAAGAAAGGTTGTGCGCTCCTGTGCGCGAAGCGCAGACGTGCCGGCCTTCCGAGTGAAGCGCAGGCAAGCCGCTCTTGCACTCGAAGTGAAGCATAGTTCGTGGCGGCGGAATACTCGGACGGAAGGCGGCTGTCCGTATCGGGCTGCGGCGCTCTCGCAACGTCGCACGCAGCTTCGGAGAAGTCTAGGAGGAGAAGAGGCCCTTGCGCTTCGATATGGCGCGCAGCTTGCATGCCGCCTGGCACATGCCGCAGCCGTCGCATATCTTCTGATCGATCCGATAGCGCCTGTCCTCCCCTTCCGCAACAGCGTTGCGAGGGCAGGCGCGCGCGCAGGAGCCGCATTGTCGGCATAGCTGCTGCGTTATCTCGTAGCGCGTGAACTTCATAGCTTCCTTGCAGCGCTTCCGTTTACTGCGGCTCGATAGGGTAACGATCAAGATAGTTTGCACACGTCGTACGGAAGAACCGTTTGAAAAACGACGCGAAACGCCTCGCCTGCTCGCTTTCGGCCGATCCGAGGATGCCTGTCGTGAAGCGCACGCTACCGTCGATGGGCACGACGCACTGGCCGCCCGTCAGGCCGTTTAATTGAACCGACAGGGAATCGGTGAAGCTGACCATGTGCTGCCGCTCCATCATCTCGCCAAGCAACTCCAGATTGGAGGTCTGCACGTAAATATCCGCTCCTTCGATATCCTTCAAAACATGGCTCACGAGGCGAATGAGAAGCGCTTCGTTATAGCATACGATGGGAACCCCGGCCAGCTCGTGTGCATCGATCCGCTTGCGATCGGCCAGCGGAGAGTCCGCCGAACAGCACAACATGAGCTCCGACACGACGACCGGTTCGAACGATGCGCCTATCCTGCCGATGATGTCGCGCATGAACGAGGGAAGGTTTATCACGTACACAACGTCAGGCATGAGGCCGGGGAACGTTTCCACGATATCGAACAAACTTTCCTCGGTGAACAGGAGCGGGATCTCGCCATCGTTGATGTGGCGGTACGCATCGAAAACCGGAGCGAGCACGTGGAGCGCATGCGGCGTCGTCACGATGCGCAGCGGCTCGGACGGCCCCACATCGGAATCGAGTGCTGCTACGGCCTGCATGCGGCGATATGCCGCAACCACCTGCTCGGCTTCACGGGCGAAACGCCTTCCCCGTGCAGTCAGCTGCAGCCGACTGCTTGCGCGGTCGAACAGCTCGATGCCGAAATCTTGCTCTAAACCCTTGATAGCGGCGCTTGCGCCTTGTTGAGAGATAAAAGATTCGCGCGCCGCACGAGAGATCGAGCCGCTTTCGACCACGCGAAGAAACAGCATGAGCGATTCGATCCGCACGAGAACCCCCTTCGCGATGCCCGCCGCCATGCGCTACTGTCGTTCATTGCACTGCGGCGTCATCGTACCATATTCGAGTTTACAAGGAGCGCATGGGCGGATCGAGAACGGTCCTGTCGTTCTCACGCAGATGTTCGGGACTATACCACCTGTTCAAAAGCGTTGTAAAGCACATTTGTCACGAGGAAAACGCCTTAGGGCGAGGCGTGTCAAGGTCTTTTGATGGTAAACTTGCCTGCGTCATGGCAACCTGTGATCAGCGAAGGGAAACGCATGGAGCTCGGCAGTCAGATCAAACGGCATCGGACGGAACGCGGACTCTCACAAGACGATCTTGCCACGAAGATATACGTCTCGCGCCAAACCGTCTCAAGTTGGGAGAACGACAAGACCTACCCCGACGTGGAAAGCCTGCTGCTGCTCAGCGTCCTCTTCGACGTAACAGTCGACGAACTGATCAAAGGAGACGTGGAAGCCATGAAGGAAGCAATCGAGCAAGACCACAAGAAGATGGACAAACTCGCCTGGGCGATGATGGGGTTCGGGATCACGGCGCTGGCGATGTTCTTCGGGGGCTTGTTCTTCTGGGGGTGGGACATGGTTCCCACGACCATCATCGCGCTGCTGCTGTGGGCCGTGTGCATGGCGGCGGCCATCATGATCGATCGCCTCAAAAAGCAGAACGACGTGGTGACGTATCGTGAGCTGGTGGCGTTCTCGAAGGGCGAGTCCATCGACCGCGACAACCCGAAGAGCCAGCGCGCCCGTCAGAATCGCCTGGTCAAAGGCTGCATCAAGATGGCAGCAGCCCTCGCCATCGGCGCTGCCCTCGGCCTTCTGGCCTATCGATTGTTCGGATAACGGGAAGTCTACTCCCCGCTCCCCATCCCCTGGAACAACTCCTCGCGCAGCGCGAGATGGGCTCGGGTGAAGCCGGGGTCGACGTAGCGCAGCCGCTTGCCCGTCAGGTTCGCTATTTGATGGGCAAGCCGGTTGAACGCTCCGCCGTCCACAACCTGCTTACGCGAGACGGTCAGCACCGTGAATCCCAGCGAGACGAGCGTTCCGCGGCGACGCGCGTCACTCTCTTGCCGGTCGGGGTCAAGATGATACAAAACGCTATCGTACTCGACGGCTAGATTCGACCCGGGCCAGCAGAGATCGCACTCGCAGTATGTCCGGTCGGCAAGCTTTCGCCGGCGGTTCGGTACGGTCACATGGTAGTTGATCTGCGGTTGCTCGATTCCGTACCCGCTCAGCCGATACGGCAGGCACAGCAGAAGCATCAGTACGGTCTCCATCGGAGAGGCAGCGCCGTCCGCCACAAAGCAAAGCGCTCGCAAAGCCTTCGCGCGCCCGTAAGCATGGGATGCGGCTTCGACGAAAGCTCGAAGCCCATCAACCGACGTCAACGCGACCTCGCGACGAGCTGCCGGACCGGTATCCTGTTGAGCGTACGTACCGCAAAGCTCGCACCCCAGCTGGATGAGCCGCGCAAGGCTCAGCCTGCTTGCCATCTGCAGATAGCAGAATTCCGGGGTGCTGACGAAGAACCCTTCGCCGGCGGCCTCTACCGATTGTTCGGGGAGGGAACCCCATCTGTGCCCGAGCACGCTCTTGGTTTGCACCCGCGCCGACGTCGTTCCCACGAGCGCGTGCACCGGCAGCGTGCATCCAGCCGGACGTCGGTTGCCTTCGGAAAGGCGCGGTTTCTCCTGCGACCGCATCGCCTTCCGTGCGCACGCAGTGGCCGACCGACGCTCCTTCGCCCCATGCAGGAAACGAGGGCCGACAGTTCGCCAGTATTGCAAAGCCGATTCGTATCCGATAATCACATCCATGCACTTATGGTACGACTTTTTGGCAGAGATTTCGAGGTATGTGATTTGTTCAGAGGCAGAAATTGGGTATTCATGAATAGACGGCAGCATTTTGCCTGGTCAGAGATTTTACATGTGTTCTCAAGCGAGCTTGCGTTTGAAAGAAAATCACATACCTCGAAATCTCTGCCACTTTAAGGCATGAACGGCGAGAATCCTGAACGCAGGCATCCCGGGCTGGGGCACGGAACGAGATGGTTGCATGCGTTGCGCGCGAGGAGCCGAAAAAACGCCCCGGCCGATCGGCCGGGGCGTTCGGATAGTCGGGGCGTTCGATGGTCGAATGTTCGAAGGTTCGAGGCCTCCGAATGGTCGACGGCGAAACCCGATCAGGCGGCTACTTCTTCGAAGTCTTCGCCTTCGTCTGCACCTTCTCGCCCTTATCGACTGCCGCGCGACCGCCGTGGTTGAAGCCGGTCTGGATGACACCCTGCGTGTTGCCGGTGACGAACTTCGCCTTGTTCAGCGTATCGATTTCCTTCTTCATGTCCTCCACAAGGCGTATGGCCAGCTGCATGGAGAAGTCGGCGCGCGCCACGACGCGCTGGACGGTCGTGTCCTGCATGTCGGCGGGCATCGGGTAGGCAGGCACCAACCAGCCGCTCATGCGCAGACGGTCGGACAGGTCGTAGAGCGACCACTCGACGCCGGCGTCTTCCTTGAGACCCCAGCACACGATAGGAATATGGCTGGCGTTCTCGTAGATTTCGAAGATGCCCATCTCATCGAGCTCCAACGCCAGGTAGCGCGCCACGTCGAGCGTGCGCTCCTGGATCTCCTTGAATCCCTCGAAGCCGTTGCGCATGAGCACGTAGTACTGGCCCACGATCTGCGATGCGGAGCGCGAGAAGTTGATGGCCATCGTGGCTTCCTCGCCGCCCAGGTAGCTCACCCAGAAGATCAGGTCCTCGGGCAGCGCCTCCTTGCTGCGCCACACCACCCAGCCGATGCCGGGGTACACGAGGCCGTACTTGTGGCCGGAGCAGTTGATGGACCAGACGTTCTTCAACTGGAAGTCCCACACCAGGTCGGGCTCCACGAACGGAGCGAACATGCCGCCCGACGCGCCGTCCACGTGAATGCGGATGGGAAGCTTCGGATGCGCTTCGTTGTACTTCTCCACCAGCTCGTCAAGCTTCTGCACATCGTCGAACTTACCGGTGTAGGTAATGCCGAGGATGGCCGTGATGCCGATGGTGTAGTCGTCGACATAGTCCATAACCGTATCCATATTAAGGGACAGATGATCCTTCTCGAGCGGCACGAGGCGCATCTCGATATCCCAGTAGCGGCAGAACTTCTCCCAGCATACCTGGTACCCTGCGCTGATAACCAGGTTCGGACGAGTCTCGGAGTAGATGTCCACGCCGGCGGCCGAGGCCAACTTCTTCCAGCGGAACAGCATGCCGAGGCCGCCCAGCATGCAAGCCTCGGACGAGCCGACGGTCGAGGTACCCATGGGCTCCTCGTCCTGGTTTGCATGCCACAGGTTGCCGATCATGGCAACGCAGCGGTTCTCGAGGTCGGCCGTCATGGGATACTCGTCCTTGTCGATGGCGTTCTTCTCCATCGTCTCGGCCATGATCTTGGTGGCCATGGGCTCCATGTAGGTCTGGCAGAACGTGGTGAGGTTCTGCGTGGCGTTGCCCTCGATGGACAGGTATTCCTTGATCATCTCATAGGCAATGCGCGGCTCGACCGGCTTATCGTTCATCGTAAGACGCGGCATCGACGCATCGGACGATTCGGAGCCAAAGATCGGGGTCAGGTACTTCGTGCCCTCATCCATGCTGTCGAGGACCTTGCTCGTGCTCGTTTGCTGTTCCATGAAAACCTCCTATATCGATATGGTGATAGAACACGGGGTGAGATCGGCCGACCGATCGCACATGCTAGCGATCGAGATCGTCCTGGGACGCGTTCGTATCCACGCCCGTTTCGTGCCGCGGATCGGGAGTGTCGGGATCGGCATTCGGCAGGCCTTGTCCAACCACGCCCTCCGTGACGCTCGACCGCATATCGGCATCGGCCGACGCGGTGCGATCGATCAGATCGTCCCGCACGCTCGCGGCGCTCTTGCGCCCATCGCGGTCGAAGGGCGCCGCGCATGCGGGAGGAACGTCGTTCGTCGGCGCATCTGCGGGAGCGCCTGCTGTCACTGCGGAACCCGCGCCCTTCGAAGTCCGGTCGGTCGGCATTGCCGGATCGCCGTCGCGATCTTCCTTCGAAGCGCCATCGTCTGGCATGCGAACAACCTCGATGGTGGCTCCGGTCTCCTCGGTGTCCACGGACAGAGGGCCTGCCGGTCGACTCGTTACGCTGACAACGGCCGCCGAGATGCCCTGCGCCACGCGACCGCCCAAACCGCCACCGGCCGACGATCCGCTTGCGCCTGCCGGGCGCGGATCGTTGAGCGAGTCTTTGGCGCGCGTGCGCTTGTTGATTTTGCCGCTCTCCTGTGCACTCGATGTTGCAGAAGACGCCGCGCCCACCGTGGGATTGGCTGCAACCGGATCGGACGGCTGCGCCTGCATGCGCGCAGGGTCCGCAACGCCGGCGACATGGCCAGATCCGCCGACCGTGTTGTCTGCAGTCGCCGAACCGCTCGCAACGGCGGCAGGAACAGCATCCTTCGGAGCCCAATGATGGCGCAACGCGTAGATGACGAACGGAATAGCCACCGATACGACGAAGGCCACGCCGAGAGTTGCCTGATATACCGCGTTCGACTGGGCGTCGAGGTTCGACGACGGGAAGAACGAGATGATGAGCGTCGCCACCGTCATGAGCAGGCCCACGCCGGCAACGATCGCCTTGAAAGGCGTGCCGCCGGGCAGCTGGAAGGACCGCTGGAGACCCTTCTTCTTGAAGATGAGGTAGAAGTACCCCAGGAAGAACAGCACGTAGCCCACCAGATAGATGACTACGGTCAGACCGATGGCCGTGAGGTAGCCCACCGAAGAGCTCGAACCGCCGGACAGCGCGATGGAGCCGCAGAGCACCGCGTCCCACGCCGTCACGATTATGGCCTGAATGACAACGGTCTGCACGCTCACGCCGTGCTTGTTCACTTTCTTGAACGAAGGCGGCAGAATGCCGTCATGCGCCGTATCGAGCAGCGCGCGCGACGGACCCACGATCCACGCGGAGATCTCGGCCAGCACGCCGAGCGCCAGCAGCACTGCGACGGCAAACACGATCCAGCTCAGGCCGGGACCGATATGCGTGACGAATATCGCGCGGAACGCCTCGATGACGCCAAACGACAGGTTGCCGTCAAGCACCGATGCGGGAAGCGTGGTCGCCACAGCCAAGCCGCCCACCGCGTCGAGCGCGATGGTGAGAATCGCGAGAATGATCATGGCCAGCGGGTAGTTGCGGTTCGGGTTCTTCAGCTCGTTCACGTGCGAGGCCGACGCTTCAACGCCCATGTAGGCGAGGATGAACGAGGCGAAGATAACGAGCGTGCCGGTTTGCGAGAAGTCCGGCACAATCTGGGTGGGGGCGATGTTGATCTGGGATACGCCGCCCGTGGCGAAGTAGATAATCAGGCCCACCAACAGCACGATGACGGGTACGATGATGCCGCCCACGAAGCCCACCTTCGAGATGCGTGCGGTGTATTTCGTGCCGCCCAGCTGCGTGAGCGTGAGCACCCAAACGATGGCCGCCACGCCGAAGAACATGACGAGCGGGTTGTTGTACAGCGCATCCCACCTGAACACATACGCCAACGCTGCCAGAATGAAGAACGACATCGTGACGAAGCCGACGGTGATCTGGAACCACTGGAAGAACAGCGCCGCGAAACCCCAGCGCCGCCCCAGCGTATTGCCTACCCAGGCGAAGATGCCACCCGATTCCCATCCCTTGACGGTTGCCATCTCCGCTGCGCAGAGCGCCACCGGCAAAAACCAGAGGAGGCCTCCGGCGATCAGGAAGAACACCAGATGGAAACCTGACGATGCGAACGTCGGATACTCGTACACCGTCATAACCATCGAGGCGGTGATTGCGAAGAACCCGAAGAACGTCAGTGTTCTCTTGAATGACGGACGGCCCGCTCGGCCAACCGGGCCGGGATCGCTTGTGGGCGCGACGGCATTCTGCTTGGTTTCGCTCATGCTCCCTCAGCTCCTTTCCTTTGCTCGAGATGCGCGATGCACCCCTCTCGAACTCATCGGGAGCACAGCCGCGCGGTTAACTTGTTCTCGAACGTTCTACCAGAGCGAGGTAGACGAAAAACGGCCACGAGAAGGCGTTCACCTTCTCGTGGCCGAAGCGTTTGCGTTGCGGGAGAGGGAATGGCGAAGGCACCACGGCGCGCCGCCGAACCTACTGGTCAGCGGAGCGTTTGTACATTTCGATCGCGGTCTTCAACAAGCTGGACGCAAAGTCGTGGACGTTATAGCCCTCGGAGATGGCATTCACAGCCGCACCGTCAACAACCGCGCCCACCATGCGCGGAGGCATATCGATGCCGGCACGGGCAAGGATTCGCCCGATGGCGGCGTCCAAAGACACGCGGCCCTTCTGATAGGCCTCCGTCACAACATCTGATTCGGCTGCAGCAATGAGCTGCGCATAGTGGGCAGGCAGCACAGACGTCTCTTCGGGAAGGCAAGCCTGCACGAGCAGCTCGACCACACGACTGCGGCATTCTTCGGGCGAGAGCGCCTCGGCCGTTGCTGCGGCCTTCTCGGCGCGCTCGGCCCACAGCTGGATGTTGTAGCGACCCGCCTCATGCAGCAGCTGCGTGACGGATTCGAAATAATATCCCACCGACGAGGAAGCAGCACCGGCCCACTTCGCCACTTTGCGATACGTAACCGCCTTCGGGCCTTGCTCGCGAAGCAACGCGGCCGCAGCCAGCACAAGTGATGTACGCGTGATCTGCGCTTTGAGCGATTTTGGTGTTTGCGAAGCCTCGCCCATGAACCCCTCCTCTCGAACCGACGACGCACTGAAGCGCCATCGTTCATGCGAACGCCGCCCGGGCCGTTTGGCCTCGGGCGGCGCTTCGTCGCTCCACACCGCCTTCGCTACGAAGGCAGCCGCGTTTCGTAAGAGCGCACTACACTTCGGTCAGATCTTTGCCCGTATGCTCATGCGATAGTATCATCGCCACGAGCGCGATACAAGCGATACCGACCATGTACCAAGCAGGAGCGATATCGCTGCCCGTCACGGAGATCAACCAGAACGAGATATACGACGCCGAGCCGCCGAAAATGGCGTTGGCCAGGTTGAAGCTAAGCGCGAACCCGGAGTAGCGCACATCGGTGGGGAACGTCTCGGTCAGATAGCTCGACAAGGTTCCGTCGTTCACGGTGAGAATGAGGCACATGACCAGCTCGACGATGAGAATGGTCCAGAAATTCAGCGTGCCGAGCAGCATGAAGGCAGGCACGGTGAACACGATAAAACCGACGCACGCGCCGATGAGCATGCGCTTGCGGCCAAACCGGTCGGATATACGACCCGACAAAAAGATGAAGCCGATGTACACCACAAGCGTGATCGTGGTGATAAGCGACGCCGAGGCCGCGTCATAGTTCAACGTAACTTCAAGGTAGTTCGGAAGATACGTCAGCACCGCGTAGAAGCCCACCGCGTTCAGCACGCAGGCACCGAACGACACGATGAGCTTGCGAGGATGACGCTTGAGCAGCG
Organism: Enteroscipio rubneri; assembly: GCF_963929405.1. Classification (NCBI taxonomy): domain Bacteria; kingdom Bacillati; phylum Actinomycetota; class Coriobacteriia; order Eggerthellales; family Eggerthellaceae; genus Enteroscipio; species Enteroscipio rubneri. The sequence continues at coordinate 1,097,121 of NZ_CAWVIN010000003.1, read as the reverse complement.
TACGGATGGGGCGCTCAACTTGGCGGCCCTGCTTCTGGAGCTGCTCCTGCATAATCTCGTACACCGGAGAGTCCTCGAGGTGCGTCCGGATGTAATGCGTGATATAGCCCAGCGGACCCGCCAGCAAGAACGGGATGCGCCAACCCCAATCGACCATGAACGTCGAGTCGGCGCCCCACACGCTGTACATGAAAGAAGCGAAAAGCGAGCCTACCAGCAGGCCGGTAGCTGTAGAAGCCGGCACCATCGAGCAATAGAAGCCGCGATGGTTCTTCGGAGCGTATTCCGCGATGAAGGTCGCAGCACCCGCATATTCTCCCGACGCCGAGAAACCCTGCACCACGCGCAGCAGCAGTAGCAGGATGGGCGCCGCCACGCCTATGGCGGCGTAGCCAGGCAGGCAGCCGATCAGGAAGGTCGAGCCGCTCATCAGCAAGATCGATACCGACAAGGCCCACTTGCGGCCTTTCTTGTCCCCCATGTTGCCCCAGAAGATCGCGCCGATGGGGCGCACGAGGAAGGCCAGCGCGAACACTCCGAACGTCATCATGGTCGCCACCATGCGGTCCTCGCCGGGGAAGAACACCAACGCGATGACCGTGGCCAAATACGAATAGCTCGCGTAGTCGAACCACTCAATGAAGTTACCAAGGAAGGATGAAAACGTTACGCGCTTCAGGGTCTTGTGCTTCTCTTCTTCTGGAATAGCATGAGGGTCTCTGTGATGAGCAGGAATGGTTTCAGCACTCATGATTGTCTCCTATACTCCGCAGCCGTGCCCCGTGCACGACTGTCGGCGCGCCAGCCAAATGAGGGCTTTCCCAGGCAAAGCGCAGTGCTCGATTACCTGTATCATACCCCAACGTCCTTCTTCGGATGGAAAGACGTTACATTTCATGACGAAAACGGCGATAAATCGGCACCGTTTGGCGCGCTGTGCGCATGGCGCATGAAGGGACCCAAGGAATGCGAACGAGCCCCCTCGAATGCGCCCCGCAGAGCGTCGTTGTTGCGACGTTGTCTCTGCGGGGCGGCAGCAGTTAGTGCTCTGTTGTCAGATCTCGGCCGGGCATCAGTAATCTTCCATCAGTTCGACCTGCGCCTTGCTTGCACGCGAGATGAAGGCATGCTTGGCCTTCTGGCCGCCCTGCGCTAGTTTGCGCAGGATGACTCGCTTGAGACGCGGATAATCGTTCATGCCGTACCAGGCAAACGAAGTTCCGCCTACATAGCACTCAATAATGCTGTGCACCGGAAGGTTCGCATCGCGCTCGGCGTCGAGGGCCAGATACTCCCTGATTTCATCCGAGCAGACGTCGCGGATGACCTCGGCGCTGATCCCAAGCTCGCGAGCGAGATGGTTGAGCTGATACTCCACTTCAGCTTCGTCAGCGTGTGGGAAGTAGGTCACATCGAAGGTGACGGCGCTCACTCCCGATGCCTTGGCGAACCGCAGCATCTCGTCGAGCTTCATCATCTGCACGTGATCCTCCGTGCGCTCCATAATGTCGAGCTCTGCCGGAAAGCCCTGAAGTCCATGCTGACTGAACGCGGCAGCCAGCTCGTCCTCCGTCATGGCGCGCTCGTACTTCAACGGAGTGGCGATGTGGGTGAGGTTCTCCGTAATCTTAACGGGCTCGGCCTCAGCGGCAACCAGCGTCGGTGCGTCTGCAGCCAGGGCCGTTGCGCTCTGCGGGGTTTCCTCGCCCAAGCGAGCGGCCAAATTCTCGCCGATCTCGTTCTCTTGCTTCTGCTTGCGACCGGCGACCATGCCCTTGATGGACGGAATCGCGCCACCGCCAATGATGAGAATGCCGCCAAGTATCGTATTGATGGTCAGCGCCTCGCCGAACACGACAAGGCCGGTGAAGATGGCGACGGGAACCTCCCAGTAGGCGATAGTGCCGTAGTCAGCAGCCGGCAGGTTGCGGCCAGCCACCAGCAAAAAGCCGAGGGCGATGGGACCGCAGATGATCCACAACAGCACCGCGCCGATCCAGTTGAACGTGGTGAAGTGCACGTTGAGGGCCCAGTTCTCCATGCCCGGATTCGCACCGAGGGAGTTCAGGACTATCGTGATGATGCCGGCGCCCAACACCGCGAAAATGAAGTTCCACACGCCGCGGGCAGTCGTGTCGGCGTCTTTGCGGTAGCCGTTGAAGAACATCGAAGCGCCATAGAAGAAGCCTGAGGCAAGACCGAAGGCGTCGCCAAGACCCTTCTGCGGAAATTCCGGCGTCGCGGGCACGAGGTTGAAGTCGAAGCCGAACGCCTGGCCGCCTACGCCAAAACCAAGCAGGCCTTCGCCGAACAGCATCCCGACGAACACCGCAGCCAGGCAAACCCACTGCAGCACCGACATGGGTTCTTTGCGGAAAATGCGAGCGAGCAGCACGCAGACCACGGGGCCGATGTAGATGAACAGCACCGCGTTGGACACGGTCGTCAGCAGCGTCGACGTCACGTAGCATGCAAGCGACATGCCGATCATCAGACCGCCAAGCGCGATGGCCGGCGTCAACTTGAGCTTCTTGAATACGTGCACCTTATGCGTGGCCACAAGCAAGATGAGGAAGAACAGGACGCCCATGCCCATGCGGCCCACGGCCATGAGAGCGCCAATCGAATCGCCGGCATTGAAGCCTGCAGTGCCGTCGAACATGTCGGTACGCGTAGCCCAGCGACTGAACAGGGGGACGAGACCCATGCCGGTCGCCGAGATGAGCATGGCGATGGTGCCGAAGCCAAGGCGCATCTGATAGCTGCCGGAGCCGTCCTTCCCGTTGCCGAGTGTCTTGTTGTCGTTGTTGTCTGCCATTGGTCCTCCTTAAACCAGTAGCACCATGATCGATTCCGACTCCCCTATCGCATCATGCGGGAACGAATGTGAGACAAAGATCTCCCCTTCGGTCCCGCATGACCGAAAAACGCACACATGGAATTGTCGACGGAATCAAAAAGGGGATCCGGATTGCCGTGCAAACCGAATCCCCTTTCTTATACGTAGTGACGCTTGCCTTTACGAAGACGAGCTCGTCAAGCTGCGCTTAGTCGTTCCACATCTCCGGACGCACCAGGGTGGGATCCTTGACGCGGTTCGGGAAGTAGTCGAGGCACTCGCCCTCGCGGTAGACGTCGGCCGTGGAGCAGTGCAGGCCGCCGCCGAACGGATAGGCGTCGCGCAGGTCGCAGGGGATGACGTTCATGCCGAGCTTGTCCATCTGCTCCTGCTGGTAGACCTCGGAGGCCTCCACGATGACCGTCTTCGGGTCGAGCACGAGGCAGTTCATGGACAGCCAGACGGAGCTGTAGCACAGCGCCGGCGGCTCGTCGTGGGCCGGCTGGGCGGCTTCGACGATCTGCCAATCGTTGGCCTCGAAGATGGCGCGCTGCTCTTCGGGGAGCTTGCGGTGCGGGTTGTTGATGATCAGGCCCGGACGCAGCGGCACGAAGGTGGCGTCGATGTGGATCGGGTACGGGTCGCCGGGGAAGTTCACGGCGTGGATGCGGTACTCGGGATAGTAGCGCTGGAACCAATCCATGGCCGTGCGGTTCGTGGTCAGGCCGTGCTGGATGAAGATGTCCTTGCCCATGCGCATGAGGTCGGCGGCGTCCCACATCGGCTCGACTTCGGTGGTCACGAAGTCCTTGTTGGCCGTGCGGACGAGGCGCTCTTCCAGCGTGATCTTCTCGTCGTAGTAGTTGTGCTTGTAGGAGGCGTCCGTCAGACGGGGACGGGGGGCCTGGGTCCACAGGAAGTCGGGATCCTCGTCGAAGTACTGCTTCATGAGGGGCCAGTAGGCCAGGTACTCGAAGTAGCGGCAGCGGAAGGAGTTCGCGGAGGCCATGATCTCGTTGCCGACGGTGAGCAGGATGTCACGCGGGGGCATGCAGGTCATCATGGAGTCGTTGCGGAAGTCGGGCGTGCCGATGGCCTGGTTCCACTGCAGCGGGGTCGGACGGTCGACGACGACGCCGCGATCCTCGAGGATCTTCACGAGGTTGTCGAGGCACTCGTTGCCACGCTCGACGGTCTTGGCGGGACGCAGGCCCCACATGCCGCGCATCTCGGAGTCGACAGGGACCTTCTCAGACGTCGCGGGCTCCTCGGGAGGAATCATCGAGTTGTCGCAACGACCGACGATAACGCGCTTCAACGGATCCCAGTCGTTCCAAGAATTGACTATCTTCGCCATGACAGTCTCCTTTCTGCGGCGGCTTTCCATGCCGCCATATTATGTAGCACGAACACTACAGACTGCAGCTCAACTGGTTCGGCTGCCTCTGAAAAGCACTTCGGAGACCGGCGCATCGTGGTGCTTGCGCCCCTCGGTACTCGTCGTGGCATCCCTGCCAGATTCGCCGATGCCGCATTTATATCACCTTTTTTGTTCACCTGCAATATAAAATCCTCGAATAAATTTGCGCAGTACGATCCTTAATTTTGATCAAGTGCACAAAAATGCGAAGCAGTGCGAAATCGGCTTTCGCTGTACTGTTGCTTATATATTGGATAATGCTGCCGAACTTTTCCATCGTTTTGCATAAAACGGAATGGAATCGTAAACTCATGCGCAGAGCCTTCGCAGAAGGCCGCTCGTGAATGTACGGGCTTTGCTCAAAAAGGATGGTTTGTCCGTTTTCCTGATTGGCAAAAAAACATGAGCGGCACCCTGCACATCACGTCGAAACTCGACGGCAAAGCGCGCACAAGCCGCGCCAGTCTTTAATAGTACCGGTAGTACGCGGCGCAGCTGCCCTCGCTCGACACCATGCAGGGGCCCACCGGGTTCTCGGGCGTGCACACGCGGCGGAACAGGGGGCACTCGTTGGGAGCCATGATGCCGCGCAGGACGTCGCCGCAGCGGCAGCCCTTCGGATCCTGCGTGGGCTCGATGTTCGGCTGGAAGCGGCGCACGGCGTCGAACTGCGCGAACTCCTCGCGTATGCGGTAGCCCGAGCCGGGGATCTCGCCCAGGCCGCGCCAGAGCGCGGTGCACGTCTCGAACACCTCGTTGATGACAGCCATCGCAACGGGGTTGCCCTGGGGCATGACGCCGCGCGCGTAGGCGATCTCGATCTCGGCGCGGCCCTCGTGCAGCTGGCGCATGATCATGGCGATGCCCTGCAGCACGTCCACCGGCTCGAAGCCCGTGATGACGCCGGGGATGCCGTACTTCTCGGCCAGGAACCGGTACGGCTCCGCGCCGATGATGGTGCTCACGTGGCCGGGCAGGATGAGCGCGTCCAGCTTGAGCTTCGGGTCGTTGATGATGGCCTCCAGCGCACCGGGCATGTTCTTGTGGGCGCCGAACACGGTGAAGTTCTCGAGGCCGGCCGCAGCCGCGCGCTTGATGGCCATGGCAACGAGCGGCGTGGTGGTCTCGAAGCCCACGCCCACGAACACGATCTCGCGGTCGGGGTTCTGCTGGGCGAGCGCCAGCGCGTCGAGCGGCGAGTACACGATCTGCACGCTGCGGCCCGCCGCCTGCTCTTTCAGGAGGCTCGAGGTGGAGCCGGGCACGCGCGTCATATCGCCGAACGTGGCGATGGTGACGTTGTCGGTGCGCGCGAGGGCGATAACGGTGTCGATGTCGCGGTTCGACGTCACGCACACCGGGCAGCCGGGGCCGGACGCCAGGCGGATGCCCTCGGGCATGAGGTTGCGGATGCCGTTGCGCGCGATGGCCACCGTGTGCGTGCCGCACACCTCCATGAGCGTGGCGCCGCCCGCGGGGGCGAGCTTCTGGATGGAGTCGATCAGGCCGCGCGCGAGTTTGGGGTCCTTGAACGCCGCGAGCTCGGCTTCCATCGTGGCGGCGTCGACCGCGCTCGACTCGTGAGCGCAAGGAGTTCCCGCAGACCGGTCTTCGGGCGCAGAGAATGTTTCACGTGAAACATCTGTTCTCTTTTGGTAGCTCATCGCGAAGCCTCGTCGCCGAGGGGAATCTCATCAGCTACCAGTTCGGGGAATTGCTTCACCAGATCGATCGTTTCCTGTGCATATTCGGGATCGACCACCTCGATGGCGAAGCCCGCGTGCACAAGCACGAAATCTCCCACTCCCGCCTGGGGGGCGAGGTCGAGCGAAATGTCGCGCGTTACGCCCAAGATATCGACAGTCGCCAGTCCGTCGTCTTTGAGTTCGATGACCTGGGCCGGTATTGCCAAGCACATATCGCATGCTCACTTTCTGCAAGGGCCGGGGCGCATCACGTCGCCGAGATGCCCCCGTCCCGCTCGTTTTCTTGCGCCCATGCTACCACAGCTTGCCCGAAGGACACGCATCCGTCGTTGGGCGGTAGATCGCGGCTGACGGCTACCGTGAATCCGGCGTCTTCAAGCGCGGATAGCGCATGCTCCACCAGGTAGCGGTTCATGAACACGCCCCCCGACAGCGCCACCGCGTCGATGCCGTACATCGAGCGCACCAGCTCGGCCGCCATAACGATAGCCTGCACGAACGCATTGTGGAAACGGCGCGCGATGACCGCGGGGGGCACGCCGGCCGCCTTGTCGTCGAGAAGCGCCTGGAACGTGGGGGCCGCATCGAACAGCACGACCGACGTATCCTGGGCGGTGCTATCCGCCGTCGCCGTGTTCTTGACAACCGCGATGGCATAGCGTTCAGCAGCGTCGGCTTCGCCTCCTTGGCTGGGAACGGCGACGGCCTCGTGCAGAGCATTCGTTTGCCCATCCTCTATCGCGGCCTCCAGCAGGATGGCGGGCTCGCCTTCGTACTTCGGCTCGGTGCAGATGCCCAGAAGCGCGCTCGCTGCATCGAACAAGCGGCCGACCGACGAGGTCATGGGCGTGTTCAGGCCGTGATCGATCATCTGCTCGCACACGGCCGCCTGCTCGCCGAGAGCCGCCAGCGCCTCGGCCGCACCCGGATGCTCCAGCAGGTCGAACGCCCACAGCGCCCCATAGGCCATGCGCAGCGGATGCTTCACTGCCGCCGCGCCGCCCGGCATGGGCACGTAGGCGAAGTTCGCGAATCGCTCGAATGCGCACAGGTTGGATAGCAGCACCTCGCCGCCCCAGATGGCACCGTCCATGCCGTAACCTGTACCGTCGAATGCGATGCCGCACACCGCGTCGGACAGGCCGTGTTCAGCCATGACGGCCGCGATGTGCGCATGGTGGTGCTGCACCTCGGTTAGCGGCAGTCCGCGCACCCTGCTTTCGTCGTGCGCCCATTTCGATGCGAGGTACTCAGGGTGCAGATCGCAAGCCAAGCGGTTGGGTGTGATCTCGAACAGCGTCTCGTAACAGTCTTTGGCGTCCAACCACGCGTCATAGGTCTCTGCGTTTTCCATGTCGCCGATGTGCTGCGACACGAACGCCTCGGCATCGCGCGTAAGCGTGAACGTGTTCTTCTGTTCGGGTCCAGCCGCCAAGATGGCCCTGTCGCGGACGGATGCTTCATGCGCAGGACGTCGAGAATCCGCCTGCCCACGTGCGCCGGCAGAGGATTTCACAGTGTCCGGGCTACGGTCGACGGCGGAATCGCCGCATGCATCGGCATGCGAGCTTTCGTCGGCGACCGCAGTGCGGGTGCTGCAGGAAGCTGCCGCGTCAGCGCCTTCAGCTGGCGGGCAAGCCGAAGGAATCGCCAAAGGCAAAGGAGCGAATCCACGGGCGCGGCGGATGAACTGCATGGCATCTCCCGCGCTGCCAGCGGCGATGATGCGCACCACCGAATCGTCATAGCGCGCACGGATGGCGCGGTCGTGGCCGAGGAATCCATCGGCCACGGCGAAGAGCTTCTCGTAAGCGTCTTCGTCGTCGGTGACGATAGGCTCGTCGTGGATGTTCCCCGAAGTCATGACCAGCATAGGCGGACATGCAGTGGACCGGAGAACGGCGTCTTCCGCTCCCATTCGCTCGCCCGGAATGACAGGAGGTCGTCGATCTCCGCCATCCTGTTCGACGACGGCGGAACCGCCGAAGTCGCAGGATCCTTCATTGACAGTGCACGACGCATCCCCAGCTTCCATCGCTGCGGCGAAGTCGTGTAGCAGCACATGCTGCAGCGGGGTGTAGGGCAGCATGACGCCAAGCTCGGGCAGCTTGTCGGCCAGGCCGGGTGCGAAGGCGATGTCGGCGCGCTTCTTCAGGAGCACGATGGGACGCTGCGAACCCTCGAGTACGGCTGCCTCCGCATCGTTCACCTCGCAGACGCGGCGCACCTCGTCGGTGGTGGCGGCCATGACTGCGAACGCCTTGCCTTCGCGGCGCTTGCGCGCGCGCAGAAGCGCCACGGCGTCGGCGTTGTTCGCATCGCACACGAGGTGGAAGCCGCCGAGCCCTTTCACAGCAAGAATCTTCCCCGCCGCCAGCATGTCCACGGCACGGGCGAGGATGGCATCGCTCTCCTCGCGCGTCGCGCCCCACATCACAGAACCGAGCGGCGCGCCGATCGCATCGGAACCGCGGAGTGTTTCACGTGAAACACTTGTTTGTGTTTTCGGCGTGCAAGTCGTTTCGGACACGCCAGGCATTTCGGACGCGCGAAACGTCCCGAACGTGCCGGGCGATCCCGGCGCGCCAGGCAGGCCCTCGTGCTCGCGCCAGCTCAGGTGCGGCCCGCACTCGAAGCACGCGTCGGGCTGCGCGTGGAAGCGGCGGTCGAGCGGGTCGCCGTACTCGCGGGCGCAGCGCTCGCACATGGGGAAGTCCTTCATCGACGTGCTCTTGCGGTCGTAGGGCAGCTTCTCGATGATGGTGAAGCGCGGCCCGCAGTTCGTGCAGTTGATGAACGGGTAGCGGTAGCGCCGGTCGTTGGGGTTGAGCAGCTCGCGCACGCAGTCGTCGCACGTGGCCAGGTCGGGCGACACGAGCGTGGTCTTCTCCACGGCGCCGGCGTCCGAGAAGCGGATCTCGAAGGAGTCGAAGCCCTCCAGCGGAACCTCCTTGAGCGTCACTTCTTCGACGCGCGAGGCGGCCGGCGGGTTCTCGGACAGCTCGATAACGAACTCGTCGAGCAGCTTCGCCTCGCCCTCGGCATGGATGAACACGCCGTCGGTAGCGTTGAGCACCCAACCGTTTATCAGGTACTTCTTCGCCATTCGGTAGACAAAGGGGCGGAACCCCACCCCTTGCACGATGCCCTTCACCTGTATGTCGAGCGCTTCGATCATGTGTCGCCTCCGCTTCAATCCACAAGGGCGGCCCGGTCGGCCGCCCTCGATGTGTTCGCGCGCATGGACGCACTGTATCACGTGGAACTACGTTCGTGCCGTGAGCACCACGCCGCAGTCCCGACCCGGCTCGCTCACGACGCACGGCTCGCATCGCACCCCTGCGCGCCGCGTCCCAGGCATCGCTGCAATCTCCATCCCGCAGACGCCCTACCTCGTCGGCGCCTCAAGCTCCTCGAGGATGTCGACGATTACCTCGGCCAGCCCGCGCAATGTTACGCCGGAGTTGTCGGGCAGATGCAAGTGCACGCACCGGCGGCCGCGGTCGGCCAGCGTCACAAGATCGCCCGACGCCTGCGCCTTCGCAAGCGATCCGAGGCTTTCAGCCTCTTGCTTGAGCGGAATGTCCTTCAGTTCGTCGGCCGACAAGATGAGGAACACGCCGCAGTTCGGGCCGCCCTTGTGCAGCTGCCCTGTCGAGTGGAGGTATCGCGGGCCCACTTCCAGGCAGGATACCACGCCGCGCTTGTCGGCCACGCCGTGGCGGATGGTCTCGAGCGCCTCGCGCCGGCCCTCGCCGGTAAACGGCAGAAACGCGTTGAGCGCGAAGAAATCGCCCGGTTGGATGCTGCCAAGCAGCGCCCGCAGCGCACCGCGCACATCGGTACAGTCCTTGAAGCACGGCGAAAGACGCACCTCGACTTCGCCCATGTGGACATCATCGATAAAATCCTGGATAAAATCGGGCTCGGGCTGGCCTTCGCGCAGAATGTCGAGCACCACCGCTTTCGCCGAGGCTACGTCGGGTTGGTCGAATGGGCAGATCTTCATGAGATAGCCGCACATGGCGATAGCATATTCCCACATGACGAAATGCTCGGCCAGCTCCTCCACCGTATCGATTTTGAAGTTCGCGCGCGGGATAGTAGGGTCGATGTAGGACAGGCTCATCTCGAAGTTGCGCCGCTCGTCCCACAGGTCGTTCTTCGTCTGGTACATGATGACGCTGCGATCGCCCGGGTCCTTGGTCAGAAGCAGCGAGTCGATTTCGATATTCGGCAGTATGCCCTGGCCTTCCTTGCCCAGGCTTTCGGCTACCAGCTGCTCGATCCACAAGCCCAGAACGCGTCCGCGTTTCGGCGTGAGGAAGGAGAATTTATTGCGTCCCTGCACGTAGTTGTCGTACAAAAACGCCGCTAGGCCGATGGCCGGATTGTCGATGGCGTCCTCGCTGCACTGGCGCTCAGCCTCTACGGCGTGCATCATGAGTTCCTCGAGGTTGATTCCCACGAGCGCAGCCGGCAGCAGGCCGAACACCGATAGCGCCGAGAAGCGTCCGCCAACAGACGGCTCGCCGGGAAACACGGCGGCCCAGCCCTCCTCGCGTGCCTGGCGCTCCAAATCGGAGCCCGGATCGGTAATGGCAACAAGATGTTCCGCCAGCTCGACCTCGTCCATGCGATCCGAAGCTAGAACCGCGTTGCGCACCGCCTGCAGTGCCAGACGCGGCTCGATGGTGCCACCGCTCTTCGACGAGATGACGAACAACGTGGTCTCGGGTTTCGCTTCGGCAAGGATGGCGCGGACGCGAACCGGGGAATCCGAGTCCAATGTCTTGAACGTCACCATGGACGAATCCGGCTTGTTGTACTTCGTGATGGTCATAGGCGCTTGGGTCGATCCGCCTTGGCCAATAAGCACGACGGTCTTCAGTCCCTGAGCGATGACGGAGTCGGCGAATGCTTGGATCTCGTGCAGCGGATAGGGCGGATTGCTGGCAAGATCAGTCCATCCCATGTACCGCTCAGCGCATGCCTGCGCTTCTTCGGCGAACCCATACAGGCTCGCATCCTTCGCATGCAGACGACTCGCCGCGCATTCCTTCACGAGCGTCTTGGCGGAAGGATAGAGTTTTTCCAAGTCACCGGACAGCATACAACCTTCTTTCAGCGGGTAATTCTCGCTATTCTAGCAAACGCCGAACAGGCGCGCTCGCCCCCGCTCGCGCTTGTGATGGAGTTGTGAATGATTTCGCCAATGCCGAGACGACCGAGCCGTGCGGCAACCGCCGCCAGAAGCGCGTTAAGAAGCTCGGCTCCTTGCCGGCCCGGCGTTCCGAGCACGCCCCCTCGCATACTGCATATTGATAATTATTATCAATTAATATATAGTATCAATAAAGGATGAGCGATCAGCGCAACGTCCTCAGACGAGAGGGAGGAACCCGTGTCCGAGATCACGAGAAGAAGCCTGCTCAAGAGTGCCGCCGTAGGCGCTGCATCCATTTCTACGCTTGGATTGCTGGCAGCCTGCGCGAACGAGCAGCCCCAGGCCCAAGCGGAGAACGAGGATGCGAAAACCGGCGAGGGCAGCACGTACGTCGCCGATGTGCTCGATCCGGCCGATATCCCCGACGCATCGACGGCCAGCAACTTCAACATCGTTCCCAACAGCACCACCGCCGTCGGGACCACCTACGAGAACCTGTTGACCGCCATCACCGGCGAGACCGGCGCGACCACGAAATACGAGGCGTACGCAAAGGTGGCCGAGCAGGAAGGCTTTAGCCAGATCGCGCGTCTGTTCCAATGCACCTCGGACGCCGAGAAGATTCATAGAACTCGAATTCGCCTTGGCACAGGAGATCGAACCCGACACCGAGCGACCCGAGCCGCCCGCCGTCGAGGAACATGAGAGCGACATCAACCTCATTTCCGGAGCGAACGGCGAAATCTACGAAACGTCGGACATGTACCCGTCCTTCATCAAGAAGGCCCAGGAAGAAGGCAACGACAAAGCCGTCCAGGTGTTCACTCGCGCCAAGCTGGCCGAGGCGTACCACGCGAAGCTGTACATGGATGCCTACACCACCATCGACGCCCCGTTCGACGGCTCATACTACCTCTGCCCCATCTGCGGCTACATCCACAAGGGCGAGAACTTCGTCGCCTGCCCCATCTGCCTTGCTCCAAAGTCGTCCTTCAAGGCTTATTAGCCTTTAAGGTCTAGCAAACCGCCACCCGTCCTCTGCAAGAAATTCCCATCGAGGCACCGGCACGCGGCGAACCGCCCCGCGCCGGTGCCTTTCCCTCCGGTTCGACGAGCGAACCGGCCGCCTTCGCTTTCGGCGCAACCGACCGGTTTCGCCAACCCCGTCGATCGGCTCCTCGGCCTTGCCGGCCGGCCCACCAGCCGGCCGGCCGTAAAACGATGATCCGCCCGGACACCGGCGGATCATCTTCATTTTGCGAGAAAGATGGCGCGAGGCGCGCCGATCGCTCAGCTGCTCGAACCGTATGCTAAAGCCCGAGTGCTTTCTTGAGTGCAGAGACACGTCGGCGGCTGACGGGAATTTTCTCGTCGACGCCGTTCAGCGTGAGCAGCAGCGTACCGCCCGACACCGATTCGATCTCCTCCACCATCGACAGGTTCACCAGATAGCCGCGATGCACACGGAAGAACCCATGGCCATCCAGCCGCTTTTCCAGCTGGGCCAAGCTTACCGTGGAGAAATAGCGATCCGTGTCCGTCTGGAGATACGCATAATCGTCGCGCGCCATGACGAAGCGGATCTTATCGATGCCGATGAGGATTTTTTTGCCGCCTTTTTCGACGGGTATCCGTTCGGATTTCTGGGCCTGCATGTGCAGCGAAACATGCTCGCGCACGCGGGCGATGGCCTGCGATAGGCGCTCGGTCTCGACGGGTTTCACCAGGTAGTCGATCGCGCTTACCTTGAACGCTTCGAGCGCGAACTCACTATAGGCAGTTACAAAAACGACTGCTGGGGGGAACTTGAGATGCTGCAAGGCCTCCGCCAGCTGCAAACCCGTCGCCTCCGGCATGTTCACATCAAGAAACATGACGTCGCAGGGGTATTCCTTCAGCTTCTCGATAGCCTCGCGAACGCTGGCAGCCTCGGCGACGACTTCAGTCTGGCCGAGCTCGTCAAGCAGGAACTTGAGCTCGGAACGCGCCGGGGCCTCGTCATCGACGATCATCGCTTTCAACACCTGAGCCTCCTGCCTCACACGCTCTCCTCAATCGTGAGCCTATTATAAGTCAACGGCGAGCGAAACCGCACGAAAGCCTCAAAGATGGCGGAACCGCACCGTCGACCGGCGCCATCTGCGGCGTCAGGCGGCGCCGGCCGACGACGCGTACCCGCAACCGCCGCATCCCGCCGCTGGTCGGAATTAGGATGGGCCCTATCAAACGGAGGCTGCACCGTATAGGGGGCATCGTCAGCTGCGTTGAAGGAGGATCCGAACAGCGGCCACGATCGCAGAATCGCGCGCAGCGGCGCAGGCAGCACATGAAAGCCGAACGGAAAGCGCTATCCCAAAGGATCCGGCGTGAGATAGCGCTCGCGCAGGGCGGCGCGCTTCTCGCACGAGACGCCCAGCCGATCGCGCACGAATGCATCCAGATCGCCGAAGCGCTGCTCTACGGCGTCGAATGCAGCTTGCAGATATCGCGGATCGGCCGCATTGATGATGTGGATGCTCTTGTCGAGCTTGTCGGCAAGATGGTACCTCGCCAGCTGGTCCACAATATCCTCGGTATGCGAGGCGACGTAGCGGTTCGTAGCCTCGTAGTCGCGCACGATGTCCGCGCGCGAAGCGCCCAGTATGTGCAGCAGCAATGCCGTCGCCAATCCGGCGCGATCTTTGCCGACGGTGCAGTGCCACAGGACAGCCCCTTCATCGGCCGCCAGCACGTCGTCGAAAAACGCCGCGAAACCCTCGATGCTCTTCTCGTCCACCATCATGCTGGCGTAGACCTTCATCATAATCTGGGCCGGATCGTCTTGCACGGCCTTGAGCATCTTCATCATGCCGTGCAGCCCGCCTTCGCGCGTCACGCCGAAGGTCGCAGTGTTGAGCAGAGGCGCGTACTCGAATTTCACACCCGGCAGCTCGTCTTCAGGATCAGGTTTCTCACGACGCTCTTCCTCGGTTCTCAGATCGACGATCGTGCGCACGCAAAACTCGTCGACAAGCGTTTCCAAATCGCGCGCCGTCGCTCCCGCAAGGGCGCCCGAACGGATAAGGCGAGCGTGCTTGACGTAGCACCCGCCAGCCGCTGGTATGCCGCCGATATCGCGGGTATTCGGCAAACCTTCAAGCTCGATGCGGCCATCGCAGACATCCTCGAGCCCTTCCGCATCGGCTATGCCGAGAGAAGGTGTGAAGTCGTCGGGTACGGTATCGACCATGTGCGTTCCTTTCCTTTGCGAATCCGCTCGGGTACGGGCAGATTCAACGACCTGCTTCAATCGTTCAGCATGGCACGAAGCGAGGCGGGGTCAGCTTTGATTCGGAGATGGCGAGGTGCGGACCGCATACGGCGCTGTGCCGGACGCGGCAAGTTCTGGCCGCTTGAGGCGCTGCGCTCGGAGCTACAGGTGCCTGCTGGTGCTCCGAGCGCTTATGCGAGCCCCTCCTACTGCAGGTCGAGCTGCATGAGCTTGTCAAGCGTCAGCGCATAGATTTTGAACGCCTGCTTCAGCAGCTCCTCGCTGATGCCCTCATCGGGACCGTGCATCGTGCCCACCCACGCGGGATCCTTTACCCAAGGTTTTTCGGGTCCGAAGCTCGCACCGCTCTTGAACTCGCGGGCGTACGTGCCGCCTCCCATCGTGAAGGGCTTGGCATCCTCGCCCGTGGCCTCGTTGTAGGCGTTGAGCAACGCCTGGATAACGGGGCTGTCCGGCTTGACCAAAAATGGCTCCATGAGCAGCGTGTTTTCGAACGTTGCTCCAATCTCGCCCGCCAGCTGGCGCAGGCGCTCGGTGATGCGATCGGCCGTGATAGATGTAGGAAAGCGGCTGTCGAGCGTCTGGACGAACCGTCCGTCGTCCAGCTTGATGGTGCCGCCGATGATGGTGAGCGGGCCGAAGTACTCGTCGGAGCTGTCAATGCCGATGCCGGAGCCATCGGTGTGGTTGAGCAGCTTCTGATCGAGCTCCAGGAAGGCGCGCTCATCGGCACCGCATAGCCCGTTTTCGAGCAGGTAGTCGACAACGAGTCCGATAGCGTTGATGCCCTCGTCGGGCGTGGATGCATGCGCGCTCTTGCCGACAGCCTCCAGACGGGCCAAGCCTTCGCCGGCGGCACTCACCGTGATGCGATCGGTGTTCGGCAGCTGGCTTGCGTCGGCTTTCACGACGGCATAGGCGACACCCGGAACCGCATTCGTAGCCGCGCCGCCCTCGAATTCTGCAATCACACGAGCACACTCTTCGATGCGCTTGCTTGTGATGACACCGTCGTAGCCGCCTTTCTCACCGTAGCACACGGGAAATTCCGCATCGGGCGTGAACAGGAAGGAGGGATCGTCGTAATGCTCGTGGTAGTACGCAACATCGGCCATGCCCGATTCCTCGTTCGCGCCGAACAGGAAGCGCACGGTGTAGGGGAACCGCGGCGCCTCGCCCGCATCCTGCAGATCCTTCCAGAACTTCATGGCGTGCAGCGCCACCACGCTCGGGCCCTTGTCGTCAAGCGTGCCGCGCCCGACGAGGTAACCGTCCTTGCGCGTGACCGCATACGGTTCGAACGTCCAACCGGGACCGGCCGGAACCACGTCCATGTGCCCGATGATGCCGATCTGCGTCTCGCTGTCGCCCGGAAAGTCGGCAAATCCGATGTAGCCTTCGGCATCGTGCGTTTGGAATCCCATGTCGCCTGCCAGTTCGAGCGCCGTCGTCAGCGCTTCCTGAGGGCCCGGGCCAAACGGCGCACCCGCAGCTTTCCTATCGAGATCTTCAAAGCTGGGAATGCGGACGAGCGTCTCGATGTCGCCGATCATCGCCTCCCAGTTGTCCTCAAGATACGCGTCGATCCTGCCGATGAGTTCTGCGTTGTCCATAGAGCATCCGCCTCTCCGTCGCGTGCGCTGGCGCCGATGCCGGCGCAGTGCGGGTCTATGCCCGCCTCGGCCGTAGTTGGGATTCATTATGATGCTTGTTGTAATCCTGCGCCAGGGCATCAGAGCATCGTTGACCGTTTGTCGCCGAACCCGGGTGGAGCGAATAACTTTGCGCTCGACGAGCCTCAGTCCTTCGGGTATAATCTCAGGTTGCGCCCGAGTGGCGGAATGGCAGACGCGGCGGTCTCAAAAACCGTTGTCGAAAGACGTGCGAGTTCGACTCTCGCCTCGGGCACCATTTCAAGATCGCGTGCGACGACGATCGTCTTGCACTCGAAGGAAAGGAACGTACTTGAAGGTTCGAAAATCGAAGCCTCACAGTAAGTAGTTCTCCTTCGACTCCCTTACGCCGGCAGTCGAAGGACGGCTGCGGCGCTTCATGATGCGACAATGTTCTGACGATCCGCACGGACGACGAACGTGCGGCGGAGCGTTCATGCCGGATGTCGATCATGAGCAGGACAGTAAGGGACATGCATATGCTCTACCTCTCTCAAATGCTGGGCAAGCCCGTCGTGGACGCGACCGGCGAGAAAATCGGCACGATCTCCGACCTTGCCATTTCCACCGGCGAGGTGTTTCCCCGCATCACCAGCCTGGCCTTCCAAGGGCCGGGCAAAGTGCCGTTCATGATCTCGTGGCGCAAGTACGTCGACGAGTTTGACGATGACGGCATCCGGCTTGCCGTGGAAAGCCACGACATACGCTTCAGCTATCTGCAACCTGACGAGGTTTTGCTGGCACGCGACCTGCTGAACCGTCAGATCGTGGATACGCAGGGCATGAAGGTCGTGCGCGTCAACGATCTCAAACTCTCCGTTTCAGGCTCGCAGCTGCGCCTGCTGGGCGCCGAAGTGGGCACGCGCGGCATCCTGCGCGGTCTTGCCCCCTGGGTCGAGCATGCTGCGGTGGCCGTGGCGAAGGCCTTCAACAAGCGCATCGACGAACAGATCATCGCGTGGAACTACATGGACCTGCTCGACCGCGACCTATCCGAGGTGCAGCTGTCCGTTACCCATAAGCGTTTGGACGAGCTGCACCCTGCCGACGTGGCCGACATCTTGGAGCAGCTGGACCCCCAGCAGCGCGCAACGGTGTTCGAGCATCTCGACGATGCCCAGGCAACCGAGGCCATTTCGGAGATGGAAGACGAATACCAGGCCGATTTCATCGAGGATTTGGACGACGCCCGCGCCGCAGGGCTTCTGGGCAACATGGATCCCGACGATGCTGCCGACATTGTACGCGACCTGTCCTACGAGAAGGCCGAGACCCTGCTGCGCCTCATGGGCATGGAGGACGCCACCGAGATCAGACGGCTTTTGGGCTACAAGGACGGCACGGCTGGCGGCATGATGACCACGCAGTTCGTGGCCGTGCACGAGGATACGACGGTGGGAGAGACCATCGAGGTGCTGCGCGAGCTTGACGAGGATCATCCCACCGTACATTACGTATATGTGCTGGATGAGTACGATCGTTTCACGGGCGTGCTATCGCTGCGCACCCTCGTGCTCACCGACGACGCCAAGCCGGTGGGAGAGGTCATGTATGACGACGTGATCTCGGTGCCACCCGAGGAAACCGAGGAGGAGGTGGCCGCCGACATCTTCAAGTACGACCTGCCCGCCATGCCGGTGGTCGATGAGCACGGCGTGCTGCTCGGCATCGTCACCGTCGACGACGCATGGGATGCTATCGAGGAAGACGTGAGCGGCGACAAGACGAAGACGACGGTGCTCAAGGCTCTGGGAATTGGCGTTGCCGCCGTGCTCTTCCTGGCGCTCTACACGCTCGTGCTCTTCCAGATCATAGGTTTTAGCTGGTGATCGCATGAAGCAGAAAAACACTGGTCGCACACCGCAACGGGAATGGGGCAGCTTCGAGACCGGCCGCATCGAAGGCGTCGGCGGATCCAAGCATCTGAAGATCGAAAAGGAATCGGGCGAGACCGCACACGGCGGAAGGCGCCGAGCGCAGAGCGTCGATGCAGACGAAAAACTCGCGAACGTCGACAGCGTTCCCTCGGAGGGCGCGCTCGAAGCGCCTCCGAAAAAACCGAGCAAGCTGTGGCTTTTGCTTGCCGCCCTCGGACCAGGCATCGTCACGGCCATGGCAGGCAACGATGCGGGCGGAATCTCGACCTACTCTACCGTAGGAGCAAAGTTCGGCTTCGCCACGCTTTGGGTCATACCCCTTATGTGCGTGCTGCTCATCGTGGTGGAAATGACCGCCGCTCGGATGGGCGCAGTCACCGGCAAAGGTTTCGCTGCGCTCATCCGCGAGCGTTTCGGCATCAGGCTTACCGCCTTGGCAATGCTGGCGCTGCTCATCGGCAATGTGTGCACGACGTTTTCAGAATTCGCAGGCATCGCTTCGGGTATGGAGATGTTCGGCGTATCGAAGTACCTTGCCGTGCCGGTAGCTGCGGGAGCGGTGTGGCTGCTCATCGTGGGAGGCAGTTACAAGCGCGTCGAGAAAGTGTTTCTCATCTTGTCGCTCGTATTCGTCACGTATATCGTAGCAGCCGTACTGGCCGAGCCGAATTGGAGCGATGCGCTCGAGAGCACCGCTTTGCCGCAAATCATACGTGATAAGAGCTTTGTATCGCTCGTCATCGCGATGATCGGCACCACTATCGCTCCGTGGATGATGTTCTTCAATCAGAGCAACGTCGTGGAAAAAGGCCTGACGGTGAAGGATTTGGGACCGCAGAAGGTGGATGTCGTCGCGGGCACCGTGGCTGCATGCCTCGTCGCTTGGTTCATCATCGTGACCACCGGCGCGGTGCTGTTCCCGCAGGGCGTCGAAATCGAATCCGCTGCCGATGCCGCGCGGGCACTCGCACCGTTCGCCGGCCCCTATGCCGAGGCGTTGTTTGCCATCGGCCTGATAGCCGCCTCGTTTTTGGCTGCGTGCGTGTTGCCGCTCACCACAGCGTTCGTCATCTGCGAGGCGTTTGGCTGGGAAGCAGGCGTCTCCTTCAAGTGGAAGGAGGCCCCGCTATTCAAAAGCATCTTCACGTTCGTGATCGTGCTTTCCACCGTCATTGTGCTCGTGCCCAACATCGATCTCATGAACGTCATGCTGACGGCGCAGTTCGTGAACGGCCTCGTACTGCCGGTACTGCTCGTATTCATGGCCGTTATAGCTGCGGACAAGCGAATAATGGGCGCGCATCGATCGCGCATCGTGTCGCGGGCACTCATATGGGTGACAGTAGGCATCGTCACCGTGCTGACGGTGTCACTGCTCGTTATGCAGGTGCTCGGTATCGGGTAGGAGCGCGCTAGTTCAGCTCGGACAGGCGACGGCTTTCTTCGTCGAAGCGGTCTGAGAGGAACTTCTTGCTGCCCTCTTTGTCATTCGCGCATTCGAGCAACAGCTTTACCGTAAGGCTGTTGAGGAACGTGTCCATGCTCTCCTCGATCAGGTCGTAGGTGCGCTTGACCTCCTGCACCATCGCGCCGCCTTTGCGGGCGTTGCGCTTCGCGCGCGTCGACTGCTTGGCGTCATCGTCGAGCGCCTCCATGATTTCGAGGACGGTGATATCGGCGGGGTCCTTCGCCAGACGGTATCCACCGTGCTTGCCAGGGCGCGCCTCGATGATACCCGCATTGCGGAGCAGCTGCGCAAGCTGAATAAGATAGTCGCGTGGTATCGACATATCGTTCGCAATGTCCTTCGACGAGCAGGTGGTGCCTTGCGCTGCCAAATACAGAATGGCGCGCATACCGTAATCGGTCGATGCCTTGAGTTGCACTGCTGTCTCCTAACTTCGTTATCGAACCAGGATAGCTTCATCGCAATCCCGAGCGATAGGGCCGTGGTTCCAACCTTCGTCTTCGCCCAAGTGGCAAGAAAACAGCGCGCGGATGCAACGCCATCCTCTATCACGCCTCCCTTCGCAGGAGAAGAGCGCACTCGGGGTTTCTTGAGTGTAGCCAATCTCAAAGAATTATAGCAAGGTCATTGATGCGTTTGCAGGTTAAACCGAAGGTAAACAGTTACGTATGCGCAAACTGCACACGTATTTAGCACCGGGGTGCAACGTCGCTGTTACGTTCTGGGAAAAAGACCGCATGCGCTCCGAGAGCAGTGCTCTGCGTCTCGCAGGGCACGGCGCGAAACGATTGCGGCATCGAAGCCCCCCGTACCCGCACAGGATTATGCCGGACAACGCGAACCGTGCGTCTCCGCGAAAGACGGCGGACGAATACACCTCTGCATGCACGTTGCGGCCCCGGCCAAGCCGGGGCCGCAACGAGAAGGCACACATGCGAACGGATTGCGAGGCGCTTCCGCCCTACTTCTTCACGGCGCCGTACGGCGACATATTGAGCACGATCACCGCCACCACCATGAGCACGGCGCCACCTGCAAGCGATATCCAGGGATTGCCGGTGAAGCCGGCAACCACATAGCCCGCGAGGCAGATTAAGGCCACGACCGATGCGTAGGGAAGCTGTGTGGCAACGTGGCGTAAGTGGTTGCACTGCGCGCCAGCCGACGACAGGATGGTCGTGTCGGAGATAGGCGACACATGATCGCCGTAGACGGCACCGCCCAGCGTGGCGCCGATGGCTACGAGGAACAACGGGTTCTCGACCGGGAACACGCCGATCACGATGGGCAGAATGAGAGCGATCGTGCCCCACGACGTCCCCATGGCAAAGCCGATGAACGCCGCCACCACGAAGATGACAGCCGGCAGAAACACGAGGCCCACGCCGATGCTGTTCAAGAACCCGCTGACGAATTCGCCCGTGCCCAGCAGGTAGCGGCACGTGCCGCCCAGGCTCCACGCCAGCACGAGGATCATGATGGCGCCCACCATAGACCGCACGCCTTCGGAAATACCCTCCATGTAGCCCGAGAGCGTCATGAGCTTGCGCGGAAGGAACATGCCCGCGGCAACGACGAGCGCAACGCACACGCCGATGCAGAGGCCGAACACGGGGTTCTCTCCCACGGCGGTGGCGAAGTCGATCCCTTGGAAGAACCCGCCTGCGTACAGCATGCCCAGAATCGAGAAGATGATGAGTACGACAATGGGAACCACGAGGTCGAGCACATGGCCCTTCTCGGACACCTTGATGCCCTTGAACTCTTCGACAGCCGTCTGCGCCGCCTCGTCAAGCTCGTCTTCCTCGGCCACGATGGTCTCAAGGTTGACGGGAAGCTGGTCGGCTTCCTTCGGATCGGAAAGCCGTGCGGTGGACATAGCCTCGAGCGCGCTGTCCTTCGGCGGAATGCGGTGCTGACGCTCGGTCGGCTGCTGCACCTCGGCCTCGGCCACGCGCATGGGACCGAAGTCGCGATTCGTGGCGCACATGAAGAACACGAACACGATGGTGAGCAGCGCGTAGAAGTTGTACGGGATGGACTGCACGAACGTGGTGAAGCCGCCCTCGCCCAGGTAGCCGCCCACGGCCACGGCCCACGACGACACCGGTGCGATGATGCAGATGGGCGCCGCGGTGGAGTCGATGATCCACGCCAGCTTCTCATGGCTGATGTGGAAGCGGTCGGTGACGGGGCGCATGACGGCGCCCACAGTGAGGCAGTTGAAGTAGTCGTCCACGAAGATGATGATGCCCAGTACCGCCGTCAGGATTTGCGCCATCTTGGCATTCTTGACATGGGTGGATACCCATTCGGCGTATGCGCGTGATCCGCCGGCAGCCGCAATGACCACGACGAGCGCGCCCAATAACGCAAGGAACAGCAGCAGCGCCCCGTTCCCGGCAATCTGCTCCGCCATCATCTGGGGCACCATGGTAAACGAATCGACGAGCTGTTCAAACCCGGCGCCGTTGAGCGTGAACTGGTAGATGACCATGCCGGTGAACACGCCGATGGCGAGAGAAGAGTACACCTCCTTTGTGATAAGCGCCAGCCCCAGCGCCAAGAGCGGCGGGATGATAGACCACACCCCAGTGCTGATCAGGTCGAATCCTTCCATATACGTCCCCTTCTCTCAAGCGGCACGCATTCGCGCGGAGGTCGTTCATACGGACGCCCGCGCGAATACGCAACGATGCGCCTTAGTATACGGTACGAGCAGCGCCACGGGAACGAAATTGCACGCGATTTTGTCCGCGAACCCGCGCGAACGGTATGCACGCCTCGGAGAGCGAGCTGCAAGCCCAATGCGCGGTTTCAAACGGAAGCAGGCACCAAAGGGCGCATTCGCGATGCCCGCAATCGGAGTGCGCAACGATTACAGGACGAAGCTGGCAAACCAAAGGGCGACCGGTATGAGCCAGAGCACGAAGATCACCGCGAAGGGCCAGCGATGGGCGTTGCTCACGGCCACATATTCGCGGATGAAAGCCGTGGGCCAATAGTAGCGCGCGGTCTTGCTACCAACGCCATCGGCGGCCAACCCGATCTTATGAGCATACTCGGCCGTGCGGAACACGTGGTAGTCGCTGGTCACCACGGCGGTGCGATATGCTCCCACACCCGATCGCGCGTCCATGATGGCCTTCGAGTTGCGCAGGTTCTCCATGGTGTTGGCCGATCGATCCTCGAGCATCACGGCATCGGAGGGCACGCCGCGCTCTTCCACCAGGTACCTCTTCATAGCCTCGGCTTCGGAGACTTGCTCGTCAGAGCCACGCCCTCCCGATGCGATGATGACCGCTTTGCGGCCGCCTCCTTCCCATAGCTCGACGCCCTTGTCCAGGCGCGCAGCCAAAAGTGGCGTGGGCTTCGTCCCCGACAGGCCCGCTCCGTGCACGACGATGTAGTCATACGTGCAGCGTTTGGGCAGTCGCCGGTACAGCCAGGAATACAGCAAAAGCGCTGCGAACGTGAACGCAATGTACGAGCCCTCCATCAGCACAAGCAGGTACAGTGCCAGCAGCAGCGGGGGCGCCTGAACAAGAAGCAGCAGCGGTCCGCTCACGCACACCGCCACGGTGCAGATCGCAAGCAGCCCCGGCAGCACATTGGCAAGGCTCAGGCCCTCGCGCTTGACGACCACGAACGTGTTCGCGATCAAGAACCCCACAAATGCAACCGTGCCGAAGGGAATGGCCGCGAACCCCAGCAGCACGAGCCACGGCAGTTCGAACTGGATGGACAAGCCATAGAGCGCACAGAGGCAGAACGCGAAGAAGTACAGCGCGTTTCGAAACTGTCGCGGCTCCTTGCGGAAATTTCTCGCGAACAGTAGCCCGAACGCAAGAGCGGGAAAGTATATGAGAATGAGCTGGAGCAGCATGGTCAGCACTTTCGACGAATGGGCGTCGTACATAGTATATCGTCCGATAACGACCCGTCGCCAAATTGTTCCTTTCGGCTACGCATGCGAAACGTGCCGCCCGCGCTTTTTATACCGCGTTCGACCTGGAGCGACGCCTTAGATACTGCGAAACAGGTGACGGAAGATCGCACGCAAACCTCTGAAACGGAGGTCGACGCCCTCCTTGCCGCACGCCTACGATCAAGCCGTCGCTTCTGACGAGGCGGCTGCTGTCCACGAGAATGCAGGAGGGAACGTATGGAACTTACTCGTCGTAGCTTTTTGAAAGGCGCCGGCATCGTTGGAGCCGGCGCGATGGCGGTCGGAATCGTCGGTTGCGGACCGTCCGAGCAGACTACGGATCCAAGCGCGCAAGAAAGCACGCAGCCCGGACCGAAAACCTACTCCCCTGACGAGAGCATATCAGCCGACGTCGCTATCGTCGGCGCTGGAAACTCGGGTATGTGCGCTGCCATCGAAGCAACCGAAGCGGGGCTCGACGTCGTTCTGATCGAGAAGTCGAGCGAGCTCGGCGGCTCCTCTTTCGCCACCGAGGTCATATTCGGTTTGGGATCCGCTATGCAACATGAAGCGGGCCTCGATCTGCCGTATCGCTACCAGGTGGTGGATCAGGAGCTGGCCTACACGAACCACCACAGCGACCCGCTTTTGTGGGGCGATTACATTGAACGATCGGGAGAGAACATCGACTGGCTTCGCGATCAGGGCGTCGTGTTCGATACCGTGGACGACTACCGCGGCGTAAGCGCCTTCCCGACTGCACATTGGTGGGAAGGCAAGATCGGCACGAGCTTTATGGCTTCCATGCTGGCGCGCATCGAGGAGCTTGGCATCGCAACGCGCCCCTCAACGGCCGCAATCGACCTCAAGGTTGAGAACGGCGGTGTCGTGGGCGTGTACGCCGAAACGGATGACGGGAAGATTCTCGAAGTAAACGCAAAGGCCGTGCTGCTGGCGTGCGGCGGCATCGGCAACGACCTCGAACTGCTGCAAGAAAAGACCGGCATCGACACCTCGCACGCCAAGACCGAGTTCCCGCTACCGAACGTAGGGGACGGGCACAGAATGGCCTGGGCTGTCGGGGCTAAGGAAACCGACATCTCCATCCTCCCCTGCCTGGGGGTGGATGGCTTCGTGATCCGCGACGCGATATCCATGGCCGCCTGCATTCAGCCCGGCCTGTACATCAATGGCGACGGAGAGCGCTTCATGGCCGAGGACCTGCACCTGAAGAAGCTTTATGCGCTCGTCATCAACGCCCAGCGTTCGCAGCTGTCGGACACGTACACGTTCTTCGACAACGATTTTATCGAACTTTTGGAGAACGGGCGGGGAAGCTACGTCGGCAACCTCGAAGTCGAGCCGGGCGATCGGCTTCCCGGTCTGCGCGAACAACTCGAAACCGGAGCGCAGGCAAGCGGCTATCGCGTGGTATTCAAGGGCGAGACGCTCGAAGAGCTGGCGGCTGATATGGGTTCCGATCCCGCCAGGCTGACCGACACCGTCACGCGCTACAACGCTCTGTGCGAAAAGGGCGTCGACGAAGACTTCGGCAAGGACGCCGTCTATCTGAACGCGATCGGCTCTGGTCCCTACTACGCCGTCCACACCGATCTTTCGGTGCTCACCACGTTCGGCGGAATCGGCGTCAACAGGCGCATGCAGGTGCTAGACACCGACAACAACGTCATTCCCGGCTTGTACAGCTCGGGCGTGACCTCGTGCGGCTTGTATCAAGATACCTACAACTACCAGATATCGGGAGGCATGAACGGCTACTGCACCTATTCGGGCCGGACGGCCGCCCAGCAGATAGCCAGCGATATTCGCTAAGCCCCCTGCGCTTGCTTGGCACGGCGAGGGGGAAGGCGCTTCCCCCTTCCCTCCAGCGCCTCCCCGTTCGTCGTGCGCCTCCACGTGCAGGATCGGCCTCTTCGGCACGTTCGCCAGCTGGCGAACGTGCCGAAGGCGTTATACTCGCCGACGGAGTCGAAAGGGAAGGGACTGCATGAGGGGCATTCGCGCTCACATCGACGCATCATCGGTGCGGCCTATCGTTGGGTTCGCCCTGTACTGGGCGTGGATCGACGTTGCCCTTGTGGGCGTCCCCCTGGCGCGAAGTGTCGCTGTGAATACGCTGTTCGGCGATTTGACGTCGATGGTCTCCGTGCTGTTCTGCATCCTCGTATACGTGCTGTGCTACCGTGCACCTGCACTGTTCGAATGCACGAGAAAGCGAACCGTTCGCTGGGCCATCGCCGCACTTGCATCGGCGGGGGCCATCCTCGTGAGCTTGGGAGAGGCTCTTTCCCTCGGAATGTTGGCCGGAGGCCTTGCGCTCATCGGCCTGGGAATGGGAGCGATCGTCCTCATGTGGGCCGAAGACTACGCATCGGACGAGCAAGGACGAGGCTATGTTTGGGTGGCCGGCTCGATCGCCCTCTCGTTCCCCTTCTACCTCGTAGCCATCGAGCTTTCAGACTGGATGAGAATCGTCGCGGTCTCAGTGCTGCCTCTTGCAAGCTGCGCATTGCTCGCACCTCCGCGGCAGGATCTGCCGCTCACGCCGAAGAGCGAGCGCACCGTCTTCGCGTGCAGCGCGGCCGACGACGAGTCGGCCCGTGCCTGCACCGTGATGGGTTTCCCGCGCAACGTGGCATTCTGGTTCGCCGCTTTTGGATTTGTGTTCGGCATCATGCAGCGCTTTTCGGGTTCGCCGGTTTTCCTTGACTCGGTTCTCATGGATTTCCAGCAGAGAGGACGCGCGCTGGCCGCCGTGGTATTCTTCGTCGGACTTTGCGTGTTCTCTTGGAAACCCCACACCGCCTATCGCCTGTCCACGTCCATCGTTCTTGTCGGGCTGGTTCTCGTGCCGATATTTGGTTCGAACGGCAGCTTCGCCGCGGGCTTTATCGCCCATATGGCGTATGGCTTCTTTGAATGTATGAGCTGGACCATCGTGTTCGAGGTTATGCGCTTGCACCGAAGCGATGCAGGCGCGACGGCTGGCGCGGCACGGCTTTTATCTTCGGCCGGACTACTTGCGGGGACGCTCGCGATTGTCGTCGCGCGCACGATGTTCGCCGCGGACGCGCTTCAAATGCAGAGCATCTTGTCCTCGGCGGTATGCATCCTCGTCATCGCCACGATGCTGGTGCTTGACACCAACGGGATCGACAATGTATGGGCCATGATGAAAGCAGGATCCGACGGTGCGCCCTCGTCCGGCCGCAGCGGTGCCGAAGTCAACGGCCTGCTTCGGCAATCGGCTGCGGCGCTCGGACAGGCGCACGGCCTCACCGAGCGGGAAACGCAGATACTCGCGCTGCTCGCTCAGGGAAGAACCTCGCCGTACATCAGCAACGAGCTGCTGATCGGGGTGAACACCGTCAACACCCACAAAAGGCGAATCTATCAGAAGCTGGGAGTGCACGATAAGCAGGAGCTTATCGACATGGTCGCTGGTTTTCCCTCGAAAACCAGCGACGCTGAACACGATCCGTCGAACAACACGCGAAGCTGAGCACTCACCAGGTTGGCATCGCATCCGATCACGACTGCGTTCATAGCACTCGCACCGCCGGCTGAGCACCCACCAGATTGGCACCGCATCCGATCAGGGTTATGCCTGCTCCGCTTCCAGCTCCTGCTCGTACTCGCGGTCGATAGCGCCCTCGGCGTGCGGCGGGTCGACCTCGAAGTCCACGCGCTTCGTGAACAGGCTCACCACCGGCACGATGATCAGCGACAGCACCATCGCGATAGCGCCGCAGTTGATGGGCGACGCGATGAACGCCGTGCCCACAAACCCGGCGATCATGTTGCCCGTGGTCAGGCCCACGCCCACGATGAAGCTGGCCCACACGGCCGGGCGCGACACCCGGCGCGAGTACAGCCCCCAGAAGAAGGGGCCCAAAAACGAGCCGGCCAGCGCGCCCCAGCTGATGGACATGAGCTGCGCGATGAACGTGATGGACGAGTTGTACTGCACGAGCGCCAGCACCGCCGAGATCACGATGAACACCACCAGCAGCACGCGCATGTACGACAGCTGCTTCTTCTCGCTCATGTTCTTCACGAGGTTGTCCTTGATCAGGTCGAGCGTGAGCGTGGACGACGACGTGAGCACGAGCGACGACAGCGTGGACATGGACGCGCTCAGCACCAGCACGATCACGATGCCGATGAGCAGGTCGGGCAGCGTGGACAGCATGGTGGGGATGATGGAGTCGTACACCGGCGTGCCGGCGGCCGTCATCTCAACCTGCCCGCCGTACAGGCGGCCGAACCCGCCGAGGAAGTAGCTGCCGCCGGCCACGATCATGGCGAACACGGTGGAGATGATGGCGCCCTGCTTGATGGCAGGACCGCTCTTGATGGCATAGAACTTCTGCACCATCTGCGGCAGGCCCCACGTGCCCAGGCTGGTCAGCACGATGACGCCCAGCAGGTCGGGCAGATTCGGCCCGAAAAAGCTCACGAACGGGCCGGCCATCTCGGACCCCTCGGCTGGGATGAGCGAGAGCGTGGTGAGGGCCTCGGTGAAGCCGCCGTTGTTCACCAGCACGGCCACGATGACCGCCACGATGCCCAACAGCATGACGATACCTTGGATGAAGTCGTTCATGACGGTGGCCATGTAACCGCCCAGCACCACGTACACGCAGGTGATAACCGCCATGCCGATGACGCACCACTCGTACGGCAGCCCGAACGCCATGCCGAACAAACGCGACAGGCCGTTGTAGACGCTGGCCGTGTACGGGATGAGGAACACGAAGATGATGGCCGCGGCCGCGATGCGCAAACCCTTCGACTGGTAGCGCTCGCCGAAGAACTCGGGCATCGTGGACGCGCCCAGGCGATGCGTCATCTCGCGCGTGCGCGGGCCGAGCACCCACCAGGCCAGCAAGCTGCCGAGGATGGCGTTGCCGATGCCGATCCACGTGGCGGCGACACCGTATTTCCAGCCGAACTGGCCGGCGTAGCCCACGAAGATGACGGCGGAGAAGTAGCTCGTGCCGAACGCGAACGCGCTCAGCCACGGACCTACGTTGCGGCCGCCCAGAATGAACCCGTCAACGCTTCCGGTATGTCGTCGGCAGTAAATGCCGACGCCCACCGCCACGCCGACGAAAATGAGTACCATGCATATCTTCTCGATCATGGGAGATTCCTTCTCGATCATATACCTACAGGTCGTGCTACTCGCAGCGGCGCGAACGAGTGTTTTACGTGAAACACTCCAACGCTACCTGCTGATTCGCAGGAGGCGCACATGACTTTGCCGGGGCGCGGCACCCGTCAGCACAACACCGACGAAGCACCACGGGCAAACCCATGTGCTAGAGGTATCGATAGGAATAATAGGAAAGGGCGCGATAGGCGGTCGCGTCGGCCTCGGGGGTCGGTTTCGCGGCAAATGCGGACGCGAGCGAGTCCGCAGGGCGCGGGGCGACGGAACGGCACACGGCCGCAACGGCGAGCTGGAGGCGCCAGCGCTGTTCGACGGCAGTATGTCCCTTCGCAGAATGCATGGGCATACTTTACCATAGTGGAGCATGGGATGTGACGAAAAAGAAGACCGAGCGTAGGAAGCGACGAGGTGGGAGGTTCGTCCTCGCGCCTCGCGTTCTTGCGAGATCCATCGTAATACGAACCACATGGACTTTAATTCACAAGGGATTACTTTGTTTTTACGCTTCACCGGACCATATCTACCGCCACGCAAAGCAAAGAAAAGCGAGCATGCGATGCTATGGTTCAAATATGATTTATAGCGTAATATTCTTATTAAAATGCGATTAACGGTTCTACGATACATCGCTCAAGATAGGCCTCAGGCAGATCGGAAGGCTCCCTTATGATAACGCGGCGCAATAACACAACCTTGTTCTACGCGACAACGTTTGAAGCCTATCCGGACAACGCCAAATTTGAAATTTGGCCCGTCATCGTAGATGTCTTTCAAAACTGGATAGTCGAGAAAGAACGACGGCAGAGAGGCAACCGTTTACCGTCTCCAGCCAGACAGATAGACTTCGATATCTCCACCGCTCTGAAGTGGAATCAGGGCATGAGATTGAGCGCCTATTCAGCATTGATACTTCGCAGTGCAATGGCTAGCTCGCTCGAAACATGAGGATCCCGCAAAGGCGCAACATCAACAAAAATATCGAGCAGTGTCATTCTTGGAGAAATACAGAAGTCATTAGAGCCGTGGGTCTCAAATCCGTCCGACGATTTCATGCCGCTAAGATCCGTCCGTCTCTCGAAAAGCTTCGCACAGGGGACAATGGATATCGACGCTCCTTCTTCCTCGCTGACAACAAGAATCATGGAGGGGGATCGCATACCAAAGCACTGGGCTATGGACTACAGCGAGCAAGACTCGGAAAGCTGGTGGCGCACCTGGCACACCTGCGTCGGGATAACAGAATCGAGCGTAGGCGTATACAGTATAACCGTGCAGGTGTCTTACAGCATCGATCCAACCTATATGCGATCCGACGTTAAAACCCCTCCGCGCAATGTTCCTGTTTGCATCAGAAAACTGCTCGACACCGAGGGGATAGCGTGCATATCGGGCGAGGATCCCCTTGACGGAAACGCCCTCTTCATTGACAAGTGCTTTTACGGACAACCTTATACTTTCAATCAGTTTTACAACGATCTCACAAAACCAATCAGAAACGTGCCGCTTGTGGCCGTCACATCAGACGACGACGGCGCGTACCCCGTCAATCCTGATGAACTTGCCAGAAAACTGACGGGCATCGCCTTCGTAGTCGCTTTGGACAAGAGCAATAAAGAACTAGACAAGGTTCTTGAGGAAACCTTTTTCGACCGCGGTTCACGGAATTACGCCTACCGGCCGCTTCGCCATTCCATTCAGGTATATTTCCCAGGGCTCAATATGGACGACCCTCGTGATGCAAGGCGGCATTATCGCTTTTCATCCGAATGGATCTCTCGGTTTTCGGGATCTATATGCGAGAGTGTCGCCAGCGATGTCATCGCTGGTTCCGTTCGCGCATTTTCCCAGTCAGACAAAGTCGTCGCGTGCTGTCAAGATATTCAGAACGCAATCGACAAAGCAAGGCGTGACGAGCTCGCAAGCAGATACAGGGAAGGGCAAAGGAAAGAAGAGCGAAACGCCGAACGAAGCAAGCTGCAAGCTCAATACAGCAAGGCACTCGATGAACTTGCCCGCACGCAACGCGAGAAGAATGCGAGCATCGAAGAAATCGCTCAGATGAGCCAACTCCTTGATGAGTCTATGGTGACGATCGAGCAAAAGGACCAAGAAATCGACGATATGAGCGAATACACGTCGTTGCTAGAAAAAGACATTGATTCCAAAGAGAAGAAAATTACGTCCCTCAAACAAGAGCTTGATAGTGTTTGGGATATCGCTCATGAAAGCGAGCAATTGCAGTGGCGCGTGAAATCTTTGACAGAGCAGCTCCAACGGAAGGGACCCGCCTCAAACGATGCATATCTCGTGGAAAAAATGGTGAGCCTTCCTTCTTCTGTTGCAGATGCACTCCAGCTTGCCGCCGAAGCCTTCCCGAAAAAAATCATCGTTCTTCCGGAAGCTGAGCGATCCGCCCAGGCACATGCTTCGGGAAGCGCAAATGAAACCTGGCAGATCCTATTGGGCCTGGCAACAGTTCTACACCCCCTCTGCTTTTCGGATAATCCTGAAAAAGATGGATCGATCACCGACACATACAAGAGAATGACGGGGTACGACCTTTCGCTAAGAGAGTCTAAAGCGACCAACGACGTACCTGCCTATGTACGCGCCCGCCGACGGACATACGAAGGACGCATTATCGACATTACCCCGCACGTAAAAGGAAGGAGCAGGAAAAGAGGAGAGACCCTGCGCGTCCACTTCGCAATAGACGAGAAAACCGAACGAATTGTGATCGGGCACTGCGGTGCGCACCTTGACACCGCGGGAACGAAACGAAAGGGTTTCTAATGACCATCCGAAATTCTGTTGAAACGGCACTCGCATCCGTTTCAAACATCGAATCGTATATTAATAAAAAATGGCCGGGGTTTTTCGACGAGATAGCCACTACGCTATCCAAGCCTTTATGGCGCATGGGCAAGAACGACATGTTCGCGATATGCGACCAAGATATCGACGATATGAACAAGGTTCAGTTCCTGGCAATACAAGAACGCGCGATCCAGCGCATTTTGCTTTCGAGCAAAACTCTGCAACGCCCAGGAGGAGCATGGGACTGCACACCTCCAATAGATTTAGCAAATCTTTGCTGCGATTGGAAGAGATCCCCCGTGGTACTCGAGTTCAACTCTTCACTCGTTGAAGAACTTCAGCGTTCCGACATCGATCAAGACGTTGATCTTTCGGAGCATCTTGAACACCTCCCGTTCTCTTGCTTCTTTATATCTGCCGAGCATCTCGGTTTCCGGCTCTCGAATGCAGACGGCAAGCTCAAACATGCGGTTGGGTTTTTCCTGGATTACGCGTGGATGCCTCGATCAGACCAACCTCACCGAGTAGAAAAGCATTTCATAATTACGATAATCGGGAGCAACGGCTATACGATCCCCGTCGTTATCCCCTTAAGATTTTCGACGATAAAAGACCTATCCGCATATGTAGTTGAAACATATCTGCAAGCGAATGGCGGCAAGAGCAAGATGATCAAAGTGTTCGTCGACGAGGATCTTCGTACGATTCTTAGCCTGCTTCTCTATATCGCTTCAAAAGAGCCGGATATAGTAGAGAAGGAAATCGTACGGAGGAAGGACACGAACGATCTTGATCGCAGTTCCACTTTCAACGACGATCAAGAGCCACTGGACGAGCCGCGAACGTTTCTCGTTGGGGGAAAATCGGGCCCTCTATCGAGGCGCATCGACACGCGAACAAAAACGCAGGCAGCGGCCGTGCGATAACTCCTCATATTCGCCGAGCCCATTTCCACACGTACCTCACGGGTTCACGAAAAGACAGAACTCAAAAGAGAATTCTGAAATGGGTCGCACAGACATCAGTGAACATGGAAAAAGAAGGCGATGCTTCGACTGTTATGGTGAGAAAAGTCGAATAATAATTGGTTTCATGATAACGCCCTCTATATCACACTACTATTGTTTACCTGTCCCAGAAAGGCCCCAACTCGGATTTCTATTTGCCATATACTGAGTATGTGTCGAAAGATCGCATTTACGAGCGTTTCAAAACCGGCATCGACGTGAGGCAGGTTGCATGGCAGTCGTATCCAGCACGCTTGCTTTCTTATCCTTGCAGCAGGACAACATTGCCTGGAAGCTTCTTCATGCGCAAAACGCGCCTATCATCATATCCATCCTCGACGAGCATTTAGGAAAGGACGTCGGTAAAAGAACCGTTGCCGACCTGATCAGCCTCGTCGATGCAGATCTCGAAGTGCTGCGCGAGCGGATTCCTGAGATAGGAACGAAGCGCTCGGCACGGGACTATTGCGAGCAATGGAGACGCGACGGATACCTTGTGCGCAAGCCGCTCGCGGATTCACGTCAGGAGACTTACGAGCTTTCCGCGGGCGCTTTGGCAGCCATAAGCTTCGCCAAAGGACTGGCGAAGCCTCATCGGGCGGCGACGAAATCGAGATTGAGCATGATTCTCGACCAGATAGCGGAATTGTCGCTCGCAACCGACAACGACATCGACCGGCGTCGCAAAGTCCTCCTTGCCGAGAAGCAACGCATAGAAGACCAGCTTGAGAAAATCGATCAAGGCACCTTGGACACGATGGAACCTGACCAGGCTTTGGAGCAGGCGCGCGACATCCTCAATCTCGCTCAGGAGATACCGCGCGACTTCGTCAGCGTCAGCGCCGAGTTCGAGGAGATCGCGAAAACCCTGTACATCAAACTTATCGGCTATGAAGAAGGGTATCAAGACACGCTCGAAGGCGTGTTCGCCGGCATCGACCATATCACGCAGTCTCCTCCTGGCCAGTCGTTCGGGGGCTTCTATGCGCTCTTGCGCGACGCAGAGGCGCTCG
This sequence comes from Enteroscipio rubneri, assembly GCF_963929405.1. Lineage (NCBI taxonomy): Bacteria > Bacillati > Actinomycetota > Coriobacteriia > Eggerthellales > Eggerthellaceae > Enteroscipio > Enteroscipio rubneri. The sequence goes on along the minus strand of NZ_CAWVIN010000003.1, from coordinate 1,063,738 downwards.
AGAAACTTCAAGACGACATCGACTCCATCCTCGACACCGATTTCGCGTGCATGCTCGAGGCGGAAGAGCGCCGATTCCTCAGAAGATTCGTGCAAACGCTGCTCGATCAAGCGCGCGACGTGAACGAGACCAAAACAGGGTTGTCGCGCGGTTTGAGGAAGCTTGTGCAGAGTCAGAATTTTCAGCAAGACCGCGTGCTGCGGAGACTTCTCGACCAGACCCTCGGCATGGCAAGCATGCTCACAGAATCATACAGCTGCACCTACGCTCTCCCGATCGAGCTCGAGCTTACCAAAACCATGATCGCGCCCATCTCCCGGCTGGAGCTGTACAACCCCGCCAACGCGGACGCGCAGCCCATTCCTGCGACCGTGTTCGAAGAGAACGGCACGCTCACGTTAGCCGAGCTGTACGAGCAGGTGCGCGAGGTTGAAATCGATTACGATGAGCTGGTCGGCAACGTGAATGCGTTCTTCGCGGAGCGCGAAGTCTCCAATCCAAAGCACCCCTCGATCGGCGAGATTCTGGAGAAGTATCCCGCGACTCAAGGTATCGCAAGCATCGCAGGGCTCATGGTGCTCGCCTCCGATCAGGGCATCAGGACCAATGAATCGGAAATCATCCGCTGGCAGTCGAAAAGCGGGCGGCACCTGCAAGCCCGCGTCGATACATTCCTGTTCGTGAAAGAGGTGCGCTGATGGACGACTTCTGGGATCCTTCGCCTGACGCCGTGGAGAGGTGCGACGAGGATAGGCCTCTTGACGAGAGGCACTTGTGGCCACAGGACACGGGGACGCTTCCCTATGATGCACGATGCGCGTTGCTGCAGCTGATCAGGGGACCGTACATCGACGAAAGCGACCAGCTATGGTCGGCCGTCCTGAACAATCAGCAAGATCTGTCCTCGCACCTTGCCGACATGCTTCTTGAGCTCTGCGTGGATGCGGAGACGGGGATCGCTTTCGCGCGCAACGCCTCAACGGGTGAGAGGGAGGTGCTGAAAGCAACGAGAAGCAACGCAATGACCCTGCTCGATACCATCATGGTGCTCACGTTGCGCAAAGAGCTGCAGATGGGCGGTACCAACCGAGTATTCATCGGGCAAAGCGAGCTTTTCGAGCAATTGGCTCAGTATCGACGCTTGGAAAGTCAAGACCAGTCGAATTACCAAAGCAAGCTCAAAGCGTCGTGGAACAGGCTCGTTGAAGCTCGCATACTGCTGAAAAGCGACACCGAAGACCGCTTCGAAATATCTCCGGTCCTCAAGCTGATATTTGGAACCGAAGAAGCGGCAGTGGTCAACGAAGAATTCGAGCTCATGCTCAAACGAGCGCAGGAAGCCGCTCCGAACCAAGGAGGGTCCCATGACGACGACCGTTAGCACCGTTGAAAGCGTGCCCTACCCGGGACAATGGCGCCTTGCTCGGGTGGACATGGCGAATTGGGGGACGTTCAACGGTTTCCAGAGCCTTCCCGTCGATAGGCGCGGGTTGCTTATCACCGGCCCTTCGGGTTCTGGCAAGTCGACCGTCCTTGATGCCGTCGCGGCAGTGTTGACGCCCCCGACCCAGCTGAGTCTGAACGCGGCGGCCAGCAACGGCGGCCAGCGAGATAAGGGCCGATCGATCTCCAACTACGTGCGCGGCGCGTGCGGGCACAGCGCCGACGAAGAGGGTGAGGTCGTGCGCACCTACCTTCGCCCGAAAGCCGCGGTATGGAGCGGCGTCATGCTTCGATACGAGGATGGTTTCGACATCGAACAGTGCTCCCCTTCGGAAGCGCGTCGTCATGAGGCGATCAACGTGCTGGGCATCTTCTTCCAAAAGGCCAACACGGTTAGCACCGAGGGACTGAAGAAGTTCTATGCAGTCGTCCGCGGAGACCATGCGCTCAGTGAATTCGAGACGTACGGCTTGAACGAAGCGGATATGGCCCAATTCAACAAGGATCACAAAGAGACGGGACGGGCGTGGAGAGACCATGCGGCGTTCGAAGGATACCTATGCAACATCCTGCATATCAGCAGCCCGAAAACGCTCACCCTCCTACACAAGACGCAAGCCGCTAAAAACATCGGATCGCTCGACGATCTGTTTCGCAAGTACATGTTGGACATGCCGCGCACGCATGACTTGGCCACTGCGGCGGTCGCCCAATTCAAGGAGTTGGAAGAAGCCCACGACGGGGTGGTCGACCAACGTCGGCAGATGGAGTGCCTGGAACCTCTCCTGGGCTACGAAGAGGCATACGTCGAGGCGAAGGCGACGGAAGACCGGAACCGGCAACTTCTCGACAAGCTTGCGTCGTTTGCCGACGATACCTCGATTACCCTGCTCAAACGGCGCCTCGAAAGGCAGCTGCACGATGCCGACGCACTGATTGCAGCGGTCAAAGAAGCCGAGAGCGAGCAAGCTTTCGCAAAGCAGCAGCTCGAAGCAGCCGAGGCCATGCTGAACGAGCAGGGAGGCATAGCGCTCGAAGCTGCTCGAATGCAGGTTTCCGACCGAGAGCGCCAGTTGCTCTATATCGTGGACAACCGCGATTCGCTCGAGAAGGATCTCGCAATGGCAAGCGAATCCCCTTTGCCCTCCACGCGAGAGGAGTTCGAGGCTTTGAAGCGAGCACTCGCGGCACGCGCGGACACCGCGCGCGCATGGCTGGACGGCCACGAAGATGAGAAGATAGCGCGTTTCGGAGAGGTAAGCGAACAGAAGAAGCGACATGCCGAGATCGCCGGGGAGCTTCGTTTTCTCAGGGGCCAGAAGAGCAACATCTCCTCCCGGTTGCACGATATCAGGCTGGGCATTGCACGGCACCTGGGGGTTTCAGCGGAAGATCTGCCCTTCATAGGGGAACTTATCGATGTGAAGCCCGAAGAAGACTCGTGGCAGCCCGCCATCGAGCGAGTCTTGGGAGGCCGAGCGCGCACGATGCTTGTGGAAAAGCGCCACGCGGCGGCAATCAACGAGTACCTCGAGAGCATTCACCTCGGAGAACGGTTCGAGTACGATGCGGTGCCCGACGAAGTGTCCGTCCCGGACCGGCCGCTCCACCCACAGTCGCTTGTGAGAAAAGTCACCGTCGTGCAGATGTCGAACCACGAGTCCCTCTCCCTATGGGCGAACATGCTGCTGCGTGATCGCTTCGACTACATATGCGTCGACTCCCCTGCAGATATGGAGCGTCATAATCGCGCACTCACGCGGGGAGGCCAAACGAAAGCCGGGGAGCACCATGTCAAGGACGACCGACGCAAGATAACCGATCGAAGCCGCTGGATCCTCGGCAGCACGAACGACCGGAAAATCGAGCGTTTGGAACAGGAATTGCGCCTGTGCTCCGAAAACCTCGTCGTCGCAACCAATGCGACAGCCGAGATCACCGCCAAAGAGCAGGAATGCCAAAGCCTATGCCGCACCGAGAGAAGCCTGCGAGACAAGCATTGGGAAGATTACGACAACGCGCAGGCGGCTTTCGATCTCGAACGAGCGCAAGCATTCTACGACGAACTTGCTCAAAGCGATGCGTTCAGAGAGGCCGAATCCAGGCGCGCAACCGCGCAGGGGCGTCTTGACGAGGCGGACAAAGCCGTTCAAAAGGCGCTCGTCAACCAGCAGACAAACGAGGAGCGAATACAGGACACGCGTTCGGACATCGCCGAGGTCGAGAGACGCGCAAACAAGCGAAGCACTTCTGGCATCGCGATGGACGACGAAACGAGGGCCCAGCTCATCGATTTGTTCTCGTCGGTGAATGACCGATTCGATTCGGACACGTCCCTCGTATACCAAACGTCGAACGACGTCCAAAGGATATTGGATGCTCGCGTGGCTAAAGCAGCGCGAGCCCAGCAAGATGCACGGAGGCGAACCGAGCTGGTACTGCAACAATACAAGTCCGTTTGGAAGCTGCAAGCTGCCGATTTGAGCGCGAGTTTCGAGGATCGAGATGCCTACATCGGTCGTTACCGCCAGATAAAAGCAAGTGGGCTGCCCCAATACGAACGCAAGTTCCTCGATGTGCTGAACAGCTTCAGCCAAGACCAGATAACCGCCATCTCGTCGGAAATCCGCAATGCGTTTCGCGAGGTGCGCGACCGGCTCGTGCCGGTCAACCGGTCGCTGCTCCTGTCCGAATACAGTTCCGGTATCCATTTGCAGATCGAAGTGAAGGAGCATCGGAGTCCCCGCGTGAACGAATTCCTCGCAGACCTGAAAGAGATCACTCGGGGATCATGGGAAGAAGACGACCTCGAGACGGCCGAGCGCCGCTACGCGCGGACGGCGATCATCATGAAGCGGCTTGGATCGAACGACCGATCCGACCAAACATGGCGCATGGCGTGCTTGAACACACCCGACCATATGAAGTTCATCGCCAAGGAGGTTGCGGGCGACGGTGCCGTGGTGGACGTCCACAGCAACGACGGAGGCCTTTCAGGCGGTCAAAAGCAGAAGCTCGTCTTCTTCTGCCTCGCGGCGGCATTGCGCTATCAGCTTTCCGACGAAGACCAGCCTATCCCGTCATACGGCACGATCATCCTCGACGAAGCTTTCGACAAATCCGATCGTCATTTCGCAGAGGAGGCATTGGGGATATTCGAGGCTTTCGGCTTCCATATGGTTCTGGCAACGCCGGGCAAACTCCTGCAGACGGCGGAAGACCATATCGGAGCCATGGTCATGGTTACGTGCCCCGACGATAAGCATTCGCGGCTATCCCCCGTCGTGTTCGAAGCTGACGACAGGCGGACGGAGGCCGTCGATGACCAATAGCGTTCCCTGCATGGTGTCAGTGTCCGAAGCCATCCAAAAGGCAGCGGTGCGCTTCGATAGGGATGCCCGCTCCTGGGCGGCCCTCCTATTTCGACGGGAGATCGGACAGTACGCAGATGGCGAACCTGTGCGCTGTTCCATCACTTTGCACCCTCCTACCGAGCGACGCGTTCTAGAAGACCCAGGCGCAGCTCGTACATGGGCGCAGTCATGGCGTGCATGCCCCTGGGCTGACGCGGTTCTTTGGGAAAAACGCGACTGGGGAAGTGCAGGGCCGCAGACGGTTCCCGTTCGGCTCGTCTTGGAAAGCCCCGACGCGATAGCGTGTTGCGCGAGGCGTTCCGAGCAGTGGAGCGCGCTTGCTCAACGCGCGAAGCAGCTGGCCGGTCGATGGTCGAATCGATGGTCCGAGATGTGCCCGGATGCGCATGCCGACGCGCTGGCTGCTGCGGTTCGATCGAGCATTGGGAAGTGTTGCGAGCTTGAAGAGAGCGATTGGTCCATGGCTCTGGGCGTTCTCGACTGGCTTGTCGAGCACCCTGATGCGACCCCCTACATTCGTCAACTCCCCATTCGAGGCATCGATACGAAATGGATGGAGCGCCACCGCGCTGTTGTCAATCCGCTTTATCGGGCAATGATCGGACGGGATCCAAGTTTCTGCAAGCAATCCGCCCAGTTCCGGATGCGCACGCTCGACGCTCGACTGGCGTTGGGCGGTTTGACGGAAGTCTCCGCTTCGACTGCGCAGCTAGATCGTTGTACACATCGGCCGGACGTTGTCATCCTATGCGAAAATATGGTGAACGTGCTGGCCATGCCTTCGATAGAGGGGACTTTCGCCATTCATGGAGGAGGCTATGCGGTAAAAGAACTCCAAGGGGTGTCGTGGTTCGCAACCACACCGATCCTCTATTGGGGCGACCTCGACAGCAATGGGTTCGCCATCCTCAACCAGCTACGCTGTTATTTCGACCACGTCAACTCGGTGATGATGGATGAGGAAACGTTGGATCGATACTACGATCTGTGCGTAGAGGAGTCGAAACCTAACACAGGAACGCTCAACCATCTGGAGGATAGCGAACAAGCTACGCTTTCCAGGCTGCTGGCCGGCGATACAGATCAAGGCTTCGGCGCTCTTCGCCTCGAACAGGAGCGGATCGAATGGTCCTGGGCTTGCAACCAACTGCAAAAACATCTATTGTCACTCGATACCGTCCAGCGATAATCGTACCGGCATCTCGAAAAGGAGGGCGAGGAGCATTGCAGAAGGACGGCGTCTTGAGCAAACTCATAGCGGAAACGACCAGCATCGATTATAAGATCGCTCTCGAAGAGACGAAACCGAAAAGCTGGCTCAAGTCTGTATGCGCATTCGCCAATGGAGATGGCGGCATGCTTGCTTTTGGAATAGACGACAATGGCCGTCTTACGGGACTCGACGACCCTCAGCATGTTGCCGAGAAAGCGAGCGAACTGATCAACGCCAGGATCGATCCTACTCCATCGTTTCACCAGGAAGCTTTGGAGGAGGATGGCTGTCGTATCGTGCTCTTGCGCGTTGAGTCAGGCGGCGACTGCCCCTACGTCTATGTGGGCGACGGTTCCCAAATCGTATACGTGCGATCCGGAAACCAATCGCTGCCCGCCTCTTCCGTCCAACTCAGGAGCTTGTCCATGCGGGGGTTGCATACCCATTTCGACGAGATCGAAACCGCATTTCGCAAAGACGATTACAGTTTCGAGACTTTGAGGGCTTCGTACTTCGAACGCACGGGGGATCGCTTGACCGATACGGACTTCGTTTCATTCGGCCTTGCCAAGTCCGACGGCCTCCTTACCAATGCAGGAGTTCTCCTCGCCGACCAGCCCATACTGCGCCAGAATCGCGTGTTCTGCACGCGCTGGAATGGGCTTGACAAGGCAAAGGTCGACGGCGAGGTTCTCGACGATCAGGAGTACTCCGGCTGCCTCGTAAAGCTGCTGCGCGAGGCTATGGACTTCGTTGATCGGCACAACCGCGTTGCATGGACAAAAACCGACGACGATCGCATCGAGACGCCGAGCTACGTCATGCGCGCGGTTGAAGAGGCACTCGTCAATGCATTGATCCACCGACGGTACGAAATAGGAGGCGCTGAAGTCACGGTATTCGTTTTCGACGATCGTCTGGAAATTACGTCGCCCGGCGGCAAAGTAGACGGAATGCTGCCCGAAGATGCCGATCTTGGAGCCATCGAGAGCGTTCGAAGAAACCCCGTGATAGCCGACCTGTTCCAAAGGGATGCGCTTCATGGAGCGCAAAGGGAGCGGCCTCAAGCTCATACGGGAGCGCACCGCACTCGCTCCGAACTACGAGGAACGGTTCATGCCGAGATTCGTCGATGACGGCAGGTTCTTCAAGGTGGTTCTTTGGAACATGAACTTCGACACCCCCCAAGACACCCCCCAAGTTGAAATCGTCTTGGAAGCCCTCGGCGAAAGCGAGATGAGCCTTGTTGAGCTCATGGGCAAGATAGGATTGACCGACCGCAAGAACTTCCGGGATCTCTACTTGAAGCCCTCATTAAGTTCCGGCTTGATCGAAATGACCATTCCCGACAAACCTACGAGCAGAAACCAGCGATATAGAGCGGCAAGGTAGAAACTGACCACGTTGCACGCGCTCAGCCAATGCTTATCGCACGGGCTGAGCGCGTTTTCTTAGTACCGGCTGTCGAAGATGCGCTTGGTCTTCTTCTCGCTGCGAGGCAGCTCGCCCATGGGAACGCCTTTGGCGTCGGGGGTGCAGCCGCACTTCGCCTTGAAGATCATGGCCAGCTCCTGTTCGGCGCGCTCCTTCGATTCGCCCTCGAGAGGCGTCTCGAACAGCACCGTGAGCACGTCCTTGCCCATGATATGCTCGATCATCACCTGATACTCGGACGATGCGCCGTCGGTGATGCTGATAACCTCCTCCACCTGAGCAGGGAAGATGTTGCAGCCCTTCACTTTGAACATGTCGTCGGTACGGCCGGTGAGCGTATCGATGCGCGGATGACGATGGCCGAACGCGCATGGGCAGTCGCCAGGGATGATGCGCGTGAGGTCGTGCGTGCGGTAGCGGATGAGCGGCGCGCCCTGCTTGCGCAGCGTGGTCAGCACGAGCTCGCCCACTTCACCGTCGGGCACCGGTTCGCCGGTGATCTGATCCACGATCTCGCAGTACACGTAGTCGTCCCAGACGTGCATACCGTGATGCTCGTCGCACGAGATGCCGATGCCGGGACCGTACACCTCGGTGAGGCCGTAGATGTCGTATATCTCCACGCCCAGTTCGCCGGCGATGCGCTGGCGCATCTTGTCGCCCCACCGCTCGCTTCCGATGACGCCCTTGCTCAAGCATATCTTGTCGCGAATGCCTCGTTCGGCAATCTCCTCGGCCAGCAACAACGCGTAGGAGCTGGTGGCGCACAGGACGGTGGACTTCAAGTCCTGCATCATGCGAAGCTGCTTCTCGGTGTTGCCCGGCCCCATGGGAATGGCCATGGCGCCCAGGCGTTCGGCGCCCAGCTGGAAACCGATCCCCGCCGTCCAAAGGCCGTAGCCGGGCGTGATGTGGATGCGGTCTTTGTTGGTGATGCCAGCCGTTTCGTAGCAGCGAGCAAACTGGATAGCCCAGTCGATGACGTCCTGTTTCGTGTAGGGGATGACGACGGGCGTACCCGTGGTGCCACTCGACGAATGGACGCGCACGATCTCCTCGTCGGGAACGGCCTGCAGCCCCAGCGGATAGGCGTTGCGCAGGTCGTCCTTCTCGGAGAATGGGAGCTTCTCGAAGTCTTCTTGAGTTTGCACGTCGGCAAGGTCGATGCCCTCGAACTTGCTCGCGTAGAACGGCGAGCGTTCCTTGAGCGTTTTGAACTGGTCTTTGATGAGCGCGAACTGGTCGCTGGTAAGCTGCATGATGATCCTCTTTCGGACGATGGTCTTCTACAGGGTATGAAAATGCTTCAAGCCCGCAAGCGCGAGTCTTGAAGCTAGAGCCATCGCCCTGCCGAAACCACGGCTGGAGAGGAGAAGATGTCGTTCACGTGTTCCATGCATCCATTCTAGGCGAAGCGAGCGCGATTGCAAACCCGCAACTTCGTCGCCGCGCGTTCCGCTCGCCCATCACCAGCTGAAGCAGGCTTTGCCGTTTCCCTTGCTGGCGTACAACGCCTGATCGGCCGCACGGTAGAGGTCGAAGAACGTGCGGCCGCGCACCACGCGCACGATACCCACCGAACATCCCAGCTCCACAGCGCGCTGGGCGGAACGGTCGCACCACGTCTCGATGAGCTCGCGGGCCTTAGCTTCGGCATCGTCAGCGGATAACGGATTCGTGGAGAACACGGCGAACTCGTCGCCGCCCATGCGGCCGACGAGCGCGTCGCGGGGAAACACCTGCTCCAGCACGTCGGCGAACTCGTCGATAACCCGGTCGCCCTCAGGATGGCCGAGTGTGTCGTTCACGGTCTTGAAGTTGTCGAGATCGATCATGAAGAAGGCGTTGTCTTCGGCACCCTCGATGAGCGCAGCCGCCACGTGCTTCTCGAACGCGGCGTGGTTCAGCAGCTCGGTCATGGAGTCCAGCTCGGCACGGCGCTCCAGCGCCTTGGAGTATTCGAGCGCGGCGTTCGCCTGCTCGGTAGCAGTTTTCGGGTAGTACTCGTCGCGGCGCTGGTCGAGGTTTGGCGTGGAATGATGGAGATGGGTCAGCAGCCAACGGCCGCCTTCGCGGCGGAACACGATCGTGAAACGCGTGTCCATCTCCACGAGCAACGGCTTGGGCCGGTCAGGGCGCTCGCGCACCCACAACGTGCCGATCACGAGGCACGAGTCGCAGCCGATCGGCCGAGGCTCGTAATACTCGTCGAGAATCTCGAATACGACTCCCTGGGCCTCCTGTTGATCGCGCTCGAGCCCTTCGAAGAACGACGCGATATCCGCGTAGAATTCGTGCTTGCCCGTTCCGATGAGCGACAAAAGCTGCGGATCCATGGCGCCGGCGATGAACTGAACGTTCTCCTCCGATGGCTCGATGAGATACGCATGCGCCAATTCGCGCGCCAGCTCTACCGCTTCCGCCAGCCACGCCCGATCCATCGTCTCTCGCATGGCGCCCTCGCCTTCTATTGCCCATACCACCGGGGGCATTAGTATAGCAGCATCCCTCTGAGACGGACACGGCGGAAAGCATGCTCTTTCGGTTCTACATCCCCGCCACCGCGTCGACGGCTGCCAGGTTGAGGGCGACGAAGCGGGGCTTGACGCACTCCTCGAGCGCGCGCCGCAGGTCGTCGAGGTCGAGCGGTATCGCGCCGACGCTCAGCGCACTGGCCAGCAGCACCGAGTTCAGCACCTTGCGGCTGCCCACTTCGTCGGTGAGCGCGACGTCGTTGACGGCGACGAAGCGCGCGCCGGTGCCGGCCAGCGATCGCTCGATGCGCGCGATCACGTCGTCGGCGCGGTACGGCCGGTCGGACAGCGCCGCCGTGACCGGCTGGATGGCCGTGGTCGCGGTGACCAGCAGGCCTTCAGGAGCGAGGAACGGCAGCACGCGCGCGGCCTCGGCCGGCTCGAACGCGATGACGAGGTCGGCGGTTCCCTCGGCCAGCAACGGCGCGAACACCTCCTCGCCCGCGTCGCCCATGCGCACATGCGACACCACGTTGCCGCCGCGTTGCGCCATGCCGATGGTCTCGGCCGTGCGCACCTGCCAACCCTTGTCTTGCGCGGCCTGGGCCAGCACTTTCGCTGCCAGCACCGTGCCCTGGCCGCCAACTCCCGTGAGCAGCACGTTACGCATGGGAACCCCCTTCCGCCGCCGCGGATCCGTCCGCGGCCGCCGCGCGTCCAACGTCCTTGATGCTCCCAGCGTCCGACGATGCTTCACGTGAAACAGCCGCAGGTCCATCGACGTCAGCGAGGGTTTCCGCAGTGCCTGAGATCGACGGGCTGGCGAAGGCGTGGGGTGCTTCAGCACGCGAGCCTTCGTCAGCGCGGCGAGGTCGGGCACTGCGGGAAGCCGCAGTGTCGGCAGGTTCCACCGGCTGGCAAGCCGGCGGAACTCGCAGCGCGTCGAAGGGGCACACCTGGGTGCACAGTCCGCAGCCGTTGCACAGGCTGGCGTCGACGAACGCCTGGCCTCGCTCTTTGCTGCGCGGACCGCGCGCGTCGGCGTCGAAGCCGATGGCCGGGCACCCGATCTCGGTGATGCACTTCTTGCAGCCCGTGCAGATTTCGACGCTCACGGCGGCTGGTTCGGCCGGCTTCACTAGCTGCACGCAGGGAGACTCGAACAGGATGGCGCTGGGACCTTCGTAGTCGAGCGCCTCTCGCGCAGCGGCCACCGACGCGTCCAGATCGAGCGGATCGGCATGCACGATGCAGCCGAAGCCGACCGCTTCCAGCACGCGCTGGATAGAGATGGGCTCGCGCTTCGGTCCCATGAGCGTTTGGCCTGTTCCGGGGTGCGGTTGCGACCCCGTCATGGCCGTGGTAGCGTTGTCGAGCACGCACACGGTGATGTCGTGGCCGTTGTACACGGCGTTCACGATGCCCGGCAGGCCGCTGGCGAAGAACGTCGAATCGCCTACGAACGCAAGCGTCTTCTTATGCGGCTCGGCCACGGCGAAACCCTGCGCCATCGTGATGCCCGCGCCCATGCACAGGCACGTGTCCACCGCATCGAGCGGCATGGCATTGCCCAGCGTGTAGCACCCGATGTCGCCGCACAACACGGCGGGCGTTTTGCCCAGCGCGCGCTTCACCGCGTAGAAGCTGCCGCGATGGGGGCAGCCGGCGCACAACACGGGTGGGCGCACGGGCAGCGGGTCGTCTTCGGCAGCGTAGGCCGCAAGCGCGTTCGCGGGCGCGACGGCATCGGGGATGCCGAGGAAGCGCGCGATGCGCTGGGCGATGTCGTCCACGTCGTTCTCGCCGCGGTCGCGCGCATCGCCGGCCAGGCGGCCGCGCACCTCGTAGGAGGAGTGCGTGCGGCCGGCGTGCACGAGCAGCGCGTCCTCCAGCACGTGGTCGAGCTCCTCCAGCACGAGCACCTCATCGAGGCCTTCGACGAACCGCGCGGCCGTTTCCTCCGGGAAGGGGTAGGGCGTGCCCACCTGCCAGAATCGATAGGCCGGCATTTCCGCGCCGGACGCCGCTGCGCGCGCTTCCACCATGCGCAGGGCCTCGCGAGCGTAGGCGGCCGACACGCCGCCCGCCACGATGCCGAGACGCGGTGCTGCTGCGAATGTTTCACGTGAAACATTTGTTTGCGTTCCTGAATCTGCAGAGGGGACAGCGGCGCCAGCGGATTCGGCGTCGGAGGGAGCAGTGCAAGCGGAATCAGAGGTCGCAGACGCAGCGCGGGCGCTTCCTGATTCTTCTCTCCCTCCGTCAAACATCGGGTTGAACGCCGCGAGCGCCGGCTCGTCGGCGAGATCGTGCGCGATCGCCGCCAGGCGCTCGTTGATCTCGCCGTGCGCCTGGTAGGCGCGACGCGGGAAGATGACCCACTTGGGATCGCGCTCGAAACCCTCCTTGGGCACCGGGCGCGCCTCGGTGGCGTCCGCCACGTCGAAGAACGTCGAAGCGTGGTTGATGCGCGTGGTGGGCCGCACGATGACGGGCGTGCGGTAGCGCTCGGACAGGTCGAAGGCGGCCTGCATCATGGCGAATCCCTGATCGGGCGTAGCGGGGTCGAACACGGGCAGCTTGGCGAACGACGCAAAGCGGCGCGTGTCCTGCTCGGTCTGCGACGAGATGGGGCCCGGATCGTCGGCCACGAACAGCACCATGCCGCCCTTCACGCCCACGTAGTTCAGGCTCATGAGCGCATCGCTCGCCACGTTGAGGCCCACCTGCTTGCAGGTGAACAGGCAGCGCGCGCCGGTGTACGACGCGCCGGCCAGCAACTCGAGCGCGCTCTTCTCGTTCGTGGACCACTCCACGTGGATGCCGCGCGCGGCTCCATCGGCGTGCAGCTTCGCCACCGTCTCGATGAGCTCGGATGACGGCGTTCCCGGATAGCCCGCCACCACGCGCACGCCCGCCTCCAGCGCAGCGTGTGCGAACGCCTCGTTCCCCATCAGAAGTCTCTTCGCCATATGCGCCTCGCCTGCTTCGTTTCTCATAGTCCGCATCAAGAACGGCACCGGCGGGGCGCCGCTGCCGTCCCAAACAAATGATGTGCGTGAATACGTCTCCTCCATGATAGCAAACCAGCTCCCACGCGGCGGGGCGCATCCGCGAAGGGAAGAGCACGAAGATCGTCGCGGAGATCGCGAGCGGCGCTGCGGCACCGAACGCGCAGCAATGTCAAATCGGCGTAACGCATCGCGATCCTACCGGCGCAAAAGCCGGAGCATGCGATATCATGCGCATACGTTCGGCAAGCCGGATAGGTACAGGTACGCTCGCGCGGGGAAGCGCGCAGCCCGAGAGAGAGCAGAATCCTATGAAATGCCCCCTCTGCAACGTTGAGTTGGTGATGAGCGAGCGCCAAGGAATTGAAATCGACTACTGCCCGCAGTGTCGCGGCGTATGGCTTGACCGCGGCGAGCTGGACAAGATCGTCGATCGGTCGAATTCCCAGTTCGCACCTTCCGCAGCTCCGTACGAGGATAGTCGGTATGCTGGCGAAGATCGCTACGACAAACGACGCTACGATGAGCACACATATCGCGATGGACGTCGCTTCGACGAGCGGCGTCCCGGCGACTACGACAAGAGGATTCGCAAAAAGAAGAAGCCCGAGAGCTTCCTGAGCGACCTATTCGATTTCGGAGACTAGCGCCAAGCTCCGCACCGCCGAGAGCGTCGATCCGTTGCGCGCAAGCGATGCGACGGCCTGCTTGTTTTTCGCTCGGAGCTTGCGGTGGCGGGCGAAGGCAAAAACAGCGCAAGAGCCGCGAGCGGGCACCGCCAGGCCGGGCACGATGACGAACCCGTACCCCCTTGCGGTCTACACCTTCTTACCAGCAGCCGCAACAGCGCCTCTGCCAAAGCGGACGCTGGGAAGAACAAGCCGATGCCCTCTACGCCGCGCACGGCCGCGCGCAACGCCAGAGCGTGACGAGCGCACCGTAGCGCCGACAGGCAGAACATGATGGCGCTCGGCAGTCCGCAGCGTCTTCTTCGATTCGCCTTCCCGCGATCTTGCCGCCGCGCACGGCGCCGTTTACGCGTCGGCCATGCCCTGCTTGAAGTCGATGATCTTCTGACGAGCGCCGTCGCAGCCCGTACCCATGATTTGCACGGCCAAGATAGCCGCATTCTTCGCGCCGTTGATGGCCACGCAGGCAACAGGGACGCCGGAGGGCATCTGCACCATCGATAGCAGCGAGTCCAAACCGCCTAAGTCGCTCGTCTTCATGGGCACCGTGATGACCGGGTTCGGCGTGTATGCAGCCACAACCCCGCCCAGATGCGCAGCCTTGCCGGCGGCGGCGATGATCACGCGGATGCCGCGCTCGTGCGCCTTCGAAGCCCACTCGTGCACCTCGGCCGGCTTGCGGTGGGCGCTTGCCACCTTCACCTCGTAGGGTACGCCGAACTCATCGAGCTGCTTCATGCAGGGCTCCATGGCGGGCAGATCGCTCTCGGATCCCATGATAATGCCGATGACCGGGTTCTTCTGTTCGCAAGACATTGGTTCTCCTTCTCTGGATCGCACGATGCGGCATCTTTCTCAGCGCATTGCGCGCTGGTGTCGACGGCATACATTGTAGATGCTTCCGGGAAGCCCCTCGAGCCTCGTTCCGCATTTCCATACGTTCGTCCTGCGGCGAGCTGCCCCGAGCTCCCCGGTACACGCTACCCTGCCGGATCGCTCCTCTTCAGGTCTTCCTCATGCGGCGCTATCCAACGATCTTTCTCACAATGCGCCCAACTTCTTCGTTGTCCGGCAGGTTCCCTTCCTCCCGACCGGTTGCGCGCGTCAAAGCAAATTTCGCTGCAGCAAGCGCCTCGGCGACGATAAGATCGGCTTCCTCGGCCGCCGTAAGCTCATGGGGACACGCGCGCCGATCGGGGCACGCCGCAAGGTATTCGGCCAGCAAATCCCGGAAGTCCGCCACGAAGCCGAACGTGCCATCCAAAAACAGGCGCATGAGAGCAGGCGTCTGCGAGACGAGCCGCCATCGCATAGCAGCTATGTCGCTCGCCCGGTCGAGCGCGCGCACGACCTCGAGAAAAAGCGCCAACGTGACGGAGAACGGCGTGCTTGAAGCCTGGCTGTCGTATGCGGCACGAACAGCATCGACGTCAAGCGGAGCTGCGGGAATGCCGACGATGGCTGCGTCTTTGGTGGGAAAGTAGTTGAAGAACGTGCCCTGCGACACAACGGCTCGATCGCAGATCATGGCGACCGTCACCCCTTCATATCCCAACTCGTCCACCAGCGAGATCGCGGCGCGTTCGATAGCCTCACGCGTTTCGCGCCGCTTACGCTCACGCAACGTTTCCCGCGGTCGATCGGCCCCATCTGCTCGTTTCTCCACTCCATCGTCCTCTCGTCGCATGTGCCAGAGCGTATATCGAGTCCGGGCGAACCTGCGGCCCACCCTCGTCATTGTGAGGTTTTGCGAGCCATCCGCCCAACCGACCGATCGTCGCTTTTCGCTTGCACGACGACCATCGCCGCGTTTTCACCGGTTTCAGTATATAGAATGTGTTCGAATCTGTTCAAAATTATAGTTACTATAATTTTAATGCTGCTATACTTATCGCCAGCAAAGTGGTCTGCTCGGCCGACAGCAATCGATGCCGGCGTTTGCAGATCGCAAGAAAGCACAGCATTTGGTTGTCAACAGCCAGACCGATCGCCACCGAAGGGCCGGCCGCGCGTTCGCACGGGAATACACTGGTAAAGATTGAAACGGAGAGGAGCACGAAGCATGAGAATATTCGGCATGGGAGTACCCGAGCTCGCGTTGATCTTGGCGGTTGTGCTGCTCATCTTCGGTCCAAAAAACCTTCCGAAGCTCGGCGGCATGCTCGGTCGCGGTGTCAAAAAACTGCGCGGGCGCGTGGAAACGGACTAGGCAGCAATCTGCCCTGCGCCGTCGAGTCCATACCAAACTCACAGCGGCGGGCAATCGCAACGTCGGGCGCACGGGCAAGTCGGGTACCTGGCATGTTCTCTGGCGCCCCTCCTGGAATTCGCGCTTGACCCGCACGCGCACGACCGGTACAATACCGATTCACGTCCTCATGGACGATACCCGTGGTCGGGTAGCTCAGTTGGTAGAGCAGCGGACTGAAAATCCGCGTGTCGAGGGTTCAAGTCCCCCTCCGACCACCATCGCGTGCACCGCGCCTCTCGACTCGCTCGAGAGGCGCTTTTATTTCGCCACGCCGAGACGGACGACAGGATAGCAGGCGTGCTCCAAATCCCGCTCGATGCTTTCGACGATGATCCGGTCAGACGACGAAGTGAAACGTGCGAATCTCACCCACCTGGTGTGAGGATTCCGGCCTGCGTCAATCCTACACTGACGCCGAAGCGGCCCGATGGGAGCGGCCGCGCGGCGGGCCGACTGCCCGTCGACGTCTTGTAGGAGGGACCATGAGCACACACGCATTCGACCGCAGAAGCTTTCTCAAGGGAGCGCTCGTCGCAGGGGCCGCGACGGCATCGGGCGCTATGATCGCCGGGTGCAGCCCGCAGCAACCCACTTCGTCTTCGGAAGCAGCCGCGGTGGCAGGACCGATGACCGCCGAGGCCTACGGCAACCTCACCTGGAGCTTCGAAGTGCCGCCCGAGCCCGTAGACGATAGCCAGCTGGTCGAGACCATCGCCGACGACGTGATCGTCATAGGATCAGGTGTATCGGGTCTCATGGCAGCCGCTTCCGTACTGGGACACGGCGGCAGCTGCACGTTGTTCTCCGCCGGCACGAAGGCCGTTTCGCGCGGCGGCTCGAACCATGCGGTGGGCACGAAAACGCAGGCACGCCTTGGACTTGCCTACACACCCGATACGGTGGCCGCGCACTTCAATAACGAGATCGCACGCCAGGGCTACCGTATGGACTCGCGCAAGTGGTGGAAATGGATTAACGAGTCAGGCGAAGCCATGGACTGGGTCACCGACATCATGGAAGCTGCCGGCTACACCACCACGCTCGAACTGCCCTACGCCGACCCCAATGGCACGTTCAGCATCCCAAGCGGCGCGCACAACTTCTACGGCCCCGAGATACAGAACTCGGCTAACGACGGCGAGCCTCTGCTCACCGCGACCCTGGAGCAGTACATCCTCGACAACGGCGGCAGCATCCGCTACAACACGAAAGCCGAGTACCTCGTCCGCGAGAACGACAATACCGGACGCGTTTCCTCTGTGATCGCCACGAACGAAGACGGCGAATACGTGAAGTTCGAGGGCTCGAAGGCCATCATCATGGCCACGGGCGACTTTTCGGGAGACCCCGACATGATGGCCAAATACTGCAACGCCTTCGCCGACTACGTCGCCGAAAGTGCCGGCGACTACGACGCAGAGTTCCAGTTCGGAGGCCTTATGCCCGGCGATGGTCAGAAGATGGGCCTATGGGTGGGGGCCGCTTGGCAGAACACCACTCCGAGCGCCCCGATGATCGGTTGGTACGGATTCCCCGCGCCATGCTCCGACCAGAACCATCCCGGAATCTTGCTTAACGTAGAAGGTCAGCGCTTCATCAACGAAGATACTACGTCGGTGTACGCAGGATACGCCATCAGCGGCCAGACCGACAAGAAGGTATTCACCGTCTGGGATTCCGCCTTCGCCCATCGGTTCGATACATGGGAGGGCCTGGGCAACAACATGGACAACCTCGGAATCGCGCCCGTCTCCGCCGACGAGAAAGCAGCCGAGTTCGAAGCTGGCGTCGAAGAGGGCACCTACGTAAAGGGCGACACCCTCGACGACGTCTTGAAAGCGCTTGCCGAGAAGGGCGGCATCGACGTAGAAGTCGCAAAAGCCACCATCGAACAGTACAACGCCGATGTGGCGGCTGGCAACGATACGCAGTACCACAAGTGCAAAGACTTCCTCATCCCCATCGACCAGGGTCCGTTCTACGGGCAGTACAACCAGTTGGGCCCCGCGCAGTTCCTGTGCGTGCTCGGAGGCTTGCGGACATCGCCGAACTGCGAGGTATGCGACGAAGCCAATACGCCCATCGAGGGGCTGTACAACGTGGGATCGATGATGGGAGACACCTTCGGGACGTTCTACAACTTCCGCGTTCCGGGACAGAATCTGGGCATGGCGTGCATCACCTTCCCCTACCTGCTCGGCAAGGAGCTTGCGAAGGCGTAGACCGCCGCCGGCGCAGCCTGAAGGACGCGCCGCGGGCGGGCGCTCGTGAGGAGTGGGATAATCTACACCCGGATCTCGGTCGAACCGGAAGCCTTGCAGAGGAGGCTTCCGGTTCCTCTTCGGCGGAGCGCGCCGGGCGCTTCGCCGAAGAGGAACCCAGGGAGGGTGCTATGAACGAAAAACGCACGCGGGCGGCGGTCGTGGGGGGATATGCGCTCCTGCTCGTGTTCTTCGGGCTGTTCGCCGGACGGGTGAACCCGCTGTTCTTCGGCCAGAACATCGCCGTCACGTTTCCGCTGTACGCGCATGCGGCCGAGATCGGCCAGGTGTGCTGCCTGTTCCTTGTCGCGCTGCTCGCCGCCCGGCATCCGCAGCCGGCCGAGCGGATAGCCCCGCACGCGGCGCTCGCGCTGCTGGTCGCCGGCTACGCGCTCACCCTGTACCAAGCGGTCGGCGATTCCACGCCGCCGTTTTTGGCAAGCGTCGCAGGCGCGCTGTTCGGTTGCGGCCAGGGCGCCTGCTTCCTCTGCTGGTTTCTCGTCTACGCGCGCATGGAGCCGACCCGCGTCGCGCGCGCCATGGTGGCGAGCACGATGCTCTCGGGGGCCGTCATCCTGGCGATCGGCCTCATCCCGGATACCGTCATGCTGTTCAGCGCGCTGTCCTTGATCGTCGCAGGCTGCAGCGCGCTCATGTACTACTGCCTGGGCGCCGTGAAGACGTGCACCGACGAACCGGCGCGCCCCGCCCCTCTGCCGGACGACGGGGAGCCCTCGCGCTCCGCGCTCGCGCCCGACGGCGGTGCGCCGCCCGGGCCCACGTTACCGCCCATCGGCGCGGGACGCCTGCCTGTAGGCCGCGGCGGATCGCCCGCGGAGGAGGGCCGGCGGTTCCTGTCGTGGATATTCATGGAGCGCCGCTCGCTTTTGTGCCTGGTGGCGATCGCCTTCGTCTGCGGCGCGCAACGCGTGATCTCTCTCGAAGGGTTCCTGCCCGACGAGGCCATCCGCACACTCTTCTCCGTCGGCTACCTGGGAGGCGCGCTGGCGTTCTGGGCAACCGGCAAGGCAGGAGGCGGAACCAGGACCTCCTACCGGACCTATTCGGTGCTGCTCGTGATCATGGCGACGTGCGGGGTGTTCTCCTCGTTCCAGAATGTCCAGGTGCAGACGGTGCTCTACGCAGTCGACAACATCGCGTTCACCATCGTGTCGATGTGCGTGATCCTGACCGCGCTCAACGCGGTGCGGGAGTTCTGGAGCAATCCCCTGTTCGTAGGCGGCATCGTGTGCGGCATCATGTACTTCTCCATCCAGTTCGGCCGAATGGTGTGCATGGCGGTGGCGGAGTTCATCGGCATGGACGCCATCGGCATCCTCATCGTCTCGGTGATCATCCTGTACGTGGTTGCGCTCGCCGCCATCTCGTCGGGCCTGTTCTCCCGTCAAGCCGCGCGAAGCGCCGGCATGGTGAGCGCGGACGGAGCCGGCAAGGGCGAAGGGTCCGACGACCCCCTGCAGCGCGTGGTCATATCGGTTGCGAACGTGACGGAAGACGAGCTGAGGAAAAACCCCGTCTACCGGCAGCAGTACAAGCTAACCGACCGCGAGATCGACGTGGCCGTGCTGCTGCTGGCGGGATACAACTCCACCGACATCGCGAAGATCCTCATGATATCGGTGAACACCGTCAAGACGCATCTCAAGAACCTGTACGCGAAAATGGCCGTGCACAACCGGCGCGAGCTCATTGAAGCGCTGAACGAGATCGAGCGCGAACGGTAAGACGCGAGGGCCGACGCTGCAGCCTGCGGAACGGTGCGAAGAAAGGAACGGACATGGATACTGCGCAATCGATCGCGGAGCGCCGAAGCGAACTGGACCGGCGCATCCGTAGCGCGCTCGAACGCCTCCTGGCGGACGGAGACGAGCGGGCAAGGCTCCTGAAGGCGGCATGCGCCGACGTGCTGCGTGCATGCGCCGACGGCCTGCCCCTACGGCATCTGCGCTCGTGCGCGAACGTAGGCGATGCCGAATGCGTGCGCCTTGCCGCCCGCGAGCTGCCCCTGCGCTCGGGGCCGTACCCGCTGCACCTGCGTGGGTTCCAGCAGGCGGCCATCGACGACTTCGCCATGGAGGGCGAGGCCCTGCTCGTCGGCGCGAAGGGCGCTGTGTCCACGCGCGACGGGAAGCTGCTCGTGGTGGAGGCGCAGGGCCGCTTCTCGGCTTCGGACCAGTTCCACATCGTGCGCCCCGCCCCGGGTGATCTCCCTTACCTCCGCTGCGTGCTGGGCGCGCTCGATGCCGGCCGCTATGCCAAGGGCACGAATGCCGCCCGCGTCATCGAGCTCGCGGACCTGCGGAGCGCGATCGTGCCCTGGCCGCAAAGCGAAAAGCGACGCCAGTTCGCCGAAACGATGGGACTGTGCGAACGGATGGGAGCCGAAGAGTTCCGCAGACTGCTCGCGCGCGCCTGGATGCTCGCGGCGCACGACGTCGCCCGGCTCGAACGCGCGGATGCGCTGCCCCCGCGCACGCCGCAGCCCCGGCCGCGCGAAGACCGGAGCGACGGCACTCCCGCGGTCGACGAGGGGGTGCTGGCCGTAGCCGACGGCCTGCTGGCCGCGCTGGCGCGCACCGGCGAGGAGCCGATCGACGTCGTGGCGTCCACCGGCAGCTCCACCGGCGGCCTCGCCGATCCCGGGAGCGTGCACCGCAGCGCGGTCTGCGTGTGCTTCCCCCCGCCTAACCAAGGGACGTGGACGAATCGGGCCGTCGATGCGGCCGATCCGCGCTGGGTCTTCGGCCCGCCGCCGCGCAACAAGGCGAACTTCGCCTGGATCCAGCAGACGGTCGCCTGCATGGAGGAGGACGGCTGCGCGCTCATGCTGCTGTGCAACGCAGCGCTGCATACGCAGAGCGGCCGGGAAGCGGCCGCGCGGCGCGCATGGGCCCGAAGCGGCCTCGTCGAAGCCGTGATCGCGCTGCCGGGCGGCCTGTTCGCCGACGGGCGGCCCCCTGCGTCGCTCGTGATCATGCGGAAGGGAAGGCGCCGCGCCGATACGCTGTTCGTCAACGCGCTCGAGCTGGGCGAAGCGCGGGGGATCGATCCTTCGGGGAACGTTGCCCGCCGTCTGCCGCGCGAGGCCGCACAGCGCATCGTCGGCGCGTTCGAGGCGTGGGCCGGCGGTTCGGGCCCCTGCAATGAGCCGGGCTTCTGCCGGGCGGCGGCGCCCGGCGAAGTGAAGGCGAACGGCTGCGTTCTGACGCCCTGGACGCACGTTTGAACCGGCCGTCGCTCGCCGATAGGTCACCCCGTCGGCGGACCGTTGCCCTGCGGTTGGCCGGGCGAAGCCGGCCCGCTTCCTCCATGGGCTAGCATCGGCGCTGCGCCTCAGGCGCAGCTGTCCGCTCCGATGCGAAGGGATCCGCATGAAGCCGTACTACGAGGGATGGTACATGAAGCACCAGCAGGGCGATGACGTGTTGGCTGTCATCCCCGGCCGCGCTCAAGACAGCGCGTTTATCCAGATCATCACTTCTTCGGCCTCCCATTTCGTCGCCTATCCGCTGGAAGACTTCAGCCAAGACGGCATCATGCGCATCGGCTCCAGCGTCTTCGCGCAAAACGGCATGGATGTGGACGTGCGCACTCCCGACGTGGAGCTCGTGGGCCGTCTTCGCTACCGCGGGCACATCCCCCTGCGCTACGACATCATGGGGCCTTTCGCACTGCTGCCCATGGAGACGAAGCACACCGTGTTCAGCATGCGGCATCGCGTGGAGGGATCGATCAGCCTCGACGGCAGCGTCATGCGCTTCACCGAGGGGCTCGGCTACATGGAAGGCGACCGAGGCTGCAGCTTCCCTCGCTCGTACCTTTGGGCGCAGAGCATGGACTTCGCAGAAGACGCATCCGTGATGGTCGCGATCGCCGAAATCCCGCTGCCCGGCGTGCGCTTCACCGGGTGCATCGCGATCGTATGGCTGGACGGCAGAGAGTACCGGCTTGCGACGTATCTGGGAGTTCATGTCCTCGAAGCCAGCAGCACCGCCGTCCATCTTGCGCAACGCGGCCTCGACCTGCGCATCGAGCTGCCGGAGCCGCAAGGCCGCCGCCTGCAGGCCCCACAGCAGGGCGCCATGGAGCGCTCCATCCACGAAAGCCCCGACGTTCCCGCGCGCTTCCGCTTCGCGAAAGACGACCGCACACTGCTCGAGAGCCCGTGTGCGCGCACCAGCTTCGAGATCGTATCGCCCGAGGCCGCCGAACGCACAACGTCTTTCGCCTGATATACTGAAAGCCGACCGCATGGCTCACATGAGGGAGGCCTACCATGCTCTACGACCACATCCTTGTTCCCTATGACGGCTCTGCATCGGCAAAAGCGGCGCTCGCAGAAGCAACGCGCTATGCGAAGGACGATCCCGGCGCTCGGTTGAGCATTATCCAGATCGTCGACACCGAGCTGCTGCTCGCAGAGCGTCTCAAGGCTGAAAAAAGACCCACAAACAGCACATTCACTCCCGTTGTACCGCAGGCCGACTACGAGGCGGCCATTGCCGAGCTGCATGACGCCATCGTTGGCTTGCTGCCAGATCTCATGAACGAGCTGACCGTCGAGTTTCTCGAAGAGACAGAACCCGGCGAGCAAATTGTCGCCTATGCCGAAGAGGGCGGCTGCGACCTCATAATCATGGGATCGCGCGGCCTTGGCGCCTTGCGTGGCATTCTCGGCAGCGTGAGCAATTACGTGTTGCGAGAAGCGCACATGCCGGTGCTCATCGTCAAGCACCGTGCGGAACGCTAGCCTCGCAGGCAACGCAAAGCGTCGTCTTGCAGTTTTCCGGGGCGACCTCCGAAACGAACGTAGCAGATCTTGCTGCACGGGCGCCGTCCAAGGGTTCCCCGCGCCCGCGCAGAGAGGGCATTTGATGAACGCAATATGCACATCGTGGACCATTGCCCGCTCTCCCCGCGAGCGCTTAGAGGTCGGGTACTGACCGCAGCGCTCGGAGTAGTTATGCTTATTGAGAGAAATTCTTATTAAGCATCGTAATTGCGCAAGACAGTCGCCGACTTACGGAGTACCATATCCATCAAGGTAAGAAAAGGGATATCGCCTCTCGGCAGCCGGCTGCAAGCCGCGCAGTGCACCTCAAACCGCGCAGCGCACGGCCACGCCCAGCCGAGTGGAAACGAAGAAAGAGAGGGATCATGCCCAGCTTCCCCGATCCGTTTTCCGGAAACATCGACCGCAAAATGACCAACGCGGAGCTCATGCAGGCCTTGCGCATCGACATCGCCGGCGAGCTTGAAGCCATCTTCCTGTACGACGCGCACTGCCGCGCCACCGACGATCCGGCCGCGAAGGCCGTGCTCGCCGACATCCGCGACGAGGAGAAAGCCCATATGGGCGAACTCATCACGCTGATGCGCCACCTCGACCCCACGGAAACCGAGTTCTTCCTGGAGGGCGAAGGCGAAGTGCAGGAGCAGCTGGCCGAACTCGGCATCGTGGCGGACGGCGAGATCGCCGCGGCTCCCGCCGAGCCCGCCCCCGCCCCCACGGTCGGCGACTTGTCGTAACCGACGTTTCCGCCGGTCGAGCGCGAATGTTTCACGTGAAACATTCGTTCGCCGCCGGCGTTCGCCTCACCATCACCGAAAGGAGTCCCTCATGGATTACCTGGCACGAGAATCAGCCGACCTGTCGGTCGAGCTGTGGAACCGCATCGACGACGCCGTCGTCGGCACCGCCCGCAAGCACCTGACCTGCCGCCGCTTCCTCAAGACGCACGGCCCGCTGGGCGTGGGCACCACCACCGTCGCCGTCGACAGCGTGGCGAAGGAGGAAGTGCTCGAGGATGGCATCGGCCGCATCGTCGGCCGCACGCAGCTCGAGCTGCCCTTGTTTTACGAGGACTTCACCCTGCTCGGACGCGACCTCGACCTCGCTGCGCGTAGCGGCATGCCCGTCGACCTCGCACCCGCCATCGCCGCTGCCAAGAGGGCCGCGCGCCGCGAGGACAACCTTGTGCTGAACGGCAATGCCGCACTTGGCGTCGAAGGCTTGCTCAACGTGAAAGGCGCCGGCACGATCAAGCGTCGCGACTGGAGCAAGGGCGAGAACGGTTTCGCCGATGTAGCAGCCGCCGTCTCGCAGCTGGCGAAGACTGGCTACCTGGGCCGCTACGCGCTGGCCGTCGCTCCAGACCTATACCTTGGCCTGCAACGTCTGCAGCCGAACACCGGCATGCTCGAGATCGACCGCGTGCAGAAGCTCATCGGCGACAACGTGTTCATGACGAGCGTTATCGCCCCCGGCCAAGCCGTGCTCGTCTGCGCCGAACCGGAGTACCTGGATCTCGCTCTCGGGTTGGACCTCTCGGTGGGCTACCTGGAGTTCGCCGATTTCAACCACACGTTCCGCGTCATGGAAACGACCGCCCTGCGCGTGAAGGACCCCGCTGCCATCGTCGTGTTCGCGTAACGCGTGTAGCACGCTTGAAGTTCGCGCGCGACACGCCTGAAAGTCCGTGCAATCATCCCGCAATCGAAAAGAGCCGGCTGTGCGCCGGCTCTTTTCGCTTTACCTCGCCGCAGCACCGCGACGGCATCGCTTTGACGGCCGGAAAGCAGCTTAAACCGAGCCTATTCGACTTTTTTATCATTGCGCTGCTGATGGCGTGTGATCAGAGTGCGCCAGATCACGTAGACGCCCAGGACAAACGCGCCGAGATAACCCAGAAAGCCGAGCAAGGGAACCTCGAGCAACTGCGGCTGCATGTTCGTCTGGGCGATGAGGCTGGAGCCTACGAAGAGACCTGCCGAGATAAGCGCGAGCGCCACGGTGCCGCTCACCGAGTACAGTGCCGCTATGAAATCCTTCGGCATGTTGAGATCGGCTCCCACCTTCATGTGCCCGCGATCGATCATATCGAGCGTATGCGAAAGCTGGGTGGGCAGGCGCGTCGTGGCCTCGGCCGCTGCGGCCGTTGCCATGAGCATATCTTTCGTCTTGGCTATCGCATGATCGAACGTGAACGCCTGCTTCTTCACGTGATCCGAGATGATGTCCACGATGCTCGTCTTCGGGGAAATATCCACCAGCACGCCTTCGATGGTCACCGCGCCTCGGGCTAGCATCGTAAGCGACGAGGGCAGCGTGAGGTTTTGCGAACGCAGGATCTCGATGACGTCAAGCATCGCCGTCCCCACATTGATATCGGCCAGACTCACCGACGCGTACTGCGCCAAAAGCGCGCTCAGCTGGTCCAGCAGCAGACTGTGATCGACAGGACCACGCGCCTTGGCAAGCGTGAGCAACGCATCCTTCAGCGCGAACGGGTCGTTCTGCACAACCGCAAAGAACATCTTGCCCACGATAGCGCGCTCGGCATCCGACAGCTCTCCCGTCATCCCAAGGTCGATCCACACGATGTCATGGTCGCGCACGAGAATGTTGCCCGGATGCGGGTCGGCATGGAAAAACCCGTTGTCTATGAACTGCGTGACGTAATTCTCCGCCAGTCGCCGACCCAGCTCAGCGGGATCATCCCCTTGGATGCGCAGCCGGTCTACGTCGTTGATCTGCACGCCCTCGATATACTCCATGACCAGCACTTCGTCCGAGCCGTAGGCGGGATACGGAACGGGGCTCGTCACGCCCTGCTGATCGGCTATTTCGGTATGGAAGCGCTCGAGGTTGCCCGTCTCGACGCAGAAATCCAGCTCTTCGGCCGTCGTGCGCTCCAGCTCGTCCACCAGTTCGTCGATCGTGAGCATCATCTCCCCCGCCACGTGCGTCAAGCCCGCCAACGCCAGCGCATGACGAACAAGCGTCAGATCCTCGGCCATCTGCTCGACCACGAAGGGTCGACGAACCTTCACTGCCACCACGGCCCCGTCTCCGGTGGATGCCCCGGCCGCGGTCTTGGACCGTTCGGGTTCGGCGTTCGTCGGCACCGGCTCGCCCAAACCTTGGGCCAAACGGGCGCGATGCACCTGCGCCACCGACGCGGATCCGAGCGGCTCCTGTTCGATTTCGGCGAACGTCTCCCGCCACGGATGCCCAAGCGAGTTCTCAATGATTTCCACGATGGTTTCGAACGGAACAGGCGCCACATTGGCACGCAACGCCTTGAAGGCATCGGCGTACGCTTTCGGGATGATGTCGCTGCGGTTCGATGCGATCTGCCCCATCTTCACGAACGTCGGGCCGAGATCCTCGAGAATGGCCGTAGCCTTCTCCGGCGTGAGGCCCGAGTAGGCTTGATGGGTGCGCAGAATAGACTCTATCTCGCGCATGCGCTTGCCCGACGTCTTGTCGTCGAGAGTGACCTGCACCGCCTTCATGACTTCGCGGAACGTGGGCATGGGACGTCGCCTCCTTATGGACTAAATCGCCCCATCCTACCATGATGCGATTCTGCGAGACGTACCTGCAGCAAAACAGTGATCGAGTCTCAAGGGAATCTTGAACAGACGTACACGGTGGTTTCGACAGCCGCGCGCGTCCCGCGTTTTCGGACTGCCGGAATCTGTACGCGTTCTCCGCTTTCGAGCCTTCGCCGACTGCGCACTTTTCGCGCTTGCGGCCGACTTCCGGCGACCGCTCGTGTTCCGCGACATCGACGCCTTGACATCACGATGCGCGTGCTATGATGCATCGCTATGACGCAGAGCACCTCTCATACCGCCCGCCCAACATGGGTCTACAAGGCCTCGCTGTTGCTTGCGGCCGGTATATGGGGCCTGGGCACCGTCGTCATCAAGTCAACGGTCGACACGCTTTCGCCGAACTGGCTGGTCGGGATGCGTTTCATGGGCGCGGGAATCGTGCTCGCCCTCGCGCTCCTCCCCCGGCTCAAGCGCTTGCTCGACGCCGATCATCTTGCGAAGGGAACGATCCTTGGTGTATTCCTGTATTTCTCGTACTGGTGCAACACCTGGGGGCTCACCGATACCACGGCATCCAACAGCGCGTTTCTCACCACCATGTACTGTGTGATCATCCCGTTTCTGCTGTGGGTGCTCACCGGGCAGCGCCCAACCCGCTTCAACATCGCAGCCGCTCTTGTATGCGTTGCAGGCGTTGGCTGCGTGTCGCTGGCGGGATCGACCGGATTCGCCATACGGTTCGGCGATGCCGTGACGTTGCTCTCGGCGGTGTTCCTGAGCTTCCACGTCATCTGCACCTCGAAATTCGCATCCGGTCGCGATATGCTCGTGCTCACTGCGGTGCAGTTCGTGGTCGCAGGAGCGCTCGGCCTCGCTGCGGGAGCGGCATTCGAACCCATTCCCCCTTTTGCCACCTTGGGCGCGGATGCATACATAAGCATTATCTACCTCGCCGTGTTCGCGTCGTGCATCGCGCTGCTGTTGCAGAATGTAGCCGTCGCCCATGTGGACCCCGCTCCCGCATCGCTATTCCTTGCAACGGAGTCGGTATTCGGCGTTCTATTCTCCATGGTATTTTTGGGCGAGGTGCTTACCGAGCCGCTTTTCCTCGGCTTCGCGCTCATTTTCGCCGGCATCGTGATCAGCGAATACCTGCCTTTGCGCGCCGCACGACGAGAACGCGTTCGCAAGGCGAACGACGTACGTACTCCAGATGCTCCGGACCGCGCATTCGAGCAAGGCGAAGCCGAAAACCCTCTTGGCGGTCAAAAATGAAGTTCAGACTCAATTTCTGTTGACATTGCTCGCTTAGGCATCTATTATAAGTTCGCACTCAGAATTGAGTTTCGTCTTTTACCGAAAGACGCAGGACGAGGGGAGTCGCACGATGGCGGCGAGAACCTATATTCGCAGTTCGAAAACGCGACAGCACATTTACCGCGTCGCATCGAATCTGTTCCTCGAAAAGGGATACGAGGCCACGACGCTCAAAGACATCGCCGAAGCCGCCGATGTCTCCACTGGAACGCTCTACCGCTACTTCCCGTCGAAGGGCGACTTCCTTGTCGAAATCGGTCGCGCGTCGGTCGAGCATCTCACCGCATTCGCAGAAGAGCTGCCTGATGACATGCCGGTGATCGAAGCGGTGCTTGCTGTGCTCCTTGAAGACATCCGTGGTACCCAACACGTGTTTTTCTCGCCGGAGTCCGATGACGGCTCATCCCACCAGCGTTACGCCAACGACATCCGTATGGCTTACAACTGCGAGATATACGCCAGCAAAGAGCATCTTGATATCGAGCTCGCCACGCGTGCAGCCCTATCAGCCATCTACGCGGGCATCATCGAGTGCGCCAAGGAAGACGGCTCGTTACGACTTTCAGGCGACAGCGCCGTTATGGCCCAGATCATCGTTGCTATCTTTTTTCGCGAGCTCGACAAAGGCATGTACCGCTACGACTATCCCTACGAGATGAAGTTTCGCGAAAAACTTGCCATCCTGTTCGAAGGGAGGGTGCAAGCATCGAACGACGATGCGTTGTAGACGCCGATGAGGAAACCCGCCTAACCGCCGCACCCGCAAACTCATACGATCAGCGCCTCGCGAGGGCTGAGAAACGCATGCCCTCGCGTCGGGCGAACCTGCCGGCTCAACCGAGCCGTTAGGAGAGCATGTCGAACATCCCTGCGCACATCCTCGGGACGATACGCCCCCTTGAGATCGTGCGCCCGAAACGGCCCGGCTCATGCGGCAGAGCACCAGAAGGAAGGAGGAATGCGGCACGCGCATGAGCACCATCATGAACCACAACCTACCGGTAAGGAGGAGAACGACGTGAATATGAGCACGATAAACCTATCGAGACGGGGTTTCGTCAAAGGCACCGCCGCCCTGGCGGCCGCCTCGGCCGTCGCCGGATCGCTGACGTACAAACCCGTCAAGGCGTTTGCGAACACGCCCAACGCGGCGGTGCAGGGCCAGGCCGGCGAAGTGTACGGACACTGCCGCATGTGCATGCTCTGCGGCAGCTGCAGCTTCGTCGCCACCATGAAAGATGGCGTGGTCGTGAACATCGAGGGCGACCCGGACCGCGCGAACAACGCCGGCACCCTGTGCCCGCGCGGCAAGAGCGCCATCATGAATGTGTACAACCCGCACCGCATCAAAGCGCCCATGAAGCGCACCAACCCAGAAAAGGGCATGGAAGCGGATCCTGGCTGGGTGGAGATCACCTGGGACGAAGCGCTCGATACGGCGGCTGAGAAGATTCGGGAATGCTATGACACAGACATTCGCAAGCTCGTGCAGATGTACAGCTTCGCCCCTTACGAAAGCGGCCATGCGACCCTGGGCATCGGCCTGTGGGCCATGGCGCTCGGAACCCCGAATTCCAGTTCCACCAAGGGCCAGATGTGCGCTATCCACTACGGCGGCTGTTACACGCTCTCCGCGTTCCCCACGGTGAACTACGACGGCGTGTACTGCAATTACCTGGTCATTCTAGGGAAATCAGTCGGCTACGATTCCGGGCTGGCGGGCGGCGACGCGCGCACCTTCGCCAACTGCCTGCGTCGCGGCATGAAGTACGTCACCGTAGGTCCGCGCGCTTCGATGGAGGCCACGCGCGGTGAGTGGGTATCCGCCAAGCTGGGCAGCGACCTCTCGCTCGTGTACGCGTGGATGCACTGCATGCTGTACGAGATAGAGAACGGTTTCGACGAACCGTTCGTGAAGAACAGGACCAACTCGCCTTACCTGATCGACGCCAACGGAGATTACGTCCGCGGCGCCGACGGCAAGCCCCTGATCTGGGATGCATCGTCCGATTCCGCCAAGTCTCATGACGATCCGTCGCTCGCTGATCCTGCCCTCTTCGGCCAGTATGACGTGGAAGGCACGCCGTGTCAGCCCGCCTTCCAAGCCTTCAAGGAATCTCTCGAAGGGTTCACGCCGGAATGGGCCGAGGCCTACAGCACCGTGCCCGCCGACAAGATCCGCGAAATCGCCAACAACCTGGTGAAGTACGCCTCGTTCGGCTCCACGGTGGAAATCGACGGCCAAACGCTGCCGCTGCGCCCCGCCGCCGTCATCATCGGCCGCGGCATCACCAACCAGGAGGACGGCACGCTCTGCGACATCTACAGCCGCGTACTCAACATGCTGCTGGGCAACGTGGGCAACCCCGGCGGCATCATCTCGAACATGTACTGCGACTACCTGCCCAACGAGCTCGATGGCACCACCGAGCCGTATTTCGAGGCCAAAACG
Source organism: Enteroscipio rubneri (assembly GCF_963929405.1). Taxonomy (NCBI): domain Bacteria; kingdom Bacillati; phylum Actinomycetota; class Coriobacteriia; order Eggerthellales; family Eggerthellaceae; genus Enteroscipio; species Enteroscipio rubneri. The sequence goes on along the minus strand of NZ_CAWVIN010000003.1, from coordinate 1,033,455 downwards.
TGCACGAAGTTCAACTGGCCGCCGCAGGGCCTGGACTACGCCGACGTGTTCCCACACCGCCACTCCACAAACACCCTCATGATGCGCACTATGTGCGATCCCGAAAAGTACGGCTTCGACTACAAGCCGTCGGTGGTGGTGTCGTGCGGATCGAATCCCATCACGGTCACAGCCGACCCCGAGGTTGCTGAACAGGCCATGAAGAGCGTCGATTACGTCATCTACCAGGGCTGCTACCACATGGACGAGATGGCCATGCTGTCCGATTTGCTGCTGCCCGAGCACGCCTCGCTCGAAACCCACACCTGCCACCTCTTCCCCGGCAACGAGGGCTCGGCCACCAACATCGACCCCGAATTCGCGGCGTCGAACCGTGGCGTGGTGGTGCGCAAGGGTATGAAGCCGCTGTTCAACACCCTTGATGGCAACGACCAGCTCATCGAGATATTCGATCGCATGGGGCTTATCGACCTGTGGAACGAGACAGCCAACGAAAACGGCTGCATCGGCTACGCCGCCCTCACCGGCTTCGGCCAGGTGCCGCCCGCGGCCGTGCAGTTCGAGGATCCGGCGTACAAGCTGGAGCCCGGGGTGAAGTACACCGCCGAAGAGATGTTCGATCGCTGCTTGAAGAGCGCATTCGGGGCCGACAAGGGGCTCGACCACCTGGACAAGGTGAAGATGATGCCGTACAACGGCTTCTACGGAGCCGACGTGTACCCCTCGCACCGCAACCAGGATATCCGCTTCACCGTGTACTTGGAAGCGCAAAAGCGTTCAGGCGACTTCCTCATCCCTAAGCTGCGCGAAGTACAGGAAAGCGGCTTCGATTTGGAAGGCACTATCAAATTCCCCATCGACGAGTTGCGCCGCCGCTATACCGCGCTGCCCTACTGGCCGGAGAACCGCCAGATCGATTCCGCACCCGCTGAATTCGACCTCTACGGATTCAACTACCGCCAACCGTTCTACATGTTCCGCATGGCGAACATGGACCAAGATCCCATTCGCCGCGATTACTCGAGCAAGTACATGCCCGACGACAACGCCATCCTCGTCAACGCGAAGACAGCGGCCGACAAGGGCATCGTCGAGGGCGACGTCATCACTGTCGAGTCGCTGTTCGGCACGACGAAGGGCCGTGCGCACCTGACCGAGACCGTGCGCCCCGACAGCGTGGGCATCGGCGGCGCACGCGGACGTAAAACCTCGTGGATGGGCAAGGACCTGCTTGAAGACACCAGCATGAACGACCTGATGAGCGGCGACTTCGGTTATATCGATCCCATTCATGGCGGCGTCATCGACACCGTGCGCGTCAAGATCTACAAGGCTTAGGAAGGGGGAAGGACATGACTCGATACGGAATGCTCATCGACGTGAGCACCTGCGCGGGCTGCGATGCCTGCACCATGGCATGCAAGTACCAAAACGCCACGCCCTCGGGCATGTACTGGTGCAAGGTCCTGAAAGGCGAATACGGCGAGTATCCCAACTCCGGGCAAACCGTGCTGCCTATGGCCTGCCAGCATTGCCAGGACGCACCGTGCGTGAGCGCGTGCCCCACAGGTGCCAGCTTCTACGATGAGAACCGGTGCGTGCAGGTGGACTACGAGAAGTGCATCGGCTGCCGCATGTGCATCAACGCGTGCCCGTACAACGCGCGCTCCTATCACGACGTGGATCAGAAGACCACGCCCTACTACGAAGGCTACGAGATGACGCCCTACGAGGAGATGCGCGCCGCGGAGCATCCTATCGGCGTGGTGGAGAAGTGCGTCATGTGCAAGGAGCGCACCGCCCAGGGCGAAGAGCCCTCGTGCGTGAAGACGTGCATCACGAAGAGCCGCTGGTTCGGCGATTTGGACGACCCGACTTCCGAGATCAACGAGATGATCAAGAAGCTGGGCGCCAAGCCGCTCATGGAAGACCTTGGCACCGAGCCAAGCGTGTATTACGCCGGTCTGGTGTAAGGAGGCATGGTCATGGATATCAAAATGAACAAGAACGTGGTCCTCGGCGTGGGGGCGGTGTGCCTCGTACTCCTCGCCATGGGCCTGTTCGCCCTGGTACAGCAGTATTCGTTCGCCGAAGGCGTTACGAGCATCACCTCGTACGTGCCGTGGGGCCTGTACATCTCGCTGTTCCTGTTCTTCGAAGCGGCCGGCGCAGGCGCCTTGCTCCTGGCGGCCGTCGGCAAACCGGCGATGGTCTCGCGGTTGAAGCTGGCTGTGGTGGGCGTGATCTTCTCGGCGTGCGCCGGGTTGGCCATCCTGCCCGATCTGGGGCGTCCGCTGGGTATGTGGCGCTTGTTCTTCGCTCCGAACATCGCCTCGCCGTTGCTGCTGGACGTGTGGCTGCTGTCTGCCACGCTCGTGTTCGGCGTGCTGCTGATCGTGGGCCTACGCCTAGCCAAGCCCGCGCTTGCGAAGGCCGCCTCCATCGGCACGGGCGTGTTCGCCGTCCTGCTGGTGCTGGGCACCACCATCATGTTCTGCTCGATCCCCGGCAAGATCGGCTGGGAGTCCACGGCAGAGATCGGCATCTCCCTCGTGCAGATGGTGATAGCCGGATGCGCTGTCGCCCTGCTGCTGGACGCGGTCACCGGAACTGCGCGCAATGTAAGCAGTAAGCTGGCGGGCGCCCTGCTGGTTGCCAATGCAGCCATCATGCTGGGCGAGGGCATGCTGCTGGCCTACCGCGGCGACTTCGCCCTACGCGCATTCGAAGCCGTCATGTTCGGCACGTACGCTTGGATCTTCTGGACGCAGGTGGTCGCCGGCATCGTCGTACCCGCAGCGTTGCTCCTGCGAGGCAGAGGCGTACAGGTCGCGGCGGGACTCGCACTTGCAGGCGTGGCGCTGTCCAAGTTCGTGTACGTGGTGCGCGGCAGCATCTACCCCACATACGGCGAGATCAGCGAAGGCCTGTTCATCCCGTTTCTCCAGCATACGAGCGGGCCGCAGATGGTAACCGCGTACGTGCCAAGCGCTTCCGAGTTCATGGTCGCGGGTGCCGTCATCGGGCTGGCAGTGCTGCTGAGCATGGCGGCGCTGAACAGCAAGCTCGTGCCTACCGACAATCCGGCAAACGACTAGCGAACGGCAACTACAGCTATGGGCCCGCGCCGCATGCGTGCGGGCCCATTGGAAAGCGGTGATCGAATCATGAAGGCGCAACGCAACGAACAACTTCAAGCAACCATCGAGACGTATGATCTGCTGGCCTCGTTGTTCCTTACCCTTCCCGACGAAGCCCTGGTGGAAAGCATCGTGGCGGGCACCTTCGAAGAAGGCTCGGGAAGCGCGGGCATCGCCGAGATCGCACGTTTCGGACGCGCGCAAGCCAACCGTGACCTCCAGGACATCCTGATCGACATAGCCCGCGATCGCGTTCGGCTCATGCGCGGCGTGAACCAGGAGGGCATCGAGCCTCCGTACGAATCTCTGTACGTGAAGCAGCAGGCAAATGCTTCGATAGGAAGTTTGAACAGGTTCTACGCGGATTTTGGATACAGCGTGGACGAAGGCGTGAAAGACGCTCCCGATCAGCTGGGCGTCGAGCTGGCTTTCGCAAAGCTCGTTCTGGAATCCGAACTCGAAGCGGTGGAACGAGGCGACGACGCGCAGGCGGCCGAATACGAGACGCTTTACAACAGCTTCCTCAGTCAGCATCTCGGCCGTTGGGCCTCGGCGTACGCAGCCCAGATGGCCGCAGCCGCCGAAACGGGGTTCTACCGTGGCATCGCCCTCCTTATCGAGGAGCTCCTGCCCTAGGGAGTCCTCCCTCCGAAGGCGCCTGCTCCTTCCCTTTGCTCTCCCAGGCTCCGCAGCTGCATGCGGTGCGAATCAATCCGCCCGGCGCTTCCCCTTCCCTCGCGCCGGGCGGAACCGCGCCCCCGTTCTTATCGCCTCCGCCCGGTTTCAGTCCCTCCCTTATCTCCGAGCCCTTGCGTTCGCATCGTGCTCGTTTCTTTTTTGCCTCCCGCCTGTTCACAATCATGACGATTGCGTAAAGGATGCCACGGTCATGCAGGGTTTATGGCAAGATGGAACATTGCATAGGCATATGCAGGGATCACACGACGATCACGTTCGCATGGGAAGGCACACCGGTTCGCACCGCGAGCTGCATGGGCATCGAGGACCGGGGCTGCGCGCTCGACTGGGCAAGTTACGATGTGGCCCACACGGAGCCGCAAGCGTTCTGCCCGCATGCGATGAAGGAGATACCATGGGCTTTCTTTCGAGGTTCGAAGGCAAGATGGAGGATACGTTCGAAGGCGCGGCCGACCGTATGGCCAACGCGCCCATCTCGCCTGTCCAGATAGCGAAAAAGGCCGAGAAGCAGATGAAGCGCGAAAAGATGGTCGGGGCCGGCAAGCAGTTCGCGCCCACGCTCTACACGGTGCTCGTCAATCCCGATGACGACCAGCGCCTGTTCGGCTACTACCCCACCCTCGCCGGAGAGACTGAGACCTATCTGGCCGCAAAAGCTTCCGAGCAGGGCCTCGTCATGGACGGGCAGCCCCTCGTCCGGTTCATCGTCGACGATGGGCTCAAGCACGGCAAGTTCGACATCATCGCCGAAGCCGTTGCCGCGCCCATCATCGCGCAGCTGCGCGCGGAGGAAATGGAGCGCTACGGGCTGGCTGCCCCGGGAAGCCGGGCTCGTGCCGGCATGCGGCCGCAGCAGTTCGCCGGCATGCCCGCACGCGGACAAGGGGCCCCATACCAAGCGCCCGTACAGCAGCCCTACGGAGCCCCGGCTCCTGCATCGTACGGCGCGCAGGCTGTAGGCGGGTACGACGGATACGACGACTTCTCCGCCGATCCGGCTTTTCAGGCAGGGCCGGCCGACGGCGCCGGCAGCTACGATCCCTATGCGCCGTCAGAAACGGCAGCCCCGGGTGGTAAGCCGCCGTTGCCTTACGTGCCCGAGGACGAGCTCGATTACTCGGTCGATTACGGCGAGTACACCTTCGACAGCCGCGACTTCGATGAAGGGCGGGACGGCCCCGCACCCCGATCCGCACAAGCTGCCGACCCCTACTACGCAGCGCCGGCGCCTGGAGGCGCTTTTGGCGGCGTGGCCGGTGCCGCGGCAGCGGCCGGAGCTGTCGGTGCAGGCGCCGGCGCAAATATGGCTGCGCAACCCGTCGCACGCGCAGCCGATACCGTCGTCTTTGCCGGAGGGGCGCAGGGAGCCAATCCGGTGCCCGCGCAAAGCGCGGTGCGTGCACGTCTGGTGGACACCACGAATAACCGCACCTACGATCTGGCCACCGCACGCTTGCTCATGGGCCGCGAGTCGAAGAACGACATCGTCATCCCCGACCTCAATGCCAGTCGCCAGCATGCTGAGCTGCGCTTAGAGCCTCAAGGCGTCTGGGTTATCACCGACCTTGGATCGACGAACGGAACGTTCGTCAACGATCGGGAAATCACAGCGCAGCCTTTGTCCGAAGGGGACCGTATCACCATCGGCGTAACGAACTTCGTGTTCACGCAGGCCTAAGCGGAAACGGAAGGAAGCCCCGTGATCGACGTCGTGCTGCTCATCGTGCGCTTACTGTTCGTGGCACTGCTCTACCTGTTCCTGTTCGCCATCATGAAAACAGGCATCGGCCTGGTGAAAGGTCAGCGCAAGAAGGAGCGCACCTGGAACCTGTCCGTCGAGCGCGGCCCGAAAGAGCTGCGCGGCGTATCCATCGTGGTGCGCGGACCTGTGATCGTGGGCCGCAATCCCGGCGCCGACATCGTCATCGGCGCGGGCTACGTTTCCGGCCGCCACGCGCGCTTCTCGCTCATGGGGCAGAACCTGTTCGTCGAAGATCTGGGCTCTCGCAACGGCACCGCCGTGAACGGGCAGCTCGTCTCCGAACCCGTCGCCTTGAAAAACAACGATGTTGTTAATGTGGGTGACGTGGCTATCCGCGTGAGGTTCTCCTGATGGCCGGCGATCGTTCATACAAGTCCACGGCGCGCACGCGCCGCGGAGCCGTCACCACATTCGGCAGCCGAACCGACATCGGCTGCTTGCGCGATCACAATGAGGACAGCCTTATCGTCGCACCGCCGCTGTTCGTCGTCGCCGACGGCATGGGCGGCCATGCGGCCGGCGAGGTGGCATCCGAAATCGCCGTCGACGTGCTGGCCGAACGCGCTCCGAAGCATCCTGACGGCGAGCAGCTCGCCCGCGCAGTCGAGGATGCGAATCGCGCCGTCATCCAAGCGGCGCGCGAAGGACGCGGCCGCGAGGGCATGGGCACGACGATGACGGCTGCCATGCTCGAAGGCGAGCGCCTGGTTATCGCCCAAGTAGGGGATTCGCGTGCCTACCTGCTGCACCAGGGCACCTTGCAACAGCTCACGCGCGATCACAGCCTCATGGCCGACATGATCGAAGCGGGCCAGCTCACCCCTGAAGAGGCGCGGACACATCCGAACCGGTCGGTCATCACGCGTGCGCTGGGCAGCGACGAGCACCTGCACCCCGACATCTACGAGATCAATGTTGAAACGGGCGATCGACTGCTCGTCTGCTCCGACGGTCTTTCGACCATGCTGCGCGATGCGGACATAGAGCACACACTCTGCCGCATCCAGGATCCGCAGCGGTGCGCGACACAGCTCGTGAACGAAGCCATCTCGGCCGGCGGCCACGACAATGTGACCGTGATCGTAGCGGACGTGACCGGCTTTGCCGACGTGCGTCGCAAGAAGATGGCGCGCAAAACGAAAATCTCTATCGCCTTGATACTCGTGCTGCTCGCTGCGCTTGTAGCCGGAGCGGCATGGGGCACGACGGCCTACCTGAACACGGCGGCCTACCTCGCTGCAGACAACGGCAAGGTGGCCATCTACCGTGGCGTTCCCGGCGCGGTGCTCGGCATGTCGTTCTCAAGTCTGGAACGAACGACCGATGTGTCCGTCGACGATCTCCAGCCCGGCGTGGCGAACCGCCTCGAATCCGGTATCCGCGTGGACGACCTGGCTGCCGCCGAGGCCCTCGTCGCCGAATACGAAGCGGAGGCGGCCGCACGACAGCAGCCGGAAGGCGGGGCCGACGACGCGCAGGGTGCAAAGCCCAACGGCTCCGACCAGGCCGATCAGCGTTCAGGCACAGATCACACCCCAAACGCCCCAGCACAGGAGTAGTGTCATGACGCGACGCAACATAGAGCTCGTTCTTCTGTGCGTGGCTGCGCCGCTCGTGGTGCTGCTGTTCGCGATGATCGCCCTGAACCAGGGGCAATCACTCAACATGAACACGCTCGGCGTGCCGGTAGGCGTCTTCGCCGCGTTCATCATCGCCCACATTGCCGTCCGCAAGTTCGCGCCGGGAGCCGATCCGGCCATCCTGCCTTTGGTGTTCGCGTTGTCGGGAACCGGTATCGCATTCGTGACGCGCTTGGCTCCCGATCTGGCGGTTAACCAGGTCATGTGGCTATTCTTGGGCGTGGCGTGCATGGTGGTCGCGCTCGTGGCCATCCGCAACCTCGACAAGGTGGCGAACTACAAGTACACGCTCATGATCGTCGGCTTCCTGCTGCTGCTCTCGCCGCTGGTGCCGGGCATCGGCACCGAGATCAACGGCAGCCAAATCTGGTTGCGCGTCGGCACGTTCTCGTTCCAGCCGGGCGAGATCGCCAAGATCGTCATCGTGTTGTTCCTCGCAGGCTACCTTGCGCAGAACCGAGAGATGCTCTCGGTGTTCACCTGGCGCATCGGTCCGTTCCGCCTCCCCGACATCCGCACGCTGTTGCCGCTGCTGCTCATGTGGGGCGTCGCGATGCTCATCGTCGTGTTCGAGAAGGATCTTGGCAGCGCCCTCGTGTTCTTTTTCGTGTTCCTCCTCATGCTGTACGTGGCGACGGGCAAGAAGTTCTACCTTGTCATCGGCCTGGGCCTCATTGCAATCGGCGGCGTGGGCGCCTACTTTGCCTTCGATCACGTCCAGATTCGCGTGGCCACGTGGCTCGATCCGTTCGCCGATGCCCAGAACAAGGGCTACCAGCTGGTCCAGGCCATCTACTCCATGGCCGACGGAGACCTGTTTGGCACCGGGCTCGGACGCGGGCTGGCAGAACAGATCCCGGTCGTGGAAAGCGACTTCATTTTCGCGGCCATCGCCGAGGAAATCGGGCTGTTGGGCGCGGCAGGCGTGCTGTTGCTGTTCCTGTGCCTCGCCGTGCGCGGCTTCGTGACGGCGGCGCGCGCGAAAAGCGATGTCAGCTCGTTCGTCGCCGTAGGCCTGACCGCGCTGATCGTGCTGCAGGCGTTCATCATCGTGGGCGGCGTGACGCGACTCATCCCGCTGACGGGCCTCACGCTGCCCTTCATCAGCCAAGGCGGCTCATCGCTGCTGGCGAGCTTCATCGCCGTGGGCCTTTTGCTGCGCTGCGGCGACGAGGGCACAGGCGTCGATACGGAAATGTCGAGCGCTACCGGGTCGCTCCATGCAAACAGCGTGCTCGGGCGCGTGTCGCTCGGCAAGCGCCTGACGCACAGCATGCTGTTCTGCTCTGTGCTGTTCGCAGCGCTCGTGGCCAACCTCACGCTCATCATGGTAGTGCAGGCCGACTACTACCAGAACATGGCGGGCAATAACCACACCATCGCCAAGGAATCGCGCTCAGAGCGCGGCACCATCTCCACCTACGACGGCACCGTCCTCGCCCAAAGCGTTCAGGAGGAGGACGGAACTTACAAGCGCGTGTATCCCGCAGGCGACCTTGCCAGCCACGTGGTGGGCTACGCATCCTCGCGCTTCGGCACTTCGGGCATCGAGCAGGCGTACAACGACACCCTCAAGGGCCAGGAGAACTTCGCGTCGTGGACCGACGTGCTGGACTCGCTCGCCGGCACGGGCACGACCGGAAACGACGTCGCCCTTACGCTCAACTCCACGATCCAACGAGCGGCGCAGGACGCCATCGCAGGCCAGAAGGGGGCGTGCGTAGTCATGGATCCTGAGACGGGCGCCATCTTGGGCATGGCGTCTGCGCCCACCTACGACGCGGCAGACATCGAGAGCCTGCTTGAGCAGGCAGGCACCGACTCCAGCGGCGCTGATGGGGCGCTCGTGAACCGCGCAACTTCCGCGCTGTACGCGCCCGGTTCCACGTTCAAGATCGTCTCGCTCGCCACCGCGCTTGAGAACGGCACGGCCAGCGAGGACACCGTGTTCTCCTCCCCTGGTTCCATGGACATAGGCGGAGCCTCCGTGTCGAATTACGGCGACGTGGACTACGGCGATATCACACTCGCACGGGCCACGGAAGTGTCGTCGAACACGGTGTTCGGCCAGCTTGGCGTAGAAATGGGGCCAGAAGCGCTCGTGAAGGGCGCCGAGACGTTCGGCTTCGATAAAGACGTCGACTTCCCGCTTCCGCTCTACACCTCTCTCATGCCCGACCCCGACGCCATGTCGACGTGGACCACGGCGTGGGCTGCCGCCGGCGAACCCGTCGGCCAGAAGGGACCGAACGCGACCGTACTGGAGATGGCGCTCGTTGGGTCGGCAATCGCCAACGACGGCGCCATCATGCAGCCTTACCTGGTGGACGGCGTATACAACGCAAACGGCGAGCGCAGCTTCACCGCTCAGCCTTCCAAGCTGATGCAGGCCGTGAGCAAGACCACGGCCGAGCGCGTGCGCACCGTGCTCGAAGGCGTCGTGGAGAATGGCACGGGCACTGCAGCCGCTGTCTCCGGTGTGACCGTAGCTGGCAAAACGGGTACGGCGGAGAACGCAAACGGCAAAGACAACAGCTGGTTTGTGGGCATGGCGCCCTCCGAAAACAGCCGCGTCGTGGTGGCGCTCATCATCGAGAACGGCGGCTCGGGCGCAGCGGCGCAAAAAGCGCAGAATGTGTTGAAAACAGCCTTAGAAGTGCAGGGGCTTTTGTAAATACGGTATGCTGAAGACTCGTGTATCACACCGCAACGCACAGAGAGCCCAGCATGTACCCAAAAGGAGCTAAAACGTGACCGGAAGCATGATAGGCAGGGTGTTCAACAACCGCTACGAGATAACGGAGCGCATCGGCATCGGCGGCATGGCCGAGGTGTATCGGGCGCAAGACAACGTTCTGGGACGCCTGGTTGCCGTAAAGGTGATGCTTCCGCAGTACGCTGCCGATCCCAGCTTCACGCAGCGCTTCAAGCAAGAGGCGGCAGCGGCGGCGAACTTGCAGAGCCCCTACATCGTAAACGTGTACGACTGGGGCCAAGACGACGGCACGTACTACATCGTGATGGAATTCGTACGCGGCTCCGACCTGAAGACAGCCATCCTCGAGCGCGGCGCCATCAACCAGCGCAAGGTGGCCGAGATCGGCTCGCAGGTGTGCCAGGCGCTTTCCGTCGCGCACGGGCTGGATATCATCCACCGCGACATCAAACCGCAGAACATCATGGTTCAGCCGGACGGCAACGTGAAGGTGATGGACTTCGGTATCGCGCGGGCGAAGAACTCGGTCAAAACCCAGACCTCCTCGGTGCTAGGCACGGCGCATTACATCTCGCCCGAGCAGGCGCAGGGCAAGGAGCTGACGGCCGCAAGCGACATCTACTCGCTCGGCGTGGTGCTCTACGAGGCCACGACGGGCCAGCTGCCCTTTGACGGCCCCGACGCCGTGAGCGTAGCCATGAAGCAGGTGAACGATCTGCCGGTGCCGCCGCGCGAAATCAACCCCGACATCGACCCCGCGCTCGAGGCCATTATCATGCAAGCCTTGGCCAAGAACCCGGTGGAACGATTCGCCACGGCCAAGGATATGCGCCAAGTGCTCAACGACTACCTGGCCGGCCGGCCCGTCAACCTCGGCGATTTCACGAGCGCCGAGACAAGGGTCATGGGCGGCGTCGCGCCGATCGGGCCCGATAGCACCGCCGTCATGCCCGTCGCCCCCGGCGCCTCAAACACCACGTCGTCTTCGCGATCCTACCGCAGCGACGACGGATCCCAGAAGAAAAGCAACAAGAAAACGATCGCTATCGTGCTCGGCATCATCGCTGCGCTCGCCGTCATCGGAGGCATCGCCTTCGCGCTCATGAGCGGATCCCCCAGCGAAGACGCCATCCAGGTGCCCAACGTAGTGGGCATGACACGCGAAAACGCCGTTGCAGAAATCGAGGCAAAGGGCTTCGAGGTGGGAACCGTCACCGAGGAGAACAGCGACACAGTAGAATCAGGCCAGGTCATTCGACAAGACCCGAATTCCGATGTCAAACGTGAAAAGGGCACGAAGATCAACTTGACCGTATCCATCGGAGTGGCCGAGATCACCGTGCCCGACCTGAAGGACATGACGGCCGACGATGCACGCAAGGAGCTGACGGCTAACGGGCTCAAGTACTCGGCTGGGCCAGCGGAGTACTCCGACTCGGTCGACAAGGATCGTGTGGCACGGCAGGACGTCGCCCCCGGCACGAAAGTGGCGAAGGACACCACCATCACCTACTATCTCTCTCTGGGCCCCGAAGGCAATGACGTGCCGAACGTCGTGGGGCAGCGCGAGGGATCGGCAACTTCGACGCTCGAGAACGCCGGGTTCAACGTGGCCGCCGATTACGACTACAGCGATAGCGTAGCGTCAGGTCTCGTCATCAGCCAGAATCCGAGCAGCGGCAAGCATCAGGAAGGAACAACGGTCAATATCGTGGTGAGCCTGGGCAAGCAGGTGTCCACTTACAGCGTGAGCGTGAACTCCAACGGTGGAGGCAGCGTGTCGTCGAGCGCATCGACGGTGGACGAAGGCGGAAGCGTGACGATCACCATCACGCCGAACAGCGGCTACGAAGTGGCTTCCGTCAAAGGCCTGGATGGCGTTGCAGCCTCGGGCGGCACGTACACGATCAGCAACATCGGCGCGAACGTGACCGTAAACGTGACGTTCCAGCAGGTGCAGACATCGAATCCACCCACCTCTCCGCAGGAAGCGTAGGTGCTGCAGGCTTCTGACACGAAGGCCGCATAGGATCGCGCGAGGATTAATGCTACAATAACGTCCGCGCCTCCGTAGCTCAGGGGACAGAGCACCGCTCTCCTAAAGCGGGTGCCGCGCGTTCGAATCGCGCCGGGGGCACCATTGGAACTCGCAGGTCATCGGTTGGTTTCGCAGCCGGTGACCTGTTCTCTTGATGCTTCAAAAAACGTCGCAGGGGACAATCAGGGGACAACCGGAAACAACTAGGCAGTTTTCACCTTGATTATCGGCGTTTCGTCAGCCCTCTTGGCGAACAGGTTTCCCACGAGCTGCGCGGCCTTCTCGTCGTTCTCCGGTATCGCGTGAGCGTACTGGTTCAGAGTGAGAGAGGCCGTAGAGTGCCCCATGCGATTCTGCACCGTCTTCACGTCTACGCCGTTCGCCAGCAGCTGGGTAGCCTGGGTGTGGCGCAGCTCGTGGAATTTGAGATCATCGAAGCCGTGTTGCTTGCGGAACCCCACCCACCACCGCGTGAACCTGTGAAGCTCGCAGTAACCGCCCACCGCCGAGCAGCATACCGGCGTGCATCCGTCCTGCTTGATGCCGAGCTTCAACAACTCCACCGCCTGGCGCTCCTTCCATTGCCGAAGATGCGCCGCCGTGGTAGCATCGATGGCGACGGTGCGCACGCCCGCCTTGCTCTTCGGAGCTTTCACCTCGCCGTAGGACGTGAGGGATTGGCGAACCTTGATGCACGGCTGGTTCAGGTCAACGCTTCCCCAGCACAACCCGAACACCTCGCCGCGCCGCATGCCTGTGGCAAGGCCGATGCGCGCCGCCATAACGTAGCTGATCGTGTTCAGCCCCAAAAGGCTTGATCGCCCGAACAGATTGCCCCACTCGGTCTGCCGCGCCTCTTTCTCCGCCATCCACGCGTATGCGGCGCGCTCCGCCTCTTCGATGCATTCGAGCAGCCGCGCCCCTTCGTCCACGGTGAGCGAGCGGCGTTCTGGCTCGTCGGCCTTCGGGGCTTTCACGCGGTCGCACGGGTTGCGCAAGATTAGATCGTAGTCTACCGCCTTGCGCAGTATCTGCTTCAAAAGGGCGTGGTACATGTGAAGCGTAGTCCCACTGCACGAGCCTCGTTCTGCCGTCTTGTCGCGCTTGATGGACGCATACAGAGATTCGACGGTCCGCGGCGTCAAATCGCGCAAGCGGACAGTGCCGATATAGCTTGACAGCGTGCTAATGAGCGTTCCTTCGCGTTCAAGGCGCGTGCGCACCACTTCGCCCGCATCCACGCGAGCGGAATGCCACGTGTCGGCGAACTCTCCGAACGTCATCTTGTCCGCATCGACCGACAAGCCGTTTTCATGCTCTCTGCGTATCCGGTCGCGCTCCTTCCGAGCCTCCGCCTTGGTGCCGTGTACATTGCGCTGCACCTTGATCCGCTTCCCCGTCACGGGATCGGTGCCGAAAGACACGCACACGCGCCACACGCCGCGCCGCACCTCCGTTATGCTTCCGTCTCCTTTTGCCATGGTGTTACCTCCTTCCTGTGATCCGCGCTTGCTTGGCTATACCCAACGCGCCCGGGTCAGCGGGCGGGATTAGCTAGTGCGTTTTATCACATTGGATGAACTTGGTTTGCTGGCTTTCTTTTTTTCTTGCTTTAACTGGTATGCGGGGCTTTTTCTGTACTTTCTCTGCGTATATCGATTTTTGCATTTATCACAGCAAAACAAGCTCGTGTTTCGAGGCGAGCCGTTCCTGTTGGTTGACCGCTTCCTGACGAAAACCTCGCCACACTCGGAGCATACGGAATACCCTTCGCCATGCAGAGAGAACTCCCATATCTGCAAAGCCACGGCCTGCTCAAAGCACCCGCGCTTATATTCAAGTATCAAGTCATCGAATGACGGCTTCCCGCAAGTGCCGTCCGGCATGTCTATCACTATTCCTATCTGGGGAGAAATCCCTCTCATGAGCCAGTTCAGGTATTCATCATCCTCCTGTATCTCATCGTAAAGACCATCGACGCTGATGTCCGCAAGCTTGGCTATTGTCTCAGGATCGTCACTCTGCATAATTGCCTTTACTGTTTTCGCACTGCTCAGCAAAGACCAAACAGTTGTTGCCGCCTCTGCGGCAGACACGACACTAAGCACCTTGTGATCTTTTGCCACACATGCAATTCCTTCCTGAAGTTCCGAATAGCGTGTCTCAATTTCTTGCCGAGAGATAAAGTAATCAGAAGGGTTTTTCGGAAGTAACGCTAGGAAATCCATATCCGCCTCAAACCTCAGAACTTGGCTGCGATCGGAAATGTCGAGTTTCAGGAGAGACGAAGAAAATAATTCTCTGTTTTTCTCAAAACATCCAACAAGTCCATACTCGGACATGAAAGAGGCGAATTCTTCGCCATTCAAAACGTTAAGCCGTTTCAATTCGTGATTAAAAATTTCACACGGAAGCTCTCGCATAAGCCTACTATGACCGTCCACTTCGCAATAAGCGATTGGCTCGCCGTCGCTTCTCAATATGGGAATTACGTCTCGGACATACCACGGCAGCGGTTTGAAAACCTCGTGAATACTAAAGACTCTTTTTATCTTGTACTCATTCACTTGTAGATACTCCGTAATCTCTAAAGTAATAACCTCTAATTTTTCTATTATAGAGTATTTTACAACGCTATTATACAAAGTGCAATGAACAACAAATAAGCTTGGAGGTGGTCATTATGATCGAAATGCAGCAAAAACGAATCATGCTTGGATGGAGCAAACGCGAACTCGCAAGAAGGTCTGGCATCGACGCTTCTTTAATCTCTTATGCAGAAAATAGAGGGTTTCAACTTTACCCGGGTCAACTGGCTAAAGTCGCAAACGCTTTCGGCATGGACAAAGCGGAAATGAGCTCATTACTGAAGGAGGTGTCCCAGGATGGCCTTACCGATATCTAGCGCAGATTGCGGCAAATGCCGCATGGTGTACCTCTCCGAGAAACCGCCCGCCGATACGCCGGAAATGCTCGCGGGAGAACCGGAGCTGCTGAGCGTGCAGGATATGCACCGCCTCACCGGTGTGTCGGAGCAGACCATCCGCGCGGAGATAAACGCGGGGCGTCTGCCGGGGTGCCGCATAGGACGCCGCCTATTCGTGCCGAAGTTCAAGCTGATCGAGTACGCGAATGGGAGCGGTGTCGATGGGACGGCGTAGAACTGCGGTTTACGTGTTCGGCACCGGCGAACCGATCATGTCCGACTGCCCCGGCAAGCGCAACCGCACTCGCGTAGAGAACAAGCGGAAGCGCCCGCATTTGCCCCTCAGCGACCAAACCGAAGGCGAAGCGAGCGCGAACAGCAGCACTGAAGCCGCTGCGCCCATTCTACCACCGAGGCGCGGAAGGCGGTGACGCGGCATGCTCGCAGACGAAGCGATGTCCTTCGGCAACGCTAGGATGTGCATAACAGACTTTCCCGAAGCCGCGCACTTCGTCGCGCTTTGCCGCTCCCCATACGGCGGGATGCGGTGATGTGAAGCATGGAAGAGCAATACGGGAAGATGCGCGGTTCGACCATGCGCATAATCATGGACGCCGCGATACGCGAGCGCACGAGCCTTTGGGCCGTTCTCCTTCCTCGCGTTGTCCCCCAATTCAAGGACGGCGATATGCTGAAACGCGTTGAAGCCGGATGGCTGGCCGACTGGCTAGCAAGCAAGGGACGCGATGACTTGGAGCTTGGGGACGTGCAAACCGTGCAGATTCCGCGCGACTGGGCCGCCGAAAAGCTGGGAGGGCATGCTGAGAACGCCTCGCGGGCATTGCGCGCCCTTCAAGAAGTCGGAATCCTCACACTAGTTCACAAGGGGATCAAGGGCCATGCGTCGCTCTACTGCGTGAACCCGCTTCCAGCCGTCAGAGGCCCTAACCTCACGTATGACACGGGAATGTGTGAGGGCAAATACCCTCACACTTCGCAGGGATACCCTCACACTTCGAGCAAGATACCCTTACACCAAGATTTTATGACCTGGGGATATACGACGTAATCATAGATAACCAGAGGCAGGAACCAGTAAACCTTGGCAGTGAAGGGGGATTGTTGAGATGCAAGCAAGTTTTCCATTGCAGTAAGAAGGGACGGCCATGCGCGAGCAGCCCGAGAATTCCAGCAACCGGCGCGACCGCGTGCGCCGGGCGTACAACCTCCACTTAGTGGACGGCTTCGACGTGGGGCCGTCCGGTATGCCGCAGCTCGACCCCGTGGAGGTCGCGCCCGAACGCCTGCGCGCGTTCACGTCGTGCCCGAGGTGCACAGACCCCAAGGCGGGCGTGCACTTCTTCCTGGACGATTACCGGTTCGAGGGGACGTGGAGCGACCCTGTGCGCTACGTGCCCATGCTCTCGCGCTTCGCCTGCGCGCTCACGCCCGACTTCTCGTGCTACCTCGACATGCCCGAGCCGATGCAGCGATGGAACGTCTACCGGGGCCGGGCCGTGGGGCGCATGTGGCAGGATGCGGGGCTGCGGGTGGTGCCCACCCTCACATGGGGCGAGCCTAACACCTACGCGTTCGCCTTCGAGGGCGTCCCGCAAGGCTCTGCGGTGGCGCTCTCGACGGTGGGGCTTATGGATTGCGCGGAAGGTATCGAGCTGTTCAAGAACGGGGCCGCAGAGGCGGCGAGAAGGCTCAGGCCGTCGGCGGTGCTGGCCTACGGAAGGCGGTGCGACTTCGACGCGGGAGGTGCGCGGGTGGTGTGGTACGAAAGCGACATGCAGGCGAGATTCGAGCAATTGAGGAAAACGAAGCAAAGAGAAACCAAAGAAGAAAGGTAGGATCATGGGCAGAGGAAGCAGCTCAGGCAAGGTGAGCGACTATTACAAGAAGAAGGGCCAAGCGACCCATGGCGAAGGGGCCAAGAGGCGCAAACTCTCAAAGCAGGGAGCGGACGGCCGCAAAGAGAGCAAGCGCAGGGCAAAGGAGACGAATCCGGCGAACGGTTAGGAAAAAACGCACTGCCGACTGCGTTAAGGTTTAGCCAAGATCGGCACTTCTCGCTCGAAGCGGATTCACTGCGTCCATCTGCGCATAAAGGAACCAACCGAAGGCGGCCTTATGCAAGGTTTTCACAAGGTGCGCAAGGGATGGGGGGTCTTTTGCGGGAGTCGCGAAGCCCCCCTTCGGCGCCAGGGCCGATTTCCCCCCGCCGGTTTGCTTTCATGAGGGGCGTATCCCTGCGTTCCCCTCCTTGCACCGTTCGAGCCGGTTCCTCTCACCCCGTTTCGCGCACGGCGTCGAACGCAAGGCCGATTGCCGCTGTGGAAAAGGCGCTCCTCTGAACCGGCCCTACGACGCAGGGAGGGCCGAAGGCCGAGGGGGCGGGGCCACCCCCCCCCGGTGCCTCGAGGCGACCCCGGCGGCATAGCGCCCATCCCCCCGCCGAGAGTTTTTTCCGGAAGGCGTTTCGATGCGTGGCATCATGGCTCCCGAAGGCGTACTTGCCACCTGGGTCAATCGCCGGGGCGGAGCGGGCGCCTTCTTCCGTTTGAACGCCCGCGCCTTAAAGGCGAAGCGCCCCGCCGCCTTTTACGCGGAAGGGCGCTGCCGGTGCGCGCAAGGTCTGGCATCTATGCTGGCCGTCCGCGAAGCAGGCGGCGTCACGCGGCCTGACACCTACTTCCTCGGCCCCAGCGCCTTCTCAGCCTCACGCCGCAGGTTCTCCGCCTGCTCGCTAGCGTCCTCCGCTGCCAAGAGCAGCACGGAAAGCGCGCCTTTGATGAAGTCCATAGGGTCGGTGATGCTCGTCTGCGCGGCAACGCTTGCGCACTCCACGGCTTGCGACAGGTTCCGCGCGGCGTCCGTCATGTCCACCAGCCCGTCAACCACCCACAGGGGCACGCTCCCGCGTTTCTTGCCCTTCATACCGCTCATGCCGCCTCCTTCTCCAACACCAGGCGCACCGGCTCCAGGACGTCCAGGTATGCGTCACGTGCGGCCTTCTGGAGGATTTGCGTGCCCTCCCCCTCCGCTCGCATGCGCCCGCACGCTCCCGGCACGTCGTGCGCCGCGCCCTCGATGCGGGCCAGCTTCGCTCTCTTAAGCTCTCCCATGGTAGAATCCTCCTTACCGGCCCTTGCGGGCCGCTCAGTGGGGCGCCCCTTCGGCTTGGTAGGCTGTGGAGGGGCGTCCCTTCCTATTGCCGCCGTGCTTGCGGCTTGATACAATCGACGGGACGGCTTGACCTCCTTTCAGATCGGCCGCCAGTCATTGCATGAGTGCACTAGCCGCTAATCTTTCCAGGGTCGGCGGCTAGTGGCTTGTTACGAGCAAAATCACAGCTAGTACGATGAGCAACGCTAGGAATCTCGTGACCTGCTTCATTTCCACCACCTCCCAACAGTTTCCCATTGAGAGCCGTCCCGCCTGGGCTCGGGTTTGATACTTTCCCTTGCCGCGATGTAAATATTAGGCGATTGCCTAAGTCTATACAATAGCCAATTGCCTAATACACAACTTGCCCATAAACGATTGTCTAACCTTATGCAATTAGCTATACTGCGCGAAAAGAACGCTTATAGAATGGAGCTTCGGAATGAAAGCTATTGATGCCGTGAAAAGCGCAGCAGCAAGTGCTGGCGTACCCACAACCCATATAGGGCGCGCCATGGGGAAGCGGGACAACTACGTGTCAGCCGTTGCCTCCCGAGGCTCGACGCCGCAAGCCGACACCCTGGCCGCGATGCTCGACGTGTGCGGCTATTCGCTGGCCGCTATCCCGCACACCGACCTGCCGGAAAGCGCCCTCGTGATCGACCCGCCGGCTTGTTCCGCTAGCGGCTTGAAAGAGAGCGAGTAATGGACGAATTGAATACTGTGCTTGCCTTTGCAAAGACGTTAGTGAATGCCGGAGCGTTGAAGCCTGACCAAATCAATACTCTGATGGACTTACAAGCTAAGCTTTACGATCTAATGTTTGAAAACAAGGACTTGAAAGAAGAAGTGAGAATTCTAAAGGAGCAGTTAGCGGAGCGAGCAAAAGTGACGAACAGAAACGGTATGCTATACGCCGTGGACGATGACGGAAACGAATACGGCCCTATCTGCCCACGCTGCCATAAAAGCGACGGCATCACGGTAATCCTATTTGATCATGGCGGAATGCAACCGTTCTTCTGCAATACATGCAAGAATTATTTCGACAAGCAACACCCGACAGAAGAATAGCGGACATGAAGTCCGAACGGGTCTGAGCTATTTTGAGCAGCTATTTTGCTTCAAACGGTTCAGTGCGTCGGAAGCGCCATCGGGCGCGAGAAAGATGCTACAGCCCATATCCGTATAGTTACGCGGCTTGCCAGCGAACAGGAAGTCTCCCGAACCATAAAACGGCTCGACCGCCGCGCGTATTAGCCCTGGGACTTCGGCGTTCGGCTGTTGACTTTTGTTGAACTTGGGAATCCCGTGAAATGTCGCAGCGGGGCGCAGGGATACCCTGCACCATCGATGCGGATGTGGTACAATTCGAAGCGAACGGTGCCCCGCACACCCGGGCAGCACTTGTTCCTTACTTAAGCCGGTTTACTCTTGCAGGGGTTACCGGCTTTTTCACGCACAAGGCCGTTCGTCACTCCCTTCTGGCCAAACTCACGATTCCGATTACCACCGTAAGAAGCGCGCATACCGCAATGATCGTTTGGGTGTCCATAGGCTTCTCCGATCTCTCGAAGCTGCCACGGGCGACGAAGCACCGAACCCATTATAGCGCGCCAGCCGCATACGGGGCATCGCGGAAGCAGCAAGCGCGTCTGCAATGCGTAGACGCGGCCGGCAGGATGAAAGCATTCCCCTACGGCCCGAGCGCCCCGACCTGACCGACGGGCGCGCAGGTCGACGCGTTGTCCCCCAGGGGACAATCAGGGGACAACGCGCATCAAACTATCTGGTTTTACCTATCGTTACCTATAGCCATAGCAAGCGTAAATCACTCTAAAAATACCTTATGACCTGGTAAAACGTCATTCTCCTAAAGCGGGTGCCGCGCGTTCGAATCGCGCCGGGGGCACCATTGATTATCGCAGGTCATCGGTTGGTTTTTGCAGCCGATGACCTGTTTTCTTTTCCAGTCGTTGCGACCCGAAGTGCTCCTTTCGTGCTCCGGTCGGTTACGCAATCGCTCACCCGAGCTTGAAAACAGCTTGATCACGCCGTTCAGGGTTGCCCCGGCTTGCTTGTTTCCAACATCGTTCGCCTTCCTCTCCGCGTCGGCGATGGACCCACCACAGTCAGCAACGTACCCCAGCGTAGCGGGAAAACGCCTCGGCCCCAACGACAAGGGAAAAGCTGTCACACGATCGGAATAGATCCACTGCTTTTTTAGACAGCAATAAAAGCAGCCCCCCCCCCGGTTTCTTCCCGGCTTGAGCGAGGTATAATTGCGGATGATACACATACAAGCATATTGACCAAACCGCCCGTCGGCGGAAACGAGGAAGCATGGCAAACAAGGCAACTCATCCGTCTTCGCTGTTCGCAGCCGCGAATTACCTGCGTGCGCGCAGGTTGGGAGCTTCGAACGCAGTTCGAACGATTGCATGCTTGCTGATCTCGCTTGTCCTCGCCTGCACGCTGCTTCCCTGCTTGCCCATCTCAAGTGCGTTCGCCGCCGAAACAGAACCTGAGCAGACAAGCGAAGCATCACAGCCCGACCAACGCGTGGTCAAGGTGGGCTACATGCAACAAGAAGGCGTGCTCGCACGCAACGAGGACGGAACATTCGAGGGCTACACATACGACTACCTCATCCACATCGCGCAGTTCACCGGATGGAAATACGAGTTCATCGAAGCTCCCGGCGCCAATGACAGCGAACGCGCGGTCGCTCTCATCGACATGCTGGCGAACGGCGAAGTCGATATCGAAGGCGGCATGACATACAGCCAATCCCTGGCAGAGTACTTCGAGTATCCGCAGAACAGCTACGGAACCGCACACACGGCGCTCTTTGTGCCTAATACCAACAACACCATTACGCAAACCAACCTGTTCACGCGCGATAATGTAACTGTCAGCCTCTTGGCGAGCTCAAGCATGCGTCGGGAGGAGCTGGTCTATTTCTTCGAGCAGAATGGCATCAACCTCACCATGATCGACTGCGATAGCGACGAAGAAATGCGCGAGAGCGTGCTGACGGGCAAAGCCGACGCCTTCCTCGATATCGACGTCAACTTGCACGACGACTTCCATGCTGCGGTTACGTTCGCAGGACGCCCGTACTTCTTCACAGCCCCAAAAGGCCAGCGCGACGTAATCGATGCCATCGATGCAACGATCGACCTCATCAACCGGAGCAATCCTTCGCTTCAGGACTCGCTGTACGACCGATACTTCATGCAGACCAAATCCGATTACTCCCTCACTGAAAGCGAGCTCGCCTTCGCTGCCGCGCACGAGATGCTCCGTGTTGGCATCATATCCGAGAAAGCTCCCATCCAATCATTCAGCCGGACAACCGGCTCGTTCGAAGGAGCTACCAAAGGCATCCTCGACTACTTGTCGAGCCATGCAGGCTTCTCCTATGAGATCGTGAAAATCGAACCTTCGGACAATCTGGCCGAGGCGATCCGCAATGCAGACGTCGATTTGGTGGCGGGCGCCGACAACACCAGCGACGTCCGAGAGGAACTCCTTCTATCGTTGAGCGCGCCTTACATGTCGGAATCGAAGCTGCTCGTCTACAACAAGTTCGTCGATCCCGACAACCTTGGCGAAAAAACGATGGCCGTTCCCTGGGAACAAGCCTCATTGAGCGAAAAAGGGCCGAACGTCGTCGTATACGACACGGTGGAGAAATGCCTCCAGGCTGTGAACGAGGGCAAAGCGGACTATACCTACAGCACCTCCTATTGCGTCCCCTACTACATAAGCGCCGACAACCTCAACAACCTGCTAACGCTGCCTTCCTCATCCCAAGCCGTGGAAACGTGCTTTGCGCTCGTCCACCCTGTCGAGCCCGAACTGCTTCAGATCATCAACAAGTCTATCCGCGGGCTTTCTTCGACCGAACTCGATTCGATCGTGTACAACAACTCGCTCATCGATCAGGACGAGCAAATCAGTTCTTTCATTCGCGACCACCTGTTGGAAGTAGCCCTGGGCTTCATCACGCTCCTCCTCGTGGTCATCGCTCTGTTGACACTGTACCTGCGCGCTCGCGTGCGCGCGGCGCGCAGCGTGCGTGAAGAGAATCAGCGTTTCCAGAAACTCTACAGCCTTGCGAACGAACAATTCTTCGAGTATTCGATCAAAAGCGACACCCTGCTGATTTCGAAGCCGAACGGAGGACAAAACTTTGTAGCTTCATCCGCCGAAGACGAGACGGACGACAAGAGGCCTTATTTCCTCGTCCGCAACGCACGCAAACGTCTGCAAGACAAGCTCAGCCCCGAACTTGCCGACGCGTTCCTCTCTCCGCAGGAAACCGTCACCGACGCCGCGCTTGAGCTCGACGATAAACCGCGCCAATGGCTGCGCATCATGTCCCATTTCGTTTCCGACGAAACGGATCGGCCGATTTCCGTCATCGGCAAGATCACAAACATCGACGACGAAATGCGCGAGAAGCTCGACCTCTCCCAGCGCGCCCATCACGACGGGCTTACCGGGCTGCTGAACTGGAAGACCTTCCAGGAGCGCGCCGGCAGACTGCTGGAAGAAGGGAAAGCGGGAGCGCTCCTCATCTTGGATACGGACGACTTCAAGCTGGTGAACGACACGTACGGGCATCTTGCCGGCGACGTCGCCCTTCAGCATACCGCCGACGCGATCGGGCGCGCCTTCCGTCCGAACGACCTCGTTGGTCGCCTGGGCGGCGATGAATTCGCCGTGTGCATCGCAGGGCCTATCAGTCGGGACAAGCTGGTGGAACGCTGCAATCTCATCATTGGAAACCCCGTGGCGTTCCCCGATCAAAACGGGAAGACGCAGTTGGTGACGCTCAGCATCGGCGGCGTGGAGCTGCCGGAGGGAGTAGGCATATCGTACGAAACCGCCTACCGGCAAGCTGATCGCGCTTTGTACCATGCGAAGGCAGACGGCAAGAACCGGTTCTTCATCGAGTGCCCGGATAACGACGACTAGCCCTGGCTTGCTTCCATAGGCCCTTCCATAGCCCTACGATAGCCCGAGAAGCGATGCCGTCCGAACCGAGCAGATGGCGTCGACGAGGAGACGCCTGAGGACGCATCGAAGTCCACTGCGAACGCGTGATACGTCCTGAGTTACATCACGCGTTCGCGCCTGACTCGCTTCTTCCCCTAACTTGTTTCTTCCTGTGCCAAGCCGCCCAGGTTCGTGGATCCGTTCGTCGTTTCCAGATACGTCACATCCATGGTGGCGGAGACGCTTTCCACGCTGCCGTCGGCCCTCAACTTCCCATTCAAGGCGAAATTCTCGATGAGGCACTTGTACGTACCGTTCTCAAGCGCTTTCACCACGTCGAGCGCAGCCCGATAATCGGACACCGTGAACGACACGGACACGGTGCGCCGTACGAGGCTGCCATCAAGCTCGGGTTGATCGAACGTCAAATCGTATGAAGCGGCCGTTGCCATAAGCGCATCGAGTTCGTTCAGCTCGTTGCGAATGTTGTCGTACACCGCCACCTCGGGCAGGCTCTCGCCATCGCCCAGTTCGGCCAGTTCGGCCTCCATACGGCCGCGAGCCAGCGCAATGGACGATTGCTCGTCTATCTGGATCTGGAGTTCCTCAAGCTGCTGCTGGTTCGCAATCAACGTGTCAGTCACGTTCTTGACGACCAGGTAGTAGTACGCCCCTGCAACCAGCACGAGGGCAAGGATCAGCAGCAGCCATTTTTCGCGCGTGGAAAAGGATCGATTCAATACGCTCCGCCGCACCATCAGCGGACCCCCTCTCCCTGATCGGATGTGCTGGCGGCATTTTCCCCCGCTGCTCCGTCATCCGTATGCGCATCGAGCGCACCAACAAACGTAATCTGAATGGTAGCCGAAGCGGTAACGTCGGTGTCGTTTTGCGCTGTGGATACGGTCACGTGCGCAACGCGCTTGTCAGCTTCGAGGCTTTCGACGAGCCTCGACACCTCGTCAAGGCTCGCGCCCAGACTCGTGACCACCGCCATATTGCCCTCCACCTGCACAGAGCTGAGGTAGCCGACGTTCATGACCTTTGTCTCAAGCAAATCGATGACCGTATCGCGATCAACCAGGTTCTGCTCGTCCTCGGTGAGCCCAGGGGCCACATAGCGCTCGTACTGGGCGTTGACCTCGGCATAGCTTGCGTTTTCGACCTCGAGCGCAGCAAGCTGCTCCTGAGCTGCGGCCACCTCCGAATTGCTGTCCAGCCCGCTCGCCAGCGGATCGATGACGGCAAACTTGGCGAATATGCCGGCGAGGGCGAGCACAATCGCAAAGAGGGCAATCTGGGTGAGCAGGCTGCCGCGCGTCGTCTCTGCGCCGACGAGATTGATCGTGGTCTTCTCGGGGAACGGACCCTGCTTCGACGCACCGGGTTTCGATCCGAATCCGATCGGTTCATTCAGCTTCATCGTGCATCACCTCGCCTTCATCGTCGCGCCGACGGCGGCGGAGCACAGCCCTCGCACGTCCACACCTTGAACGGGCGGCATGATACCGGCTATTGGCCGCAACTCGACGGAAACCTGCGCCGCCACCGTACTCACGAGCGGCTCCACAAGCGTACCGCCGCCACAACAGTACGCCGCTTCGATGGAAACGTCGGCGTTGTTGAAACCGTAAAAGTTGAGTGCGCGATTTATCTCCACGGCAATGGATTCGTAGACAGCCCTCGCCGAAGGATGCGTTAAGACGTTTTCATAGTTCGCCAGCTTATAGCCGTTCGCCACGTGCTCGTCCACGTCGAAGACGTCCGCTATGGCACGGTCGATATCCATGCCGCCTATCTCGATAGTACGCGTGGCATCGTACGCGCCGCCGGCGAAGAAATGCAGTTTCGTGGAAGCATGAGCAAAATCGAGGATGCAGCAATTGGCAAGCGCCTTCGCATTCCCCCCCACAAGGTTCTGAAATGCCGCTTGCACCGGAAGAGCGATGCGCAACCTCATTCCAGCGCGGCGGAACATCTCCGTATAGTCGGCGATGGTGTCTTTCATGGATGCGGCAATAAGCAGGTCCATGCTCTCGGGAACGCCATCAGCGCCAACGTGGGTTCCGAGCACCGCATAGTCGTAGGCGTAGCGGTCTTTTCCTTGCGCAATGTAATCGCGGAACTCGTAGGGAAGGTTCAGCTCGAGTTCCTTCGCCGTCATGGCGGGAATGGAGATGCGGCGTACCAGGCTATCGCTTACCGGCATGACGAACGCGACGTCCTTCGCTGCGCCGCCCATCCTGCGCACAGCGGCCTTGATGAAGTCGGCCATGGCATCGAAGCTCACCGGCCGGCCGTCGGCCATGAGACCTTCGGGCAGCGGCTCCGCAGCGGCGTTGCGTATCGTATCGCCATCGCACACAGCCAGCTTGAGGCTGCTCTCGCCGATGTCGATCCCTGTGTATTCTTTGCTCATGCGGCGCGTTCCTTTCAAACCGCTCTCTTGCGTTACAACAACCCGACGTACCAGGTGAGCACTGCCGGACCGAAAACGAGCGTGGCCGTCGTGGCCACGGCGATGGCCGGTCCGAACGGGATCGCCTTCGCACGGAGGCTTTCAGTCTGTTCCGCCGGCGCACCGGAAGTCGGCGACGGCGGACGGGAAAGCCCCGGGACGAGGGCGAACGCCAAACCTACGATGCATGCGACGAGCAGGTTCAAGAGCGAGCCCGCCACACCCAAGAACAGCCCGACGGCGAACAGCAGCTTCACGTCCCCGCCGCCGAGCGAGGTGCGCCCCGTCGCTGCGTCGAACGCGAGGGAAAGCAGAAGCACGCCGCCTCCCGCGACGACTGCGCCGGCAAGCCCGTCGAGCGCAGAGGCCTGCCAGCCCATGCCGACGAACGGGGCGAACATGCTGCCGACGCCAAAGGGCGTAACGGCCTGCGAAGCGCCGACGAGGGGCATCGCCGCAACTTGTGCTTGGGCGACGGCACTCGCGGCACTATTCGCAAGCGGCCAGACCACAAGCCCCGCCGCCGACGCCGCCATCATGAGCACCCATGTTCCGATAGCCGCGATCACGAAGCCGTTCGGAATGGTGAACGTATCGAAGTCCACGAGCGCGGCGGCCAGCAGCACGCACACGAGCGCCGCATAGGCAAGCCACGCCGGGCTCGCGCCGTACACGACGAGCAGCGCCACGAACACCGCAGCCAGCAGCACTTCCACCAGAACGTAGCGCACGCTCACACGTGTTCCGCAATGCCGGCACCGTCCGCGCAGGACGATCCACGACACGACGGGCACCAGGTCGAGCGGCCCGAGCACGTGGCCGCACGAAGGGCAGCGGCTACGCCCCGCAAGCACGCTCTCCCCGTGCGCCTTCCGCCACGCCAGGCAGTTCACGAAGCTGCCGAGACAAGCCCCCAGCACGGCGGCGAACCCGACGAGGATCGCTGCCTGTGCCGGGGAGAAGATGTCAAGCGGAAGGGACAAAACCGATTCTCGAACGATCGGCTACTCCTTCTTTTCCACCACGAATTTGATATTGCCATTCGCGTCCACCTCTGCCTTCACGTTAAATGGACCAGCGATCATATTGCCGTCGCCGGGCGTGCCCTTGACGACATCCTTGTTCTTATCAACGTAGTAGTCGCCGGAGACTGCGCTTGCAGCAGCTTGCGGTGTAGCGCCCTTGGAGATTTCGTTCGAGTACTGAACCGCAGCGACTGATTTGACGTTGCTGATGTTGCCTTCTTCGGAGGCTTTCCGGGCGTTGTCAAGCGCACCCGTGAACGCCGGCACGGCGATGACCACCAGCAGCATGATGATCGCCACGACAATCAGCAGCTCGGCCAGCGTGAAACCGCCCTTGTCCTCCCTCATCCTCTTGATCATGTCTTTCATGTTCGATCCTTTCTCTCGCCCGACGGCTATCCGTCGTCAGGCGTGTCCGTTACTTCCGCACGGTGCCGATTGTTTTCAGCACCGGGAGGTGCTTTTCTCGCTACATCGAAGCATACATGGTAAACAGGGGCAAATACAGGGCGATCACGATAAAGCCCGCGAACAACGCCATGAGAACGAGCAGCGTCGGCTCCATGAGCGAAAGTGCTCGATCGGTCACGCGCTGCGTCTCGTTGTCATAGAACTCGCCCATCATCTCAAGCGATGATTCCAACTCGCCCGTCTGCTCGCCCACCGACGTCATCTCGACGAGTGTCTGCGGAAAATAGGCGCTCCCAGCCATGCACTCGCCGAGCATACGACCTTCCTCGAGTCCCGCCTCCATGCGGCCCACTTCGCGCGCAAGCACGTAGTTGTCCATGACGCGAGCCGTCACCGACACCGACCTCGTCATCGGCAACCCCGAAGCAACAAGGGTGGCCATGGTGTTCGCGAACTGCGACGCGCCCCCGTATACCCCAATCTTCCCAAGCAGCGGCAGCTTGAGCTTCGCTTTCGCGAACAGCGTCTTGCCCGATTCGGTGCGACCGAACAGCCTGACGCCTGCCACCGCCAACACGAGCACGAGCAAAGCGAGCGGCCACCACACGGCCATCCAGCCGGATACGCCGATAAGGAATTGCGTGATGCCGGGCATATCGGTTCCTAGCGACGACACCATGTTGGCCATGACGGGCACCACGAGCACCATCATGAGCGCGATGACAACCACAGCGATAATAAGCACGATGATGGGGTACGTGAGCGCACTCGCCACCTTGGCCGCGATCTTCGAGCGCTTGTCGAAGTAGGCGTGCAGCCGTTCGAAGCCCTCCGCCAGGCGCCCGCTCTCCTCGCCGGCGCGCACGGTCTCGATGAACACGCGCGGAAGCTCGGCGCCTTTGCTCTCGAAACTCTCGGCCAGCCCGTGCCCGCCCGCCACGTCATCCACAACGTCGGCCAGGACGCGCTTCAAATACTTGTCGGTGGTCTGGTCGGCTACCAACGACACGGCACGCGTAATGGGCAGCCCCGATTGCAGGATGGTGGCAAACTGGGCGCACATCACCGCCAGGTTTTTCGTCTTTGCCTTGGGCTTGGTAATGTCCATGGCCAACAGGTTCTTCGAGTCGCGCACTTCCTTGACGCTCTGCACCACGCGGCAGAGCTCGCGCGCCTTCTCCATGGCCTCGATCTCATCGTAGGCCTCCACCACGCCGTTCACGAGGTTGCCGGTCTCGGACTTGCCGCTATAGGTATATGTAGGCATTAGCGGACGTTCTTTCTCACGTAGTCGGTATCGTGCGCCGCGCCGACCGCCGTCTGCGCGTCGATAGAGCGGGCGCGGCAGAGCGCGATGAGCGCGTTATCCATCGTCACGCTTCCCGCAGCCGCCGAGGTGGCAAGCGAGCTTGCGATCTGGGGCGTTTTGCCTTCGCGGATAAGGTTGCGGATGGCGGGCGTCACCATCATCAGCTCGCACGCCAGCGAGCGCCCGCCACCTGTTCGCGGCAGCAGCTGCTGCGACAGCACCGCCACGAGCGTGGTGGATATCTGCATGCGAATCTGCTTCTGCAAGCCTTCGGGGAACACGTCGACCATGCGGTCGATGGAGTCCGCCGCCGACTTCGTGTGCAGCGTGGCAAGCACGAAGTGACCCGTCTCGGCAGCGGTGAGCGCCGTCTGGATGGTGTCCAGGTCGCGCATCTCGCCGATGAGGATGATATCGGGGTCCTCGCGCAGCACGGCGCGCAGGGCGTCGTGGTAGCTGGCCGTGTCCTGGCCGATCTCGCGCTGGGAGATGATGGAGCGGTCGGGCGTGTAGATATACTCGATGGGGTCTTCCATGGTGATGATGTTCTCAGCGCGCGTGTGGTTGATGGCGTCGATGAGCGCCGCGAGCGTCGTGGACTTGCCGCTGCCCGTCTCGCCCGTCACCACCACGATGCCGCGCTGGATGTTCGGGAAGTCCATGACCGCCGGGGGCAGGCCCAACGTTTCCAGCGGGGGGATGGCGTCGGACAGCAGGCGCAGGGCGGCGCTCACGTGCCCCTGCTGGCGGAACAGGTTGATGCGCACGCGCGCCCCGGCGATGGTGTCGGCGCGGTCGAGCTCGCCAATGCGCTTGATGCGATCGAAGTCTCCACCGGCAAGTTCTTCGGCCAAGCGTTCGCAATCGTCGTGCGTCAGCGGCGCATCGCCGTTCGCTCCCGCATCGACCAGGCGCCCGTCCACGCGAAACTTCACCGGCAGACCGCAGACCAGGTGCACGTCCGACGCGCCCGCTGCACGCGCCGATACTATGAGCTGTTCGATGTTCATGCGTTCCGCTCTCTTCCGTCGTCATCGGGCGCTATCGCCACCACGCCCCCTTCGCCTCGGTCTTTCGAGGCTATTCCCTGTCCGTTATGGTCTTGCGAGCTTCTTCCACCGTGGTCACGCCCGCTAGCACGAGCTCGCGGCAGCTGTCTTCGATGGTCTTGAACGTACCTGAACGCTCGATGGCGATGCGCAGCGCCTCGCGCGTCGCACCGCCGGAGACGGACTCGCGCAGCGCGCGGTCGAGCAGCAGAATCTCGAACACGCCCGTACGCCCACGGTAGCCCGTGCCGAAGCACATCGGGCAACCTGCTCCCTGGTAGAACTTCACATCGGCCTGTGGATGCAGGCCGACGGCAACAAGCTCGTCGGGGCTCGGCTGATATTCCTGGCGGCAGTGCGGACACACCGTGCGCACAAGCCGCTGCGAGACAATACCGCGGACGCCGCTCGCTATAAGATAGGGCGCTACGCCGATATCGACGAGGCGGTCGATGGTGGAGGCTGCATCGTAGGTGTGCACGGTCGAAAGCACCAGATGGCCGGTGATAGCCGCCCGCATGGCGATCTCCGCGGTCTCGCCATCACGGATTTCGCCAACCGCTACGATGTCGGGATCCTGCCGCAGTATGGCGCGCAGACCGCTGGCGAAGGTCATGCCCGTCTTCTCGTTGATCTGCACCTGATTCACGCCGTCGATATTGTATTCCACCGGATCTTCGAGCGTAACAAGGTTCACCGCGTCGTTATTGAGTTCGCGGATCATGGTGTGCATCGTGGAGCTCTTGCCTGAACCGGTGGGACCCACGATGAGCACCATACCGTTGTTCGCGCGTAGGAGCCGCCGGTACTTCTCAAGGTTGTCGCCTTCAAGACCGATACCCTGGGGGTTGAACAATTCCTCGTTCTTCTCGAGCAGGCGGATGACCACTTTCTCGCCGTGGATGGTGGGAAGCGTGTTGATGCGAAGGTCGATATCCTGCCTCTTCAAGCGGATGTTCGCACGGCCGTCCTGCGGAACGCGACGCTCGGACGTATCCATGCCGCCCATGATCTTGAGACGCGAGATGACGGAGGCCTGCAGCTCCTTCGGCACGGTGAGGATGGTGCGCAACACACCGTCGATGCGCATGCGCACGTGCAGGTCCTCCTCGCGCGGCTCCAGGTGAATATCGCTTGCGCGCTCGGTGGCTGCGCGCTCGATCACGCTGTTCACAAGACGAACCGTAGGCGCCGACTGGGCGTCGGCATCGTCGCCCAACGAGGTGGTGGTGAACGTGCCCTGCACGTCATCGGCGGTGGAGCGCACGTCGCGCCGCATTTCCTCGATGGCGCGGGCGGCGCCTTCGTTGCCGTACAGCGTCATGATGGCCCGCATGATGGCATCCTGCGTAGCTACCATGGGCACGACGCGCTTGCGCGTGGCGTTCTTGACGGCTTCGATAGCCATGAAGTTCAGCGGGTCGCTCATAGCCAGGAACACTTCCTCGGGAGACTGGCGCACGGGAACGACATTGTACTGGCGAGCGACGTTCTTGGACACCACACGGCTCATCTCAGGATCGAGGTCGACCTGCGACAAATCGATGAATTCGACGCCCAACTGCATCTGAAGTGCCTCGATAAGGCCCGCTTCCGTAATGACGCCCTCGGCTATAAGCTCGTCGCCCAGACGGCGCTTGCTCATCTTCTGCCGCTCCAGAGCGTGGGTCAGCTGGCCCTCATCGATGAGGCCCGCGTCTATCAGCACGTCTCCCAAGCGCTTGTATGCCATATCGTTGTCTCCTGATCCTACGTTCTTCGATGATCTGTCGATGCCGGGCACGCGGCCGCTAGGTACCGGCGGGGTTTACCCTGCCCACCGTCATGGCCTGTTCGGCCACGATCGCATCCCCGTTCTTCACCGTAATGGCGAATGTCCACGTGTTCGAACTCGCATCGTAGGACGGCACCGAGGAAAATCCCGGGGTTAAGCCGTTCTTCGACGGGATCAGCACCGTGGTTCCCGTCGTGCTCTTCATCACAATGCCGCTCCCATCCGAATCCATGGTAGCGGGAGCGCGCGTGGTCTCGCTGACGAAGCTCCCATCGGGGCTGGCCGAAAGCGAGAACGACAGCTCGTCGCTCACCTCTTGCACCGCCTGCGATAACACCATGCTGGCGTTCGAGGAGGTTGTGATGCTGCCGTACGCCGACAGCGCCGCACCGAGCCCCGCCGCCACGACCACGCACAGAAATCCGATGAATATGACGCTCACGAGCTGCTCGGCGAGCATGAACCCGCGCGTATCGCGCAACCGCGCAGCCAAACGGCTGCGGCAGCTCGTGGTTGCGCGCGTATCGTGCCACTCCCGCACGTCGCGCTGGGGCACGGCAAGGCGTTGCAGAGCGGGGCTACGGAATATTCGAGAAATGCGGCTCATGTCCCTAATAGCCTCTTCCCCCGACATAGCGCGCAAACGTCCCGTCGTTGGATGCGTACACGATCACCGGCACGGTTTGAGCGACGCCCCCAGCCGAGATGCGCGCCACGCCGCCGATCGACGTCGATCCCGTCGAGTCGTAAGTCTGCGACTCGGCAGCGAAATCGGCATCCTGCACAGAGCGGGTCTGCGCCGTGACACCGCTCGACACCGCAACCATGGTGGCCAGCAAGGCGGCGCCGAGCGCCGCGATAAGCAGCGCCATCAGAGCTTCGACGAGGGTGTCGCCGCGTTGGCTTGCGAGGCGCGCTCGCACGCTGCGTAGCGTGGCGCACAGACGCGAAACTGGGTTGAACTGCCAGACCATCAGGCACCTCCTCGATCGCGTTTCGTGATGACGGGCGCTTCGTAGGAGAACGAAGTCAGACGTCCCGCTTGATCGAAGGTGGGGACGCATTGCACAAGCACCGATTCCCGATACGATCCGTCGGTTGAGTTAGCAAGGGCGAGTTCGATCTTCGCATTGAGGTCGGAGTCGACCGTGATCGTCCCGGCAACGTCGTTCAGCGCAGCATTGCCGTTCTCCAGCCGGACGGTCATGTCGGTCGAATACGGTTTGCTGCTATCCCGAGCGCTCCAAATGTCGCTCCCTTTGCTATTCCAGAACGCGATAGCGAAGGCAGCGTTCGTCTGGTCCGTTCTGCTCAAATCCACAACAACAGAACCGCCCTGGTTCGCATCGTCGACGTTCAGCACCATGGACGAGAATTGCGTTCCTACGAGTTGCGCAGCCGACCCGATGGTAAGCTCTGCCTGTTGAAGCGCACGGTTCGTCTGCACGGCCTTGGCATGCACCGAAGCCGCCGTCATCACCACCGACCCGATAATCGCGCAGATGAGGAAGAATACCAGCGCGATGACGATAGACGCCCCGCGTTCGTCGACCACCCTGCGGCTCACGATCGCAGAGCGATCCCCAGGTTCGACTCGGCAGCGAACAGCGTCTGTGTTCCCGGCGCTACGCTTCATCGCTCTTGCCAATCATCTTCGCATCGAGAGGCTCCTTTGCACCCTCGGCCTGCAGTACGATAGCGCTGCAGCTGTTCGTAGAGCCGACGACAACAGGACCGCGCGCCTCGCCGACAAGTCCGCCTGCATAGAGGAGATCACGTGGATGATCGGCCGTGACGATCAGATCCAACTTGTTCGCCGTCCAGCCTTCGATGGTCTGTTCACCCGAAACCAGCATCAAACCCGCAATGCCGCCGATGGATTCGGTTTGATGCGCCGCCGCACACGCCGTCACGGTCAACGACGAGTTGGCGGCCGACAGCGCCGTCAAGCTGTCCTTCACGGATGCCAGACCGGTCGCGTCGACTCTACCGACGAGCATCCCCATGTGCACTTCGTTCGTCTTCCATGTCCCGTCAGCGCTGCTGACGCTGATGGAAAAGTTCTCGATGCTGCTATGCACGATGCGCGTGTTCCAAGCGTTGCCCACAAGGCCGCCGATATTATGACCGGTGTTGTGCGTTGTGTTACCGCCAGTAGGGTTGAGGCCAGTGATCGAGATGCTCGCCACGCTGTCCGAGGTAAGCGTGCACCGGTCGATCGTGCCGTTCACAACAACTCCGGCAAGGCAGCCGAAAGCCGCATCGATGCTGTTCGTCCAAGCAATGGTATGGGAGCCGTCTTCTTTCATCTCGATGTTCTTGAGCGTGCCTCCGTTCACATAGGGAAACAGCCCCAGGCGGTGGTCTTTTTCAATCGAAAGCCGTGCGAAATATCCCCGGATAGCATGGCTTCCTCCATCGTACAAACCGCGAAACGGCCGGATGAACTGGTAATCATACGTCGATTGCGGAGCCGCGCGCATATCGATGTCGCGCTCCTGCAGGAAGGCATCGCCCATATACTGCTCTTGCACGCTGGAATCGCTGCCGTTCGGAGCGAGCGCGCCGGGGAACTGCAAGGCATGGCGAACGCTCCAAGCAGGCTGGGCTTTTCCGTTGCCATCGACGGCAGTGGCGGCTCTCACCTCGCCGTTCTCGTGCGCGACAGCGCGCGCGAAGTTAAGGTTGAATGAGTATGTGGCCGTTTTGCCGCCGAAGGCGTACGTGATGGTTTTCGTTGACGTTTTCATCGATGCGCCGGTATTGAACGAGAACGAGCGGAATGCCCTGTCGTATATGGTCAGCGTGCCCTGCTCGGTCAAAGATTTTTCGAACCAGGTGCCCTTGGCGACGACTGGCTTGCTCTTGTCGCCCTCGACGAAAGGAACGATCAGGCGATATCCCCACGAGTCGATGGCAAGGCTATCGTTCAGCGTATCAAAAGCGGTTTGCGTCTCGCTCAAGTAACCGTAGTAGCCGGTTGAGCCGTCGGCGTACTGCTCGAAGTACACGAGCCCGATGCCCACCTTGACGTAGCTTCCCTTCAAGCGGTTGTAGCCATAGTCGAGCGCGCCGCCGTAGGTGCCGACTAGCGTGCCGACGCCGACGTCGATCGCTTTGCCGTCTCGCGTCGTATCGCACGTCCAGCCGACGAAAACGTCCTCGTCGCTCTTGTTGACGCCCGAGAGCACCGTGGCATACCGGGCATCATCCTGCACGGTATAAGGCACGTACTGCATGGTGTACCCGACAAGGGGCGCGCCTGTATCGTCGGCGTATTCGACCACGCGGTAAAACAGCCAGTCGTATTCGTCGTTCAGTTCGAAATCTGCTGCCTCCGTGCTCCGGCAGAAGTACTTTTTGCCGTCAATACCCGACTGCACGAACGCGGCGGGCTGGGCATCGAGCGCGCCGCTGCCGTCGGCAGCGCGATACAGCCACAGCACCGTGTTGGTCATCTCGGTGCTGCCCAAGCTCAGCAGTCCTTGATTCGCCTTGATGTTGTCAAACGCGAGTCCCGGCGCGATGGAATAGTAGACGCGCAGGCTATCGGAACCGAGGAACCGGTTGCCCGCGTCTCCGAGCCCGCCCTTGTCGCTCCGCGATACCGTCCATGATACGTCCGAAGACGATGCGCCGAATTCTTCTTCATACTGCTGGCGAATGGGAAGGTTGAGACCGTACCCGTAGCCGCGAGAACCGGTGCGCTGCTTTTCCCGAAGAGTTTCCTTGAGGTTTCCGTTTCTGATGCAGTCGTTGAAGAACGCCTGCACATCGGCCATGCGCGGAGCCGTGCGCACGTAGATTGACGCATTCTGATCGGCGTCGAGCAGCCCGAGGCTGCCGAGCGTCGCATACGAAGACGCGCCGCCGCTTACAGCCACCGAAACGATGCCCAGATCGGCAACGTTGCGGCCCGCGATGTCCTCGTATGCGGTGCCCTGTACGTCGTACCAGGTCAGAACGTTCTCAAGATCGGCAAACCCCTTCGCCCATTCCCATTCGTTGTCACGCATATAACCCGCACGCGTATATTCGCCGTTGGCTCGCTGCACCCACAGCTCCCAGACCTGGTACTGGTGCGTGCTCTTGCCACGATAGGAACCGGCAACGACGCGCAGCTTGAGGGTATCGTCCCCGACAGCCCGGTCAGAAGAAATCCAGCCTCCTGCGTAAGACTGCCATCCTGCCTGCTTGTTGCGCTTGGTAAGCTCGTTGTTCGCCGCCGTCGCCTTCATCTTGAAGTCTTCGGCGATCGGCACAGCTTCGGCCTTGTAGATAGGCGATTCCGTGGTCGCCTCTACCGTCGGTTGCGTATAGCGCGCTGCATCGAGATAGCTTTCAAGCGCACCATCGACCGCTGTGTCCTCCACCGTCTGGGAATAGGGGGTGCTGATCATAAGCGTAAGCTTGCCCACTGGCGCAGGCCACTCGATGAATGCCGTAGAGGTGGCAGGAACACAGCCGTCGACGTTGGGGCTGATCCTGGTAGACGCTTTCGCCTCCACCGCATCGCCCGGCGCGAACCGCTTCAGCTCGGCGGCGATCTCCTTGCTTCCAGGGATCGCGCTTGCATCCTCGACGGCCCTGGCAAGCGCATTCAAATCGATGGAAAACACATTGCCTACCCCGTCGAGCGTGCTCTGATTCACCTGCTTGAGAAGATCCGAAGCTTTGAGGGTTATGCTCGTGGCATAGTCGCCCTGCGTTTCGTCGTCGTCCGCCCCCACGAGAGAAACCGTTACTGTCTTCGTTCCGCTCGAAAGACCCGCAATGCGCACCGCCGCGGGCTGCTCACCTTCGGCATGTTCGGTTCTCGTGAGGATCAGGCTCGTCTGCGTGGCGCCCGCCCCCGTGATGCCGTCAAGGTTGGGATCGCGGACCAGAAGCCGACCTGTCGATTCGTCGATCGAGATCACCGGGTTCTTGAGCGCAATAGCCGATGTCGCACCTGCGGCCGTCCCGGCGAACAGCCCGATCATGGGATCGTTCGATGTGCGAGCGCCGAGCGCGATCGATCCGCCTCCGGCGGCGTAATATGCGTAGACGCCTTGGGCGCTTTCCGCATTCGCACTTCCGAAGAATCCGGTTTTTCCGTCGGCAAAGAACACGCGCACGACCGAGGCGGTTTGAGCATCGAACTCGATAACATACTCCGCGTCGCGCACATCTTCGTCGATAGAGAGCGAGGGAACGATGCCTGCGGACTTCGCCTCGCCGGCGGTCATATAGTACAGCGGTCGGCTTCCGTCTCCGGGCGCTGCGGTGGCTTCGGCGTATTTGCAGTCTTCGGCATGCGCCCCCTCTCCGCCTTGCTGAATGGACGTCCACCAGGTACCCGAAACTTTTTCACCGGTCATCTGAGCTTGAGCGGCGTTGGCTATCTGCTCGGCGGCATTGTTGAGTTCCAGCATGCGCATATTGCTCTGAGCGGCAACGATAGAGGGGATCGCGATGGCGACCAGCACGATAATGACGGCAACGGCCAGCAAGAGCTCCGCGAGGGTAAATCCCTCGGTATGCCTTGCTCGCCCTGCCACGATTCGCTTCGGTCTCGATTTACTCGCACGCCATGCCATCGGCTGCTATTCGCCTTTCGCCTGGGGGGGTGTTATTTACACGTCCAGACTACCATATCCCTACCGAAAGGCAGGGGGCGGTATCGAGGTTGAAATTATTTCAATATCCCCTTTATCTTTACATGTTCGTTCGCGGATTGCCGTTACCGCCCGAGCCCTCCAACCGCCTTCCCGAGCGGGAGCGGCGCGGGCAGTCAGCGACGGGAGATCCCTTTCGATCAGCGATGGCGCTTCGATTGACGCCAGCCGTGGCGCTTCGAGCCGATACGAGCCATGAGGTGTTCGGATTATTCGGAGGAAGTTTCGTTAGACGCCTATGCGTTCGCTCGACAGTCGATGCCGACGAACGTCTTCCGCTCGCTGCTCGGCATCGTGCACGAGGGCGTCGGAGCTGCGCTCGCCCTGCCGGCACGGCTCCAACATGGACACGACATCATCGTATACTCGAAGAAGCTGCGGCATAAGCGCTCGCGCGCTTCCAAGATCTCCTGCACACAGGGCATCCGACAGGGCGGACGCCTGCCGGTACAGCGCCGAGAACGACAGATTGCCAGCGACGCCTTTCAGGCTGTGGGCCTCACGGTAGGCTGCTTCGGAATCGCCTGCTTCAATCCGGCGCAGCAGCGCTTCGACATGGCGGTCATCGAGAAACTTGATGGCAAGTCGCTCGTACAGCTCCATGTTGCCGTCGAAGCGGTCGCGGGCATCCGCGCAATCGATACCATGCTCGCGCAAAACATCCTCTCGAACAGCAAACACTGGCGATCCTTTCCCTTCGGTTTACATTGAAGCCGCAGCAGCCGACAACCGACCGTACGCCACGATGACGGCCGCTGCAGCCGACCGCGGACGCAGGCCGCACGCGGCCGCTTCACGTTCCTTATGCGAACGCGAAATCCAAGAGCAAGCGACGGCTACGCTCCCTCGCCGAAGACGAGTTCGCGTTCCTCGCCCACGAGGGCGGCTCGCGCCTGGTCGCGCAGATTGTTCACGCCAATGAAGAACTGGCGCATCATCACCACCATGAGGTACCGGCCCTTGGCGGTGAGCGTCAGCTCGTCGGGCGTATCGCGATCGAACGCCCCCGACGCCTTCATGAACGCCATCTCAACAGGCAGCCCCTGCTCGACGGTGCACCCAAAGTCGCGCTCGAACTGTCGTTTATCCAGCCGCAGGCCGAACAGCTGCATCATGAAACGGTAGCGCATACGATCGTGCTTGCTGAACGTCGTCGACCCCATGAGCGACATTCGCCCTGATGCGATAGCGGCGTTATAATCGTTGACGGAAAACGTATTCACGTACAACCGGTTGCCCAGATACGTGATACCCCCGCTGCCGATTGCCGGGTACTCCTCGTAATCGACCACGTACTCGTCGATCATTGCGCGCTGATCAGGCGTCGGCGAACCGCCGCGCGACGAATTGGGAACCATGGGCAGGAACGGCACCGCGCTTGCATCCTGGGCCTGCGCGATAACCGAAGGCACCCGCTTGTTGAATGTCCATGCGCTTCCGTGTTCGAACAGCGGATCGGAACCGCCGGCCAGTAGCTCAGAGACGATCTCGTAGTACGTCTTCTCGCGCGCATAGTCCACGCGGCCCACCGTGCGTGCGAGCGAGCGCGCCACGCTCGGACTGGCCATGAGCGGATAGAACGTCGTCTGGCTCGTCCCACTCGCGATCACCTTCTCGATATCGCTGATGAGGATGTCTTCGGTCTGAGCGGGAAAGTTGAAGATCATGTCCACGTTAAGCGACGTGAAGTATGGGCTGGCCTCGCTGATGCGCTCGAGTATCTCGGCACCGCTGCCGTATTTGTCGTAACGGTCCATCTGCTTGAGCAGGCCGTCGTCGAAGCTCTGCACGCCCACGCTCAAGCGCTGCACGCGGCCCTGCAGCTTGTCCAAGTACGTCGGGATCAGATGATTCGGATTCGTTTCGCTGGATACTTCCTGGATGGAGAACGTTTCCTTCGCCAGATCGATGGTGTCGCACAGCTCGTCGATCATGATGGTGGGCGTGCCCCCGCCCACGTAGAGGCTGTCAAAATCGTAACCCAAATCCTTGAGCATCATCATCTCTTTGCGCAGATTCTCAAAATAGGGAACCGCGCGCTTCTCGGAAAACGGGAAACGGTTGAACGAGCAGTATGGGCATAGCCGCTCGCAGAACGGCACGTGCATGTATAGCATATAACGCTGACCCGGAACGGGCGCGGGAACCCGCGCATCATCGGTAGGCTCCAGTTTCAAATACTGTTTTGTGCACTGCCGTACGACGGCCGTGAGCATGCGTTCAGATAGCAAAACGATGACCTCTTCCGTTTGGTGCAAAACCGCAAAGGTGCCCCGAAGGGCACCCCCTGATGGTGCTAATCCCAGGCTTCTCGGCCGGCTGCAGCGCGTTTGCCGATATCGGTGCGGTACTGCTTGCCCTCGAAGTTGATGAGGTCGACCGCCTCGTAAGCGCGTTCGCGAGCCTCGTCGAACGAATCGCCGAGCGCTACGACGTTCAGCACGCGGCCGCCGGCGGTAACCAGTTCGTCATCGATGTTGCGCGCAGTGCCCGCATGGAACACCGTGACGCCTTCCAGCTCTTCGGCCTCCTCAATCCCCAGGATGACCTTTCCTTTCTCGTAAGCACCGGGATACCCTTCGCTCGCCAACACCACGCACACGGCCCATTGCTCGGACCAGCGCAGTTCAATATCATCCGGCCGGCCTTCGGCTACGGCCAGCATGATATCAACCAGATCAGCATCGAGACGCGGAAGCACGACCTGCGTCTCCGGATCTCCAAAGCGCGCGTTGAACTCGAGCACCTTCGGGCCTTCCGAGGTCAGCATGAATCCGCCGTACAGCACACCGCGGTAC
This sequence comes from Enteroscipio rubneri, assembly GCF_963929405.1. NCBI lineage: Bacteria > Bacillati > Actinomycetota > Coriobacteriia > Eggerthellales > Eggerthellaceae > Enteroscipio > Enteroscipio rubneri. The sequence continues at coordinate 993,875 of NZ_CAWVIN010000003.1, read as the reverse complement.
TCGCGTTCGAACGGCGCGCGAGCCGTCGCAGCGGCAGCATTCTCCATGACCGCCCGCATACCGGCCAGCTCGTCGGCATCAACGATGGGCACCGGCGAGTACACGCCCATGCCGCCCGTGTTGGGGCCCAGATCCCCGTCGAAGGCCCTCTTGTGATCCTGAGCCGTGGTCATGCAGAAGGCCTTGCCGCCCGTGACGAACGCCAGAAGCGAGCACTCAGGGCCATCGAGGCACTCTTCAATGAGCACCGTCGAGCCCGCTTCGCCGAATGCGCCGTCGAAGCAAGAGCGCACGGCTTCCTCGGCATCCTCCAGATCATCGGCCACGATCACGCCTTTGCCGGCGGCCAAGCCGTCGGCCTTTACGACGATGGGAGCCCCCAGCTCGCGCACGTAGGCAAGCGCCGGATCCAGCTCGGTGAAGCTGGCGTAGCGCGCGGTGGCAATGCCGTTGGCGTCCATGAACTTCTTGCTGAACGTCTTGCTGCCCTCGAGTCGCGCACCCTGGGCATCGGGGCCGAACACAGCCAGCCCTTCTTTACGCAGCACATCGGCCACGCCGGCCACAAGCGGCGCTTCGGGTCCGATGACCACGAGTCCGATGTTGTGCTCGCGCGCGAATGCAAGCACGGATTGCCCGTCTTCCACATCCAAATCCGCGACGTTGTGCGCAATGGCCGCCGTACCGCCGTTGCCTGGCGCCACGTACAGCTCGTCGGTCTTCGGCGACTTCGCCAACGCCCAGGCGATGGCATGCTCGCGACCGCCGCCTCCCAACACCAAGATGTTCATGTCAGGTCCTTTCAAACCCAAAGCCCGTTCTCGTTCGCTCGTTCGTCGCGCCCAGCGCGCCGATGGTGCAGTGTTTCACGTGAAACATTTGTTCCTTCGTCGCACTTCTTTGAGGCACAATGTTTCCCGTGAAACATTTTGTGCTGCAGCTCATTCGCTCCCAGGTCGTTCGCTCACCAGCCGTTCGCAACGTCGGTGAGGCCTTTTGCAGCGCCCCGCTTTGCCGTGAAAGCCAGACGAAGCGTACTTCAGTGCGCGAGGAAGGCCTGGAGCGGCAAAGCGCGATGCTGCGAAGTCGCAGCATCGCGCCGTTCCGGCGGCCTGCCGGCCGCCAGATCCCCCTACCGATCCCAGCCGCGCATGATGGTCTGGTCGCGGTCGGGGCCCACGGCAATAATGCTGATGGGCACGCCGGTGATCTCCTCCAAATATTCCACGTAGCGCTGCGCGTTCTCGGGCAGCTCCTCGAAGGTGCGGCATTCGGTGATGTCGACGCCCTTCCAGCCGGGCAGCTCCTCGTACACGGGCTTCGCGTGGAACAGCACGCTCTGCTGCATGGGGAAGTAGTCGTATACCTTGCCTTCGCACTCGTAGGCCGTGCACACCTTGATGGTGTCGAACGCGGAGAGCACGTCGAGCTTCGTGAGCGCCACATCGGTAAGGCCGTTGACCTCGGCAGCGTAGCGCGCAATGACGGCGTCGAACCAGCCACAGCGGCGCTTGCGCCCCGTGGTCACGCCGAACTCGTGGCCCACCTTGCACAGAAGCTCGCCGACCTCGGCTTCCTCGCCCTCGCCGCCGTCTTCGGGAAAACGCTGCTCAGTGGGGAACGGGCCGCCGCCGACGCGCGTGATGTAGGCCTTCTGGATACCGAGCACCCGATCGATAGCCGTGGGACCCACGCCCGAACCCGTGCACGCGCCGCCGGCGCAGCACGACGACGAGGTGACGTACGGGTACGTGCCGTGGTCGATGTCGAGCAGCGTTCCCTGGGCGCCCTCGAAAAGTATCGATTTGCCTTCGCGCACTGCTTCGTTCAGCAGCTGCGCCGTTTCAGCCATATAGGGTTTGAGGATGCGGGCGTAGGGCAGATATTCCTCGCAGATCTCGTCGACCGTATAGGTGTGCAGGCCGTAGATCTTCTCGAGAACGGGGTTCTTCTGAGCGAGCACGGCTTCCAGCTTGAGGCGGAAGATCTTCTCGTCCAGCAGATCCTGCACGCGGATGCCCTTGCGGGCGGCCTTGTCCTGATAGCACGGTCCGATGCCGCGCTTCGTCGTGCCAATTTTGTTTTCGCCGAGACGCTTCTCATCCGCACCGTCGAAGTCCTTGTGGTACGGCATGATGATGTGCGCATCACAGCTGATTTTGAGGTTCTTGCAGGAGATTCCCTCGGCCTCGAGCATGGCCATCTCTTTGATAAGCACGCCGGGGTCCACCACCACGCCGTTACCGATGACCGGCACCGCGTTCTCGTACATGACACCGGAAGGCATCAGGTGCAGCGCCAACTTCTTGTCGCCGTGGATGACCGTGTGGCCGGCGTTGTTGCCGCCCTGGTAACGCACCACAAAATCGTACTCGCTCGCGATCAGATCGGTGACCTTGCCTTTGCCTTCGTCTCCCCACTGAGCGCCGATCAGAACCGTGCTGGGCATACGCGTCGCGTCCTTTCAGTGCCCCGACTCCGTGGGCGGGGCAATCCGTAACAACCCCTGCATTATAGTATATTTGCCCGTACGTCCCGCGTGTCGACAGCGTTTCTTGAGAAACGCGCAATCGGCCATACGGAGCGAGCGGAAGCGAAGGAGCAGCCGGATGCGCAGCGCAGGTAGAAGCGCAGGATGCGGACGGAAGCCCAAGGGCGTGCAGATGGGATGCCGCTCCAAGCTTAAAGCCGCACCAAGCAGGATGCGAGCGAATGAACGGAGTCGCGTACGAGAGCAGAGTGCGGACAGAAGCCTAGGAGCGCGCAGGATCGGGATGCGGGCCGACAGGCGAGCGGACCGTAGCTAGAGTCTCACTTCGTTCAACGTGGGGTCCGCCTCGCGCAGCGCCTCGACGATCTCTTCGTGACACGTGAGAAGTACCACTTGGCGCACACGCGCGAGTTCCGCAATCGCTTGGGCTGCGCCCGCGCGGCGCACCGAATCGAAGTTCACCAGGATGTCATCGGCCAGTATTGGCACAGAACGGCCAACGTTGTCCGCCGTCATCAGCAGTGCGATGCGCAGCGCCAGATAGAGCTGCTGACACGTGCCGAGCGAGAGATGCAACGGATCGTGCGCGTTCTTCACAGCGTCGATCACGCGAAGGCGTCCTTCCTCGGTCATGGAAACCTTCGTCCAGCGTCCGTCGGTCATGAGGGCTAACAGTCTGCTGGCCTGGCGGTACACCTCGGGCTGGCTTTTGCTCTCCCATGCGGCAATGGCCGATTCCAGCATCCGCTTCGCAAGCAGCAAGCGAGCGTATTCGCGCGCGTACTCTTCCTGCTGCGTGCACGCCTGCTCGTAACGCAGCTTGAGCTCGTCGAAGTCCCGCAGGTGAACCGCCTGCGCCAGCTCCTGCTTCAGCTCGCCGTAGCGCCGGTTCAGAGCCTCGCTCGCCTCGAGAAGGCCGGAACGCTGCCGGGCCTTCTGGGCAAGGAGCGCATCGATAGCGTCGAGAGTGCGCTCGCCATGCGGAAGCATGTGCTCGAAAAGATCATCGCGCTGACGCTCGGCTTTATCAAGGCTATCCTCGAGCGCGATGCGACGAGACACGAGCGCCTGCTGACGCTGGCGGAACAGCCGTTCCTCCGCGCGAGCCTCGCGCGCTTCGTCAAGCAATGCGCGCGATTGCCGCAACGAGCCCAGCGCCGGCCCCAAGCCAGCAGCATCCAGCTGGGTGCGAGCGCGCTCTTGAAACGCCGCGCGGTTTTGCAGACACGCTTCGAGCTTCTTCTTGTCCTGAAGCATGATCCAGTGCGCATCTTGCTTGCGCGCTTCTTTTGCGTCGGCGGCCTTGTCGGGACGGAACAGCATCACGAGGGCCGCAAGGGTTACCACCACGGCGAACACCACAAGGCCCACGCCGAGCGCCGTAAACGAAAGGCTCGCGATCTCGCGACCGTGAATGAACAACGGCACGCCTGCGACCATGAAGACGAGCGGCAGCAGGATGGACAGCGCCACCTGGACATGGCGCTGACGCGCTCGGCCTTCGGCATCTTCAGCATCTTCCGCCTCAAGCAGCGCCTCGAAAGCGGCTTTCGAGGTTGCGAAGTTGTCCTGAGCGAGGTCCACCGCATGCTCGCATTTCGCCTCTTCGGAGGCGAGCGCGTCAAGACGATCGCGCAGCGCGCGCTCGTCTCCGGCCGCCAGATGCATGAGCGGAACCAGGTCGTCGTCATGCTGGTCGCGACGCGTTATGGCCAACTGCTCCTCTTCCGCGACGAGCGCGGCGACGCGCTCGCGGGCCTCGGCTATCTCGTCGTTGAGCTTTTTCACCTGCGCTCGATGCGCCGAGAGCGCTTCGATGTCGGTGTTGAGCGCATCCAGGCGCGCCATCATCTCGTCACGCTGGGGCGCCAGATCGCGAAATTCCTTGTCTTCACGCTTGAAGCGCTCGGCTTCTTCGAATGCGACTGCCAACCGCGCGCGCAGTTCGTCCTGTTCGGCTTCGAGGCGCACAAGCGAGCGAACGGCGCCTGCCGAACGCGATGTGTAACCGGCCAGCAGCTCATCGATCTTCGCGAGCGCATGAGCAGGGGACGCCCCCGTGCCCGAACCTGCCGTAAGCAGCTTCGCCGTCATGTCGGTCGTGTTGCGCAGTGAACGCAACTCGTCGCTCGTGAGCGCGAACATGGTCTGGAACGTTTCCTTGTCGATATCCGCGACAAGAGTCGTGTCGCCCTGCAGGCCGTCGACGTTGCGTACGCGCGTAAGCTCTATCTCGTCGGCTTCCCCGAACTCGCCGAGTACTTCATTACCGCCGCCTTCGCTGGCACCGCGCTGTTCGCCCATGCCAACGGGCTCGGCAGCATCGGGGATAGCGCCGGCGCCGTAACGTTCGCGAACGATTCGGTTCTCGCCGGCGTCGCCTCGGTCATGAGCTCCGCAGTTCTCGCCGGCGTCGCGTCCGCTGCGAGTTCCGCGGTTCTCGTCGGCCCTGTACTCTGCGCGCGGAACGGCGAAGAACAGCGATCCCGCACGCTCGGCGTTGGTCGGCTTGTACGTGTTGCGGCTGCCGCGTGCATCCTCCCAGCCGAATAGCACGCCGCCGACAAATGAGGCAAGCGTAGTCTTTCCCGCTTCATTGCGGCCGAAAACGACGTTGAGGTTCGGCGTGAACGGGCCCACCACTTTGCCGGAAAAGGCGCCGAAGCTTACAATATTGATGCGTTCGAGGAAGGGAGGCCTCATCGTTCGTCCCCCTGAGAAAGCAGGTCGAGCACGAGGTTCTCGGCATCTTCGGCCAGTTCCTGTACAGCACGGATGCACGAACCGGGCAGCGGCACATTCTTCTTCAGGAACTCGTCCTGCACATATGCCACCTCCCCCTCGGCGTTGCCGCGCTGCGCTTCGGCGACCTGCAGGAACACGGACGGGAACAGCCCTTCGCTTCTGAGCGCTTCCTTGTCGCGCGGCTGCACCGTCGCATCGAGCAGCGTGTCGCAAAAGAACTCCGAATAGGAGTCGTTCACGTGCTTGCGCAGGTCGTCCAACACCCCGGGGCGTTCGAGAAGCGGGTGCAAAGACGTCGCGCCCTCAAGCGTAATGCGCGCCACCATCTGCTCGCAGTGAGCTTTGCCGTTCTCGCGAAACAACTCGCGCATGATCTTGTCGGCGATGCCGGCCAGGCTATCGCAATCGGATACGTCCACGGCCATGCGCTGCCAAACAACGCTGGCGGTGGGAATGAACTCCACGCGGTTGCGCGCGCCTTCCGTGAGCGTGACCTGGTACACCCCGCGCTCACCGGTTTCTTTCACGTCGCGGCCCTGGATGCAGCCCGAGAATACAAGCCTAGGATCGTCGAACGACGGGTAGGCGAGTTTCAGGTGGATGTGGCCAAGCGCCCAATAGTCCATGCCCGCGCGCATGAGCACTCGCGGCTCGACCGGGGCCTTCACCGGATCGACGTCCAAACCTGTGTGCAACACGCCCACTGCGAAGGGGGCTTCGCCCGCACGCGGATGCAGCTCGGCAAGCGCCTGTTCGGCAGCAGCTCGCGTGACGCCTTCGGCGATGCATTCGTCGATAGGCCACGTCTGATTGTAGTAGCCGCGCCCACCGATGATGCAGAGCGGTTCGCCCTCGCGCACGAACAGCTCGAAGCCGGGACGATCGGCCGGCAGCATGCGCGTGCTCGGCGGGAACGCGAAGAAGTCGCGCGTCCACGATGTGTACGGATCGTGATTGCCCGAAACGAGGTAGGATGGGATGCCCGCTTTGTCGAGGCGCTTGAGTCCCTCGAAAAAGTGCAGGTAGTCACCGTAGGAGGCGCGCGCAGAGTCGAATATGTCGCCGGCAATGACCACGAAGTCGACTTGACGGTCGAGAGCGGCGTCGATCACGCGATCGTATGCTTCGACAATGGCAGAGAACAGCCGGTTGGCCCACACGTCCGACAGCGCCCGAAGCCCGCGAAACGACGCGCCCAGGTGGAGGTCGGCAGCGTGGATGAATGTCAGCTGTTTCGGCATGAGCCTAGTGTAGCGCTTGCGCGGTTCGGCTGCGATCAGGCATAGGCCCCCACGCGTGAATCGTCGATGAAATCCATGAAGCGCGTGAACTCAGCGTTGAATGCAAGCTTGATATCCCGCGTAGGTCCGTTGCGGTGCTTCGCCACAATGAGTTCGGCTTCGCCCATATTGGGGCGGTCGTCGCTTTCGGCCTCTACCTCATCCATGCTGCGATCAATGAACATGACGATGTCGGCGTCCTGTTCGATGGAGCCCGATTCTCGCAGGTCGGATAGCATCGGGCGCTTCTTGCCGCGCATCTCGACCTGGCGCGAGAGCTGCGAGAGCGCAATGACGGGCATGTCCATCTCCTTCGCAAGCACCTTAAGGCCACGCGATATCTCGCCCACCTCCACCGCGCGGTTGCCGTCGCGGCGCGTCTGGGGCGGCTGCATGAGCTGCAAGTAGTCAACCACGATGAGGCCCTTTTCAGCGCCGCGCAACTCACGGCGAGCCTTCGCGCGCAACTCCAGAATCGAGAGCGACGGAGTGTCGTCGATGTACATGTCCAACTTCGAGAGCGTGTTCGACGCGTCGGCGATTGCCCCCCAGTCGGACTCCTGCAGTTGCCCGGCACGCAGCCGCGACAGGTTGACGCGCGCCTCGGAGCACAGCACACGCTGCACCAGCTGCGCTGCGCTCATTTCAAGGGAGAGAAACGCCACGGTCACGCCAAGCTTGGCGGAGTTGGTAGCCAGGTTGAGGGCGAACGAGGTTTTGCCTACGCCGGGGCGCGCAGCCAGGATGACCAGGTCGCCCCCACGGAAGCCGTGGAACAAATCGTCGACATCTTGGAAGCCGCTCGGCACGCCAGCCATGCTGTTTTTCTGCTCGGCAAGCTTCGTAATCTCGTCGAAAGCGTCAGTGAGCAACGTGTCCATCTTCTTGAATTCCGAGGACACGCGCTTTTCGGTGACGTTGAACAGAATCTTCTCGGATTCTTCGACCACCACTCCCAGATCATCGGGCGCATCGTAGGCGAGCGCGTTTATTTCAGTCGATGCTCGGATGAGGTCGCGCAAAATGGAGGTGCGCTTGACGATGTCGACATGATTCTGCCAGTTCGTGAGGGCGAACGTGTTGTCGGCGAGTTCCACGAGATAGGGTTTGCCGCCCACCGCCTCCAGCTGGCCCATCGCTTTGAGGTTGTCGGCGAGCGAGATGTGGTCAATGGGAATGTGGCGCACGTACAGGTCGATCATCGACTCATAGATGCGCTGGTGGGCAGCGCGATAGAAGTTTTCCTTGACCAGTTTTGGCGCCACTTCCTCGATAGCCTCTTGGTTGAGCAAGCATGCCGCCAGCACGGACTTCTCCGCCTCGATGTTCTGCGGCTCCATCTTGCGCCGGTCGGTGACGGTGGCCTCATCGGGTGCAAAATCGGCGTTGTAAGGCGCGTTCGGGGACATGCTCTCTTTCCTCTCAGCATATGCGGGATGCAGGGCAAAGCCCTATGATACAACAACAATAACTGCAGGTCGCCACCTATTTTCGACGCGAGCGAACACCTCCGGTTATCCACCGCCATAAGAAAACCCCCTTCGTGCCCATCAGGGCGAAGGGGGTTTTCCACGTTTTCCACAACTTTGCGCGGTGGAAAACGTTTTTGAGCAGATCGTGCTATTCGGCAGTCTCTTCGGCCGGAGCATCAGCCTCCGGGGCCTCGGGGGCCTCGGGAGTCTCTTCGACAACCTCGACGTCCTCTTCGACCACCGTCTCCACGAGCTCGTCTTCGGAGCCCACAACGCGCAGTTTCACCGTCGTCTTGATGGTGCGGTAGATGGAGATGGACACCTCATGCTCGCCAGCCGTCTTGATAGCCTGGCCAAGCTCGATGCGGCGCTTATCGACCTCGATACCGGTGCTCTCCTTGAGGGCCTCGGCGATCATCTGCGACGTCACGGAGCCGAACAGCTGGCCCTCGTCACCCACCTGGGCGACGACCTTGATGAGGGCGCCGTCAAGCGTTTCCTTCATCTTGGTGGCATCGGCAACGCGATTCTCCTCGCGCTTGGCGATGTTGTGCTTGCGCTGCTCGAGCTGCTTCAGGTTGCCTTTGGTCGCGGGAATCGCGATGTTCTGGCGGAACAGATAGTTGTTGGCAAAGCCGGCGGCCACGTCGACAACGTCGCCTTCGCCGCCCTTGCCCTTCAGTTCTTGGAGCAGGATGACTTTCATGGTTCCTCCTTGCGCCTAGCGGCTGCGACGGTCGCCGCGGCCGCTGATGGCGGGAACCGCATAGGGCATCAGAGCCATCTCGCGAGCGCGTTTCACGGCGTTCGCGATGTCGCGCTGGTGCTGGGTGCAGGCACCCGTCACGCGGCGCGGCTTGATCTTCCCGCGGTCGGTAACGTATTTGCGCAGCATTTGCGTGTCTTTGTAGTCAATGTACTGCGTGTCCTCTTTGCAGAACTGGCAGTACTTGCGACGCGGCTGCTTCGCGTAATCGGACATTTCAAACCTCTTTCGTGTCGCTTAAAACGGGATGTCTTCGTCATAGACCGAAGAAGAGGCATCGACAACCGGCGGAACCGCCGCAGGAGCGGGAGCCGGAGCGGCTGCAGGGGCAGCATAGCCGCCGCCATACGACGACGAATCGCTGTTGCGGCTCGACATGAACTCCAGTTCGTCCACGATCACCTCGAGCTTGCTGCGCTTCTGCCCTTCGCGCTCCCACTGGCTCCAGCGGAGCTTTCCCTCGACGGACACCTTCGTGCCCTTGCTGAGATAGCGCGAAAGGCTCTCGGCACGGGCGCCGAACATGGTGCAGTCGATGAAGTTGGGGTAGTCCTCCCATTCGCCGGTCTGCTGGTTCTTGCGACGGTCGTTGACCGCCACGCCGAAACCGAGCACGGGAAGGCCGCTGGCCGTAGAGCGCAGCTCGGAATCCCTTGTAAGGTTTCCGCTGATGATCACTCTGTTGATGCTCATGTTGTCTACCTCTTCTCACATGCCAGGCCCGAAAGGCTTCGGGCCCGAAACGTCTTTTCTAATCGCGATCCGGACGCTTGACGATCATGTGACGCGCGACCGCGTCGTTGATACGCAGGATTCGATCGAGTTCTGCAACATTGGCGGGATCGGCATGAAAATCGATGAGAGTGTAGTCACCGTCGGTCAGACCGTTGATCTCGTAAGCGAGTTTGCGCTTGCCCCAGTTGTCGACGTTGTCAATCGTGCCTTCGCCCTCGGCGATCGTGGTCTCGATACGCTTCATAACGGCGGCGCGGGTTTCTTCGTCGATAGACGGAGCGACAAAAAACAGCAATTCATAAGCCTTCATCAGCTCACCTCCTTTGGACTGTACGGCCCCGGTGCTGGTGAAGGCACACTACCCGGGGCAGGATTAGCCTGACTATTCTAGCAAAAGGGCGAGCACACGTAAGCCGCAACCGATCCGCTCATCCTTTTACACCGTTTCGCCACACTTCATGCACCGGCGCTTCGCCGACCCCCCGAGCCTTTGCGCCAATCTCCCATCAGCGTTCCGAATCCTTGCCCGATCTCGTATCAGCGTTCCGAGTCCATCCCGCCGCCTCCCTATGCCGAGTTGCGGCGGCGGGACGACGCCTTGTCCAGCCAACGTCCGAACTTCGCAAATCCATACTAGCAAGCTCAAACAGCGCTTCGATGGCGCACGTCAAGCGCGGCAGGACGCTGCATCCGACGCGGAACCGCCGCCGAGATGCTGCGAAATCAGCGTCCACCTGAAGCATGTCCAGCGCACACCTAACGGGCATCCAGCGCGCGTCCAACGTGTTTCTAACACGACAGCCAGTCCCCGCGCACTCAGCCTTCGTTCGACCGACGTTCGTGCGACCGACGTTCGTGCAGCTTTCGTTCAATCGAAATTCTTACGACCGCTGTTCGTTCAATCAACCTACGTGCGACCGAATTCGTTCAACTGACGTTTGTGTAGTCAACCTTCGTGCGACGGGAATTCGTGCGACCGACGTTCGTGCGAACGGCTCTTGTTCGACGAGCAGCGGTTCGCGGGCGCTTTGCGAAAAAGTCGGTGCCGTGGTCGACGAGCAGGACGAAGCGCCACCGTAGGAAGCGCAAAAACGCAGGATGTTTCACGTGAAACATCCTGCGTTTCAAACTTCGCGGAGCAAACTGAAACGACCGCAGGCGCGAAAACGAAGGTCGGGTTTCGGAGGCCTGCGGTGGCGATGCAGTGGCTAGGCCTCGGGTTTTTCGGCATCGTCTTCGACAGCGTCGTCTTCGTCGTCGAGGTATTTCTCGTCAATCTCGTCATCGTCGTAAGCGTCGGCGCTCTTGAGTGCGACCATGAAGTTCGGAGCCTCGCCGATGTAGGCAGGCTCTTCCTCGAAGACAAGCGCACCGTCTTCGTCGGCTTCGTACAGAAAACCGACGGCATAACCTTCGTCCTCGCCGGGCACGCCGCCCTCGGCAATGAGCGCATCCTTCGTACCATCGTCGATCTCGACGTACCCGTCGTAGCACAGGGCGTAGGCGTCCGCACCTCGCGCATTCTGCACCGTATGGCGAGCGAAGTTGAAGCACTCCTCGGCTGTCTCGCCGGGATGATTCTCAATGAAGAGGTTGTCCTTCACGACAAGCGCCGTGTACGGGATCACGTCCTCTCCCTGAAGCATCTTCTCCTTCGCTTCTTCAAGCGAGAATAGCAGCACCTTCTCCAAAATCTCAGGAATCTCGGGAACCTGCACGTCGGAGCTTTCTACTACGCGATCGGCCATAGCCTCGTCCTTTCAATTGCGGTGAGCGCGGCGCCGGACAACATCGGTCCCCGGAGCGGTCGCGCGTGCCAGGAACCCGGTTTCGGCTCCATGCTTTCCTGATCGACAGCGGCCCAGATGGAACAGGCATGCCGAACGCGGAAACGAGCGGCGCGCCGAGCATGGAGCATTTCGGGATACCACTCGCTCGCCAAGTGGCGAAGCGCACGAGCATCGGTCCGAACAGCATCCGGTGCCACGCTTTTCGTTGCCAATCAGTGTAGGGGTTGGTGTACTTCGCACGCAGAAGAAAGCCCGGTTATTCGGCGTATCTTCAAATTTCGACGCACATGACCGAACGGGCGGTAAACCAACTCCACGCACAGGAGAACCCGTGCAGACATTCCCTCGTACAGCGAACAAACTCCAAATAGCAGATAATCATAGGATGGGGATGCGGAAGACTTCGCGCACCCCGATCGAGCGCGAGGCGTGCGAGAATGAGAAAGGAATTCTCCCGATCTGGCATTTTTGCAGGGAGAACCACCGAGGCGGTTTCGCTGCCCCGATTCCATTTTCCCGAATTCGACGATTATTTGCCACCGCACCCACGTCAAGAATAAAAGCTGCAGAACACAGATCGCTGATTCTCCTCAAGCCAAGAAGGCGGGGGATTCTTCGTCGCAGATAACGATGCGCTACATTTGGGGCCTAGTGATGGCGATGGCAGCCGCGGTGGCAGGAGCGATGCCCGCGACGACCCTTCTTCTTGCATTTGATGCCTTTATCCTTTGCTGCAAGAATAATCTTCTCAGTGATCGTATTGAGCTGGGCTATCTCCTCTTCAGTGAGGCACGAAAGGATCTCTTCGGCAGTGCGGTCATTGGCTGCGAGACGCTTTTCCGCGACAGTGCGCCCCTCATCCGTGAGCTTCACGATGTAGGTGCGCTTGGCGTCGGCGCCCTCAATGGCGACGAAATCGTTGCGCTCGGCCTTCTTGACGATATCCTTTAGATCGCGTCTGCTGATGCCGATGATATCCACCAACTCGCGCTGCGTAGCAGCGCCGTCGCGCTCAAGCAGCGCGCGCATAAGCGCTCCCTGACCCTTCTTGAAACTTTTCGGCCCGTTTTTGTGAAATGTGCGGCGTACGAACTTGTCGGCTTTTTTGAGCTGGTTCAATGTGGCGGTCGCTTCATTCATGGAGGACTCCTTCTTCGATGTGCGCATATCTTCGCTTTGCCCGTCTCGCATTCACTATAAGCCCCGAGCACGGGTATGCGCCTATTCACGAGAAGAAAATCACTCTTCAGGCCCGAGAACCAGTCGGCCCAGGACGCCGCGGCCCCGAGCACGGGCAGGGCGGCCCGTCCCGTGCCCTCCCGGGCGGGCCCACGGGGCCCGAGGGGCTACTCGGATTCCTGGGGGACCTCCACGTTGTAGGAGGCGTCTTCGGGCATGTCGTTGACGACGATCTCGGCCTTCGACTTGAAATCGGCGAACCAGTCCCGGTAGCCGCCGTCGGAGGCTTCGCTTTCGAAGGAGGCGCGCGCAGCCTCCAGGAGGGCCTCGGGAACCTGGCCGACCTCGGTCAGGCCGCCTTCGGGGATGTCGAACTCATCGGTGCACATGACGAGGCAGACGCCCTCTTCGGTCTCGAACGGCTCGCTTACCTCGCCCGCCTCCAGGCCGGCCAGCGCCTCGGCGTAGGCCTCCCCCACCGGCGAGAGCGCGTCCCATCCCCTGTCGCCGCCGGCGGCGGCACCCTCGTCGGCGGCGCGCTCGTCGGCGGCGTCGGCGAACTGGACCTCGCCGGATTCGACGGCGGCGCGCACCTGCTGCGCCTCGTCGGCGCCATCGGCTGCGAACAGGATGCACGAGGAGCGCTTGGCCCCGTCGTAGCCGGCGGCCCGCTCGAGCAGCTGCCCGTCGTCAGGTGCGGCGGCCTCGGCGAAGGAGTCGGCGAGCGCCGTCTTGAGAAGCGAGAGCTCCACCTGGGCGCGGTAGGCCTCTTCGGTCGTGTGCGAGGAGGCGAGCGCCTCGCGCCAGGCCTCGTCGGACTCGTAGCCCTCCTTCGCCTTCTGCACGGCTTCGTCCACCTCGGCGGCGTCGGCCGACACGCCGCGCTCGCGGGCCGCCTGGCGCACCAGCTCCTCGTCGACGTAGTAGTCCACCACCTCCTGGCGGACGGATTGCGGGGTGTAGCCGTTGTCGGCCAGCCACGTGGCCCATGCGCCGTCGTCTTCCAGCGACGAGGTCGCGCGGAAGTCGTCGATGTAGGCGGCGACGGTCTCCTCGGCGACGGGCGTCCCGTTCACGGTGGCGGCCGGTGCGGCGCCGCCGCAGCCAGCCAGCCCGATCGCGCAGCTTAGGGCAAGCGCCGTCGCGATCACCGTGCGGGCGGGATTCGATGCTTTCATAAAACGTTTCCTTTCTCGTGCGGGGAAAGTCCCCCCTGTGTTTTCGGGATGGGCCGCCCTTCGCAGCCGGCGGCGTGCTCGGCAGTCTCGAGCAGGGCGAGGCCGGCCCGGGTGATCCGGTAGGAGTTCTCGGCCGAGGCGCCGTTGGGGTGGGTGCGCCGGGTCGCGTCGAGCGCGCCTTTGCGGACGAGGCGCTGCAGGGCGCAGCGCGCCTGGCAGGCGGAAAGCCCCGTCTTCGCGGCGACGTTCGCGATGGACACGACCGCGCCGCGCGGCCCGTCTAGGTGCGCTTGCACGCAGGCCAGGACCGCCAGCTCGCGCCCGGCCGACACCGACGACTTCACTCGCGGCACGGCCGTCGCCCCACATCCCGCCCGTCCGGCTTGCGGGGAGCCTCGTCGCGGCGCGGGCCCTCCCGCCTGCGGGCCTCGACGGGCCCGGGGCGAACCTCGAGCCTGCGGGCGGCGGCGTCGATCTCGTCTTGGAGGACCTCGTAGCCGGCCTTCGTGAGGACGTAGCGGTTCGCCCGCTGGCCCCCGTCCTCGTCGAAGCGCGCCTCCACCACGATAAGCCCCTCGCCCTGCAGCGCCCGGCAGGCGCTGCGCACGCGGCCCTCGGTGAGCGCGAGCGAGCGCGTCATCAGGCCGAAGGACGTGCCCTGGCCGGAGTTCTCCTCCGCGCGGACGGCCAGGTACGCAAGCACGCGCATCCTGGTCCTCTCGAGCGTCTTCCTATCCGTGCGAGCCATGTCTGTCCGCTCCTTTCAAACGCGCTTTACGAAACTGTCGCCTTGATGACGGTGCGGACGCTTCTTGTGCCCGCACTGATGGTCTGCGCGGGACCGATGGGCGAGGCGGACATCGTGAGCGTATCGGCCTCCCCGGGCCGGATGGATCCGGTGAGGAGCACCTCACCGGAAGCGCCGCCCACGGCCTGCTTGATGTTCTGGCCGTTGAGGGAGAGGACCACCTCATCGAGCAGGCGCTGGTCGTCGGTGGTCTCGTAGAGCGCCAGACGCACCGCCTTGGTGGAGCGGCTCTCGTTTTCCACGGCCACGCTCACGTCCCGCGTGCCCGCCTCGTCCAGGCGGCCCTCCTCGTCGGTTTTGATGGTCATCTTGATGTTGGAGGGCAGCACCACGCTGATGACGTCCTCCACCTCGCCCACCTTGCCCGTGAGCACCGTCTCGACCGCCGCGCCGTCGCGGTCGATGATCGCCTCCGCGCCGAACGCGGGGGCGGCGCAGGCGAGCGCGAGCGCGGCCGCCGCGCAGATCACCCTGCCGGGCGCTGCCCTGTACGTCAGTCTTTCCATGTCAGCCTCCCACCTTCACCTTCACTCCGGCAGCCACCGTGCCGATGTAGCTTTTGTCGTCTGTCCTGTACGCCTCCACCAGCGCCGTGCAGTCGTACTCGCCGGTGGGCACCATGGCGTCGAGTGCATCTTTCTCCACATAGGTCCCCGGCTGGAGCAGCCCGGTGGCGTACACCTCCTCGCCGGTGTCGTCGCGCACGAGCCTGAGCCTTGTGTACTTGGCGTTGCCGGCCGGGTTCTCGAACATGACGGCGCCCTCAGACGAGGGGGTCTCGAACGCCATGCGGGTGTTGACGGAAAAGCCGATCATGCCCTCGTCGAGCGCGCGCCGATCCTTTTCCGAATCCTCCTCGCCGAAAAGCGCGCCCACCACGATGTTGCTCTCCATGTCCTCGTCGGGCCGATCGTGCAGAGCGCACCACGCGCACGCGAGCGCCACCGCCAGCAGCAGCGCGGCGAGCGCGGCGATGCGCACACGCCGGGCGCGCCGGGCGTCGTCGGGCGGGTGCGGAAAGGGCGCGGCCATCAGCTGCTCTCTTTCCGCGATCCGCCGCCGGCGGCGGCCTCGGGGCCGGAGGCGGGGGCGTCGGGCGATCCGACCTGCGGGGCCTCGGGGGCCTCGGGGGCCTGCGGGGTGTCGGGGCCGGGGGCGTCAGCCTGCGAGCCGTCGGGCGATCCGGCCTGCGGGGCCTCGGGGGCGTCGGGCGATCCGGGGGCGTCAGCCTGCGGGGTGTTGGGGCCGGGGGTGTCGGGTTCGGGATCCTCTTCCTCGTCGCGCTTCTTGCGGCGGACAAGCAGGATGACGAACAGGACTAAGGCGAGCAGCGCAAGCAGCGCCGCGAGCAGCCACGGCCAGGGGCATGCCGAGCCCTCGTCGGACCCATCGGACTTATCGGAGGCGGAAGAGCCGGGCTTCGCGGCATCACCCTTCTTTGCGCCAGGCGCAGACGATCCCGCGCTATGCGGCGCGGCGGCATCGCCAGGCGCGGCGGCATCGTCGGCGGTTTTGGATGCGCCGTCGCGCACGTCCACGGTGGGCATGGGGTTCGCGGGAGGCCGCGTCGAGTCGTCTTCGCCGCCGACGTCTGGCTCACGCGAGGGCCCGGGGTCTTCTGCGGGCTTGTGCAACACCACATGCCACACCTCGCCGGCCAGGCCGTGGCACACGAACCGGGCGGTGAACGTGCGGTAGCCCGCCTTCGACACGGACACCGCGTAGGAGGCGTTCTTGGACAGGCCGGACACGCGCACATCCCCCTCAGATCCGGTGGTCTGCGAGGACGACCCGCCCTGCACCGTCACGGACGCGCCGGGGACGGGGCGCCCCGAAACGTCGAGCACGTGCACCTTCGCCGCGTACGTGACGGCCGGCGGCTTGGGGGCGTCCACCTCGACCTCGACCGTCACCTCCACCTTCGCGTCCACATCCACATCCACGTCGGCGGCCAGGGCCTGCAAAGGGGCACCCGATGCGAGCGGTACCGCCAGCGCGGCGACAAGGCACGCAAAAAGAAGCGGTCTCGCCGCCGCGCGGAGCCCGCTCGCCGGGGCCGTCCGCGCCGTTCCTTCTGCCTGCCTGGTCATGGTTCTACCTGCTTTCAGTCGCTTGGAGCCGGATCCCGGGGCGTCCCGGGGGCCGTTGATCGTGCAAATGCCTTACGCGGGGCATCTTCGGAGCGGGCGGCGAGGGGACATCCCTCGCCGCCCGAACGGTTTCGAACGCCTCGGAGCCAGAAGCTAGACCGTCGGCTTGGTGGAGGTCACCGTGAACGTCGGCTTGATCTGGAAAGAGTCGCCGTCGGTCCATCCGGCCGGGTTGACCTGGCCGTAGATCATCATGGCGTCGGATTCTTTCGGTGTCGTGCCGTCGGTGGAAGCCTCGATCTCGCCCTTGTTGTCCTTGTTGAACGGATAGTACTTCGTCGTCGAGGTGGTCAGCCAGTCGGTGTCCGTGCTGAAGTCGGCCGGCGCTTCGGCGACGGACTTGATGCCGATCATCATCTGATCGCGGTTCGACGCGGTGTAGGTGGGGGCGGTGTTTTTCAGGTCGGGCGTCACCGTCGTGCCGGGGGTGGCAGCCGACGTCGCGGCCACACCGGAGATGTAGGCGTACACCTTCACGCGCGAGAGGTTCTTCACCTTGTAGTTCGTGGGGCTCGTGAACTGGCCGTGCTTGTTTGAGGTGGTCGAAGCGCCGGAGCCGGTGTCGCCTGCCGCGGCGTCAGCGACACCCGCCGTCGCGCCGGGGTCGACGTTGAACGCCACGGTGGTGGGCATACTCACCGACAGCGTGGTGGCCTTGATGGTGCCGGTGAGCGTGGTTTCCGTGCCGTCGAGGCCGATGGTCTTGTCGTCTTCGGCCTTGGTGCCCGTCGAGTCTTGGGTCGCCTGCTCCGATCCGTTGTAGTTCGCCGCGAGCGCCGTTGTGGGCACGCATATCGCGGACGCGAGGGCGACGCTTAGCGCGAGGGCCCCTATCTTCGTCTTTCTCATATACCTTCCTCCTTCATTGCAGATGCTCTCCCCTTGCCGGGGCTTCGCTTGTGCGGCGCGGTGCCGCTTCGTCCCGCTCATGCCAGACGCACCACCTCCCTTTTTCCGGGAGGCTCGCGCCCTGCGCCGGGCGGGCCGGCCCCTGCGGGCCACAGATGCGTCGTCCTTTCCATGCAACGCCCCCTATCCCTGCACGTAGACCGTGATCTCGGCGGCCGCCTGGCCGATGGGGGCGTTGTCGGAGAGCTTGTAGGTCTCGAAGTAGGCCGTGCAGGGGTACTCCCCCGGCTCCAGATCCGCCTCGAGCGGGGCGCTTTCGATGTACTGGCCGGGATCGAGGTATCCCGACTGGTAGATCTTCTCGCCGTTGTCCTTGCGGTAGATCGCACAGGTGAAGCGGTTGTTGTTGATCTCGGCATTCTCGATCATGAGGTTGCCCGGGCTCGCGCCGTCGGGAAACGACGGCGTGACGTTGATGGAGAACGTGAGCATGCCCTCGTCGACGATCTTGTCGAGGTCTTCGAAATCGCCGGAAAGCGAGCCGACGCGGGCGTTGGCGTCGGGCAGCATGCCGTCGCGGTTCGGATCGGGGGAGGTCAGCCATAAAAACAGCGCGATGCCGGCCGCGATGAGCAGCAGAAGCAGGATGGAGAGCACCACCCATTTGCGCTGGGACTTCTTCGCGGGGGCGCCTGCGGGCGCGGGGCTCGCGGGGGCGCCTGCGGGCGCGGGGGCGCCTGTCGGGGCGGCGTGCGCGGGGGCCGCGGGATGCCGGGTTTCGCTTCGGTTCTCGTCCATGTCAGTCCCATCCTTCTATGCGCAGCTCGAGGGCCGCCGACATCGTGTTCACCTGCGTGGCGCCGGAATAGACGCCCACCTTCGCCGTGGCCCGATACGTCCCGGGGGCCAGATCCGCCGCGAGGGCCAGATCCTCCAGGTAGCTTCCCGGCGCCACCATGCGGGTGGAGCCCACCAGCTCGCCGGTGTCGTCGAGGTAGACGTCCATGCGGGCGGAGTACTCGTTTTGCGCGGGGTTCTCGAACTCCACGTTCACGACGTTGACGGGGCCCTGCGACGTGGGGATCTGGTTCACCACCAGCCGGTAGCTGCCGGGGGCCACCGGCGAGTCGGCAGCGTTGAGGCGGCCGGAGACTGCATGGGGGTCAGGCAGCAGATCGATGCGGTCCTGCACGGGCGCAGGCAGGCGAAACAGACCCAGCCACGCGGCCGCCACGAGCCCCGCCACCAGCAGGAGCAAGACCAGCAGCGCGATGCACGCGTTGCGCGCCGCGCGGGGCTGCTTCTGCTCGGGCGCGCAAGCCGCGGCGGCAGGAGCCGGGGATGCAACGGGCGCGGGCACGGTCGGGGCGCCGGGGCGTTCGGCGGCCTTCCCGCCCACCTCGGCCCGAGGGACCACAGCCTTGCGGGCGGCTTTGGCCTGCGCCTCTTCGGCTTCGTGATCGCAAACGGCTTGGGCGCCAGGTGCCTTTCGGGCCGAGGTGCGCTCCTTTGCGGCGCGCTCCTTGGCGGCGCGGGCGTCGGCGCGGGCCTGCCGCTTCCGCTCCTTCGCCGAGAGGGGCAGCGTCCCGGGCGCCGGCAGGGGCTCATCCGGCGATGCAGCCGGCATGCCGGAGGGCCCGGGAGCAGGAGCGGGTACGAAACCGGGAGCCGTGCGCACGTCGCGAACGGATGTTTCACGTGAAACATCCTCGAGCGCCGGGTCCTGCTCGGGGCGCGGGGCGGGCGCCACGCGCACGGGGGCGGGGGCCGCGGGGGCGGGCGCCGCATGCACGGGGGCGGGGGCGCTCGCAGGCGCATGCACGGGGGCGGATGCGACGGCGCAACGATCGATCGCCCGATGCTCTCGCGCGTGCGCGGAAGCCTCGGGGGCGGGCCTCGGGACGGGAGCCGGGGTCTGCTCGGGGCGCGGGGCGGGCACGGGTTGCGCGTTTCGGACGGGGGCCGGGCGCGGGGCGGGCACGGGGCCGCCAAGCGACTGGGCGTCGGCCAAGGCCCGCGAGGCGGAGGCCAGGGCGACCTGCGCGAGGGCTTCCATGTCCGGGGTGGAGGCGGCCTCGGCGCGCGCGGCAGCGTCGGCAAGGGCCAGGGCGGCGCGGGCGGCGTCGAGCGTTGCGGGTGCCTGCGGCAGGCCGCCTTGGCTCGCCGCCTCGGCGGCCTCGACGGCGGCAAGCGCGATGCGCCGTGCCATGGCAGCACGGCCGGAAGAGACGGGAGCCGGGAGGGGAGCCGTGTGCACGTCGCGAACGGATGTTTCACGTGAAACATCCCCGAGGGTCGAGGCGGGCTCGAACTCGGGGACTCTCGCAGCAGGCACAGGAGCGGCGGCCTGCACGGGGGTCGAGGCAGGAGCAGGCTCGGGCTCGAACGCGGGCATCGGCGCGGGGATCGGGGCGGCGGCCTGCACGGGAGTCGGGGCGAACTCAGGAGCAGGCTCGGCCGCACGCGCAGCCATGCTCGCAGGTTCGACCGCACGCGCGGGCCCCGCCTCCGCAGACTCGGCCACACGCGCGGCCACGCATGCAGACTCGGCCACACGCGCGGCTGCACTCGCAGGCTCGGCCACGCTCAGCGGCTCGGACGGCTGCGCGTCGGCGGCGGCCTTGAGGGCCTCGGTGCGCTTGAGGACGGCCTTCGCCCGCTTGAATGCGCTGCGCACGAGCTCTTCGTCGCGGGGGCGCGAGTCGGCCGCCTGCACGGCGCCGAGCGCCTCCAGTGCGCAGCGCAGCGCGTCGGTGGCCTCCTCGACTCCCGAGCCGGACTCGAGCGCGCGGCGCTGGAGGGCGTCGGCCGCCTCGAACGCGGCCAGCGCCATGCGGTTAGCCGCGACGAGCTTCGCCTCCATGTCCATGCCCTTCTTCTTGTCCTTCTTCTTTCCCATGCGATCCTTGAATAGTCGATTCCAGAACTGCCGTGAGGCAATCTATTTTGTTAGGGAGTCGTCTTGCTTGCAGTAGCGGCATCCACATCGCCTGCGGGGATGGACAGCTCGTAGGCCATCCGATAGCCGAAGGAGCCCGCCGTAGCGCCCGCAGGCAAGACGTAGGTGCCGGTGTAGTCCATGAAGTACAGGTAGCTCAAAACGCTGGGCGCATCGGCATCGGTCGTACCAGGCAGCGAGAACGCCAGCGGCACGGTGCCCGCCGTGCTGTCCGAGCCGGGCACGAAGTAGAGAGGCAGCTCCGTCGGCAACCCTGTCCACAGCCCACCGATGTTGGTCTTCTTGTCGGCATCGGCGCCAGTTGCGGTGTCTTTAGCTTTCACGCCTAGCTTCACCATGCCGCCCTCGGCGCGAGAGACAGACTCGTTGGAATCCAAAAGCGTCGTACCCTCAGCCGTGGGAACCAGCTCGTCGGTAATGGTCACCGACTCAGGAATGCTGTCGCCATTGAAGTCGCCGCTGATCACGCTGTCTTTGACAAGGGGCTCGATGGACGTCACCGACCCGGCGACCGGGGCCGCGCCTTGGTTCTGCACCTTGCTGGAGCGCTTGGCTTCGGCGGACTTCACGGTGCCATCGGGAGAGAGCTCAAACAGTTCGGCGTCCACCTTGGTGTCGGCAGAAATCGTGCGGCGCGTCGCCGGCTTCACCGTGATGGTGGTGCTATAGCATTTCTTTCCGCTGGCCAGCAGCACCTGGTAGGTGAGCGTGTCGGCACGCCCGTAGGCCGCGGCCACGTTGAGCGCCACGCCTGCGGCAGAGGCATCTGTTGTGGCAAGCGTGTCGCCTGCGGCTAGGCCGCTGGTCAGCACAACAGGCGAACCAGCAAGCCCCATCGACGTCGTATCCCACTCGCCCAGGGACAAAGCCACGTTGGCATCGGCGTTGGTGGTACCCCACGAGGAGAACTTGTCGGACACCTCGGTTGTAGCGCTACGCAACGTGGGCTCGGTCGCCGCGGTGTCGCTGGACTCCCACGTGGGAGCGGCCAGCACCTCAGAGGATGCGCCGAGCGAAACGGAAGTGCCCAAAGCCGACGTCAACTCCGCCGAAGCGACACCTGCCATGGTGGTGACATCCGGATCGATGGTGGCCACTGCCGTATCGGTTTTCAGGTCGCCGAAGACGGGATAGCCGCTATTCACAGTATTATCAGAGGCAACCGTCCACACAGTGTGTGCCGGGTTTGTGCCGTCGGTGCTGCCAACGTACGTGTCACCGTTCAGCTTATAGGCGGTCTTCCAAGCCTTCATTTGATCAGTGGGAAGACCGGTCGAACCCTCTGCCGCTGCTGCTCCCGCGAAGACGTTGTTGTCGTAGTAGCAGTTGGACATGGACGCTGCCGCGCCGCTGCCCTTCGATGCGACGGGCACCACCTTGACGGCGTCCGAGACCGTGCCGGCGTTGTAGCAGCTGGCCAAGGGCACCGACGAGTTGTACGAGAAGCAGATGCCCGCCGCCCAGCACGGTTTGCCGCCTACCTCCGCCGGTCCGCCGCCGGTGATAGCGCCGGTATTGTAGCAGTTCTTGATAAAGCCGGTACTACCTTCGTGCACCCACCCTGCGATGCCGGCCGCTGCCCGCGTGCTTCCGGCTGTAATGGCGCCCGCGTTGCCGCAACGCTCGATTGTGGCTGAGCCTTGCACATCGTAGACAATGCCGGCTGCCACGCCCGTTGTTGACTTGACCGCCGCGGCATTGACGCAATCGGTGATAGAAGCTGTGCCTTCCAGAGAGGCAGCAACGGCACCGGTGCTCTCTGCGCCGCTTTCGATGAGCGAGTTTGCGCCAATGGACAGCCCTGATAGGACGCCCGCGCCACCCACGCTGCCAAACAGACCCTTATCGTGGTAGACGTACAAACCATCGACGGTGTTGCCGCCGCCGGTGAACGTGCCGGTAAACGTACCCGCAATAGACTTCCACGGTAGTGCCTTGGAGACGCTCGCATCCACATCGGCCTGCGCGACACCGGTGTAGCTGGTGCCGGCAAGAGACATGCTGGACGTCATGGTGGCACAGAGGCTCGAACCACCCGTTGCGCTAGCTTTCATCGCATACCACGCCAGCGCCTCCGGGGTGGAAAGCTCGATGGCCGCATTGGCCGAAGAGCCGTCGTTTGACGTGGTGTTGGGCTTGTAACCCAAAGGATCACCAAGTGTTGCACCGGGTACCCGCTGGTTAACCTTCTCATCGGCGGCGAGGAACGTGTCCACCCAGGTGGCCACATCGACCCACGACGAGGCTGCTTGCAGATGATCCACCACACCGCCGTCGACTGCAACATTATCCAGTCCAACAAGTACCGGGTAGCCGTTGTTCTCAAGCGTACCTGCGCTCGCGCTGCCCGTAGCCTGACGCCACGCGGCCATATTCGCGACGTTGCTTTCTGAAGCGTAATTAAACCCACCGCTGCCGTTCGGCGTAGACGAAACCCGGCTCAGCTGGTAAGCCGCACCCCAGCTCTTAAGCTCCGCGCCCGAAACGCCCTGCGTTTTATCGGCAACGTCAGGTTTGTTGACAACTCCCACAACAGAGCCGGCAGCGGCATCGCTTGGCGTGGAGGCGTCCTTGTCGTAGAAGCAGTTGTAGCAGTCGCTACGGCCACCACCATCGATAGCGCCCGCATCTGCTGCTTTCACAGGACCTGCGTTGTAGCAGTTTACTATCTTGCCGTCCCCGTTCGCGGAGATGCCACCAGCCCAGTCGCTCGAGCCACTGGCGGTGATAGCACCGGTGTTGGAGCAGTTCATGATAGAGGAGGTGTTTGAGCCCACGATACCGGATACACTCGTAGCGCCGGTAATGTCGCCCGTGTTCGCGCAACCAATAATGATGCAGGAATAGGCACCCTGACCCACGATACCGGAGACTTCGCTGGAACCCTTGACTTCAGCCGCATTCGAGCAGTTGACTATATCGACAACCCCTCCCCGCGCATAACCGACAATAGCGGCCACGCTGTCGTTGCCATACACGTAGCTCGTGCGATCGACGGACGTGTTCTTTACGAAACCGCGTGGCGTGCTGGAGTCATATACGCCAGCATCGCCGAACAGACCCTGGTTGTCCTTACGAGGGGCGTTGATGTAGAGATGGCTGATCGTATGACCCTTACCGTCGAAATGAGGAAGAACATTACTGATGGGAATCCAATCAAGCACATTCGCATATTTCTGGGCAGCCGTGGGCTGGGTCTCATCGGCTTTGCCGCCGTAAGGCTTGCCCAAGAGGTCGATATTAGCGCCCAAGTTGACATAGGCCTTGTTATAGGTGAGGCCGGGAGTACTTCCATCCGAATTAGCAATAGTGCTGGTGCCCGAGTTATTCACCTTATGGGCATACCACGCGAAGGCCTCGGGGCTCGATATGACGTAGGGGCTTGCTTCAGACCCCTCGCCCGAGAGCGCGAAGCCGTTTTCGGAGCCAGCCACCGCAGTTGTACGCAGTTCGGCCTCGTCCTGTATGGCACCCACTTCGCCCCAGTCAGCGTACACGCGACCGGAGGTGTAGGGATAGCCCTTGTTGGTGCCGTCGGTGCGCATCCACTGGTAGCGGGCGAGCTTGACGCCGGCCGCTTCGGTGGTGCTGTTCGCCAGCACGTCATTCAGCGTGGTAACAAACTCGTCGCTCTGCATTTCGATGGTCGATTTAGCTGTGCCTAAGCCGCCCGGCGTAATTAGACCGAACAGCGTGCTGTCGAAGTAGCTCTCGCCGTCAAGGGTGCCGCGACGTGCCAACGCATAGGCCGTACCCGACGCGCCCGCATCGAGTTGTCCGGCGCTGTAACTGTTCTTAATGGAGACACCTCCAGACACGCCCGTCAGGCCACCGACCTCGTCCGTAGCAGAGATCGACCCGGTGTTCGCGCATGCCTCAAGCAAGGACAGCTGAGCTCGACCGACGATGCCACCCGCATAAGACCCCATACCCAGTGTGCCCGGACCAGCCGTAACAGTGCCCTCGTTAGCGCAAAGGTAGAACAACGCCGGATTTCGACCAGAGTCGTTGCTTTCCTCGCCCACAATGCCGCCCGCGCTGAAGCCGCCTTCCACGGGAGCCTTGTTCACACAGTTAACGAACACGCTACCGGACTGACCCGTAAGCGTCGAAGACATGCCAGCGATGCCGCCGACTTGTGCCCCGTCGGAAGAAGCACGCACGGTAACGCTGTCGTTCACCAGGTTTACGAACGCGCCACTCTGTTTAGCAATGAGGACGAATGCACCCACGTACATTCCCGTGCCCTCGATCAGGCCTGCGGACATCGTGAGATCACGCATACCCAAACAACTGCCTGCAATGCCGCCATTGCCGTACAGGTGCGAGACCGTGTGCTCGCCTCCGTCGAGTACTGCATCGGGTGCCGTACCCGCGGACATATCCCACAACAGAGCGTTCTTGATGTTAGTCGGGACACCGTTGGCGTCCACCGTGGTGCTGACCGAAACGCCGATGTAGTCGGAGCCGAACAGGCTGAGGTCTGCCGTGATAGTGGCGTAGCGCCCGCCCTTCATAGACCACCAGGCAAGAGCCTCGGGGGTGTCGATGTTGTAGGGGTTGGTTTCGGTACCCATATCCGTCGTCGTGCCATCGATGCCCTTGGGCTTGTAATCGCCCATCTGCCTCTTTGTGACACCGTCGAGCAGCGTGACCTCAGTCCCCCCATCTACGGCGCCTGCGACCTTCGCCCACGAGTCGAACACCGGCTTGATCACCGCGATGTCAAGATCGGTATCGCGCGAAGCATCCACCGTATAGGGGCTGCCGATGATTGTGATCGTGCTCAGGTCGGTTCCTGCATCGTTGCCCGTGAGGCGATAAACGAGAGTCTTCGTTGGGTCGACCGTCGACTTCGCGAGCGCAACTGGCGTGCCCGCATTTGCGTAAGCTGTCTGAGTTGGCTCGTCGGTGTCGCTGCCAAGTGTGGCATCATCGAAGTCCTGCGTCAGTTTGAGCACACGCGGATGCGCATCGGTGATGCCAAGCGCCGGGTAGGCGTCGCCCACCGCGGCTTCAAGCTCGCCGGTGGTGGCGTCGCGGCCCACCTTCTGAGCCCACACGTTGCGATGGACGGCGGGGCTGGTTGCGGCCGCGCCCGCGTCGTCGGCCGTGTCGAGCAACCACGCTACTTCGCCGGAAGCAAAGTCGGCCGAGGTCTTGGCGGTGATGCCGGCCTTGGCGGCGTCCACCAGCGTGCCACCGGAAGAAGCGACTACCACGTCGCTATCGTAGTAGCAGTTCGCGGCGGTGGCGCGCGATGTGGTATCGGCCCAGAACGCGCCTGAAGCAGCCGTTCCCTCTACCGAACCCGCACTGTAGCAGTTCGCTAGTTTACGCCCTCCCGAATAGTCGCCAATGAAACCTGCAGCCCTATTCCCCACGATCGTGCCTGCATTGTAGCAGTCGGTAATTTCATATTCGTACTGATCGCCGAACCTGCCGACAAGCCCTCCGGCTGCGTTTTTGGCGGCTCGCACCGCGCCGAAGTTCGCACACGAGCGTATGTGACCGCTTGAGCCGAAGAGGCCAATCAGCCCGCCCGCCGCTATGCGATTAGAAGTCGAATTCGCCGTCGATTCCACAACCACGGAGCTCGCGCACCCTATCACATTCAATCCATAACTAGAATTACTATCGATGTAGCCCGCCAGTCCGCCCGCGATGTTAGAGGACACCGCACAGCCGTTCACGCTGACATTGGAGGAGGTAAGGGACTTCACCGCACCGAAGAACCCTGACACCTCGCCGAGAGCGCTTGTCGTCGTACCCGCCGCCATGTTCTCGATACGGGCATGGGATCCGTCCAGCGTGAGTGCGCCCTTGGCGTTACTTCCGATAGGCACCCAGGTCAGCGCGTTTGCGTACTTCGTTTGGGCTGCTGCCCAGGGGTCGGCAGCGGCGTTCGGGTCGTCGTTGTTAGCCAGCGAGCCGCCGTAGAGGGTGCCCGTCAGGTCGTAGACGGCTCCCTCGGCCAGCTTCGCCTTCGATGCGTTGAACTGCACGCCGCCGTAGGTTTCATCCGGCGTCGTGTTCACTTTGTACGCCCACCACGCCAGTGCCTCGGGAGTGGTGATGGAGAGCTCGCTTGCAGCCGCAGGCTTGAACTTCACCAGCGGGTCTGTGGTGGAGGGGTTGAAGGTATCAACCCACACGCCCACATCGGACCAGTCGGCAGGCTTGGACATGGTGGCCGTCGCCGCACCAGCAGCATTACGCGCGATAAGCGTCGGGTAGTTGCCGGTCGTCCACGTCCAGGTGGACATGCCGGCGATGTTGCCGGTCTGCGCACCACCCGCAGCGCCGCCGTTCAGCTGGTAGGCCGCGCCCCAGGTTTTCAGTTGAGCGGTAGTAAGAGCAGTCACACTCGCGGCATCCTGGGTGCCGGCAATGACGTCAGAGTCGTAGTAGCAACCCTCGCCGATGGTGATAGGGCAATCAAGCTTCGTAGAGGTAAATGCACCCGTCTGCCCACTGTTGTACTTATCGATAAGGCTGCCAGCGCTGAAGCAGCGATCAAAGGAAGCCGACGCGGGTGTTTGAAGTATGCCAATTAACCCGCCGACAGACCAATCACCCTCAACCGTGCCCACGTTGTAGCTGTCAAAGACCTGTACGGTTGCCCCCGCAAAGCCTACCAAGCCGCCGCCTATTGGCTGGCCTCCTTGGATCTCCACCTTGCCCTCGTTGGCCGACGTGCGCACCGTCAGATTGCCAGAAAGTGCACGACCTACCAATCCTCCAACACTGGCACCACGCACAGTTGCCGCGTTATGGCAGTCCTCCAGCACGACAGTACCGCGCGTTTGACCCGCGATGGCACCCGCGAACCCGAAGTTATTCAACTCCTTGGCAAACACGTAGCCGTCGCTCACCTCGATACCCAAAAGCGTGGCGCCGTCCACCGTGCCGAACAGACCGTGGACATCGTCAGAGACCTCACCGATGTAGAGGTTCTGCACCGGTGTGCCATAAGCGCGCAGTGTGCCGGTGAATGGGTTTGCCTCGCTGCCAATGGGTACCCACGGCAAGCAGGTGCTGTACTTAGCTTTATCGTCAGCGCCACCCGCCGTCACATCGAAGCCGTAGGTTGTACCTGCAAGATCGAACGCGGTGTGCGAACCGGCCGCCGCCAGCGTGACGTTCGCAGATGCGAAACCGGTTGCGCCCGCATTCACCTGTGCGCCGAACCACGCCAGCGCTTCCTCGCTGCGGATGGTGAAACCGGCTGCAGCGGTACCCTCGAGGGCAGCCATGCCGGAAGGCACGGCGGACGCGTTTGCAGCAAGCATCCACGCGCTGGTCGCGTTGTCCCAGTAGGTGAGACGTAGCTTAGCCTCGTCCTGGGCAGCACCCGCATCGCCCCAGTTGGCAATGGGGCGCTCAGCGATGTGGGGGTAGCCGCTGTTTACCGTGGAGTCGTACATCCACTGGTAACGTGCGAGCTTTATGCCGGCCACTTCGGTGGTGCTTTGAACCAGCACTCTGTCCAGATCGGCAGCGAACGCGGCATCCTTCATCTCGTCCGAACTCTTTGGCGTACCGCCGCCCAATGTCGGGGCAGCAAAAGCAGAGTTATAATACGAATCCTGATACGTGCCGCCGCCAAACTGATCATTGCTATAGGTTGCACCCGAAACGGCACCGGCATTATAGCAATTGCGTCCAGTTAAAGCGGGTTCGGAGACGACCAACCCCGCACAGTCGCCAGCAGCACTGATCGCACCCGTATTCGAGCATGCCTCCATATCACCTTTGTAGGCGGAGCCAGCAATACCGCCGCCTATGGAGTACGCTGTGCTGGATACGTCGATGTCAGCCTCGTTCGAGCAG
This sequence comes from Enteroscipio rubneri, assembly GCF_963929405.1. Classification (NCBI taxonomy): domain Bacteria; kingdom Bacillati; phylum Actinomycetota; class Coriobacteriia; order Eggerthellales; family Eggerthellaceae; genus Enteroscipio; species Enteroscipio rubneri. The sequence goes on along the minus strand of NZ_CAWVIN010000003.1, from coordinate 965,640 downwards.
AGGTAGAACTGGGGAGCAACGGTGTCCGGGAGCCCTTTCATACCTCCTAGAATGCCGCCCGTCCAGTGAGCGGAACTCACCGGGGCTCTGTTCGTGCAGTTCACGAATGAGGGTGTGCCAACCGACGAGCCAGCTATACCGCCGGCATAGCCATTGCTAGAATCGCCCGAACCGAATACAGCAACGCTCTGATTCGTAAGATTGACGAACACAGCATTAGTATCGGAGCTCGTGGATGCGAACGCGCCCACCTGTGCGTTAGTCTGCCCAGTTGCGTCCACCAGACCCTCGGCCAGCGTGAGGTTGCGCAGGTCAACCGCCTCGCTCAACAAGCCGGTGGTGCCGTACAGGTGTGTGATGGTAAAGTTACCGCCGTCCATGTTGGTGCCGACAGTAGTTCCCGTCCAGGGAAGTGCGTTCTTAATGTTGCCAGGGATGCCATCGGCGTCCAGCGCTCCGGGAGTGGCGCCTACGTAGTTGTCGCCGAACAGGCTAATGTTGGCCGTCAGCTTTGCGTGGCCGCCCTTCTTGAACGCCCACCAGGCGAAGGCCTCCGGGGTCGACAGCTGGTAGGGGTCGTCCACGGTGCCGGCGCCGGTGGGCTTAAAGGTGCTCATATCCTTCTTTGTGCCGTCGGTCAACGTGGTCTCGGTGCCGGGCGCGGCGTCCACCGCGTCGGCCAGCTTCGCCCACGACTCGAACACGGCGCCGGTCTTCACGGCGATAGCCAGGTCGGTCGCACGAGAAGCGTGCACCAGGTAAGGGCTCTCGAGCGTTGTTTCGACGGCAGAATCGTTGCCTTCCTCGTTGCCGGCCAGGACATACTTAATCTTCTTGGTCGAATCGGTTGGAACAGCCAATTTCACCATGCTGCCCGCGTTCGCATAGGAAGTCTGCGAGGGCTCGGCAGTATCGTCGCCAAACACGCCGTTGTCGAAGTCCTGCGTGAGCGCGAGTACGCGCGGGTGCACAGCGGCATCAAGGAATGCCGGGTAGGCATCGCCGCCCGCGGCAAGCTCACCGGTAGTCGCGTCGCGGCCCACCTTCTGGCCCCACACGTTGCGGTGCGGGCCGCCGGTTGTAGCACCATTGGCCGACGCCGTATCCAGCAGCCAGGCAACCTCGCCGGAGGCGAACTCGTCGGCGGTCTTGGCCACGGAAGCGCCCTCGAACCCGTTCGGTGCGCAGGCGCCCTGCAAGTAGTAGCAGTTTGCCAAGGTGATCCCGCTCGATCCATCTCCTAGGAAGTTGCCGGCGTACCTGCCAGACGTCGCAACCCTGCCGGTGTTGAGGCAGGAGGCGAACGCCACATCACCTGTAGCGCAGTACCCGACGATGCCTCCGTTGATAGAAGCGCCCGACACCTCGCCCGCGTTCGCGCAATCGACGAAAGACGTGCCGCCCGCTTCGACTCGGCCTACGAGGCCTCCTGTGTACTGGTACGCAGTCCCGCATGTCACCTGGGTTTCGTTCCCGCATCGCTCGAACGTGCTCGACGCCCCGCCGGCGTTGCCGACCAGGCCCCCTGTGCAGTAACCTTCCAGCACGCGCACGCCTTCGTTGACGACGTCGGACAAGTGCGCGCCGTCGACGTTTCCGGCGATCGCTCCGGAGTAATTAACGCTGGTGGACGTCTGCACGAGGCCGGACTTCAACGTCAGGTTCCTCACCGCAGCTCCTTCAAGGAAGCCGAAGATTCCCAGCGTATAAGTAGATCCGTACCTTTCGCCGTCGATGCGCATGTTCAGAACGTCGTGGCCCCCACCGTCGAAGGATCCCGCGTACCGAACGGCCCCATAAGACACGCCCCCTATGGGATCCCAGGGCAGGCATGTCTTGTACGCGTCGAACGCATCGGCGCCGGAGGCCGGAACGTCCAGGTACCCGCCATAGGCGGCGCCCTCCAGGTTGATATCGGACACCAGCTCGACGCTCTTGGACCTGTACGCATCGGGCTGAGAACCCACCATGTAGGCGAACCAGGCCAGGCCTTCGGGATTGGTTATCTGGTAAGGGCCCGTGTTCGCGACGGCGTCGAACGCGCCCGTCGAGCCGTCGCCTGCGGGCTTGAACTTCTCCAGCGGAGCGGATGTGGAGGGATTGAAAGTCTCAACCCACAAGCCCACGTCGGACCAGGAACCGGCCTTGGACATGGCGGCCGTCGCCACGCCGGAGGCGTCGCGCGCGATGATCTCCGGGTAGCCCGGATTCGCGACGTCGAACGTCCAGGTGGACATGTTGGCCACGTTGCCGTCACCAGCCGTGCCGCCCGCAGCGCCGCCGTTCAGCTGGTAGGCCGCGCCCCAGCTTTTCAGTTGGGCCGCAGTCATGCTGGTCAGGCCAGCCGCGGTGGCGTCCTGAGGGTCGACATAGACAACCTTACCCTCTTCGTAGTAGCAGTTCGTGAAGGTGGCACCCGCAGCATTTCCGGCGTCGTTAACATACAGAGCACTTGCATTGCCGGCGCGCACTTCGCCTGCGTTGTAGCAGTTTGAGAATCTCACGGTAGCACCGCTCTCGGCCGTAACCAGACCGGCGATGGTATTAGAATTGCTCAGGTTGCCCTTGTTGTAGCAGTTTTCCACCACGAGGTCGTCGCCTCGTCCGACCAGGCCCACTAGGCCACCTGCGTACTGGTTGCTACAAGACACCGAGCCCTCGTTCCAGGAGTTCTTTAACGTGCCGCTTGCTTGACCGATGAGGCCGCCCACCTTATTGCCAGTCAAAGAAACATCACCTTTGTTCCAGCAGCCATCGACGGTGCCGCCCTGCAGCCGCTGCACCAGAGCACCGGCGATGCTGGCACTTGTTCCGCCGGACGTCATCTTGCTGTTCGCGCCGATGCCCATGTTCTTCACGGTGCCGCTCACGTACCCGAAGAACCCTTCTGGGGAGCCACCTTCAGCGACCGTGACATAATCCACCTCGTGGCCACAGCCATCGAAGGTTCCTTGGAACGGGTACGAACTTGTGCCCATAGACACCCACGGCAGGCCGCGATGGTCGGCCGCCACGTAGTCGTCGACGGCTCCGGAGGCCTTCGTGCCTTTCAAGCTAAGATCGGCACCCAGTTTCACGTAGGCCTTGATTGCCATATACCCTTCAGATCCGCCGGCGAAGATGTCCCCTCCGCTGTTGACCTGCTTCGCAAGCCATGCCAAGGCCTCGGGCGAGTTGATTACTACCGCGTCGGACTCGTTCGCACCCTTGCCGCCCGTCAGAGCACCGGAAGCGCGCAGCGTAGTCTCGGTCTGGTCGGCGCCCACGTCGCCCCAGTCGGCGTACACACGTGCGGCCGTGTAGGGGTAGCCCTTGTTCGTGTTGCCGTCGGCGGCTTGCATCCACTGGTACTTGTTCAGCGCGACGCCCTCCGACTGGGTCGCACTCGCAGACAGGGCGACGTTCAGGTCGGCGGCGAAGCCGGGGGCCTTCATTTCGTCCGAGGTCTTGGCCGTGGCGCCCGAGGCGCCCGGAGTCGTGGCCGAGCGGAACGCGTCCTGGTCGAAGTAGCAGTCGGTGAGCGTGCCCGCGTCGGCGAGCGCGTAGGCGGTGCCGCCGGCGGCCGTCACCGCGGCCGCACTGTAGCTGTTCTTGAACGAAGCGAATCTGTCCGCGCACGCCAAGCCGGCTGCTGCGCCCGCCGTGGAGGCGATCGCGCCCGTGTTCGAGCACGCCTCGACGAACCCGTTGCAAGCGTCGCTGCCGATATTGGAGGTCAAACCGCCCGCGGATGTTCCGGAGACATCTCCCTCGTTCGAGCACAAGTAGAAGGTCCCCCCGGCATCAGCCGCGCCGATGATGCCGCCGGCATGTTTGCCGCTCGACACGTCGGCCTTGTTCGCGCAGTTCACGAACGTGGCGATGGTGCCCGCGCCGCCGGTGTAGCCCACCAGGCCGCCAGCTCCCCGGATATCGTCAGCGGCGCCGACCTTGCGAACCTCCACGCTCTCGTTCGCCACGTTGACGAACACGGAGTTTGTGGCAACGGCCGCAACGGATCCTGCGGCATACCCATCCGAATCCACCAGACCCGCGTCCATGACGAGGTTGCGAACAGCACCGGCGGCCACCGACCTGAACAGCCCGCCGTCCCCGGACGCAACGTACAGATGGCTGACGGCATTCCCGCCGCCGTCGAGCGAGCCGGTGTTCGAACCGCTGCCGGGATACTCACCGAGCGAAGCCGTGCCCGGCCACGGGAGGGCTTCCCTGATGTTGTCGGGGATGCCGTCGGCGCCGTCGTTGCCGTCCACGTTCTTCGCGTCAGGGCCGGGGGCGGCGTCCACGTAGTCGTTACCGAACAGGCTGATTCCCTGCGTCAGCACAGCATGGCTGGTCGCGGTGTTCGAGGCCTTCTTGAACGCCCACCAGGCGAAGGCCTCGGGGGAGTCGATCTGGTACGGGTCGGCCGCGGTGCCGGCGCCGTCGATGTTTTTGTACTCGCCCATGTTCCTGGGCGTGCCGTCCAGCATGGTAACCGTCTGGCCGGTGTCCACCGCGGTGGCCAGCGACTCCCAGCTGTCGAACACCGCGCCGTTCTTCGCCGTGATGGACAAGTCGGCGGTGCGGGAGGCGTGTACCGTGTAAGGGCTCTTGATGGTCGTCTCGCCGGTGGAATCATCGCCCAACTCGTTGCCGGCCAGGACGTACTTCAGCTTCTTGGACTCGTCCGTCGCAACGGCCAGCTTCACCTTGCTGCCCGCGCTCGCATACGTCGTCTGCGCTGCCTCGCCGGGGAACGCGGCGTCGAAGGCCTGGTCGATCTTGAGCACGCACGGGTGCGCAGCGGAGACGCCGGCAACCGGATACGCGTCGCCCGCTGTGGCATCCAGTTGGCCGTCGGCGTTGCGGCCGACGTTCTGCCCCCACACGTTGCGGTGCGCGTTGCCGGTGGTGGCGCCGTTGGTCGACGCCGTGTCCAGCAGCCAGGCAACCTCGCCGGAGGCGAACTCGTCGGCGGTCTTGGCCTCGACGTTGGTGGCAGAGGCCATGCCGGATGTGGGATGCGCGAGCGAAGGCCCCGCCGCCTCGTCGAAATAGCAGTTCGCAAGGTTGGTATTATAAGTATCTCCTACAAGCGCATAGGAAAGGCCACCTGCATTCACTTTCACCGTTCCCGCAACGTAAGCATTGGTCAGAGAGCACGAGCGAAACGAACCGTATACTGCGCCGATGCCGCCTGCTTTGTCCGGAGCGCTGACGCTTCCCACATGGGAAACGTCAGTCAGTACGGTAGAAACGCTATTACCGACGAACCCTCCTGCACACCCAACTGTGGCTCCAACGGTACCCGTATGCGAGACAGCAGATCCTTCGGATGATGTTTCCAAACGCCCAACAACGCCACCAACATTATCGCTGCCGGTTACGTCAACTCGCACAGACAGGTTGCTCAATCGCACATTCACGCCCTGCCCCAGCAAACCGCCAACACACTCGCCGCCCGAAACCGAACCCGAGAGAGAAAGATCATGGACGGACGCCTTCTCAGCCGCGCCCTCCGGAGCGCTCATGTATCCGAAGAATCCTTGATAATTCCGCGTCGAAACGACGGATAGCCCGTCGACAGCGTGCGAGCCTCCCGCAAACGCTCCGCCGAATGGGGAGCCAAGGGAACCGATGCCCAGCCAATCGAGCCGGGCGGTGCCGTCGGTGTACTTCGTGCCAGCCAGCGATACGTCGTCCGTCAGCTGGTAGAACGAGGTCCCGTACGTGAGCGTGCTGGTTGCGGCCGGTTTGCCGCCGTTGTCGTAGTTCACCTTGCAAGCCATCCACGCCAGCGCCTCGGCGGAGCCCAGCTGGATGGACTTGAGCGCAGCCGAGCCGTCGCTGGCCAGCAGATTGGGTTTGAACTTGTTTCCGTGTTCGTCCACAGGGTCGAAGTTGTCAACCCACGAGCCTACGTCTTCCCAGCTGGAGGCCGCGGGCATGGAGGCCGCTGCCGCGGTGGAGCCCTGGATGACGGGCATGGGGGACGAAGCCCCGCTCAGGATTCCCCACTTGTCCATGGTGGCCACGGCGCCGTCGCCGGCCGTGCCGCCCGTGGCGCCGCCGTTCAGCTCGTAAGCCGCGCCCCAGGTGTTCAGCTGGCCCGCCGAGACCGATTTCGCCCCCAGGAGGTTGGTGACGGTGCCGGCACCGGACACACCTCCCATCGAGCCGACTTCCGCACCCACAACGGCGTCGAGGGTGAGCACGTTGCTCACCGCGCGGGATGCGATGGCGGCTGCGTCCGCGTATCTGGTGCGTCCCACAGGGAAGACGGTATCCACGCTGAGTCCAGAGACCGAGCTCCCCGCGCTGCTGGACACCGCTATCGCGCCCGTGTTGTAGCTGTCGGTCACCGTGGTTCCCCTATACGGCACCTCCGTCAAATTTCCAGGCACGAACGCCTTTCCCACCAGGCCGCCTGCGAACGAGAGATCCCCGTAGGAGACGGCGATAGTTACGGCTCCGCTGTTGAAGCATCCGTCAATGGACGTGCCACCGCCGGACTGCGCGTCATCGCCCACGAGCCCGCCCAATCCGAGCCGCGTCGGGGCGCCAGGCACTCCTTCTTCGGAGGAAACCGCGCCCGTGTTCGCCGACTGCTTGATGCTGCCAGGCTTCGTGAACACGCCCACCAGACCGCCCACGGTCGCCTCATTAGCGGCTCCGCTCGTTCCGCGAACCCCGAGGTTGGCCGTCACGCTGGCGCCGCTCAGGCAACCCTCGATATGCGTGCCGTCCGATACGGCCACCAACCCGCCCGCGGCATGCTTGCTGGCGATTGCGTAGGGGGCGTCGATCCGCACGGACGAGTTCGTGCCCAGGGCCAGGTTCGCTATGGTGCCCGAGCCGGTGCGGCCGAACAGGCCGGCCTCGCCGTCGGTGCCAACCCACATATGGTCGATCGTGTGGCCCTTGCCGTCGAAGCTGCCGGTGTACACCGACGTGCCGGTATACGCGGACTCCCACCCGATGGGCACCCAGGGCAACGGGGTGGCCGACGTGCCGCCGGCAGGCCCCGTAAGGTCGATGTCGGCGCCCAGCCGGGCGTGCGCCGCGCCGTAGGCGAGGCCGGGCGCGGCGGTGAAGGCCGGGTCGGAGCCGCCGGCGGCCTGCATGTTGGCGATGGAGTCCGCGTTCTTCGTGTTCACCTGGTAGGCGAACCACGCCAGCGCCTCCGGGGACGAGATGATGTAGGGCTGGCTGGCCGAGCCGGAGCCCGAAAGCGCCATGAGGCCGCCGCCCGTGTCGGTGGCGCGCAATTCGGCCTCGGACGCCGAGGCGGCCACGTCGGCCCAGGACGAGATGCCCTTGGCGTACACCATGAAGTCGCCGGCATGGGAAGGAATGGAATACGGGTTGTTGATCTCAGGACCGTAGAGGGAACCCATGTAGTACTTCGAATAGCCGGCGGGCAGCGCCAGCATCGAGCCTTCGTTCGCGTATTCGTAGGAATCGGCCGTCGTCGCGCGCGCCAAGGGCGCACCCTGAAGGCGGATCGTCGCTCGCACCAAAGGATGGAGTGTGGCCGGCATCCAATCCAGTATGGGGTACAGGCCGCCGGTGGGTTGGAACTCCCCGGTAACCAGGTCGCGGTCGATGCGCTGGTTCCACACGTCGCGGCCCACGGGCGCGCTCTTGTCCAGCACGCCTTCCGCAGACGCGGCGTTCAGCAGCCAAGCCACCTCGCCGGAGGCGAACTCGACGGGAGTCTTGGGGGTAGCGCTGCCGTCATTATACCCCCCTATGGTGCTGTTGTAATAGCAGTTGCTCACAAGCAGATTCCCGGAGAGGGCGAACCCGTAGATAGCCCCGTTCGTCATTTCCAGGCCGCCCGTCTCGGTTCCCGGGCCGAAGTTGTAGCTGTTCACGATGCTCAAAGCCCCGGCATCGGATGAGTTCGTCTTCATATCAACAACCAACCCGGCCACACCGGCGTAAGCGGCTTGAGCTCCGGTATTGCCGCAATCGGACACGCTCAGCTTGCCACCGGCATCGGATGAGAAATCAGCCAGCAGCCCCGCTGCATTGTTATTTTCGGTTTGCAGGTCTCCCTGGTTCATGCAGCGCGACATCGTGACGCTTCCGCCTTGGGATCTGCCCATCAAGCCGCCAAGGTACGCTCCCGAGCCGGCTCCATGCCCCTCCGCCGCGTTGCGGCAGTCGGTCATGGTCACGTCTCCCGTCGCGTAGGCCATCAGGGAGCCGCCGGCCACGCCGCCGGTATGGTTGAAGTAGCCGCTTGCTATGGTCACGTCGGAGAGCGTCGCGTTGCTGCCGCACTCGAACAGGCCCGGGTTGTTCCTGCCGGGGATGTGGAAGCGCTCGATGTCCGTGCCCTTGGCCGTGAACGTGCCGGCGAAGGGGTTGCCGCGCGTGCCCATGGGCACCCAGCCCACAACGTTGCGATGCTTGTCTTTCGCGGTTGCCGCGCTCGCATCGAACGAGCCGCCGTAGGGTTCACCCGTCAGGTCGATGGCGCCCGAGGGCGCGGACAGCTTCACGTGCGCGTTGGCGTACGTGGTGGTTCCGGAAATCCGTGGGAGCGGTGTTCAGCTTGTAGGCGTACCACGCAAGCGCCTCGGGGGTGGTCAGCGTGATGGGCTTGTCGGCGGCCGTGCCGTTGTTGGTGGACAGGTTCGGCCTGAAGCCCGCCGTCTCTCCCGCGTCGGTGGCCGTGCAGAAGTCCTCGACCCATCCGCCCACCTGGCCCCAGTCGGAGGCCTTCTGCATGGTGGCCGCAGGCGATCCGTCGGCGTTGCGCGCGATCAGCTGGGGATAGCTGTCGGGCGCGAACGTCCAGGTGGTCATGCCGGCCACGTTGCCACTCTGCGTGCCGCCCGTCGCGCCGCCGTTCAGCTGGTATGCCGTGCCCCAGGTTTTCAGCTGGTCGGAGGTGAGGGAAGTACCTGAGCCGGTCGCGCCCGCCTTCGAGCCGTCGTAGTAGCACGATTCCACCGTGGCGCCGGAGGTAAACGAGTCAGAGAGAGCGCCTTTTTTTGAGCCGTTCACGTCGCCCGCGTTGTAGCAGCGGGCCATCCTACTTACGTTACCCCCTGTGCCTATGACGCCGCCGGTACCGTAACCGCCGCTGTTAGCCGTAGCAGTGATGTTGCCCGTGTTGTACGAGTCCTCGATAATGCCAGGATTAGTGCAGTTCGTGGAGCCGATGACGCCGCCGGCGTCGCGAATAGCCCTCACGTCGCCGGTGTTCGAGCAGCGGCGGATGTAGAAGGTATCCCCCATATACGCGCAGCCCACCACGCCGCCCGTGTTGCAGGCCACTCCGCTGCCGCCGGCGTTCGAGGGGTCGGAATACACGGTGGCCGCGTTCGAGCAGTCCTCCACCGTGGTGATGCCGGTGATGCGGGCCACCACGCCGGCCGCACGATCGACGCCCGCTATGTAGCCCGAGGCTACGTTCACGCCGCGCAAGGTGGCATTGTGCGCGATGCCGAACAGACCCACGTGGTATCCGCGCTTGACGGGAGCGAGGTTGGTTATGGCGTGCCGCCCGCCGTCGAACGTGCCAGTGTAGGCTTTGGCAGGCGTTGCGGTGGCCGAAGTATCGTTCGTGCCGCCGATGGGCATCCACGGCAGGCAGTTCGCGTACTTGTCTTTATCCGTGGTGGCGGTCGAATTCACTTTGCCGCCGTACTTCGTGCCCGAAAGGTCGAGGTCGGCGGTGAGCTTGACGTTCTTGCCGGCCCAGGTGCCGGAGTCGGCGTCGATGGAGGCCTGGAACCACGCCAGCTGCTCGGGCGTGGAGATGAGCAGCGTGCCGTCGGCCTCTTTCTGCACCTGGGGGACGAGGGTGGTGGGCGAGTTGCCCAGGGGGTCGGCGAGGCCTGCGCTGATGGTGGCCGAGCCGGCGGTGAGGTCGGTTTGCTTCGCGCGGATGGCCGTGCCAACCGTGCCCCAGTCGGCATAGGCCGAGCTCGACGCCTTGAGCGACGGGATGGGGTAACCGTTGTGGTCGGGGGCGTTCGTCCACTCGTAGATGTTGTAGAGCAAGTCGCCGCTGGGCGCTTTGGGATCATCGGTGCCCGTGTACGCGTACAGCTTGATGTTCAAATCGCTGAGCAACGCTGAACCCTGCATCTCGGCAGTGGTTTTGCCAAGAATGTTGCCAAAGTTCGCATCATTAAGCTCGTAGGCAACGAGCACATCGGTATTGACGGTACAGTAAGCGTTCATGCTTACGCCGCCGAGCGAAGCTATGTAATTCGGGCAAATTGCGTACACCTTGCTCGGGTCTTCGCTCGCAGCCACGCCGATGGGGCCGGCGCTGTAGTTGCTCGCAATCTGGAGGTTCGTGTCGGAAGCGTCCCACGAGACAAGGCTCACGATACCTGCAGCGTAAGAGGCGCCGGTGGGGGCGACGGATCCAATGTTGCCGCATTGGATGATCTGCGTCTTAGCAGATCTTCCGGGCGCGCCACCCAGGATTCCTCCCACGTACATGCATCCTAGGCCGTCCGCTTCCGGGTACCCCGTGCTGGTCAACGTGCCGCTGTTGAAGCACAGAAGCATCTTCCCGGCATCGGCGCCGCCGGCGATGCCGCCGGCAAACCCGTTCGCATCCCTGCTGGGTTCGTTCGTGGTCACGTTGCCCTCGTTGCGGCATCCGTACAGCGAGGAGCTCTGCACGGAACCCACGAGTCCGCCGATCTCGGCATCGTCGGCCTCGTGCCCCCTTACGACGACATCGACGCTTTCGTTCACGCAGTTGACGACGTTCGTCCCGGAGTCGATGACACCGGCCAGAGAGCCTACGTACAGATTCGACTCGCCTAGGTTCTCCATAAGCACCACGCCCGAGCGCAGAGAGACGTCGCGCAGCACGGCGCCGTCCGTCTTCGCGAACAGCCCGGAGAATGCGTACGACACATCCTCGTAGGCAGCGGCGTTCATGTGCTCGATGGTGAAATTCTGGCCGTTGAACGTTCCGCCTCCGAAGGCTACCGTGCGGCCGATGGGTATCCAGGGAAGGGCGTTGTGGTATTTTGCCTCGGCGGTTGCGGCGGATTCGTCGATGGAGCCGCCGTAACGGGTGCCGGCCAAGTCGATGTCGCCCAGCAGCGTGGCGCTTATCTTGTGGTTCCTGTTGTGCGCCTCCACTTCAATGCCCAGCCAGGCCAACGCCTCGGGAGTGCTGATGAGGAACGGGGTTGCGTCGGCACCGTCGCCCGCGGGCTTCATGGCTTGGCCGTTGACGTCGTTGGGATTGAAGGATTCCACCCATTCGCCCACGTCTTGCCAGTCGGAGGCCTTGTCCATGGTCTCGCCCGCCGCACAGAGCACGGGGAAGCCGCCGTTCTTGGGATTGGCCGGATCGTCCATGCGCCACGTGGCCATGTCGGCCACGTTGCCGGTTGCGCCCGTGCCGCCCGTGGCCCCGCCGTTCAGCTGGTAGGCCGCACCCCAGGTTTTCAGCTGGTCGGAGGTTATCTTGGTGCCGGCATCCAACGTTGCATCGCTGGTGCTGTAGCAGTTGGTGACCGAGGTTGTCGCCGTCCGCGCTGCAATCATGGCGTTGGTAGCGACACCCGTGAAGTAGCAGTTCTCCAGAGTGTGCGTACCAGTCGATATCGAACGCCCGAGGATACCACCACTCTGATTACCCAGCATAGTGGCGTTCGAGAAACAGTTTTTGATAGTGCCGCCACCTATATAGAGATCACCCACAATGCCGCCAGTCAGTCTGTTGGCTGTAGGATCTTTTCCGATGGTGCCTGACAGCACGCCGCATGACTCCACCACGGCTCCGCCGGTCAGCTGGCTCGCAATGCCACCTACGGTAAGATAATCGTCGGACGTTACATTAATGTTCACGTCTTTGAGCAGTACGTTCTTCACCGTTCCGCCAGCGCTGACAAAACCGAACAAACCCCAGCCGCTTTGCCCTGTCACCGAGCCAGTTTTGGTAAGGTTACTAATGGTATGACCCTGGCCGTCGAAGGTGCCAGCATAGTTCGCGCTGACTTCGCCGTGCTGTGTGGTGACGATAGGGGTCCATGCTAGCGGAGTGCCGCTTGTTTGGCTGTACTCGGTGCCGGTGAGGTCGATGTCTGCGGTGAGGACTGCCGAGAGCTGGCGGTTCTGCTTGGAGGCGTCGATGGAGGACGTCTGCATCTTGCGAGACGTGCCCTCGTTCAGGTACGTAAACAGCGCCAACTGTTCGGCCGTGCCAATTTGTAGGCCACCCGCGTTGGTGTCGTAGGTGGGCAGGACGACGTCCTTGGCCGTGCCGTCTGCCTTGATGACGGAGACGGTTTCGCCGGAGGCCAAGCCCTTGCCAGCCGCGGTGGCGGCGTTGGCGATAGCCTCGCCCACATCCCCCCAGTCGGCATAGGTGGGGTTCGCCATCGTTGCTGCCTCGCCGGACGCGATGCGGATGGACAGCGGCATGGCGCCCTCGGCCAGCTCGTAGCCTTGCGGGAGCTTCGCGGTGAAGGTGGCGCCCTGCGTGGCGACGCTCTTCTGGTCGTAGTCGGCGCTCTCCCACGCGACATCGAGCGTCATGGCAGTGCCTTCGAGGGTGAGCGGGCCCGCCGACAGGGCGCGCCCCGTGTCCAGGATGGAGCGCTCGGGGGTGGTGTCGACGGCGTCGCCGGAGAGGGAGGGCTCGGGGGGCGCGGCACCCTCGTCGGGGGACGCGGCGTTGGCGGCGGCCTCGTCGGAGGGCGCGCTCTCGTCGGCTCCGCCTTGGGCGGCACCGTTGGCCGGCTCGGCGGCCAGCGTGACCACGACCTGCTTGGGCAGCAGGGCGGCTGCGGCCTCTTCGGCGCTCATGTCCGCAAGCGGCGCGAGGCTTGCCAGCGCGAGCTGTCTTCCGGAGCCGTCTGCGGTGTCGGTCACGTAGAGGGAGTAGTCGTAGGACTCCTGGCCGGGCACGTCCCATGAGGACACCTGCTTGGCGGGGGCCGTATCTGAGGGGGTGGGCTCGGCGTCGGGGGCGGGCTCGACGGGGCTCGTCTCCACGGTCTCGGACTTAAGGTTCACGCCGGGCTCGCGCCCGGCCTTGAGGTTGACCGGCTCGGCAGGTTCGGGGAAGCCGCATGTGGCGCCGTCGGCGGCGCCGCCCGTCCTCCACACGGCGTCGTCTCCTTCGCGCCCGGCGTTCAAGCGCTGGCTGGCGGCTTCGAGGTCGGTGGCGGACAGGGCGCCGTCGCGCTCGTCGAAGGCGCCTGTGTAGGACGCGCCCTCGTCGGCGGCGAGGTAGGCGCTGGCCGCATCCACCTGACGCGCGTAGGCCTCGGCGTCGGCGCCGGGGGCGGCCAGGTAGGCGGCCTTGCCGGCCGCATCGATGGCGCCGGCGCCGTAGCTGGTCTTGATCGTGCCCGCGCCCGCGGCGGCGATACCCGCGGAGGCGGAGGTCTGCTGGCGGTTGATTACCGCGCCCAGGTTCGCACAGTCCTCGATAGTCCCGTCGTTCACAGCGACGATGCCGCCGGCGAGCGCCTCGAGGTCGGATTCAGCCTCGGTCCCATCGGCGGCGGGGGCGCAGGCCTGCACGCTCATGCGGTTCACGACGCCTTGGATCGAGCCTTTGTTGACGGCGGCCAGCGCACCTGCCTGCGCGCCTGTCGCCGCCACGCAGGTGGCGCGGGCGCCCTCGGCGGCCATCTGGGCGTCGGTGAGGCCCAGCTGCAGCCACTCGATGCGACCGGTCTGCGTTATCTCTTGAAACAGGCCCGCGCTCGCGGTGGCGAAGCACAGGGTGCGGCCCTGGCCGTCCAGCGTGGCGGCGAGCACGGTGCCGCCCGGCCATGCGGCGTCCACGGGCCTCGGCGATTCGCCCTGCACCGCGGCGGGCGCCTGGGCCGTCAGATCGATGTCGGCCTCCAGCTTGGCGGAGGCGTCGGAGTGCAGAAGCGCCCACCAGGCGAAGGCCTCGGGGGTGGAAATGGTGTAGGGGTCGTCCTCGGAGCCGGTGCCGGCGGGCTTGAAGCCCTCTTCGGCCAGTGTGCCGTCCTCGACGCCGCGCGCCACATCGAGCCACGTGGCAAAGGCGGTGGGCGCCTCGGGAAGCGCGCCGTCGGCCTCGGCCTCAAAGCCCGGTGCTGCGCCCTCACCTGCCGCATCCGGGGAGGCTTGCGCGGACGGCTCGTCTGCGGAGGAGCCATCCTCGGAAAGCCCGCTGTTAACAAGCCCCCCCCCCCGTCACATCCTGCGCGGCGTCTTGAGGGACGGCGTCTGCGGAGGGACCGCCAGCCGCGTAGGCGTCGCCCAGCGGGCTCATGGTGAGCACGAGGGCTGCCGTGAGCACGACGGAGAGGGCCTTGTCGAGCGCCGTGTGGCGCTCGACGTGCGCCCTCGGCTTCGACCGGTCGTCCGTCTTGTTGTCCGTATGCTTGTTCTGCATGGTGCTCGCCCCTTGCGACATCCGCCCGACAAGCGGTTGCAGGGGTGTCTTCGACAGCGCACTCTCCGGCGCCAGAACGCGCGAAAACGGGAAACGGATGCCCTTTCCCGCATGGTCGCGCGAACCCCCTGTCCGCTATTCAATTCATCGCTGATTCCCATAATCAACAGGCGGGGTAGCCTTTTCAAGGCCCCCGAACCAGATTGCTCGCGAATGCGGCTCCTGTGCTCGCAGGCGCAGATAGCCCATGCGGTTGCGTTATTGGAAACGGTCCCGAAGCGAGGGTGTGCGGCAGGTCGTATGCGCAGGATGCACGCATAAACCGGTGGGGTGGCCAAAGCAAGCACGAGAGGCGTTCAGGAGCCCGGGGACAGGGCGCGGGAGACGCGGAGCACGAGGAGGCGTGGGGAGCATTTGGGAAGCAGGCGCGGGCGGAGGAATCGGGAGACGCAAGGAAACATGGGGGCGCGGGAAGCGAGGGCGCGGGCGAACGAATGTTTCACGTGAAACATTTCGCGAGTTGGAGACGGCGGGCTCCAAGCATCGTTCGCAAGTACCGGGTTGCGAGACATGGCAGGCTGCGGGCCGCTGCCGGGAGACGCAGGGGTGCAGAGCGTGAACGCTGCTGCGGATCGCGCGGGGATTGGGCGCAGGTCGAGGGAGCGTCATGGGATCAAGGGGCGCCGTTAAAGACGCGGGAACGGCGAGGCGAGGGACGCGAGAAGCTCGGGCCGCTGCCGGGAGAAGCGAGAGGCAGGGCGCGAGGGGGTTCGGGCCGCGGGGGGCTTACCTGGCTTCGGTAGAATGACCGAAGGGATTAAAAACTGGCGGAGGGGCAGGGATTCGAACCCTGGTCACCGGGGTTACCGGTGAAACGGTTTTCGAGACCGCCGCATTCAACCGCTCTGCCACCCCTCCGCTTGGGATGCGACGGGCCGGTTTCGGGCCTGTCGTCGGCGCCCACTCGGGCGCTTCGCAAGGGAGCCTCGCAGCCTATCCGCGCCGCGAAACTACCCTTTATAGCACGCGCCTCGAGGGCGCGGGAATAATCTGGCGGAGAGATAGGGATTCGAACCCTAGGTACGCTTTTGGCGCACACACGATTTCCAATCGTGCACCTTCGGCCAGCTCGGTCATCTCTCCGCTTGTCTGTTCAGCCTGCATGTTCATCGCTCGACCATGCAGCAGCTACGTAGTATACAACAGCTAATAAACGCTCACAAGCGAGAAATAGCCCTCTCCACGAGCATCGTCGATTTCGGCCGGCGGGGGCGTCAGGACAACGGAAGCCGACAGATCGGCGGGCGCTGCGATTGCAGGCTCGGGGGAGTCGGCGGCCGGCGGGGCAGCGACCGAAGCCGCGAGCTTGGCAGTGGGCACGGCGGGCATGGCGGCGTCGGCGGCCATCGCGAACTCGTCCTCCGCAGCGGGGGCTTCGGGTGCGGAAACGTCGGCGACGGTGCGGCGCACGCGGAGCGGAACCTCGAACAGGGTGCTCATAACCTCGTCGGTGAGCAACTCGCGCTTCGGACCGTCGGCGATCACAGTCCCGCCCTTCAGCAGCACAAGACGATCAATCTCCGGGACAATGTCTTCTGGATGATGGGTGACCAGAATGATGCCCGTGCCTCGGCGTGCCAAAAGGCGCATGCTCGAGCGCACGTGGTGCATACCTTCCGGATCCAGGCCGGCGCACGGTTCATCGAATACGAGCACCTCGGGATCATGCACAAGCGCCCGCGCAATGAGCACGCGCCGCGCTTGGCCGGTCGAAAGCGTCAGGACGTCTCGCGTCGCAAGCTCGGCGATGCCGATAAGCTCGAGCGCCGCACAAGCGCGTTCACGAGCCTCGTCCTCGCCCTCAACGTGGGCGGGAACGCCGAGCGCCCCGTATAGGCCGCCGGCAACCACATCGATTGCCGGCAGATGCACGGTTATCTGGTCCTGCATGGTAGATGAGACGATGCCCAGGCACCGCTGCACCTCGGCGAGCGTCACGCGATCACGCCCTTTGAAGCGCACCGGCGGGCGGTCTCGATGCAGGGGAAACACCTCGCGCGTGATGAGCTTGACGAACGTGGATTTCCCCGATCCGTTTGGACCGAGCAGGGCCACGTGCTCGCCTTCGGCGATACGCAGCGAATCGATGGAGAGAATAGGAACACCCGCGCGCACGACAGCCGCATTCTCAAGTTCGAGGAACGGGGCGCCGCGACGCGCGGGCGTCAACAGGTCGGGAGATCCCATGTGCTTAGGCGGCCTCCGCAGGCTGGTCGGTCGGCTGGTCGGAGGAGCCTTCGGCCGCGCCGTCGCCCTGGCCGTCGCCGTTCGCGGGCTCACCGGAGCCGTCGGTGCCGTCAGCAGTGCCGGCGCCGTCGCCTTCGCCCGTACCGGACGCGTCACCGCCGTCACCTTCGCCCGCGCTGGATCCGTCGGTGCTATCACCGGTGCCGGCATCGGTCGAACCGTCGGAACCATTCGAAGCCGAACCGTCGTCGGTCCCGTCGTCGGTCTGATACTTCGACATGTCAACGTAGTACGGCAGGCCCTCGGGCATGCTGTTGATCACAATGTCGGCGTTCTCCTTAGCCTCGGTGAGCCAGGTCTGGTAGGCCGTCGATGCCTGCTGGGCCTTCAGCGTCTCCTTGACGCTGTCCTGCCACTCGACCGGAATCTGATCGACGCTTGTGACCTCAATCTTCTCGGTGCCATCCTCGCCCGTGGTCTTGGGCGCTTGGTACACATCGGTGCATTTGATGATATGAATGCCGTATTCGCTGGTCACCAGGCCGCTCACTTGGTCCTTCTCAAGGCCGTTCAGAGCGTCGGTGTATTCCTGGACGAAAGACGACATGGCATCCCAACCCACATCGCCACCCTTCTCTGCCGAGGCAGTATCTTTAGAATACTGTGTGGCGGCTTCTGCAAAGTCGAGCTCGCCTGCGTTGATCTTGTCGAGCACCTCCTGTGCCGTAGCTTCATCGCCTGCGTCGAACAGGATATGGGAAGAACGCTTGGCCCCATCATAGGCCGATGCGTACATCTGCGCGTAGCTGAGCAGATCCTCCTCTTTCGGCTCCTCGCCCGAGGCGAACGTTTCCTGCAGCTTGTTCATCTTCAGACTGAGCTCGATTTCAGTGCGATAGGCGTCCTCTGTCCACCCAGCCTGCTCAAGCGCGCTCTGCCACTTCTCGTCGCTATCGTAATACCCCTTCATCGTGGCCATGCTGCTGTCCACCTCGGAGCTATCCACCGTCACGCCGCGCTCTTCGGCGCCCTTGGTGATCAGCTCGCGCTGAACGAACATGTCGATGACCGCCTCGCGGAGCGATTCGGGCGTGTAATCATTCTCGGCAAGCCACGTGCCCCAAGCGTCCTCATCGGACAGGCTCTGCTGAACGCGCAAGCGATTCTCGATGTAATCGGTGACCTCGTCCTCGGAGATCTCGACGCCGTCGATGGTGGCGGCTACGCCTCCCGTTCTGTTGGACGACTCCTCGCTGCTCGCGCATCCGGCGAGGCCCCATACACAGGCTGCCGTGAGTCCCAAAGCAAACACAGACTTCAAAAGGTGAGATTTCTTCATGCGACCCTTCCCTCGAACATGCGGCGCGGCGTCGTGCTCGATGCGGCGCGGTGCATGGCTACGTATTGCACTGTATTCTCGCACACGTGAAAAAGGGCTCGCCTCGTTGCACAATATACCCACTTTCGATTCACACGTCGGCGCGGAAGCGGAGGGCGAGAGGACGGTCGTGCCGGGGCGCGGCCACCGAGATGGGCACTCAGGCTAGAGTGCGGAAGCGAGAAGAAGGACGGTCGTGCCGGGGCGCGGAAGCGAAAAAGGAGGTGGAAGAATGGAGACAACGAAGAGAACGAACGATCGAGCCTGGTGCGGAAGCGAGAGGATGAGCGAGCAAGCAGCCGAGTTTGCGCGGGCGGCCCGAACCGGGGAGCTGAAATGCGCGGACGGCCCCGTAGGGCCGTCCAGTGCGGTGCTTCGATGCAATCGCCGGGATACGCGCGCACCCTCATGTTGGCTTGAAACTCACGCGCGCTCGTCCGATGCTGTGCGAGCGCCGTCGCGTGCGGGCTGCGCGAAGGCCCTAGTGCTTGGCGGCCTTTTTGCGCTGGGTGGCCGACAAGATGCGCTTTCGCAGGCGGATGCTCTTCGGCGTGATCTCCACAAGCTCGTCCTCCTCGATGTACTCGAGCGCTTCCTCCAAGGTGAACGTGATGGGAGGCGTGAGCTGAATAGCCTTGTCCGCACCCGACGAGCGCTGATTTCCCAGCTGCTTGGACTTGGCGATGTTCACGACCATGTCGCCTTCCTTCGCCGACTCGCCCACAATCATGCCCTCGTAGCATTCCTCGCCCGGTCCCACGAACAGGCGACCGCGCTCCTGCAGCGTATCGAGCGCATAGGCCACGCTCTTCTCGGTGGACATGCTGATCATCGAGCCATTCTTACGCCCCTGGAACTCGCCGCGATACGGGCCATACTCGCTGAAGTGATGGAACATCGTCGCTTCGCCGCGCGTCGCGTTCAGCAGCTTCGTACGCAGGCCCATCGTACCGCGCGAAGGAATCTTGAATACGAGATGGGTTTGATCGCCACGCTGGTACATGTCGGCCATCTCGCCGCCAGCGCTGCCGAACACCTCGATAGCCTTGCCGGCATATTCGCTTGGCACGTCCACCGTCGCTTCCTCGATAGGTTCGAGCTTGTGGCCCTGCTCGTCCTTCTTGATGAGAACGCGCGGACGGCCCACCTGGAATTCGAAGCCTTCGCGGCGCATTGTCTCCATGAGCACCGACAGGTGCAGCACGCCGCGGCCAGCCACCTCGATGCCAGTTTTATCTTCAAGCTCCTCGATGCGCATGGAAATGTTGCTCTCCTTTTCGCGCATGAGGCGCTCTTTCAGCTGTCGCGCGCCCACGATCTCGCCCTCGCGGCCAACGAGCGGGCTAGAAGACGCCTCGAACACAACCGCCATCGTCGGCTCTTCCACCTTAATGGGGTCGAGCTTCACCGGATTGTCGCGACTGGTCACCATGTCGCCGATGTCGGCATCGTCCACGCCTACCACGGCCACGATATCGCCCGCGTGCACCGCTTCCTGCTTCTTCTTGCCCAACTCCTCGAACGTGAAGACCTCTTTGATGATCGTGTTGTAGCGGGTTCCGTCGTTCTTGATGACAAGCACCGGCTCGGCTTTGTGGATGGTGCCTGAGAACAGGCGGCCCACGCCGATGCGGCCGACGAAGCTCGAATGGTCGACCGTGCAGATTTGAAGCGCAACCGGTCCATTCGGTTCGCAGTCGGGAGCCGGAACTTCCTGCAGGATGGTTTCAAGCAGCGGCAGCATGTTCATGTTTTCATCCTCGGGCGCAAAACGCGCGTAGCCGTTCATGGCACTCGCGTAGACCACAGGGAAGTCGAACTGCTCATCGGATGCTTCCAACTCCACCATGAGGTCGAACACCTCGTCCACCACTTCTTCGGGACGCGAACCGGGACGATCGATCTTGTTCACGACGAGGATAATGCGCAATCCCTGATCCAGGGCGTGTTTCAGCACGAAACGCGTCTGGGGCATGGGCCCCTCGAACGCGTCCACGATAAGCAGCGCGCCGTCGGCCATGTTGAGCACGCGCTCCACCTCGCCGCCGAAGTCGGCGTGGCCCGGCGTATCGATGACATTGATTTTCACCCCGTTGTACGTGACCGAGATGTTCTTCGACAGGATGGTGATGCCGCGCTCGCGCTCCTGGTCGTTGCTGTCCAGCACGCGCTCTTCCACCTGCTGGTTTTCGCGGAATACGCCAGACGTGTACAGCAGCCGATCGACGATGGTGGTTTTGCCGTGGTCGACGTGCGCGATGATGGCAACGTTGCGAATGTTCTCTTGCTTCATGGTAGTCCTGTCTGCTTTCGTGTCGGTTTGAGGTAGGGCGAAGCGGCGTGAAGCCTTGGCTGGCATCGCCGGATGTGGAGCGACGCGGGGCCATGGGATCAGCCGGCTTCCTCATCCTCCAGTTCAGTTGCGAGGCGGCGCTCCTCGGCGTTCAATTCCTCAATGTGCCCATCGAGCGTGTTGATGGTGCGCTGGGACGAGACGATCTGCACGATCCCCCACACAGCCGCAGCGCTTGCGATGGCGGCAACGATGCCGAGAATGCCGAACGGCCGCCGGCCTGCGAGCAATGCGACCGCCCCGCCGATGAGCGTCATAGCAATGCCGTTGCGCCGTTCATCGTAGGCGACGTCGCGCTGACTGACCAGCTGCACGCGCGCGGCGGCGATGCCGGCCATTCGTGCTTCGAGTGTGCTCGCAGCAGTCGGAGGGCGACCGACGGATGACGCGCTGCGCGATGAACGACCACGCGCGCCGCGACCAGAGGTAAGAAATTCATACGCTTCTTGCAGGTTCTTGAACTGTTCGGTCGCGCGATCTTGGAGCTTCTTGTTGGTTGCGAACCGATCCGGGTGCAAGATCTGAGCTGACTCCTTGTACGCGGATTTGACGTCTTCAGGCGTGGCATCCTCGTCAAGCCCCAAAATGCGCAGTGCTTCAGTTCGGTTCATAGCTCCTCGTGTGCGATGTGCGGGCGCGTGGACGCGGCCGGGTGATCATTCGAACTAGGATTCTAGCACGCGCCGCTATGATACGGAGAAGGGGCGCGGCGGTCTCACAGAATGAGCGGGAGATTCACGCGAGCTGCTGTCTGGATGCGGATGCGGGTACGCAGCGTGAGTACGGAAAGAATGAAATGGTGGAGCGTAGGGGGATCGAACCCCTGACCTACGGCTTGCAAAGCCGTCGCTCTCCCAGCTGAGCTAACGCCCCACGTTTCCGTGGCTTCCTTGGCGGGGGAATCTCTGACGCGCTGGGCAGCTGCGTCGATCCTCCGAGCGATGCGTGACGCCTGCATGCTCGTCCGTTCCCGCTGTCGGATAAATAATAAACGCTCCACCGGCTAACTCGGCTCACGGTGGAGCGTTTATCGCAAAAAATGGTGGGCCCGAATGGATTTGAACCAGCGACCTCACGCTTATCAGGCGTGCGCTCTAACCAACTGAGCTACGGGCCCAAAAAAAGTGCTTGACTACTGTATCCCAAATGTCTTGAAGAGGTCAAGAACTTTTTTGAATTAGTTCTTCAACCAGGTATTGGACGAATACGCGATGACATAGAACTCGGCGCAGAGACACGCAATGCGCGCAAAAGCGCTTCAAGACGTCCTTCTAACGAGGCGTGCTCGGACGCATGCGGAACGGGAGCGCTATAATCGAAGTACGTTCACGATGTGTGTTGCGTCGTGCGTTCACGATATGCGTCGTGCTCGTCCAAGCATATGGCGGCGCTGCCGCCCCCGTCATGGAAGGATTGCTGGTGGTTCCCGTCCACATCCAAACCTTGATCGTATCGGTGTCCCCGACGCCTTCTATTATTGTGCTGCAACCGGTCGAGGACGTTGTGCAAGCCGGTAAGTATCGTATCGTCCCTATTTGGGTTGGCACGAACGAAGCCACGCAAATGGGGATCGCCCTTGAGAATGCACGCTTCTCACGCCCGATGACGCACGATCTCTTCCTCGACGCACTCACAAACCTTGATGCGTGCGTCGACCATGTGGTGATTAGCGACGTGAAAGGTTCGACATTTTTTGCGCGGTTGACTCTTCGACAGCACGGCCGCCTCATCGAACTCGATGCCCGGCCCAGCGACGCGCTCGCCCTCGCAGTGAGGCAGAAGGCACCCATCTACATTGAAGAACACGTACTGGAGAAAGCATCCTACCCCTACGTGATTAAAGCGAGTCATCCCAACTTGAACGACGAACGAGAACTTGCAGATTTCAGACGATTCCTCGAGAAGCTTGCGCCCGACGACTTCGAGGGTTAATCGCATGCTCTGAGCTTGAGGGCGCGATCCAATTGCACGTGTCGAATGGCGCGCAGGCAGCGTGCGCGCACGCACGCAGTCAAATGTTGCCGGGCGACGCGCGGCATGTGATCGACACCGGGAAGCGCGCGGACCGGGCGCGCCGGCGACACGTGGACGGCCGTCGTGGCGAACGGCTGCAAGCGCGCCTACCAGAGCGCAAGCATGGCTTGAACGACAGCGTCGATGATCTGTTCGGCAAGGCCCCCGTCATCGGCGGCGGCTAGAGCGATCACCGCTGGAAGCCCCGCTTCGGCTGGCTCCTTAGGGCGACGAGACCCCAACGGCAGCGTGGCGAAGGCACTTGGCGGGATGCCCGGTGGCGCGACAGGCGCGCGGTCGGGCTCGTCCGGGCCATCGGCTTCGGATTCCGCGCTCTCAATCCCGCCTGCCCGCTCCGCCTCAAGCGGCGCAGCGACGTCTTGCTTCTTACCGGCGATACGTGCCCGCCCGCTCACGTTCATGTGCAGGCGTGGAGCTCGAGGAGAAGCCTCGCCTGCATCCCGCTCGACAACGAGCGTGCGCTCACCTCCAGACATACATCCTGAAGCGAGCGATGGAGAGGAGGCGTGCTCGGATAGAGGCGAGGACGATGCCGGCGCGGCGGCGCGGCGGCGCCATCCGCCACGCGCAAACGTCGCCACCAGATAGCCCGCCCGAAGCCACTCGTCAACGCACATAGCAATCCACATGCCCACGATTCCCCAGCCCAGACCAACACCAAGCAGGTATCCTCCGCCCACGGCGAATATCCACGACGACACAACATTCACCGTTACCGGAGTCTTCACGTCTCCAACCGCTATGAGCGCGCGCACCATCACGATGTTGAGTGCGCGGCCCACACCCAGGAATATCTCGACAAACAGCACGTTCTTACCCAGTTCAAGCACGAGCGGATCAGTGGTAAACACACCGAGGACTGCATCGGCGTTGAACCAGATGGTCGATGAAACCGCTGTGGTGAGAAGTATCGCAATGAGGTCGGCCGCCCACACCCGGCGCGCCACCACGTCGAACTTCCCTGCACCGAACAGATATCCGAGCACGATTTGCGTCGCCTGTGAAAGCGCGATGGAATACAGGTAGGCGATGCCGGCGATCATGGAGCAGTACACCTTCACCGTCACCACCGTGGTTCCAAGTACGTTGATGAACGAGAGAATGACGATCTGGGCCATATCGTAGTTCATCTGCTCGCCCGACGAAGGGATACCCACACCCAACATCCGCTTGAGCGTCTTCCATGGAAACGGACGTAGGTACGAAGCCTTCATGCGTACGTCGGTATGACGCAGCACGAACCGGACGGCCAGCGCGAGCCCGATCAAGCGCGCAGCGACATTCGCAATGGCGGCCCCTTCGACGCCAAGCGCCGGAAGCGCGCCGAAACCTCCGATAAGTAGTGCGCTCGCAAGAATATTCACCGCGTTCATGCCGAGGCTTGCCTTCATCACATCGCCGACGCGCGCATAGCTGCGCAGAAGCGCCGTGAAGGCGAAGAAAGCTCCTTGCAGAACCGTGGTCGATCCGACAATCAGCAAAAACGATGAAGCCATACCCTGGATAGAGGCATCGATGCTCAGCCAGGAGAAAAATTGCGGCCAGAACGCGACCAGGACGGCGGTCATAACCGCCGCGAGCACGATGTTCACCACGAGCGCAACCGTCGCGATTTCCGAAACGGAGCGCTTCGTCGAAGATGCGCCCAACACGCGCGTGATGAGGACGGTCGACGCTGTGCCCATGGCGGACAGCGCAATGGTGACAATATTGAGTATCTGCAAAGCGTTGCCTACCGCTGCGGCAGGATCGGTTCCGAGCGGAGCGAGCATGAACTGGTTAACGTTGCCGATCATGATTTGCATAAATAGTTCGACAAACAGCGGAAGGGAGAGGACGAATACGTCACTGCTCGACGTCCGTTCAGCAGGCGCGCGCCCAGCGCGGGCCGAGCGCGCATCGCGCAGATGTCCCGCACGCTCGCGCGCGCCTGATTGCGCGCGTATGCACGCACCAGCCGTCCAGCTGTATGCAGCACGGGCCCAAGAGAGCGTCGTCATAGGTTCTCACCCCTTCCGCACGCGCGTCCGCCGAAGCGGACGCGATTGACTTTCACGAGCCGTGGAGTATACGGCACGGCAACGGAACGACACCGGAGGAGAAACGGCTTCACGAGTTTCGCATTCATGACTATATTTCTGTGCATTTTCGCTGGTGAAACAGCTGAAATGATGACAATGCCGCCTATAAAGCATGAATCAAATGCCGAAGATAAACGCCGGAGCTCTGCGCTTCGCCGCCGTGAAGAACACAGGCTGCATGGTGTTCTCGCGAGTGCGCTCTCGTGTGCGTGCGTTCTTATGCTCTCGTGTGCGCATTCTCGTGTTCTTGCGCCCGTGCGTTCTCGTGTTCTTGCGCTACGCTTGCGTTTCAGCGTGGAAGCCAAGGCGCGGGAGGCGGCTTCGAAGAACCCACTATTTCATGGCATTATTGTTGGTATATATTGCTGCGTTGAAGACGTGGCAACCGAATGTTTCACGTGAAACATTTTCGGTTCGCCTCGAATGAGAAACCGAGCCTCAAGCTAACCGCTTGAGGAATGTTTCACGTGAAACATTCCTCACATTCGACCCGGATGGCAAGAGGAACCCGCCCGATGTGCAAGCGCTCGCGACCCCCTCGTTAGCTCGCGATCCCTGTGCGAACTTGCGGTTCTGTGCGAACTTGCGGTTCTGTGCGAACTTGCGGTTCTGTGCGAACTTGCGGTTCTGTGCGAACTTGCGGTTCTGTGCGAAAACTTGAGACCCGCTTCGCGGGCGGGCGCTTCCTTATGCATATGCATCAGGAAGCGCCGTCGCAAACGAAGCGGGTCTTCAGGCGCTCGAACTGTCGGAAACGACTAGTTTTCGGTCGGATCCTCGCTCGAGTCGGTGCCACCGGAAGTCTTATCGGCGCCTAGATCAGCGGGGTCGGCATCGCCAGAATCGGCGGAATCGGCGGATGCTACAGCGCCCGAGGCGGCGGGATCATCGATGCCGGTCATATCGTCGTCGAGATCGTCGATCTGGTCCTCGTCAAGCTCCTCGGCCTCTCCGGGTTTCACGACCGCTTTCTTCTTTTTGCCGCGACTCGAAATTGCCACTGCAGTCACGCGATCATCCTCTGCAGCTTTCATCACGCAGACGCCCTGCGTTGAACGGCCGAGTTCGGAAATGCCGGATACCGGCGTGCGCACCACGACACCGTCCTCCGACATAATCATGATCTCATCGTCGGCGCCGACAATCTTCATCGCCGCGAGGAGACCCTTCTTCTCGGTCATCGTGATGGTGTACACGCCCTGGCCGCCGCGATGATGCTCGGGGTACTCGGCGATGGGGGTGCGCTTGCCGTAGCCCTTCTCGGTGATGACGAACAGGTCGGTATCGGGCTGCGCGATCTCCATGCCCAGCACCTTCGCGATCGGCGGCACGTTCATGCCGCGCACGCCCATCGTGTCGCGACCCATCGCGCGCACTTCGCCTTCATCCCACATGATAGCTTTGCCGGCTGACGACACCATGAGCACCTTCTCGCCTTGGGCAACGCGGCGCACGGCGATAAGCTCGTCATTGTCCTTCAGGTTAATGGCAATCAATCCGTCGCGACGCGTGCGGTCGTACAGATCCATCGAGGTCTTTTTCACCATGCCGTGCGATGTGGCGAACATGAGGTACTCGTCGGACGGGAAATCCTTTGTCGCGATGACCGCCGAGATGGTTTCACCCTTTTCAAGCGGCAGCAGGTTCACGATCGCCGTACCGCGCGCGTGGCGCCCCGCTTCGGGAAGCTCATACACCTTCAGGCGATAGACCTTGCCCTTCGTGGAGAAAAAGAGCATGAACGAGTGCGTGGATGCCACAAAGAGGTGCTCCACGTAATCGTTGTCCTTGAGATTCACGCCTTGCATGCCCTTACCGCCGCGCTTTTGCTGGCGATACGTGGCCACCGGCAGACGCTTCACATAGCCGGACTTCGTCACCGTGACCACCATGTTCTCCTCGGCAATCAGGTCCTCGACGTCAAGGTCCTTCGCCGCCTCAGACAAAAGCGTCTTGCGCGTGGTGCCGAACTTTTTCTTAACCTCGTGCAGTTCTCCCTTGATGATCTCGTGCACAAGATTGTCGTCGGACAGCACGCGCTTATAGTACGCGATCTTTTCGAGCAGCTCGGCCAACTCGGCCTCGATCTTCTGGTGCTCCAAGCCGGTCAGACGACGCAGGCGCATCTCAAGGATGGCATCAGTTTGCTTTTTCGTCAGGCCGAAGCGCTCGGTCAGACGGTCACCCGCTTCCTTATCGGTCTGCGACGAGCGAATGATGTGGATGACCTCGTCGATGTTGTCGAGGGCAATGATCAAGCCTTCGAGGATATGCGCACGCTCCTCGGCTTTCGTCAGCTCGTAGCGCGTCCGGCGCACAATGACGTCTTCCTGGTGGGCAATGTAGTAGTGCAGCATTTCCTTGAGCGAGAGCACGCGCGGCACGCCATCCACAAGCGAGAGCATGATCACGCCGAAACCCACCTGCAATTGGGTATGCTTGAACAGCTTGTTCAGCACTACCTGGGGGATGGCATCCTTCTTGAGATCGATGATGATATCGATGCCGTGACGGTCGGCGCCGTCATGGATGTTGCTGATCTCCGGCAGCTTCTTGTCGCGCACAAGCTCGCCGAGCTTCTCCAGCAAGCGATTGCGGTTCACCTGATAGGGAATCTCGGTGACGACAATCTGACTGCGGCCGTTTTTCTTTTCTTCGACACGGCACTTGGCGCGCACCGTGAGCGAACCTCGGCCGGTTTCGTAGGCATCGATGATGCCTTTCTTCCCCATGATGATACCGCCGGTGGGGAAATCGGGGCCGGGCATAACCTTCATAAGCTCTTCGGTGGAGACGTCCGGATCGTCCAGCATGAGGCACGTTGCGTCGATCGTCTCGCCCAGATTGTGCGGCGGGATGTTCGTCGCCATACCCACTGCGATGCCGTTCGATCCGTTGACGAGCAGGTTGGGGAACCGGGCGGGTAGAACCGTGGGCTCCTCGAGGCTCTCGTCGTAGTTCGGCTGGAAGTCGACCGTCTCTTTGTCGAGATCGCGCAGCAGTTCCATAGCCGCTTTGTCGAGGCGCGCCTCGGTGTAGCGCATGGCGGCTGCAGAGTCGCCGTCGATGGAGCCGAAGTTACCGTGGCCATCCACAAGCGGAACGCGCATGGAGAATGGCTGGGCCAGGCGCACCATCGTATCGTACACAGCCGAATCGCCGTGCGGGTGGTACTTGCCGATAACGTCGCCTACCGTACGAGCCGATTTCATATGCGGACGCGAGGGCGTGTAGCCGCTCTCGTTCATGGCGTAGAGAATGCGACGATGCACCGGTTTCAAACCGTCGCGCACGTCGGGCAGCGCTCGGGCCACGATAACGCTCATGGAGTACTCGAGAAACGACGTTTGCATTTCCTTGCCAAGATATGCCGAGCGCACGATAGTGCCGTCGCCGCCGTTCGCACCTTCCACGATCTCGCCGTGGGCGCTTGGCAGGTCGTCCTTGATGAGCGCCTTCGCGCGCATTTCATCCGAGATAACCGAGCCAGGACCGCGCGGAGCGTCGTCGCCGTCCTCGGCATCCTCGGCGTCGGCGAGCGCGCCCGCCAGATCATCCTCTTCCTCGGCGCCTTCTGCGTCGAAGTCCTCTTCCGCGCGGTTCAAGAATTCATCGAACGAATCATTGTTGTCTGCCATTTGTCTCCTTCCAGACTAAATCGCAGGTTGTAAACAGTACAGGTTGGAACGACCGGTCCGCGAGTGTCGCCGGCGCCGAGTTCGTGAGATTCCGCAGATGCCGCGTACTTCGGTACGCAAACCTGCGAAATCGCTTGAAGTCGGTGCACCGACGATGCGCAGCGTCAACCGGTACCGCCGTTCGTAGAGCGACGGTACCTAGATATCGAGGAAACGGACATCGCGCGCGTGCTTCTGGATGAACTCCTTGCGGGGCTCCACCAAATCGCCCATGAGTTCGCTCACCACGCGCTCGGCTTCGGCTGCATCGTCGATATTCACCTGCAAGAGCGTGCGGGTGGCCGGCTCCATCGTGGTCTCCCACAGCTGGTCTGGATCCATCTCTCCCAGGCCTTTGTAGCGCTGGACGTCGAACTTGTTCGGATCGTCGTATTCTGCGAGCACCGAGCCAAGCGCATTTTCATCGTAGATGTAGCGCTCGATCTTAGGGCTGCGCGAATTCTTCTTCTTCAAGCCGAAGATCGGCGGCTGAGCGATGTAGATGTAGCCGCGGTTGATAAGCTCAGGCATGTAGCGATAGAAGAACGTGAGCAACAGACAGCGGATGTGGGCGCCGTCGACGTCGGCATCGGTCATGATGATGATGCGGTGGTAGCGCGCCTGGTCGGCGTCGAAGTCGTCGCCGATATTCGTGCCGATGGCCGTGATAAGCGAGCTGATGGTGTCGCTGGAAAGCGAGCGGTGCAGGCCGGCGCGCTCCACGTTGAGGATCTTGCCACGCAGGGGCAGGATGGCTTGCGTCTTGCGATCGCGCGCCTGCTTGGCCGAGCCGCCTGCGGAGTCGCCCTCTACGATGAATATCTCGGAATTCTGCGGCTCCTTGCTGGAGCAGTCGGCCAGCTTGCCCGGCAGCGCGAACGAGTCCAACACGCCCTTGCGGCGCGTCATCTCGCGCGCCTTACGGGCGGCTTCGCGCGCTTTGAGCGCTTGGGTCGCCTTTCCGATGATGCGCTTCGCCGGCGTCGGATTCTCTTCCAAGTACTCGGCGAGACCCTGGGTTACGGCGTTCTGCACGAGCGGCCGGATCTCCGTATTGCCCAGCTTCGTTTTCGTCTGCCCTTCAAACTGCGGATCATGCAACTTCACGGACACGATGGCCGCCAAACCCTCGCGCGTGTCATCGCCAGAGAGGTTCGAATCTTTTTCCTTGAGAATGCCCTTTGCTCGCGCGTACTCGTTGATGGTGCGCGTGACGGCCTGCTTGAAACCGTCAAGGTGCGTGCCGCCCTCGTGCGTGTTGATGTTGTTCGCGAACGCCATGACCGAATTCGTAGAATAGGACGTGGACCACTGCATGGCCACTTCCACGGTGCCATCGGCGTTTTCAGCTTCGAAGTAGATGGGCTTGTTAAGCGTCTCTTTACCTTCGTTGAGATACTTCACGAAGTCTACGATGCCGCCTGCGTACTGAAACACCTCGGTGCGCGGGTTGCCGTCCGCATCGGTGACGCGCTCGTCATGCAGCACAATCTTGAGGCCGCGGTTCAGAAACGCCATCTCGCGGAAACGGCTTGCCAGCGTATCGTAGTCGAAGACGGTGGTTTCTGTGAATATCTCGGGGTCGGGCCAGAAGGTGGTCTTCGTCCCCGTCTTCTTCGCGGACCCAATTTCGTGCAGTTTCTCACAGGTCTTGCCGTGATCGAACGCGATCGCATATTCTTTGCCATCGCGTTTCACGTTCACTTCCACACGCGTGGACAGCGCGTTCACCACAGACACACCCACTCCATGGAGGCCGCCGGACACCTTATAGCCCTCGCCGCCGAACTTGCCGCCGGCATGCAGGATGGTGAGGACAACCTCGACGGTCGGGATCTTCTCCTTCGGATGCTTATCGACCGGGATGCCGCGGCCGTTATCGGTAACGGTGATCGCGTTATCGGCGTGTATCCAGACGCCTATCTCGTCGCAATATCCGGCAAGAGCCTCATCGACGGAGTTGTCGACCACCTCGTACACCAGGTGATGCAGACCGCGCGGACCGGTCGATCCGATATACATGCCGGGACGCTTGCGAACGGCCTCCAAGCCCTCGAGGACCTGAATGTCGGAACCGTCGTAATGGTCAGGTTTATTCGCCACTGGCACTGCTCCTTTTGTAGTGCGTTGTTGAGAATAGGACGCGGAACGCCGAAAGCGAAAGCTCGTTCCGCATCAGGCAGCTACCGTGCCCATCGGCTTGAATAGCGCGATGCGCCGTTTTTCGAACGGGCGCAGTAAACGTGTTTCGTAGATGTTTCAAGCCAACTTGAAAATTGTAGCATATGAAGGCCTGATACTAAGAAAATACACCACGTTTGAAGGGTTTCAGAAGCCATGTAAGCGGCGATCTACATTTTGTACATTGTTTTTCATATAATATGGTTTTTACGGTTCGTATCGGCATCTTTTCAACCGGCCCTCGCATAGGGACGGGAAGGGGTTACTTAACGGCGCGCGGGAGGGAGACGATGCGTGCAGCACCAAGAAGATCGGAGTCGAAGTAGTCGATATTCGCCGTCGTGATGAACGTTTGCATATCGCCGGCAATAAACGAGACGAGCGCGCGGCGGCGCGATTCATCGAGTTCGCTCATGACGTCGTCAAGGAGAAGCACCGGCTTTTGATGCAGGATATCCTGGATGAGCGACACCTCTGCCAACTTAAAGGCCAACACCACCGACCGCTGCTGGCCTTGGCTGGCAAACGAATTCACGTTGCGCCCGTCGATAAAGAATTCGATTCTATCAGCATGCGGTCCCACCAGCGCCCGGCGACGCGCACGTTCCTCGCCCCGACGTTCTCCCAGCGTGCGCGCAAGTTCCTCGCGCGCTTCGTCACGCCCAAACGTGTACGTAGCCGGCGCGTTCGGGTCATGTATCTCCCATGATGGGACGTAGCAGGCGCGCAGCTGTTCACGGCCTTCCGCGATCTGCCCGTAGTATGAGCCCATAACTTGCGCAAGCTTCTCGAACAAGGCGCTCCGGTAAGCCGCCAGCTGCGCGCCGCAGGTCACCACCATCTCGTCGATACTATCCACGAGGGCTTGATCGGCCTCATCTTTAAGTAGGCGGTTCTTATGGCGCACCACTTTTTCATAGTCGCGCTTGATAAGGTAGTGATTCGCTGAGAGCTGGGCGCCCAGCGCATCAAGGGATATTCGCCGCGGAGCCATCCCGCCTTTCGCCAGCTCCAGATCGTCGGGCGTAAACGAAACCGACGGCACCAATCCCTTTAAATCGGCAGACCGCTTCGGCTTTCCATTCAGAAAAAAACGCTTCTTGCCCTCTTCGGCCGTCATCTCGAGCTCGAGTTGCCGGTTTCCATCGGTAACGTCGGCATAGAGACGCGCGCGAGTCGCTCCCATTCGCACGAGTTCTGCAACGGTTGGATGGCGAAACGAGGCGTGGGCTGTGAGCAGCTGAATGCCTTCAACGATATTGGTCTTCCCCACTGCATTCGGCCCGACGATAATGGTGAGCGGCCCAATATCGCGCAGATCGAATGCCTCGTAACTACGAAAGTCGGCGAACGAGATATGGGATATCGTCAGATCCACGGGTTCCGTTGGCGTGCCAGACCTACGAAATACGCACAGGCATGACCAAGTACAGGAAGTTCTCTCCTTCTTCAGCCCTGAAGATGCCCGGCTTCAACGAGGACTGCACCTCCAGATATACCTTCTCCGTCTCAACCGACGCCAACCCGTCCAGTACGTAGGCATAATTGAATGCGATTTCCACATCCTCGCCGTCGCCCGCGCACGGCAGCGTCTCCTGAGCCGAGCCGACATCCTGCGTCATGGCGGACAAGAGAACCGTCTGTGAGGCGACATTAATATCGAATTTCACGGGCGAACTCGACTGTCCTAGAAGCGAAGTGCGTTTCACACCTGCGACGAGACGATCGACTTCCATGCCGACACGCGTCGCATAGGAATCGGGTAAGAGTTGGCGATAGTTCGGAAAATTACCCTCGATGCGACGGTTGATGAACACGGTCTCATGATAGGTGACCACAATTTGGTTTTCCGCGAGCGCCAGCTTGACCGGATCGTCGGTACGCGGAAGCGAGGCAATCTCCTGAAGAAAGGATCCGGCGATGACCGCCTGGAAGTCTTCACCTGCATCAGGGAGTTCAGTTTCAGTGATGGCCAAACGGTAGGAATCCGTGGCTACCATCTTGAGGTTAGACCCCTCAACTGTAATAAGGACGCCGGTAAGAATGGCACGGCTCTCGTCTTTCGACACGACACGCGCCACACGCTTCACCATCGAGGCGAACTGCGAGAACGGAATGGAGATCTCCTGCTGCACGTCAACATGGGGAAAGCCTGGGAAGTCCTCCGCGTCAAGCGTCTTGATCGAGAAAGACGCGGTATCGCACGTGATAACAGCGTGCTCGTCTTCGGCGTCGACATGCACAGCCGCATCGGGCAGGTTCTTCACAATTTCCGAGAACAGCTTGCCTGGTACTACCGCCTTGCCTTCTTCTTCAACCAGGGCCGCCACCGTATATTGGATAGAAAGCTCGAGGTCGGTCGCTTGAAGAGTAAGGGAATCGCCGCGTGCGTCAAGGTAGATGCCCGACAGGATAGGCAGCGTCGAGCGCGTAGCGATGCCCTTCAGCACGACGGCCAACGCGTTCTGCAGCTCCGATTGGTTGATGCTGAATTTCAAGGCGATCCCTTCCTCTCGCACGCGATCGTTCGTAACGCGCTGTTCAGTATGGCATAAGAAGCGGGTGCTGTTGCGGGGACCTTATAAGATTTACAGCTTCGTGTATTCGCGTGGGTTATAGATAGTTCGGGGACGTCGAAGAGCTTGATCGAAGCAAGGCCGGCTCATATTCACCCTCTCCGTGAATAGCAGAATATGGTTCGCCATATGGAATCAGTTTTGCGAAAAGGAGCGAGGAGTCGAAGTTCAGATGCATGCTGTTGCCGATATGCTGAACGGCCGAGCTACGAGCTACGAGCTACGAGCTACGAGCTACGAGCTACGAGCTACGAGCTACGAGCTACGAGCTACGAGCTACGAGCTACGAGCTACGAGCTACGAGACGATAACATCCTCTATGCATACGATGGTTGAGAGCGATCCGCTTCGAGGCGAACGTGATTCTATAAATCAACAGGGCAACGCAGCCGATCTTCCTCAGAACGCTTGTTCCTCTTTCCAACGTCAAACGCTTTCCTCACCTCTATGAGGCTCGTCGAAGAGGGAAAGAACACCTCGATACCTTCATATAGCGCTGTTTTCCACATTCACATGGCTCAGGGATTGTGGAAAATGTTGAAAACCTTCGTTTCACTCATGTTCCATTGTGGAAATATCCAAGTTACTTGGTTTGTCAAGCCATGTTTATAGTGATGATTACAAGCCTCTCATCAGGCCCAAGTTTATAAACATTTCTTTTATACTTCTCTGACCAGGCATTTTATCATGCACAACAGATCAACAATTTCTATTTTCGTAAGCGAACTGCACCGATTCTTGACGAAAGCGAAACCTTGCCGACATCCGATACAAGACGCGTTAGCACGATTGTTCGCCTCCTCCAGCCTTATCACTATCAACAATGGGGGGATGTTTTTCACCAGAGCACCCCGTTGCTTTTCGTTCTTCTTTCAGAGTTTTCAACAATTTCTGAATAAAAAGTGGATAACTTTGAAAAGTCCCTGTGAAATAAGGTTTTCAATTTTTCATTTCGTGAATCCATAGGTTTCAATTCTATGAATATCCCAGGTGATTGGATTAGGGGAACGAAAAACGCTACAATACCGGTGAATGTTAGTGAAAAATGCTGAATATCGAATCTGAAAACGGAACATCATTGGACAATCAGATTGAAAATGCAGACCAAAGCGATGATGAGCGCATTGATTCCGCTGATGAGCATACAGGGGTCTTCGATTTCACTCACGTGCATGCCATCGCCCGCATCGCCATGTACGACGATCTGCGCAGCGCGCCGCGCGTGACTGAAATCAAACCGGCGCCCACAGCAGAGTATATCGAGCATCTTGCTTCAACCATTTACGAGCAGGCGCGCGCAGCAGGCGGGACTATCCCCTACACAGTCGTGCGCGAAGTCAGCGAGAATTTCATCCACGCGCGATTCGCTGAAATCATCGTCTCAATTCTGGACGACGGCAATACCATTCGCTTCGCCGACCAGGGACCCGGTATCCATCATAAGGAGCGAGCCCAACTCCCGGGGTTTACGTCCGCGGTAGAACCGATGAAACGCTTTATACGCGGAGTGGGATCCGGGCTACCCATCGTGAAAGAGTACCTCGACCTGTCGCATGGCACCATCACTATCGAAGATAACCTTGGAACCGGATCAGTGGTCACTGTCAGCATGACCGCTCCCAACAACGATCGTTTGAAGAGCGGACCTGAAGCAGTGAATGAGCGCGCGCTTGCCAAGCGCGGCGCGCAGCACGAGGACACGAGCGAGGACGACACGGAACATCCCCCAGCCGCCCATCCTGATGCCTACCTGCCCTCATACCCGGATATGCAGGGTGCCTATCGCGGGCCCGACAGCGCATATCCTGCCGCTGCGCCCGGGTATCCACCTGCAGCGCCTTCGTACACGGCCACGCCCGCTACCCCCTATCCGACTGCGGCCTCCCCATACCCAATCGCTCAGCCTCCATATTCAGAAAGCATGGCACCCGCATACCCAGGAGCTGCGCCCGTTCAACCCTATGACCAAAGGTATCCCGCAGCTGCAAACCAGCTCGGATACACGTCGCCCGGCGCGCGCACCGGTGACACGCACGGAACTTCCGTGTACGGAGCACCCGCCCAATGGCATCAAAACCCCTACGCCAGCGCGCACGGAAATGTCGGGGCGCTCGTGCCTCCCCTCACTCAGCGGGAGCGCGATTTCCTTCCCATATTTTTGAGCGAAGGAGCGCTTGGCGTTACCGATATCTCAAAGCTGACGGGCGTCGCCCCGTCGAGCACCTATGTAACGCTGTCTAAACTTGAACAAGCCGGACTGATCGAGAAGACGGTGGGACAAAAGAGGATCCTCACCGATCTGGGATATCAGGTGGCGAATTCATTGTAATCGCCCTTTGCCGGACCGCGTGGTTTTATATACAATCGGACGCGCTACAGGCTTACCGGAGTCGCGCGTCAAGCGCGCGGCCGCAACGGCCCCACCGAGGAAGCGGCATATGAACAACGAGAAACTGGAACAAGTCTGGCAGGATGTTTGCAGCCAGGTAAAAAGCTATAATAATATTGATCCTTCTCAGATCAACGCGTTCTTCTCGCGCTTACACCCCCAAGCTATGAGCGAAGGGTTTCTTATGCTCACAGCAGATAACGATTTTATCAAGACGTGGATCGAACGTCATTACGTTAGCTTCATCAAACGCGCCTTAGAAGATTTGTACCACGTGCCCTTCATGGTAGTTATCGAAGTGGACATCTCCGCCGGCAGTGAAGCGCCGGTATCTTCTCAGCCGCAGACAGCTGGATCTTCCGAAACAAGCACACCGGTCCCGGCCGCCTCTTCTTCGGCTCCTATCGCTCCTCCGGCTACCACGCCTTCGGACGTTTTACCACCCTCACCGGGTGTACCGGATCCCGTCGGTGGCGCTTCTGAACCCGCGCCACCGGAAGCAGCCGATATTGATCCACTTCGCGAACCCGACGGGCCTTCATCCTCCCTGACGTTTGAGAACTTCGTCATTGGAGACTCAAACCGCATGGCATATTCCATGGCCGTGGCCGTGGCTGAAATGCCGGGCAAGGCGCATCTTAATCCCCTGTTCATCTACGGGAAATCAGGACTCGGGAAGACACACCTCTTGCGAGCCATTCAAAACTACGTGCACGAGACCATGCCTAGCCTCTCCACCATCTACGTGGACTCGGCTGAACTGCTATCCGACTACATGGAGGCGAGCGCCGCCCACGACAAGGAGAAATCCAGCTATAAGAACTTCAAAACACGCTACGAAGAAGCAGATGTGCTTCTTATCGACGACGTTCAGTATTTGCAAGGCAAGAAGCAGACACTCGATATTGTGTTCCAAATCTTCAATAAGCTCACAAGCCAAGGCCGCCAGGTGGTGCTCTCAGCTGATCGCGCGCCGAAGAACATCGATATCGACGAACGTTACAAAAGCCGTTTTAACTCAGGCGGTACGTTCGATATTCAGCCGCCGGAAATCGAAACGAAACTCGGCATTGTGAAGAGTTTCGTCGACGAGTACCGAGAATCTGAAGGCTCGCATGATTTCGCCATCCCCGAAGATATCCAAATGTATATCGCCGAGAGTTCCAGTTCCAATATCCGCGAACTCAAGAGCGCTGTCACAAAGGTTATCTACCAGATGACGTTTTTCAACCAGCCGAACTTGACGCTCGATGAAGTGCGCTCGCTTCTCGAGAATCACTTCTCGGGCGGGCCATCAAAGCGTCTTACCATCGCCGATATTCAAAAAGAAGTAGAGACGTTCTACAAAGTAAGCCACGCCGACCTTGTTGGCAAGAAGCGCAATCGCAATATCATCTACGCGCGCCAAATCGCCATTTACCTGTGCCGTCAAATGCTCGATCTACCTTTCAACGACATCGGAAAAAAGTTCAACCGCGATCATTCCACCGTAATGTATTCAGTCACCAATGTCGAGGAGAAGATGAAAGAGAATCGCGAGCTGCGAGAGGAGCTGGAGACGCTCAGGCAGCTCATTCTCGAAATATGACGTCGAAAGACACAAGATCGCCGCACATGTGATGCAGGAAGTGTACGTATGTTCGGCGGAAACATGACTCGCACATGACTCAGAACTTGCAGAAAACCCTCGTATCGCTGCTCAAAGATAACGAAAGCAATAATTTGTGTAGAGAGCGGGTACCGGATCTACACGGAGGAATACGGATGATTTCTTGCGTCCAAACAGGTACTTTGGGAGTTTTCCACATTTCCACTGCCCTTATTATTACTATTATTAAAACCTTCTATATATAGTGAATACCTAGGAACCATGTATATAAAAAACACCTATACAAAAAGAAGAAAGATCTTGTTGCTTGTAGTTCTTTGAATTCAGCAGTTTCAAACGCGTATTGTAAGTTTTCCTTGACTGCACGGTAACCTGATATATAATTTCGGGGTTACTCTATAAATCATGAAAGGGAAGTTGCTATGAAGCGCACGTATCAACCGAACACTCGTAAGAGGGCTAAGTGCCACGGCTTCCGCGCTCGTATGTCGACGAAGGGTGGCCGCAAGGTATTGGCTGCTCGTCGTGCAAAGGGTCGCAAGCGCCTCTGCGTGTAAGCACGTTAAAAGAGTATCGATTGGAGACAATAAAATCCCGCGGGGATATCTCCGATCTATTCTCTCGCGGCAAGCGTTTTCACACGCCATATCTTACATTCATAGTGTTACCCGCAAAGCAGCACGGCCCTGATGGTCGTGTTGCTTTTATTGCGGGTAAAAAATCGGGGAATGCTGTATGGCGGAACAGCGCTAAACGTCGAATGAGGGAGATATGTCGTGCCCTCGGTGGGCCATGGCCGGATCGTGATGTGATATTTCTCGCGAAGTCGGGCATCCTGTTATCTTCTTATAGTAAAGTGCTTAGAGCATGTGACGAGACGTTGAAACGCGCCGAGATTCGATAGGGATCGAGCGAGATGATGGGTTTGCTGAAACGTTTGCCGAGCAAGGTTGCGGTGTTTCTGATCACCTTTTATCGAGCTGCGATTTCCCCGTTGTTCCCTTCTTGTTGTCGTTTTATTCCGACATGCTCAGAATACGGGCTTATCGCATTCCAGCGTTACGGTTTCTGCCGGGGTCTCAAGCTGACGGTGAAACGCTTGCTGCGTTGTCGCCCGGGTGGTTCGCATGGATACGATCCCGTTCCTTGAGTGGAACTCGGAGAACGGCTGTGAAAGGCGATCGGCTGAGGCACTATCTGCCGCCTGCGGGCGCTGAGGTATAAAGGAAGGAACAACATAGTATGTGGGACGTATTTAAGGATTGGATATTCGACATAATCCAATTCTTCTACAATATCTGCGGAGACTGGGGTTTGGCGATTATCGTCGTTACGGTCATCTTCCGTATTCTGATTTCTCCGTTGATGCACAAGCAGACGAAATCTACTCATGCGATGCAGAAAGTGCAGCCTCTGATTCAAGAGCTGCAGACAAAATACGGTGACGATCCTCAACGCTTGAACGAGGAGATACAGAAGCTTTACGCCGAAGTAAAGTTTAACCCGATCGCCGGCTGTATTCCCATGCTTCTACAAATGCCTATCTTCATCGCATTGTTTCAGGTTCTTAGCGAGATGGGCTCTCGTACTCAGGGAACCACGTATGAGTTTTACAACCTCGTCCCCAGCCTCGTCACCACACCTTCGCAGGCATTCGAAAATGGAACATTTGTTCCTTATGTGATTCTTATGATCATATTTGCTGGTGCAACGTTCTTGCCGATGGTTCTCCAGCAGCTCAACAGCAACAACAGCGCGCAGCGCAAGCAAATGATCATCATGGCCGCCGTCATGAGCTTGTTCATGCTGTGGATCAGCTGGAACTCTCCTGCTGGCGTGCTTTTGTTCTGGGGTGCTTCTTCGCTGCTCGGTATAGCGCAGCAGCAGATTTCTCTGCGTATGATGAAGCGCAAGGATGCTGAGCAGGAAGAAGCTATCGAAATCAAACCGATTGAAGTTGATGTGACGCGTAAAGCAAAGAAGCCTCGTCCGAAGAAGAAGAGGTAGCGATAAGCACCGAATGTTTCACGTGAAACATTTTGAGATCTCGGTGGATAGAAGGAGTCGAACATGGCTGAAGAGAACGTTGAGAGCGCCGTCGAAGAGCAACCTGTCGAGTTGACAGACGAAGAGCTTGATCGCATCGCCGATACGGCCATAGGAGCCTTGCAGGATATTCTGAAATACTTCGATGTAGGTGAAGTAACAATCGATGAGTATGAGGGTGACGATGGTGAGTTGATCCTTGATATCACGGGAGATGATCTTGCGGTGCTTATCGGGCGACATGGTAAGACACTTGACGCTCTTCAGTTCATCGTATCGGCAATTACTGTGCGTACTATTGGATATCGCTATCCGGTCGTCGTAGATGTAGAAGGATACAAGGGCCGCCAGCGAGAGAAGCTCGAATCTATTGCTCATTCATCTGCCAATCGAGCAGTGGCCCAGCATAAGAGTGTAAAACTGAGGCCGATGACGCCGTATGAGCGTCGTATCATTCACATTACGCTTCGTGCTGACGAACGTGTCGAAACCGCTTCTGAAGGTGAAGGAAGCGCACGACATGTAGTTATTTTACCGGTGTAGCGTTCGAAAACGCAGCCATGCAAGATCGAGAACCATGTTCTTCTCGGATCTTGATCATGGTTTGAGATTGCATGGAAAACAGCCCGCTGTCATGCGGGCTGTTTTTTTGTCTAAAGGTTTTGCTGAGGTGATTTTGA
The DNA here is from genome assembly GCF_963929405.1 of Enteroscipio rubneri. Classification (NCBI taxonomy): domain Bacteria; kingdom Bacillati; phylum Actinomycetota; class Coriobacteriia; order Eggerthellales; family Eggerthellaceae; genus Enteroscipio; species Enteroscipio rubneri. The sequence goes on along the minus strand of NZ_CAWVIN010000003.1, from coordinate 926,033 downwards.
TGAGTATTTCAGGAACCAGAACTTGCAAATACATGCGAATACTAGGCATCTTGAACGGTGTGAAAACATCTGCATGCGGGTATGAGATTCTGTAAAGAAGATACGCTTGGATGAAACCTGTTCGAATATTGACCAAGTATTTATCATACGCAGGCGGTAATTGATGTTGTCGACGCTGTTTAACCTTATGGTGTGTATTGGGTAAGCAAAAAGATCGCTTCCTATATCAAGCGTCGTGGGTACATATAATCGCTTGTCAGAAATAGGCAATCCAGTAGATCGCCTTTTGTTCTGTCATATTATTTTGTCGGACATGTTTCACGTGAAACATCTTGAAAAGGCGTCGGACTTTCTTATTACTGTACGTTATTATCGACACATGCAAGTTTCGATGTTTCACGTGAAACATGTACTTTATACTTGATACTTAGAAGTGCTCGGAGGAGCGAACATGCATGATGAATTATTACAACGTCATTTAGAGCTTGTGCTTGAAGCGAATAAGAAAACCAATATCACACGCATTTCCTCCTGGGATGAAGGTATGGTTCTGCATGTTCAAGATTCACTTCTTGGCCTTGAAGAACTGTCGGAAGCACCAGACGGATGGTATGCCGATATCGGAACTGGTGCGGGGTATCCTGGTATACCTCTTGCGATCGAGACAGGTAGAAAGACACTGCTCGTTGATTCAGTTGGCAAGAAAACAGCAATACTAGATAGCTTCATTGGTGAATTAGGCTTAGATCAGGTTTCTACATATACTGGTAGAATCGAAGATCTTGCTCGTGAGCATCCATACGAGTTTACAGCTATTACTGCCCGGGCTCTCGCACAACTTTCTGTACTGATGGAATTGGCTGCTCCGTTACTCCAACTTGGTGGCAGACTGATTTGTTATAAAGCCAACCTGAAGCCATCAGAACTGGATCATGCACTTTCATTACAGGATACAGTTGGTCTGAAGCTTGTTTCTGACCGAAGCTTTGTATTAGATGATTATCAGAGACGAATTGTTACCTTTGAAAAGGTTAAGCGAGAAAGTATTCAGTTGCCAAGGAAAACAGGATTAGCGCAAAAGCGACCGTTGTAATGTTTCACGTGAAACATTCGATCTCGCGTCGTTTGAGCTCTAGCCTTGTTGCTGTCAATGAATTTCATTCGTGTCCGGTTTACGCAGCACAAATTGACACTTCTACCACAAGTGGTTCGTCGAGCAGTGGAAGAGGCTTTATACAATTTGTTTCACGTGAAACAAATTGTATTATCTAGTTTTAAGGTTTTGAAAGCAGTTCTCTTGCGTAAGCACATCATTTCGTCGACGCTGCACTTCAATATGTATTGCTTCGCATACGCCTTCGAAATTATCAACTACTTCGGTATTCGTGAAACGCTGTTCCTTAATCTCAAGAACTTCTAAAAATGTAGTGCGAACGCGGTCATATTCTCTTTGGCGGATAGAGTAGTGAGAATCGCCGTCAAGCTCGATACTTAAACGTGCCTTCCTACAGTAGAAATCAACAATGTAGTTTCCGATGACTTTTTGAGGAACAAAAGATATAGGATACGTCCTTAAAAAGTGCAACCAGAGAAGTCTTTCGTAGTAGGTTTGGTTGTTGCGCATAGTATTCGCTCGTTGAGCTAATTCTTGTCGTCGTGTAAAGCCCATATACATCCCCTTTTTATGGGTTATATACTACTTGAAAAACTCTAGCTATACGATGACGGGGTTCTCATGTTGGACGCAGTGCTGTTTGTCTTGCTGTGTACTCTTTTCTAGCCAATATCAAGCGTACATACAGCTCAAAAGTACGTAATTGTTTCACGTGAAACAATTGAAGCAATTTCAAGGTTTGTTGTTTGACGAACAATGTTTCACGTGAAACATAAACACGGTATACTGTCATGGCGGTTATGAAAGGGGGTCCCTGTGGGACTACTGGATAGTCTTAAACGAGACAAAAAGTCAGCCGAGACTACCAAACGCGTGGAAACCTCTGCAGAGTCTGAGAATTCGACGAGTAAGGCTGAACCTGAGATCAATATCGAGGATATCGAGGTAGTTGAGCGTGAAGTGCACCCTCGAGTTGAACATCAGGCGGTGGCAACTCCAATCAAAACAATGAAGGACAAAGCGCCCGTCAATCACGTGATCGGCCAGACTAAGGTTATGGCCATCATTAATCAAAAGGGTGGAGTTGGTAAATCGACAACTGCAATAAACTTGTCGGCCGCGCTCGGAGAACTAGGAAAACAGGTTCTTCTTGTCGATCTTGATCCCCAAGGCAACTCGTCCAGCGGCCTTGGCGTAGAAAAGAGTCAAGTCAGTAATTGCGTGTATGACGTTCTATTGAATGATGCACCTATCGAGAACGTAATCATACCTGATGTGTGCGAAGGGCTTGATCTTGTCCCTGCTACCATCAATCTTGCCGGAGCTGAAGTCGAACTTGTGTCGGAAATGGCCCGTGAAAACCGATTAAAAGATGCAGTAGGAAGTTTAAGAGGCAAGTACGACTATATTTTTATCGACTGCCCTCCCTCGCTGGGACTTTTAACCGTGAATGCTCTTGTTGCTGCTGATAAGTTGCTTATCCCAATCCAATGCGAGTTCTATGCACTAGAAGGTGTGACAAAACTTCTTGATTCAATGAAACGTGTCAAAACACGCCTTAATCCTTCATTGGATATTTTTGGGGTGTTGCTCACAATGTATGACGGAAGAACGACTCTTTCGCGTCAAGTTGTCGATGAGGTTCGTTCTTATTTCGGCAAAACGGTATTTACAACGATGATCCCGCGTACGGTCAAACTGTCAGAAGCTCCGAGCTTCGGACAGCCGATAACCCAGTACGATCCTACTGGTAAAGGGGCTAAAACGTACGTAGACCTAGCAAAGGAAGTGATACAGCGTGGCTAAGTCTTCGAAAAGTGGTCTGGGACGGGGGTTGAACTCTCTACTTGGTGGGGCCTATGAAGAAGCAGTTCCAGCTGAGCCTGTCCCCCAGCGAACCTTGGTAGAAAGGGAGAAACCTGCTTCGGATGATATGCGATCAACATCAAGTGAGCCGAAGAGGGCCGATTCGGATGTTGAAAAGCGCGAATTGATGGAGCATGAGGAGTCGATAACAGACGGAGAGACCCAAGTAACCATCAAAAGTGTCGTGCAGCGTAGAACCGACGAGGTTGCTATTGATGCTGTCAGCCCTAATCCTGATCAGCCGCGAACAAATTTCAAAAAAGAACCGCTAGAAGAGTTGGCTGCATCTATTCAAAAGGATGGGTTATTGCAGCCTATCCTCGTGAGACCTGTCGGGGCGCAGAAATATCAGATTATTGCTGGAGAACGGCGCTGGCAGGCTTGTAAGATCGCAGGATTGAAAACAGTTCCAATACGTATCAAGGAAGCTGATGACGACCAAGCACTTGAGCTGGCTCTTGTTGAAAATATCCAACGCTCCGACCTCAATCCGATAGAGGAGGCGTATGGATATCGGCGCATGATGGAGCGGCGTAATCTCACGCAATCTGAAGTAGCACAAGCTATGTCGAAGGGTCGATCGACGGTTGCAAATGCGCTTCGTTTGCTAGAGCTTCCTGAAGAGGCGCAGCAACTTCTGTTTGAAGAGAAGATTTCGGCTGGCCATGCTCGAGCGATTCTTTCGATTCCGTCGAAGGAAGGCCGCCAGAAACTAACGAATAAGCTTGTTGAAGAAAAGCTTTCGGTACGGGAAGCTGAAGCGATCGCTCGCTTGTTCTCGAATAAACGCGATGACACCGCACAGAAGAAGGAACCAATTCCTAAAACGTACAAAACAGTTGCCCGCGCGCTGAAGGATGTTCTTCATACGAATGTGAAGGTGAAATCGTCGGGCGGTAAGAATAAGATTGAGATTGAGTTCACTGACGAAGAGGATCTCGAACGTCTTTTTGAAGAGTTGATTGCTGCAGCTTCATAATGTTTCACGTGAAACATTATGCGTAGAATGGAAAAGCCGCTTTATGCGGCTTTTCTTATCGGAATAATACACAAATGGTTCGTTACATGAATTTTCTTGATGTGTGTCATAGGATAATACTTAAAGAAAACGAAGATGTTTGAAGATTTCTTTAGCGTATAAACATTAGTTTTTATTGTCTCATATGAAAGGGCGCAGGTAATGAGCGGTAACGATGGAGCTTCGAGACTATAATAGCTGGGAACGCAATGGATATAGAGATCAAGCTTCGAACTGAGTAATACCACTTGATCAGGCCGGTATCCGCCACTTGATGCACATACAGCGAAAAAGCTGGAACATGTTTCACGTGAAACTTACGAACTTATACAGATAAAGCAGTGAGCCGTAAAGCGATGTTTCACGTGAAACATTTTGAATGTAATATCATGCGAGCAAATAATGTTTCACGTGAAACATAAGGCTGTCAGATCGTGTGCTTTGCAGAGGCGCCTATTAAACACTTGAACTGAAGCATGATGCACTTTTCTCAAAATGTTTCACATGAAACATTTTGAGATGGTGATGTTGCTGGGCGTGTTCGCAGCTTCATCGACAGACGAGTACGGCGAAGAAAACAGCATTGTACGTTGATAAATCTACGCCCGAGAGCGAATCGAATTCTTAAGCTGACCACATGCGCCAGCTATATCCGCACCCCGAGAATTTCGCAATGTCGCTTCTGTGCCGCTCTGTTGAATGCGAGACAACCAATGCTTCTCTGTTGAAGGTGAAGATGGCTGGTACGAAGACCCGATAATCGTATTCATGGGTATAAGGTTCACATGGCATAAGAGACCATCGCAAAAATCACAAAGCGCCTGAAGCGCTTCTTCGGAATCATTCACGTTGCAGATCATAATGTACTCTAAAGTAACGCGACGATTTGTGAGCGCGATGTATGACTTCAAAGAAGCCTTGAGGTTCGCGAGCGTATCTCGAGCGACGTTTGGCATCAACATATCGCGCGTTGGCTGAATCGCTGAATGGAGAGACACAGCTAAGGTGAATTGTTCGGGCTCATGGGCAAATCGCTCGATACTTGAAACCAGACCGCATGTTGAAATGCAGATATGCCGTGCTCCGATCCCAAGGCCTTTTGGATCATTTATAATACGCAACGCAGCTAGCGTGTTGTCGTAGTTCAGAAAAGGTTCGCCTTGTCCCATCCCGACGACATTGCTAACACGCCGTCTAGCATCTTCTTGAGCGATAAGAACCTGATCGACAATTTCTCCTACGAGAAGACTCCGCTTCAATCCTTCATGCCCTGTTGCACAAAACGAACATGCCATAGGACAACCTGCCTGCGTGGAGAAGCAGACGGTCAAACGCGCATCATCATGAGATGGGATTAAAACTGTCTCAACTTGAGCCCCATCATCGTACTCTATGATGAATTTCGTTGTTCCGTCGGCTGAAACAGCGCGTTCGACAATGTGCGGAACGTAAAGAGGAAAGTATTTTTCGAGCGTGGATCTCAAGCTCGCAGGTAGATTTGACATCTCGTCATACCCATGCGCTCGATGGACGTATAGCCATTGTGCTAATTGTCCGGCACGAAACGATGGTTGACCGAGGTCTTTCATCAGTTTGCGCAATCCGTAGAGTGAGTAAGATTTAATAGGTTTATTCATAGGAATAGTATAGCTGTTTCACGTGAAACATTCAGCCTTCCAATCAGCGAGATTCATCTTGGAATCAGGGTTTGCTATACTGCTGAAGTTCTGTTCACTCTGTCGAAAGAAGGATACATGCCTGAAAGCTTCGATCCGCGTCAGTGGCGCGTTGCGCTGCTTGCAGGAGGAAAAAGCGGGGAAAGAGAGATATCTTTGGCTTCAGGTAACGGAGCTCGCGAAGCTCTTGTGGAAGCCGGCTTCACGGTAACCGTATTGGATCCTGCTGAGCGCACCGATTTGAAGCGCCTGCTCGACGGCTCTTTCGACGTCGCATTCTTATGTCTTCATGGAAAGTACGGAGAAGACGGGACGATACAAGGTATGTTGGACGTCATAGGCCTTCCCTATACCGGATCTGGTGTTTGGTCGAGTGCTTTAGCGATGGACAAACCAAAGGCCAAGTTGTATTACGAACGAGCTGGAATTCCGACACCTCCATCTGTTACGATTTTTGCGGGCGAGGATTATGATATCTCGTCGATTTCGGATATGCTTGGCTCCCACTGCGTCGTGAAGCCAGGTACAGAAGGCAGCGCCCTTGGGGTATTCATCGTCGACGATCTGGAATCGCTTGAGAAAGCAATCGAAAAGGCTTTCGAATTAGATAAAGAAGTACTTGTTGAACGGTATATAAAGGGAACAGAGCTAACCGTCGCCGTTGTGGGGGACGATGCATATGTGGAAGCTCTTCCGATTATTGAAATAGTACCAACAAGCGAGTTCTACGATTACGATTCGAAGTACGCCCCAGGGGGTTCACAGCATATTTGCCCGGCTCCTTTGAGTGAGTCCACGACTGATTATGTGAAGGATTTGGCGATTCGGGCACATCGCGCATTGTCATGTAAAGGTGTATCGCGTTCCGATTTCATTCTAGAAGATACCGGTTCGTGTTGGATTCTCGAAACGAATACCATTCCCGGTATGACGGGCACGTCTCTCCTGCCTGATGCAGCCCGAGCTGCGGGTATTTCTTTCCCCGAGTTGTGCACACGTCTCGTTCGGATAGCGCTGGACAGGTAACGGTATTCTATTCGGGCAACAGGCGCACGGCGTATTCCTTTGGAGTTTGCGAATGTGTGCGAGAAGATAGTAACGATGCCGAATGTTTCACGTGAAACATTCGGCATCGTACCAACGTCCGTTGCACGGGAAGTTAGATGACACCGCACGTCTTCAGGCTGAACAGAATGAGGGCGACAATGCCAAGAAGCAGCACCCAGCTAGCGGCATAGCACCCTTTGTTACCCTGTCTGCTTTGTTCGATGAGTTTCTCGGAGAACTTCCTGCTGTCCTTGACGATAGCAGTCCCCTCTTCTTTCGGAGGAAGCTTCACGGTGTCCTTCGGCGTCCACACCCCACCGCTCTCAATGACTTTTTCGATACCTTGCTCTCCCAGTGATATATCAGGGCGCACGCCTCCGGCCAGGCGTTTTGATATGTTCTTGAGAAAAATATCAAACGCTTGTTCGTATTTTTTGTCAAAGCAAAGGAGGGCCGCTTGACCCCAGTAGTATCCCGGTTTCGGTGAGTCGCTGAACGCGACGAACGAAAGGATCGCATGGAGGTTCCATCCGCGAGCCGAGAGTACGTTCAATGTGCGCGAGGTTTCCGCATCGAAGTAGCCTATCATGCCGCCGAACCGGTTCCGCAGCCATGCTACAGAGGTGCCGGCTTCCGTTTCGAACACGATCTCAAACATATCCCCCACGAGGTTATCTGCTCCCAAGAGTGCTGCTGCCTCTCGTTTGGATGCGGTCTCGAACCGAGCGTACGTACCGAAATAGCGCTCTGCCTGCATGACTATCCCTTCGTCATTTGGCGCACACATTTGGAACTCCGAAAGTTGGTTTTCCTACGTGTAATCACCGTGTTTTGGGTTTGTGCGAACCTATGATAGATGATAGGCTGAATGCATGGAAAATCAAAATGCGCATGGGCTCGATACCCTGCAAAGCTTCATAAGCGACGGCACGCCCGATGCGGTTCGCACCAGGTACGAATTGCTCCCGGATATCGCGGCTTCAGCTGATTTCGGAGAGCTCGACCGAGATATCGTAGTGCTTGACACGGAAACGACGGGTTTCTCGTATCATCACGACGAACTGACACAAATCGCTGCTGCTCGAATGGAAAAGGGCCAGATCATTGATTGGTTCATTACGTTCGTGAATCCGGGGAAGCCCATTCCTGAAGACGTCGCGCGGCTCACCGACATTCATGACTCCGACGTGGCCGACGCTCCGACGCCGTCCGAAGCGCTCACAGATCTGGTCGCGTTCATCGGTACTTCGAAGGTGGTGGCTCACAACGTCGATTTCGACCGGACTTTCACGACGCGACACCCGAGCGGCTACTCGCTGCTCGAGAACACCTGGATCGACTCGCTTGACCTCGCCCGCATCGCGCTACCTCGGCTTACCTCGCATCGACTTCTAGACCTTGTGCGCGCTTTCGGAGCGCCGCTCTCGACGCACCGAGCCGATGCGGACGTTGCAGCCACCTGCGCGATTCTGCGTATCCTGTTTGCGGGAGTCGCTACGATGCCGCCGGCGCTCGTGTGCGAGATAGCGGGTATGGCAGACGTGTCGCAGTGGTCGACGCAAGTGGTATTCGACCACTTTGCGAACGCATATCGAGAGGCCGCAGGCGTTACCGTTCCATCACAAGACCAGTTAACAGTAGGATCCCCGAGCCTTTTCGAAACGTGCGAGCCAGTCGAGTCTGCGGTTTCTGAGTGCTTGGAGCCCGCTCCCGCGCCTGCGCCAGCCTCGGCGACGGCACCGATGCCCGCAGCGTCAAAAGACGCAGCTTCCGAGCCCACACCCTTTGAGTCCTTGGAAGTCGGAGTAGCCGCCTCCTCTACCAATGCTCCTAGGCGCCCGTTCGGGGGCATGTCCCCTGATATCGTAGCTGGTGTAAGCGCCGCCGACCTAAGCTTTTCGATGCGTGCCCTGCGTCGTGATCGCCTGGGGAAACAAGAGCACGCTCGAAAGATGGATGCCGACGACATCGCCGCCGATCCGATGCGCGCACTCGTGTTTCCCACTGAAGAGGATATCGCTTGTGCCTTCTCGGAAGACGGCTTGGTTGGGACTTTGTATGGCGATTTCGAACCACGCGAAGAGCAGCTTGCCATGGCGGAAGCGGTGCGCGCTGCATTCGCCGCTTCTGCAAACCTTATGGTCGAAGCGGGAACGGGCGTGGGTAAATCCATGGCCTACCTGGTTCCTTCCGCGCTGACTGCGCAGGCGAATGGTATAGCCGTGGGCGTGGCGACCAAAACAAACGCGCTGCTCGATCAGCTGGTGTATCACGAGCTTCCCGCTCTCGCCGATGCCCTTGAGGTGCAAAACCCTGAAGGGCCGAGGCTGACGTTTGCCCCGCTGAAAGGATTCTCACATTACCCATGCCTGCGGCGCATCGGCCGCATCGTGGCCGACGGTCCGGGCATGAGGCTTGTTGCAGGTAAGGAGCAGTCCCAGGCACCAGCGCTCGCCGCGCTGCTCTCCTATATTGAGCAGACCGGGTACGACGATATGGACGGCCTCAAGATTGACTATCGGGCGTTGCCAAGACGCGCGATCACCACGACAAGCCATGATTGTCTGCGACGGAAGTGCCCCTATTTCGGTACAACATGCTTCGTACACGGTGCGCGCCGCCAAGCTGAGGACGCCGACATCGTGGTGACGAATCACAGTCTACTCTTCTGTGATCTCGCTGCAGACGGTGGGCTGTTGCCGCCCATCCGGTACTGGACGGTGGATGAGGCCCACGGCGCCGAAGCCGAGGCCCGGCGTGCTTTCTCGCGCTCCATCGCGGCGGAAGATCTCGTGCGCATCGCGAATCGCGTCGACGCAGCCGAACCATCGCGCAACGTATTTATGCGTGCTGAGCGACGGGTTTCAGCTCCGATCGGGGACGAAGGCGCTACGCTGTTCTATGCGCTCACCGCCAAGGCGCGAGCGGCTGGTTCAGCCTATGCTGCAACCGCTCGCGAGTTCGCCGCGCATATGAAAGACCTTCTGTTCTTCGATCGAAACAAGCGCGGAAAAAGCTACGAGACTGTGGATCTCTGGATCAACGACGATATCCGCGGCAGCGCGACGTTCGCAGAGGTCGTGTCATTCGGGCGCGCCATGGTCGATGCGGCCGAGAAGCTGGTGACGGCTTGCCAAGAGCTTGTGGGTTATCTGGAAGACCTCGAAGGCGCCGCCGAGGTGCAGCGCGAGATAGCCTCGATTGCCATGGAGTTGAAAGACCAGATAAACGCTGCGCAGATCATCTTGTTCGATGCGCCCGAGACCTTCGCCTATGCAGCCACGCTCAACCGGAAGAAGGATCGCGCCTCGGAAAAGTTTGAAGCACTGCTCCTCAATGTGGGTGAGGCGATGAATGAAACGCTGTTCGCACGCGCCCACTCGGTGGTGTTTGCGTCTGCGACGCTTGCGGTGGACGGCCGCTTCGACGCGTTTGAGAGCGCCCTCGGCCTCAATGCATCGGAGGCGTCGACGTGCCGGACATGCCAACTGGATTCCAGCTACGATTTTGATGCGCAGATGACGGTCTACGTGGCGAGCGATATGCCCGAGCCGAACGATCCCGGTTATCTGCCTGCACTGCAGCGGCTGCTCGTGGATGTGCATCGCGCTCAGCAGGGGTCGTTGCTGACGCTATTCACGAATCGTCGCGAGATGGAGCGCTGCTTCGATGAAGTGCAGCCGCAGCTCAAAGCGGACGAGCTGCGCGTGGTGTGCCAGAAATGGGGCGTGTCGGTCAAGGGTCTTCGAGACGATTTCCTGTCTGACGAACACTTGTCGCTATTCGCGCTCAAGAGCTTCTGGGAGGGATTCGATGCACCGGGTGCGACGCTGAAGGGGGTGGTCATCCCGAAGCTGCCGTTTGCGAAGCCTACCGATCCGTTATCGTGCGAGCGGGCTGCACGCGATGACCGAGCCTGGAGACGTTATGTGCTGCCGGCCGCCGTGCTCGAGACGAAGCAGGCAGCGGGACGCCTCATCAGGAAAGCCGACGATTCCGGCGTGCTCATACTGGCCGATCGAAGGTTGGTCACGAAAAGCTACGGCAAAGCCTTCCTCAACTCGCTGCCGAGTCGTACCATCAAAGTGCTGCCCTCTGCGGAGATTGCCGAGGAACTCGCCCGCGGAGGAGGCGAGTAGCGTCTCGTTGGGGGCGTAGGGAACCATGGGTAGGCTCGACGAGAAGATCACGCGCGCGGCGCATATCAAGCGCCATACGGCGGGGACGTCCAACGAAATATCGTTCAGCGTTCTCGACGCGGCGAAGCAAGCTCTCGACGGCGAAGCGGATGAGGATGGGAAGCGTCCTGCGCGATTTGGGCGTATCACCTTATTCACGCTTCCGGGACGGCGCAAGAAGCCCATCGCAACCCCAACGAAGGCGCGTGGCCTCCACCTTTCGACGGGGGACTTCGTCTCTGTCGACGAGGACGCCCCGTCCTCGTTTGGCGTGTTGGGTGCCGACGCACCTGCCACGCTCGTACCAGGGGACCAGCCAACGCCCCCCGGACGTGCTCCCATGGCTCTTGCATCCGAGCCGGCGCGCGGAAACAGCCGGTCTCCCGAAGAGGAGATAGCCCGCCGCAAAGCACGCCGACGCCTCAGCCGCACGATCGCTATAGCGATCGTGAGCATCGTGTCGGTGCTTCTAGTGGTTGCGGGCGGTTTCTACCTGTATAACGAGTACCGCTCGCATCAGGCGAACGTCTCGCAGCTCGACGATGCACTGGATCTGATGGCCAGCACCGACGAGACGCTCCACGTTCTTGATGTGGTAGTGGAGAAGCCGTTTGAATCTGATACTGCGCAGAAGCGCGCCGATCTCGACGATCAGCTCGATGAGGCGACCGCTGCGCTGGACGAAGCCGACGAACTGGCCCGTGCTGCATCGGTTGCCCTACGGGCTCCTCGGGACAAAGAGGCCGCCAACCAAGTGGTGGCCGCTATAGCCGCCCGCCGTGCCCTGCTTGAGTCGGGGTCGCAGCTTGCCGCGCTATCGAACAGCGCATTGCAGGCTCTCGGCTCCGTGAACGAGGCGTGGTCGAATCTGCTTGCAGCCGATGATCTTGCTCGTCAGGCTGCTGCGCTCGTGACCGAGACGACAGCCGAGAACGTGCAGGCTTCTAAGGACCAGACGAACAAGGCTTTGGATGCTCTCGATGCTGCGCGCGCATCGCTTTCCAATGCGACGGACGCCTTCCCTTCGATCGATGCCGCCGCCATCGAAGCATACTTAAACAAGCGTGCCGAAGCGCTTGCGAGCGCCATAGCTTCAGACGATGCGTTTCTCGCCAAGAACAAGCAGGAAGCTGCTGCTCAAAACGATGCGTACAACGCAGCCGACGCCGAAGCGGCCGCTTTGGCCGAGAAGCTTCCAGATGACCCGTCGAGCTTGGTGCTCGCCGCCTACGACGGCGAATCCGCTGCCCTGCAACAAGCATATTCAACAGCACGTTCACAAGCTGGAACAGCGGATGCTTTTATTCATGATTATTTGGGTGCAGAGATCAAATAGCGTATACTTGGATAATATGTGCCTTGCAGAATCTCCAAGGAACGAAAGGCAAATCGCATGCCGGAGTTACTCGACCACGTCGCATATCTTTCCCAGGAAATCGGTCCCCGCCCTGCGGGAACTGAGGAGGAGCAGCAAGCGGCGTTATATATCACTGAGCAGATGCAAAAGGAAGCCGGCCTCTCGGCCGCAATCGAGGATTTCGGCGGCGCTCCGAACAGCGACGCCCCTCGCGTGCTGTGCTGCATCCTCGCCCTTGTCGTTGCGGCGCTTTCCCTGTTCCTTCCCGTGTTGGGTATCGCGTCAATCGCGATCACAGCTATCACGGCGCTTCTGTTCGCAGCTGAGGCGTTCGACCATCCGGTGCTTTCAAAGGCGTTCGCGCGCGGCGTGAGCCAAAATGTAGTCGCCAAGTACGAGCCCGGCTTTTCGACCGAAGCAGGCGGCTCGCGCCGCCGCAAGGTGATCCTTGTCGCGCATTACGACAGCGGGAAGGTGCGCGCCGAGCTGAACGGGCCACTGCTGAAGCTTCTGCCTATCCTGCAATGGGCGGAGCTCGTCGCCATGGTGCTGCTCCCCGTTCTGCTTGTCGTTCGCAACATCGTGTTCGCGAACGATACGGGGATGGCGGTCACCGTGATGAACGTACTCGTTGTGATTGCGCTGGTGCCGCTTGCTATCGTGCTTATCTTCGCGCTCGTCCATAAGTTGGCCGCGTACAACGAAGCTGCCAACTGCAACGCCGCTGGAACGGCTGTGCTTCTTGAGACGGCTCGCCGGGTCGGTCGCGGACGCGTGAGCGAAGCCGACCTTGCGGAACGCGAGGCGGCTCTCATCCATGGAGAGGAGGCTGCGCGCGCGGAAGGCCTCGTTCCTGAAGGCGCTCAAATTGTGTACGAAGCCGCGAGTATGGTGCCGCCCGAGCCGGCGCCCCAGACGCCCGAAGCGCGTCTTGCGGCTGCAAAGGCCGCTGTCGCCGCCTTGTCCGGAAAGCCGATGCCCAACGTCTACTCCTCCGATCTTGCAGAAAACCTCGTGCAGGTGAAGGAGCCTCCCATCGCGAAGCCGTCCGGTGACGACTTTCGCGAGTTGCGCGACGAGACGCGCGAGGCCCTTACCTCGATTCCGCCCGATACCATGCAGGCTGCGCTAGCAAACGCTGAAGCCGCGCTTCCGGAAGACGCCATCTCCTCCGCATCGGATATATCGCAGTCCGCCGTCATCCAGTCATCGCGCGCCGAGGAACCTTCCGTCGGTGTGCCTGACTGGTTCAAGAAAGCTCAGGAGAAGGCCAAGAAGCCTCGCAACGAGGACAAGCCGGTGCAGCGCTCCCGCTACGCCTCCGCACTCGACGCCGCGGTCAGCGAGAGCGCTGGGCACTTCGCCGAAGCGAACGAAGTCGTGGAGAAGCGTCTCGAACAGGTACTGGAATCCGATGCGGGCGTTATTCGCGAAGTGAAGGCACCTCGCTGGGCCGCGACGGCCGAGCCGCAGGAACCTACACGCGAGGACGCCTCCCAGCCGAGCGGTCGGCCCACGACTGCGCCTGTGTCGCAGGACTCGGTCGATGCCTCCACGTCGCAGCCTCCAGTCGATCCGGCGGCCACCACCGCCATGGCCCCCATTGATGTTAACGATTTGCGCCTCGACGATATGCCCGATGCGGGCGCCGTGCCCATGCCTTCGTTCCTTGATCCGCAGAAGGTGCAGGAGGAGTCGCGTGCGCAGTTCATGGACGGCCCGCGTACCGACAAGCGCGTGGATGTGACAGGTGTGCCGATCGATGCGAGCGGCCGTATCACCCCGCTCGACGTGCCGAGTGCGGATGGTGCCGAGAACATGGGCACGCCCGCCGAACACGGTCGCCGCCCCATCGAGCTGCCGGACATCGGCATGGCCGCTGCCAATCCCACGCCTATTTCAGAGCTTCCCAAGCAACGTGCCCCGCTCGCCGACGTCGAAGGCTCTGCGAAAACAGCAGCGAAGAGCTTGCTCACCATGCTCCCTTCCATTAACCTTGGCGGGTCTGGCACCCCGGATGGGGATGTGCCGGAGGCAGGGGGAGCGGCCCCGGGCGAACCCACTAAGAAGCCCGCTTTGCGTTCGATGCTGCCTTCGCTTTCCGGTGCTATTCGTGTGAAGGACGACGACGCTTCGCCCAAAAACGTGAGTGCGGCCGGCTCGTTTGCTCCCGCCGGGGCGACTGGTGCCTTCGCCCCGATCGGTGACGAGCTGCTGGACAACGTTGATCCCGACGACATTTACGTGGATGACGCCGATGACTCTGCGTACGACGATAACATTACCGAAACGGGAGCGTACGCCGGTCCCGGTTACGTGGAGATGCCCAAGTCGCGCGTCCAACGGCTTTTCGGGCGCTTCCGCAAGAAAGAAAAGGAGATCGAGCCGAGCCCGCAAGAATGGCTCGACGTCGATGAGACGTTCGATGCGCGCTCTGCAGGTGCCGAACGCGGCGGCTGGGAAAGTTTCCGCGACGAGGATGCGGATGTGTACGAAGAAGACGCATTCGATAGCGCGACTGGACAGTTCGAAGACGATTTTGATCCAAACGACGCCGACTACTACGATTCGGATGATCGCCGGCCGTGGAACGGCGGCGCGTTCTCGTCAACGCGTGTGGAGCAACATGGCGCAGGAGCGGACGAGTTCGACGGATTGGACGGTTCGGACGCGTATGGTCGGTATGAAGAAGATCCAGAAATCGCTGATGAGCTCAGGCAGGTGTACCAGTTCCGCAACCCGGATATCAACACCGAGGTATGGTTCGTCGCACTCGGTTCCGAGCTGTCTAAAAATGCTGGTATGCGGGCATTCTTGGATGAGCATCAGCAGGATCTGCGCGGTGCGATCATCATTGATCTTGACGCGCTTGGCGCGGGTGATCTGTGCATGATCGAAAAGGAGGGCACGCTGCGTGCAGTGAAAACGTCGTCACGCATGAAGCGCTATGTAAAGAAGGCGTCGCAGGCGAGCGGGGTGAGCGTTGGATCGGCGCAGTTGCTCTGGGAGGACAGCGCGGCTTCCTTCGCCGTGCGACACGGTCATCAAGCTATGCATCTCGTGGGCATGGAAGGCGGAAAGCCGGCGTTGTACGCCCAGGCCAACGATATGATGGAAAACATCGACGAAGAGACGCTGCGCAGCAACGCCGACTTTGTTATGGAGTTGTTGAAGAATATATAACCGTACCGAAAGAGGCCAGGAAGCGAGCGTGGGCTTTACCGTATACTAAACAGCACGTGCGCGTATCTAACGCACGGATTCGAGAGATGCAGGACAGGGTATCCTGCTCAACCACAGAACAGCGAGGTGTTTTTGCAGCCATGGCTATCGAAGCGTACTGCGTGAAGTGCAAGGCCAAAAAGATCATGACGGATCCTGTCGAGGGCACGACGAAGAATGGCAAGCCCATCACCAAGGGCAAGTGCCCCGATTGCGGAACCACGATCTGCCGCATCGGAGCCGCAAAGAAATAGGCTGCACTCATCAGCGAAATAACGAGGCCTCGGACATGTCGTCCGGGGCCTCGTTGTATTCTCTGAGCTTGGCGCAGTTCGGCCTTCGGCTCTCGCGCCAATGCTCCGGCATCGCATTTTCATGCTCCGGCATCACCCTCTTCTCCTCGATGGGTGCTACATGATCGGTGTTGTATGACCACTGCCACATGATCCGGCTGTGGTCGGTGCCCGGTTCCCCTGCGCTCGCGAGGAAACCCGTGGGTGTGAATCGGCGCTGTATGATCGGCGCGACGTGCACTTCGTCTGGATGCCGAATGTTTCACGTGAAACATTCGGGCGTTCGCCAACAAGGCGGCCCTTCCATTCGGAAAGGGCCGCTGCATGCAAGCTGAGAGGGAAGGAAGATTCTTACAACGGCCCCGCTGCCATGGTGCTGTGGCTCTTGCAGGCGATGATCTGCAGGTCGTCGCCGTCCATGCGGTACACCAGCAGGTGGTCGTCGGCTATGCGGCGTGTCCAGAGCGACGTCTCGCCTGCCCTCAGCGGCCGAGGATCGCCGATCCCCGCACCCGCTCCGTCGGACTCGATGCTCGCGACGAGCGTCTTGACCAAGCGGTGGACATCCTCGTCCTGGCTCTTCCACGAGCGGTAGTCCGCCCATGCCTCGGGGGCCCACGTCCTCATCTGGTCGTCCGACTCGTGCATTACCCCGCGTCCCTCGTCGAGGGCCTCCACGTTGCGTTCGATGCGAGCCAGATCCTCGGCGCTGCACCCCGCGTCGGCGGGCAGGCCGAGCGGGAGCCGGCCTTCCTCCACCGCCTTCTTGGCGAGCACGATGAACGCCGTGGTCACGTCGATCCCCAGGTCGTTGCACATCTCCCCCATCCGATCCAAGGTGGCGATGTCGAGGGGCACGTTCACCACGCCGATACCCGCATCCTCAATGATCTTGGCAATCGCCGCAGACTGCGCCAGGGCGCCTCCCCCGCGGGACAGGGTCGCGGCAGGCACGGGGAAGGCCCCGGGCAGCATCTTCGCGTCGTCCAGGTTCGCAGAGGACGCGCCCCCGGCAGGCTCAGGCTGAGCGGCGCCAGCATCGCCGCCGTCAACCGACGGGCCTTCGCCTGATGCGGGCAGCGAGCGATCGTCTGACGGGACTTCCGCATTGCTTTCCTCGGTGATCTTCAGCCCTTTGGGGATGAGCTTCCACACGACGATGGCCGTCACCAAGATGATGATGCCGCCCGCGAGGCACGTCACGACCAGGGACTGGTTGAACGCGTCCGCACCTCGTTGGATCAGCTCGGGCATTCCGAGCATGTTGCCGATCTCGGTGGTCGCCGCGAACGACTGCTTCGCGGCGTTGATCAGCTGCCCGTCCAGGCCCATGGCGCGCAGGGCGCCGGTGCCGAGCTCCGAGCGGTAGATGATGGAGGCGAGGCTTCCCAGGATGGCCACACCCAGCACGTTGCCCAGGTCGTAGGATATCTCCTGGAGGCTGCCCGCGCTCGACGCCTTCTCAACGGGCGTCTCGGCCATGATGAGCGATGCGCCGATTGCCAGGGCGCCGGTTCCCAGGCCCACCAGGCAGGTGGACACGATGACGACGGTGAGGGAGAGGTCGTCCTGGAAGAAGAACATCATGAGCATGGCCACCGAAGCGAGTCCCAGGCCGGCCGCCACCACGTGCCGCGCCTGATAGCGCATGGCAAGGGCGGCCGCGCCCAAGCTCGAGATCAGCGTGGCCACCGACATGGGAATGAGGTGGATGCCCGATTCGAGCGTGCCGTCGCCGTTGACCAGCTGCAGCCACTGGGCCAGCATGTACAAGAGCACGGCCAGGGCGAACGTGCACGCCATGGTGGCGATGACGCCGGCCGAGAACGTCCGGCTGCGGAACAGGGAAAGATCGACGATGGGATGCGGCGACTTCAGGCATCGGAAGACGAACAGGGCCATGAGCGCCAGGCCGCCGAGGGTTGCCGCCGCGCCGGGAACGTCGAACGCGAGTTCGGCCGCAAGGTGCTTGATGCCCCACAGAAGCGCTACCATGCCGGCGAGGGCAAGCACCGATCCCAGAACGTCGAAGCGCCCGGGGTTCTTGAGCTTCACTTCCGGCATGGCGAACATGCCGAGCAGGAAGGCGACGCCCACGATGGGCACGTTCACGAGGAACGCCGAGTGCCAGTTGAAGTGCTCCAACAGAAAGCCGCCGATGAGCGGGCCGGCCGCCATGCCGATGGCGCTGATGGCCGACCAGGCGGCCACGGCTATCGCACGCTCCTTCGAATCCGTGAAGATGCTTCGGATCATGGATATGGTGATGGGCATGATCATCGCACCGCCGATACCCAAGAAGGCCCGGATGGCAATGAGCTGGCTTGCGTCGTTTATGAACACGACCAGCACCGAGCCGATGCCAAAGATCAGGAAGCCTGCGAGAAGCATCTTCTTCCTGCCGAACCTATCCGAAAGCGAGCTGGTGGCAACGAGGAAGCCCGCCAAGACGAGCGAGTAGACGTCGACCACCCAGAGAAGCTGGTCTGACGAGGGACTGAGGTCCCGGGTGAGCTCGGGCAGCGCGATGTTGAGAACGGTGAGGTCGATGGCGACCACAAACTGTCCCAACAATATCGCGATGAGAGCTGTCCACAAACGGCCCTTCGAGAGCGTTTGCGGCTTGATAACAATAGAATCATCCATAATGGGTGTACCTTCCTACCGGTATTCTCTCAGATACGTTGCTCTCCTTCTTGACGCTTACAGCTCGATGCTGTCCACGACGCCGTTGATGTCCGCCTTGTCGCCCACGACCGCGATCTCGTAGAGCGTGTCGGTAGTGACGACATAGGCTGCCTTGCTCTCGTACTTACGCTTCTGACCCTCAATGTCCTTGACGAAGCTGTACTCGTACACCGTAACCTGGGCACCGTCGATCACCTTGGACTTCTCCTTGTCGATGCTCCACGCGGTAATTCCATACTTCTTCTCCAGATCGGCCTGCTTGGCCGCGATGGCCTCGGCTGCCGTGCGGGCGACGGGCTTGGCGCTCTCGGCCTTCTCAGCCGGCTTGGCACCCTCTTCCTCGATGACCTCGCCCTCTTGCTCCGCAGCCCCGACCTGTTCCTCGACAACGGCGGCCGTCGGCGCGCCAAGCTTCTCGTAGCTGATAGTCAGGCTGTTGCCCGTCTCGTCCTCATCCAAGTCCTCGTTGTCCTCCGTGAACACGACCGCTCCGCTCGAGCCGTTGCCGCCCGGGCTTTCCAGCCACGTTTTCGGGACCTTGAACGTTATGTCCTGCACGGTCACTTCGCGGTCCAGACTCGCTCCGCAGCCGGCGAGCGCGCAGGCGGCAAACGCGGTCAAGGCGAAAGCGGCTGCCAGGGTGCCTATCCTCTTCATGTTCATCGACCTCTTCTCCCTTCGAAAACCCTTGGAACTTAGTTAATGTACTTATGTACACTACAAAGCATAGCAGCTGGAAGGTTAATGTTCAAGTGTACATTAAGAAAAATTTCGATTAGAATAGGATCACGGAGACAGCAGTAAGACAGCGGACGGCACAGGAGGTTGCCCGTGGAAGAAGACACGACGAAGACAGAGAGGTCCGGGAAGAAGCCGAAGAAGCGCGCGCCGCGAGACCCTGCCGGTCGACGGCAGGCTATCATCGACGCCGCTGCCAACCTCATAGCACGCGAGGGGAGCAGCAAAATCACCAACAGGCGGGTGGCGGAAGAGGCCGGCGTGCCCTTGGGCTCGACCACCCAGTATTTCAAGAGCATCGACGAGTTGCGCCGCGAGGGCTTAGCCGAGGTCGCCCGCAGGATCGAGCACGAGTACGACGAGGCGTTCCGCGTCACCGAGCAGGGAATCCAGAACGCGACGGCGCTAGCCGATTTCATCAACGAGTATCTCTCGGACCAGCAGCGGGTGCACGCCGACGCCGCCCTCTATGCTGCGGCCATCGAGGATCCGGACGTCGAAGACATCACGAGGAGCGCCTTCGAGTCGTTTTTGCGCAGGTGCGCGCCGTTCATGGACGAGCAGCGCGCGAAGATCCTCTGTGCGTTCATGGAAGGCGCCATCATCAACTCCTGCTTCATGGGGGTACCCTACGACCGCGAAACCATCCAGAAAGCCGTGAGCCTCATATTGAGGGACGCTGAAGTATCATCTTAGGCGTCGAAGGGCGCGCTCACGAGCGGCGCCCTTGCTCGCCCGCGGCGTTTGTGCCATCCTCTTCTTTTCAGCACCCTGGAAGGAAGCGGGCCTATGGTTGAGACGAACGGCAATCAAGAACAAGCCGCCGAGCAGCTTCCCAAGGAGCACGCCATCATCAAGCTGTCGAGGCAGTCCCTCGTCAACCATTTCGTGACGCGAAACATGGACGTCGCGTTGGCGCACATGACCGACGATGTCGAATGGCTGGGACCGTTCGCTTGCCAGACTGCCTCCAGCAAGAAGGCCATGCAGGACATTCTCCGCCCCGAATACGGCATCCGCCTGGCCTTGGCCGACGAGCGATGGCGTGCACGTAAGCGGGCGGGCACGTGGATCGTTTCGGCCTGCTACACCCTGCTGGTCGTGTCGGCCGACGGAGAGCGGAGCATTCCGTTCGAGCAACGCGCGACCTACGTTTGGGCCCCGACGCCGGACGGACCGCGCATCGTGCATCTGCACGTCTCGAACACCACCGATGCGAACACGCTTCTGCCGTCGCTCGACACGGGGAAAAACGCCATCGAGTTCCTCTACGAGCATTTCGATGACCAAGGATCGGGCACGGGGAAAATCAGCTTTCGCGACATCGGCGGAGACCTCCATGTCCTGCACCCCAACGAGCTGCACGCCGTCGAGTCCGAAGGCCCTCGATGCGTCGTCAAGCACGCCCACGGCGAGTTCACCGTGCGCGCGGCGTTGGCGGACATCGAAGAGGAGCTGCCTGCGCGAGACTTCCTGCGGCTTCACCGCAGCTGCCTCGTGCACCGGGGCCGCATCGTCAGCATCGAGGGCTATCGGGCCAAGCTCGACGACGGTTCGGAGTACCCCATCGCCGAGCGGCGCTATCGAAGCGTCAAGCAAGCGCTCGTCGCGCCGCGCTCAGTGCTAGAAAGCACGGTCCCTCCCCGCCTGTCGTCTCCGGTCGACAGCGGCACTCGGCCGTGATGCCGTAGCGGATCTGCTTGCGCGAACGAACACCCGCCGAGGCGCAACGAATGACCGCGTCGAGCATGCGAGCACCGCGCGTCTCATGCGGGGAGCACCGCGTTCGTTTCGCAAGGCGGGGCGTTCGTGTCGCCGGCGTCAAGACAAAGGTCGCTCGAACACGTCGCCTTTCTATACTGGACCGCATGGTCGAGCCGCTCATCTCGAAGCGGCGAAGCAAGCACGCGAAGCAAGCACGCGAAGAAGGAACCGCTCATGAAGAATCCCTCCTGCAACCCGTTCGGCGCTCTTGGACGCGCCGCGCTCACCCTCGCGTTCGCGGCGGCGCTGCTCCCCGTGCCCGCCTTCGCCGACCCCGACAGCGCCGCCGATCCCGCCGGCACCGGCTCGAGCGCCAGTGCCAGCACGCTCCAGCCGCTCGGCCGCATGGTGGAAACCGAGCGCGGACCCGTGTTCAGCTTGTACGATCCCTCCCTGCTGAACCCCGCATCGGGAGCCAACGCGCTTGCGGCCCTCCCCGACTCCTACGACCTGCGCACGGCGGGAGCGGGCGGGGCGAGCCTCTCGACCAGCGTCAAAGACCAGTACCCCTTCGGCGACTGCTGGTCGTTTGGCGCGCTGTCGTCGCTCGAGTCGAACCTGCTGGTCACGGACCATGCCACAGGCGCTCCCAGCAGCCCCGACCTGGCCGAGCGCCATCTGGCATGGTTCGCGTACAACGGCGCGGACGACAGCGCCGACGACAGCCGGTGGGCGGGCGGCGACACGTTCCTCAACACCACCGGCCGATCCGACTACGACGCGGGCGGGGCTCGAAACCTGTCCGCCGCCACGCTCATGCGCTGGTATGGCGCCGTGGACGAGCAGAAGGCCCCGTACATCAACGATGCCAGCATGGGCGCACCGGACGCCGCCCTGCGCACCCAGTCCGACGTGCACGTGCAGAACGTCATGTTTCTTCCCGAGCCCAACATGTACACCTGGCAGGAGCACGAAGGCGGGTCGCCCACCTTGGAGCACCGTCGCGATCCCAGCGCCGTCGACGCCATCAAGACGTGCCTCATGGAAAACGGCGTCGTGGACGTGTCGTTCTACGCCGACAACGCGATCACGAATAATATGACGGGGCGGGGCACGTGGAACCCCGCAACGAGCGCCTACTTCTACAGCAAGACGACCGACAACGCCGAGATGCTGGCGAATCACGAGGTGAGCATCATCGGATGGGACGACAGCTTCTCGAGGACGAACTTCTCCACCCAACCGGAAGGCGACGGCGCCTGGATCGTCAAGAACAGCTGGGGCTCCGGGGCGAGCGGCCACCAGGACGGCTGCTTCTACCTGTCCTACTACGACACCAGCTTCTCGAATCCCACGTCTTACCAAGCAGAACAGGCAACCTACGACGCCGACGGCACCGACCACGCCTACGACGGCATCTACCAGTACGACGGGGTGGGCATCGGCGAAACGGGGTTCACCAACACCGAGCGGGTGCAGTTCGCCAACGTGTTCGAGGCGCGCGGCAGCGAGACCGTGCAGGCCGTCAGCATATTTTTGGCTACGGCCGGCTCCCAAGTGGACATCGCCGTCTATCGCAATCCCACCGGCCTGACCGACGACGGGACGCTGAACCCGCAAAGCGGCACGCTGAAGTGGAGCACGACGCTTTCCGGGGCCAACGCAGGCTACACCACCATCGACCTGGGCAGCGACGCGTTTCCCGTCATCGCGGGCGACACCTTCTCGGTGGTCGCCTCCGCACAGGAGCCCAACGGGAACTACCTCATGCTCGCCGAAGTCGACGATGCGCGCCAAGAGTACGCCGCCATCGACTGCGCGGCTGGCCAAACCTACTACACCGAGGGGACGTCCGACTGGCACGACATGGCCCGCGAGAACCTGTTCGAAGAAGGAGCCGGCTACGCGGCGGGAAACGCCCTGCTGAAGGCGTACACCACTGAAACGCCCGCCGGGCGCGACACGCCCATCGCCATCCTGCACACCAACGACGTGCACTGCGGCGTCGGCCAAACCTTCGACGAGGACGGCGCGGCCACGAGCATCGGGTACGCCGGGGTTTCCCAGGCGCTCAAGGACGCGGAAGCGGTCTACGGCGCCGACAACGTCACCCTCGTGGACGCGGGCGACGCCGTGCAGGGCAAGCCCCTGGGAACGCTCTCGCAGGGTGCCGACCTAGTGGATATCATGAACCAGGTTGGCTACGACCTGGCCATACCCGGCAACCAGATGGATCAGCTGCACGAGCTCGTCGACCGCTCGAACGCCGCCTACCTGTCGTGCAACTTCGACAACCTGGGGACGGCCGCAACCGAGTTCTCGCCTTACACGATCGAAACGTACGGCAACGTGCGCGTGGCCTACGTGGGCATCTCCACGCCCGAGTCGCTGACCAAGTCGAACCCGGCGCACTTCAAGGATGCAAGCGGGACCGACATCTACGGCTTCTGCGAAGACGAGACGGGGCAGATGCTCTACGATCGCGTCCAGCAAACCGTCGACGAGGCGCGCGCGAACGGGGCCGACTACGTGGTGGCCATCGGACATTTGGGCCAGTCGGGCGTTGCCACGCGCTGGCGCTCGGACACCGTTATCGCGAACACCACGGGCATCGACGTGCTCATCGACGGCCACTCCCACGAGCAGTACGAACAGCGCGTCGCCAACAAGGCGGGCAGGGACGTGCTGCTTGCGCAAACCGGCACGCAGCTGCAAACCTACGGCGAGGTGATCATCCATCCCACGACGGGAAAGATCGAAGCGCGGCTGGTGGAACCTCCCGTGGCGCAGGACCCTGGCACCGCCGCCTTCATCAAGGACATCGAGGACAGGCTGAGCGAAACGCTGGACAAGGTGGTCGCCCGCACCGAGGTCAAGCTGGTGGCTGTGGAGAGCGACGCCCGGCAGGACTGGGCCGTGCGCGTGCGCGAGACGAACCTGGGCGACCTTGCGGCCGACGCCGTCCGCGCGTCGCTCGGCGCCGACATCGGCTTCATGAACGGAGGCGGCATTCGCTCCGACGTGGCCATGGGCGACGTCACGTACGGCGACGCCATCGCGGTGCTGCCGTTCGGCAACACGCTCTGCAAGGTGGAAGCCACCGGCCAGACTATCGTCGACGCGCTGGAGATGGGCGCGCGCCTCTACCCCGAGCCCAACGGCGGGTTCCTGCAAACCTCGGGCCTTACCTACGAGATACGCTCCGACATCCCCTCACCCGTGAAGCTGGACGAGAAGAACGTGTTCGCGGGCATCGAGGGCGAGCGGCGCGTGCAGAACGTGCGCGTGGGCGGCGAGCCCATCGACCTGGGCAAAACCTACACCGTCTCGTCCATCACCTACCTGCTGCAAGACGGCGGCGACGGGTTCTCCATGTTCAAGAACGCGAAGGTCCTCGTCTCCGAGCAGGGCTTGGATTACGAGGCGCTCATCGCCTTCATGCAGGACGACCTGGGCCGCGTGATACGCGCCGATTCCATCTACGCCGACGAAAACGGCACCGGCCGCATTCTGGTGAAAACGGGGGCGGCAGTCGAGCCCGAGCCCATCCCGCAACCCCAACCGACGCCCAACGCCACAGAAGGGGGCGCCACGCCGAAGCCCCTCGCACGCACGGGCGACACCGCAGCGCCGACGGCGGTGGCGACAAGCGCCCTGGCGCTGTCGGCCTTGACGTGCGCCGCCATCGCGACACGTGCTGTGCGGCGCCGGCGTCGCACAGCAGCCGAAACCCTATAGCTCCACCCAATCGGGGCTGTCTGCAAGAACGTTCAAGTAATAGACGGGATCATTGACCGCCGGGTACACGTGCGCGATGTCGTTGAGCCCCCAACTGTTGGTCGAAGAATAGAGGAACCGCCTGCGCGTATCCGAAGCAAGGTTCGGACCGTACTCCAAATCAACGAATACGCCCTGCGCGCACGTCACGATGCTCGAGACGTCCACGGCGGGCTCGCCGCACCTCAATCGCGTGAGGCATTGGCAATCGTCGGGATTGGCCAGGTAGAAGCCCGGCCCCATGCAGGGGCAGTCCAGTATCGTGTCGCATGGCTCGTACAATTCAGGATCGCCCATCGAGCAGTCGCAATACAGCGACTCGTCGCTCTCGACAAGATGGCACCAGTCCTGGGGATCGAACCTGCTCCCTATCGACGAGTTCCAGTCGGACATGCCCCGGCGAAGGTTCCCCACCTCGCTGTTCAAAAGGCTCACCATGTCGTTTCCGAATTGCGACCAGCCCTCCTTTTTCTCGGGAAACTCCCCCTCGAAGACTCTGGTGAGACGCGCGAGAGAAGCTATCTGCATCTCCGACTGGGGAACGGGCAGACCGCTCCTGCCTTCCTCCTCGTTGTGCGTGACCGCGCGCCATAGGTCGAACATCACGCTGTTCAGCTGGGCAGGGTCGGCTGGAACCTCGGGGTCGGGGCTTCCGCCCACGTAGAGGTTTATCGCGTTGACCACCAAACGCTCGATATCGACGAAACTGAGAGAGTGGCAACGGGCTTCGGTCGGCGGGAGCGTGAGCGCTTCGATGACGCACCTGTCGAACGACGGGCGCCCACCCCTCGTCTGCACGACCACCGGCTCACCCGGGCTGATGCCCTGGAGCGGCAGCGTCCCGAACCCGAGGACGGCGGTTCTCAGCGCCACGCAACCCGTCGTGCCCGGCGCGCACAACAGCGTGCGGTACGTGGAAGCGCCCACTCCCGCCACCGCGTCGGTCTTCTCCGATCCGAGGGAAAACGGCAGGCCGGTGGCGGAAACCCGCGCTCCGGAAGCATCGACCGGCTCGAGGTACGCGTCGTAGATGCGATCATGCGAGCCGTCTTTCACGCAGGCCACCGGGTAGGTTGCTGCGGTCAGCGAACGTTCGACCGCCGTCTCCCCAAGCCGGTATGCCGCGCGAACCATCAGGCCCCCCGTGCCGGCCAAGCCGCTCAACTCGGCCAGGCGCACCTCGGCGAGCCCTTCCATGCGCGCGAGCGCCAGCTCCAGGCCCGCCAAATCGAGCGCGCCCACGGCAACCGGGGGCGCGGCATACGCCCTGAAGAAGGAAACGATGTCGAACAGCAAGTTGCGATGCTGCTTGTCCCAGTGCACGAACGCCGGGCCATCGGCCCAAGGCCGCCCGACCAGCTTGCCCGCAGCGGCTTCCGCGCGAGCCCAGGCGACGAACTGGCCGCAGAACCGCCGGTTTGCCTCCTCCTCGCCGCTTTCCTGCGCCTGCACCGCCTCGGCCATCCGGATGGCGGGAAGCGCCGGCAATTCGCCTTTCCCCGGCTCGTTCGACCACCGTGACAACGGGCGGGCAGCCAGCACGTGCACCTCGTGCTTGGTAGAGCCCAGCAGCTTGTCGCCCGCGCGCCATTGGAAAAGGACGTTGTGGGATCCGAGGTCGGCGGCTCCCAGGGCATGGTGCGCCAGGGGGAAATCAACCGTCACGTCGCCCACGGCTGCAAGGGTCACGTTCTGCGCATCGAGCGACCCCAACAGCCCGTCGCCCTGGGCCGTCGCCTTCACCTGCACCGTCGTCGGAGCATCGAGCGCCAAGACGGCAAGCGTCAGGCGCAGCACCGGTCGGGCATCCGCGCCGACGCGCCAGTACGCCGACTGCGATGCGGTGCAGCCCTCCGTCCACTCGGGCAGCACGGGCGAGGCGTCGAAGTCCGGGCGGATGCACACCGCGCCGCAATCCTTGGAGGCATCCGAGTAGAAGGCGAGCGACTTCAGCGCAATCGTGGCCCCTTTCGTCTTGCTCTCCTGGGGGTCGGGAGAAGGCCGTGCGGCAAGGCTGACCGTGGCGACCGCGGCCGCCACGGCGATCGCTTTCGATACCTTGCTTTTTGCGACGGGCGACAATATGCGCACGTATCTGAGAAAACGCGCGATCCGGTACGGGTTCTGCCAGCGCGCGCCCGATAGGTAGAAAGCCTCGAAAACGGGCCACAGGGCCGTCACGCCCGACACTGAGGCGAATATCCCTATCAGCACGTCGCGAGTCACGGAGCCCTCGTCCTCGATGGATTTCATGCGCGCATCGGCGGCAAGCGTCACGTAGAGTGCCTTCGCCATCGAGCCGTTCAGCTTGCCCTGGCCGCCGCTGAACCCCGACACCGCCTCTTGGCCGGTGAGCGCCTTCACGGTTTCCAGCAGCACGGTGGCGGCCGCACGGCTCTCCCATTCCTCCACGTCGGTCATGCCGGTGGCTACGTCGGGCAGGGCGAATGCGAGCGTGGGCGGATTCGGATCGAGCACCGTGTTCTCGCGCAGCGCCACGGCCGCGCCGCCCGCGTAGAGCATCTGGCCATCGAACACGACTTCGCGCGGCGCTTCGTCGGAAAACAGCCACGACGCCGCCACGCCATCGTCGAAGCGATACGGTGCCACGTCGGCATAGCCGGCCAGCCGATCAGCGTCGAGCGCTCGATCGAACACCGTCACCGCATCGATGAACCCGGGGAAACCCACGACCGCGACGCCGGCAGCGTCGGGCGCGTTGCCAATCATCACGTCGGCAGGCTCCGTGCGCGCAAACGGCGCCGCCAACGTCGCGGTGCCCGTCGGAGCGCCGTCGACGAAGAACGCGGCCTGCGCGCCCGATACGCTGACGGCGAGGTCGCTCCACTCGTTGACGGGCAATGTGGCACCGAACGCGAACCGCTCGCCGCCGATGAGGCAAAACGGCCTCGTCTGCTGCTCCGTCACGCCCAATGCGAACCCCTGCGCATCGCCAAGCGCGCCGTTCGCGAACACGTAGCCGTCGCCCATCTCGGGCGAGACGGTGGGAAACACCTTCGCCAGAACCGTGAAAGCGTCCGTTGGAAACGCGCCCGGATTCGCCGTCGTGCGCGGCGCCAGCACCGAGCCGGCCGTGCCCGTTCGCAGCGCCGGCACGAGGTTGACCACGTCGCAGTGGCCCACCAGCTGCAGCGGCAACGCGTGACGCCCTGCGTCTCGCGGGTCGAACGCGTCGAAGTCGGCGCAAAGCTCCAGTTCGCCGTCGGGCACCACGTGCTCTATCTGGTTGAACCGCACCTCGTCGTCGGTGAAGGCGCGCGCCGCCAGCGTGACTTCCTGCACGTAACCGTCCAGGTCTCCCATCTGCCAACGCGTCTCCCCATCCACGAAGCGCTCGCCCGTCGCAATAGCCTCGTAGACGGGTATGCCCTGGACGTACAGGCGCAACACCTCCCCATCGTACACGGCATCGATGCGGTTCCACTCGTTCTCGAGCAGATGCAAACCGGCTGGATCGCTGCGATGCCGCCCCAGGTTCTTCGACTCGAACAGCACGGCGCCACCGTCGTAGCCGAACCGGAACGAGCCCGGCTGCTCGACGACGGTCTTGTCGCTGCCGTTGTGCGGCACGAACACCGTGGCGCCGAGCGAGAACGCGTCGCCGCCCGAAAGCGAACGATCGGGCACTGCGGCGCAGAAAGCCAAGTCGGGAGGGGCGCACTTCAGGGCGAAGAAGCTCCGGCGTTGCGTGCTCATGAGCGCCCCCCGTTCCAGCGGCGATTCTTCTCCTCGCACTCCGCGAGGAAGGGGTTGTCGGCAAGCGCCTCCTTGCTCTGCCCCCAGGCGAGGAACGCCTGCATGTTGTTGTCGCCCACGAGGATGTTCTCGGCGAAGAACGTGCCGCCTTCGCGCCCGGAGCCGTCCGCCGCCTCGTCGAGGCACAGGTTGTACACCTCGTCGCCCGGCACGTCCCAAATGCCGTTCAGCACGAGCGCCTCGCCGCCCGGGCCGTACAGGCGGCAGTTGCCGCGCACCTGCTCGGCCGGCAGCGTTCCCTCGCTTGTGACCAGGGGATGGTTGCGCGAGCACACGAGCTGGTGCCCGTCCACCGTGCTGAACGCCACGAGGTTCTCCTCGAAGCCCCTCACCACGTCGCTCACTGCGGCAACGCCTCCCTGAGCGTCGCGTTGCACGAGGTCGCCTACGCGCACGCTTTCCACCGGACGCTGCGAGCCGTCGGCCATGAGCACACGCGTGTCCTTGCGCAGGCAGCCCCACAGCAGATTCATCCAGTCCACCTTGCCGACGTTCGCCTGCGACCGATCGGCCATCGTCGTGAGCTCGATCGTCCCAGGGTCGCCGCTCTCGTGCTCGAACTTCACTTCCATCAGCATGTCCACGCGGTCGCGTGCAGGCCAGCGCCGCGAGGGCACGTTCGCTTTCCAGTCGGGATCGAGATCGAAGCTGAAGCCGCTGGCATAGGTTTTGGCCGCGTCAGGCTGCGCGACGAAATGGTGCTCCACATTCGTCTCGCGCCCTCTGATTTCGTAGCGGGAGATGCCGTTCTGGCAGTCCATCTTCAACTTGAACGTGGTGATGTCGATGCGTTTGAACGAATCCTGGCGCCCTTGCTCGTCCAGCTCGAACTCGACCCAGGCGGACACGGGAGCGAACAGGCGCTGCTGGCCGTTGTAGGGATCGAACACCTTGCCCTGGTACAGGTAGTCGACGTCCTCTTCGCCCAGCGGAAAACGGTTGTAGCAGATGTTGATCGGCGCGGCCTTGCCCTGCACCCTCTTGACAGGGCTCAGCACGTGCACGGCTTTGACCCGCGTGGAAAGATACGCTTCTTCATGCGCGTCTTTGCTGGTGAGCATGGTGTTCAGGCGGCGATCGCCGGCGGTCACCCAGTTGGAGACGTAATCGATCTCCAGCACGGTGGATGAGAACTCGGCCGGATCGAAATCCGTCTCGAACACCAGCTCGCTGTGGCACGTGTCCGTCGTGGACTGCGCGAAACCGCCCACGATTTCACCGGCGCCCGTGCGCACCTCCATGTGCTCGTCGATGAAGTAGGCTGGCTCCACCAACGAGGTGACGGCGCGCACGGTAAGCCTGTTGTCCTCGCGATTCCACGTCACGGCATCGATGAGCGCGCCGTCGACGAAGTCGGTGGACTCGCCGAGCCGGTTGGGGGCAGGCAGGTTCTCGCAGGCTTCCTGCAAAGCCCGGTACAGCTGGGGAAAGCGCTCGCGCGCTTCGTCCTCTCCGCCGTACAGGGCGAGCACGCCTTCACGGTAGAACGCGAGGTCCGAAGCATCGAGCATCACGCTGTCATCGAGGTTTCTGCGGGAACGGAAAGCGTCGAGAGCGGTCATGCGTACCGCCTCCTTTCTCGGCCGCGAACGCGGGCCTCGCATTGCGACCGCTTGGCGAACGCGCATAGATATGCGTGTTCATCATCATAGTCTCCGGCGCGCCCGCATAACCCGCGCAATCGTGTGCACGAAACGAGTGCGGCTTTTCAAGTCACGAACGCCGTCTCCGAGCTCTGTGAGGATGAGAGGGACGAGCCCGACGGCCGCGTCCAGGCGGCTTTTCCGTCGAGTATCGAAAGCGCCTGCCCCAACCGGCAACCGGATGCGAACGAACGGGGCGCTATTGGCGCATCGAAGCCGGAAGCCTCCGCGCGATGGGCAACGCGATGTTTCACGTGAAACATGTGGCGAATCATTGTCGAGATCTCTTCCGTCGCAGAGGCGTGCGTGACCTGCGCGGAAATCGACATGTGCGACCCCATCGGCTGGACCGTGCGCATGGCCGGCGGCGGTACACCGAGCGATTTGACACGCTCAAACACGCCCTGAGACGCTAGCGCGCCCCGCCTGCGCGCAGCAGCACGCGGATCGTCGCCGCGTGCTCGTCGGTTTCAACCCGTACTTCTCCCCGATAGCGCTTCGCCATCGTGGCTACCGAGGCCAGCCCGATGCCGTCGCCCTCCCGCTTGGCCGAGCGTGCGCCGCTCGACAGCACGCCGTTTGGCGCCGCGGCGGCCAACGCGCGGGCATCGGTGGACGAGCAGTTGTTGCGCACGGAAACCAGCACGGCGCTGCCCTCGACCCGCACTTCGGCGTCCATGAAGAGCGTGCGCGCCCCGTCCGGCAACGCCGATCGGCCGTCCGTCCCCGCCCGCGCGCTCCCCGAACCCTGCGCGCCCTCCGTCGCCGCGCGCTCGCAGGCCTCCACGGCGTTCTCCAGTAGGTTCGCCATCGCCATGCAGAAATCGGCTTCGGGCAGCGGCAGGCGTTCGGGCAGCGCGAAGGCGAGCGAGACATCGGCACCGCAGGCTCGAGCCCGCTCGGCGAAATGCGCGGCCACGGAGTCTAAAGCAAAGTTGAGCGCGTAGGCGCCCGACTCGCGTTGCGCCTGGCCAGCCCCTTCCTCGTCGAGGTATGCGCGCAGGCCTCGCACGTCGTCCTTTTCGGCGAACGACCGAATGACCAGCAGCTGATGGCGGAAGTCATGGCGCGCCTTGGCGGTTTCGCGCAGGGTGCGCCGCAGGTTCTCGTAGCGCTCATGCTGCAGCTCTTCCAGCTGAGCCGCCTCGCGCAGGCGCGCGTTCTCCATGACGGTGCGCAGAGCCGAGAACAGCATGAGGTACGACGCCACCATCAGAAACGCCAGCACGCCCACCGCCAGCGCGTACAACGCGTTGGCGCCGCTCGAGAGGAACTCCACCGCGTAGGCGAACATATACAGCGCGTTCGCCGCCACAAAGAACCCCGCGGGCACGGCGGCCAAGCGCCGCCAGAGCGCGGGGTCGTCCACCTGCTCGACGCCCCAGCGGATGGTTCGCGCGAACAGCGGCGCCAGCACGAGCGGGCCCGCGGAGCACACGACGGCGTCCAGCACGCGCCGCACCCCGAAGCTCCATTCCAGCGCCACCGTGCGCAGCAGCACGTCGTAGGTGAGGATGGCGATGGCGGCGGCGGTCGCAGCGCTGAAGAACACGAACAGGCGCTTGCCCCACGGCAGCTTCGTCAGCGCGGCCAGCGACAGCAGCGACACGGCCAGCACGGGAACCGTCGCCCAGACCCCTTCCTCGCCGGCGAAGGCAGCCACGCCGATGCCGCAGGCCAGGCTGACGGCGACGACGATGCCCAGCGCCATGCCCACGGTTGCCTTGAGAGAAAAGCGCAGCCGCCCACGCACTGCCAGCAGCATGAGAAAGAACATCGCCAGGAACGTAGGTGCATTGCGCACGACGTACCACAGAACCCCTCCGGCAACGTCCTCTCCCATGGAAGCCTACCTCCGCACGTGGGTGAACAGGTAGTCGAAATAGCGACTGCGCGCCTCGGCGCGCGACGAGCGGCGCACGGGTAGCTTCGAGCCGTCGTCCATGAGGAAGCAGCCGTCGTCGGTGAGATCGTCCACGTGGGCGAGGTTCGCCATGATGCCGCGGTTGCAGGCGAACAGTTGCGGATACGGTGCCACCATGTCCGCGAGCCGGCCGAACGACTGACGCCAGCGCAGCGGCCCGTTCGCGGTGTTGAGGTTCAAGTAGTGCCCGTCGGCGGTGATGGAGCGCACCTGCGACAGGGGCACGTTGATCACGGCCGATCCGTCGTGGATGCGCAGCATGGTCTCGTCTCCGGCGAGGCGCTCGATTGCCTCGTCCAGGGCGGCGGCGATGTCGTCGGGCGTGAACGGCTTGGTCAGGTAGTGGAACGCGCGCACACGGAACCCGTCCACGGCGTGTTCGCTGGACACGGTGGTGAAGATGATGAGGCCGGGGTAGTTCTCGCGCCGCAGCCGTTCGGCGATGTCGATGCCGTTGGCGCCGTCCAGGAACACATCCAGGAACACGAGGTCGAAGGCGAGCGCGTCGGCTGTCTCGAACAGGTCGTCGCCGCCGCGGAAGCGGCATATCTCGCAGGTGCGTCCTCGCTTGTCCAGGTGGGAGCGGATCGCGTCTTCGAGGGTTTTGGCATCGGGTGCGCAGTCGTCAACGATGGCGATTCTCATCGGTCTCTTTCTTCGATACATGCCAGCAGGGAGGGGTTCGCCTGAACGGCGCATATCGGTTATGCGGCGCGTCATGGAACCTCCTTTCCATTTTGGCGGTATCGTCGAAAAGCGACGGATGTTTTCGTGCCAGATCGGCGCGTTTCGTGCCAGCCCGAATGCCGAGCCGAGCGTGCTGCGCGACCCCAAGCGCCGCTCGTCCCCCAGTATACCGCGCCTCTTCGCGAAACCGCCGCCGATGTTCAACAGGTCAGCCATCGCCATCTTGAGCGGGCGGGAGAACGGCGGCGCACCTCGCGGCGCTTCCTATTGCAGGTCCTTCAGCCCCGGCCTGTGGCGTTCGTTCAGGGTGGCAGCGTCCCTGTCTTCTCCCGCCGCTCGGGGGTGGCGGTGGATGCGTTTCGTGCCAGGCAGGTTCGTTTCGTGCCAGAAAACAGTTTTTGCCTTCGCGCCTCGGTAGACTTTGCTTGAAGTGTGTTTTCCTGCGAGAACGGGGTACGGTATGGGCCGGGTACTGAGGCGTGAACATGAAGACAAGCGGCTGGCGTTCGCCGCGCTGCTCACGACGGGCATGATCGCGGCGCTGCTCGCGTTCGCCGCGCTTGCGGCTCCCTCGCCCGCCTACGCGGCCCAGCTGCAAGGAAAAGGCACGGCCGACGAGCCCACGCTTATCTACAGCACCGATGACCTCATTGCGTGGTGCAACAGCCTGAACAACATGGGCAAAGACCAAGAGCGCCAGCAGCACGCGCGCCTCATGAATGACCTCACCGCCCCTGGCCCCGATGGTGCGGAATACGGCGGGGTGGTCGACGACGCCGTCGTCGACAGAATGAACCATCCCGACTTGCAAGTGGCCAAGCTCGACGGCAACGGGCACTTGATCGAGCTCCAGCTTACCAGCCACAGCGCCCTCTTCCAGACCGGCGGCAAGGCTGGCGACACGGGCGTCACAACGATCAAGGACCTCCACGTCATCGGCTCGGTGAGTTACAGCGGCAACGCAGGCACGCTGTTCGGGAGCATCGGCACGAAGGGCGACTCTTCCGATGACCGCCGAATCGAGATAAGGGATTGCACGAACCAGGCGAACGTGCAGGGCGGTCCGAGTGCCGGCGGCTTCATAGGCTCGTATTTCGACAATAACAACGACAAAGGCGGTATCGTCATCGAGCGCTGCTCGAACTTCGGCGAAATCCTGTCCTTGGAGGGGCACGCTGGCGGCATGGTGGGCAGCCTTGTGAAGTGCAGCGATAGGATCCCGGCCCAGCCTAAGGCAAGTGGTTTGGAGTACTGCTCGAACAACGGCGAGGTCAAGTCGATGGGCGGCAGCTTCCCCACGGTCTATGACAACAATAATCAAGGCAAGCCAGAAACAATCGGGGGATGCGCCGGAGGCTTGGTGGGGTATCTGTCGTATATAGTGACCACTTTTAGCATTCATCACGACTACAACCAAGGGGAAATCTATAGCTCGAGCAGTATCGGATACTCCGGCGGTTTGGTGGGATTCGCCGACACCCTCGACGGTTATGCGCGTTCCGTTTCGTCCTGCTACAACTCAGGCGCTATCAAAACCGACGCCGCAGAAGCCGGGCATGCCGGCGGCCTTTTCGGGTACGTGGTGCCCTCGTCATTTAAGATTACCAGCTGCGAGACTCTAGAGGGCAGCGTGCCGGCGGACGCCATCGGCGGTAGCGCGTGCAACGGCAGAATCGTCAGCATGATTACTCTCGACATTACCCACGGGTATACCAATAGCGATCCTGAAATGTGCATAGGCGATGGCGGCAGGGTACTTGAGGGCGTCGGCGTCGGCAAGGACATCAAGATTACGTTGATAAACCCCATGAACAGCGAGCGCGCGAGGGACGCGTACGGCTACGCCTACTGGAACACGGTTTTTTCCAGCAAGAATGCCGATGCGCCCAAGGGCTACAGCCTGGCCTATTGGACGCTCGAAGCGCCTGACGCGAGCGGCATGTGGAGCAAGCCGCCGAAGGAATACAAGGCCAACCCGGACGATATACACGATCGCATCTACGGCGGCGACCCCATTTTCTACGCCTACTGCGTGCCCTCCTCGGCTACTGTGAAGTTCAACCTGAACGAACCTGCCGGTTATACCTGCTCCATGGATCCGAAAGACGTGACCAAGACCTTCGTGAAAGGCGAACCGGTAGGCGCGCTGCCCACGGCTACGTGCGTCAACAGCGAGGACAAAAACGACACGCGCGCGTTTTTGGGCTGGGCGACCATGCCCGATGGGAGCGACTCGAAGGCCGAGTGGATCAGCGAAAGCTCCGACAACCTGTACGACTTCGTAAAGAGCGGGACCGTCACGCTGTACGCGCAGTGGGCCGATACGAGCCTGCCGTTCGATATTACCATCCAGCCCGAAGATTTCTTGGCTTCCGCTCTTGCCAAGGACGTGAATCAGCGGATTTCCTTTGGCTTCGCCACCCTCTACCCGTTCGACAATTGCTACCGCTATTCGGTGCAGCTGCAGTACAGGGAGGACTCGGACGATAGCTACAAAGAGGTTACCGACCTCCTCCATTCTGACTCCAGGAGCCGAGTTTATTTCTTGCTCGAATCCCCAAAGCAGGCCATAGGCGACTACCGTCTCAAGATAGACTACTACGAGCTGGACAACCTTATGGGCACCCTCTATACCAGTTCTGCGAACATCGTGCTGCAAATTCCGCAATCGGAAGCGAACGTGACAGTCGTCGGGCTGGTCAAAGACGACGAGTCCAGCAACAACAGTGAAACAGACGAGATCTTGGGTACGAGAACCTACGACGTATCCGGGATCATACAGGGCGACATCCCGTTGCTCATAGGCGATGCCCCGTCGCCCGAGAGCAATCTCATTCCGAACGACTACGCCTATAACGTATGGATCGAGGGCGACGATACCGTGTCGAAGAAGGAGTACGTTGCGGACGTGCGCTCCTTCAATTTGGCGGACCAGCATTTGAAGGAGGGGCAAACCTACCAGCTGTGCGTGGCCCGCACGTTCTATCGTTCCTACGGGAAAGACACCTACGAGGGGGAAAGCGAGCCGTACCGCATACCGTTCGTAGTTCCCTACGCAGATAGCGTGCCGGTCAGCATCACGGTGCCGAAGATGACGGTCGATGACGTGGTGACGCTCGACAATAAACCGTGCTCTTTTGAGACCTTCAGCAAGATACCCCTTAACAAGCCGTTCAACCTGGTCGTGGACGCGGAGTACGAGCAGCCGCAGCCCGAAAGCCGTCCGATGCAGGTCCGGTGGCAGTATAGTGATAGCTGGGACGGCGTGAATTGGGCCGACCTGCCCGTGGACACCCGTGTTGCGTGGAGCGATGACCGCAAGACCGCGCGCCTGTATACCACGCTGAATGCCGATATAGCGTTTGATGAAGCGTTCTTCCGGGTGAGGCTGTCCTCGCCGCCGTCACCCGACAGCGTGATAGGCAATAACTCGAAAGAACTGTCGGTGTACCTTGCCGAGCCGGAGATGATACAGCCGACGGTGACAGGCGATACGCACGTGAAACTTGACTGGACGTGGCAAGACGGCGGCGGGAAGCCCATGACATCCGGGGGCTTTGCCGTGAGCATTGAGCGCAAAGAACCGGGAGGAGGGGACTGGGTAGAGGAGAAAACCGATTGGACGACCGAGTACTCTTACGAAACCACCCTTGATCCTCAGGTAGAGTATCGTGCGTGCGTGCGTGCCGAAACGGCGGGTTTGAAGAGCGATTACTCGAATTACCGTACCTTCAAAACGACGGGCGCGACAGGGCTTACGTGGGACGATGCCTATTGCACGGCCTACCTCCCCTCCGAAAAGCGGAATGACAAAATTTCCGTGAATTACGATTGGGCGAACTACAACGACGGCAAGCATGCCGTCCAGTACTCGTGGTATCTCAATGATAACAAGGACGGCAAGGGGGGGTACTCGCACTTCGCCACCACGGAATCCGACTCGATGAACTTCCCGGTTGACTTCGTGACCGAGAAGCAATGGGATCCGATGAAGGCGTGGTGGGTGAAGGTGGAGGCCCGGGTGTGGACCCTTACCGACGAGGGAGAACTGGGACACGTCGTCACTGGTACCGCAAAGACGTCATCGCCCCTTCCCGTTGTCCACAACACCACCGTGCCGCAGAACCTGAAGGTGAAGGATGTGGGGTCGTACCATGCAACGGTTTGCTGGGACGCGCCTGCCGAGGGCACGGTGCGCGAATACGAGGTGAAGGCGGGGAGCTACAAGCAAATCGTCCCGGTGGAAGCGGGCAAGACGAGCTATGAGGCGACGATAAACCTGTCCCCCTCTACGTACTACAGCGCGTCCGTGAGCACGGTCGACTCCCGCAAGAGAAACAGCACGATCGCCACAACGCCGGAAACGGTCGAAGTCCATACGCTGCCCAGCCCCGAGGTGGGCACTTGGACGGTCACGGCCGACAAGACTGCTGCCGACCTGGGCGACAAGGTTACGCTTTCGGCCTCCTATGTAGCGAACAGCGGGAAGTTCCCGACGGCTGCCGAGTTGCAGTGGTACTCCTGGTGCGAGGGCGACCCGGATTGGCAGCCCGAAGGCGAAGCGGTTACGCTTAACGATGCTAGCAAGGATTACACGACGACCCTGATACATGAGGTGACCTCCGAAGATTACGGGCGGCAGTGGAAGCTGGGCGTGAAGGCGACCTCGCCCGACGCGTCGGTCACGGGCAGCTCGAACGTCGTGACGGTGGCCATCATGCCGCCCACGCCGACGAACGTCGCGTGCGGCGCGCCGACGCCCACGAGCCTCCCGGTTTCGTGGAAGCCGGTTGAGGACGCGGAGGGGTACCAGATCAAGTGCGTGAAGCTGGATACCGACGGCAATCCGGAAAACGCGACCACGTACTCGGTGACTGCGGACGGCTTGAAGCCGGATGCCGGCGGCAAGCTGTGCTACGAGGTGCTGAACCTTCAGCCGAGCACGACCTATCAGGTGAGCGTTGCCGCGTTCGTGCGCGGCGTGACCGGCAAGTTCTCGGCTGCGCTCGACGCGACGACGTTGGCGGAGCCCACCATCGAGACGCCCGTATTCCAGCAGGTGCCCAAGACGGCATGGGTGGAAGCTGGCGATGATGCAACGTTCACGGCGCAGGCCAGCGTGAGCGACGGCGGCGCGATCGCGTACGCCTGGCAGCGCAAGGGCGCAGGCGAGCAGGACTTCACCCCGATTGCGCAGAGCGACAAGTACGCCATGAGCGAGAATGCCGGCGTGGCGACGCTCACGGTGAACAAGGTGGGCGCGGACGATGTGGCTGCGGCGTTCCGCTGCGTGGCCACGAACAGCAAAGACAATCAGACGGCGAACGCTGCCAGCGCGGCGGCCTACCTGACGGTGGCTCCCGTTGCGCCGACGGACGTGCAGGCGCAGGCGACCAGCGCGACTACGGGCGAGGTTACCTGGAAGGCGAGCGGTGCAATCCATCGCTTCGCAGTGACGTGGCGACAGTTCGACGAGGACGGTTATAAGGGGTCCGAATACTCCAAGGTCGTCACCATCCCCAACGATGAAACGCAAGGCAGCTGCCAACTCGAGGGGCTGCTGCCCGAGGCGAGCTACGAGGTGGCTGTGTATGCCGCGCCGGAAGCCGGCTTCCGGTCGGAGAAAGTGAGCGCATCGCTCTATACGCCGGCTGCAAGCGCGCTCGATTCGGCCACGGTGTCCTCGGACAAGACGCTGGTAAAGCCCGGCGAAACGGTGACGTTCAAGGTTGAAACGAACGTGGACGGCCTGCTGCCGGAGCGGTTGGAGTACCGTTGGCAGCGCAATTCGTCCGGTGAGTTTTGGTTCGACGTCGAAGGCGAAGCCGGTACGAAGAAGGAGCTTTCCATCGTGGCGCCCGAGGGCGGATCGGTCGAGAGTTATCGCTGTATCGTGACGTCCACCAGGACGACGACTGGCGTGGGCACCGACACGAAGAGCGTGACCAGCTCCGTCGGCTTGCTGCTGACGAGCGTTCCCGTGGCGCCGCCCGTGCAGCTTGCGGCCGAGCCGGGTACTACCTCGGTGCATCTGACGTGGGCAAGCGGCGACCCGCGCGATGTCACCTACCAGGTCCAGTACGCGGAGGGCCCCACGCCGAATGATGACGCTTGGCAAACCGTCGACAACGTGGGCTCCAGCACGTCGTGCGACGTGGAGGGCTTGAAGGCGAACACGGTGTACTCGTGGCGCGTTCAGGCCGTGGTGCGCGATCAACTGTGGTCCGAGTGGGCTCAGGCCGATACGTTCATCACGCTTGAAGAGCCCAGCGCGCTGGCTACGGTGTCGGTGACGCCGCGCTGGGGAGCGGCCGTGGCGGGCAGCAGCAAGGGCGTCACGTACACGGCGGTGACGAATATTGACAATGCCCTTAAC
This sequence comes from Enteroscipio rubneri, assembly GCF_963929405.1. Classification (NCBI taxonomy): domain Bacteria; kingdom Bacillati; phylum Actinomycetota; class Coriobacteriia; order Eggerthellales; family Eggerthellaceae; genus Enteroscipio; species Enteroscipio rubneri. The sequence continues at coordinate 886,948 of NZ_CAWVIN010000003.1, read as the reverse complement.
GGGGAAACGCTGTCCTACCAGTGGCAGGAAAGCGCGACCGGTGTCGAGTGGAGCGATGTGCAAGGCGCAACGGAGGTAACGTACGTTGCGGATGCGGCGAATGCGAAACCGCGCTCGTGCCAGTACCGCTGCGTCGTGACGGCCAGCAAGGACGGCGCCCCGCTGAAAACCATAACAAGCGAGTCGGTCAACTTTAGGACTACGGCGACGCCTCCCACCGACTTGGTGGCGGAGGGCATTACGGCAGCCACGGCGAATCTGTCGTGGAAGGGTTCCCTCGTTGAGGGGCTGTCCTACCGCGTGTTCTGGCGCGCATCGGAAGCCGATGCGTGGACCAGCACGTCCGACCTGACGGAAGCGAAGTACATGCTGAGCAGCCTTATGCCCGCCACCACCTACGAGTGGTACGTGCAGGTGATGGACAACGGCGAGCCGTCGGCGCGCTCGGCCACGTGGCTGTTCGTGACGCAATCGTTGTCGCCGATCCCCCAACTCACGCGTGTGGTGGTGGGCCCGCTGGATCAAACGCCCAGCGCGACCGAGCAGGCAACATTCACGGCGTACACGAACGTGGACGATATGCCGGACGCGACAAGGGCCTACAAGTGGGAGATGCGGGATCTGGATTCGGATGCATGGAAGACGCTCGCGGACAAGACGACGCGCAAGATAGAGCTCGATCCGGGCGCGGACGGCTACGTGCGCTGCACGGTGACGTATACGCCGCCCACCAGCGTGCTTGTACCGTCGCTGACCAATACCTCGGTTACCAGCACCAATGAAGCGCGCGTGCGCGTCATGCCTGGAGCGCCGAGCGGCTTGACGGTTAACGCCGTGGGCAAAACGACCGCTGATATCAGCTGGACTGGCGACGCGAGCGGGGCTACGTTCGACCTCGTGTATCGCGCGGTCGGTTCGAGCGAGTGGGCCAGCGTACCGAGACTGAATTCGGCCTCCACCAATTTGGCTGACTTGAATCCGGGCACGGTGTACGAGTGGAACGTGCGCTCCGTTGCCTACGACGCAAGCGGCGATCCGTTGTACAGCGACTGGGTGGCGGGTCCTCTGTTCACCACGCAGCCGGAAGAGATCGTGTTCTCGCGGGCCTGGGTCACGCCGAGCGCGACGAGCGTTCTGGCTGGCGCCGAGGGCTCCGTCATGCTGACGGCGAATACCGACGCCGACACCGCCAACGAAACCCTGACCTACCAGTGGCAGCGCTTCGACGGCACCGCATGGAAGTCCGTGGATGGTGAGACGGCTGCCACGCTGCAGGTTTCCGCGAAGGACCTGTCGGTCGGCGAGCACCCCTACCGCTGCGAGGTCACGGCCACGCGCGGCAGCAGCACAAAGACGTTCGACAGCAACGAGTCCGTCGTGACGGCGATGCCCGCTGCGCCGACCGATCTTACCGTCGGTGATGATTTTCCGTATGTTGACCCTGATAACCAAAGTGGCCAGGTGAGGGCCGTGCTCAGCTGGACGTGGGGCAACGGCGCTTTGCCGGAGGGCACTCGGTTCGAGGTGAGCTACCGAAAGCTCGCAGGAGCTGGTGCCATCAATGACGAGTGGCTGTCCGAAGGTCTTGAGATAGACGACGCGGCCAGGACGTGCCAGGCTGTGCTGGAAGCGAGGAATATCACGTACCAGTGGCGCGTGCGGGTCGTGCAGAACGGCGTGACATCGCCGTGGTCGGAGATCGACACGTTCATCACTGCGCAGGACGAGCCGGCCGAGGTGCTCAGCTCCGTTCAGGTAACGCCCTCTGACAGCTTGGTGAGCAACGATGAGGTGGCCACGGTCACCCTCACGGCATCCACGAACGTGATTGATGACGTCGCTCTCACGTACGCGTGGGAATGGTGCAAGCTTACAACGGAGGATCCGCGCAAAAGCGAAACCGTTTGGACATCAATGGACGACAAAACATCGAAGGAGATAACGCTTTCCGGGGATGAAAGGAACCGCTACGTGCGCTGCACGGTGAAGCAGACTGTTGGCGGGACGACCAAGACCGCGTCCAGCAATCCGGCACGCGTGCGTACCGAGCCCATGGCACCGAAGGAGACTTCCGCGAAGGCGGCCCGTGTCGGCACTTACGACTCTACCTCGTGCATCGGCCTGCGCTGGGAGTGCGATGATCCGCGTGCGCAAAATGATGCGCAGAAAACAGTCATAGGCTATGAAGTGAACTACCGCAAGATCGGTGAAAGCGAGTGGTCTGAAGAGATTTGCAACGAAAAGAGCTGCCGGCTGACTTCCTTGGAGTTTGACGCAACGTACGAGTGGCGCGTGCGTACGATATTGAGCAATAATATGAAAGGGGAGGGAGGTTATAATCCTACGGTGGATAAGGGCGGCCCGCATTCCGAGTGGGTGGACGGCCCCGTGTTCACCGTGCCGAAGGTCGAGGTCACCCCGACGAGGGCGGCAGCGGTCATAGGCAACGGCCGCACCTTGACGTTCACCGCCATTCCCAATGTCCCCATAATGAGCCACGAGCGCAATAAGGAGTACCAGTGGGAGCGTTATGAGGGCACGAAATGGGTGTCTGTGCCGGGCGAAACGAACGAGACGCTCAGCATCGAGGCGAACAAGGCGGCCACGGCTGGAGCGAGCAGGTATCGCTGCAAGGTGACGTTAGAGGGCGGTGATTACACTCGTATCGTTACGACAAGCAACGAGGTCACCTGCACGCTTGCGCCCGCTGCTCCAACCAACTTGACGGCATCGGACATCACGTCCGACGAAGCCACGCTTTCCTGGGCGTGGGAGAAGGGAGGCTTGCAGAACGCCGACGAGTTCAAGATTCTTTATCGCGAAAGCGGTGCGAAGGAGTGGAAGACCGCCACGGCTACAGGCGATGCCAGCCAGCTTGTGCTTAAGGACTTGAAGCCCGAAACGATCTACGAGTGGCGCGCGCGGGCCGTGCAGAACGGCGTGGAGTCGCTGCCGTCGTTCGCGAACCTGTTCGTCACGGCGTCGGAGCATCCTACCTTGAAGCTGGAGTCGGTGCTGGTGGATCCGCGCGATCAGACGGTGGAGCCGGTGGCGCAGGCCACGGTGAAGGCGACCACGAACCTGGACGGCATGGTAGGCGCGGGCGAGCTTACGTACGCGTGGGAGAAGCGCGCGCTCGATTCCAAACCCAACGATCCTAATGCGTGGGTGGAGATCGCGGGCCAAACGGGCAGCAGCGTGACGCTTCCCGTCAAGACGAGCGGCTACGTGCGCTGCAAGGTGACGTACACGGTCGACGGCTCCGACCCGGTAGTCAGCAACGAGGTGTCCGTGCGCGTGCAGCCTGATGCTGTTCCGACCGACCTGAACGTGAAGGATATCGGCAACACGACGGCGACGCTCGCATGGGGCGGCACGCTGCCAACCGGCGGCTCCTTCACGCTGCTGTACCGGACGGCCGGCGAGGACGGATGGGCCACGGTGCCGAAGCTCACGGCATCGCCCTATGCCGCAGAGGGCCTTGCTCCCGGCACGAAGTACGAGTGGCGCATGTGCTCAGTGTCGGCCGACGGGGTGACCTCCGAATGGGTTGACGGCCCTGCGTTCACCACGACGTCGCAAGATGCCGTGCTTGACAGCGTGGTCGTGGCTCCTGAGCGTGCGGAAGCGGTGGCGGGCGATAGCTTGCTGGTCGATGACTTCTTCGCCAAGGTAACCGGCTCCGCCGAGGGCCAGTCGCTGGCGTACCAGTGGCAGGTCCAGCTGTCCGGCACGTGGACGAACCTGCCGGGCGAAACGGGCGAGCGCACCCATCTGTCGGTTGCCAACCTGGAAGCGGGCGAGCACTCCTTGCGCTGCGTCGTGACGGCGACGGCGCCGGGCGGCAAGTCGAAGACGGTCGAGAGCAACGTGGTGACGCTGGCGCTTTCGCTGGCATCGCCGAGCGGCCTTGCCGTGCGAGAGGTGACGAGGGACGCGGCGACGCTTGCGTGGACGTGGGCGGGGCCGGGTGCGGTCGATTCGTTCAACGTCCGGTACCGCGAGGAAGGCGCCTCGGATGCTGATTGGGCAACCGCTCCCGCGGACAGCGTCGATCCTGTAAGCATGACCTGCATCATCAAGGTTCTTGCGTCCGGCACGTCCTACGAGTGGCAGGTGCAAGCCGTGCGAGGTGGTCAGACGAGCGCCTGGGTCGCCAGCGGGTTCGTCACGCTGGCGGACGGGCCGCTCAAGGTTGCGCGCATATGGCCGTCCGACGTGGTGCTTGCGAAGGACGAACAAGCCAGGTTTGTGGTATTCACGAACCGCGGGAATGCCGCAGACGTTTCGTACGAGTGGCAGCGCCGCGCGCTCGATTCCGAGGATGCCGACGATTCGTGGGAGACTATCCCGAACGCGACGGATAAGATCTTGACGCTCGCCGCCAACACCACCGGCTACATACGCTGCGTGGCCACGCAGACGGCTCCAAGCGCCGGGGCGGCCGAGGGCGCCGAGGTGTCTGAGGTTGCCGAGGCGGCTGAAACGCCTGAGACGCCTGAGGGGGCCGACGTGGCCGAGACACCCGAGGGGCCCGATGTGGCCGATGTGGCCGACGCGGCCGAGGCTGGCGCGTCGAACGAAACGCTTGGGGCGAACGATGGTTCCGAGACGAACGAGGCGGGCGAGACGCCTGCGGCGAACGAGGCAGGCGAGGCGTCCGCGACATCTGAGGTATCCGAGGTTGTCGAGACTTTCGCAGCGTCGGCGCCGGTCGCGATCAGCAACCAGGCGCGCGTGCGCGTGACGCCCAGCGTTCCGAGCGGGCTCACGGCGGCGGCCGGCTACACGAACGCCGCGCTTTCGTGGGCGCCCGCCGATGTGGACGGCGTCACGTTCACGCTGGCGTACCGTGTTGCCGGTAGCCAGGATTGGACGGAGGTTCCGGGTTTGACCGCTCCCGAGTACGACTTGGGCGGCCTCGCCCAGGGTTCCTCCTACGAGTGGCGCGTGCAAGCGGTCGTGGGCAAGGGCGACGATGCTTTGAAGACGGAGTGGGCGTACGGCGATTCCTTCACCACGCAAACGATGAAAACCTACCGGGTGACGGCCGGTGCCAACGGCACGTGGCAGCCGGGGCAGGCGGGTCTGGCGTTCACCATCAACGGCGAACTCGACAAGTTCGTGTCGCTGGCGGTCGATGGCGCGGAGCTTAAGCGCGACAAGGACTACACGGCGATTTCGGGCAGCACGATCATCACACTCTCGAACGACTACCTGGCCACGCTTTCGGCGGGCACGCATACGCTGGTCGCGACGTACACCGACGGGACGGCCGAAACGACGTTCACCGTTGCCGAGGCCGACAAGCCGACGCCGCCCCCGCCAGGTGACGGCAACAACACGAGCGGAACGGACGGCGACGATAGCGGAGCCGGCGGTGCCGGCGCCAAGCAGCTGGCTCCCACCGGCGACCCGCTGGGCAACGCTGTGGGCGCCGCAGGTGTCCTCGGAGCCGTCTGCGCGGCGTTTGCAGCGATTGCAGCGGTCCGCCTGCGCCGCCGTCGCTAACCAGTACCGCCCAAGGCCCGGCGCCGCCCCCGCGGCGCCGGGCCTCCCCGTCAGTACCACCCTGTTCTAAAAGGGAACAGGCACTTTTAGGACAAAATGAGCGCCCCTGCTCGTCTCGAACTGAACGAGATCCCAAAATGTTGGACGGTCGAAAGTAAAATCTAAGCAGGGCCAGAGGGGCTGTATCAAAAGTGAAGCAGCCCCTCTGGCCGAGGTTGAGCACGGATCTTCAAGTTCCCGCGCGAGGTCATAAACTACGTCCTCGAAAAAGACGACATCGCGAAGAACGTGGCGAAGGCGAAGTTCCTCACGCGGGTGTTCAAGAAGAACAAGCCGCTCATCGACCTGCTTATGGCTGACGATGCCGCACGGTTCCTCCACGAGGCTGAGTTGCTGGCTGTCGGATTCGTTATAGATGGATTATTCGCTGAAATTGTTCCAAGAAAGGGCAAGGTAAGGTTATAATTCATCGACAATGCGGGTGTCGCCAAGTGGTAAGGCCCAAGCTTCCCAATCAATTTCACGCCCGATTTTTCAGGAAACTCACAAAACAGACAATCACAAAAAACCAGTTCAAAGGCGTACTTTTCGACACGCCTTTGTTTTTCCATCCGTTCGGGAAACAGGAGAAACGCGCGTTTTTGACGAACTTTTGACGAACGTGCGCATTCTCGACCCCGCCGGACCATGCAACAGGGGCTTCGTTTGTGTTCGTTTCGTGGCCGCATCGTCGCTACCTGCCCTGCGAACCATTGGAGACCGCCTATGAGCAGGTGCAAAGTCGTAGCGATAGCAAATCAGAAAGGCGGCACGGGCAAGACGACCACCGCCGCAAGCCTCGGCGTGGCGCTCGCCATGAGCGGGAAGCGCGTTCTGCTAATAGATGCCGACCCGCAGGGCGACCTCACCGCATCGCTCGGCTGGCGCAATCCCGACGAGCTGGAAACCACGTTGGCGACCCATTTGGAGGCGGTCGCCCGCGACGAGCCGCTGGAACCCGATGCCGGGATATTGAAGCACCCCGAGGGCGTTGACCTGATGCCCGCGAACATCGAGCTGTCGGGCACAGAGGTGGCGCTCGTCACCGCCATGAACCGCGAGCGAACGCTCAAAGCATGGCTCGACGAGGCCAAGCGCGGCTACGACTACGCCCTCATAGACTGCATGCCGTCCCTCGGCATGCTCGCCGTCAACGCGTTGGCCGCCGCCGATTCCGTCATCGTGCCCGTGCAGGCGCAGTATCTTCCCGCGAAGGGCATGACCCAGCTCGTCAAGACGATAGGGCGCGTGAAGCGGCAGATCAACCCACACTTGGAAATCGAGGGCGTGCTGCTGACGCTCGTTGACGGCAGGACGAACCTCGCCAAGCAGATCGAGGCCTCGCTGCGCGAAGGCTACGGGAAGACGCTGCGCGTGTTCGGCGCCACCGTGCCCTTGGCGGTGAGGGCTGCGGAGACGAGCGCCTACGGAAAGAGCATCTTCCAACACGACGCGAAAAGCCCCGTCGCGGCGGCCTACGCGAAGCTGGCGGAGGAGGTGCTCGAAGATGCCCAGAGAAAGCGCGATACCCATCGACCTGCCGTCGCTCGATGACCTGTTCACCACGCAGGCCGAGCGCGACGAGGTGGGCTGCGAGAAAGTGGGGGTCATCCCCCTCTACATGATAGATCCCTTCCCGGACCATCCCTTCCGCGTCGATGACGACGCCTTGCGCGACATGGCCGAGAGCGTTTCCAGATTCGGCGTGCTCGTGCCCGCGCTCGTGAGGCCGAAGGAGAACGGGCGCTACGAGATGGTGAGCGGCCACAGGCGCAAGCGCGCCGCCGAGATGGCGGGGCTGGAGGCCCTTCCCGCCGTGGTTCGGGAGATGACCTACGACGAGGCGGTCATCGCGATGGTGGACGCGAACATCCAGCGCGAGAACGTGTTGCCGAGCGAGAAAGCGTTCGCCTACAAGATGAAAATCGACGCTCTGAGCCGGCAGGGGTACCGCTCCGACTTGACTTGTGCCCCAGTGGGGCACAAGTTGGCCAACGCACGCTCGCGCGACATTGTGGCGGAACAATCGGGGGAGAGCAAAAGCCAAGTACAGCGCTACGTCCGCCTCACGCACCTCAACCCCGATCTGCTCGACATGGTGGACGGCGGGTCGATGGCCATGCGCCCCGCCGTGGAGATCAGCTATCTGTCCGAAAGGGAGCAGGACGACCTGCTCGACGCCATGGGGATGGAGGCGTGCACGCCGTCCCACGCCCAGGCGATCAGGATGCGCAGGCTCTCGGAGCAGGGCGCGCTGTCGCGAGAAGCCATGGCGTCCATCATGGGCGAGCGCAAACCCAACCAGGTGGAACAGTTCCGCATCCCCCGCGAGAAGATAGAGCGTTTCTTCAAGCCCGGCACGAGCAGGGAGGCCGTGGAGGCCCGCATAGTCAAGGCGCTCGAGCTCTTAGAGCGCCACGAGAGGAAGCGCGCCCGCGAGCGCTGAGGCCCACCGACAGGCCAAGGGGGACGTGCGCCCTGATCCAGCATATGTTGCAACCAGGGCGTTTTCCGGGTTTCCCCCTCCCCACACCCCACCCCCTTCCGGGGATTACCAGCCGAAGAAGGGGATGGCAACCAACCTTGCCGGAAATAAAACCTCATACCGGAGAGAAACGAAAACCGAAGGCGGCTCTGCGGGGCCGCCTTCGGTTTTGGAAGGGGGCAGCCAATGAGCGAAGCCGACCACAAGCGACCGAGGCGGAGGGCGGCGGGCTGGCTTCTCGCCGGGATCCTGCTGCTCGCCCTCTGCGGGGCGATGGCCGCCTTCCAGGCATCGACCGCCGGAAGCGCCGCGTCGGTGGTGCCCAACCCCAGGGGGCAGCCGTTCGGAAGCCTGTCAGCGGCAGCGGTTTCCGCAATGGCTTCGAACGAATCGCCCACCGCGGCAGATGCCGAAGGGGTCGATTGGGATTACTGGCGGGTTGTGAACCCCGCGATCGTCGCGTGGGTGAGCGTCGATGGCACCGCCATCGACTACGCCGTCGTGCAGGCGCCGGGCGGCGACCCCGATTACTACCTGAGCCACGACATCTACCGCTCGTGGAACCCCTACGGATGCCCCTACGTGGACGCGGCGTGCGACGGCGTGGGCGGCATGAGCGCGGTGGTGTTCGGTCACAACATGGGCGGCGGATTCGTGGCGATGTTCGCTGACTTCGCGCGCTACTCGGACGAGGCGTTCGCGCGCTCGCATCCGACCATCGAGCTGCAAACTCCCAACGGGGCCATGGAGCTTTCCGTGTCGGCGGTGGACGTGATCGACGGCAGCGAAAACGCCAAGCGGACGGACTTCTCATCCGCCGACGAGATGCGCGCCTGGTACGCGCAACGCTTCGAGGAGTGCGACGTGCGCATATCGAACGACGAAAACGCTTCGCAGCTGTTCACGTTCGTGACCTGCTCGTACACGACCTACGCGAACGAGAGGACGCTCGTGTACGCGCAGCCCGCGGAAAGCTGACGGCCTCAAAGCGAGAGAAGGGAGCACGGAATGTAAGGGCGATCCGAACGTCCGGCACGCAAACGCAGAAAACGACAACGCAAGGAGAAGAACATGAAAGCACAGGCAACCAACGGCCGCGCTGCGGGCAAGATAATCCGCTGCATGCTCGCGGCCCTCCTCGTCGCGGCGGCGGTGTTCGCGGGGCTTCCTTCGCGCAGCCAAGCGGCATACGCGGCAGACGGCTCGCTCAGCGACGCCACTTGGGAGGAAGTGAAAGGCGGCATAGAAGACCTGATGGGCACGCCCTACGTCTGGGGAGGCAAAGGCACCTCGGGCTGGGATTGCTCGGGGTTCGTCGGCTGGGTCATCGCCAACGTCTACGGGCTGAGCTGGCCCGGCGGAAGCCCCGGCAACTGCGGAACGGACGCCATCGCGGCGTTCTGCGCCGCGCACGAGACGTTCCGCGGCTCGTCGGCGGATGACTACAACGCCGCGTTCGCGGCGGGAACCGTGAAGCCGGGCGACGTCATCGTGTTCTCCAACGCGTCGGGTGCCACCGTGCACTGCGCCATCGCGGGCGAAGGCGCAACGGTCTATCACGCATGGAGCGAACACTTCGGCACCTGCAACGTGCGATTCGACTACATGTGGGGCATCGACGGCGGGCACGGCAAGACCTACGCCAGCTTCGCCGTGTACAGGGGGCTGTCCGAGGGCGGCTTCGTCACGCTCGACAAGACGAGCGCCGATGCGTCGGTGACGGCCGGCAACGGCGAGTACACGCTCGCCGGCGCGGTCTACGGCGTCTACCAGGGCGGAAGCCTCGTGGCGCAGTTCACCACCGACGAGAGCGGCCACGGGCAGACCTCCGAGAAGCTGCCCAACGGCGACTACGTCGTGCGCGAGATCAGCGCGCCAGCGGGCTACGCGCTTTCCCAGGAGGAGTTCCACGTGACGGTCGCCGGCGGCAACGTTCACGTGAACGCGCAAGACGCCCCCGTCACGGTGAATCTCACGCTCATCAAGAAAGACGCCGAAACCTTGCTGCCCGAGCCACAGGGAGCCGCATCTCTCGACGGCGCGGAGTACGAGGCCACCTACCTTCACGGCGGCGAATACGTGACCGCGAAGGGCGTCGTGGAGAACTCGAAGCTGGCTTTCGAGGGCATCCCCCTCGGCACCGTGACCATCAAGGAGACGAAAGCGCCCGCCGGCTACCTGCCCGACCCCGAGGCCCACGAGATAACCGTCACAGCGGACATGGCGGGCAGCGAATCGCCCGTTTTCGAACACGAGGTGGCCGACGAGCTCACTGAGCAGGTCATCCGAGGCGACTTGAAACTCGTGAAGGTCGGCGAGGGCGACCAAGGCCGCATGGCCGGCGTGCCGTTCCTCGTCACCAGCGCCACCACTGGAGAAAGCCACACCATCGTCACCGACGCCAACGGCTGCGCATCCACCGCCGCGTCGTGGAACCCCCACACCGCCGACACCAACGGCGGCACGGCGGAGTCCGGCGTGTGGTTCGGCGGCGGGGAGCCCGACGACGCCTTGGGCGCGCTGCCGTATGACGCCTACATCGTGGAAGAGCAGCCCTGCGAGGCGAACGCCGACCGGGAACTCATCCCCGCGTTCGAGGTGAGCGTGTACCGAGACGGCGCGACCATCGACCTCGGGACGCTGGTGAACTCGGACAAGCCGCACGTCTCCATCTCCAAAGCCGACATCGTGACGGGCGAGGAGCTTCCGGGCGCCACGCTCCAAGTGACCGACGCCGAAGGCAACGTGGTGGACGAATGGGTGTCCGGGGAAGAGCCGCACGAGATCGTGCTCGACGAGGGCTCCTACACCCTGCGCGAGGAGATCGCCCCCGAGGGCTACCTGGTCGCAAACAGCGTGGATTTCGAGGTGGTGTCCGGCCAGGTTTCCCAGAAGGTGACCATGGAGGACGACTTCACCAAGGTCGATGCCGAGAAGGTGGACGCGGAAACGGGCGCGCCGCTTTCCGGGGCGGCCATGCAGGTGCTCGACGCCGAGGGCGCCGTGGTGGAGGAGTGGGTTTCCGCCGAAGAGCCCCACCGCATAGAGAAGCTCGCGCCGGGAACGTACACCTTGCACGAGGAAAGCGCGCCCGAGGGCTATGAGCTGGCGGAGGACGTTGAATTCGAGGTCGAGGCCACGGGCGACGTTCAGACAGTGACCATGGAGGACGAGGCGACCCCTGCGCCCGCAGTCGAAGGGGGCGAGCCCTTCGACAAGACCGGCGTGAACCTCGCGCCCTTGGCCGCCGTCTCGGCCGCCATCGCGGCGGCCGGCTTCGGATGCCTTGCCGTCGCTATGAAGCGGTGCCGCGAGAAGGACGCCGAAGAACTCGGCGAGCGCGAAATCCCCGAGATCCGATGAGAACGCGCGCGGCGGGCGGGCGGCCCGCGAGGGCCATTCGCCACCTGCCGGCTAGCGGTAGATGGAATACCCGGAGGTCGCGCTGTCGAGAGCCGAGAAAACGCCGAAAACGACGAGGCAAACGTAGGCGGCAGCCGCCAGAGCGAAAACGGCGGCCACCAGCCTGAGCAGGGCGAGCAGCTTCCTCATGAAAAACTCCCGTCTATTGGAGGATTTGGCCGATTCTAACCAAGGGGCCCGCGGGAAATCACGCCTGCGAGCGAACCTACGAAGCTTCCGAGGAGGTGACGCGTGGCGAGCACGTACCGGACCATTGAAGAACTCTACCGAACGACCCTCGTCGCTTTGAGCGAAAGCCCCGAGGCGTGGAAGGCGTTCCTCGAATCGGCGGGCCGCAACTACAAGCTGCCCTTCCCGGAGCAGGCGCTCGTCCACGCGCAGCGCCCGGACGCCAAGGCGGTGTTGGAATTGGAGCGCTGGGATGCCCTGTTCGGCCGGCGGGTGAAGCGCGGATCAGTCGGAATCGCCGTGTTCGGAGCCCCGGGAACGGGGCGGTTGCGCTACTACTTCGACGTGTCGGACACGGCGCCCGGGCGCGCCGCCCGCCCGCTGCCGCTTTGGGCTGGCGGCCCGGAGCAGGAGGCGGCCATCGTCGGCGCCCTCCATGAATCCTTCGGGGCTGATGCCAGGAAAGGCACCATCGAGGCCATCGCCGAGGCGGCGAGCGCCGCCGTACGCGAAAACGCGGAATCGGCCGTCGCGGCCATCGGGGAAGCGCGCGGCGGAAGCGGCCTGGAACGCCTCGAAGCCCCCGAGGCCGGGGATCTGCTTCTGGAGCTCGCGGCGGCATCTGCCGCCTACGAGGCGGCGTCGCGCTGCGGCATCGAAGGCGGCGCGCTCATCACGCCGCGCGCGGCGGACGCCCTGCCGATGTTCGGCACGGTCCGGGCGATGAACGCGCTCGGCTGCCGCACGGCAAGCGCCGCCGCAGCCGTCCTGCGCACGATAGCCCCCGCGATGCGGGAAAGAGCCCCGGAAGCATCCCATCGCACGTTTGCGCCCTTGGCCGCCGCCGTCCATAATCCGGCAAAAGAGCCCGATGAAAGGAGAGGCGATGGAGATGGCGTACAGGGAGGGCGGTGGTCTTCTGCTGCCGACCCTGGCAACGGAAGAGGAAGCGGCGGCGAACCTGGGGCCGTTCGCGCTGATGAGGGACGAATACCTGAGATCGAGCAAGCCCGAGCTGCGGGCGGACCTGCTGGCGCAGGGGGCGCTGGCGAGGCACCTGGCCGAGACGGAAGCCCTCGCGGAGGCGATGGCGGACGACCTGGCGGCCCGCGTGGCGAAGAGCAGGGGGTTGGACGAAGCGGCGAAGGTGGCGGATCCGGCAGCGTGGGCGGCGAAGATGGCCGAGGCGGCGGCAGCGGCCCGCGAAGCGGCGGCGATGAAGGTCGTGTACGCCTAGAAAAGCAGCGCGGCCAAGAGAAAACCAAGACAAGCCGAAGGGAGGCGGGCGACAAGCCCGCCTCCCGCCGTTCCGAGGCAAAGCCGCCCGAACGGGGCCAGCTGGCTTTCTCGTTCGACGATGGGGCAAATGAGTATCCCGAACAGCTCGCCACCCCGCTCGGGCGGCTGCGCGGCAACATCGCGGCCATCGAAGCGCTCGTCGCCGTCGAGGGGGAAGGCCGCCCGCCCGACGCCGCAGAGCGCGAAGCGCTCGCGCGCTACGTGGGCTGGGGCGGCCTCGCCGACGCGTTCGACGAGGAATCGGGGAAATGGGCGCACGAGAAGGCCCGGCTGCGCCAGCTGCTCTCCGACGGGGAGTACGCGGCGGCGCGCGCCTCCACGCTCACGGCGTTCTACACCCCGCAGGAGATCGCGCGCCCCATATGGGAGGCCATCCGGGGCATGGGGCTTTCGGGCGGCAGGGTGCTGGAGCCGTCATGCGGCACGGGCGCGTTCTTCGCCGCCATGCCGGAGGCGCTTGCGGGCTGCCGCCTCGTCGGCGTGGAGCTCGACGGCCTGACCGCGCGCATCGCCCGCGCCCTCCATCCGTCCGCGGAGATCATCCACGGCGGCTTCGAGCACGCAGACCTCGACGACGAATCGTTCGACGTCGCGGTGGGAAACGTGCCCTTCGGCAGCTACCAGGTCGACGATCCCCGCCATCGGGACGAGGGGCTGCTCGTGCACGATTGGTTCTTCGCGAGGGCGCTCGACTTGGTGAGGCCGGGAGGCATCGTGGCTTTCGTCACGTCCAAAGGCACGCTCGACAAGAAGAATCCCGCCGCCCGCAGAAGGATCGCCGAGCGCGCCGAGCTCGTGGGAGCGGTCCGCCTGCCCAACACGGCCTTCTCGCCGCATGCCGAAGTCACGGCGGACGTGGTCATCCTCCAGAAGCGCGAGCGCGCCGAGGTCTGCGAGCCCGAATGGGCGCACACCGAGCGCGTCGAGGCGGGCATCGACGTGAACTCCTACTTCGCATCCCACCCCGACATGGTGCTCGGCGAGCTCGCCGCGACGACGAACGCCTACGGGCGGGCGGACTCCGAATGCAGGCCGAAGCCCGGCACCGACTTGGAAGAAGCGCTGCGCGAAGCCCTCGGCAAGATGACCGCCCGCATCCCCGAATGGGATGCGCCCGAAAGCGAGCCCGGCGACGCCATCCCCGCAGACCCGGACGTGCGCGACTGGTCCTACGCCGAATCTGGCGGCGCCCTCTACTTCCGCATGGGTCCCCTCATGCACCGGCAGAATCCCTCGAAGGCGGCCGCTGAGCGAATCGGGGGAATGATCCCCCTACGGGATTGCGCCCGACGGCTCATAACGCTCGAAAAGGACGGCGCGCCCGATGCGGAGGTGGAGGCTGAGCGCGCAAGGCTCAACGCGCTCTACGACGCCTACGCGGCGAAGCACGGCATCCTGAACTCGCGCGCGAACGCCGCCGCGCTCAAGCAGGATTCCTCCTACCCGCTGCTGTGCGCATTGGAGATCCTCGACGGCGAGGGGAACTTCGAGCGCAAGGCGGACATGTTCTCCAAGCGCACGATACGGCCCAACGCGCCCGTGACGCACGCCGACGACCCCCAGGCGGCGCTGGCTGCCTCGCTGTCTGAACGCGGACGGGTCGATCTGCCCTACATGGCGAGGTTGACCGGAATGGGGGAAAACGAACTGGCCGAAGCGCTGAAAGGCGCCATATTCCGCGTTCCCACGGCGACCGGAGAGCAGCCCGTCTGGCAGCCCGCCGACGAATACCTCTCCGGCAACGTGCGGGCGAAGCTGCGCATCGCCGAGCTGACGGCCGCGTCCGACCCCTCGTACATTCCCAATATCGAGGCGCTGCGCTGCGCCCAGCCGCCCGATTTGGGGGCGGCCGAGATAAGCGTGCGCCTCGGAGCGACGTGGATCCCCGCCGACGACGTGCGTGAGTTCGTGCTCCACCTGCTCGACCCGCCCTACTGGGTCCGCGAACAGGTGGCCGTGAGGTATTCCGCCGCCACGGCGCAGTGGCGCATCGAGGGCAAGGGCCGCGACGGCTCGAACGTGCGCGCGCTGTCGACCTACGGCACGCGCCGCATGAGCGCCTACCACATCATCGAGGAGACGCTCAACCTCAAGGACGCGCGCGTGGTCGATTACGTCGAGGACGAAAACGGCAAGAAGAAACCCGTCCTCAACAAGAAGGAGACGGCGGTGGCGCTCGCCAAGCAGGAGGCCATCAAGGCGGCCTTCAAGGAGTGGGTGTTCTCAGACCAGGCGCGCAGGGAGAGGCTGGTCGCCGCCTACAACGAGCGGTTCAACGCCATCCGCCCGCGCGAGTTCGACGGCTCGCACCTGGCGTTTCCCGGCATGAACCCCGAGATAGAGCTGAGGCCGCACCAGAGAAACGCCGTCGCCCGCATCCTCTACGGGAAAAACGCGCTTCTCGCCCACGAGGTGGGAGCGGGCAAGACATTCACCATGGCGGCGGCCGCCATGGAATTGCGGCGCATAGGGCTTTGCTCCAAGCCCCTGTTCGTCGTGCCGAACCACCTCACGGGGCAGTGGGCGTCGGAATGGCTGAGGCTCTACCCCGCCGCCAATTTGCTGGTGGCCACCAAGCGCGACTTCGAGCGGCGCAACCGCAGGCGCTTCTGCGCCCGCATCGCCTCGGGGGACTGGGACGGCGTGATCATGGGGCACACCCAGTTCGAGAAGATACCCGTATCGGTGGAGCGTCAGCGAGCGTTCATAGAGAGCCAGATCGCCGAGCTCTCCGACGGCATAGCCGAGATCAAGGCGCAGCACGGCGAACGGTTCAGCGTGAAGCAGATGGAGATCACGAAGAAGCGCCTGAACGTGAGACTCGCCAAGTTCGCTGACCAAACCGACAAGGACGACGTGCTCACGTTCGAGGAGCTCGGCGTCGACCGGATCTTCGTGGACGAGGCCCACTACTACAAGAACCTGTTCTTCCACACCAAGATGCGAAACGTCAGCGGCATCGCCCAGAGCGAGGCCATGAAGTCTTCCGACCTGTTCATGAAGTGCCGCATCCTCGACGAGCAGACCGGCGGACGCGGCACGGTGTTCGCCACGGGCACGCCGGTGTCCAACTCGATGGCGGAGCTCTACACCATGCAGCGCTACCTGCAATACGGCGAGCTGGAGCGCTTGGGGTTTTCCCACTTCGACTGCTGGGCGTCCACGTTCGGCGAGACAGTGACGGCATTGGAGCTGGCCCCCGAAGGCACGGGCTATCGGCAGAAAACGCGCTTCTCGCGCTTCTATAACCTACCCGAGCTCATGTCCATGTTCAAACAGGTCGCCGACGTGCAGACGGCGGACACGCTGGCGCTTCCCACGCCCAAGGTGCATCTGCGCAACGTGGCGGTGCAGCCCTCCCCCGTCCAGCGCGAGCTGGTGGCGGGGCTCGCCGAGCGCGCCGAGGCGGTGAGGGCGGGCAGTGTGCCCGCCGAGAAGGACAACATGCTCCTCATCACCAACGACGGCCGCAAGATAGCCCTCGACCAACGCCTCGCCGACCCCGCGCTGCCCGACTTCGAGGGCAGCAAGGTGAACGCTTGCTGCGAGAACGTGCTGCGCATATGGCGCGACGGCGCCGAGGAAAGGCTCACCCAGCTCGTGTTCTGCGACCTCTCCACCCCGAAGGGCGACGGGTCCTTCAACGTGTACGACGATCTGCGCCGCAAGCTCGTGGCGCGCGGCGTGCCCGAGGGCGAGGTGGCGTTCATCCACGACACCGACACCGAGGCGAAGAAGCTCGCCCTCTTCGGGAAGGTGAACGCCGGAGCCGTGCGCATCCTCATGGGGTCCACGCAGAAGATGGGCGCGGGCACCAACGTGCAGCGCAGGCTCGCCGCCATCCACGACCTCGACTGCCCGTGGCGCCCCGCCGACCTCCAGCAGCGCCTCGGGCGCATCGAGCGCCAGGGCAACATGAATGCCGAGGTGGAGGCGTACCGCTACGTCACCGAAGGCACCTTCGACGCGTACCTCTACCAGCTCGTAGAGGGAAAGCAGCGATTCATAGCGCAGGTCATGACCTCGAAGTCGCCCGTTCGCACAGCCGCCGACGTTGACGAGGCGGCGCTTTCCTACGCCGAGCTCAAAGCGCTCGCCACGGGAAACCCGCTCGTCAAGGAGCGCATGGGCCTCGATGTCGAGGTGTCCCGCCTGCGGATGCTGAAGGCCGACCACCTAGCGCAGAAGTACGCGCTGGAGGACAAGGCCGCCAAGGACTACCCGCAGCGCATGGCGTCGCTGTCGGCGCGCCTCGAATCGCTGGAGGCCGATGTCGCGAAGGCAAGGGCGAACCCGCCGCCGACGAAGGAGGCATTTTCGATGGAAGTGCGCGGCACCGCCTTCCGGGAGCGTGCGGCGGCAGGCGAGGCGGTGCTCGCGGCGCGCGGCGAGATGACCGAGACGGGGGCCATGCCGCTCGGGTCGTACCGGGGGTTCTCCCTGGAGTTGACGTTCGACCGCATGAGCGCGGCGTTCGAGATGCGCATCGTCGGCGAAGCCGAGCACAAATGCGAGCTGGGCGGTGATGCGGCAGGCGCCGTGACGAGGCTGGACAACGCCATCGCCAAGATGGGCGCGGAGGCTGACGAGTGCCGCGCGCGCCTCGAAGAAGCCCGCAGGCAGATGGAGGCTGCGCGCACCGAGGCCACCAAACCTTTTCCCCACGAAGGCGAGCTGAAAGAGAAGTCCGCCCGCCTCGCGGAGCTCGACGCCCTGCTCGACGTGGGAAAAAGCGGCCCCGAGCAGCTGTGCGACGACGGTCATGAGCCGGAACGTGCCGAAAAGAAAAAGGAGTTCGAACGGTGAGGGCGCACACCGCGCCGCGCGAGATGCGCCTCATCGCCGGCAAACCGGAATCGGTCGATGGAGCGCCTTGGCGGCAACGCCGGGGCATTCCTTTTCGCGAAGGGGGAATGTTTATGAAAGTGCTCGAACTGTTCAGCGGAACGCGCTCCATCGGCGAGGCGTTCGAAAAGCGGGGCCACGAGGTGTTCTCGGTGGAGTGGGACGAATCGCTGCCCGCCGACCTCCACGCCGACATCGAGTTCCTGAAAGCGCCGGACGTCCTGCGCGCATTCGGCCGGCCCGACGTGGTGTGGGCGTCGCCGGACTGCGCCACGTTCTCCATGGCGGGCATATCGCGCCACAGGCGCAAGAACGCCAACACCGGCAACCTGGACCCCGTGAGCGACTACGCGCTCAAATGCGACCGGGTGGATCTGGCGATGCTCCGCCTCATCCGCGATCTGAGGCCGGCGCTCTACTTCATAGAGAACCCGCGCGCGGGCCTGCGCAAGCAGGACATGATGGCGGTCATCCCCCGCCACACCGTCACCTACTGCCAATACGGCGCGAGGGCCATGAAGCCGACCGACATATTCACGAACGCCTCCGACCCGCGATTCTGCCCGCCGTGCCGCAACGGGGCGCCCTGCCACGAGTCGGCGCCGCGCGGGTCGAAGTCCGGCACGCAGGGCCTGGCGAACGCGCGCGAGCGCGGGCGCATCCCCGAGAGGCTGTGCCTGCACATCGTTGACGTGTGCGAGCGCGAGGTGCCCATCCGAAAGGCGGCGGGGCTATGCCGGTGAAAAGCGCGGCAGCAGCGCCGCCAGGCGGCTTCACCGGCGCCGGCGGGGCGGCCTTCTCGTCGGCGCGCGACGACTGGGAGACCCCCGCGTGGCTGTTCTCGGCGCTCGATTCCGAGTTCCACTTCACCCTTGACGCGGCGAGCTCGGACGCCAACGCCAAATGCGAAAGGCACCTCACCAAACGAGACGACGGGCTCGCGGCTGACTGGGGCGGCGAGAGAGTGTGGGTGAATCCGCCCTACGGCCGGGGCGTCGGGGCATGGGCGCGCAAGGCGGCAATCGAGGGCGCCAAGCCGCGCACGACGGTCGCGCTGCTGGTGGCGGCGCGCACGGACACCGAGTGGTTCCTCCGTTACATCCTCGGCCATGCAGAGATAAGGCTCGTTCGCGGCCGCATCAGGTTCGAGCTCGCCGGCGTCGCTCAGGGCCCCGCGCCCTTTCCGAGCATGGTCGCCGTGTTCGGGGAGGGCGCCGCCCCCGGCAAGGTGTCGTCAATAGCCAACGCCGCAGCGCGCGGCGGGAAGGGGGCTTCGTGAGGTACGTGAGCCTTTTCTCAGGCATAGAGGCGGCGAGCTGCGCGTGGGGGCCGCTCGGCTGGGAGGCGGTCGCCTTCAGCGAGATCGACCCGTTCTGCAACGCGGTTCTCGCTACTCGCTTCCCGAGCGTGCCCAACCTGGGAGATATATCGAAGGTCGAGTGGAAGGAGATGCGTGGCGAGATCGACGTTGTCATCGGCGGAAGCCCGTGCCAGAGCTTTTCCGTCGCCGGAAAGAGAACGGGGCTCAAAGGCGAGTCGGGCCTCATGCTCGAATTTATTCGAGCTGTACGTGAGGTCATGCCGAGATGCTTTGTCTGGGAGAACGTCCCGGGAGCGCTCTCGAGCGAGAACGGGGAGGCTTTCCGATGCCTGCTCCGGGCGATGGATGAGGTCGGGTACGGTCTGGCATGGAGAATTCTGGACGCGCAATTCTTCGGCTTGGCCCAGCGACGCGAGCGTGTCTTTCTTGTCGGAGTGCTTGGAAGCGCCGCCCGTGCCTGCGAGGTACTATTTGAGCCCCACTGCATGCGCTGGGATCATCCGCCGGGCAAGGAGAAGAGGGCGCTCCTTGCCGCCGCAGCTGGAGGAGGCGCTCGAACGGCAGGCTTCAAGTACTCCGCCGCCCCCGCCAGCGGGTCGGTAGGCCACGCCGCCGAGCAATCGCCCACCCTCACGGCCGACTGGCACGCGCCCGCCGTCTACGGCATCGTTGGCAACTCCATAGGCCGAAAGCCTGAAAACGGGGGCAATGGCGCGGGCTTCTGCGACCCCGACGAGAAAGGCATGTACACCCTCACCGCCGCCGACCGCCACGCCGTGGCCCTGCCTGCGGGCGGGCCGCCGCGCGAGGCCCTGTGCCTCGCGTCCACCCATGCGAACGCGCACGTGGGCGACGGCCTGTGCGGGTGCCTCACGGCGAACGCCGCCAAGGGGCCGCCCATGGCGTGCCTTTCGGGGGACGCGGCCAACGCGGCGTGCGACGTGGACCTGGCGGGCACGCTGAAGGTGGGCGGCTCCCCGTCGTGCGTGGGCCCCGTCGCGGCGTTCGCCCAGAACACGCGCGACGAGGTGCGCTTCGTCGGCGGGTCGGGCAGCCACGTGGGCGCGCTCGCCGCGCATCCCGGCGTCAAGCAGGCGAGCCACGTCCTGCAGGGTCCGGCGGTCAGGCGGCTCACGCCGTTGGAGTGCGAGAGGCTGCAAGGCTTCCCGGACAACTGGACGAACGTGGAGTTCCGCGGCAAGCCGGCTCCGGACGGCCGTCGTTACAAAGCCCTCGGAAACGCCATGGCCGTCCCGGTCGTCAAATGGATCGGCGAGAGGGTGGAGAAGGCCGTTTAGCCTCGGCGAAAGAGCGGGCCTCTTCCAGGGTCCGCCTGTCCTTCGCTACGACGAAGCGGACGAAGTCCGCCTCGAAGTAGGCGGCGTTGAGCCTGACGACATCGCGCGCGCCGAGCAGCTCGCAACCTCCCATCCCCCGACGGGGGCCGGGGCCGTAGATGACGGCCGCATTCGGGCTGATAGGGCAGTACAGAGAGGAGAGGCGATCCCGCCCCCCTGTTTCCCGAACAACGGGGAGGACGGGGAAAGACGCGGTGGCGAACGAGGCGCACCCGGGCGCGCGCAGGACGATCCCCTCCATTTCGAGCAGCTCTCCTACGATGAGCCCTTGGTAGGACCCGTCGCCCGTATCTAGCAGCAGGCGGCGCGTGACGCCTTCCGCCGCCACCCCCTCGAACGCGCCCTCGTGCCCCAGAGCCCTCATAAGGTCGCGATACGGAGAGAGGTCTTCTTCCGAAGCCGACAACATAAGCTCATTCCGGAGGGGCTTGAACACGCTGGGATGGCGAGCAATCGCATTCGCCACAAAAGACGCGATGATTCTCGCGTCGTCATCGCCGACGCACGTGAACGGGGCGTTCGGCACGCACAGGGCCGCCACCCTTTTCAGGACGGGGGCAAAAGCGCTCTCCAGTTCGCAGAGGCCGTCCTCAGTGTAGTTCGGATAGACGAATTTCCCCTTGTACCAGTTGGGGTCGTTCGATAGGGATTCGTACAGGTACCTCTCCGCACAGAAATCGCCAACCGAGGGTGTAAATATTCCCCCCGACTCCTTATCTAGCGCGAACACCGTGTCGCCGCTCCCGCAAAACCCACGCAAGTAGAACTTCGGAACGTAATGCTGCTTCTTCTTTTTCGGCCCTTTTGTGTTCATGGAAGTCACCGCCAAACCGAGCTCCGCCGTCGGGCAAACGAGGGCGATCTGCCGGACGTCGGTTCGGAAGACGCAGTTGAAGCGACGTGAGAGCCAACCAAGCCCAAAAAACTAGAGCCAATCCCAGCGGGATTGGCCCATACAAAACCCGAAGGTTTTTGAATCTGAGGTTATGGTGCCATCAGCCGAGCGCCTTGTCAATGAGATTCGCCAGAAACCTCAGGTACGACACGAACCCGTTCTGGACGCCGTAGCTCTCGCACGTGCCGAGAAGACTCGCGCGCAGCCCTTCCAGCAGCGCCGTCGAACGGGGACAGAGCGCCGGCCCTCCCAATCGGTCGAACATCACGAGCGTCTCGAGGAGCTGCTGCATACGACGGTTCCTTAACTTGGCGCGGCGCGTCTTGCTGTTGCCGACGCCTTTCTCGGCGAGCCAATCGTAGACCAGGCTGGAAAGCGCGTAATCGCACTCGTTGGAGCCGTCCATCCCGTTGACTATGCAGCTGCCGTGGGAACATCAGTTCCTCACGGCCTTCACGCCCTTGAGGATGTAGTGCTCCTCCCGCATGACGGCGTCGTCCCATCGCTCGGAGCAGAACAGGCAGAAGGCCAGCGCCGTTCCGAACGTGACCACCTCCAAAAACGCCCATACGGGCATCGCGTCTCGGTAATGGCCGATGATGCGCCCGGTGTAAACGTCGCCGACGATGCCGGCGGACATGCGCGAGGAGAGATCCCGCTCGATGTAGCTGCGGTATCTCCTCTGTTGCGCCCTCATGAAATCGGCGACTATGCCGTAGCCGTCCTCGTCGTCGAGCCTGGAGGCGCGCGTCACCATGGAGGTCTTGGCCAGCCGCTCCACGTCTTGCGAGACAGCTAGGAACGCCTTGCGGAGCTCGTCGTCGAGCGCATCGAGAGCCAGCAGGTCGGCGAAGTCAAGCCTCACGTACTTCCCCCGGTCGTCGCCGGACGCGTGCTTCTGGAACAGCCTGCGGCATGACGCGAGGTGCACGAAGGTTCCCCGGCGGGCCAAAGCGTCCGCGGCTTGCTCCTCGCCGCATCGCTCGAACGAGACGCCTTTCGCCTTCAGAAGCGCAACCTGCTCCTCCGGGTTCAGCATCGGCTTGAGCCCCGTCACCTCGTGCGCGCCCTCCCCGATGCTCCATGCAGTGTATGTTTCACTCGGATTCACCATGCCCGCCATTCTACCCCTTTCAGCGTCTCTTGGGCACGCCGCGTTCCGCGCATCTCGAATCGGCATGGCGAAGCGAAGGCGAATGGGGGCACGCCGCGCCGCTCCGGCGGCCACAGGCAAATCCGAAGACAAGAAAAGGACGAAAACATGCCATACGTCGACCCTGAAATCATCGCTGAAGTGAAGCGGGTTGACCTGCTTACTTACCTGCAAGAGCGCGAACCCGACGAGCTGGTGCGCATTTCGCCCGGCGTCTACTGCACGAAGGAACACGACAGCCTTAAGATCTCCAACGGCAAGTGGTTCTGGTGGAGCCGGGATCTCGGCGGCAGGAGCGCGCTCGACTTCCTCGTCAAAGTGCGCGACATGGCCTTCCTCGACGCCGTGGAGCATCTGCGGGCCGACCGCCCTGCCGTTGCGAGAGCATCCCCGCCCGCGCATGCCGCCCCACCGGCGAGCGCGCCGCGCCCGGCGTTTCGCCTCCCACGCCGGTGCGCCGACGACGATGCGATGCGGTACCTCGAATCGCGCGGCATCTCGCGCAGCCTGCTGAAGGGCCTCGTGGATGCCGGAGACGTCTACGGCACCATGCGCGGCGGGGTCGCGTGCGCGGTGTTCGTCGGCAGGGACCGCACGGGCGTTCCGAGGTACGCGGCCTTGCGCTCGTGCGAGGGAGGCTTCAAGGGCGAGGCTCCCAGATCCGACAAGCGCTTCGCGTTCTCCCTGCAAAGCGTCCGAAACAACGGCGTGCTCCATGTTTTCGAGAGCGCCATAGACGCGCTTTCCTACGCGACCATCCTCGAGCACGAGGGCAAGCAGACGGCCAGCTTGGGGATGCTGTCCCTCGGCGGGGTGTCGGTCCCCCATGCGCGCAACGGAGCCCCGAAGCTGCCGCTCGCCCTCGCGCAGCATCTTGACGACCGCCCATACATCGCCTCGTTGGCCTTGCATCTCGACAACGACGAGGCGGGCAGGCGGGCCGCCCGCGAGATCGCGCGCGCAGCCGCTTCTCGCGGCGTGGCGGCGTCGATGGAGCCTCCCCCGGAGGGTAAGGACGTGAATGAGTTCCTCTTGGCCCGCCGCTCCAGAGGCCGAGCGCCCGACAGGGGAAGGTGATCTTTCTTTCGGCGGGTTGCGAAGTCCGCCGCCGAGGCGGCGGAAAACCGTCGCGTACCAGCAAGCAACGCCGAGCGCTGGCGCTCGGCAGACGCAGGGGGCACCCCCTGCAACCCCGCGAAGGGAGGCGGCGAATGGAAAGGCGCACGCGCAAGGCCACGGTGAGGCTCACGGAGGAAGAGCTGGCGCGGCTCAAAGAGGCGGCGCGCAGGGCGGGCTGGTCGCAGGAGGCGTACCTGCGCGCGCTCATAGGGGGCATCGACCCGAGGCCGAAGCCGCCGCCCGACTACCTGGCGATGACCCGCGAGCTGCACGCCATCGGGAACAACCTCAACCAGATCGCGCGCAAGGCCCACGCCCTCGGCACCGTGGACGCCGCCCGCTACGACGCCGAGGCGCGAAGGCTCGAAGCCGCGCTCCGCGAGATCGTGGCGGCGGTCAAAGAGCCGGGAAGGAGGCGATGAGGTGGCCGTCACGTCGATTTGGAAGGTCGAAGGGCGCCTGGCGCGCGTGCTCGGGTACGCCGGGAACCCGGACAAGGCCGAAGGCTCGCCCGACGAGTGGGAGCTCCAGGGCGTGGGCGCCGCCATCCTCTACGCCGCCGACCCCGGCAAGACTGAGCGGCAGCTGTACGTGACCGGCGTCAACTGCCTGCCCGCCACGGCGCTGGAAGAGATGAACGCGACCAAGCGCCAATACGGCAAGACGGGCGGCATCGTGGCCTTCCACGGATACCAGGCGTTCGCGCCCGGCGAGACCGACCCCGCCACGGCCCACGAGGTGGGCGTCGCCCTCGCCCAAGAGCTGTGGGGCGGCCGCTTCGAGGTTGTGGTGGCCACCCATCTGGACAAGGCCCACCTCCACAACCACTTCGTGGTCAACTCTGTGTCCTTCGCCGACGGCAGGCGCTTCCACCGAGACGCCGCCTGCTACCGCGCGATGCGCGAAGCGTCCGACGAACTGTGCCGGGAGCATGGTCTTTCGGTGGTGGAGAGCCCCGGGCGCGGCGGCGCGCGCCACCACGCCGAATGGCGCGCCGAGCGCGAGGGGCGCCCCACGTGGCGCTCGCTCGTGAAGGCCGACGTGGACGAGGCCGTAGGGCGTGCGGCGAGCATGCGCCAGTTCCACGCGAACCTGCGCGCGATGGGCTACGACGTGAAGGTGGGCAAGGACATATCGGTGCGCCCGCCCGGCAAGGAGCGTTTCGTGCGCCTGCGCCGCAATTTCGGGGACGCGTACTCGCAGGAGGGCATCGGCGCGCGCATCCTCGCCAACAGCCGCCAGCGCCTGCCCCTCGGCAGGCCGAGGCCCGCTCCCAAGGAGCGCCCGCCCGTGCCGAAGGGCACGCTCGTGAGCCTGTACCGCAGGTACATGGCGCTGCTCAACGGCGCGAAGAGGCAGAGGGCGCCAGGCGGGCGGGCGCATTTCCTGCTGCGCGAGGATCTGCGCGAACTCGAAGCCATATCGGGGGAGCTCGCGCTGCTCGCGCGCGAGGGGATAGAGACGCGATCCCAGCTGGCGGCATACGAAAGAGCCTTGGCCGACAAGTCCGAGGCGCTGCAGGCCGAACGCCGCGCGCTGCGCAACGAGGCGAGGCGCTCCAAGGCGGCGGGATCCCCCGCGCCCCCAAACCCCCGCATCGCCGAGATAGCGTCGGAGCTGCGGGGCGCAAGGCGCGAGGCGCGCGCCTGCGCGCGCATCCGGGCAAGAAGCGCCGAGCTGCCGGCCCGCATCGCGCAGATCGAGGGCGCCGAAGCGAACAGAGAGGAAAGGCAGGTGGAAGGTCATGGACGCATCGAGCGAGGCTGCTGAGCAGATCGTGAGGATGACGCTCGAGGGAACCGAGGTGGCGCTGCGCATCACGGGCGCCGGCGCGAAGAACGCGGCCGCCATGCTGCTGGCGGCCGCGGCGAGCAACGAGAAAACCAAGGGCAGGGCGCGGCTTTCGGCGATGCTCAAATCGGGCCGTGAGCTGCGCGTGTTCCCCATCCGCTTTGACGATCTGAAAGGGTTCGCGAAGGAGGCCCGACGCTACGGCATCGCATACGCCGTCGTGAAGCAGAAGGACGGCGAATCCGTCGATCTTCTGGTGCGGACCGAGGACGCGAGCAAGGTGAACCGCATCGCGGAGAGGCTCGGCCTGTGCCGCATGAGAGACGACGCCCGCGAAGCGCCCGAGCCGCGCGAGGGGAATCGGCACGATGGGCGCGCGCACGCCGCGCAGGCGCCGCGCGCACCCGAACAAGCTGCGGCGCTCCTCGATGATTTGCTGGCATCGCCGGGCGACAGCGACGCCTCCCCTTTAGCGCAAGCCCCGGCGGAAAGCCGTCCGTCAGGGCCTACATCCGCGAGAAAACGGCTCTCAGAAAAGGATGGTGAGGCAGCGCGCAAGCGCTGCGGCAGGCTGTCCGTGCGCGCGGAGATGCGCGCCATATCGGCGGCACGCGAAATGAGCGGCGAAGCGCATGCGACTCGCAAGCCCATGGCGCGCGCCCTGGAGAAAGGAAGGTAGAGCATGCAAGATATCTACCGGATGATGGAAGAACGCAGTAGCCGGGAATTCGCGCCGGAAGGCGAGTTCGACAAGCAAGCGTGGGCGGAGCGGAAGCAGAGCGAGCGCCAAGAGGCATTCGACCGCGCCGACGCCGCCGCGCTGCGCGCGAATTCGGATCCAGCGGCGCTGGAGACGTACATGCGGGTGGCGGCGCAGCTGCCCCACCATTCCGCCACGAACATCCTGCTCATAGCCGACCGCATACCGAACGCGACGCGCGTCGGCACGGCTGAGCATTGGCGCAGGCAGGGAGCGTCGGTGAGGCGCGGGCAGAAGGCGATCCCCATCATCGAACCCGTCAAGGAGTACGTGCGCGACGACGGCAGCATCGGCGTCTTGTACGACGTGCGCAAGGTGTTCGACGTGTCGCAGACCACCGCGCGGCCATGCCTGCCGCGCAGAGTGGACCCTCACGCCGCGCTCGCGGCGCTGGTCGCTCGCTCGCCGACGAGAATAGAGCCGGTTGACGACCTCGGCGGCGTCCCCGCCGAGTACGATCACGCCTCGGGGGCCATACGGGTGCAGCGAGGGCTCGATGAGCCGCAGCTGCTCTCGGCGCTGATAGTCGAGGCGGCGCATGCCAGCATGGCGCTCGGCCTCGATGCCTACGACAGGGAGACGCACGCCGCGAAGGCCGACCTCGCGGCGGGCATAGCCGCCCGCCGCCTGGGACTCGAATGTTCGGGAGCCGTCGCCGCGCCCGCGCCACCGGAAGCGAGCGCGCGCGAGGTGAGGGACGCCTTGGGCGAGATCGGCAAGGCCGCGCGCGACGTGTCGGAGCGCATGGCCCCGCCCGAAAGGCGGCGCGACAGGTCGGAGGGCAGATGAGGCCCCCGACGGCTGGCGAGGCGGCAGCCGCCGCGCTCGCCGCGCCGCTGGCGGCGTGGGCGGGGTTCGTCGCCGCCCCCGCCTTGGACGGCGGGGGGTCGCTCGCCTCGCTCATCGCGGCGTTCTCGGATCCCTTTTCGACGAAGCCCACGGCGGGCGGCGCGCGATGGGCGCTGCTGTTCCTGGTCCTGTATGCCGCCTGCGCGGCGGCGTGGCTGCTCACCCGGCGCAACCTGCGCCCCGGCGAGGAGCACGGCAGCGCCCGGTGGGGTGACGCCCGCCGCATCTGCCACCGCTACCGGGGGCGCGACCCCGCAGGCGACAAGCTGCTCACGCGCAATTTTCGCATGAGCTACGACACCCACGCCCACAGGCGCTCGATGAACACGCTCGTGGTGGGCGGCTCGGGCGCAGGCAAAACGCGCGGGTTCAGCCTGCCCAACGCCTGCCAGGCCAACACATCGATGGTGGTGCTCGACCCGAAGGGCGAGATCGTGCGCGCCGTGGGCGGGCTGCTCGAATCGAGGGGCTACGAGGTGCGCGTGCTCGACCTCGTGCGCATGGAGAGGTCCCACTGCTACAACCCGCTTTCCTACATCGAGTCGGACGCGGACGCGCAGCGGCTCAACACCAACCTGTTCAAGGCGACGACTCCCAAGGGCGCGCAGAGCCAGGATCCTTTCTGGGACACGGCCGCCGGGATGCTGCACCTGGCGCTTCTGCTTTACCTCGTGCACGAGGCACCGCCCGAGGAGCGCAACTACGCCACCCTCATGGAGATGCTGCGCGCCGGCGAGGTGCGCGAGGACGACGACGATTACGCCTCGGTGCTCGACGAGCTGTTCGACCGGCTGGAGATGAGGGACCCTGGCCACATCGCGCTCAAATACTACCGCAGCTACCGCTCCGGCTCGGCCAAGACGCTCAAATCCATCCAGGTGACGCTCGCCTCCAGGCTGGAGAAGTTCAACCTCGACGCCCTGGCGTCGCTCACCGCCACAGACGAGCTCGACCTGCCGTCGCTCGGGGAGCGCAAGGTGGCCCTGTTCGCAGTCATACCCGACAACGACACCAGTTTCAACTTCCTGGTGTCCGTCCTCTACACGCAGCTGTTCCAGCAGCTTTTCGCGCTCGCGGACGGAAAACACGGCGGGCAGCTGCCCGTGCACGTGCACTTCCTCATGGATGAGTTCGCCAACGTGAGCTTACCCAATGATTTTGAGAAGATACTCTCCACCATGCGCGGGCGCGGGGTGTCCGCGTCGATCATCATCCAGAACATGGCGCAGCTGCGGGCGCTGTTCGACAAGCAGTGGGAGTCCATCGTCGGCAACTGCGACGAGTTCCTGTACCTGGGCGGCAACGAGCAATCCACCCACAAGTACGTCAGCGAGCTTCTGGGCAAGGAGACCATCGACCTCGACACGCACGGCAGGACCACCGGGAGGGGCGGCAGCTGGTCCACCAACCAGCAGATCTCGGGGCGCGAGCTCATGACGCCCGACGAGGTGCGCATGCTCGACAACTCCCGCGCGCTGCTCTTCGTGCGCGGCGAGCGCCCCATCATCGACTTAAAGCTCGACATAGCGCGGCATCCCGCCGCGCGGCTCACCCCCGAGGGCGGCGCGCCGCCCTACGAGCACGGCGCCTGCCCGCTGGCAAGCGCCGCCGTGGCGCCCTACGAAGGCGTTGCCCCCGCGAGCGCGCAGGCCGCGCCTGCGGGCTGCGTCGTGCTCGACGGGGAGGAGGCCGAGGCAGCGCTCGCGGCGGAGGCGGCGGGCGGGAAAGGAGAACCAACGCATGAGAAAGACCACTGAGGGGAAGAAGGCCCGCCCCGCAGCCCGCGCGCGGCTCATGGCGGCAATCGCCGTCTGCGCCGCTTCGGCCTTGGCGCTGGAGCCGCCCGCCGCGTTCGCGGCGACCGACCCGATAGCGGCGGTGGACAACCTCTCCACGTTCATCTTCGGGCTCATCAGGAGCGTCGGGCTCATCCTGCTCGGCTTCGGCGTGGTGCAGGTGGGCATGTCGCTCAAGAGCCACGACCCGTCCCAGCGCGCCAACGGCTTCCTGACCCTGGCGGGCGGCGTGGTCATCACGTTCGCGAAGGAAATCTTGGATATCATCGTCGGATAGGCCCGTCGCGCGGGCCCCGAAAGGAGGCGGGCCGTTGGATTCGGACAACTGGGTGGTCAGCAACCTCCAGGGAGCGCTCGACACGTGGAACGAGAAGATGGGCGAGATCGTGGGGTTGCTCACGGCGTCGCCCGCCGACTTCCGGGGCGGCGGGATATGGGACGCGGTGCTCTCCATCCACGGCGCCGTGCAGGCGGTGGCGCTCGCGCTCCTCGTGCTGTTCTTCCTGTCGGGCCTCGTGAAGACCTGCGGCTCGTTCGCCGAGGCCAAGCGCCCGGAGGTGGTGTTGAAGCTGTTCGTGCGGTTCGTGCTGGCGCACGCCGCCGTCGTCTACGGGCTTGAGCTCATGATGGCGTTCCTCGACGTGGTGCAGGGGCTCATCGGCGACATGATGGATGCTGCGGGCTTTGCGTCGGCCGCGCCCGCCGCGCTGCCTGGCGAGATGGTGGAGGCCATCGAGGACGTGGGCTTCCTCGACGCCATACCCCTGTGGGCGGTGACGTTGCTCGGCGGGCTGCTCGTCACGGTGCTCTCGTTCATCATGATACTGGCGGTGTACGGCAGGTTCTTCAAGATATACATGTACACCGCGCTCGCGCCCATACCCCTGTCCACCTTCGCGGGCGAGCCGAGTCAGTCGGTCGGCAAGGCGTTCCTCAAAAGCTACGGGGCCGTGTGCCTCGAGGGTGCGGTCATCCTGCTCGCATGCGTCATATTCTCGCTGTTCGCATCGGCGCCGCCGGTGGTGGATGCCGAGGCTCCCGTGGTCACGCAGGTGTGGTCGTACGTGGGAGAGCTTGCCTTCAACATGCTGGTGCTCACGGGCATGGTCAAGATGGCCGACCGCGTGGTGCGCGAGATGATGGGGCTTTGACGCCCCTCCCCTTTCCCGAAACAACCGAACGAACACATTGCCCGCGCCGCGCGCGGGGCGCTTTACGCGCCCGCTTCGCCGCGCAGGCAGAGAGGAGCAAGAAGTGGAAGTGAAGGTCAACCGAGAGATACGCGAGTATACCGAGGGGGTGTTCTTCGGCATGTCGCTTCGGCAGTGCGTCTTCGCGCTGCTCGCCTGCGTCGCCGCCGTGGGGCTCTACTTCGGGCTGTCGCCCTTCCTGAGACTGGACGAGCTCTCCTGGGCGTGCATCGCGGGAGCGGCCCCGTTCGCCGCGCTGGGGTTCGTCACCTGGCACGGCATGGCGGTCGAACGCGCGGCGTGGGCGTGGGCCAAATACGCGCTTTTGACCCCCAAGGAACTGCCCGCGCGCCCGCAGAACCTGTACTACGAGGCCGTCTGCACGCCGCATCGCGCGAAGGGCATCCGCCGCGAGAAAGGAGGGCATCATGGCCGCACTCGCAGCTAGGCGGCGCAAAGGCGGCACGCGGTTCGTCCCGCCGAAAACCGCCGAGGACGCCGTGCCCGTGCGCCGCATCTGGCCCGACGGCGTGTGCCTCACCGACGACGGCGAGTACGCGAAGACCTGGCGCGTGAGCGACGTGAACTACGCGGCGGCGTCAAAGGAGGATAAGGAGGCCATGTTCCTGGGCTACTCGGACCTGCTCAACTCTTTCGACTCCGACGCGCGGGCCAAGGTCACCGTGGCGGTGCGCAGGCTCGACGCCGAAGCCCTCGGGCGGCGCATCCTCATACCGCCCAAGGGCGACGGGCTCGACCGCTACCGCGAGGAGTACAACGCCATGCTCATAGAGAAGGCCACGGGGGCGAATTCCATGGTGCGCGAGATATACCTTACCATCGCCGTGGGAGGGAGAAGCATCCAGGAGGCCCGCTCCTACTTCAACCGCGCGTCGGCGGAGACGGCCGCGCACCTCGCGCGCCTCGGGGCGCACTGCGAGGAGCTCGACGCAGAGGGCAAGCTGCGGCTTCTGAGGGGCTTCTACCGGGGCGGCGCCGACGACCTGCCCATCGACGTGCGCGCCTCGATGCGCCGGGGGCACTCGTTCAAGGACGCCGTTGCGCCCGAGGGCGCGGGCATTGAGGCCGACCGCCTGCGGGTGGGCGGCCGCTGGGCGCGCGCCCTGTACCTGACCGACTACGCGTCCTACATCAAGGACGGCTTTCTGGCCGAGCTTACCGACGCGAGGCGCGCGATGGCGCTTTCCATAGACGTCGTCCCCGTGCCCACTGACGAGGCGGTGCGCGAGGTGGAGCGGCGACTGCTCGGTGTGGAGACGAACATCACCAACTGGACGCGCCGGCAGAACGCCAACATGAACTATAACGTGGCCGTGCCCTACGACATGGAGCAGCAGCGCAAGGAGAGCCGCGAGTTCCTGGACGACCTCATGTCGCGCGACCAGCGCATGATGTTCGCCACGGTGACGCTCGTCCACTTTGCCGACACGCCCGAGGAGCTCGACGCCGACACCGAGGCGCTGCTCTCGTGCGCGCGCAAGCACCTGTGCCGCCTCTCGGTCCTGCGCTTCCAGCAGCTCGACGGGCTGTCAACCGCGCTGCCCATAGGCGTGCGTCGCATCGAGGCGATGCGCACGCTCACCACCGAGAGCCTCGCCGTGCTCATGCCGTTCCGCGTGCAGGAGATCATGGAGGAGGGCGGCATGTACTTCGGCGAGAACGCCATATCGCGCAACCTCATCCTGTGCGACAAGTCGCGGCTCCTGAACCCCAACGCGTTCGTGCTGGGCGTGCCGGGCTCGGGCAAGAGCTTCTCGACCAAGGAGCTCATAGCTATGCTTGCGCTCTCGACCGACGACGACATAGTGATATGCGACCCCGAGCGCGAGTACGCCTCGCTCGCCGAGGCACTGGGCGGCGAGGTGGTGCGCATCGCGGCGGGCAGCCCCCACCACATCAACGCCATGGACATGGTGGAGGGCTACGGCGAGGGAGGCAACCCCGTGGCCGACAAGAGCGAGTTCGTGCTGTCACTGTTCGAGCAGCTCGACCGCCGGGGACTGGGGCCGCAGGCCAAGTCGGTCGTGGACCGCTGCACCTCGGCGGTGTACGCCGACTACCTGCGCGGCGGCGAGGCGCCCACGCTCGCCCACCTGCGCGACAAACTGCTCGCCCAGCCCGAGCCGCAGGCGCGTGACCTGGCGCTTTCGCTGGAGCTGTTCACCTCGGGCACGCTGGACGCGTTCGCGCACCCAACCAACGTGGACACCCGCAACAGGCTCCTCGTCTACGACATCATGGACCTGGGCCGCCAGCTCAAGACCATGGGGCTGCTCGTCATCACCGACGCGATGCTCAACCGCGTGACGGACAACTGGCGCGCGGGCAGGCGCACGCACATCTTCATAGACGAGTTCCACGTGGTGTTCGAGAACGAGTACTCCGGCGCGTTCTTCAACAGCGCGTGGCGCCGCTTCCGCAAGCGCAACGCCTACCCCACGGCCATCACGCAGAACGTGGAGTACCTGCTCGATTCGGTCTTGGCCTCCACGATGCTCTCCAACTCCGAGCTCATCGTCATGCTCAACCAGGCGGCCGCCGACCGCGGGAAACTGGGCGAACTCCTCAACATCAGCCGAGAGCAGATGGGCTACATCACCAACGCCGAGGCGGGCTGCGGCCTCCTGCGCTACGGCGGCGCCATCGTGCCGTTCGCCAACCGCTTCCCGAGGGACACCGAGCTCTACCGCCTCATGACCACTAAGCCCGGGGAGTGACGAAGCAGAAAGGAGGCCGCCTTGCCGAGCGACATCAAGGAGCGCGTCGTCGCCAGGAACGTGAAGACCCTCGACCGCGCGGCGCTTATCCAAAAGGCGGCGCGGCCCGCAGCGCTGCGCGTCGGCGAAACGGCGAAGGCGGCAAACCCCGCACACACACGCGAACGAAGGGGCGATGAAGCCGAAGGCGGCTGGGCGGCGGCGCGCGGCGAATCGGAGCGAACGGCGCACGAGGGCTTCGCGGCCACAGCGAACGGTGCGCGGGTCGCCCGCGCAATCCGGCGGCGCAATGTCCCCAAGGAACGCGCGCGCACGACCTTCCCGTCCGCAGAGCGCGGCGAACGTCGCACGCCGAGGGGTTGCGCGGCATCCTGCGGGTCAAGCCGCGAAGCATCGAGCCCTTCGCCGAGGGCGCCCCGGCCGGCGAACGCGCGCGCCCGAGAAGCCATGCGCACGAGGGCGCAGGCGGCGTCGCGCGCACGCGCGGCCCGGGCATCCCGCAAAGCTACGGCGAAGGGCGCGAACGCCGCCGCGCGGCGGGCGGCAAGCAGCGCGGGCCGGTTCGCGCGCATGGCCGCGCTCCAGGCGCGGGCGGCAACTGCGGCGCTCACCGGTCTTGGGTCGTCCGCTGCCGCAGTGGTCGTGGTGACATGCCTCGCGGCGTTCGTCGCCACCTCGGCGTTCGGCATCTTCCTCATGGGCGGCGACATAGGCGACGGCAACCCCCCGCTCCGCGAGGTGGTGGCGGAGATAGACGCCGAGCACGCCGCCAAGGTGGAGGAGGCCAAGGCGTCGGCGGAATGCGACGAGGTTTCGGTTTCGGGCGGCAAGAGCCCGTGGAAGGAAACCCTCGCCGTGTTCGCGGTCAAGCTGGCGGCAGACGCCGAGAACCCGCTCGACGTTCTGACGCTCGACGCCGCGCGGCAGGGCGCGCTGCGCGCCGTGTTCTGGGACATGAACTCCATAGAAACCGAGATAGAGGAAGCCGAGCCGAGCGATTCCGACGGCGAAGACGCCCCGCCCGCCAAGGTGCTGCGCGTCACGCTCTCGGCCAAGACGGCGGAGCAGATGGCGTCGGCCTACGGGTTCGACGCGGGGCAACTCGAAACGCTGCGCGAGCTTCTGGACGAGCGCCACGACGCCGCATGGCGGGCCGTACTCCACGGGATCGCGGGCGGCGCCGCCGACATCGTGGAGATCGCCTCGAGCCAGCTGGGCAACGTGGGCGGCAGGCCGTACTGGTCATGGTACGGGTTCGAGAGCCGCGTGGAATGGTGCGCGTGCTTCGTGAGCTGGTGTGCGAACGAGTGCGGGTACATCGATTCGGGCGCGGTGCCCAAGTTCTCCTACTGCCCCACGGGCGTGCAGTGGTTCAAGGCCGCAGGCCGCTGGCTGCCGGGAGGCAGCGCGCCGGCGCCTGGGGACATCGTGTTCTTCGACTGGGACGGAGACGGCGTCTCCGACCACGTGGGCATCGTGGAGTCGTGCGACGGCTCCACCGTGCGCACCATCGAAGGCAATTCGGACGATGCGTGCAGGAGAAGCGCCTACGGCGTCGGAAGCCCTTTCATTATGGGGTATGGGGCGTGCTCTTTCTAAGAAATCTCTATCCATCTTGCCAATAAAGGCAGCTCCAAATGACGCAAAACATCGTTGCACTCGTAGATGGTTAGGCTGTCGTTCATGGACAGCAACTCTCTGTATGCCTCATGAAGCTTACACCCTCCAAGGTAATAACCCGCCGCATTGAAAAGATTCTCGGATTCTTCCAAAGAGAGTCCGAGGCCTACGCAAAATTGCATCACTGTTTCTGGTTTAGGACGATCTGCAAGTTGACCATATTTGATTCGCTCGTAAGTTTTCTCCGACAGCAAAGTACGTCTGCAGAACTCGCTTTTTGAAATGCCAAGCTTCAAGACGTACTTCGCAGAAAGCAGAGAAAATGGTGCTGTCTCTCTTTCTGACCCGCTGCTATCGTGTTCGATTGACGCTGGAGTGCCATAAGCTTTCCCCATCGTCTTCTTGAAGAGGCGGTCTCTTAGTCGATAGCAACACTCCGTTACTTTTTGAGTAATGGCATCCTCCTTCACGGCTGGGCACCTACCTCGGTTGGCGCTGCCAGCGCAATAAGCCCTGGGGGATTTAGTCTTCAAGGTCGAACTCCCTCAAGCCAACCTCCTTTTGGCGCCTGCGTTGTTTTGCTCTCAAACCGAATTGCTCCCGGGATGCATGCTTTTCACTGTCTCCATCAGAAAAAGAAGAGGGCGTAATCGCAAGCTATTTGCAAAGCGTGCCTTTCTGACCACATGGCTAAAAAATCTTTGCCACCTGCAAGCAAAAAAGCGCGTGCAGGGAGCTAGTGGGCTGGAGAGACCGATTTGATTCTGAGGATATCAGGAGACCCCCTTCGTCGCTTCAAATACACTTCTCTACTACTCGCTTACGACATATTGCCGAGCCGGGTATCAAACCAGTTTTTCTGTTAATCAAACTAAAACTGATTTGTAAAACACGGCTTTAAAAGAACGGTTGTGCAGGTTTCAATCGAAAGCCACCAACAAAAAAGTTAGACATAGAAACCTTTTATCTTTATAATGTCCTTGTTCTAATTGGACAGTGTCTATCTAAATATAAAGGAATAGATGCTGATGTACGGGATGATATGAAAAAATGATTGGAGCGGATATGTCACAAGATGAAACAATGCTGGGGAAAGGGGTTCTTTCTCGCCGTGACTGCGTGAAGCTGATGGGAGGCTTCGCCATCGCCATGGGCACGGGGTCGCTGCTTGCTGGCTGCTCGTCGGGCACCAGTGATTCCGGCGAGGGCGCTTCTCAGTCGGATGAGACGCCCAAGACGTTGCGGGTTGCCATGATGGGCAGCTCGACGGACACGTTGGATCCAGCCACCTTCAGCACGCTTCTTCCGTTGGCGATTGCGCTCAACGTGTACGACTCGCTTATCCTCCTGCGCAACGGCGTGGTGGAGAACTCGCTTGCCGAAAGCATCGAACCCAACGAGGATGCGAGCGCTTGGACCGTCACCCTTAAGGACGGTGTGAAGTATCATGACGGCGAGACCGTCACGGCTGAAGATGCGCTCTACAGCCTCCAGTACGCCGGCACCTCACCCATGTACTCGTCGTTCTACGCGAACGTCGATTGGGAGGGCAGCTCGGTTGTGGACGAGCGCACGTTCACGCTCCAGCTTCTCTCGCCGCAAGCCACCTTCTGGGACGAGGTCGTTTCCGCCGTCACCTTCGTGTTCCCGGCGGGCAGCGCCGGCGACGATTTCTCTGGCGACATCGGCAGCGGGCCCTTCAAGCTCGTTTCCTTCTCTCCCGACACTGGAGCCGTGCTTGAGAAGAACGCCGATTACTGGGGAGGCGCTCCGGCCATCGACACGGTTGAGATCGTCCCCATCACCGATCCCGAGACGAGGTACACGGCGCTCACGAGCGGCGAGGTCGACTTCGCCCACCAAATCTCGACGACGAACGCGGCCACGCTCGAAGGCCAGTCCGGCTTCAACGTTTTGAACGGCGGCATCGAGAATTCGAGTTCTTTCCGCTTCTGCCTCAACGCGTCCGCCGCGCCTTTCGATGATCCCGAGGTACGCGAGGCCCTCAAGCTTATCGTCGACCGCCAGACCATGAACGACACCATCTTCCGCTCTGCGGGTGTGGTTGGCAATGATGTGCTTGGCCAGGGTATGCCGGGCTACAATGATTCCCTCGAGCAGCGTGCTTACGACTTCGACACCGCCAAGAAGGTGCTCGAAGAAAAGGGCGTGACCGAGCTCGAGATCACGACCGCCGAAACCACCACCGGCGTCAACGATTCTGCAGAGATGCTCAAAGCCCAGCTGGAGAAGGCGGGCATCACGGTGTCGGTGAAGGAGATCGATCCGACGACGCTGTTCTCCGACATGAACAACATCTACGGAGCGCAGATTTTCGCAACCTATCTCATCAATCGCCCGTATATCGCTTCGGCCGTCATGTACACCGGTGGCAGCTCGCCGTACAACTTCAGCCAGTGGAAGGATGACGAGTACGATTCCCTCTTGGCCCAAGCAACCTCGGCAGTGGATGAGGCCGACCGGGCGGAACTCCTCAACCAAGCACAGGAGCGTCTCTGGGCCGAGGGCGGCGATATCGTTTGGGGATACTGCGCCGATCTGAGCGGGCAGGTAGATGGCCTCGACGGCATAGACATCACGCTCTCGGTGCCTCTGTTCGCCAAGGCAACCCTCTCCGCTTAGCGAATCGGACGAAGGGCATGTCACCGAACGCCGACCGTACGGGAGGGCACCGCGCACTGCGGATACTCTCCCGTATTCTCCTCTTCGCGATCTCGCTGATCTTCACGTGTCTGCTCGTGTTCCTCGCCCTTGAGGCTCTGCCCGGCGATGCCGCCACGCAGCGTCTCGGATTACAGGCGACTCCCGAGCGTGTGGCCGAGCTCACGCAGCAATACGGCCTCGACAAGCCGGTACTCTATCGTTTCGTTCTCTGGTGCGCTCATGCGCTGCAGGGCGACTTCGGAACCGTTCTTGCGTCGGGATTACCCGTAGCCGACGCTATGGTCGGCCCTCTTGCGCGAACTGGAGTGATTTTTGCGATCTCGCTTGTTTTGGTGATTGTGGTCGGCACGGCTGGTGGCATTTTCGCGGGTCTTCATGGCGGCAAGGCGGCAGACAAGATTGTGAGTACGCTTGCGCTTGCTGTTGTGGGAACACCCGAGTTCGTTGTCGGATTCTTTCTCATCTTGGTGTTCGCGACGCAGCTCGGGTGGTTTCCCGCCGTATCGCTTCTTCCCGTTGGGAGTGGCTCGATGTTCGACAAGCCCATCATCATGGTGCTTCCCATCGTCGCCATATCCCTCATCGGGGCTTGCACCCTTGTGCGCCCGGTGCGCGCCGTGGTCGAGCGGGAGAACCAAACGCTTCATGTCGAATCGGCCCGACTTTCTGGTCTGCCGGAAAGAAGGGTGATCGTCAAAAACCTCTTGCCCGGAATCGTCGCCCCCGTTGCGCAGTCGGCGGCTTCGGTCGTACCTTATCTTATTGGCGGCACGGTCATCATTGAATCCCTTTTCAGCTTTCCCGGCTTGGGCACGCTTCTTGTCAACGCCGTGCTCAACCGCGAGCCCGATTTGCTCATGGCTTGCTCGGCGGTTGTCATAGCGGTGTCGCTTGCGGCTTTCTGGATTGCCGACGGGTTGGGAAGGAGGCGGTCCCGTGAGATCGAAGCGTAGCATTAGCGAGAAGCTGCTCTCTTGGCCCGATCTTGTGCTTCTCGTCTTCTTCATCGCTTTTCTCGCTCTTGCGCTCGCCGGATCGCTTTCCCCGGCAGACGGGACAAGCACCGTGGGGGCCGCGTTCATGCCTCCGAGCGCCGAGCATCCTTTGGGCACCGACGGGCTTGGCCGCGATGTTTTGGCGCGCCTCATGCACGGCGGCGCGCACCTTATCGCCGTTGCCGCTGTTTCCACCGCCGTCGCCGCTGCCGTGGGCGTGGCTCTCGGGTTCGCCGTGAGTGCGAAGGGCAGGTTCGCCGATGTGTTATCGTACCTGCTCGATCTGCTGCTGGTCATTCCTTCGATACTCGTAGTCATGGTTCTTGTGTTCGGGCTTGGTTCGGGAGTGGGGACGATGATCGTGGTGACCACGGCGGTGTCGGCACCCTACATAGCTCGGTACACGCGCTCGCTCGTCCGTCCCGTGGCCGCATCGCCTTATGTGACGGCGGCGCGCCTTTCCGGCGATTCGGCGGCGAAGACGGCTGTGCGCGAGGTGCTTCCGAACTTGGCGGTTCCCTTGGCAACCACGGTGGGCATGAGGTTCATCAACTCCGTCTATCTTGTTGCGACGGCCGCTTTTCTCGGGTTCGACCCCCTCGGAACGGGCTCCGACTGGGGAACCATGATACAGACGGGCGTCACGGGCATCAGCCTGAACCCGTGGGCCGCGCTTGCTCCCACTATCGCGATTGCCTGCATCACCATATCGGGCAATCTTCTGCTTGATCGAATAGGGAAAAGGAGCAACCTGTGACGAACGGATCGGACGCGATTGTCGAGATAGCGGGCCTTTCGATTGCAACTCTCGGGGGTAAACGCGTTATCGACGATCTGTCGATAGAGATTTTGGCCGGAGAAAACCGCGCTCTCGTCGGAGAATCGGGGTCGGGCAAAACCACGCTCGCCCTCGCGCTCATGGGACGCATCCGCAGCGGCCTCGTCCACGAGGCCGGAACGATCTTCGTCGACGGGGCGAACGTGCTTTCTCTCAAAGGCTCATCGCTGAGGCGCTACCGGGCGGAAACGGTATCGTGGCTGTCGCAGGATCCCGCTCTCTCGCTCACGCCCCACATGACGGTGCGCGCGCTGCTGTCAGAATCCGTCCCGATGGACGACGAGGACGCGCTCGGCTTGCTTGGCAGGGTGGGCCTCTCGGGTGTCAAAGGGCTGCTCGACCGGAGGCCGCGCTCGCTTTCCGGAGGGCAGCGTCGACGTGTGGCCATCGCCAAGGCCATCGCGTCGAAACCTCGCGTGCTTATACTCGACGAGCCCACTGCCGGCCTCGACGGAGCCACCGCCGATGAGGTCGTGGCCACCATCAAGGGAATCTGCGCCGAATCGGGAATGAGCGTTGTCGCCATCACCCACGACCTTGATGTGGCCGGCAAGTTCGCCGAATCCGTCACCGTCCTCAAAGAGGGCTGCGTTCTCGAAACGGTTTCGCATTCCGAGCTGATGAACAACCCTGGAACCGATTACGCCCGCAAACTCGTTGACGCCCAGCGGCTTGAACGGCGTCCCGGCGATGAAATGGATTCATCCGCCGGTGCCCCTGTGTTTTCAGCATCAAGCTTCGATGTCGTGACGCCCGACGGCAAGGTTGCAACGAGGAATGCCGCGTTTTCGATCAATCATGGCCGGGGGCTTTCCCTTTTCGGGCCTTCGGGGTCGGGCAAGAGTACGATTGTCAGGGCCATCACGGGAGAGCGCCCTGCGGAAAGAGGTTCTGTGGCGCTCGATTTGGGCGATGGGGATATGCATGTTCTCGCGCGCTCGTTCAAGGATCGGTCGCAAACCGAGCTTGCCGCCGTGCAGATGGTGCCGCAGGATCCTGCGACAAGCCTCAATCCCGCGCTTTGCGTGGACACCCAGCTTTCTCGCGCCGTCAGGCGGGTGCATCCTCGCTGGTCGAGGAAAGAGGTGAGGGAGCGGGTCTCGGAGCTTTTGGCCTTGGTGCGTTTGCCCGACGAGATCAAACGCCAGCACCCCCGCTCGCTTTCGGGTGGACAGGCCCAGCGCGTTGCCATCGCCCGGGCCCTCGCCCATGAGCCCAAGGTGCTTGTTTGCGACGAATCGACCTCCGCCCTCGACCCCACCACTCAAAAGGACATCCTCGATACGTTGAACCAGCTGAAACGAGACGAGGGCTTGGCGCTTGTCGTTGTCACCCATGCGGAAAGAGTGGCGCGCTACACCTGCGAGGAGGAAAACGCCGTGCCTTTCGAGGGTTAGTGTGGCGATCTAGACGCTGGATTGTCTGTTGTTGTGCAGCGTTTCGACTAGAGCAGTGGCGACTTGGGAAACATCGTCCATGAAGTAAAAATGCCCTCCTTGGAAATGCCTCATCTCGAAGAAGCCTGTCGTAACGTTTGCCCAATCCCTCATTTCATTCTCCAGAGCTTCCGGATCGTCCTTCCCTAAGAAAGCCGTAACGGGACAGTCGATGCCCATCTCATAATTTTCTGTAGGAACGTACTCTTCTATCAGTTTGTAGTCGTTCCGAATGATCGGCAAAAATATATCGCAGAGTTCGTCTATCTCGAGCACCTCGGGAGATATTCCGCCTACGCGAAGCAATTCTTCCCTAAATTCGGCATCGTCATAGAGGTGGACGTGGGCCTCTCTGATGCTCGAAGGAGCTTCTCGGCTTGATACTATCAAATGCGAAGGGCCATGCAGTTTATCCAGCGCTGCGATTCGAGCTGCTTCATGGGCAAGGGAGGCCCCCATGCTGTGTCCGAAATAGGCAAAAGGTCGATCTTCAAAATATGCGGACGCTGCTTTGGCGATTCCCTCTGCTACAAACGAGAAATCGTCTACGAGAGGCTCCGATATTCTATTTTCATGACCTGGATAGCAAATAGCGTAGACAGGAAGTTTCCTGCGAATCTCGCGTGCGACAGATCTGAATGCATTGGGTCCTCCGCCCGCATGGGGCACAAATACCAAAGCTGTTCCTCTCGCTTGCTCTTTCTGATTGAGATCGACTATCCAATTGTTCACGCTTGTCCTCCTAGGAGCGATCCTACAAAACGTCTGCAAGAAAAAGCCAGCCAGTCACGAGTACCTGCTGAACAAGCGCAAGGCAAGTCATGGGAGCGCCAAGCTTCATTACGGTCTTTTCGCCGTACCCAGCAAGCTCCATGCCAGAGGCAATCGGTGCCTGATGCATCGAAAGAAAAAACTGGCTGGCAATCATTTGGTATGCGATCAGAACAGCGCCCGCATCGCTTACGCCCAATCCCGCTACATCGCCGAACGATATCAGTATGGGAAAAATAACGACAGCGGTGGCCAACACTGATCCTATCAAAGTATGGATGGCCAATGATATTGCTGATATAAAAATGACGGTTGACAGAATATCGCTTGGTAAAGAAGCTGGGAGCGCCGTATCGGCAATCCACTGGCTCATACCTGTGGCTTCGCCTACAGATCCGATCGACAACGCACAGGTGAGGAATACAAGAGTTCCCACGGGAACGTCTGCAAAAGCTTTTGCGTCAAGTACTCCGATTCGAGGTAGGAACATAAGCGATGTGAGAAGCATAGTTCCCCACGCTATACCTATTCCCATGAAAGGGTAAAGCAACCAGAATGCAATCATCAGAGAGAGCCACAAAGCCATCTTCTTTTCTTTAGGGCTCAATCTGCCAAGGTCTTCTAACGAAGCGCGGCTTTTTACCCCATCTACAAAGACCTTTCCAGACGGCTTAAACACTCTTATAAACAGAACTGTCACTAAAAATAAGTAGATGATGTTGGGAATGCCTATAGTGCTGAACCAGCCAACCCAGCTCAACCCTAATTCGGAATATTCAACAACGAGTGTATTGAGGGCTGGTTCCGAAGTCAAAAAGATAAGTGTCGTGGGAACTGCAAGCGCAAAACATGCAAAATTGATTACAGCGGCATCCGTCTCAGATACGCTATTTTCTTTGCACACTTCTTTTGCAACTGCCAATATGACGAATGTTCTTGCAAAGGCGCTTGGAATGATCAGTGCGAACAACAGCTCTATGACGGCTATCGCTGCAATGAGCGATTGAAAACCTTTGACTTGACCGGATGCGCAAATACTCAGAGCTGCTCTTCTAGCAAGTCCAGACCTTTCAACTCCAGAAGCTATGAGAAACGCGCAAAGCACCAGCCATAGACCGCCTCCTTCGTTCGTCCAGCCAGAAAAAACTGTTAGCGGATCAGAGGAGTTCGTGATGAGCAGTAGCCCCATATACAGCATGCCCGTAATTGGGGCCGGCATCACTCCGCTTGCCCAAAACGATAAAGCACCGAGAGTGAGAGCAAGCTGAATACGTGCTGGGCTTTCCAACTCCGGCAATGGAAATATCAAAACGAGAAGCCCAGCGGTCAAACCTACCGAAGCAACAATGCCTTTTAAATGAAGCTTTCCAAATGACGCTGTTCGCTCGACTACCATTAACGACGTTGCCTCAATTCGCTTGGGGCACCTAAGGCCGAAGTAAACTCTTGCCAGGCTAGGCATGCGGAAATCTGGAATTGGGTTGTGGCAAGGGAGTTGCGCTCTCCAAGTCTCTCCGAGAGCATATTGGCAATCCCCTTCGGCCACTGTTCAGCGAGGATAGAATTATATGCCTCTGCTCTCCTATGAAGAACGTTAATACTTGCGCTTTCGACGGTTGAGAGATTCGAGCTGTCGGCTGCTGCCTTTCCGACATGAAACCGTGGCGTCCAAAGAACATCTCCGTAAACGTCGCATAGGGACAGAATGCCTTTATCCGAGCAAACATCCATCCGCATCAGGGCTATGGCATTATTGTCTGGGTCACTGGAATCCATTTCGTTTTGGAATCGAACGGAAAGGGGAACTCCTCCTACTTCTCCGACTAGGATGTCAAAAGGACCGGCATCTGCTATCTTCTCCAATCTGAAAGGATGCAAGCTTCCGGCCACTTTCCCAACCACCTCTACAAAAGGGTATGCTACTTGTACGCATGTAGTCACATCTATGCTTAGCAATTCGTGTTCCTTGCGAAGGGAAGCTGCGGCA
This sequence comes from Enteroscipio rubneri, assembly GCF_963929405.1. Taxonomy (NCBI): domain Bacteria; kingdom Bacillati; phylum Actinomycetota; class Coriobacteriia; order Eggerthellales; family Eggerthellaceae; genus Enteroscipio; species Enteroscipio rubneri. Next base: position 843,876 of record NZ_CAWVIN010000003.1, on the reverse strand, counting down.
TCAATGAAGCGCTTAACCGAATCGAGATATGGATAGAAACCGTTAAGCATGAATTTGCAATCATGTTCTGCAGCGCATCTGGTCAGCTCAAGAACCTCGCTGCTATGCATGGGCTGCTCTTGGATTACGTGAATGCCCTTCTCGAGGAAGGAGCGAGATATTTCAACTCCATCTCCTCCAACCATGGCTGATCTTACCACGACACAAGCAAGATCTATGTTTGCCGGAACGGCATTAGCCCCTTGATACAGAGGAACTCCGTATGATGCAGCCAAGGCGGCGCTTCTCTTGCTCCCCCTGCCTACAATACCAGCCAGCTCTACATCGTCGGCAATCTTAATGCCCTCGGCATATACGCTTCCGAACGTGCTCCCCACAACCACGGCTTTCATAACTCGCCTTCCTCGACTTCAAACAAAGACTTTGACGGTGCAATTTCGATTCGAGCACTCTTAGACAAAGATAGAATTCCGTATATCGCCAGTTCTGGATCAAGCAGATCGGGCAAGTTGTATACGCCATTGGGGATGCTCCCAGCAAGGAAACTCTCTATGGCATAGCATGCCACTGCTGCAGTTAGCTCATAGCTGTCGGCCGATTTAACAATGTAGGCCATTTCTCCAGAAGTTGCAGCCAACGTATAAAATGCCTGTCTACCCATAGCATCGATGGATGCGGCTATGCTGATTTTCTTGCTTGCTTCTTCGAGGCTCTGGGTTTTCGACAACTGTGCGTCGACAAGAGCCTTGCAAAACAGATCACCTACAAATACGTTATACCATTCAAGTCTTGGAAGTGCCTCCTTCTCGGCTATGACTCTCGCCTCTTCTGACAAAAAGGCTCTGCAAAACGACCCTTCGGGAAAGCAAGAGGGGGCGGGGGTTGGATCGTGGTCAAGTTCGCGGACTGCGCCGCTACGCCACATGGAGCCATTGTTGCCATATCCCGACGTATCGGACATGCTCAAAACTAGATCCGCCGCAGCACCCAGAGAGATATCTTGGACTCCCCCGGCAAAGCCAACAATATCCTGTCCTTTGTTTGCGGAAATAGCCATCTTTAGTAGAAGACCCGAGAGCCCCGGCACCATTCCTGCAGAAAATACAACCGGTGTTTCCGCCGATTCGTCAGCTAGGGTTTTGCACAGGTTTTCGCAGCCGGCAACGTCAAAGTATGCAACGCCTGAGCTTATGGCGGTTCTTGCTGCTGGTTCGCTCAGTAGATACGCGGGGCCAGCGCAGTTGACCACCGCATCGCATCCATCGAGAAATCTTGACAAAGAACTAGGGTCTGTCATGTTGACGATGAATCCGGCCGAGCGAGAACCGAGGCGAAGCTCGTACCCCTTAGCTTTCAGCATGTCGGCAAGCAGTGATCCAACATGCCCGCTCGACCCAAGCACTCCGATCATCGAAGCCCCACTCTCTTTGCGACATCTTTTGCGTGTTCTCCGGATATGCAGGTAAAGTGATCTCCTTCTATATCTTGGGTGTCTATCCCCATGAGGGCGACGCTGTTCCAGAAAACCGTTTCATCACCACCGATGTTCTTGAATAGCCCCATTCTTCCACTGTCTCGCAAAAAGTGGATAGGGCCAAGATAGGGTTTTGATTCGTATTCCATTACTGCAATCAAATTATGTTTGAACGTCCTGTAAATTTGGGTCAATCTTTCTACGACGTTGCTATCGGCGGTCACGGTTGAAAGTATCCTACGCATGCGCTCGTTCGAATCTAGGGAGGCAATCTTCTTCAGTTTTTCGACAACAGGGCCTTCACCATCGAGAAGATCCAATACTCCGGGGTGTCGGATCTGGGCATCAGCGATTGCGTTGGCGAAGGCTTCGTCGTCTTTCGGATACCCGAGGTCTTCAGTTGGGGCATTAAGTACGCGAGCAAAAGCATACTCAATCATTACGTCTTCGGTGATTTTGAACGGGAACCCATATGAGCTGATGACAAAGAGATCGGCAACGGTTTCTCCCTGCTCCATCAGGTTTCTTGCAATCTCTGTTGCGATCAAACCTCCCATGCAGTATCCCACTATCCTAAAGCTGCATCCATTCCATTCCGAGAGGCGGTCGGCATACTCTCTTCCGAGGGTTTCTATAAGAGATCGGGTGTCATAATCCAAGGCTTTTTGCATGTCGGGCATTTGCACACCGATGATGAGTTTGTCACCCGAAGCGCTAATAAGGTCGCGGTATGGGTCAAGAGTGCCTGTTCCGTCATGCACCAATACGTTAACGACGCCATCTCCGTTTCCGTCTTTCAATACGACAACAGGCGCCATCTGCCCTTTGGGCGCGGCCTTTTCTGCTTCTTCTGTACTGGAGAGCGCGAGTGCGAGTGAGCTGACCGTTGGGCTTTCCATCATCTTTCTCAAAAGCCACTCCCATTCAAGCTCAGCCGCTTCGTCTACGTTCTTCTTTATCTGGGCTGCGAGTTTGGTGGCCAAAAGCGAATCGCCTCCAAGCTCAAAGAAGTCATCATCCCTCCTGACGCTATCTGCTCCGAGTACTTCAGAAAACTCTACAGCTAGGCGTGCTTCCAAATCGCTACGGTAGCTGTCTCTCTCATCTCCGATGCCCGCAGTTTTCGACTGCGTTCTTCCGAGCAGTGGTAGGCGTTTAAGCTCGGCTCTGTCAACCTTTCCGTTTCTCGAAAGGGGAAGGGTGTCGATTATCCCAATGGCTTCAGGAATCATGTATGAGGGAAGGGTTTCTTGTGCGGCTGATACCACATCATCGACCGAAAGCGCGGCTATATCAGCCTTTGCTTGTGCGACTATCAGGTGCTGGCCAAAGAGATCCGGTTCTTCGTTCGTAGGAGAGCAGTCCGTCAAGCCAAAACCTGCTTTTGCGAGGATTCCGCTCCATTCGTCGAGGTTAAGGAATACCTTGCTGGTTCCTGCACGCAAATCCGAGTACTCCATCCCGAGGGCATCTTGGAAATCCATGCTGACCATAAGGGGAAAGCTCTCGCGCGTGGCCTCAATAAAGGCCAAAATGCCTCCCGGAGAAAGAAGGGATTTGATTTGCCCCAGCCCTGCAAGGACATCGATGCAATTATGGAGTACGTTTGCGCCTACGATGAGATCAAATGAGTTGTCTGCAAGTCCCTGAGTTCTGGCATCCTTATTGACATCGTAGATGGCGTAGCCAATCCAGTTTTTACCTTCGTAGCGATTTCGGGCTTCAGAGAGGAAGAATTCAGAGATGTCAGTAAAAAGATATGTGCTCCCCGTTCCCTCAAGCGCATCGATGAGCGAGTCGCTGCTGCCTCCCGTACCGGCCCCGACCTCAAGAACTCTCAACCCACCCTTGATGCGCGCAAATTCCGAAACCATGCTAACTAGTGTGGAGTTGAGAGTTTTGGAGGCTAGGTTGTCCCTGTAGGTTGAAGCGGCTACATCAAAACCACCTTCGGGAAAAAGTATGGATAAATGATCCACTTTCCCCGACACGAGGCCGGATAAGGAATCTATGCATGTGTGCAAAAACGACAAAAGCCCTTTGCTGTACTCGACTTTCAGTTCCAAGGATTCGAGCTGTTGCCATAAAGCTTCAATGTCGCCTCTCTTATAATCGTCCGAGAAGCAAAACGAGTCGCCCTTTGCATTGAGCGCTTTCATGTCGACGAGAGACTTCGCCCATCTCTCTAGGAGCCTTCTGTTCCTCTCTTTGGCATTGAGTCCATGCATCATGTCATCCATTGAGAAGCCATCTTTGCTAACGGCATCTGCTATCAAATTCATCATGGCCGACAAGCAGACCTCGTCAACTTTGCGGCAATACTCTGCAACTTCGTTGACAGCCATTTTGCTGAAGCGATCTCTCATACATTCTTTCATGGCGACCGTAGATCTCTTGAACAAGGATTCTGCCTTGTCGGGATTGACCTTTTCGGCGATGACTGCGGCGAGAAGATGCTTGTCGGTTTTATCGTTGTCGGCAGCAAATGCGACAGCCTTGTCCACTCCCGGTGCCTTTTCTAAAGCGGCTTCCACTTCGCCTAGCTCGACGCGGTAACCCCGTACTTTAATCTGCTGATCTGCACGCCCGAGAAACTCGATGTCGCCGTTTTCCAGGTATTTGCCCATGTCGCCGGTTCGATAGCATTTCACTCCATCCCGCATTATAAAACTCTCGGATGTTCGAACAGGGTCATTGAGGTAGCCCGAAGCAAGGCTCTTTCCGCTAATGATGATTTCACCCGGAACGAGAAGAGGCAGCGATTCAAGTTCGCGTCCTACGATATCAAACTCCTGGTTGGCAAGAGGCTTTCCGTAGGGAATGCTTGCCTTTTCCGAATCCGATGGATTGATTTCGTGGAAGATCGACCAGATTCCTCCCTCGGTGGCACCGCCGAGGCTCACCATTTTCAAGTGAGGGATTTTATCTGCGATATCGTTGGGTAGAGAGACGGGTATCCAGTCGCCAGACAAGAGAGCGAGCCTCAAGGAAAGAGAGGGGACATCCGGAGCCGTATCAAGGTAGTAAGAAAGCATTTGCATCTGCTGGGGGACAGAATTCCATATCGTTACCTTGCGTTTAACAACTACGTCGCACCAGCTCGACGGATCATTAAGTGATGAGGGTTCGGGGAAGATAAGCTCTCCTCCGACGGAAAGGATTCCAAATATATCATATATAGCTAGGTCGAAGGTTAGCTCGGCCAATCCGATGATCTTGTCGCTCTGCCTAACGTTGAATCGAGAATTTATGTCGGCGATGGTGTTCCACGCGGCGGCGTGGCTCACCGCCACCCCCTTCGGCACCCCGGTGGAGCCGGACGTGTAGATCACGTAGGCTTCGTCAGATGGCAAAGTCCGATCCTCGAAGTTAGCGGAAATGTCATCGCTTAGGATAAGGTCGATATCCATAGCCTCTTCTTTGCCGGCCAAGTCAAGCCTTTCGAGGGTTTCAGCTTTGGCGAGAACCGCGCCCACTTCCGCATTGCCCATAACGGTGTCGACTCTTGATCGAGGATGGTCAGGGGATAGAGGAATAAAGGGAGCGCCGGCAAGGCTGCAGCCGATCACCGCAACTACTTGTGCAATGCTCTTCTCAAGAATGATCGCAGTCCGAACTCCTCGCTTTAACTTATGGGCCACTTTGAGGGAAAGCGCCCTCAGCTCCGCATATGTCACAAACTCATCTCCCAATCGCACGGCGGGGAGCTCTGGATGAGAGAGGGCTGTCTTCATAAAGTCTGAGTGGAGGGTACTCGACACTATTTCTTTGCCGGTGTCGTTTGCTGCGATACGAACAAGTTTCTGCTTTTGAGGTAAATGGACTATTCGTGTCTCTTCCCATGTCGCTTTGCTCGAGGCAAGACTTCTAAGGGTCTGTTCGAAGGATGAAAAGGCATCTGAAACCAGACCGTCAGGGAAGACTCCAGCGCGCTCATCCCAATTGATTACAAGAGACCCATTCCACTCCATCGCTTGGCAGTCAAGCCATACTTGGGGGGTTTGTGAAAGTCCGCCGATGACTCGAGAGCCACGAAAGAGGCTTGTTTCACTCAAGGACGATCCTCCGCGTAGGCCGATGCTGCTCGTGAAAACGAACGGCATGAGCGCCCCACCGCCCGCACGTCCACGTCGTCGCGCGATCTCTCTCAGCACGGAGACTCCGGAGAAGCTTCTATGTTCAAGATCCGACCATAGCTGTGATTGCGCTGCACGAGCGCGGGAGAAGAAGGGCGCGCGCTCGTCACGAATCAATCCCAATAGGCTTGACATTGTGAAATCACCGACCGTACGCATGATTCCAGGAATGTCGTCCCCCCTGTTCAACATTGTCATATTGATCGTGAAATCCGATGATTCCGCCCACAGCGCCAAAGTGTCCGAGAATGCAGCGACCAATGCAGCTGTGGGGGTAACCCCTTTCTCTGCGCTTGTGCGACGGAATTCTGCCCATTCGTTATCGGTAAGGCTCATCTGGTGCCTAATGAATCTAACTCCCGTTCGCACGTCAGGATTCGGCCCCATGGGAAGCATAGGGGCGGGAGGCAATTCGTCAATGCGTGCCGACCAGTATTCCTCATCTGCTTTTAGAGAAGGGCTGGAAACTCCTCGGGTTTTTGCATCCATGACAAAATCTCTGAAGGAAATCTCGTCGCTGCTATCTAGTTGCTCGCCGTCATATGCCCGAGCCAGATCATTGAGGATTATGGTAATGCTCAAAAAGTCACAAAGAGCCAAGTTGACTGATATGTGGAGGATTGACTTAATCCCATCAGTACTCACTTTCAGTTCGTACGGATGGACCGAGGTTGCATAATCCTTGTGATCCATGGTTCTACGACATTCGGAAGCGACCTCTTCTAAGCTTCGCGATTCGGCTTCGACGAATTCAATCAATCCCACATCATATTCTTCCAGCACCTGCTGATAACCGTCTTCAGAAATGACCGAGTGAAGTACGTCATGCCGAGCCACCACTTTTCGCCATGCGTTGTTCAATCGCTCGAATTCAACGCCTCCCAAGCTAATCTCCATGTACCCTTGGCATCCCACTCCGCCGTAGGGATAAGCTTCGCTCTTGCCAAGCTGATAAGCTTGCTGTATGTCTGTAAGAGGATAAGGATCGTACCTTTTCTCGGGCTCGCGCTTTATCGGGCGAGGTTCGTTGAGGGCTGCGATTACAGCATCCCTGTTCTTCTTTATCAGGTTAGCCCTTTCTACCGTCATGGCTCCAGATGGCGCTCTGAATTTTAGCTTTCCGTCCTCGACCCATAAACGTATTCCCGCATCTGCCATCTCTTCAAGAAGGCATCGGATCTCGTCCATCATAGGGTTCCCTCCTCATATGTGTCCCCGCATGTCGTATCTATCTTTTGGCAGATTCCGGCTACAGTCGGATCGGATATAAATTCTTGAAGTCCAATTTTGAATCCAAGACGCTTTTCCAAAGCGCTCGTCATTCTCATGGCCATGAGGCTGTCGCCGCCCAGCTCGAAGAAGTTCGACTCCCTTCCGACGGGCCCCGCATCGAGCAGCTCCTCCCACACCGACGCCACGGCGCGCTCCGCTTCGGTGGCCGGTTCGGACAGGGAGGATGCGGACGGGGCCGCTTCGGGGGCCATGCCGGCCAAGGCCTTTCGATCGACCTTCCCGTTCGCGCTCAAGGGCCACTCGTCTAGGACCGTCACGTCATGGGGGACGAAGTAGGAGGGAAGGAGCCCGGCCACGCGGGACAGCACCCCGGCCGGATCCACGTCAGCCCCCTCGTCGGCGACCACGAACGCATGCACCACCGAGCGCTCGCGCTCGCCGGCCACGACGGCCACGGCCCCCTTCACCCCGGGGCATCCGGCCACGGCGGCCTCGACCTCGCCCAGCTCCACCCTGTGGCCGCGTATCTTCACCTGCTGCTGGGAATCCTTGCGACCGAGGAACTCCAAGACGGCTCCGGGCCAGTAGCGGCCCATGTCCCCCGTCCGGTACCAGCGCCCCCCGTCCTCGACGAAGGAGGCGGCCGTCTTCCCCGGATCGCCCAGATACCCGTCGGCCAGGCTCCCCCCGCCGATCCACAGCTCGCCGGGCACCCAGTCGGGGCAGTCGAGGCCGTCCTCGCCCACGACGCGGAAGGACTGGTTGGAGAGGGGTCTGCCGTAGGGGATCGAGCTCCACGACGGATCGACCTCCCCGACCTCGAAGTAGTTCGACCATATGCCGGCCTCGGTCGCGCCGCCCATGGCCACGAGCAGCACCCCCTCGGGCAGCTTCGAGCGCAGACCCAGCGGCACCCAGTCGCCGGAGACGAGGGCCAACCGCAGACCGGCCGCGGCCCCGGGGCCGTCGTCGAGCATCACGTCCAGCAGGGCGGGGGCCGAGTTCCACACCGTCACGCCCCGGGACGAGACGAGCTCGCGCCACGCCGATGCGTCGCGGCGCTCCTCCTCGTCGGGCAGCACGACGGCGGCTCCGAACGAGAGGGCCCCGAAGATGTCGAACACGGAGAGGTCGAAGTCAAGGGCCGACACGCCCAGGACCGCATCTCCCGGCCCCATGCCCCATCGGCGCACGACATCGGCGATGGTGTTCCACGCGGCGGCGTGGCTCACCGCCACCCCCTTCGGCACCCCGGTGGAGCCGGACGTGTAGATCACGTAGGCCAGCGCGCGCTCGGAGGGGCCGGCGGGCGCGGGGAGGGGGTCGGCCGCCTCGAGGCGGGCCAGCTCGGTGGAGTCGACGCACAGGGACGCGCCCGCCTGTTCGAGGATGAGCGCCGCGCGGGCCTCGGGCTGGGAGACGCCGACGGGGACGTACGCCGCCCCGGCGGCCAGCACGCCCAGCACGGCTGCCACCTGGCCGGGCCCCTTCGGGAGCCTGACGGCCACGCGGTCGCCCTCGCCCACGCCGGCGGCGGCGAGCCCCCCGGCGATGCGCAGGGCGCGGCCGGCAAGCTCCCCGTAGGTCGCCTCGCCGTCGGCTCCCCACCGCAGCGCCGGGGCATCCGGCTCGGCCTGGGCGCGGGCGAAGAACCGTCCGTGGAGCGTCCCGCCGCCGAGGTCGGCCCCCTCCGAGTTCGCCTCGGCGCGCGCCGCGCGCTGCGAAGGGGGCAGCAGGTCGGGGAACGGCTCCGACCAGTCTGAGGCCGCCAAAGAGGAGACGGCCGAGCAGTACGCATCGAACATATCGGCGATCATTCCGTCGGGGAACAGCTCGGACACGTAGTCCCACGAGAGCATGACGCCGCCGCCTCTCTCCATGGCTTGGTGGTCGAGCCACACCTGTGGAGTCTGGGACAGGCCGCCCAGATAATCCATGAAGCCGCCGTCGAGATCGAACCTACTCAGGCCGAGGGCGCTTGTGAACACCACGGGCAGAACCACTCCGGAGGTCCCTGCGGAGCGCGCCAGCTCGCGCTGGACCCACACGGCCGAGACCGCCCTATGCTCCAATCCTCCGGCAAGCTCGTTCTGGACGCCCCTCATCTGGGCCTCGACGGACGCGTCGGCCGAGGGGCGGCATGCCACCGGGAGAAGGGTGGTGAAGTCGCCCACCACCTTGTCTATGTCGGGATGGACCTCGGGGCGGTCGAAGATGGTCAGGTTCAGCGTCACGCCGCCCCCTCCGCTCCAGGCTGACAGCACCCTCGCGTAGCAAGCAAGCAGGACTGCCGAGGGTGTGATGCCGTGCAGCCGGGCCTTTTCCTTGACCGCCGACCATTCGGGCTCGGCAACCGTCCGCCACAGGCGCTCGAACCTCCCTTCCCCGACCGTCGAGGGGTCGGCGGCGAGGGGGAGCTGCGGCGCGGGCGGCAGCTCGGGCAAGCGCGAGCGCCAGTAGCCCTCCGCCTCTTCAACCTCGCGACCGTCTCTCCGGTGCCCGACGACGAAATCCCTGAACGTCAGGCCGATGCCGGGGAGGTCGGCCCCGGGGTTCTCGTAGAGTTCGGCCAGTTCGGCGAGAACGGTGCTCATGCTCACGCCGTCTACCATAGTGTTGTCGAAGCCAATACCGACAACAGCACCGCTGCTATAAACTGCCGAGAGAGCTTCAAAGCCGGGAGATTTCGTTAGATCTATCGATCTATGCGACATTGCTTGTTCGACTATTTTACGAGCATCTTTTGAATCCATTGCATTTTGGACAGCCAGAGGTAGATTCAGATCAGATGATCGATACACCTGCTGCTTCTCGCCATTCTTGACTAGAAGAGTGCGCAAGGCTCCGTGACGCTCGAGCAGAATCCTCCATGCTGATGCAAATCTGTCGTGACTGTATTCGCTAGTTTCAAACATGAAGAAGCAATAGGATCCTACCTTGCCCAAGTCGAGACCGCTGGTCCTTCCTATGGTGTATGCCCTCTGTACCTCGGTGAGGTCGAACGGCTCAAATCTCAACTCTTCATTGATAGTGATTGCCTTGGAGTTATTAGGAGACGAAATGGAAAGCCCTTTGCAGAAGTCTGCAAGATTTCCTGAGGCGAAAAGCTCCTTTAGACTTGCTTTGATGCCAATTTTTGAAAGAGCGGAAATCATCCGCGTAGCACTTAGGCTGTCTCCTCCGTATTCAAAAAATCCATCGTAGCGGCCGACACGCCTTCCTCCAAGGAATTTTGACCATATAGACGAAACCTTTTTCTCGATTTCTCCATTTGGCTCAATATAATTGTCAGATGCATCACAGAAAGAGCAATACAATTCAGCCCAGTCTTTAACGCTTCCTTTATCCACTTTTCCGTTTCTGGATAGCGGCTGAGAAGGTAGGATTCCAAGATGCTCGGGAACCATATATGCGGGAACTTCTTTTTCTAGAGTAGAGCGGAGAAGTGTGAGGTCGATAGGTGGAGAAGTTCGGCTGGACAGAGAGATGAACAGGCCATCGTCGATTTTTACCCAGTCGGCACGCAATCCTTTCTCCGAAAGAGAGTCGATCCATTTCTCGGGAGAAAGCAGACCGCTCGGTTCCCCATCGCCAAATGCGCACTGGGCAATTGCAGCTGTTACCATTGCGGAAGGGGCAAACTCGGTGGGATCCACAATGAAAGCCCTGCCGTCTGCTGCTAGGGTTTCTCCAAGAGCACTTATTGCCTCAGAAGGTTCTTCCATGGTGTGAATTGCGTTTATCGACACCACAACATCGAAACGTGCATGAATATCTTGATCGACAACTTTTGTAAGCTTTGCTGTTCTCACTTTTTCTGAAAAGTCGTCTAGCCTTGTTTTGGCCATATCTAGCATAGATTGAGAAGTGTCGAGCAGATGGTATTCCGAGATAGTATCTGCGACCTCGGGGAGCAACAGGGCTGATATGCGTCCACTTCGGCATCCGAAATCAGCGACTTTAAGTTTGCGGCCAAGCGTTTCAGCCATTGCCTTGATTGTGGCGATTGCGTCCTTGATGATTCTTTGGGACGAGTTGCGAGAGAGAAAGAGGGCTTCAGGAGAGAACCTGTCGCTTTCGTACAACGTGGAAGGGTCTGCGGCTTCTGTCAGTATCTTTTCATAGAAATCAGCGGCTTCTTCCAATGTGTTGTCTCGGCATACTGTTGAGCAATTTGAAGTGTTGCGAGAGAGCATTTCCATAACCGCGTGATATCGTGAAGAAGATTCGTCACTCTGCTCGTTCGTAAAAAGCCTGTCATTCGACAAGCCTCGCTCTTTGATAAGAATATTAGAAAGCGCAGTGAGCCGCGTGTGTTCAGCTTCCCTGTTCTCGACTGGCGATCTCTCGCTAATTGAGGCGATGGGGGCTTCGCTGATGGCAGGGATTGCGACAGCAAAAAGATGCTCGCGCTCGCCGGCCACGACGGCCACGGCCCCCTTCACCCCGGGGCATCCGGCCACGGCGGCCTCGACCTCGCCCAGCTCCACCCTGTGGCCGCGTATCTTCACCTGCTGCTGGGAATCCTTGCGACCGAGGAACTCCAAGACGGCTCCGGGCCAGTAGCGGCCCATGTCCCCCGTCCGGTACCAGCGCCCCCCGTCCTCGACGAAGGAGGCGGCCGTCTTCCCCGGATCGCCCAGATACCCGTCGGCCAGGCTCCCCCCGCCGATCCACAGCTCGCCGGGCACCCAGTCGGGGCAGTCGAGGCCGTCCTCGCCCACGACGCGGAAGGACTGGTTGGAGAGGGGTCTGCCGTAGGGGATCGAGCTCCACGACGGATCGACCTCCCCGACCTCGAAGTAGTTCGACCATATGCCGGCCTCGGTCGCGCCGCCCATGGCCACGAGCAGCACCCCCTCGGGCAGCTTCGAGCGCAGACCCAGCGGCACCCAGTCGCCGGAGACGAGGGCCAACCGCAGACCGGCCGCGGCCCCGGGGCCGTCGTCGAGCATCACGTCCAGCAGGGCGGGGGCCGAGTTCCACACCGTCACGCCCCGGGACGAGACGAGCTCGCGCCACGCCGATGCGTCGCGGCGCTCCTCCTCGTCGGGCAGCACGACGGCGGCTCCGAACGAGAGGGCCCCGAAGATGTCGAACACGGAGAGGTCGAAGTCAAGGGCCGACACGCCCAGGACCGCATCTCCCGGCCCCATGCCCCATCGGCGCACGACATCGGCGATGGTGTTCCACGCGGCGGCGTGGCTCACCGCCACCCCCTTCGGCACCCCGGTGGAGCCGGACGTGTAGATCACGTAGGCCAGCGCGCGCTCGGAGGGGCCGGCGGGCGCGGGGAGGGGGTCGGCCGCCTCGAGGCGGGCCAGCTCGGTGGAGTCGACGCACAGGGACGCGCCCGCCTGTTCGAGGATGAGCGCCGCGCGGGCCTCGGGCTGGGAGACGCCGACGGGGACGTACGCCGCCCCGGCGGCCAGCACGCCCAGCACGGCTGCCACCTGGCCGGGCCCCTTCGGGAGCCTGACGGCCACGCGGTCGCCCTCGCCCACGCCGGCGGCGGCGAGCCCCCCGGCGATGCGCAGGGCGCGGCCGGCAAGCTCCCCGTAGGTCGCCTCGCCGTCGGCTCCCCACCGCAGCGCCGGGGCATCCGGCTCGGCCTGGGCGCGGGCGAAGAACCGTCCGTGGAGCGTCCCGCCGCCGAGGTCGGCCCCCTCCGAGTTCGCCTCGGCGCGCGCCGCGCGCTGCGAAGGGGGCAGCAGGTCGGGGAACGGCTCCGACCAGTCGTTTTCGCAGTAGAAGCGCACTGCTGTGCAATATGCCTCAAACATCTGTTTGGCTATTTTGTCATCAAGCAATTCGGAAACGTAATCCCACGCCAAAAGCAACCCGTTTTTATGATCGTATATCTGATGATCCAGCAATACCTGTGGTGTTTCTGCTAGCATCTTCGACAAGGGACCGAAAACATCTTCCACTTTGTTGGAGATAAATTGGGTGCCGATATTGCTAGCGAATACAACAGGGGCTTTCTTGGGATCGTTTGGGCAACGGTGAGAAAGCTCTCTCAAAACCTCTACAGCTCCAAATGAAGAGTGCGCAACATCCTGCTGAAAGCGTCCTTGCATTTGAGAAGCTAGTTCAAGAAGGGAAATTGCGTTTGCGCAATCAGCCTCAAGAAGGATAAGAGAGGTGAAGTCGGATACGATCTTGTCAACGTCTGGGTGAATTGGTTTTCTGTTGAACAGCGGAAGGTTGAGAAGAAATTTCTTGTCTTCGCTCCATCGAGAAAGAGCCTTGGCATAAACAGCGGCGATGCCCATAGATTGGGTAACCCCGATTTGCCGTCCTTTCTCGGTGAAGTTCTTCCAAGACTTAGAATCAATTAAGTACTCCATACGAGTGAATTGAGATCTTTTGACACTCTCCATAGGGGCTTTCAGTGGCAAAGAGGGGCCGCCTGGCATGTTGTCTATTCGATTCAGCCAGTATTCTCTATCCTCGTTTCGTGCGTCTTCTCCGATTCCGGTTCTTCTCGCATACTCCATGAAGTCTATCTCGATGGGGGCGAGATCCGTTCCGTCGTAGAGATGCGCTAGATCCTCTAAGAGAACTTGGATGCTAAGCACATCAGCTGCAAGAAGATCGACGTTGATATGCATGATAGTGCGTTTCGGTGATACGACAGTAAGGCGTACATCTATGAGATCGTCTTGCTCGATGTCGAAACGTAGGTGACTTAATTCTTGGCGAATACCTTCAATCCTCGAGTCGGGATTGCCTGCTCCTTCCACTCTGTAGGTGGTTAGTCCCTTCCAAGTTACTTTGTCTTCGATGCGGGCTGTTCCGTCATCAGAGAACCGGGCGCGCAGCATGGGATGCCTTAGAATAAGAAGTTCCACTGCGCGTTCGAGTTTGGCCGCATCGAGAGATCCGCATTCGAATTCCATATAAGCGTGACAAGCGGTTCCCCCTAGCTCCTGTCCGTCTCGCCTTCCAACCATATAGGCATGTTGGACGGACGTGATCGGAAAGGGGTCGCCTTTGCTGTAATTTGCGGAACCGAGGAGAGGGCTGCCATTAGACGAGCTTCTCGCAGACCTCTCTCTTGCAAAATTTACCCAAGAAGCCATACAGGGATTCGAAACCAATTCTGAAAAGGTAACATTGCAGCCATTCTTTGTTAGCAACCCAGCTATTCTCATAATGTCAAGAGATCCTAGCCCCAAACTGATAAGATTATCCGAAGGGCTTAGTTCTTCTTTTGACAGTCCGAGCATTTCCCCAACAAGCTTTCCAACTAGCTCCACGCATACTTCAGACATGCCAACCGCCCTTTCAAGCAATAAGTCTTTGAATATAAGGCATACTAACATAATGTTAGCTATAGTATACTTATAGCGAAAGGGTTGTTGTTTGCAAATATTGCGCAAATATCTTCTAAGGCTTCGGATGGCAGAAGGGGGTTTTATGAGAAGGGCAACCGACGTTGGTTTCACTCTTGTTGAACGTATTGCGCAATGGGAGCGTGAATATGGGGCAAATATTGCGGTTCGCGACAGAGAAACCACGTATACTTACACTGAGCTATTTGATGCGGCAAGGCGATTCGCCTCTTGCCTTGCTTCGGAGGGGATAGAAGCTGGGGACAGGATCGTCCTTCAGCTTCCAAACAAAGCTGAATCTCTTATAATCTTGTTCGGGTCAGTAATGAGAGGATGCATCCCCGTACTTGCTTTGCCGACTCATCGCAAAGCGGAAATCTCTCATTTCTGCTCAAAGTCAAATGCATCCTGCCTAATTGTTCCGTGTTCTTCCCCGGCTTATGATTACGAGTCCTTAGCAAAAGCCATCAAAAAGGACAATCCAAGGCTAAAATGTTTTGTCATCGGATCTTCCGATCAATATCGATCAGTTTCGGATATGCGCGGAGAGCTCTGGCAAGCCACAGCACCCCACTCCTCATCAATTTTGTTCCTGCTTCCGTCGGGTGGTACAACAGGACTCCCTAAACTTATTCCTCGCTCAAATTTCAGCTATGTGTACAATTTCGTGGAAGCGGCTTCCCGATCGCTTTTTTCCGAAAAAACAAAATACCTAGCAGCTTTGTCGATATGCCATAATTTGCCGCTCGCATGCCCCGGCGCACTTGGTGCGCTAGAAAAAGGAGGCACCGTCATTTTGGCGGAAAGCGTGAGTCCCGATGAAGTGTTTCCATTGATCTCTTCTGCAAAAGTGACGACAATAACAGCAGTTCCATCGGCGGTAAACCTCTGGATGGACGCACTCGACTGGTATCCTGTTGATCTTTCAAGCCTTGAGTCCATCCATGTAGGAGGTGCGCGATTTACCGCAAAAGATGCCAAGAGGCTTTCTGCCGCTTTCTCTTGCGCTGTCCAGCAATCATACGGCATGACTGAAGGAATATTGACGCTGACAAGCCCTGAAGCGCCAGAGGAAATCGCCTTTACCACCCAAGGCTTCCCCCTTTCCGAAAACGATCGCCCTCTTATCATCGGACAAGATGGGCAACCTTGCGCAGACGGCGAAGAAGGGGAATTGATATGGAAAGGACCGTATCTGATGAGTGGATATTACGAAGATGAATATTCTACTCTGCGCTCTTTTGATTCGGAAGGATTTTATCATACGGGGGATTTAGCGGTGAGGGATCCCTGCGGCAACTTCAAAATCACGGGACGTCTGAAAAACACAATAAACCGTGGCGGTGAGACTTTCTCGGCGGAAGACGTAGAGGCAAGTCTTAGAGAAATGCCCGGCATCGTAGACGTAGCCGTCTGCGGGATACCGGATCAAGCCCTTGGCGAAAAGACGTGTGCGTTTATCGTTTGCAGCGGCGATGCGCCCAACTTGGAATCCATAAGGGAGTTTTTAAACAACATAGGAATCGCCCCATTCAAGCATCCAGACAGAGTAGAGATTCGTGAGTTGTTGCCCCTGACCCCCATAGGAAAAATTGATTTAAATGCTCTTAAGACCTCGATACGCTAGTCAGCCCTTTAAAAAAATCTCTTCCAATCCGCCGAGAAGAGCATCGAGAAGGACTGAGAACTGATGATCAAAAAAACTTCTCCTCAGGCTTTCTTCTTCGGTCAGGAGTTTGACCGTTTTTGCCAAAGCGGCAATACCGGGATCGGACGCAGAAAGCGCACTCGCATACGAACCCCCCACCTCTTTGCGCACATCGTCCATTTTGTCCCTGTCATCCTCGGTAGCAACGAACGCGCAAGTTTGGCAAAGCAAAACGGAATAAACAAGAGTGGACCAATCGCCAAACCCAGCATCTCTCAGCACTTGAATGCCGCAATTGATAATGCGGTCGGATTCCCCAAGGCCAGGACCTACGGCAGCGAGTCTACGAGCGACTCCGGGGTACTTTCTCAGGGTGGAACGCATCCCCTCAAGAAGAAGCTTGAACCATCGTTTCCAATTCTCGCGAGGCTCAGGAAGGTCGATTTCGGCATTAACGTGCTCGATAACAAGATGTACCACATCTTCTCTTCGACCAACGTGGTAATTAATGACACCTGGGTACGCGTTAATTTCTTTAGCCAGTTGACGAATAGACCAACCATCTATGCCAAATTCTTTGGTGAGCTTCAAGGCGGCATCGCAGATAGAAGTCACGTCAATTGCTGGCAAGCCGGCTGTCTGGCGCGTCGACCCCATATTCAGCACCTTTCTATTTGCTGGTTGCGACAGAATACCATTTTTTTGCACCCCCAGCGTAACGCGGTCAGTTTGCGGAAATATTCAAGTCGCTGCAAGTGCAAAACAACGTCCTGGTAATAGAGCAGGAGGAGAAATGACGGAACAAAGCCCAGAGAACAAAAAGTCGAAACGCAAAGCACCCCATCCGCTGTTCAGGTTGCTTGACTTCGCAGGGCCTTACAAAATCCTCACCGTGGTGGGCTGCGCCTTGTCTGGTCTGCATTCGTTGCTTGCTGTGATGCCCCTTGTGTGCGTCTGGTTTATCATGTCGCAGTTTGTCGCAGTGGCTCCTCAATGGAGCGAAGCGAGTGGCGCGGCCTTTTACGCATGGCTGGCAGTCGGATTCGCGGTGGCCGGAGTGGTGGTGTACTTCGCGGCGTTGATGTGCACTCATATCGCGGCATTCCGAACCGGCAACAACATGAGGAAGGCCGCGACCCACCATCTCTCCAAGGTTCCCCTTGGCTACTACGACGAGCATTCGACCGGCGAACTAAGGAGGGTGATCGACGGCTGCGCCGGCCAGACCGAGTCCGTGCTTGCCCATAAGTTCCCTGATTTCGTGGGAGCCCTCATCACCCCCGTTGTGTTTGTCGTCGTGATGTTCATCTTCGACTGGGCCATGGGTTTGGCGTGCCTGGTTCCCATCGCGGTGTCCTTCGCGTGCATTTGGAGGATGATGGGAGGGGGAGGCAGCGATGAGAACTCAAGCTATCTGACTTTCGTGTCGAACTACCAGCAGGCATTGAACCGAATGAACGCCGCTGCGACCGAATATGTTCGAGGCATGCCCGTCGTCAAAGTGTTCCAGCAAACGGTCGATTCGTTCAACGCATTCAAGGAGGCCATCCTGCAGTACCGGGATATGGCCCATGGCTATTCGAAGTTGTGCGAAAAACCGCAGGTCGTGCAGATCGTGGCGATCAACTCGACCTTTGCTGTGCTGGTTCCCGCCAGCATCCTGCTTGCGGGGGCAGCAGGGGACTTCGCGTCGTTCTTCACGGACTTCCTCTTCTACGTGGTGTTCAGCGCGGTGACGACATCGATGATGACCAAGATACTGTACGCCTCTGAAGCTGCGGCGATGGCCCAAGATGCCGTGATGCGAATCGAGGGGATCCTATCCACGCCGGAGATGCCTTGCTGTTCTGCGAAAGGCGGGAGGGCGAGCGGGACGTGCGATATCGTTTTTGAAGGGGTGTCTTTCACGTATCCGGGCGCTGACGCACCTGCCGTCAAGAACGTGAGCTTTGCGATTCCCGAAGGAGAAACGATGGCGCTCGTCGGGCCGTCGGGAGGAGGCAAGAGCACCATTGCAAGCCTTGTTCCGAGGTTCTGGGACGTCGATGAAGGACGGGTGCTTGTCGGCGGTGTTGATGTGCGGGATGTTCCCCGTTCGGAACTGATGGATTCCGTTTCCTTCGTCTTCCAAAACACACGGCTTTTCAAGCGCAGCCTCATTGACAACATCAGATTCGCGCGCCCGTCGGCTACGCGCGCGGAGGTGGAGGCGGCCGCGCACGCGGCGCAATGCGACGACATCATCGCGAAGCTGCCCGAGGGCTTGGACACGGTGGTCGGCGCGAAGGGCGTCTACCTGTCGGGCGGCGAATGCCAGCGTATCGCGCTTGCCCGGGCCATTCTGAAAGATGCGCCTATCGTGGTCTTGGACGAGGCCACAGCGTTCGCCGATCCGGAAAACGAAGCCCTTATCCAACGTGCGCTCGCGCGTCTTACGCACGGCAAGACCGTTCTCATGATTGCACACCGGCTATCGACCGTGGTGGGCGCGGACAGGATCTGCGTCGTGGAGAACGGGGCCATCTCGGAATCGGGATCCCACGGGGATCTTGTCGAAAGCAAGGGAGTGTATCGCCGGATGTGGGAGGACTATCAGAAATCAGTCTCTTGGAGAATCGGAGGGGGTGCCAACGATGCTGCGTGAGAAGTTCGCTTTGACCGAGCGGGGTGCTTTCGAGTTCAAGAGAGGCGCGTTCTTCTGCGCTCTCGCCAACCTCGTCATGATGGCACCCATTGGCGTGCTGTGCATGGCGACCAACGACTACCTGGATCATCTGCTCGACCCCTCGAAGCCCCTCCCTGCTCTTGGTGGCTATCTTGCAGCCATCGTCGTCATACTCCTGCTCATGCTGCTGACCCAATGGCTCGAATACCATTTCACCTACAATGTCGTGTACGGCGAGAGTGCCAGAAAGCGGATCGAGCTTGCCGAGGTGCTGCGCAGATTGCCCCTTTCCTTTTTCGGAAGGCGCGACCTCTCGGACCTCACCACCACCATCATGAAGGACTGCGCCGATCAGGAGCGCATGTTCTCCCATATCATGCCCCTTTTGTTCGGAACCGGCGCGTCGACCATATTGATCTCGATCATGCTTCTGCTCTTCAACTGGAAGATGGCCATCGCCGCCCTCTGGGTTCTTCCCATCGCCTTGCTCATCATCGCCTTCTCTCGGAAGAGCCAAGATGCGAAGGGGCAGTTTCTCATCGACCGCCAGCTTGACGTTGCGGACGGCTTGCAGGAGTACCTCGAATGCGCCCAAGAGATCACGGCGGCGAACCAATCGGAAACGTATCTCGAGCAACTGGATCAGAAGATCGATCGCGCGGAGAAGGCCCAGATCGTCTCGGAGCTTTCGAGTGCCGTTCCCGTGTCGGCCGCGCAAGCGTTCCTCAAGCTCGGAATAGCTTCGACCGTCCTCGTCGGAGCCCTGCTTTTGGCATCGGGGGAACTAGAGTTCATGGTGTACTTCTGCTTCCTTCTCGTGGTGACGAGATTCTACGATCCGATCAACACCGTGCTTGAAGTTGTGACGGAGCTTCTCAATCTCAAGCTCGGAATCAAGCGCATGCACTCCATCGAGCACGAGCGGCCTCAAACCGGGTCGATGGAATTCGAGCCGGCGAATCACGACATTTCTTTCGACAACGTGACTTTTTCGTACGAAGGAGGCGAGAAGGTTCTCTCGAACGTCTCATTTGTTGCGAAGGAGGGCGAGGTGACCGCCTTGGTCGGTCCGAGCGGGGGCGGCAAGTCCACCGCGGCCAAGCTGGCTGCCCGTTTCTGGGATGCCGACGATGGCGTTGTGAGCATCGGAGGCGTGGACGTTTCGACCGTCGACCCCGAGGCCCTTCTCGTCGATTTCGCCCAAGTGTTCCAGGATGTGGTTCTGTTCGACGACACGATCATGCAGAACATCCGACTCGGTAGGCCAGATGCCACGGATGAGGAGGTGTTTGCGGCGGCTCGGGCGGCGAACTGCGATGATTTTGTCTCCCGCATGCCGAAGGGCTATGAAACGAGGATAGGCGAGAACGGCGCGCTTTTGTCCGGAGGCGAGCGCCAGCGCATATCGATTGCCCGGGCGATCCTCAAAAACGCCCCCATTGTTCTTCTGGATGAGGCGACCGCTTCACTTGACGTTGAAAATGAGACGAAGGTGCAGGAGGCGCTATCGTGTCTCCTTGAACGCAAAACCGTGCTGGTCATCGCGCACCGGATGAGAACCGTGATGAGCGCCGACAAAATCGTGGTGCTGGATGGAGGCCGCGTTGCCGAGCAAGGAAAGCCGTCGGAGCTCATGGAGCGCGAAGACAGCCTGTTCAAGAAAATGGTGGAGCTTCAGTCGTCGACGGGTCGGATTTTGAATTAAGTGAGGTGGAACTGATGACTTTGAGTGAGTCAAGGGAAGACTATCTAGAAAACCTGCTTATTCTCGAAACTCGTTCTGGTGGTTTTGTAAGGCAAGTGGATATGGCCAGTAGAATGGGTTTTTCCAAGGCGAGCAAGCATATCAAAAGCTATGTCCTCCTTGAGCGCGGAAGGATATGTTGAATTTAGGCCTCGAGGTTTGGTTCGCCTTTCAAATGGGGGACGCAAAATCGCTGAAAGAGTTTACGACCGCCATTGCTTCTTCTTCAAGGTTCTTACCAACCTTGGCATTCCGACTGAAATTGCACAAAGGGATGCCTGTCGCATGGAGCACGCAATGAGCGAAGAGTCATATCAGGCTTTAAAAAAGGAGCTGTCGAGCAAGATGGACGTCCAATAAGGGTCATCAACCTAAATAAGCTGGATAATGGGCAATCTAAAGTATAGAGAGAATTGAAATGACGATAGAGCAAAGGCCAAGCTTATCGATCGCTTTGCCAAAATCCTACCTGTTCACGTCCGAATCCGTCACCGAGGGGCATCCCGACAAGATGTGCGACCAGATATCGGACGCCATCTTGGACGCCATCATCTCCAAGGAGATAGAGCTCGAGCGCGAGGGCTACATCGCCCCCAGCGGGCAGCCCGCCGACGTGTCGCGGATGCGCTGCGCGTGCGAGACGCTTGCGACCACGGGGCTCGTGGCCGTGGCGGGCGAGATCCGCACGCAGGCGTACGTGGACGTGCCGGCCATCGTGCGCGAGGTGGTGTGCGGCATCGGCTACGACCGCGCCAAGTACGGCTTCGACGGCACCACCTGCGGCGTGGTGAACGCCATCCACGAGCAGAGCCCCGACATCGCGCAGGGCGTGGACGAGAGCTGGGAGGCGGCCCACGGCGGGGCCGCGGACGACCCCTACGAGCGCATCGGCGCGGGCGACCAGGGCATGATGTTCGGCTACGCCTGCGACGAGACGAGCACCCTCATGCCCATGCCCATCTACCTGGCCCAGCGCATGAGCGAGCGCCTCGCCGCCGTGCGCAAGGACGGCACGCTCGACTACCTGCGCCCCGACGGCAAGACCCAGGTGAGCGTGCGCTACGAGGACGGCGCGCCGAAGTGGGTGGAGAAGGTGGTCGTGTCCACGCAGCACGCCGAGGAGGCGCCCTACGAGCGGCTGCGCGCCGACGTGGTGGAGCAGGTGGTGCGCCCGGTGCTGGCCGGCGAGGGCGTGGCGCTCTCGCCCGACGCGGAGATCCACGTGAACCCCACGGGCCGCTTCGTCATCGGCGGGCCGATGGGCGACTGCGGCCTCACGGGCCGCAAGGTCATCGTGGACACCTACGGCGGCATGGGACGGCACGGCGGCGGGGCCTTCTCCGGCAAGGACTGCACGAAGGTGGACCGCTCGGCGGCCTACGCGGCGCGCTGGGTGGCGAAGAACGTGGTTGCCGCGGGCCTGGCCGCGCGCTGCGAGGTGCAGGTGGCCTACGCCATCGGCGTGGCGCGCCCCGTGTCGCTCATGGTGGAGACGTTCGGCACCGAGAAGGCGGCGGTGGGGGCCATCGAGCGCGCGGTGGCCGAGGTGTTCGACCTGCGCCCCGGCGCCATCATCGACGCGCTGGATTTGCGCCGCCCCATCTACCGCAAGACGGCCGCCTACGGCCACTTCGGCCGCGAGCTGCCCGAGTTCACCTGGGAGCGCACCGACCGCGCCGAGGATCTGCGAAAGACCTGCAGGCTAGCATAAGGGGCTAGCACCCCCTTGGAAGGAGTTCCATGATTTACGATAATGTGCTGCAAGCCATGGGGCATACACCTCTCGTTCGTCTCAATCGGTTATCTGAAGCGAATGCCGCACAGATACTCGTTAAGTTTGAGGGCGTTAATGTAGGAGGCTCCATTAAAACGCGCACGGCATTACAGATGATTGAATCCGCCGAACGCCGCGGCGAAATTGGGCCAGATAGTATTATCGTTGAACCTACAAGCGGCAATCAAGGTATAGGGCTCGCGCTTGTGTGTGCTGTGCGCGGTTATCGTGCGCGCATCATTATGCCAGACAGCGTGTCGGAAGAGCGTCGTAAGCTTGTTCGCCACTATGGTGCTGAGGTAATTGTCGTACATGATGCTGGCGATATTGGAGAGTGCATATCCAAATGCATCGCTCTGGCTAAGCGTATGGCTAGCGAGGATCCTCGTGTTTACGTGCCACAGCAGTTCGAGAACAGGGATAATTTACTAGCGCATCGCTATCATACAGCACTTGAGATCTTAGAGGACGTGAAGGGGCCCATACATGGATTCTGCTCGGGCATTGGTACAGGTGGTACTATTTCCGGTATAGGGCAGGCACTCAAACGTCTTTTTCCTGATGTATGCATTTGGGCCGTTGAGCCGGAGAGCGCAGCGATTCTTTCGGGAGGAAGCGTCGGAACGCATTTGCAGATGGGTATCGGCGATGGGCTTATTCCCGATATCCTTGATCAGGGCATCTATGACGATATCTGCGTGGTTTCCGATGAGGAAGCTATCAACGAGGCTCGCGCGCTTGCTCGTGAGGAGGGTTTGCTTTGCGGCGTATCGGGCGGTACAAATGTGGTTGCCGCACGTCAGCTTGCTCGGCAACTTGGTTCGGGCAAGACAGTGGTTACTTTACTGCCCGATACGGGCGAACGATATTTTTCCACTGAATTAGGTCAGTTTACAAGGAACTACACGCAGACCGTGAAACGGGCTGCTGACAACAAACGGCGGTATGCTCCCGGAGAGGGCAGCATACCGCCTGTTTTGTTGTCCGGGGTTTCCAAAGGGGTGCCCCCTTTGGCACACGACTTTGCTTGCAAAGTGTAGTGTGTTATACCTACCGCTGGCGTGGCTGACGGGGGAAACGGGGTGCGGTGCTTCTTGCGCCCCGTTTGCTCCGGCAGGAAAACAGGCTGAATTTTTGCGAATGGGAATGAGCAAAAAATCGGCCTGTTTTCAGAGAACGGCGGCAGGTATATGAAAGCCCCCGTCCCTCGTCCTACGCTCCGACTTGTGGACAAAGTGTCCCGAAGTTGTGGCCACACTCCCGGAAAAGTAGCAGGACAGCGGGCAACCGTCAAGGCTGAAATGAACGGGGTTACACCCGGCCTTGACCGCCGCCCGCCGCCCCGCTGGATGGGTGGACAAGGCGGCCAATCCCTCAAAGTGCTTGTCCGCGCTCTTTCTGATTTTGAGGTATTCAGTTTTTCAAAATTGAATAATCAAAATAAATTTTTTCGATTGAAAAAATTTTATTTGTTATCATCTTCAATGCCATATTTTTTCTTTTGCCGAATCACATAATTACTGATTTTTTCATCATATAGTGGATACTGGTAATCCAACTGGCATGCCACTTCTGACGAAACCTCCCGGAACAATGCCATACATTGTTCAAAGGATTCCCACATATGGGGATAGGAATCCATATTATAAGTGGACATAAGTCGTTCCCACAATTCCTCTGGGACATATTGCTTCATAAATTTATAGTTTTTTCCCAAACTGAAATGAAATCCCTGTTTGATACCAATCAGCCAGGAAATCATGCGAAGCAATTCTTTTCGTACTATATCATTCATATGGTCAATAGCAAAAAGAATTTCTTTGCGGCATAAGCCCTTTACTACATATGTTGTAGTATTCCAAAATTCATTACAGCAATCGTCAAACATTCTTTGAGTAGGCTTCTGCAAGTGGTAGTCTATATCCGTTGGTATTGGCGGCTTTACGATACGGTTGTCTTTATCCAACAGTAACTTTACCAGTTTATCCCATGTAAAATACTCGTCTATCAGTTCCAGCGGCAGCAAAGTTAAATCTATCTTAACATCATCAGTAAACAGCATTAAATATGAAAATCCCTTTTCTACAGCTGGAAATAATTCCATATCTTCCGGCTTTTGCAGAATCAACCTTTCACCAAATATATCTAGCCATTTATCATCACTTGTGAAGCTGTCCATATCCGTAACAAAAAAAGTAATATCAAAATCCTGAAAATCATCAGGCGGAATATTTGTATTTGTTCTAGATCCTTCCAAAGTAACCATGCGAATGCGTTTGTCTGTTTTTGCAAAATTCAAAACAATATCATAAACTTCCTTTTCTGATCTCATTTTTATCTCCTCCAATTATTGAAATAGGTGTGAAGCCATTTTAGGGCTTTCCCGCCTTGATTACCCTTTAGCAAAGACGGGCGGGGCTGTCAACGGCGGCGCATGAAATGCGCCGTTCATCTTGACCGTTGACTGGCTCGGCTGGCTTTGCTATTTTTATCGAATTGCATATTGGTAAATTGCATTGATATGTACTTGGGTTGTATTCACGATTGGCACATTAACATCTTCGGGCTTTATGGCAAGTGGCAGCTCCGTACAGGCGAGAATGAGTGCATCTACATTTTCTTTTTCAATGTATTTATTTGCCAGTGCAATCATTTTCTCTTTATCACTAGGAATTACTATGCCATTCTCTAAATTGGGGTATATCAGTTTTCCTAATAGAGATATTATTTTTTCGCTATCGCCTTTACAAGTAACATCATCGGGCGGCGAAGTTCATCTTCCATACCCGGAATATCCATCATCTCTTTAGGCGGTTCTGCTTCCTCTACAACTTTAAGCTCAAACCCATTGTTCAGCAATCCCATTATAATCTGTGTAAGTGTGTGATGTTGTTTTACTACATCACATCCTAAAAAATGTGTATTTCGTTCTCCTGTTATAAAGTAATTATCAATCGCCCAATATTGCGGTTTCCCATCATCTGTATAAATCCAATCCTGCCCAACTCCTGCGGTAAAAACAGGGTGTTGTTTGAGGATTAATCGACGCCAAACCAGACATAGGATCAGTCGATAACATAAGAAAGAAGCGCCATGACCGAGAGCTACGACATCAAAGACATCGACCTTGCCGACGCAGGGCTTGCCCGCATCGAGTGGGCGGCGCGCGACATGCCCGTGCTGGCGTCCATCCGCGAGCGCTTCGCGAAGGAGCGCCCGCTTGAGGGCGTGCGCATCGGCGCGTGCATGCACGTGACCACCGAGACGGCGAACCTCATGCGCGCGCTGGCGGCCTCGGGCGCCGAGGTGGCGCTGTGCGCCAGCAACCCGCTTTCCACCCAAGACGACACCGCCGCCTCGCTCGTGCGCGACTTCGGCATCAAGGTGTTCGCCGTCACCGGCGAGGACATGGACACCTACCGCCGCCACATCGACGCGGTCATCGCCACGAACCCGCAGATCATCATGGACGACGGCGCCGACCTGGACACCGCGCTGCACACCACCCACATTGACAAGCTGGAAGGCGTCATCGGCGGCACCGAGGAAACCACCACGGGCGTGGTGCGCCTTGTGTCCATGGCGAAGGAGGGCACGCTGGGCTACCCCGTGTTCAACGTCAACGACGCGAACACGAAGCACTGCTTCGACAACCACTACGGCACGGGCCAGTCCACGCTCGACGGCATCGTGCGCGCCACGAACCGCCTTTTGTGCGGGCGCACCATCGTGATCTCGGGCTACGGCTACTGCGGCAGCGGGCTCGCCCTGCGCGCCAAGGGCATGGGCATGCGCGTGATCGTGTGCGAGGTGGACCCGCTGAAGGCGCTGGAGGCGCACATGGAGGGCTACGAGGTCATGCCCGCCGCCGAGGCGGCGCGCTTCGCCGACGTGTGGGTGACGGTCACCGGCAACTGCAAGGTGGTGGACGCGCCCGCGTTCGAGAACATGAAGGACGGCGCCATCGTGTGCAACTCCGGGCACTTCGACAGCGAGATCAACCTGGAGTGGCTGCGCGAGCACGCCGTGAAGGTGGAGGAGATCAAGCCGCTCGTGGAGGAGTACACGCTTGCCGACGGGCGCACGGTCATCGTCCTGGCGCAGGGGCGCCTCGTGAACCTGAGCTGCGCCGAGGGGCACCCGGCGTCCGTCATGGACATGAGCTTCGCGAACCAGGCGCTCGCGGCCGAGTACCTCTTCCAGCATGCGGGCGAGCTGGAGAACAAGGTGTACGACGTGCCCGCCGCCATCGACGACGGCGTGGCGCGCGTGAAGCTGGAGACTCTGGGCGTGAAGATAGACACCCTCACCGAGGAGCAGATCGCCTACATGAACAGCTGGAACTTTTAAAGTGTATACAAGGGTGTATAGTTCATACTAGGGGTGGTGCTGTGATTGGCTTTCCTAAATTCAATTCCGGTTTTTTAGCCTCCTTACTACCAGAGGAAGTGTTTTCTTCAGAATACCTGGGGTCTTTTTACGGTTTTCCTCTTATTGGGAAAGAAAAGGAAATATCACGAAGTTTTTCTTCTAAACGCCTGAAAGAGTTTTCCGTTGGGCGCAAATGTGCTCGCAACGCTCTCTCGCATCTGGGCTTCAATGACCCTCCTATCCTCATCGGTACCAACCGAGAACCGATTTGGCCCAAAAACATATGCGGGAGCATTACGCATTGCAGAGGATATGCCGCTGCCGCAGTCACCTCAGATTACCGATTTCGAACTATCGGGATTGACGCCGAGCCGAATAACCCCATTGAATCAGAGATATACAGTTTGATAATGAGCAAGAAGGAGATAAAACAGATGGGTGAGCTTACCTGCAGTCAGCCAAATATATCTTGGGATAGGCTGACTTTCAGCGCGAAAGAATCTGTCTACAAGGCATGGTTTCCAACGTATGGGAAGTGGCTCGATTTCACTGATTGCGAGGTCATGTTTTATCTGGATTCACATCGTCCCAACAACCAACCCAAAGAACTGGTTGTTGGGCGCTACCATGCCCAACTGCTTAAATCAAAAAGATCATATTCCTGCAACGGACAATGGGCATTTGTGCCATTTTTCAATCTCCTCATAACGACAACAGCAGGCTCTTTGACGGAATCTTGATTCGATACGTCACTCCGTATTATAACTGTCGACATTCGCAGTTTAGCGCAAGTCGCAGATTTCACCCTCAGATTAAAGTCGCGCTTTGTACTTCGTTCATCAGGACTATCGCTTGGCTCTTTGCATCATAATGCAATTCATTTCTTTCTTGTTAAAGCTTGTCGAAAAGGATATCGAGTTAAACTCCCGCTCGATATTCCGTTCCAGCTTCATGCCAAAGACCGAAAAGTAGCAGAATCGCTCCAACAACCTTTAAGACAAAATATTGGATATTTATGCATTGTGCTGCAGCATGACGCCCAAGGGGTTGTTGTGGCGTAAGCAAAATCTCCCGCAACAACCCTAAACACTTGCGAACCGATAGACCGAGCGAGAATCTTCCGTCAGTTTAGCGGTGACGATGCATTACCCATCCGTCTCGTAGAGCACCCCAAGATCGACAGTCTGCGGAGCACCATTGTCGAACCAGACAGAATTTTGACTTTTCAAGTCGGGACGCTATGTGGTCAAACATGACATCATGCTCCGTCAGAGAGGAGGTGGCTGTATGCAAGACGTAAGGAATGCGCTCGGCAAGCTCGTCTGTCGGGCAGATAGAAAGCTGCGTCGCGTAGAAATAGTACGCAAGGGCCAGCTTACCGTGCTTACGTTCGAGAGCAATGGGACTATGCGCATAACGAATTTGCCCAAAACGTAGCACATCCTTGAGGATGTAAATAAATACCCGCCGATCCGCCAGACGGACAGGAGCCAAACGTCCTGCCCGTCCTTTTTTGCGCTTTCGGCCGGTTGCTCCTGCGGGTCTGAACCGAAGGAGCAATATATGGCCCGATTTTACGAAAGCAGGAACATTGACGACTCCCAAGCCCAATATCGCATTGTGGTGAGGACGCCTGACGGCAAACGAACCGAGATAAATCTGCCCAGGCAAGTATTCGAGGGCATAGAGGAACTTCAGCGTGAGTTCTGGCGAACGGAGCGCCGCGAGACAAGACACTCACTACACTTGGCGTCGATGGACGAAGCCTCTCTTGCCCCCAACAATCCCGAAAAAGACCCAGAGTTAATCTTTATGGAGAAGCTGGAATCCGAAGCGCTGTTTCAAGCGTTCCAGCAGATACCCGCCGCACAACGCAGGCGTTTTCTGATGAGGCACTTGCTTGGTATGCCCACGGCGAAGATAGCCGAAGTAGAGAGGTGCTCCGATCGCGCAGTGAGACGCAGCATCAGTCTTGCGCGAGAGAACCTGAAAGAGATTCTCTCTTCCGGTTTCTAGTGTTTTTCTCCGTGCGGGGTTCCGTTTCGCCCACCTAGCTGTCCGTCTCTATGAGGGAGGAAATCCCTCGATGGAACCTTGACAGCCCCATACCCGCCCGCCCTTGCAAGGTCAAGAGCGCGCCACGCCATGAGGGGCCTCGTGGGCGAGCGGGAGCCGCGGAAGCGGCGTTTCAGGCGGCCGCGGGTCGGACGACCCCGACTCTCGGCCGCAGTTACATATTGAAACGAAGGAGGTGCCTCATGGACGACCATCCGCGCAGGGGCGATGTGTTTTTCGCTTTCCTCGACCCCGTTCTGGGATGCGAGCAGGGAGGCACGCGTCCCGTCCTCGTCGTGCAAAACGATGCGGGCAACAGGCGCAGCAAAACTATCATCGTCGCCGCCATAACCGGCAAGCCCAAGGCGAACCTCCCCGTGCACGTACCCGTGCCCGCGTCGGCCGGGCTCAGGGAGGGCTCGGTCGCCCTCCTGGAGCAGCTGCGCACCATCGACAAGCTGCGCCTGCGCGGGAGGGCGGGGCACATCGGCGCCGAGCAGATGAGGCTTGTGGACGCTGCACTCGCCGTGAGCCTGGGGCTCAAAGGGCCGGGAGACGACTTCATGCTGCTCACGCTGTGCAGGAAGTGCCATCAGACGTTCTGCGACTCGGACGACTACCTGGTGTGGCGCGCGGACTTCGAGCAGGAGCAACGCGAGCCCTGCACCATCTGCAATACCCGCACGGGCTACGACTACAAGGTCGTGAGGAGATGACCGCGCGGCCTTTCGTCCCTTGTCAAGCATGCGATGCGGAAAATCGCATCGTTTCGCGCTCTGCCGAAATGGCTCATTATGAGCGTCGCGCGGAGGCGGCGTTTGACGACGAGGCGCTTTGCGGGGCCGACCCTGGCGGGCTGTTCCTGCCCGCGCTCGAACCGTACCCCTACATGATGACCCCCTGCCAGATAGCCGAGTTCACGGGCCTCACGTCGCAGGGCGTGAGGAAGCTGTTGGCGGCGGGCGAGATGCGCGGGGTCAAGTTCGGGTCGAAGTGGCTGGTTCCCAAGCTCTGCCTCCTACGCTATCTGAACAGGCGCGAAGATGGAGGAGAGAATGACGAAGACGCTCAAATGCGACAAGCCCGTGGATCTCGATGAGGCGAGGAAGGCGAAGGGGCTTCCCCGCAGGAAGCGCGACGACCCGAAAGCGACCGCCTACGAACTGCGCATCAGGGTGCCCGCCGAGTTCCAGGGGGTCATGGGGCGCAAGAAGCTGTCGCGGACGGTGTTCGCCCGCAACAAGCGCGAAGAACTCAGGGCGCGCATCGCCGAGTTCGAGGAAGATGCCAACAGAATGCTTGAAGATAGGACGACGGGGGTGGGCATTGGGGCGCAAGACGTTTCACCGCTGAGTCCCGCAACGCCTTTCGGAGAGTACGTTGAGCGTTACATTGCGCTCCGCAGCAATGGGGCCATAGGAAGGCAAACCCTAGCCAACGAGCGGCGATACGCCGAGTACCTGCGTGAGGTAATAGGGCTTATCCCCCTTCGCGATTTGACGGCGATGGACGTGGAGCGATGCCTGCTTCAGGTGCCCGAGATTTCGCGGCGGTGGGCAAACGAGCGCGTGGAGGAATGGAAAAGGAAACGCGAGCAGGCGGTGCGCGAGGGGAATCGACGGAAGAAGAAGCCGCTCGGCTCCCCGCGCGTTGCCGGGCCCGATATGCAGCACAAAATCCTCAAATTCTGCCGCGAGATCCTCAACGACGCGCTGGATAGGGAGCTCGTGCAGAAGAACGTGGCGAAGGCGCGCTTCCTCTCCAAGAACTTCAAGAAGAGCCGCCCGCTCATCGACCCTCTCATGGAGGAGGATGCGGCGCGGTTCCTCCACGAAGTGAAGGCGCTTCCCCTGTCGCCTTTCAAGGTGGCGTGCCTCGCCCTTTTCTCCAGCGGGATGCGCCCCGAGGAAGCACTCGCTTTGAAGATGGGCGGCGTCAACGTCGGCGGCGTCCCTTCGGCGAGAATCACCGGGTCGCTCGAACACGGGACGGCGGAAATCGTTGAGTATACGAAGTCCGATTCGTCGTACCGCACGGTTCCTATCGACGATTACACCTCCCGCGAGATAGGCAGATGGATAGAGGAGAAGAGCAGACGCCTGCGCGCCATGGGCATCAGGCCCGGCCCAAGCACGCCTCTCGTGGGAGAACTTGACAAGCCCCTCACCTACAACGTGCTCAAGAAGCAGTGGCAAAGGTTCGTGGAGAAGGTGGGGTTCGAGGGCGTGCGCCCCTACGCGCTGCGGCATACGTTCGCCACCATCAACCTCGCTCGCGGCGAGAACATCAAGACCATCTCCGTCATCCTCGGACACGCGTCGCCGTCCTATACGCTCGACCTCTATGTGGGCTACATCCCCTCGACAAGCAGGGAGCTATCCAACAGGTACGTCTCACGGCTCGAATCGCTGCCGCAGGCCGCATAGTTTTGGAACTTTTGTATTCCGCTGCGTTTTGCTTGGGATGCGTTATAATTCAAGCGCTGCGTTTAGTCAGCGAATGAATTGCGGGCGTCGCCAAGTGGTAAGGCCCAGGCTTCCCAATGTTTTGGCTGGCACGTTCCGCTCACTTCCCTTGCAAACCATTTTTTAAATAATCCCACTTCAAAGGGCGTTTTTACGCTCCCATTCCTTTAGTGGGAACGGCTTGCGAAACGGAAGAAACACTGGAAAATCCAGTCCTCCTCCCGCGTTTTCCAACCGCGTACCCCAGGCGGGGACGGGCGTCCCCGAACGCAGTACGCGGCGACGCGGGCGGGCTGCGGAGGGCCTTCGGGCCCCGCGGCCCCCTGAGATTCGACGCCTCCTGGCCTCCCGGGACGCGGCTTTGCCGCAGACGGGAGGAACACCGATGACATGCAGAACGATAGCCGTCGCCAACCAGAAGGGAGGGACGGCGAAGACGGCAACGGCGCTGAGCCTCGGAGTGGCCCTCGCGAGAAGGGGCCGCCGCGTGCTCCTCGTCGACGCCGACCCCCAGGGCGACCTGACCAAGTCCCTGGGATGGAGGGACCCGGACTCGCTGCAGACGACCCTCGCCACGCACCTCGCCGCGGCGATAGAGGGATCGGACGACGACCCCGCGGCGGGGACGCTCCGCCACCGCGAGGGCGTCGACCTCATGCCCTCCAACATCGAGCTTGCCGCCATGGAGATGGCGGTGTTCATGGCGATGTCCCGCGAGCGGATGATGGGCGCCTGGCTCGCGCCCATCAAGCCGGCCTACGACTACGTCATCGTCGACTGCGCGCCCACCCTGGGAATAATCCCCATCAACGCCTTGGCCGCCGCGGACAGCGTCCTCATACCGGTCTCCGCCGAGTACCTCCCGGCATCCGGCATGACCGGCCTCCTGAAGACCGTGAACCGGGTCAGGAGGCAGATAAACCCCAGCCTCTCCGTCGAGGGCATCCTCGTCACGCTCTACGATTCCCGCAACAACCTCGCAAGGGAGGTCGAGCGCGCCGTCAGAGGGCAGTACGGGAAGGCGTACCGCGTCTTCGAGACCGTGGTGCCCCGCGCCGTCTCCGCCGCGGAGTCGGCCGCTGCAGGGGAAAGCGTATTCTCGTACGACCCCGATGGCAAGGTTGCCGCGTCGTTCGCCCGCCTCGCGGAGGAGGTGGAGCGCCGTGGCTAGGAGGAGGGCGGCGGTGCCGCTGCCGAGCATCGAGGACCTATTCACGTCCCAGGAGGCGCGCGACTCCGCCGCCGCGGGCTCCGTGGAGCGCATCCCGCTCGGCCTCATCGACCCGTTCCCGGGTCACCCGTTCCGCGTCGCCGACGACGAAGAGATGGAGGCCCTCGCGGAGAGCGTCGCCGCGTGCGGCGTCCTCGTCCCCCTGACCGTGGTGCCCGGCGACGGCGGCAGGTACACGCTCGTGAGCGGCCACCGTCGCAAGCGCGCCGCCGAGCTCGCGGGCCTCGAGGAGGCGCCATGCATCGTGAGGGAGATGACGGAGGACGAGGCCGTCATCGCCATGGTCGACTCGAACCTGCAGCGCGAGAACGTCCTGCCGAGCGAGCGGGCCTTCGCCTACTCCATGAGGCTCGAGGCGATGAAGCGCCAGGGCGAGCGCACCGACCTCACTTGTGTTCAAAATGGACACAAGTCGAAGGGCAGGAAATCCAGGGACGTCCTAGCGGAGGAGCTGGGGACGAGCGGCGGCAAGGTCAGGCGATACCTTAGGCTCACGCACCTCGTCCCGGGTCTCCTCGACCTCGTCGACGAGGGCAGGATGCGCATGCTGCCGGCCGTCGAGGCCAGCTACCTGTCCGAGGAGGAGCAGGGCTGGCTGCTCGACGCCATCTCGGAGCACGCCTGCACGCCGTCGCACGCCCAGGCAATCAAGCTGAAGCGCTTCTCGCAGGAAGGCGCCCTCACGCACGCCCTCGTGCGGTCGGTCATGGAGGAGGAGAAGCCCAACCAGGTCGAGTCGTTCAGGATCCCCAAGAGAAGCATAGCCCGGTTCTTCCGGCCGTCCGCCACCCGCGAGGAGGTGGAGGCCCGCGTCGTGCTCGCCCTCGAGCTGCTCGAGCAGGCGGAGCGCAGGCGCGCCGCCCAGGAGAAGGGAGGGGAGCCGTGGGAAATGTGATACACAGGGGCAAGGGCTCGTTCACCCACGTCGAGAACACCGTCTTCTTCGACCGGTCCCTGAGCCTGAAGGCCAAGGGCATCTACTGCCAGATCCGCTCGCTCGAGGGCAACCCCGAATGGGTGTTCACCATCCGCGGGTTCGCCTCCCTGGTGCGCGACGGCGTGGACGCCGTGACCGCGGGCATCAGGGAGCTGGAGGAGGCGGGCTACATCATCCGGGCCAGGAAGCGCAGCGAGAACGGCCGGTTCCTCAAGGCGGAGGAGGCGACCTGGATAACGCTCGACGACCCCGCCATGCACGGGGCGGTCTCCGAGGAGCTGCGCGCGGAGGGCTTCGCCGTCCTCTCCGAGTTCTCCAGGGGCGGCTCCGGGTCCGGCGGCGGGGAGTCGGCGGCAGAGCCCCCGCGAGAGGGCGATGACGGGTGCGTACCTGAAAAAGCCCAGGTCGTTCCCAGAACGGGAAAATCCGTATCTGGCTCGGCCACATGCGGGAAAGCCACATCCGGAAAACCCATATCTGGAAAACCCATATCTGGAAAACCCGCCGCTATAAATTACTCATCGGATGGGAAGGACGAAAAAGATAAACGACTAAGCCCCTCTCCTGCGCCTGAGGGCGCCGCCGACGAGAGGGGCGAGGGCGAGGCGTTCGAGCCGTACAGGAAGGGCGAGTTCCCCGAGGCGTTCGAGCGGCTGTGCGCCGCGTCGCTCAAGCCCGTGACGTCGCTGAGGTTCAAGCGCGACTGCCGCGCCGCATGGCGGCGGCAGGTTGAGTCGGGGTTCTCGCCCGGGCAGATCGCCGACGCCTACGCCGCCTACGCGAGGGACTACTGGCTGCGCAACGGCGACGACGCCAAGCTCGCCAAGAACCTGCTGCGCTGGCTGGAGGGCGACGACGGCCTCGCCGCGTGGGCCGACGAGCCCGTGGCGCCCGACGTGGCCGGTCGCGGCGGAGAGCCGCTCGGCATGGCCGAGCTCGCAGAGGCCGACCCCGGCTTCGCCAAGCTCTGGCGCAAGGTGCAGGCGCGGCGCAACGTCGTGCTCTCGCTGCTCGTCGACAGGAGCCCAGATGCGACCAGGGACGACGTCGACCGGGAGTGCGCCGGCGACGCGCTGTACCGCCGCTACATGGACGCCTGCCAGGAGCGTTACAGCAGGTACCTGGAGCTGCACGGGGCGGGGCTGCTCGGGGGCGCGCCCGCGGGCCGCGGAACGACCGAGGGGAGGAAGGCCGTATGAGAATCGTCGCGAGGTTCCTGCGCTGGCTCTTCCGCGCGGTGTTCCGGTTCATGTGAGGGCGGGGGCGTTTCGCGAAGCGCCGTGCATTTCGGATGGAGCCGGGCCCCAGCGCGTATAATAGTGCGGTCACGCTAACTGAATACTCGTACGCCAAATACCGGACAGAGGGGCATCTGCCGTTTTGGGTATTTGGCGTACATTTCCCAACAGCGTGACAACTGAGGTGGATGCCTCTCTTTTCATGCCCCTTGAGGACATCCTTCCCTCGACGACGCCGCCAAGGAAAGGAAGCCCCTGTGGAAGGCACCCGTCAGACAACTCTACCCCAAGAGGTCGTGGACGCAATCGTGCGCTCGACCGAGAGGCTCGAAGGAGCCTCCTCGATCCTCTCCATGCTGGAGGACAAGGCGGGCGGCGAGCCCGTCACGGCGTCCGAGATAGCCGCGGTGCGGTGCGTGGTGGAGAGCTGCGCCGCCGACCTCGATGCGGCCTGGGCGGGGATTTAGGACGATTTTCGATAGACTAATTCATAGACTAGATAGACCAAACATTTAGTCTATCTAGTCTTCTCTCTAGTTTGCTTTTCCGCTCGGATTTGGCTTCGCTATGCGAACCGCCAGCCCTGGCGTCGTTTGCGCTAGGCGCCGACCCGGATAAAGCCGGATCAATCCGACGAATGGCCGGCATCCGCATGTCCTTTTGGCAGGAATTACCGCACTTTCCAGTAGCCGCGCGTTCCGCCTTCTCGAGCTATGACGCCCTTTTTCCGCAGCGATGCAAGCGTTCTCTCCGCCTGCCTCACGCTCATCTCGAGCTTGTCGGAAATCTTTCTCGCGCTCGTCTTGGGGTCGCTCTTCACCAGTGCGAGGACGCGCTCCTCCGTCTCGCTCAGCTGATTACCGACATGATTACCGACATTACCGACACGATTACCGACGTCTCCCGCGTTCATCCTGGGGATGCGGTTCTCGAGATCGTTTCTTAGCGTGAGCTTGAGGTAGTAGTCGTCCTGGCTCTCGTACTCGGGCTCCGGCAGGCCGGCGTCGGCCATCTCCTGGTAGATCTTGTCCACGCCCTCGTTGAGCTCGCGCACCCAGTCGAACGCCGTGAACACCCGCGCGAGGATGGGGTTGCGCGAGAAGCGCACGTGCCTGATGTTGTCAACTGTCACGATGTTGGGGAGCTTGCCCGGGCTCTGGATGAGCATGCGGTCGTCGTAGATGTACACGCGGATGTACTCGCCGCGGATGCTGTAGTCGCGGTGCGTGACGGCGTTCACGAGGCCCTCGAACCAGGCGTACTCGGGGTATTCCGGCACGGTCCTGAACTCCATCGTCCCGTGGACCTGGAACTGGAACTCCCTCAGCTGGGTCGATATGAACTCGCGCGCTTCGGGGATCGACTTCACGAGGGGGCCGTCGAACGTGCGGTCCTTGACGATCCGCAGGCCCGACCCGGTTCCGAGCTCGGTGCCGTCCACCCGGAGCACCCTGATCCTCATCTGCGGCAGGGCGACGCTCGGGCTCTCTCCGAACAGCATCATGCCCGCGTTGGTGAGATGCCCTCCTTTGAGCGCGCCGACGCTGCGCAGCAGCTTCTCGTCGCCCACGTCCGTCCCGAGGGCGCGCTTGTACATGGCGAGCGCCTCGCGGTCCACGTCCTCGATGCCGTAGTCGAGCAGCACCTCGCTTTCGAAGTAGTGCTCGCCCTTGTCGTACTCCAGCGCTCTGATCTGCTCATAGTCGAGCCAGACGCTCTTGTCCCCCTCTCGCAGGGCGACCTTTCCGTCCTTGCGGCGGCGGACGACGCGGCTCTCCTCGCACGCCACGTCCATGACGAGCACCTGGTCGTCCTCTCCCTTTTCGTTCACCGCCGGCACTCGGACTGTCGAGACCGAGGGGGCGGGCGAGAGCTCCGTCAGGTACGACTGCTCGAACCCCTCGATGCTGTGCGCCTTGTCGCGCTTGAAGCCCGTCACCGTGCCGTCGTCCTCGATGCCCACCACGAGTTTGCCGCCCGCCGCGTTGGCGAACGCCATCACGTGCTTGGCGATCTCGTCCACGTCTTTGCGGGCGCTTTTGCGGTCGAAGTAGTGGCCTTCCCTTGCCCCGGCGAAGTCTTCGACGTTGTTCTCCTCAAAGCGACGGTCCATGTGCCCTCCGTTCCTGATGGGCGTCATTTTACCAGCGCGCTCCTGAGACATCCTTCGTGCGCGCCCGTCTCCGTGACATCGCCGTATCAAGCTTCAGAACCCCGATCGCCCCAGCTTTCCCGCAACCGCACCGCCATGCGGTCCTGATGCGCCGAAACGCCGCTGCATGCTCCGATTGTTCACGCCCGCGTAAACGAAGTCAGCATGTCGAACCCCTGACCCCCTCGGATCGGTTCGAGCCCTTCCCGGAACCCGGGGCTCGCGCCGCCCCGGACCCGCGCCCAAGGGCGGGCCCTTGGGGATCCCCTTTCCCGGCCTCCCGGCCGGGCCGCACACCGCGCTTCCACGAAGGACCGAGCCTCGCGACGGCAGCCTGCCGCGGAACCCGCTTTCCCGGCAAGGGCCGCGATGCTTTCCCCGGTTCTTTTCCGGGAAGGAGGCGCCGGGCGTCCGCAAAACAACCCGGAAAACCACCGGCCGCCGGGGCGGCCTTCGCATTCCCCCCTTGCCGCGCGCGGAACCCGCGACGCCCTCCGCTTGCGCTGCGGGCGCATCGGCGGCCATCGAGGCATCGGTCGATGAGGGGCCGCGCCCGACGGCGCGGCGCGAGGCGAGAAGGAGGGCATCATGCCGAGGAGAAGGGCTTTCGTCCCAGAGAACACGCAGGCGATGTGGGAGTTCTGCAGGCACTGCGGGGCGCCGTTCCCGCCGGAGGAGACGGCGGTGCGGGGCGTGTGCCCCGACTGCGCGGAGGCGCGCTACGAGCCGTGCGGGAACTGCGGGAGCCAGACCCCGCGCGGCGAGCTGCGGAGGCGGAAGGCGACCCGAGGCGCCTGTGCCCGACGTGCGCGTCGGAGCTGACGAGGGTCTGCGACGGGTGCGGCAGGCGCCTTCCGCGGGAAAGCGGGTTCATCCGCGACGGGCGCGGGCGGGCGCTCTGCCCCGACTGCGCCGAGGGCTACGCGGAGTGCGCCGACTGCGGGGAGTGGTTCCCCGCAGGCGACATGGCGAGGCGCGACGGAGACCTGGTGTGCTGGCGCTGCTCCGCGCGAAGGCTCGACGGCGCCATCTGCTCCTACGGATACAAGCCGCGCCCCCGATTCCACCGGGCCGAGGGCGAGGCGGGAAACTCCCTCGTCCTGGGGATCGAGCTGGAGATGGACGGCGGCGACAGGGCGGCGGCCGTGGCGCGCATCGCGGAGAAGTGGGGCGAGGACTGGGTCTACTTCAAGAGCGACAGCTCGCTGGACTGCGGTGTGGAGCTGGTGACGCATCCCATAAGCCCGCTCGTCCTCATGTCCGAGGGCGGGCGCGCGATGTGGGCGGACGTGTGCGCCGCCGCCGTCGCCGAGGGGATGCGCTCGCACGACACGAGGACGTGCGGCCTCCACGTCCACGTGAACAGGGACTTCTTCGGGAAGGGCGAGACGGCTCGCGCCCTCGCGGAGTACAAGCTGCTCACCGTCGCCGACCGCTTCTTCGAGCCGCTCGCCATCTTCAGCCGCCGCAGGCGGGACAGGCTCGACCAGTGGGCGGGGCGCACGTGCCTGCCCGCGTCCCGCGACGGGTGGCTGGCGAGCGCCAGGGGCGCCGCCCGCGTCTCGAGGGACACCCGGTACCACGCGGTGAACACGACCAACGAGCACACCATCGAGTTCAGGCTGTTCAGGGGGACGCTCAAGCCCGAGACGCTTCTCGCGACCTTCCAGTTCGTCGCGGGGCTGTGCCACCTCGCCAAGGCGAGCACCCCCGGCATGCTGCAGCGCGTCAACTGGTACGAGCTGGCGGACGGAGTCCTGGACGCCTGCCCGACCGAGTCGGACGAGCTTGCCGCGTATCTGCTCGCCAGGGAGCTGATGACCGAAGGAAGGAGAGGGGCGCTATGTGCGTAATCGTGTACAAGCCGAAGGGGGTCGCCATGCCGACCCTCGAGACCCTGCGGAAGTGCTGGGAGCGCAATCCCGACGGCGCGGGGCTGATGTTCCCCGCTGGCGGGCGCGTCCGATGGCGGAAGGGATGCATGGAGTGGGAGTCGTTCGAGCGCGCGCTGCGCTCGCTGACGGAGGCGCGCGACACGCGGGGCATCCCCGTGGCGCTGCACTTCCGCATCGCCACCCACGGCGGGGTGAAGCCGGGATGCTGCCACCCCTTCCCCGTGTGCAAGGACTACGGGCGCATGCGGGAGACGGAGGGCGGCTGCGAGGTCGGGTTCATGCACAACGGGACGCTCAGCGGCCTCGAGACGGGGGCGGGCGTGTCCGACAGCATGGCGTTCGCCTCGGGCGTCCTCGCGCCGCTCCGCGCGATGTGCGAGGGGTTCGTGACCGACAAGCGCGCGTCCCGCCTCATAGCCTCGTCGACCCAGGGCTCGCGCTTCCTGCTCATGGACGGCGCGGGCGAGGTGGGCGTGTTCGGGCGGTGGGTGGCCAAGGACGGGGTGCTCTACTCCAACCTCAACCACCTCGCCGCCCCCGTCGCCCCGCCGCGATGGGACGAGGACGGCCAGGGGCGCCTCTTCGACGCGTTCGTGGGCTTCGACCCCGCGCCCTCGGACTTCGCGCAGCTCGGGCTGTTCCCCGCGTGCGTCGCCTGCCCGCTGCTCGAGGAGTGCGCGGAGTACCTGCCGTACTGCGCCGACGAGGCGCAGGCTGCGGAGACCGCCGACGCGATACTCGCCTAGCGTTCCGCCGCAGCGCCCCCAGGGCGCCGCGGCGGCGTGTCCACTATCCACCGCCCGCCCCTCCTCCGGGCCGCGGGGCGCACCCGGGAGGGACCGCGCCCCGCGGCGGCGCAGGGCGGCTACCCCCGGTTCGGCCTGCGCTTCACGGCGAGCAGCCTGAGGTAGTCCCCGAACTCCGACGCGTCGGTCGGCTCGAACATCACCCACTTGCCGTCGCGGTAGGTCGTCGCCTCTTCGTACCTCTCGCGGACCGACGGGGAAAGCTCGCCGAGCATCCGCTCGACCTTCGCCCGCTCGTTGCCGCCGAAGACGACCATGAACCCGACGCAGCCGCTTCTCGCGTGGAGGGCGCACAGCGTCCTGCCTCCCCGGCGGTACATGTACTCCAGGTCCCACCGCTTGCCTCCGGGGCCCCACGCGCGGTCCATCTCGTACCTCCCGTCGATGGCGGCGCAGAGCTCCCGCCAGACGGCGAGAAGGGGCTCGCCGAGCAGCTCGGCAAGCTCCTCCCGAGTCGGTTCCGTCCTTGCCATCCCGCCTCCTCCCTGCATCGACCCTCGGCTTCCCGCCTCGCTTCGTCGGCGCCATCCTGCCAGGATGCGGCAGGGCCGCCTGCCGGCCGGGCGCCCTTTCCCGGCGCCCTCCCGTCGCGCCGGGGCCGTCCTGCGCGGGACCCCGACGCGCGCCATTCCGCCGCGCGGCCTCCGGCGGCGCAAGGGACGCGGAAAACCTTCCGCC
The DNA here is from genome assembly GCF_963929405.1 of Enteroscipio rubneri. Classification (NCBI taxonomy): domain Bacteria; kingdom Bacillati; phylum Actinomycetota; class Coriobacteriia; order Eggerthellales; family Eggerthellaceae; genus Enteroscipio; species Enteroscipio rubneri. The sequence continues at coordinate 804,037 of NZ_CAWVIN010000003.1, read as the reverse complement.
GGCTCCGCGGCGGAAGCTCGGGCCTGCGGTTTCCGCTTCCTCCCTTGCTCCGGCGGCGCTGCGCGCGGCGCGTGCGCGCCGACGGGGCGCCCGCACAGGGCGGGGCCCGCGACGAGCCAGGAGGTGCAACCATGGGAAACAGGGCGGTCATCACCACGCGCGAGCGGAAGGTCGGCCTCTACCTGCACTGGAACGGCGGCCGCGACACCGTGGAGCCGCTGCTGAGGTACTGCGAGCTGCAGGGCTACCGCCCGCCGAACGAGGACGACTACGGGTGGGCGCGGCTCGCCCAGGTGGTCGGCAACTTCTTCGGCGGCGCCCTGTCGGTCGGCGTCGGCGCCTACACCACCGACGTCCGCATGGACCCCGGCGACAACGGCGTCTACGTCATCGACGGATGGCGCATCGTCGAGCGGCTGCGAGCCGAGCGGCGCGAGGGCGGGTCGCCGCACGTCGTGCGCTTCGCCGAGGAGCGGGAGGGGCAGCGCGGCCACGGCTTCGACGAGATGCTGCGCGCCTTCGACGAGGCCATGCCCGAGCGGCTGAGACTCGGGGAGTTCCTGGACGCGGTCGAGGTCCCCGCCGGCGAGCTTCGGATCGGCGACGAGGTGTGGCTGCGCGGCGTCGACGGCTCCTGGGGGTCGTACCCCGTCGTCGGGTTCGGCCAGCCGGAGTGCAACAGGATCCCCGTCCGGGTCGAGACCCCCGGCGGCACGGCGAGGATCGCGTACCCCGACCTGCCCTACGTCGCCCGCTACGGCCGCGACGGGGACTTCTCCTGGAACTCCAACAACTACGTCCACGGCGACACGGCGAGGATCAAGCCACGTCCCGAGGACGCCTAGCCCCGAGGGGCGCCCGCCGGCGAGGCCCGGCGGGCGCGCCTTCGCGCGGACGCCGGATCCCCCTCGCGCCTCCCCGACCCGGCCGGACCCCCCGCGCCGCCTCGACCCCTCCATCCTCGCCGGGAACCGGACGCCCCCTCAAGGGCCGCGAAAACCTTCCGCGCGGCAGGGGCGCTCCCACGGCGTGCGGAAGCTCAGGCCCTCCGGGTTTCGCTTCCCCCCTTGCGGGACCGCCCGAACCCCGGCGGGGATCGGGCCACGAGGCGGGGCAGAAGGGCCCGGCCGGAACGATCAAGGAGGTCAACGATGGAGAATCTGAAGCAGCGCGCGGTCCAGGCGGCGGAGCGTTTCCTCCACCATCGCGGGTACGACGTCCTGGACGTGGGCTGGAAGTCCCCCGCCGGCGACATCGACATCGTGGCGCGGGACGGCGACGACCTGGTCTTCGTCGAGGTAGCGGCCCGGGACGGCGCCGCGGCGGGCTTCCCGCCGAGCCGCAACCAGGGCGAGCTCCGCGCCCGCCGCGAGAGGGCGGCGCTCGCCTACCTCGCGGAGAAGGGCGCGGACGAGGGCCCTGTCCGGTTCGACGACGTTGCGCTCGTGGCCGTCGGACCCGACCGGGCGCTGATCCGCCACCACATCAGCTCGCTCTCCGCGCTCGACGACGCCCTCACGGAGGTTGCCTAGACCTCCTGGCCCCTCCCGAGGGGCGAAGCCCCGGCCTTCGGGCCGGGGCTTTTGCGCAGCGGAGGTCGCCTTTCCGTTGACACGGGCGCCCTGAAGCGGTACCGTGGCCGCCGACATGCGAATCCGACACGGAAGGCGCGCGATGAGACCGCTCTGCATTGGAGGAGCCCTGGGCACGGCCGCCGACGAGGCAGCGCGCAGGGCGTGAGATAGGAAAGAGACGTCGGCGCGAGGCGCGGGGCCCGAGGTCCCGGCGCCCGCCGCGCCGTGCCTTGACCGGAAGACGCCGCGGGCCCTCGTCCGCGGCGTCTTCGCGTTCCGGGGCGTCCGGGGCGCGGCAGCTCGGGCGGCCGCAGGGCGCGCCGCCTCCGTCCGGATCCGAAAGGCTTTCACCCATGTCAACCCAAGCGTTCTTCGCCGAGGGCTCCCTGCCCCGGCGCATGGCGTCGTTCTCGACGCCCCTCGTCGCAGCCAACCTGCTCCAGTACCTCTACCAGTTCGCCGACATGGCCATAGTCGGCCACGTCCTGGGCGAGACGGCGCTCGTCTCCGTGAGCAACGCCTCGTCGGTCGCCTTCGTCATAAGCTCGATAGTGGTCGGCCTCACGGCGGGCGGCGGCGCGGTCGTCGCCCGCCACGCCGGCGCCGCCGACGTATCCGGCCAGCGCAGGGCCTTCTCTGCGCTCCTCGTCGTCTGCGCCGCGCTCTCGGCGGCGATCGCCGCGGCCTCCTTCTTCGGGGCGGTCCCGCTGTTCGCCGCCATGGGCGTGCCGGGCGGAGCCGCGGCTGACGCCGCTTCCTACATCCGCATCGTCGGCGGGGCGTCCTGCTGCTCGTTTCTCATGAACGCCGCCTGCGCGTTCCTGAAGGCGCAAGGGGACGCGCGCACGCCGATGCTGGCGATGGCGCTCTCCGCGGCGGGTAACGTCGCGCTCGACCTGCTGCTCGTCGCGGGCCTCGGCATGGGAGTCCCGGGGGCCGCCTGGGCGACCGTCGCCTCGCAGGGAGCCGCCGGAGCGGCGGCGCTCGCGGTCGCCCGTACGCGCTTCCCCGGCGCCCGCTCCCTCGCTCCGTCCCTGCGCGGCGCGCGGGCGGAAGCGCTCGAGGTGTTGCGCCTGGGCGTGCCGGGGGCCGTGCAGCAGGCGGTCATCAACGTCTCCTACGTGGTCGTGACCGCGATCCTGAACTCCTACGGGGCCGACGTCGCCGCGGCGGCGGGCGTGGGGCTCAAGGCGAGCACGCTCGCGGGGCTCCCCTGCTGGGCGGTCGGGCAGGCGATAACCACCGCCGCCGCGCAGTGCGTGGGCGCCGAAAGGCCGGCACGCGCGGTCGAATCGCTGCGCGTCGGGCTCGCCCTCGCCGTCGGCGTGACGCTCGCCATGCAGGCCCTCGTCCAGATCTTCGCCCCGCAGCTCGTCGCCGCGCTCGGCGCGCGGACGCCGGAGGTCGTCGACGCGGCGGTCCTCTACCTGCGGGTGACCTGCAGCGTGAACGGCCTCTTCTACGCGGCGATGTACGCCTTCGACTCGTTCGCGCTCGCTGTGGGCGCCCCGCGCGTGGTGCTCGCGAACTCGCTTTCGGACGCCTTCTTGGGCAGGGTTGGCCTCGCCGTCCTGCTGGGCGCGGCGGGCCTCGGCTACCTCGGCGTGTTCGCCGCTCAGGCGGCATCCCCGGTGCTGCCGTCGGTGGTCGGCGCGCTGTACGCCCGGCATTGGGCCAAGAGGAACGCCGGACAGGACGAGACGCTCTAGCAGCGGCAGGGGGAGGGATGGGCTTTCCTTCGCGAGCTCCAATGGACGACGCCGACGTCATGGTCGGGCTCATAGAGCAGGCTCGGCGGGAGCGCGGCATCAGCGTCGCCGAACTTGGTCGCCGCATCGGAGTCGACAGGAAACGCCTCTGGCGCGTCCTCAACGGCGAGAGGGCAATGCGCGTCGACGAGTTCGTCAGGCTGTGCGCCTTCTTCGGGATGGGGGTCGGAATGTTCGTGCCGACGAAGCCGGCGAGGGACGTTGATTTGGATGCGCCCCTTGGCATCGTCCCTAGCGGAAACCCGAGCCCTTCCCTCCCGTCTTCGCAACCCGCCACGCGGCATTCCTCGCGCGGCGGATCGGTGGTATCCTGACGGCGAAGGTAAAAACACGATCCCGTCGGGTAGTCGGGATGCGGGCGGCCCCGTTGCGGCAAGCCCGTCAGTAACCTGCCTCTTGGGTTGTCCCTCCTTCACGTAAGCGCGCGTGCTTCCCACGTGCGCGCGAGCATGCTCACATGCGGCGTGAAGGAGGACACATGAGCATGAGCAAACTCACGGTGCGGTTCGAGGACCCGTTCTGGGTCGGCATCATCGAAGTCGAGAGCGAAGGGGATTACCGCGTCGCCCGCCACGTGTTCGGCGCGGAGCCCACGACCCCGGAGGTCCTGCGCTTCGTGTGCGACAAGTGGCGGGAGCTCCGCTTCACGGACGGCATCCAGGTCCAGGTCGAGCAGGCGAAGCGGGTCAACCCCAAACGGCTCCGCCGGATGATCGAGAAAGAGATTCGGTCGAGCGCCCGCCGGGGGACGAAGGCGCAGCAGGCTCTTGCCGAGCAGCGCGAGGCGGCGAAAGGGGAAAGCGAGGCGCTTTCCCGCGCCCGCCGCGAAGAGCAGCGTCGCGAGAGGTTCGCGAAAAAGACCGAGAAGCGCAAGCAGAAGCACCGCGGGCGCTAAGGCTCATCGCCGCACCCCGCAGTTCATCAAATGAGCGCATCGCCACCAAGCCGGCAGCAGCAATGCGATCGCGCGGCGTCCGGAAAATGCGAAATGGTCGACGACGAAGGCCGCATCGTGATGCGGCTGGAGCAGGCGCGCGCCTACCGCGGCATCAGCGTTGCCGAGCTTGCACGCCGCGTGGGAGTCGACCGCAAGCGCCTCTGGCGCGTCCTCAACGGCGAGCGCGCCATGCGCGTCGACGAGTTCGTGAGGCTGTGCGTTTTCTTCGGGATGGGAATCGGGGCGTTCGCGACAGCGGATTTGATGCGCGAAATAAGAAGCGGAGGCATCGCGGAAGAGCCGGGGAGCCGCTGAACCCCGAACCAAAGCAAGAGGCCTGTTCGGTGTACACAGCACCCGGAACAGCTCTTGGCCGCCTCCTCCGCCGCCCGGCGATTGGGAGTGCTCCCTCGTTCCGAGGGCGTACCCCCGTCGGGGACAAACCGCCCCGGCCGGAGGCGGCGGCGCTCCGCCTCGCCTGCGCTCGGCTACGCTTCTCGCGGGGGATCCCCCGCGCCCCTGCGGCGGTTCCGCCGCTTCACGCCCAAGTCCTAAGGAGGCGAGCCGCCGTTTGGAAAGGCGCCCCAAGCAGATGCACCTGCGCATGTCCGAAAGTGAGCTCGTCGCGGCCAAGGCGCTCGCAGGCGAGCTCGACATGACGGTCTCCGACCTCGTGAGGGTCCTTCTGCAGCTTCCCGCGGATTCCGTCGGCACCGGCGCCCGCCTCGTGGTAGTCGACCGCACGACCGCCGCCAAGCTCTCCCGCGAGATGACGCGCTGGGGGCACCACTACAACCAGGCGGTCCACGCCCTCAACGCCATCGCGTACTACCTGAGGGCGAACGAAATGGACGCCCCCGACGTCCTGGAGGAGCTCGCCCGCGCGGAGCGCAAGCTCGAAGAGATGCGCCCGGCGGTCGAGTCCCTGCGGGGCGAGGTGGCCAAGCTGTCCGGCGAGGCGCTCGCCGCCCTCTGGAGGTGAGCGGCTTGCCCATGCTCAAGGCCATCTCGGGCCACACCTCGACGAAGGGGATCCGCCGCTACCTCACGAAGAAGAACCGAGCCCTCGCGGAGGACTGCCTCAACCTGGACCCTCCCGAGCCCGGGAGGGCGTTCGACTGGGCCGCGGCGATGGACGAGACGCGCCGCCTTTTCGGCAACGACTCGGCGTGGCGCGGGCGGCGCGCCCGCACGTACAAGCACTACGTCGTGTCGCCCGACCCGAAGGACGGGGTCTCGCTCGACGGCCTGCGCGCGCTCGCGACCAGGTGGGCGCAGGAGAGCTTCCCTAACCACGAGGTCGCCATCGTCTACCACGACGACAACGCCAACGGCATCCCGCACGCCCACGTGGTCGTGAACAACACCGACGTCGAGACGGGGAGGCGGCTACAGGACCCCGACCCGAAGGCGCTCGCGAGGTCGCTCCAGAGAATCGCGGAATCCCTCGGCATGTCCCCGCTGGAGCCGCCCGCCCCCTCCGGCGTCGCAGCCCGAGCGGCGAGGCGAGGCGCGCGACGCGCGCCTGCGACGCACCGCGACGAGCACGTCCGACGGGCAGAGAGGGAGCTCGCCGAGCGCGGCGAGTACTCCTGGGTGGCCGACATCCGCGCGCGCGTGAAGGTGGCGCGCTCGGTGTCCCGCAGCGAGGCGGAGTTCCGCAGCCTGCTCGCTTCGCTGGGCGTGAAGGTCTCGGATAACTCCCCGAGGGCGGCCCGGAGGGATTGGGTCTACTCCCTCGCCGACGCGCCGACCCGGAAGGTGAGCGGAGAGCGACTGGGGCTGTCGTACGGACGCGAGCGGCTCCAACCCCTGCTCCGCGCAGGCGGGGCGCGCAGGATCGCGGACGCGGGCGAGAGGGCGATAGCCGCAATCGCGCGCCGCGCAGTCGAGGTCGGCGATTTGGAAGAGCTCAAGACCCTGTCCGAGGCGGTCGCCCTCATCGAGTCGTCGCGCGCATCATGCGCCGCAGACCTCGACGGGCTCGCCGCAAAGGGCGCGTCGCCGCGCCTCGTCGAGTACGTGCAACAGGCCGGCATCCTCCCCGAGGAGCGTCCCGCCGCGCCGAGGACCGCGCCCGAGCGAAGCCTCCGGCAGGCAGCCCGCCATCGGCAGCCCCCGCGGGACGACGCCGCACCCGCACCCCGCAGGGATGAAAGGGGAAGGGAGGGGCGCGAGAGGTGATAGTGAAGGCGTACTACTCCTGCGGGCGCATAGACGTCTTCGACACCGACCGCCTCGTCGACGGGATCCCGCAGCCCGGAAACCTCCTCACCAACTACACGCTCGACCTGTCCGACGTCGGAGGGAACGGCCTTTGGCTGCGCACCTACTACCACGAGGCGTCAGACGCGTACCGGGACGAGCCGGGGCCGACGGGGCTTCCCGTTGCCCGCAGGCGCGACGGGTGGAGCTTCCTCATCGCCGACGGCGACGACCTGGAGCGCCTGAACCGCCTGACCGTGGACGGCGATACCGTGCTCGTCAGGATCGCGGGAGAACTGGTGGACGCGGCGGCGCTGTCGTGGGCTTGGGAGTGCGCGGAGGGATTCTCGCCCAAGGCGATGGAAGCGTATCGATTCCTTCTGGGCTACTCGGCTGGTCGAGAGGCGGATGTCCTCGATGCCATGGGAGTGCCCCCGGAATGCTTCAAGGCGATGCTGTCGGGTATGCGGCCCGATACCCCGAGCGAACCTCGATTCTGAGAGGGCACGCCCCGTTCGCGAGCCTTTGGCATTATACTGAGCCGATGGAGCATCTGACCACATACACCACCTCGCAGATCGCGCGCTTCGCGGGCGTGCATCCGAACACGATTCGGCTGTACGAGCGCCTCGGATTCATCACGGCGCCCAAAAGGCGCCCGAACGGCTACCGGGTGTTCACGGAGCTGCACGTATCACAGGTCCGGTTCGTCCGCGCCGCGCTCAAGGTCGAGCTGGTGCACAACGGCCTGCGCCGGGAGGTGCTCGCAATCATCGACGCCATGGCACGGCAGTCCTACGGCGAGGCGCTCGAACTGACGGAGCGGCGCATAGGGCATCTGCGCCGCGAGCGAGCCGCCGCCGAAGAGGCGCTGCGCCAGGTCCGCAGGCTGCTCGAGCAAGCAGGCGAGCCCGACGCGTCCGGCGAAGAACTCATGCTCACGCGCAAGCAGGCGGCCGCCCGCCTCGACACCACGATTGACACACTGCGCAACTGGGAGATGAACGGGTTGCTGCAGGTCAGGCGCAGGGTGAACGGCTACCGCGTCTACACCGCTGCGGACATCAACCGGCTCTCCATTATCCGCGCCCTGCGCACGGCGAACTACTCGCTCGCCTCCATCCTGCGCCTGCTCGGCGCGCTCGACCGCGACGCGGCCGCCGACATCGGGCGGGTGCTTGACAGCCCCGACCCCGAGGACGAAATCATGACGGTCTGCGACCGCCTGCTCACGTCCCTCGATGCGGCGGAGCGCAACGCCTTCGAGATGACAGACCTCCTTCATCGCATGGAGGAAATCCCCGCAGCCTAACCCTCCACTTTGCCACCAGGGTTCGCGCCTTCCCTAACATTCTCCGCGACCGGAAGGAAGGAGGGCGCATGGAGACTGTCGTAAGCGTGCGCGAACTGAGGAAATCGTACGGAGGGAAGCCCGCCGTGGCGGGCGTGAGCTTCGAGGTGGCCCGCGGCGAGACGTTCGGCCTGCTAGGCGCGAACGGCGCGGGGAAGACCACGACGCTCGAATGCCTGCTGGGGGTGCGGACGCCCGATTCTGGAAGTGCAACGATCCTGGGGATGGATCCGCAGGCCCAGCGCAGGGAGCTGTTCGAGAGGGTCGGCGTGCAGTTCCAGGAGGCACGCTACCAGGACAAGATCACCGTGGACGAGCTGTGCCGCGAGACACGAGCCCTCTACCGCGACGCCGACGACCCTGCGCGCCTGCTCGCCCGCTTCGGGCTCGCCGATGCGCGCAATCGGGCGGTGGAGTCGCTTTCCGGCGGGCAGCGCCAGCGCCTGTTCGTCGCGCTGGCGCTCATCCCGCGCCCCGAGGTGGTGTTCCTCGACGAGCTCACCACCGGCCTCGACGTGAAGGCGAGGCGGGGCGTGTGGGCGATTCTTGCCGAGATGAAGTCGAAGGGCCTGACCATAGTGCTCACCAGCCATTTCATGGACGAGGTGGAGGCGCTGTGCGACCGAATCGCCATCATGCGGAAGGGCCGCATCGCGTTCTCGGGCACGACAGCCGAGGCCGTAGCCTCGAGCTCGGCCGAAACGTTCGAGGATGCGTACCTCGCCTACGCCGAAACCGAGGAAGGAGCCGACGATGAGAGCCTTTAGCACGCTTTTCGGGGTGGAGTTCCGCCTGTCCCTGCGCGACATGAACATGCCCATCTTTGCTGTGATCCTGCCCGTGGTCGTCATGGCGGTCGTCGGGATGATGTTCGGCGACCGGCCCGCGTTCGACGGGGCGGGCTACACGTTCGTGGCGCAGTCGGTGGGAGCCGTGTCGGCCATCTCCATCTGCGCGGGCGGCGCGATGGGCCTGCCGCTGGTGGTGTCTGCCTATCGGGGCCGCAAGATACTTAAGCGCTATTTTGTTACGCCGGCCAGCCCTGGGCTCATCCTCGCTGTGCAAGTGGCGATATACAGTGTGTACGCCCTGGTCTCGGCCGTGCTCGTGTTCGGCGTGGCGGCGCTGTTCTTCGGCTACGAGTTCGCGGGGTCGTGGCCGGCGTTCGCGGGCTCCTACGCGCTCGTGCTGGCGGCGACCCTGGCGCTCGGCATGATGGTGGGCGGCCTCGCGCCGAACGAGAAGGTCGCCTCCGTCCTCGCCTGTGTGATGTACTTCCCGATGATGCTGCTGTCGGGGGCCACCATCCCTTACGAGATGATGCCCCAGGCGGTCCAGCGCGTTGCCGACCTCCTGCCGCTCACCCAGGGCGTGAAGCTCCTGAAGGCCACGTCCCTCGGCCTGCCGGCGGACCAGGCCGTCGTGCCCGTTGTCGTGATGGCCGCGTGGGCGGTCGTGTGCACGGCGGTTGCCGTGCGTTTCTTCAAGTGGGAGTAGGCCGATAGCGGCGCATCGTGCGTGGAGGCGCTCTCGTTCGGAATCCGGAGGCGAGTTGTCGTTCGGTCGGCTTCGATACGTCCCAAGGCGAGGTTTAGTCGATGGTGAAAGAAACGGACATGATAGTCTCCGCCATCGAGGAAGCTCGCAGGTTGCAAGGCGTCAGCATCGCCGAGCTCAGTCGCCGCATCGGGGTGGACAGGAAACGCCTGTGGCGCGTTCTGAACGGGCAAAGGGAGATAAGGATCGATGAGTTCCTTGCCTTATGCATCGCCCTCCGCATCGACCCGCGCACCTTCGTCTCAGGCAAGATGATCTGCGATATAGCGGATAGATCGATCTCGAAACGAGGCAGCCGGACCCCGTAGAGGCTCCGGCTGCATGCAGGGCGGGCTGGCCCCATGGGCTGACTCGCCGATTGGGGACAGCTCGCATTCCACTCTCGGCCAAACGCGCAGGGAGCCGCCCGACGGGCGGCTCCCTGCGTTCTCGCCTCCTTTCCGCGCGTTCCTATCCCCTATAGGCCAGGTCTTCCGTCGCGCGCTCGCTTTCGGCGCCCACCTTCAGGCAGGCGTAGGCGACGAGCGCGCAGAAGCCCATGCCCATCCCGACCAGGTGCAGCAGGACGGCCATGCTACTCGCCGTCCCCCGCGCCGTCGGCGGGCCGCTCGTCGTCGGCGGGGTCGTCCGCCCGCCGGCCCATGAGCGCGGCGACGCCAGCCAGGGCGGCCGCGCCGGCAAGGCACGCAAGCGGAACCACCGGAAGGGAGTCGCCCGTCTTGGGGAGCGTCCCCGCCGGCTTCCCGGGACTTTTCTCCCCAGGCGGCGTGTCGGCGGGAGGCTCTACGAGTAGCACGCTCTGCCCCTCGTCGTTGGGGTCCTTGTGCTTGGCGATGATTTCTCCGTCGAGGCGAAGCTCCTCGAAAGCCACGAGGGTGTGCCCCGCGAGCTCCGAGCCGTCGAGGTGGAACACGACCTCGACCGTCCCGTCGGCCTCCTCAGGCGTGAAGGGCACCTCGACCGCGAGCGTCTCCCCGTCCTTCTCGACGGGCGATGCGGTGTCGCGGTCGATCAGCGTTCCGACCATGACGTGCTCGACGCCCGCCTCGAGGTTCTCGTATCGGACTTCGTCGACGATGGTCACGTCGCCGTCCGCGTACGCCTCGTGGTCCCCGTCGTCGCCGTCGGTCGCGGTGGTGCCGATCTCGGGCGAAGGTTCGGTGAAGGACACGGTCTGCCCCTCGTCCTCCAGGTCCTCGTGCGAGGCGACCAGGTTCCCCTCGGCGTCGTAGAGCCTCTCGAAGACCACGGTGCTGCGCCCCTCGAGCGAGCTCGCGTCGAGCTCGAACGAGACGACCGCGGAGCCCGACGCATCCGCCGGGGTGAACTCGAGCTCGGCCGTTACAGCCTCCCCGCCGACGAGCAGGGGTTCCCCTGTCTCCGGGTCCATGAGCGTCCCCTCGAGCCTATGCGGCTCGCCTTTCTCGAGCCCGCTGTAGAACACCTGGTCGTCGATGCGTGCGGTTCCGTCGGCGGACGCCTCGTGGTCACCGTCGGCCGCGTCGGTGGCCACCGTCCCGATCTCGGGGGCCTCCTCCACCGAGACCGTCTGATCGGCGTCGAGCAGGTCCGCGTGCTCGGCGATGACCTCGCCGTCGAGCAGGATCTGCTCGAACACCACGACGTCGGTCCCCGCCAGCCCTGAGGCGTCGAAGGCGAGCTCCACGCTCACCGACCCGTAGGGCGAGATGGGCGCGAACGCCTTCTCGAAGACGACTTCCGCGCCGTCCACTTCCAGAGGCTCGCCCGTCGCCTTGTCCACGAGCCAGCCGCGGGCGACCAGGTCCTCGAGGGGCATGTTCGCGTAGCTCACCTCGTCGACGACGACGACGCTCGCCACGGGGGATATCGAATGGTCGCCGTCGGCCTTGTCGAGCGCAACGGTGTCGATCCTGGGCTCGGGGGCGTCGTCCACTGTCCCGAGGTCTATGTCGAAGGACGTTTCGGTGGTGTCGCGGCTCACGTTGAACGTGTCCGACCAAAGCGCGTACCCCTCGTTAGCCTCGCAGCGCAGCTCTTCGATCGTGTACTCGCCGTAGGGCAGGGCCCCCAGGGCGTCGTCGGGTTCCGCCGTGGAGCCGTGCTCGCCCAGGCCGAACCAGATCCCGGAGTCCTCCACGACGTCCGCCGAGTCGATGTAGTCCTCGTCGACGAGCGCGTCGTTGGCGTTCACCGCCTCCTCGCGGCTGCGCCAGTCCGAGGATGTCGAGAGCATGCCGTTGCGGTCAGTCACGGCCACATGCGCCTCGCCCGTCGTGACGTTGGTGATGAGGAACGGCACGAGGCCGAGCTTCTCCCCGTCGACGGAGCCCTTCTTCTGGAGGTGCATGTCGTTGCGGACAACCTGGTCGCTCCACAGGAGCCCATCGCCGTCCTCGTCGGCAGTCACCACGACTCCGTCCTCGCGCACCTCGAACGTGCGGGGCGCGCCGTCGGTCAGCAGGTAGCTGTCGTTCGTGGCGGTCTCGGCGATGGTGTAGGTGCCGTAGGGCAGGGTGTCGGATGCGGTCTGGGCGGTGTAGGCCTGCGCCTCGGGGTTCCACGCCGTCTCGATGACGGCGACGACGCTGCCCGCGGGGTAGTAGGTTCCGCCCACCATGACGCCGTGCTCGGATGCGTTCGCGATCGTGAACTCGATGCCTTCGAGCGAGCTGCCGAGGTAGCCCTCGTCGTCGAGGCTCGAGTGGTCGGCGCCGCCGATCGCCTCGCTCTTTTCGAGCTCGAGGTCGTTCTTCTGCACCTGCACGCCGCCGCGGACCACCTCGTTGAGGATGCCGTCCGCTTCCACGAGCTGGTCGAACTGCCCGTCTTCGCGGATCTCCACAACGTGGCTCACGATCCCCTCGCCGGTGTAGCCTTCGGGGGCCTTCGTCTCCACAATCTCGTAGGTCCCGTACGGCAGCGCGCGAACGCCGGTCGAGGCCGTCCATGCGTCCAGCGATTCGTTGTACTCGGTCGACAGGACGGCGACCACGCCGTCGGGGGCGACCATCTCGCCCTCCTGCAGCTCCCCGTCGCCGTTGCCGTCGTGCCAGATTGCCGCAGCCGAGCGGTTGTAGACGGTGAACTCCGCGCCCTCGAACGTGGCGTCCCCTTGGGCGTAGTTCCAGAACGTTCCGTCCTCGTGGTCGTAGCGCTCGGCGTCGCCCTTGCCGATGATGAAGCCGCCGCGCTGCACGAGCTCGCCGAACTCGCCGTCGGGGGACACCTCGACGACCGCGCCGCCCGATTGGGCCATGTCCGCCGTCACCTCGATGCGGTGGACCTCCCGGTCGAGCAGGTAGCCGCCGGAGGGCGACGCCTCCCTGATCTCGACCTCGCCGAGGGGAATGCCCTCGAACACGATCGTCCCGTCCACGGTCGTCCCCTCGACCGCCTCCGTCTCGCCGCCGCGATCGTAGCTCGCCTGGTAGACGGCCCCGTCGAGCGTCGCGTCCCCCTGCGCGGCCCCCGCGCCGGTCTCGGCGTCCACCTTCTTGAGCACGATGCGCGCGGTGACGGGCGGCTCCTCGGAGGCGAAGGCGTAGCCGTTTTCGGGCGTGACCTCGTATACGTTGGGGTCGAGCGCGTAGCCCGGGGAGGGGCTGACCTCCTTGGCGTAGAACGTGTCCCGTGTCGCGCCCAGGCTCCCCGACTCGCCGGAACCGTCCGCCCCTGTCGTGATCGTGGCCACGCGGTTCTCGTCCGCCTCGGCGTCGCCCTGGGTGCGGTAGATGCCGTAGACCGCGCCCGCCAGCGAGTAGTCGGGGTCGTCCTGCGCCCAGCCCTCGGACGCGGACTTCGCGACCTTGACCGTCGTGCTGTAGGTGAACGAGAGGATCACCTGCGTCGACGCGCCCGTGTAGAGCATGAAGGGCTCGAAGGAGGAGGGGACCTCCCCCGCACGCGCCGCGATGACCCTGCCCGCCGCGGCCTCGTTGGACACGTTGCCCGCGGTGTCGAACCCGAGCACGTTCCACCCGATCCACTCGCGGAACGCCGCCGAGCACCCGAACATGGCGAAGTCGCCGCTGCTCGAATAGGTGTCGGCCATGAGGATATGCGCGCACGCCGTGTAGCGCTCGGGCGTCATCTCGCCGCCGTCGTACCACCGGTCGGGCCAGATGGAGGCGTCGAACCCGGGGGACCCGTAGGAGAACCAGATGTCCGCCGCCAGCTCCGCCGTCCTCCCGCTCGCGGCGGAGAGGGGCTGCTTGGCGTAGGTGCCGGATCCCGGCGTCGCCATAGAGGGGTTGCCGCACCACGCCATCTGCCCGTCGACGTCGAACCAGTTGGTGTTGTAGGCGTCGTAGTATATCTTCCCGCCGACCGTCAGGTTGCCGGTCTCCGCCGCGTGCGCCTTCGGCGGTGCCGCCGCGGCGGGCGCCATCATGCCGAGCACGAGGAGCGCGGCCAGCAGTATCCGCGCCGCGACACCCGTCCTCGGGCTCGTTGCCGTTCGGTTCATCTCTTCCTCCTATCTCGGCTCACGGGCGAAAGGGCGCGCGGGACCGCCCCTCTCCATGCTCTCCGCCGCGCCCCTCGCGCCCGCCGCACGCTCGGAGAGGCCCCTGCCGTCGCGGGCGTTCTGCTCGGAGTACCTCTTCCTCGCCTCCGAGAGCGCTTCCTTGATCTGCGCGGGAGTGACCGTCACGGTCTCCTTCTCCCGCCTCCCGTCCTCGCCGACGACCGGCCTGCCTTCCGCGTCGAGGACCGACCTGCTCAGACGCACCTCGCGGTCGGCGAGCAGGGGCACGTCCCTCCAATACTCGCCCCGGAACCTCGAGGGGTTCACGAAGAGGGGGCTGAACTCGTAGCCCCCGACGTCCCTCCCCTCGATCACGGTGTCCGGGGGCAGGCGGGCGACGTTGAAGGACCTCTGCTCGCCCGTGGCCCTGTCCGCGTACTGGATTCCCTCGCGCACGAACGCCTCGTGCAGCGAGATGTAGACGTTCTTCTTCTCGGGCATCTTTCCTCCTTTCGTTCCTGATCCCGATTCCCTTTCCCGCGCCCGGCCTCAAGGCCCGCGCGCCGAGCTCGCCACGGCCGTCACCCGCCCAGGACGTCCCGCGCCCACGACCCGCTCTTCACGAGGGAGAGGATCAGCAGCACGCACATCGCCAGGTACTGCAGCGCGTAGGACAGCCCGCCGACGATGGAGTCGACCACCGGGACGCCGGCGCTCGCCGCGTCGAGCCCTCCCAGCACGATGGGGAACGACACCAGCAGGACCAGGATGATCACGCCCGCGAGGCACACCGCCGCGAAGTTCTTCAGGTACCCGACTCCCATCTGCCTCGTCTCGTCGAGCGAGACGAGCGCAAGCGGGATGGGGCTGAAGGCGGCCATGACGTAGATCTGTATGGCGCGCGCCCAGCTCACGACGAGCGCCACCACGTAGGCGACGATGACGACGACCCAGCTCACGAGCGCGACGACGAGCATCGCCAGGAGCGCCGCCACGTCGTCGTCGGTCGTCGTGATGGACACCTCCGACAGGTCGAGCTCGGATCCCGTCCCGAAAAGCCCGGTCACGCGGTCGATGGCGAGCTGGACCACCTGGTAGACCGCCTGCATGAGGTCGAAGCTGTTCTGTATCAGGAACAGGAAGACCGCGAAGAACACGAGCATGAACACGACCTCCTTGACGCCGGGCATGCTGGCGTTGCCGTCCATGCGCTGGGAGACCTTGATGAGCTGGACGGTGAACACCAGCGAGAGCATGCCGCATCCGATGGGCAGGATCGCCGCCTGCCACACGCCCCGGACGAGGTCGTACATCGTCACGTCGCCGGCGCCGCCGAGCATCTGGGCGAAGTCCGCCGCGAGCACCCCGTCCGCCCCGATGGAGCGGAGCATGTCGGCCTGACCGGCGAAGATCCAGTTGCACGTGTCGCGCAGGATCCCGCACAGCCACGCGTTGATGTCCTCCGCGATGCCGGCGAACGCGGGCTGGGGGAACGCGAACGCGAGCGCGAGCGCGACGGAGGTGGCGCAGAACGCGGCGGCGAACCCGTCGCCCGAGAGGGCCTTCCTGACGGTTCCTGCCATGCCGGCCCCCTACCCGGCGACGCTGAATTCGCCGCCCTCGTAGGAGACGGCGATTATCGTCGACGCCGCGTCGTCGAGGTGGAACGTGGCGCTCACGCGGCCCGCGGCCGTGTCGAGGAACACCTCGCCGTCGAAGGAGGCCTCGCCCGCGGAGGGGGCGTTGGAGCGCGCCCACTCGCCTATCGCCCGCTCGAGGCCGTCCCCGTCGCCGCCTACGAGCGCCAGGTAGGAGTCCGCCAGCCCCGTCACCTCAACGCCGCCGGCCGCCGCGGGCGCCTCCACGTAGCGGTCCGAGAGCAGGAAGCCGTCCGAGGCGACCGAGGCGCCCGCTTCGCCCTCCTCCAGTATCAGCGTCGCCGAGGCCGCCCCGGCGTCGCCGGAGCGCAGCATCCTCACGTCGAGCCAGCGCTGGCCTTCGGACGAGCCCGCGCCTTCGACCTCGAACGCGGTGAGCGACGCGGAGGCCCCGTCGGACTCGACGAACGCCCCGTCGCGGAAGGCGAGGGTCTTGCCCGAGCCGTCGGCCGCGACCCACGAGCCGCCTCGCAGCCGCGCCAGCGCCTCGCCCGCCTCGTCGGCTTCCCCCGCTTCGGTCGCTGCGCCCTCGCCGCCGTCCGCGGCGGGCTCCTCCAGCGCCGCCTCCGCGGCGGGCCGGCCGCCCTCGCCTTCGGTGACGGTGTGGGCGATCGTGCAGCGGACCGCCGTCGTCGCGACCACCACGGCCACCATCCCGACGGCAGCGGCGAGCATCAGCTTGTTCTTCTTCTGCATGGATGCCTCCTGGTCTCTCTATCTGTACCTGACCGCGCAGGTGAAGTAGGCGATCCCTGTCGCCCTCCTGCACACGTCCCCCGGCTGCGGCTCGTGGATGTACTCGTCGCCGCCCACGTATATCGCCACGTGCCCCGGGCGCCAGAGGATGTCGCCCGGCTCGGCCTCGGACAGGGGCACGCGCCTCCCCGCGGCAGCCTGGTCCTCCGAGTAGCGGGGTATGGAGATCCCCGCCTGCGCGTAGCAGTACTGGGTGAGCCCCGAGCAGTCGAGCCCCACCCCCGGCGTCGAGCCTCCCCAGACGTAGGGCACCCCGAGCTGGCTCACCGCCGCGGCCACGATCCTGTCGGCCGACGCCTCGGACGACCTGAACTCGTCCAGGGTCATGCCGTCGAAGCGCCTGAGGCCGTACTCGTCCATGGCGGCCTTCAGCATGTCCACGTAGGAGGAGGACGTCGCGTACCCGGCGTCCTTGAGACCTTCGGCCATCTTGTCCGAGTCGCACTCGGCTATCGCCTCCCCGATGAGCGCGTTGCCCGAGTAGGGCGGGTTGGACAGGAGCACGCGGCTGCGGAAGACGATGCAGTCCCGGTGGCTCTTGAACACGGTGAAGTCCGCCATGACGCCGACGAGGGAGCCGCCGACCTCCTCGCTCGTCGCCCAGGAGCTCTTGCCCGCGACCTCGGGGCACCCGAAATACGAGGAGGCCCACTTGATGCCGAAGAGGTTCTTGTCGCGGTCGGCGAGCGCCGAGAGAGCGTCCCCCTGCCCGCTCTCGCAGATGATCTGGGCGATGGTGCAGCCGGCGGGGTGGCCGTACTCCTCCTGGCATTCGAGCGCCGTCTCCACCATCTCCACGGTCACGTACGGGGGGAGCCCCTCGAGGGACGACCTCGACGCCGCGTCGTCCCAGAACCCGAAGACCGCGCTGGCAAGCTGGGACACGGCGAGCGCCGCGAGGACGAAGCACAGCGCCCCGGCGAGGACGCCGGCGAGGGGTCCCGCCGCGGACGCCGCGGCGGCCCCGAGCGCCCTCCTCGCCCCTTCCTTCGCGGCCGCGCCCGACGCCGCCCGGGAGGCCTCCCCGGAACCCGCCTGAGCGGCGCGGGAGGCGATCCAGGCGCGCCTCGACCTGAGCCGGGACGCCTCCTGCGCGGGGGACCCGGCAGGCCCCCTCGCCCTTTTGCGCGGCGCCTTGCCCTCGCCCGCCGGCCCCGCGTGCGCGCGCGACAGGTCCGACTGCCGGGCGCGGCGGACCGCGGCACGGGCGCCTTTGCCCGCGCGGCGGGCGCCGGCGACCCCCTCGAGCTCGTCGGACTCGTCCGCCTCGTCGAACGCGGCGTCGGCGAGCGCCGCCTTGAGCCGTGCGGCTCCCGGCGCCTTTGCGGGGCGCGCGATCGGCGGGGCGGCCTGCCCGGGCGGGTCGGCGGCGCCCGCGTGCGCGCCGCTCCCGCCGGCCCCGGCCCGCCCTTCCGGCGCGGCGGAGGGGCCTCCGAGGGCGGGGGAGGTCCTTCCTCCGCGGGCGCCTGCGGCGAAGCGGTCCTCGCCGGACACCAGCCCGGCGCTCACCGCGTCCGTCCTCCCCACCGAGGCGACCTCCGCGGGGCCCGCGCCCTCTCCCCTGGCAAGGGGCTCCGCGGGAGCCCCCGTAGCCTCGGCCCCCTCTATCCTTCCGCCTTCCCGGCTCACGGCTCGCCCTCCTCCCCGGCGCGGCCGCGTGCGCGCCGCCTGAACTCCTCCTCGCGCTTGCGCGCGGCGATCTCGTCGGGCTTCGTGTTGAAGAGGTCGTAGAGCGGCCCTCGGGGGAACCTGTCCTTGATCGGGACCCTGGCGCCCCCGGCGATGAGCAGGCCCTCGCCCACCTGTATGGACTCGTCGATGTAGTCGGCCTCCTGGGAGCTCATGTCGAGGAGGTCGGCCCAGGCGCGCCGGTCGAGGGGCGACTGCTTGTGCAGCAGGATGAAGTCCGAGTTCAGCACCATGTTGCGGGCCTCCTCGTGGTCGAGCATGTACACGCTGTTCTGCGTGATGCCCGTCGCCACGAGGTTGAACTTCCTCCCCTCCGCCCAGAACCGGCTGAAGTACTGGATGATCGAGGGGTGCCCGAACAGGCTCTGCACCTCGTCGATGTAGAGCCAGGTGGTCACGCCCCGCTCGAAGTTCCGGTACATCCGGTTGCGCACGCACTCGAGGACGGCGATGATCCCGAACGCGCGCATGTTCTCGGAGAGGTCCTTGAAGTCGACGTTGGTGATCCGCCTCTCGAACGTGACGTTCGACGGGTGGTTGAAGAAGGCGAGCGCCCCCGTCACGTACCGCTCGTAGCGCAGGGCTATGTCGCGCCCCTCGCGCTCGGGCTGTGCCTTGAGGATGCGGTGGAAGTCCCCGAGCAGCGGGACGCGGCCCTCGCCGGCCGCCTCCCGGTACGCCTCCTCGACGCATCTGCTGATGATCGACTTGTCCGCCTCGGGCAGGCCCTGGTCGCCCTCGGCCATGGTCGCGCTCGAGAGGGCGAGGAAGGCGTCTATCTTGAACGCCATCTGCGAGGAGCGGGACTGGTGCGCCACGTCGGCGAGGTCGAAGGGGTTCAGGTGAGTGTCGGCGTCGGGGGCGAACCTTATGCACTCGCCGCCGTTCGCCTCGACGACGGGGGCGTACTCCCCCGCGGGGTCGAGGACGATGATCTCGTCGTCGGGGTAGGCGAGGACGGTGTTCTCTATCTCGCGCTTGACCGAGAAGGACTTGCCCGACCCGGGCTTGCCGGCGACGAACCCCATGGGGCTCGCCAGCTTCTTGCGGTTGCAAAGCACCAGGTTCGACGACTGCTTGTTCTGGCCGTAGTAGCCGCCGCCCTCGTGCGAGAGCTCCTGCGTCGCGAAGGGCATCTGGATGGCCACCTGCGCCGTCGTCATCATGCGCGAAACCTCGACGTGGTTGTGGCCGAGCGGCAGGACCGAGTTCAGCCCCTCCCGCTGCCGGTAGTCGAGGGCGTCCGCCTCGATGGAGTTGCGCCGCGCGGTCGACACGATCTGCATCACCTGGTCGTCGAGCCCGTCGCGGGTCGCGGCGTAGGTGTAGACGAGGCCCGTGTACACGTAGAGGCGCTGGTTCTTGTTCTGAAGGTGGTCGAGCAGGTCCTCGGCCTCCTCCTTCGAGTACTTGAGCTCCGAGGGGAGTATCTGGAAGTCGTAGCCCTTCTTCACCGCGCTCATCTGCTCGTCGATGATCTCCTTGTCCATCCACGCGATGCGCTTCTTGACGAAGGCGACCGCCTTGGACTTGTCGAGGGCCTGGACGTGGATGGAGATGGCGAGCGGCACCGGCAGGTCGATGATGTCGGCGATGCACCGGTCGGACAGCTCGCTCCCGAACCTCCCGAGCACGAGCACCTGGCACCACGTGTCGCCCGACTTGAAGCACGAGGGGCTGCCCTCGGGCTTGAAGTCGAGCGACGTCGGGCAGACGAAGTCCTTCGTCGTGAGCCCGCTGCGGGCGCCGACCGCCTCCCACGAGAACATGCTGGGCATGCCGGGGCGCAGAAGCGCGTTCAGCGCCTCGACGCGCTCGGTGCCGGAGAGGGCGCGCGACGAGCTCCGCATCTTGGCGAGGGTCTGCTCGGCGTCCCCCCGCATCCGGGCGAGCTTGGGCACGGCGGCCTCGAGGGAGGGCGCCCCGACGGCGAAGGTGAGGTAGCGGTCGCGGACGAGGTTGGAGACCCCCTCGCGCAGCTTGTCGTTCAGGATCCTGTTGTACTCCGCGGCGTAGCGCGCGGTGCTCGGGTCGTCCGTCGGGAAGAACCTCTTCGTCCCGATCTCCTCGGCGGGGATGGGGCGGTTCACCACCGTGAGCTGGACGCAGCTCTCCGCGCCGAAGTAGTCGAACAGCTGGCACCATCCGGAGAAGATCGCCCGCTGGCTCTCCTCCCGCGCCGACTGGTAGCTGATGTCGTCGAAGGCGAGGGTCTGGCTGAACAGGCCCTCCTCGACCTGCGCTATGCCGTCTTCGTACAGAAGGTCGTACCCGATCGCCGAGTAGACGTCCTTCGCCGCCCGGCGAAGGCGCCTCTTCTCCGCCATGCGTCCCGTGAGCTCGCGCTCCTGCTCGGCGACGCGCCTCTCGAGCGACTTCCCCCTCTTGCGGCCGGGCTCTTTCGCCGAGCCCCCCTTACGGTCTCGAGGCATTCTTCTCCGCCCCCTTCCTCCTGCCCCTCCTGCGGGCGCGCCGGTCGACGCGGTCGCAGGCGACGCTTCCCGCCGCCTCGCCGGGCCTGCTGCCCGTCGCGTAGACGAGCACCCCGTCCGAGAGGCAGTGCCGCGCCAGCAGCGCCAGGTACTTCTCGGCGGGAAGCCCCTTCGGGCGCCAGAACCCCGCGAGCCAGAACGGCATCGACGCCGCCATGACGGGCAGCGTCGCCGCGTCCACGGGCACGCCGAGGGCGAGGTTGAGCAGGGCCGCCGCAGCAACCGACGACGCCAGGCCGCCCGCGGTGCACGCGAGCGTCCGCGCCGAGAGCTTCCCGACGACCTTCTCCGTGTATTCCCCTATGTCCTTGTGGACCGCCACGCTCAGCATCGGGGCCCCCTACGCCGGCAGCCAGCTCGTGTCGAGCATGCCGAAGTAGACGGCGGCGGCGATGATGATCGCGCCGCCCGCGATGGTGGATATGGCGCTCGCGATGGAGGCGCCGCCCTGCTGCTCGCGGATGGCGAGCCCGAGCGAGACCGCCCCCCACACGACGAGGAACCCTCCGAGGAAGGTCACGCACCCCGACACGAGGTTGATGATGTTTGCTAGCATTGGCGCTTTCTCCTTTCCGCGTACTCCGAGAAGTCGAAGGGCTCCGCGTGCGAGGCGCCGGGGTGCCCCGGGTACACCTCGTCCCACCTGGGGTGCTTCTCGATGTCGTACTTCCTGTCCTTGAGGGGGTTCGCCCCCGTGATGAGCACGATCGCCTCATCGCGGGGCAGCTTCGCCACCTCGGCGGGCTGGATGAGGTCGCGCTCGACGGTGCTCCAGTTGCGGGTTGACGAGGCCGACTGCCCCCGGCTCTCGTTCCACGTGACGGTGGCGACCGTCTCCTTGCCGACGGATTCGGATATCTCCTTCGCCGTGTCGGTGGACTTGCCGCCGAGGAAAAGCAGCGTGTCGCAGCAGTCGACGATCGTGGCCGCGTTCTCCTTGTATGCGGCCTTGAGCTGGGAGAGGGACTGGAGCCCGAACGCCATCGAGACGTTGCGGCTGCGCACGACGGCGACCATCTTCTCCACGTCGTTGAGCTTTCCCAGGTTGGCGAACTCGTCCAAGAGCATCGTCACGGGGACGGGCAGCGAGCCGCCGTGCTCGACGAGCGCCTTCCTGCACAGGATGTTCGTCGTCTGCCAGAGCATGATCGAGAAGAGGAACGAGTAGAGGGGCGAGGTGTCGGACATGACCGCGAACACCGCGCGCCGCCCTCCGCCGCCGCCCAGCTTGTCCAGCCCCATCTCGTCCTTGCTGACGAGCTCCCTCACCTGGGGTATGGCGAAGGGCTCCATGCGCGTGTTGCAGGAGACGAGGATCGACTTGAGGGTCTTGCCCGCCGCGTCCTTGAACATCTTGTAGTGGAGGAGGGCGAAGTCGGAGTCCACGGGGACGGGCTCGGCCACGCGCACGCGGCGGTACCCGGGTTCGGGCTCGAACGACCCCCTCCTCGAGGGGTCGAACGGGGCGTCGGCGGCGCCGTCCGACCTGACGTACCTCATGCCCGTTTCCACCTCCTCGAACAGCAGGTCGAGGGGGCTTCTGTAGCCCTCGTCGGACTCCTTCGCCTTGGCGAGCGACAGCAGCGTGACGACGCCGGAGAGCGATCGGTCCTCGGGAGGGCAGCGGTACACCAGGTAGCCGATGAGGGCGACGTAGAGAAGCCGCTCGGCGTTCTCCCAGAAGGGGTCGCCCGCGTGGTCGCGGTCGCCGGACGTGTTGGCGATGAGGCAGGAGACGAACTCCAGGATGTCGGCCTCGTCGCGCACGTAGGCGATCGGGTTGTAGTGGAGCGACTTCGAGAAGTCGACCGTGTTGAACGAGGCGATCTCGTACCCGGCGGCCTCGAGCATGTGCCCGACGCGGGGCAGCGTCTCGCCCTTGGGGTCGGTGACGAAGTAGTCCGCGTTCATCTGCATGATGTTCGGCTCGAAGAACCCGCGGGTCTTGCCCGACCCGCTGCCGCCGGCGACTATCACGTTGCGGCAGCGCTCGTAGCGCCGGTCGTGGTCGGGCCTGCTCATCGCCATGCCGAAGCGCTCGGTGAGGATGATGTTCTGGTCGGGGTCGTCGAGGTTCATGAAGCGCCTTCCCTCGCGCGCGGTGCCCCATCGGGCGCTCCCGTGCTCCTCTCCCTGCCGCTGCGCGCGCCCGTGGGTGAGCGACCACGCCCATGCGCACCAGACGCCGCTTGCGGCCACGAGCCCCGTCGCGAGCGCGGCAGCGTCGAGCGAGAGGGGGCCGTGGCCGAGCAGAAAGGAAGGAAGGTGACGAAGTGCTTCGGTGAGGTTTTCGGCGGGGCTGCCCGGAAGGGACAGCAGGCATGCCGTGTAGGCGTCGGCGGCGAGAAACGCCGCGATCGAGAGCGCCGCCGACGCGATGACGCGCGCCGGGCTCATCTCGCCCTGGCCTTCGGCGGGCGCGCGCCGCGCTCGGCGGCCCGCGTGGTGGACCTCTGGGCTTCGAGCGCCGCGGCGGCCCCGCGGGCGTGCTCGGCGCGCTCCTCGAGGGGGCGGGAGTCGGCGAGCGCCGGCGAGCCCGAAGGCTCCCTGCCGCCCGCCCGCCGCTCTTCGCGGCCGCCGCGGTCGTCGCGGGCGCTCGCCCTGAGCCTTTCGGCGGCCTTCTCCGCCGCCGCGCCCGCCTCCCTGCCGAGCCTGTCGAAGGAATCCCAGACCTCCCGGGCGTCTGCGATGCGGAAGAGCAGGTGCTCCTTGCCGGTCTCGGGGTCGGCGAACCATGCGGACTCGACGCCGCGGGAGCGCAGCTCGGTCTCGATGGTCGCCTTGATGCCGTCATAGCCCTCGATCCTCCGGAACTCGGCCATGTCGAGCTTCGCCCACTCGGGGGCCTCCTGCCCCGCGGAGCGCTTCGCCGCCTGCGTCGCGTTCTCGAACGCCCGCTGGATCCGGTGCGCCCGCTCGTACATCGCCCTCTCGCCCATGCGCTCTCCGAAGCGCATGAAGTCGTCGATCATCTTCTCGCCGGCTTCGTCGCCGTAGTCGCCCGCCATGGCGGACCCCCTCCCACTCCGCGGAAGGGGCAGCCCCTCCGCCTTCTAGCCCAAACGCGCGTCTCCCGCCCTGCACGGTGGGAAGGCTGGGCGTGGGCGCCGGGAGGCGGCGGGAAGGCCGTCGCAGGGCGCAGGGGAAGGCGACGCGCCGCGCTGCGCGGCGTCCGCCTCGGCGGTATGGGGGACGGGATGCTGGGTGATGCGCTCCACGGGCGGCCCTCTCACTGGAATCGGAACGGGCCTGCCTGCCCGGCGGGCCCGTACTCGTCGACCATTCGCTTCCGGGCGGCAGCGAGGTCGGCCGCCATCTCCTTGGTGAGGAAGCAGCCGAGCCCCATGTTCAGGACGGCGCAGAGCCGGACGAACTCGTCGACGTGCATCGAGCGCTTGCCGTTGAGCACGTACCAGAGCCTCTTGCGGTCGACGCCGATGCGCCTGCCGAGCTCGGCCACGCTGATGCCGCGGTCCTGCCGGGCCCGCTCCATCCTCGCGACTATGAGGTCGGCGTGCTTCATCCGTCTCCTTGTCCTGCGCGGCCCTTCCCGCGTTTCCCGCGGGGAGGGCTTTCGAAGCCATCGGAATCGCCGACACGGTACCAACCGGCGCGCGGCTTGTGGGCGGTTGTCCCCAAGCTGGCGACGTCTGTCCCCGGATTGGGGACATCGAACCCCGTAAAGCCAGGCGACGAGGCGTACTGTACCGCCGGGAAGCCGACGGATTCCCCTCGAAGGCAAAGTGCGCACGTTCGGTTAAAATGTCAGGTTCCCCATGGGGTAGCCTGACAGGGCAATGTGGATAGGAGCTACATGCCGCATTTCAAGCCGAAGCCTTAACAAGAAGCGGTCGAGCAAACGACGATCCTCGGAAGTCTCCTCCCTAGCCTAGAGAGCACCTCGTTGCTGATGGTGCCCGCCGCCTTGGCGACCTCCTCGACGCGAATCTCATCCTTGCCATCGCGGCCGATCAAGGTCGCGACGTCTCCGGGCAACACCCGCTCGACGTCGGTCGCATCAACCATCAGCTGATCCATACACACGCGGCCAACTACCGGGCAGCGCTTCCCGGCAATGAGAACCACCGCGCTGCCGGAAATGGCGCGCGATATGCCATCGGCATAGCCGATGGCTACGACCGCAATGCTCCGTTCGGTCGGTGCAGCCCCCAGCAGCCCATATCCCACTCCCTCGCCCGGCGGGACGTGGCGAACGCTGGCGACGCGAGCACGCAGGGAAAGTGCGGGGGCAAGCCCGATCTCTCGGGGCATCGGCTCACCCGCATCGCTCGCGACCCCGTAGAGCGCGATGCCAATGCGAACGGCGTCGAAGCACGCCTCCGAATAGCGCAAGGCGCCGTAGCTGCTCGCCATATGCGCGCAGAAAGAAAGCCCGCGGCGCCTGAGCTCAGCCACAAGCTGTTCGAACCTCCGAATCTGAGCAGCCGTAACCCGCCGCTCGCGTTCCGACGAGCCGTCGGCTGCTGCAAGATGCGAGAAGACGCCGCGCACCCGCGCCCCGCGAAGGCCGAACGAGTCGGCAACGGCCCCAACATCGTTCCAGGCGGTCCCGAGGCGGTGCATACCCGTGTCGACGGCAAGATGGAGGTTCACCTCGAGGCCCTGCAGATCGGCGAACGCAGCCAGCGCCCGAGCGTGCTCCGAATCCGCCGCGGTGAGCGCTATACCGTGATGTGCGGCGACGCAGACGAGCTCCGGCGGCGTCCACCCGAGCACGAGAACGGAGCCGGAGAACCCCGCATCCCTCAGCTCGACGGCCTCTTGGAGAGTTGCCACGCACGCCGATGCGCACCCCGCACACTCGAGCGCCCGCACAACCATTGCGGCGCCGTGCCCGTAGGCGTCCGCCTTGAGCACGGCCATCGCTTCGCAACCGCGAGGTAACTGCCGCGCGATGCGACCGTAGTTTGCCACGAGAGCGGAAAGGTCGACCTCGACCCAGGCTCGAGCATCCGCCGGAACCTCCGCTGGCTCGGGCGCAGCGCCCTCGAGTTCATTCAGTCCCACGCTCTTTCCTTTCGTGTTCGCGCCGTTTAGTCACCGCTCCTTTGCCGCGCGCTCCAGCAGCTGCCGCACGGATAGCTGATTCGGCGCGCAATGTGACCATGGCGACTGCAAATGAGAGCGCGAGCGTCGCAGCGAATAGCGGAGCGGGAGACGCGACGCCCGGAACGAGACGCGCGGCGCCGCGCACCGCCACGATCACGTAGGGATGGACGAGGTAGACGGCCTCTGACGCCGGCGCGACGGCATCGAGGGGACACCGAGTCCGGGGGCGCGCGGACAACAGGATGCGGAACAGGGCCCATGACGCCAACGGAAGAGAGAGGTACATGCTGTCGTGCCTCTGCCATCCCAGCGCCGACGTGACGCAAGCCTCTGCCGCAACGCCAATAAGGGAGGCAGCGAGCAGTGCGCCGTCGCGCCGCACGAACCCCTTCGAAGCCGGCGAGGCCGCGGCGCCAAGCATTAGGAACAGGGGAGCATAGAACAGCCCGTTGCGGGTGTATTCCACGCAGGAGAACAGGGCCCCGTACAACGGTTCGAGAGGACCAGCCGCCCCGACCGCCCCGAAGTAGCTGTCTCCGCCGACGCCCACGAGGTAGAGCGTTGCCGCCGCTACGAGCGCCACTCTTACACCAAGGCGGGAAAGAGCACAGCAGACCGCGAGTCCGAGGACGAGTGCAGGGAAATACCACAGGTGGTAGACGGTACCGTCGACGAGGAGCCAGAGCAGGAACGCGGGTACGCTCCCGGGGAGGTTCCCCGCATAGGCCATCAGGGGAAGGTACGCTGCCGTGGCCAGAAGGTAGGTCGCGATCGAGCGCCGCACGTAGCGGCGCACCCGCTCTCGCGATCCGGGATGGCGCGTTATGAAAGGAGCGAGGACGTAGCGCCCCGCGACCATGAGAAAGAACGGTACGGCGACGCGGAAGACGCCGTAGACCACCGCCTCGCCCAGCACCGGTGAAACCTCTGCGAGCGGCGCCGTGTGGATGGCGACGACCATGGCCGCCGCAACGGGTCGGAAACGGTCGACCCATACGTCACGCCCCATGACCGTCGCTCTCGACTACAACGACGCCGCCCTCGTTGGTGACGGATGCCTCGACCAGCGGTAACGCAGTCAGCTGCACAGGCTCTCCCTCCGGTTGCCACCATATGCGCAGCCCGCGCGCACGCAGCGGGCGCTTCGCCGAAGTTTCTCTCCTGAGATGTTCAACATACGTCTCGAGGGAAAAGCCAAGCCGCTCGACCACCGGCGCGTGCACCCCGATGAAGCGGAAGTGCCAGGGCTCGGCGGCGATACCCGTCACGGGCTCCTCCCCTGCACGGTAGCGCTCGATGAATCCGAAGCGGGCGGCGTGCCTCCTGAACTCGCGCCCGACGCCCTCGGCCGGAAAGCTCGGTCGGATGAAATCGTACGGCTCCGTCGCGAGCGTCACGTCAACCGCGAGGCCCGTCTCGTGCTCGCTGCACCCTGGCCGCGCGACGTACGACCGCGCGAAGGCGACGCCGTTCTCGGCGACGGCCTCGTCCCAGATAGCTGCCTGCTCCTCGCGGCTTCTGAACCCGCTAACCGCCAGGACAAGCCCGTCTCCGCCGGCGGACGAGACCAGCCCGCGCAGCGCACGGGCGGCGGTTCGCTCCAGCAGGACTGCGCCGTTCGTGCCCGGCACCTGCTCCAGCTGCGCGGAAAGCGGCTGAGCCGGCATCGGATGCGCGGCGTTTACCAGAAACAGAGAGTATCCGAGAGGCACGATCCGCTCGCTCATCGGCCAACCCCCTCGGCAAGGATCTCGCTCACGGTGCGCTCGAACGTCCACCCTGCGGCGCCCATCATCATGGGGAACCTGCTATGGGCCGTAAGCCCGGGAACCGTGTTCACCTCGTTGAAGAGGAGGCGGCCGTCCGCATCACGAAAGAAGTCGACGCGCGCGAAACCGCGACAGCCGAGGGCGCGGAACACGCGCCGGGCGAGCATACTGACCTCGTCCCTTTCCTCTTTCGAGATGCGTGCCGGAACGTGTATGCTCGACGTCTCGAGGGAGTACTTCTCGTGGAAGTCGAAGAATCCCCCGGCAAGCTCGATTTCGTCCGGCTCTCCGCACAAAAGCTCGCCGCGGCGCTCGACGACGGCGACTCCGACTTCGGATCCCTTGACGTGCTCCTCGACAATCGCCTCGTCATCATGCTCGAAGGCGAGGCGAAGCGCCGTCTCGAGCTCGGAGGCGCGCTCGACAAGTGAAATGCCTATCGACGACCCCGCCCGCACCGGCTTCACGAAGCAGGGGAACCCGACCGAGGCGGCGTCGCTCGGCACGCCCGCCCGCTCGAAGTCCTGCCTGATCACAAGGACGGAGTGCGGAGAGGGCACCCCGGCGGCGCCGGCGACGACATGCGCGAGCCGCTTGTCCATGCAGAGGGCGGAGCACTCCGCACCACAGCCGATTACCGGGATGCCGGAGAGCTCGAAGGCGCCCTGCACCGTGCCGTCCTCGCCGTTCTTTCCGTGCAGCAGCGGCAGCGCCGCGTCCAGCCGCACGACCCGCAAGGCGTTTGCCCCCTCGAGCAGCACAAGTCCGCGCACGAAGCAGTCCGGGGAAAGAGC
The DNA here is from genome assembly GCF_963929405.1 of Enteroscipio rubneri. Classification (NCBI taxonomy): domain Bacteria; kingdom Bacillati; phylum Actinomycetota; class Coriobacteriia; order Eggerthellales; family Eggerthellaceae; genus Enteroscipio; species Enteroscipio rubneri. The sequence goes on along the minus strand of NZ_CAWVIN010000003.1, from coordinate 775,969 downwards.
CGCCCGGACACGGGGCGCGCCTTCAAGCCGCTGCACGGTCCGCTCCGCTGGCACGCCGTCCTCCATGATGTTCCACGCGCCGGACTCGCGCTCGATCCAAACAGGTACGACTTCGTAGACCGTCCGGTCTACGCGCTCCATGAACGCCGCGGCGGTCTCGAGCGAGACGTCGTGCTCGCTCGACCTGCCGCCGAACAGCACGGCGATACGCTTTCGCTCCATGATGGGCTTCTCCTCATCTCTCGTCTTTTGCCTGATCACAAGCCTACGAGACGAAGGGAGCCGCGTCCTTAACACACAGGATGAAGAGACCGAAGAAAGCTGGAACGTTTGTTTAAGGAATCGTTAACGCTCGGGGTCGCGCTCCGCTTCGCGAGGGAGGCAGAGCGAGAAGACGGTTCTTTCGCCCTCGCTCGACGCACCGATCGTCCCGCCGTGGCGCTCGACGATCTCGCGGGCGATGGCGAGGCCGAGGCCCGAGCCGCCTTTCTCGGACGACCGCTCCGAATCGACGCGGTAGAACCGGTCGAAGATGGACGAGAGCTTCCGAGGCGGTATGGTTGGCCCCTCGTTCTCGACGGAAAGAACAACCGTAGACGAATCTGCGCTGCAGGTCACCCTGATGGGCGTGCCCTCGTAGCTGTAGGCTACGGCGTTGCGCAGGACGTTGTCGATGGCGCGGGCGAGCTTGCCCGCATCCCCTTCCACAAAGGTTCCTCGCGGGACGTCGAAGACCAGGTCGTTGCCGTGCTGGCTGGCTGCCGGGTACATCTCCTCGCGCATCTGCTCGGCGAGCAGGCCAAGGTCGACCTGGCCGACAGCGAGCTCGATGTGCTGAAGGTTGTAGCGAGCTATCTCGAAGAACTCGTTGATGAGCCCCTCGAGGCGAAGCCCTTTTGATCTGATAGCCGTGGCGTAGCGAACTCGGCGCTCGCGAGCCATGTCGGGATCTTCAACGAGCATGTCGGCATAGCCGATGACGGACGTGAGCGGCGTCTTGAGGTCGTGTGCGAGATAGGCTACCAGATCATCCTTGCGCGACATCTCATCGCGGGCGGCGCGCCATGCCCGCTCGCGATCGGCCCGCTCCTGCTCGAGAACGCGCATGAGCCGCTCGAAACGCTCAGGCACATCCCCGTTCTGGAAGCTTCCGGCCGAGAAGGCGGCCTCGGCGTACGCGGCGGCTCGAAGTGCGGTTTCCTCGCGCGCTGCTGCGTCGATGCGCTTTCCCACGCGCACCGTGGCGAACGCCCAAAGTGCGGCGAGCAGCACAATCGACAGTACCACCGTCACTTTCATGAGATTCAGATTGAGCAGCGTCCTTGGATACACAGGCCCATCCGGGTAGTCCTGGTATTCGACCACTGGAGCGAAGGTGCTCTCGAACCACTCGGCGAGCATGCCGTTGAAGCACGTGTCGAGGATCCAGAGCGTCAGCACAAGCGCCCCTGCGACGACGGCGGCAGAAACGATTGTCCTGACAGCCCACCGTGGAAAGGCTCGGCGCACATGAGAAGCCGAGCCCATTGCCGGATTGTCAGTCGAGACGGTACCCGCATCCCCATACGGTCTTGACGAATCCCCTGCCATCTCCGCTGTCTCCCATCTTCTCTCTCAGATGCCTGATGTGCACGGCGATGGACCCGCTGCCCCTCGCGTAATACTCCTCGCCGAAAACCCGATAGTACAGATCGTCGGAGCTCACAACGGAGCCCCGTGCCCGGCAGAGCTCCAAAAGGATCGAGAACTCTGTTTTGGTGAGGGACACCTCGCGGCCGTTCACGGTGCACACGCGTCGCCTACCGTCGACCATGAGCCCCCGAACGCTCCACACGTCTTCTTTGCTCTCGTCCCGCTTCTCTCCGCCGTAGTTCCGGTAGCGCCTCAGCTGCGCCTTGACCCGGGCGACAAACTCCAACGGGAGGAAAGGCTTGGATATGTAGTCATCGGCGCCCAGGGAGAGCCCCATCACCTTGTCGACCTCGGCGTCGCGAGCGGTAAGCATGATGATGGGGCATGCGGATTCCTTGCGCAGAGCACGGCAGAGCTCGTAGCCGTCATGACCGGGCAACATTATGTCAAGGACAGCGAGGTCGAAAGAGGTCTGCCTGATTTTCCGCATGGCCTCGTCGCCGTCATAGCACGGTATGACGGTGTAGCCCTCCCCCTCGAGCAGGGCACTCACAAGCTCGACTATCTCCCGTTCATCGTCTACGACAAGAATGCGGCTATCCACGGTGCACCTCTCCCACATAACGCTCGGGGAGAGTTTATCCCAGAAAACATCGCAGATTGATTAACCCTTTCTTAATTCGGGAAAGAACCGATTCCCCCAACCGCTCCGTACCCGCCAACGGAGAAGAAAAGCGTAGCCTCCATTCTTGCAAGGAGTCGTCCGTTTCGGATGCAATTTGTTCCCGGGAACGCGACAAACGCCCGCGCCGCGCCGCCGAGGAGGTACGGTGCGAACCGTGCAGCCAACGGACGCTTTCGCGAAACGGGCGGTCCGCCCGCTCGCGCCCCGGAGGCGGCACCCCGCCGCGAGCGCGGCGGGAGACGCAAGCTGGCCGCCCGCGCCAGCGCCTTCCCCCGCCCTCCGTTCAAGGGTGCGGGTGACGCGGCCGCACCCTTGCGGGGAGCGCCCGCGCCGTCCAAGATGGGCGGGGCGCCGCGCGGGCGGCGCGAGGCATTCCGGGAAAGGAGCGGGCATGATCGAACCGCACGGCGACCTCGGCATCGACGAGGAGCGGCTGCGCGCCGCGGACCCCGACGGGCTCTACCTGTTCGCGCTCGAGGGGTACCCCTACATGATGACCACCGCCCAAGTCGCGGAGTTCACCCACGCGACCAGCCAGGAGGTGCGCCGCCTGCTCGCGCGCGGGGCGCTCAAGGGCTGCCGCATGGGAAAGAAGTGGCTCGTGCCGAAGCTCGCCCTTCTGAACTACCTGCACGGCGGCGAGGGCCTCAGGTCCGCCTGACGGGGCGCGCCGTGCAGCCGCTCAACTGCGACAAGCCCTACAACCTCGACGAGGCCGCCGCGAGGCGCGGCGCGCCACGGCGCAGGCGCAAGGACTCCCGCACCACCGCCTACGAGCTCACCATCCGCATCCCCGAGGAGCACCGCCGGCACTTCGGCGGGAAGAAGAAGCTCACCCGGGTTGTGTTCGCCCTCAACAAGAAGGTGGACCTGCGCGGACAGGTGAAGGCGTTCGAGGAGGAGAAGAACGCCGCCCTCGCCCTCGCGCTCGAGCGCGAGGGCGAGGGCGGGCTCGACGCGGCGGCGTGGGCGGCGATGCCCTTCGGCGAGTACGCGGAGAGGTACGTCGACAGGCGCGCCGGCGCCATCTCGGCGGCGACGGTCGCGAACGAGCGGCGCTACCTGGAGTACGCCAAGGCTACCATCGGGGCTATCCCCCTGAAGGAGCTCGTCGCGGAGGACGTCGAGCGCTGCGTGCTCGCCGTGCCCCGGCTCTCCCGGGAGTGGGCCGAGGAGCGGACGAGGAGGCTCGAGGAGAACAGGGAGAGGCTGCGCCGGGAGGGGAGGCTCAAGAGGAGGGACCCGCTGAAGCCCCCGAGGGTCGCCGGGCCCGCCATGCAGTCGAAGGTGCTCAAGTTCGTGAGGGAGGTCCTCAACGACGCGGTGGACCGCGAGCACGTCGGGCGCAACGTCGCCAAGAAGCGCTTCCTCTCCAAGGGCTTCAAGAAGGGCCGCCCCCTCGTCGACCCGCTGATGGAGGACGAGGCGGGGAGGTTCCTGGAGCAGGCGTCGCTGCTGCCGCTCGGCATGACCAAGGTCGCCGTGCTCCTCCTGTTCTCCACGGGGATGCGCCCCGAGGAGATGCTCGCCCTGCGCGTCGGGACCTTCGTCCCCGCCGAGGACGGCGGCGACGCGCAGGTGAGGATAGTGGCGGCCCAGCGCGCGGGCAGGATAGAGGGCTACACCAAGTCGGACAGCTCGATGCGCACGGTGCCCGTCGACAGGTACACGGCCTCGGTCGTGGAGGCGTGGATCGAGGAGAAGAGGCGGGCCCTCGGCGAGATGGGCCTCGTCCTCAGGAGCTCCACGCCGCTTCTGGGCGAGGCGGGCAACCCCTGGGGCTACAACTCGTTCAAGAAGAGGTGGAACGCGTTCGTCCGGAAGGCGGGGTTCGCCGGCACGCGGCCCTACGCCCTGCGCCACACGTTCGCCACCATCAACCTCGCCCGCGGGGAGAACATCAAGACGGTCTCGGTGCTGCTCGGCCACGCGGACGCGTCCTACACGCTCGACCTCTACGTCGGCTTCATCCCGGCGACCACGCGGGGGCTCGCGAACCGCTACGTGGGCAGGCTCGCCCCCGGGCTCGCGGGCGCCGGCGGCGGCCGCGGGGAGGAATGAACTTAAGGAGGATTTCCTATGAGATGCCGCTCCGATGCGCTATACTGTCTCTCGCTTAATCGCGGGCGTGGTTCAATGGTAGAACTTGAGCTTCCCAAGCTTACAACGCGGGTTCGATTCCCGTCGCCCGCTCCAGCCTTGACCGGGCATCATCGCTTTTCGATGGTGCCCGTTTTGCGTTTCGGAGGGGGTTAACTCTTCCAGTTTTTTCCAGTATACTTTCCAGTGTATGGTATCGTTAATGAACACCGATTTAGAAAGGGGCAGGTCAGAAGGCGCTCTCGAACCGCAGGACGGCTTGTGGGGCAAAAGCTTCCCAAGCCTGTACCGCGGGTTCGAGTCCCGTCGCCCGCTCCAGCAATCAACGAAGGGCATCGGCGTTTGTCGGTGCCCTTCGATTTTTCTCTTGCAGATGTCCAGTTTTGAAAACAGTTGAAATTTGACGAACTTTTTGACGAACTTCTCGCCATGCGCTAAACTCTAAAAGCGATTTTGCAGGTGACGAGCGGTTTTCTCGGAAATGGAGCTCGGGATGGAAATAGCTTCCCAAGCTTGTATTCGCGGGTTCGAGTCCCGTCACCCGCTCCATCGACATTCACGAAACCCGCTGCGGCGGGTTTTGTAGTATATGCCGACGCATCCTCGAGTGCGCACTTCACATCCAATGAAAGGCAGTAGACAATGAGCCAGCAAACCATACCCGTATACAATACGTTCGTTTTCGATCTGGACGGCACGCTGCTCGACACACTACCCGACCTCGTAGAACTCACGAACGAGGCGTTGCGCGAGCAAGGGTTCCCCAGCCGTACGCGTGACGAGATCCACAGCTTCGTCGGTGCCGGGGCCGAAGCGCTTATTCGCCTGGCTGTTCCCGCCACAGCAACATCCGAGCAGGCTGACGCCACCATGCGCCGCTGGAAGGAGCTGTACCCGATCATCGGCAATAAACTAACTCGGGCCTACCCGCATATGGTCGAGACGCTTCAGGAGCTGAAAGGGCGCGGTGTCCGCCTCGGCGTGCTGTCCAACAAGTTCGACGCGGGCGTGCATGATGTCATCAACCTGTATCTCCCGGACATTTTCGATGTGATGCACGGCGAGAGCGAGGAGATTCCGCGCAAGCCTGATCCGACCGGCCTGCTGCGCACGATTGCAGAGTTGGATTCGACGCCCGCTCAGACGGTGTATGTGGGGGACTCGGGTACCGATGTCGCGGTTTCGCGCAATGCGGGCGTGTTTTCACTCGGAGCTGCATGGGGCTACCATGGTGCTGCGGGCCTGCGGAAGGCCGGTGCGGATGCGGTGATCGAGGACCCGCGGGAGCTCCTTCGGTTCGCACCGGAATATGATTACACAGGGTAATTATAAGACTGACAAGTATGTATAAAACGTGAATGAGGTGCGGGGGGGGGGGGACTCCATTCAGCGCTTTTTCGTTGTCAAACCGTAGTCTACCCAGTATGATATTTAAACGGGTGAATAACGTACCGCCATTGGCGCGCTTGATGCGTGTGCCTTATTGGCTGACGTTACGATAGAGAAAAACGGAGCCTTTTTTATTCTCATGTGCTGCATCACGCGGATAAACGATCTAAGTACCGCTCGAGCTTTTGCTGCCCGAGCGGTTTGCCTGTGCTCGGAATCGGTTTGTTTTGCTGCGGCCGCTCCGGTTCGCGCGATAGCGCCCGTACGACCGGACAGTCGGGGGGGGGGTCCTCTAAATGAGAGAGAACTCCCGAATTCCCGGTCCCGAGCCTGCAAGACACCATCAACAGCATGATGTAATACCGCCTGAATCGCAGCCTGCGGCATTTCGTCCTGTGGTGCCGCCGCCGAATCAACGTTCCAGCGCTCGACGAGCCGCATCTGCGCCTACCGATTCACGCCTTATGGCTGCTCCCGATCTCTCGCGTTCCGAAGAGATCCTCCGCGTTCGCAAGAAGCGCAAAAAGCATTCGGCGCGCAAAGCCGTTCTTATCACGCTCGCGGCTATCGTGTGCGTGTTCGGACTGGTGGGCGGCGCGGCGGCTTTGTACCTCAATTCCATCAATCAGGCGCTTTCCTTCGACAACAAGCAGGAGGCCGATAATCTGAAGGCCGCTCTTCAGCCGGTGACTGCCGAGACGAAGGATAAGCCGTTCTACATGCTCGTGCTGGGTTCGGACGCGCGCGAGAGCGACGAGGCCTCTCGCTCCGATGTCATCATCCTCACGCGCGTCGATCCGCAGAACGGCACTATCACCATGGTCTCCATTCCGCGCGACACGATGGTCGAGCTACCTGGTCACGGCCGACAGAAGATCAATGCGGCGTATGCCTTTGACGGTGCGGCTGGGGCGGTGGATGCGGTGTCGAAATTTGCCGGCGTGCCCATCACCCACTATGCGGAAATACACTTTCAGGAACTCGAGACACTCGTCGATACGCTAGGCGGGGTGTGGGTGAACGTACCCGTCACCAACGATGAAACCGGCTCAAGCAATACCGGAAAGCGCATCGAAGCCGGAGAGCAGCTGCTCAACGGCGAACAGGCGCTCGCGTTTGCGCGTGAACGCTACGGATACACGCGCGGCGATTTCCAACGCGCCGACAACCAGCGGATACTGGCCCAGGCCATCGTCAAGAAGGTGCTCGATGTATCGCCGCTCGAACTTCCCGGCACCGTCCAGCAGCTTGCTGAATGTGTGAGCACTGACTATGGTCTCAACGAGATTATCGAACTGGCTCAGAAATTCCAAACAGCCGGAGCCGTGACGTTCTATTCGGGGCTCGTGCCCTCGTCCACAACCACGATCGACGGCATAAGCTACGTAGTGACGGAGTATCCGGGCTGGACGGAGATGATGCAGCGGGTTGATGCGGGCGAGGATCCGAACGCCGCACCCACTGCAGGCGCCGAGTCCTCCGATACGACCGATACAGCAAGCACGTCGGGCGAACCCCAAGAGGGCGACGGGCCAGCTTCAAATGCGACGGAGTCATTGTGATGGCTTCTGCGATCAAGCTCAGGCAGGTAACCATGCGTAAAGGACGTTCATGACTCTTCTGGAATTGATAAAGCTTCTGCGAAAGCATCTGAAGCTCGTTATCGCGCTTCCCATTGCGTGCGCAATAGCGATGGCGGCCTTCGCATGGCTGTTTTTGCCGAACCAGTATTCGGCCAGCGTTTCGATGTATGTGCTGACGAAATCGGACAGCGAGTCGAGCGGCGTGTCGAACACTGACTTGACGGCCAGCCAGATGCTCACGAACGACGTGGCGGCCCTTATCGAGCGCGATCGCGTGCTCAGCGACGCCGCGTCGGCGCTGCATATGGACTCGCTCGCCGGATATGACATCAAGGTCACGAGCGCGACCACGACGCGCGTGCTCACGCTCACCGTCACGGGGGAGTCGGCGCAGTCCGTCGCCATCGTCGCGAACCAGCTGGCCGCGACCACTGACAACGTCGCGCAGGAAGCTATGGACGTGCGCGCGGTCAACGCCATCGACAAGGCGGTAGAGCCCGCCGCTCCTTCCGGCCCTCCACGCGCGATGTACACCGCCGTCGCGTTCCTCGCGGGCATTTTCTTGGCTGTTGCCATCGTTGTGCTCATCGATATGGTGAATACGCGCGTGCGCAATGCGGAGGAAGCGGAAGAACTGCTCGGATTGCCGATTATCGGCCGGATTCCAACCATCAAGGGCTAGGAGGGGATCATGGCCAAGAAGAAAAAGCAGTCTTCAAACCAACTCGAGATACAGAACGCGGCGAAGACGCTGTTCGCGAACATCCGGTTCATGTCAGTTGACGAGCCCATCAAATCCATCGTCATTACGAGTTCGGTGCCAAACGAGGGGAAGTCGACCGTTTCAGTCAATCTAGCGCAAGCGATGGCGACGGCCGGAAAGCGCGTGCTGCTCGTCGAGGCGGATATGCGACGGCGCAGCTTAGCTTCGATGCTGAAGGTGCGTGCTTCGTCGGGTCTGTACGCGGTGCTGTCCGATGCTGCGCCGCTGGATGCTGCCGTGGTAAGCACGACGACAGCTAACCTGCAGTTTCTCGATACCGAGCCGAATATTCCGAATCCAGCCGACTTGATCTCATCGAAGCGCTTCAGCCGTCTGGTGAGTCAGCTGGAAAGAGGCTACGACTATGTGATCTTCGACATGCCGCCGGTTGGCACGTTCGTGGATGCTGCCATCCTTTCGACGCTCGTTGATGCGACGATTATGGTCGTTCGACCGAATCTGACGAAGCGTTCTGAGCTAATGGAGGCTTACGAGCAGCTGCAGAAGGCCAACGCTAAGGTGATCGGCGTATGCGCCACGTTCGTTGAGGGTTCTGGATCCGAATACTATTACGCGTACTACACCAATTCGGGCGAACGGGTGAAGCCCGAGGTTTCTCAGAACGTTGCTCCTGCGACGTCTGCCTCGCATGCGTCCATGTCGAAACAGCAGGCGTATCGCTCGAATCCGCATCCGACGACGGCGAGCGTCGTACCGCCGAAACGGGGTTCGAGGAGATAGCCGATGCGCGATCTCCATTGCCATATAGTGCCGGGCGTCGACGATGGTGCCCCCGACCTGGCGGCATCGCTTGCGATGCTTGAGGCTGCGAAGGGCGCGGGCATTACGTCTATCGTATGCACGCCGCACGTACGCGATCCATATTTCGATTATAGAGCGATGCGAGAAGCGTTCGAGTTGTTGCGAGCACATGCCGACGGGTTTCCTCTGACGATGGGCTGGGAGGTCAACCACGCGAAGCTTATGGAGCTCGGAATGGAGTGGGCTGATCGGTTGCACTTCGATGGCACGAACGAATTCCTTTTGGAGCTGTCGACGCGCTGTCATAAGCACGATTTCGACGTGTACGAGCGAACGATCTTCGAACTGCAGGGCAAAGGCTATACGGTGATCATCGCGCATCCCGAGCGCTACCTTGCGGTGCAGGAGGACGTGGAGGTGGCGCGCGAGCTAGTGCGCATGGGCTGCAAGCTGCAGGCCTCGGCCGATTTCGTGGCAGGAGGGCGCATGGGCAAGGAACGAAAGCCGGCAAAGAAGCTGTTCGAGGAGAACCTGTACAGCTACATTGCAAGCGACGCGCATCGAGTGGAGCATTACGACTGCTTCGCTGAGGCGCGGAGGACATACCGATGCCGAGGAGCGCATGCGCGTATGTGAGAGTGAACGATGGGTCGGCTGAACGCTGGCTGCCCGCGCGACGGCAAGCTTTTTGCCGCTTGATCGCAGCAGAAGCGCTGTGACCAAGCGGCAGGAAACTGCACCTGTTGCGCAAATGCGGCTGACTCTCTTGCAGTAGGCCGTCGAAGCGTACGCATATCTTGAGGAAAGCGGGATCGTCGCTGGGTGCGCGTTCCGGATCGATCAAGAGGACTATATCGTTGTTGCGTTTTGGCCGAATGGCTCAAGCGAAGCCATATTCCCATTGGCCTTACTAGGGAGGTGATGGCATGTGGTACGTCGTGCAAACAGTCGGCGGTCAGGAAAAGCACGTGCTTGATCTGATCTATAAGCTTGTCGACGAAGAACTGATCCAAGAGTGCTTCATCCCCCAATACGAGGTAAAAAAACGTATCCGGGGCGTGTGGACCATATGCACCGAGGTGCTGCTGCCCGGTTATATATTCGTGATCACCGAACATCCTGGGAGGCTGCAAGAGGCGCTGCGAAGCGTCCCGAAGTTCACCAGACTTTTGGGCAACAACGATGTGTTCATCCCTCTTGACGATCAAGAAGCCGCCTTCGTCAACGCGTTCACAAAACCCGGCCATCGCGTGGTCGAGTTTTCGAACGGTGTGATGGAAGGGGACGAGATCGTGATCCTCAACGGCCCGCTTATGAATCAGACGGGCCTCATCAAGAAGCTCGATCGCCACAAGCGCCTTGCGTATCTGGAGATGGAGATTCTTGGCCGTAAGAAAACCGTCAAAATCGGATTAGAGATTGTTCGGAAAAGACCCTGACAACACAATAGACATGACCGCTACAGGTGCTGGCGCGCTGATTGACGACGATTTTGCGGGAGCAGGGGAAAGCGTTTCGGCGGACGGCGCTGAGACTTTTGCACATCCGATGCTTGGCAAGGATGGGTTTGAGAAAACGCTCGAGGAGGGCTGCGAGACGGCAGCCATGCTCGCGTCCGATGTGGCGTTCTTGGTTCCCGAACTTGTTTCCGAAGTCGAGGGCCCCGTGCCTGTTCCTGTGCGGCTTAATGATCGAGTCGTTTATCGTTTTGTTAAAAGAATTTTCGATATCGTATTCTCGCTGTGCGCGATCACGATACTGCTGGTTCCATCGATCTTTTTGTGCATTGCAATTCGTATCGAGAGTCCAGGAAACCCCCTGTATTCCCAAAAACGAGTGGGTCGGATCGGACGTAATGGCGAGGTGTGCACTTTCGACATGTACAAGTTTCGTTCCATGCATAAAGATGCCGATGAGCGTCTGGCCGAACTTCAAGAACTTAACGAAGCCGATGGCCCGCTTTTCAAGATCAAGGATGATCCGCGCGTCACGCGCATCGGCCGCTTCATCCGTAAACACTCGATCGACGAGCTCCCGCAGTTCCTGAATTGCCTCGCGGGTCAGCTTTCGTGCGTAGGTCCGCGTCCACCGCTTCCTTCCGAGGTCGCCCAGTATGATGAGCGCGCCATGCAGAGGCTATCCGTCAAACCTGGCCTCACCGGTTACTGGCAGGTGTGGGGTCGCAGCGACACCGGGTTCGACGACATGGTAGCCATGGACCTCGCTTATATCGAAGAGCGCTCGTTCGCCACTGACCTGCGGGTGATCGTGGAGACAACAAGTGTGATGATGTCCGGCAAAGGAGCTTGTTAGCGAATGCAGTCCCCTAAAGTACGAGATAGGGGTAGCTTGAGCATTCTCTATTTCTCTCAATTCTATCCTCCAGAAAACATCGCCAGTGCGTTCAGGGCTGACGAGCACTCGAGAGCATGGGTCGAGGATGGATCTGATGTGACGGTGTTCACCGGATGGCCCAATTATCCTACCGGCTCGGTGTTTCCTGGCTATAAGGTCGAAATGCTCGCAGAGGAACGTCGCTACGGCGTTCGCGTCCTTCGCAGCAAGCTCGTCGCAAAGCCTAACACGAACATCGCGCGACGTATTATGAACGGCATGAGCTTCCTTGTGTGCGGTGCGATCAACATCGTGCTCAACGGAAAGAGGATCGGCAAAAACTATGATATCGTTTTAGCTTCATCTGGCACCGTATTCGCCGGATGTCTCGGGCTGCTTTACGCCAAAACTCACGACTTACCCTTCGTCATCGAATTCAGAGACATCACGTTCGAGCAGATGGTAGCTACGGGGACGTCGGAAGATAGCTGGAAGGTCAAGATAATGCGGACTATCGAGCTTTATCTTGCGAGATCCTCCGCGCACGTCGTCGTGCTCACGAAGGGGTTCAAGAGGCTTCTCTGCGAGAGTGGGGTCGATGGCAACTCTGTTTCTGTGGTGCCGAACGGTGCCGATGCGGCTGTTTGTGCCAGCAGCGACGTTTCAGATGAACTGGTTTTAGGCTACTACGGCACCATGGGAATATCTCAAGATGTGCCGAGAACGCTAAAATACGCCGAAACGGTCAAACGACTGGGCATACCCCTGCGATACGTTATCGTCGGCGAAGGTGCTACGCGCTCCGATGTCGAGAAGGCTATAGCCACGAATGAATATCCCTTCGCTCGGCTGCTGAGAGGCATGCCAAAAAAAGAGCTCGAACATTATTACCAGGTGACCGACGTATGCGTCGTATCGCTCCAGCCGAGCGCTTCGTTCAATGCGACGCTACCTTCGAAGATTCTCGAATCGTTCGCTCGCGGGATTCCTGTACTCTTCATCGGGCCCGAAGGAGAAGCGGCGGAGCTTGTGAGGGAGAGTGGCGCGGGTATAGCCCTTACAGGAAGCGATGAAGAAAATATCGCTACTCTAAGAATATTCTTCTCCAATCCTGATTATCGCGACGAATTGCGTGCAATGGGAGATCGGGCTGTCAGAACCATAGAGTGTCGTTTCTCGCGAAAGAAGCTGGCCAGCCAAATGCTCGACATTTTAAAAAGCGCTGCGGACAGGGGAAATCGGCATGATGATTAACGTTATAGGACTCGGCTATATTGGCCTTCCAACCGCACTCATGTTTGCGGCTCATGGGGTTGAGGTCGTTGGAACCGATTACGACAAAAACCTTGTGACTACGCTTAATAAAGGAAAAACGACGTTTAAGGAGGAGGGTCTAGACGATCTGTTCTCCAATGCGATGAAGGCTGGAGTCTCATTCACGACCGAGTACCAAACCTGCGATACCTACATTGTGTCGGTACCCACCCCTTATGACAAATGCTCAAAAAAGATCGATCCGGCTTATGTAGTTGCTGCAGTCGAATCGGCTCTCGACGTATGTCGACAAGGATCGATCATCGTTGTCGAATCAACCGTCTCTCCGGGCACAATCGACAAGTACGTGCGCCCGGCGATAGTTGGCAAAGGGTTTGCTATTGGCAAGGACGTCCATCTCGCCCATGCCCCCGAGCGCATCATACCGGGCAACATGATCCACGAACTCACGAGCAACAACCGTACGATCGGGGCAGACGATCCGCAGATAGGTGAACGGGTGAAGGAGCTGTATTCGTCTTTCTGTGTGGGGGAAATCGCGATTACCGACATACGGACGGCCGAGATGACCAAAGTGGTTGAAAATACGTTCCGTGACATCAACATTGCATTCGCGAACGAACTCGCCAAGATTTGCCATTCGGACGGCATGGACGTCCATGAGATCATCCGAATAGCCAACAAACACCCCCGGGTGAACATCTTATCGCCAGGGCCAGGCGTGGGCGGGCACTGCATCAGCGTCGACCCCTGGTTTCTTGTCGGGGACTATCCGGAGCTCGCGCGTCTCATTCGCAACGCGCGCGAGACTAACGACTCGATGCCCGAGTTCGTACTCGCGCGCGCAAGCGAGATTATGAAGGAAAACGACATAGAACCCTCCGAGGTTGGAGTCTACGGTCTCACTTACAAAGAGGATGTCAACGACGTGAGGGAGTCGCCCACTCTGCAGATGGTCGACAGCATGAAGCGCCACCTTTCCAGCGAACCCTGCAAGGTCTACGATCCGTGGGTCGAGAACGACATCGTGCCCAATCAGGTGCATTCAATGGACGTCTTCCTTGAGAACCTCAGGATGGTGATCGTCATGGTTGGGCACTCACAGCTGAAACGCGACCTCTCTGTCTTCGATGGACTTATAGTGCTCGATACGCGCAACGTGTGCGGAGACGGAGAGAATGTGCACAAGCTATAGCATGACCGTCTCGAACGAATTCAAAAAGAAGGTTATGCTCGTCTTCGGTACGCGTCCGGAGGCGATCAAGATGTGTCCACTCGCAAATGAGTTGAAAAGCCGGCCTGACGAGTTCGAAGCTGTCGTGTGCGTCACGGGCCAGCATCGTGAGATGCTCGACCAGGTCCTTCGCGCATTCTCGGTCGAGCCGGATCACGACCTCGCCATCATGAGACCAGGGCAAACACTTTTCGATATTACGTGCGACGTACTGCTCGACATAAGGGCGGTGCTCGAGAAGGAGCGTCCCGATGTAGTGCTCGTCCATGGCGATACGACGACCTCGTTTGCGGCAGCGCTCGCATGCTTCTATCTCCGCATTCCCGTCGGCCACGTCGAGGCGGGACTTCGCACACGTAATCTGCTGTCCCCCTGGCCCGAGGAATTCAACCGTCAGGCGGTCGATGTTCTGGCCGAATATTATTTCGCTCCGACCTACCGGTCTAAGCAGAACTTGATCGATGAAGGAAAGCCTTCAGAAAAGATCTTTGTGACAGGGAACACTGGGATAGACGCGCTTCGAACAACGGTGCGAGACGGATATCGAAACGAACACCTCGACTGGGCGCACGGCTCCCGCCTCATTCTGATCACCGCGCATCGACGCGAGAACCTGGGCGAGCCGATGGCGCGGATGTTCCGGGCCATCAGGCGCGTCATGGACGAGCACCCTGACGTGAAGGCCATCTACCCTATCCACATGAATCCTCAAGTGCGGGAAGTCGCCGAAAGGGAGCTATCGGGCGAGGATCGCATTAGAATCATCGATCCACTGGAGGTCGTAGATTTTCATAATTTCATCGCGGCGAGCTATCTCGTGCTTACGGACTCGGGCGGGATACAGGAAGAGGCTCCGAGTCTCGGCAAGCCTGTGCTTGTCATGCGCGATACCACTGAAAGGCCTGAAGGAGTGGTCTGTGGCACTCTAAAGCTCGTCGGGACCGAGGAGCAGGCGGTCTATTCGAGTTTCAGCGAGCTACTTGACTCGGACAAGGCCTACCGATCGATGTCACGAGCCTCGAATCCGTATGGGGACGGGCATGCAAGCGAGCGCATAGCCGACGTGCTGGGAGGGAAGGAGCCGGCGTGCCTGCTTTGACGAAAGCACGGCTCTATCTCGACACAGCTCGGCACCTCAAGCTGAGCCAGATGCTCTACAGAATGTGGAGGAAAGCTGGCGGCGTCACCCCTTTGAAACTTGGATATATTCCACGTACCAAGGCGGGAGATGCCGATATCTCTCGGATAGCCCTTCTCCCGGAACTCGATTTCGACCCGGTGTTCCTAGCCCGTTTTGACTGCGAGGCAATCTTGTGTGACGAGCTGACGCTACTTCATCACACAGAATCAATTGATTGGAAGACATGCTGGAGTGCCGATCTGTCGACCCCACTCTGGCGCTTCAACCTGCATTATCATGAATACCTTCTTCCTCTTGCGAAGCGCTACCTTGACGGTGACGGCGATCGCTACCTACGCAAGGCGATGGCCATTATGGAATCGTGGATGTGCGCCAATGCGAAGCCGGGAGACGGGATAGGTTGGGATCCCTACACTATCTCCATGAGACTTGTGAACTGGCTCGCGTTCTACGGAGAGCTCGAGGATGTTTTGGGTGAGGATCGCGCATTTGTGGAGGGCATGAATGCGTCTTTGGCAAGTCAGTACTCTTATCTGGCACGTCATCTTGAGAAGGACCTTCTCGCGAACCACTACTTCGAAAACCTTAAGGCCCTTGTCTTGGGCGCGCTATACTTCGGCGATGAGGACACCCTTGCAATAGCTTTCCCGCTCCTCGAGAGTCAAGTATGTGAACAAGTGCTCCCTGATGGTATGCATTTCGAGTTAAGTCCGATGTACCACAAGATCATTCTCGAAGACGTGCTGCGGGTTGTCGCGTCGCTCGAGAAGAATGGAAACGACTTGGGAGAGCTGGGGATCTGCGTCCAGCGGATGTGCGACTGCCTTTACTCGCTCGAACGTAATACGAATCGTACCCCCCTGTTCAACGATTCAGGCGACAATGTCGCAAAGCACAAGGATGCTCTCCTCGCCTGTGCGAAAGAGCGCTTCGGAACGATCCCCCGGTATCGTGAGGACTTTCCGGATGCCGGCTATTATCTTATGGAGCGCGATTGCGGAGGCCGTGTTGTCAAGATGGTGTTCGATGCCGGGAACCCTGGGCCTGAGTATGCGATGGGGCATGCGCATTGCGATGCGCTTTCCTTTGAAGTGTTCATCGATGGCGAACCGTGGATAGTTAACTGCGGAACCTATGCGTATCAAGATCCACTTAGGCTCGAACTCAAGCGTACGGCTTCGCACAATACTGTCATGGTCGACGGATGCGAGCAGTCGGAATGCTGGGCATCGTTCAGGGTGGGCAGACGTTCTTCTTCGGTCTTCGCAGCCCGAGAGGATGGTATCCTTTCCGGTTCGATAGTCGATGCACGAGGATGGACCGTCTCGCGATCCGTTTCACTCGACGGCGAGATTCTCTGCGTAGTCGACAAGGTTGCAAGCGGAAAAGATTTGGACTGCTTCTGGCATTTCGCATTCGGCGAGCCTCCGAGCATTGGCGATGGGGCCCAAGCGAAGGCAAGGTCCTCTTTGTCGAATTATTCCCCAGATTTCGGATGCTTGGCCGAGATCGAAAGTTGTTCATATCGAGGATCGGGAACGTTGACCTCCCAATGGTTGGTGCCAACTCCGAAAGTGTTTTCAAAGGAGGAATCGTGAAACAACTGTTCTTAATGGTCGACGACGGCAGCGTGAGATTGGTGGACGTGCCCGCGCCAACCCCCAAGCACGGTTACGTGATCGTCGAGACACTCTGGTCGGTGGTAAGTGCCGGCACTGAGCGTACGCTCGCCTCGTTCGGGAGCAAGAATCTGCTATCGAAGGCACTTGAAAGACCTGATCAAGTTAAGAAAGTACTCGAAAAATTGTCGACGGACGGTCTTGTCGCCACGATGGAAGCCGCCTTCAACAAGCTTGGAGAGCCTATGCCCATGGGGTATTCCGCGGTAGGCCGCGTGCTGTCGTGTGGCAAAGGGGTCTCGGACCTACTTCCCGGCGACTTAGTCGCAATGGCCGGGCAGGCGTACCATGCTGAAGTAAACCGCGTTAACCGGAATCTTGTGGCGAAACTGCCGGAAGGCTTCGCCGACCCGCGTCAGGCGGCGTTTTGCGCGCTCGGCGGCATTGCGCTCCAAGGCATACATCAGGCGGACGTGCGACCGGGTGAGACAGTGGCTGTCATCGGCTTGGGGCTCATTGGACACATCTGCGCTCGGATCCTCGATGCGTATGGATGTGACGTCCTCGGTTACGACGTGGTCGACAAATCGATAGAGGGCACCCGGCTCAAGGCGTTCATCAACTCACTTGATGACAACGCTGCCGAACTGACCCTGGGGCAGACGCAGGGTCGAGGAGCCGACAAGGTTATCATCACTGCCGCGACTGATTCGAACGCCCCCATGGACCTCGCCGCTGCCATAGCTCGCGACAGGGCGACCATCTGCATGATAGGCGTCACAAAGATGGATATCGACAGGCGCCTCTACTATCAAAAGGAGCTTACGTTCACGATAGCCCGGTCCTACGGCGCCGGTCGCTACGATTCGACGTACGAAGAACAGGGTGTGGACTATCCAATAGGCTACGTTCGCTTCACTGAAGGGCGCAATATCGAGGAATTCATACGGCTCTTGCATGCCGGGAGACTCAATCTTTCCGATCTCGTTACGCACGAGGTTCCGTTCGAGGATGCCCGGATCGCTTACGAGATGATCACGACCAACAAGACAAACGAGCGCTACATTGGGATACTCCTCGGGTATGCCGAGCGGGAAGGGAAGCTCGACGCTACTGCTCGCGCCTGCCTTGCAGGGAAGAAGCCTGTAGATGGAACGGTGAATGTGGGGCTCATCGGTGGAGGGAGTTTTGCGCGCAGCACAATCATACCGGGCATGAAAAGCGATGGCCGATACGCCATCAAAGCCTTGGCCACAACAGGAGGCGTGAGCACGGGGCAGACCGCCGCAGAAGCCGAGTTCTCCTACATTACAAGTGATTACCACGAGATCATTGAAGATTCTGAGATCGATCTCGTGATTGTTTCCACCAGCCACAGCTCTCATGCCCGCATCGTCGTTGAGGCCCTAGAGGTGGGGAAGAGCGTGTATTGCGAGAAGCCGTTGTGCCTCACGCTCGATGAACTTGAAGCCGTCGAGCGTGCTTACCGCGAGAGCGAGGGGCAGTTGTTCTGCGGGATGAACCGCCGGCACGCCCCGTGCATCGTCCAGATTCGAGAAGACCTGCATACCGATAAGCTTCCTGCGGTGTACGACTACATTGTTAACGCTGGCGATATACCTGCGGACCATTGGACTCAAGACCCCGCTATCGGCGGCGGGCGCATAATCGGGGAAGCCTGCCATATGGTAGACGTAGTGCAAAGCCTCGACGAGAGCGGGATCGAATCGCTTGACGTGACCTTTGCGAACGTCCCCGTCCATCCATGCGGAGACAATGCCCTCATCACTATGAGGATGCGTTCGGGGGCGATCGCAAATATCGTATATACGTCTGCAGGTTCGAAGAAGTATCCCAAAGAACAGTTGCGCGTGTTCAGCGCGGGCAACGTCTACGAGATGAACAACTATGTTGGACTGACGCGCTACAGCAACGCGAAGAAAAGCTCCCCGAAGATCAAACAGGACAAGGGCTTCGCTAACGAGTATGACTTCATGTTGAAAGTGCTGCGAGGAGAAGTCGAAAACAAAGCCATTGAAGATGCTTTCGAGGGTCACCGGATGCTGCTTGAGGCATTGCATGGATAAAATGGCCATCTACAACCGGCTGCCGATTTTCATGCAGAATTGGGCATGCTCTTTAGAGGGCGCGCATATTGTCACGACGAGATTCGGATCCTCATTTCGCAGGTTATTACAGGATTATGAGATGAGAGTCCGGTGGAGTCCCGAACAGATTGCGGCATACCGCGATGAGCGACTTCGCATTATGGTTAAACATTGCTACGAGACTGTTCCTTATTACAAAAACGTGTTCGATGAAGGAGGGATTAACCCCGTCTGCATTAAAGGTCTTGAAGATTTACCTAAGCTCCCATTGCTCACAAAAAAAGAAGTAAACAGAGCCCCGGATCAATTTCTATCTTCTGCTTACGTCGGCAAGAGGATAAAACACCACACAAGCGGAACAACGGGCTCGGGTTTTGTCTTTTACACTAGCCCTGAAGCAATTAGCGAACAATGGGCTTGTTGGTGGAGATTTAGAAGATCATTGGGTATCGAATTCGGTACTCCTCAGGCAATGTTTGGTACCCAGAAAGTTGTGCCAACTACGCAAACGACACCGCCGTACTGGCGAGAGAACAAGCCGAGCAGTCAGGTGTACTTCAGCGCTTTTCATGAACGTGAAGAAAACCTCGCAGAATACTGTAGGGAAATCCAAAGAAGGCACATTCCCTGGATTCATGGCTATCCATCATTACTTACACCGTTGGCTTCTTTTGCTGAAAAAAACGGCATGCTCTTCCCCGATATCCGTTTCGTAACCACCGGGGCGGAAAACCTCTACGAGCATCAAGCTGAGCTTATCGAGCGCGCTTTTGGAATTCGTCCGCATCAGCACTATGGAATGTGCGAAGGTGTTGCGAATTTCTCTCAAGACGACAAATACCGGATGTTCGTTGACGAAGACTACGCGGCTGTTGAATTCATCGACGAAAGAAGAGTTGTCGGAACAACTTTAACGAACATGGCCATGCCCCTGCTTCGGTGGGATACTGGAGACGTAGCCGAAGTGAAAACACTTCCCGATGGCAAACGTGAAATCGTTTCGCTGGATGGGCGGACCGAAGACAGCGTGCTGCTTCCAGACGGCACGACAGTGGGAAAGCTAGATCACGTGTTCAAAGATACCGTTCATATAGCAGAAGCTCAGATCCATCAAAATTCCGACCTCAGTATCACGGTGTACGCAGTTAAAACCCAAGAGGACGTTTCCGCAGACGAACGAAAAGCTCTCCAGCAATTTGAAGCGAGCTTTACGTGCGCTGTTCCTATCAACTTCAAGTATGTTGCCGAGATACCGCGAGCGAATTCGGGCAAGCTACGCTTTGTTGTCTCAGAGGCCCGGAGGGGTTGCTAATGACTGAAGTGACCGCGCTCAACGGCATCGCGCAGTATGGTTGCATCCTCCGTCCTTCGCAAGAGATAGCTGTGGGTCTAGCCGATGTTTTTTCTCCCATTCGGCATTTAGTCAAACCAGGTGAAACAGTAGTGATAAAACCGAATCTTGTTGCCGACTCGCGCATAGGCTCTTCTGACGAATGGGTGCAAGTAATTACGAATGGGGCGATTATCGAACGCGCGGTTCAGGAGGCCGTTCTCGGATTACAGGGCAAGGGTAAGGTGCTCATCGTCGATGCGCCTCAAACAGATTCTGATTACGAAAAAATTGCCAAACGTATTGATCTTGACGGAATCGTTGAAAGATGTTCGCGTGGTACCACGGTTGAAATCGAGCACTACGACTTGCGGGAGGAGCAATGGATAACGCGAGAAGGGGTTACCGTCGGCAAAAAAAAGCTTAGAGGTGACCCATTGGGGTACAGAGAAGTGAACCTTGGGACGGAAAGCGTTTTCGCCTCAAAAAAGAATAAGCATTACTACGGTGCTGATTACGATCAGAAAGAGACGTCTCGATATCATAATGACGCGGATAACATTTATGTTATGTCTAACACCGTTCTGTCTTGCGACACTTTTATCAATCTTCCCAAGCTCAAACCCCATAAACTTGGAGGGATTACCTGTTGTTTAAAGAACATTGTCGGAACGTGCGTTGTTAAAAACTCACTTCCGCATCATACGACAGGTTCGCCCGAAGCATTCGGGGATCAATTTCCTCTCATGTCTGGAAGAACTCAGGCTGAGGGTACCTTGAAGAAGATAGCCGCAAGTTTACTTAAATACAAGAATCCTCTTATTAGCTATCCAATAGGATTGGCGAAAAAAGCTACGGGAAACATACTTGGTGAACAGACATCAGCGACAGTTCGAAATGGATCATGGTATGGCAACGACACTATCTGGCGAACGATACTTGATCTAAATAGAATCCTATTTTACGCAGACAAACAAGGGACTATGAAAAATACACCTCAGCGAAAGTACTATGCGATAGTAGATGGTGTGGTTGCCGGTGAAGGAGACGGTCCGATGGACGTCGATGCAAAAGAAGCTGGCATTCTCATTGCGGGGAGCGATCCCGTCGCCATTGATGCAGTGGCCTCGACGCTCATAGGTTTTGATTACCGCAAAATTCCCACAGTAATTCAAAGCTTTGCCATGATGCGCTGGCCTTTGACTCGAGATACTCCAGATGACATAAGGATCAAAAGCAATAAAGCGAACTGGAATGGAGCTCTTGGCAACATTGCACTCGATAGTACTTTATCGTTTAAACCGCATTTTGGCTGGCTGGGCCACATCGAAATGGAGAATCGGGAATGAAGTTAGCCCAGATCAACGCTTACTCGGCTGGGTCAACAGGAAAATTGATGCAAAAAGAGCATATGGATGCGCTGTCTCGTGGCGATGATTCGTATGTGTTTTGGGCTCGAGGCGATGAACCGCACTATGCAAATGCAATTAGAGTCGGAACGATATTTGATGTATACGTTCATGCAGCGTGCGCGCATGTTACAGGGCGAGTTGGATTTTGCGGTTCGAAACGCGCAACTGAGAAAATGGTACAGCAGCTACGGCACATTGAACCCGACTCCATTCATTTGCACAATTTGCATGGATACTCGTTTCACCTGCCAACTTTATTTGGCTATCTTGAAGAGACTTCTGCGCGGATAGAATGGACCTTGCATGATTGCTGGTCATTTACAGGCCATTGCGGGCATTTTACTGCAGTAGGCTGTTCGCAGTGGAAGAAGCATTGCGGACGTTCCATGCGCTGCCCTATGCAAAAGGTTGTTCCCTGGTCGCTATTCGATTCAAGTGAGCGAAACTTTGCCGATAAGAAGCAGCTTTTCTCTTCGTTGCAGGATGTGAATCTCATCGTTCCTTCCCAGTGGCTTGCCGATTTGGTGAGCCAATCTTATCTGGCAAAATATCCGATCTCCGTTGTTCCCAATAAAGTGGACGAGAATGTGTTCAAGCCGACGTGCAATAATTTTAAAAAGAATCATGGTATCGAGGACAAGATTATGGTGCTGGGTGTTGCCTCCCCATGGAACGAACAAAAAGGACTCAGCCTTTTTTTGAATCTCGCTCAACTGCTGGATGATAGATTTGCTTTGGTGTTGGTTGGCCTGGATGGCAAGCAACGAGCGGCAATTAAGAAGATGGCCGTTACAGATGCAACCCTCATCCCCCTGCCGGTTATTGCCGACGGTATTAAACTAGCGAAGATTTACACGGCTGCAGATTTTTTTTGGAATGCCAGTATTGAGGAGACTTTCGGAATGACCACATTGGAGGCCATTTCGTGTGGAGCGTTCGCCATTGTATGCACGCGAACACCTGGAGAGGAAATCATTAGCGCCGAAACTGGCATTGCTTTACCGGCAGACGCAGAGCTTGTCGCATCGTATTTGACAGACCGTTGCATGAACGGTGGCAAATCATCGTGATGGATTTCGTATCTCCGTTCGCTATCGTATTCTTAGTGATTCTCGCGCTGATTTTTGCGCGTTCCCGTAAGCATACAGATTTCGCGCTTGCTCTGTTTGCCATCGTGTGCATCATGGATATGAATATGATTTCTGCGCCGCTAGTTACCATAAGCGGTCAGGAAATATCTTGTTCTGACATCGTCCTTGTACTTTTCGTGCTGTTTGCGCTCAGTGCAGCCGCAAGGGATCGAGTTGCGCTCAATAAGCTGGCCCTCTTAACGGCCCTCGTTTTAGTAATCGTGTTTATAGGTTCGTTGTTATTCAATTTCTTCTTCCCCTACGGTAAAGCCATCATCGCCTCCGGAACCTCGTGGGACATGTTCGTGCTTGGATGGGCTACACAATCTGCACAGGTTATTGGCGAGCGCAACCTACTGGTGCTTGCTCGCTACACACTGT
The DNA here is from genome assembly GCF_963929405.1 of Enteroscipio rubneri. Taxonomy (NCBI): domain Bacteria; kingdom Bacillati; phylum Actinomycetota; class Coriobacteriia; order Eggerthellales; family Eggerthellaceae; genus Enteroscipio; species Enteroscipio rubneri. The sequence continues at coordinate 753,091 of NZ_CAWVIN010000003.1, read as the reverse complement.
TTGCTTTTTCTGGAGTTCTTGCAGTCTCCCTGTTTAAGGGGGATGATTTTATAAGGGTTGGTCGATGGGCGGTTACGGTAGGCAAGCTGCACATTTGCTATGCGCTGTTCGAACTTTTCACTAAGGCCTTCTTCGGTTCGAACATCGCCTCGCAGTTAACTTCGCTTCTTTTTGCTGATAGCCATGTATATACTACTTACATTATGAGAGACTCTTTGGTCGCACTCTGGGGTCTCACGCGCGAGCCTTCTCATTTTGTTTTGGCGCTTGGTTTCTTCGTCATCGTGTTTCTGCTTCTTAAAGTTTCTGGTCGAGCGCCAAGCGAGAAGATGGTTTGGCCGGCACTTGCAGTTGGGCTCATGTGCGTTTCCGCTGCATCTTCGACAGTCGTGTTATTGCCTATACTTGCTCTTTTTGCTCTTGCCTTGTTCCAGATAAAACGTAGAGGTTTCGTTCGTTGGCTGCCTATCTGCATCGTTCTTGTTGTGCTTGCAGCAGGCGTGTATGTTTTCGCTGGTACAGAGCTCGGTCAATCTCTACCATATTTTGAGAAAGCCCATGGTGTTTTCGTTTCTATCGAGAGCGCTTTTCGTGGTGATTATTTCGCTTTGCGCGCAACTATGGGTTCTCCTCGTCTAATCAGCGTGGTCGAATCCATTCGTACTTGGGCTGGAGCGCCTCTACTCGGTATAGGCGTAGGCTCTATCAACCCATTTAGCGGCGTGTTCGCACAACTTGCAAATACCGGGATAGTTGGATTTGCTGCATGGTTGGTATATCTACGCTCGTTGCAAGGCCGTGCGCCAGCTCGTTTCTCCTATTTGATGCTTGTGTTTGTTGTGGCAGGTACGATGCTTTTTTTGGGACAAGAGGGATCGATGTATTCTTTCGCGCTGTTGCTAATTGCGCCCTTGAGTTCTTATTGCTTACGGTCGGCTTGCATCAATCGTAACGAACTCGAAAAACGAGGCACATCAAAGCGACTTCGACCGAAAAGCCCGAAAAGAGAGAAATGCAGCTTCGATGTCGAGTTGGTGCATACGGCATCCGCTGCACCGCGGCGATAAGGATAGATGAAGGACAGACTCTATGCGCGCAGTTGAACGCAAGAAATTTAAGTACGACATAAAACGTAACAAGTGTTCTCCCTTGAAGAAAAAGTGGTGGATCCTATTCTGCTTGCGCAGCGAACAGAGTTGTGTGCACGTAATACCCCGCCGCCTGTTCGCTGCATGCAAGAAAATATTGCTCTTCGGTAGTGGTTGCGAACTGCCTGCGTCCGCGTTTCGTGGGGGAGGAGTGCTCATACCCCATCTGAATGGAATATTCATCAATCCAAGTGCAAGGTTAGGATCCGGATGCGCTATCTATCATCAGGTAACAATTGGTGCAGGCGAAAAGGACGAGACGTTCGGAGCGCCATGCTTGGGTGACAACGTGGTGGTTTACGCAGGAGCGAAGGTCATAGGACCCATTTCTGTAGGAAATAATGTGGTTATCGGTGCCAACGCAGTGGTTACAAAGAACATCGCTTCAGATGTTACGGTTGTCGGTGCAAATCGTATTGTCGTTAATCACAGCAACAAAGAACTGCTTGAAGGGCAAGCGCATGGCTTCAATGCGAAATAGGAGCACTCTGTGAAGATTCTTTACGTGGCAACGGCATATGCAGGACTGGATTCATTGCTGTTCAACGGTGCTACCAAAATTGACGGATTGCCTCCGCAAACAAAAGTATTAAAGGCTCTCGTCGAACGTGGAGACGAGATCGACATGATTATCCATAGCGATGGGGAAGTTCGACAACTAAACATTGTATGCGATTGGCTCAAAGGAATCAAAACCATCAAAACGGTATTTCGGAAGCAAGGGTTGATGGGAAAGCTTTCATTTATTAATAGAATGAACGCAATTGTCAAACGGTATCTTTCAGAAGGAAACTATGATTTTGTGTATCTAGTGGGAGATGCCTGTGCTCTGGGCGCGCGATATGCACGACTTGAAGGGGTTCCATGTGGCCAACGGTTATTTGGCAGCTATGCAACGTGGATGCTCGAGCGTCATAGCAAATCATGGTGTTTTATTCGACACTACCCACGAATGATCCCTTTCTATGCGCCAAAAAAGTTTCTTCTTATGACCGAAGACGGTTCGGATATGGAGAAGACACTCGCTCTGCTCGATATAAAAAGGACACATTTTGATGCTTACCAATGGACAAATGGAGTTGACTTTCCGTCAGAAGCGTCCGCGGAGCCGATTCTTGGCGCTCCTGATACCTATTTGTTTTGCGGTTCGCGCCTGGAACGGATGAAGGGGCAGAAAACCTGCATCGAAGTGCTGCACGAATTGGACTTGCGTGGGTATCGAGATATTCATCTTGTTTTTGCGGGGCGAGTTAGCGAACCGGGTTTCGACGATGAACTTCGGAAAGACGCAATCAATTACAGTTTGGATGAAAGAGTTCATTTTCTTGGTTCCGTGCCACAAGAACTAGTCGGGCGTTGGGCTGTCAATTCCTTAGCTTCGTTGACTTTCAATCCCTATTCAAACCGCGGTAATGCAACCATCGAAGCTCTCGCGTCTGGTGCGGTCATGATTGCGCCCCGGGCGGATAAGTGGATAGACGATTTGATCATTGATGAAATAACAGGTTTTCGTGTTGAAGGGGTTTTCGAGGCGGCTGACAGGATCGAGTGGCTGTTGGCTGACGAAGCTCATTCGGACACGATCCGAGAAAACGCTCGAAAAAATACCAGAAATGTCGTTCGAACGTGGGAGGAGCGGGTCCAAATGGAACTCGATCTTATTGATTCGTATGTCTACCCCGACATGGAGTCGTTGCGCTCTTCTCTTCCAATACTAAGGCGCTCTGACGGTAGCTGATGGACGCTCTCAAACGTATCTTGCATCCAGTAATGGCGGGAAGGATCTCTAACGTATGAATAGCAATAGGCTCAAAGAACGAATTGCTGATCACAACCTTGTCTGTGGCACGGTTGGTCTTGGGTACGTGGGGTTGCCGCTTGCAGTTGAGAAGGCAAAGGCGGGCTTCAAGACTGTCGGCTTCGACGTGCAAGTGGAAAGGGCGGACATGGTCAACCGTGGTGAGAACTACATTGGCGATGTGGTCCAGGAGGATCTGGCCGCGCTTGTGGAAGCCGGCATGCTCGAAGCGACGACCGACTTTTCTCGTGTGTCCGAGTGCGACTTTGTTGCCATTTGTGTGCCGACACCGCTCGATGTTCATCAGATGCCCGACACCTCTTACATGGAGGCTTCCACGCGCGAAATAGCTCCGCATCTCAAGACTGGCGTCATGGTGGTGCTCGAGTCCACCACTTACCCCGGCACCACTGAGGAGCTCATCCTGCCTATCCTGGAGGAAGGCTCGGGCTTGAAGTGCGGTGAAGGTTTCTATCTCGGGTTCTCGCCTGAGCGGGTCGACCCGGGCAATCTCATTTACAAGACAAAAAATACCCCGAAGGTTGTCGGCGCTGTCGGAGCCGATGCGCTCGAGTGTATCTCAGCACTCTACGAGGCCGTGCTAGAGGGCGGTGTCACGCGGGTGTCGAGTCCGGCTGTCGCCGAGATGGAGAAGATACTCGAGAACACCTATCGCAACGTCAACATTGGCCTTGTCAACGAGTTGGCGATGCTATGCGACCGCATGGGCATCGACGTATGGGAGGTCATTGACGCCGCGAAAACCAAGCCTTATGGCTTTACGCCCTTCTACCCCGGTCCTGGCCTCGGCGGTCACTGCATTCCGCTCGACCCCTACTACTTATCGTGGAAGGCGCGTGAGTACGGCTTTCATACGTCCATGATTGAAGCATCGATGACCGTGAACGATGGCATGCCGGAATGGGTGGCCTCGCGCGCTGCGCGTATCCTTAACCGAGCGGGTAAAGCGATGATGGGAGCCAAGGTGCTTGTGCTCGGCGTGGCATACAAGCAAGATATCGACGACTACCGCGAATCGCCCGCATTGCGCGTGATCGAACGGCTGGAGGAGCGGGGAGCGGAGGTATCGTATTATGATCCCTGGGTGCGGCGCTGCTGGTACAAAGGTACGGAAAAAGAGTCCATCCCGGAACTGTCGGCCGAGGCGATCGCCTCGGCCGACTTGATTCTGGTTGCCTGCGCGCACACGAATGTCAACTACGCCTTTGTGCAGAAGCATGCGAAGGCCGTGCTTGACACGAAGAACGCCATGAAAGGTGTGGCTAATCGCGAGAATGTGGAGGTGCTGTAGCATGAAGGTGCTTACCGTGGTCGGAGCGAGGCCGCAGTTTATAAAGGCGGCCATGGTTTCCCATGAATTCCAGCAACGAGACGACATAGAAGAGATTCTGGTTCACACCGGCCAGCATTTCGATCGCAATATGTCAGAGCTTTTTTTCGAGCAGATGACCATCCCTCGACCTAGATACAACCTGGGCGTTTCGGGTGGAAGCCATACGGTCATGACTGCCAGGATGATGCTCGGCCTCGAGACGGTTATCCAAGAGGAAAGCCCCGACTTAGTACTTCTTTTCGGAGACACTAACTCCACCCTTGCTGCAGCGCTCACTGCCGTGAAAATGCGGATCCCGATAGCGCACGTCGAGGCAGGCCCTCGTTCGCGATCGCTGAAAAATGCAGAAGAGGCGAACCGCGTATGCACGGATCATCTCGGTTCGGTGCTGTTTGCTGCGACGGAATCGGGGCTTCGGAACCTTGCGGAGGAGGGGCTTGGTGAGCGGGCCTTTCTCGTGGGCGACCTGATGTACGATGCCTTTCTACATTACAGTGATGTCGTCGATTCCGAAACCTTTCAACCCGTATTGGTTTCGATTGACGGAAATCCGATCGAGATCCCGCCTCGTTACTGCTATCTGACGTGCCACCGATCCGAGAACACGGAGAACTTGAACGCACTGTCCGAGATTTTGCTCGCCGCGTCGGCTCTTCCCTATCCCGTAATTTATCCCGTGCATCCTCGCGCTCTCGACCTCGCCCGCGATGTCGTCTCCTGCTGTAAGCTGGATTCGATTGTGCTTGCCGAGCCGGTCGGTTACCTTGAAAGCATCTTTCTCACCAAGCACGCCGCTCACGTGATCACCGACTCAGGTGGAGTTCAGAGGGAAGCCTTCTTTGCAAAAGTGCCTTGCACGGTGCCTATGACGATTTTTGTATGGCCCGAGATCATGGTTGACGGGCGTTGCGTTCTTGTGCCCCCTGAAAGGGGGAAAATCGAAAGCGTACTGAACAGGACGCAGAGGATAGATGACGATTACCTACCATTCGGCGACGGCAGGGCGGCAGGGAGGATCGTAGATGTCCTTTCGGGCTGCTCGGAAGAGGTGCTGTAGCATGAAGTGTGCGATTATCGGATGCGGTCGTATAGCGCTCAACCACATCAAGGCTGTCGAGACTAACGGGCTTGAGCTTGCGGCGCTCTGCGATATCGTTCCTGGCAAAGCCGAGGGTTTGCTTGAGCGGGCGGGTCGGAAAAGGCCGGCACCGAAAATGTACGCAGACTATCGCGAAATGCTGGTCGAAAACCCGGACATCGATCTCGTAGCGATCGCGACTGAGAGCGGCGAACACGCCCGCATTGCGCTCGACTGCATCGATGCAGGCAAAAACCTTATCGTCGAGAAGCCCATCGCGCTTTCGATAACCGATGCCAACGAGATCATCCATCGTGCCGACGAGCGGGGAGTGAAGGTGTCTGCTTGTCATCAAAACCGCTTTAATGTTGCCGTGCAGCATACGCGACGTGCCATGGAGGAAGGTCGATTCGGGCGTATGTCACACGGCTCGATCCATGTGCGGTGGAACCGCGGTAAAGATTACTACGATCAGGCGCCCTGGCGAGGCACCTGGGCTCAGGACGGCGGCTGTCTCATGAACCAGTGCATCCACGGCGTAGACTTGTTGCGCTGGATGATGGGCGGAGAGGTCGTCTCGGTCTACGCACAGACGCGCCAGCGTTTCCACAGGTACCTGGAGGCTGAGGACGTGGGTGTCGCCGTACTTTCGTTCGCCGACGGATCGGTGGCTATCGTCGAGGGGACGGCAAACGTGTTCCCCAAGAACTTGGAGGAGACGCTTTGCCTTTTCGGCGAAAACGGCACCGTGAAGATTGGCGGCGCCTCGACGAACAATATCGACGTGTGGGAATTCGCCGATGAGCGCGAGGAGGACCAGGCGATTGTGGGACTTGAGGAGCCCACTTCCAATGTTTATGGCAACGGTCACTCATCGCTTTATGCTGATGTGGTCGAGTCGATCCGCGAGAGCCGCGCGCCTTACGTGGACGCGCGCGCTGGACGTGACGCGCTCGAAATAGTACTCGCCATCTACAAGAGCCAGAAGACGAGCCTGCCTGTTGAGCTTCCGCTCGAGAATTTCGCGAGCTCCGACATGAAAGGTGAGTTTTAATATGGCGCCGTGCATGCAGATGCCCTTCACTTACGGCGCCTACCGGGATATGCTTAGAGCCTTGAAGACGCAGGGATATGCGTTCTGTGGGTACGAGGATTGGAGGGATGTCGAAAAGTCCGTCATATTGCGACACGACATCGACTTCGACACGGCTGCTGCGCTCGAGATGGCCGAGCTTGAAGTACGGGAAGGGGTCAAGTCGACCTACTTCGCTCTGCTGCGAACGGGCTTCTACAACCCTTTCGAGAGGAACTGCACGGAGCATCTGCGGAGGATTGTAGGCCTTGGTCACGATGTTGGCTTGCATTTTGATGAGACCCAATACGACGAGGGAGAAAACATGCCTGCGGCGATCGAACGTGAGGCGGCTGCTTTGAGCGGGATCCTCGAGGTCCCCGTGCGATGCGTCTCCATGCACCGTCCGAGCAACGTCGCTCTCGAGGCGGATTGGGATGTTCCCGGCATCGTCAACAGCTACTCGAAAGAGCTATTCCATAGTTTTGAGTACGTTTCCGACAGCCACAGGCACTGGCGCAAGCCCGTCCTTGATCTTATCCGATCGAACGAGTGTTCGCACCTGCACATCCTCACGCATCCCTTCTGGTACGGCGAGATAGAAGCCTCTCTTAAAGAATCGCTCGATCGATTCTCAAAGCGCGCGCGAGCCGAGCGCGTCACCTTCCTTGATAGCAACTTCACCAATCTCGATGAGGCGCTCGATCCCGCGTGCGTCATGGCATCCCGCGTCACCTTACTCCAAGGTGTGCGGCTTCGAACCGACAGGCTCGTCCTGCGTTCTCTGAGGCTGGATGACGCTCCCGATATGTTTGAGTACACTTCGGAGCCAGAGGTCAGTCAGTTTCTGAATTGGCATCCCCACCGCGAGACGGAGGAGGCGAAGTCGTGGATAGCCTCCAAGCTCGCCCGCGCGGAAGTCGATGACTTGCTGCTGGGGATGGAGCTGCGCGAATCCTCCAAGCTCATCGGCACCGTTCGCGCATACCACTTCGATGCCGTTACGAGTTCTTGCGAGATATCCTACGCGCTCAACCCTCTCTACCAGGGATGCGGCTATATGGGAGAGGCGCTGCGGTGCCTGGTGGACACCTGCTTCGAAGCAGTGGGCGTAAAGAGGGTCGTTGCTTGTATCGACTGCGAAAACGCTGCTTCGGTGCATGTGGCGTGCCGCCTGGGCATGGAGAGGGTATCCGGCGGAGACTTCTTCACCTCGATCAAAGGTGAAGAGCGCCTCCAGCATACCTATTCCCTTAAAAGGAGGCTGCAATGAAGGTTGTCGCCATGCACCAGCCGCACTATTTCCCCTGGCTCGGATACCTTGACAAGATGGTGAAGACGGACGAGTTCGTCGTGCTTGACGAGGTGCAGTTCACTGACGGCTCTCCCATGCACAGGAATAGGTTTCTGCAGATCAACGGAGATGCAAAGCTGCTGTCCGTGAGTGTCCAGAAGAAAGGCTATCTCGAGAAGTCGACTAAAGACGTAAGGCTTTCCAACTGGCCGAAAATCAGGAAGAAGCACCGTGGCTTTATCGAATGCAACTACGGAAAGACTCCATATTTTGACGAGGTGATGCCGCTTGTGTCAGAAGTGCTCGAAGTGGATTATGACACTCTTCTTGATCTCGACATGGCGAGCGTCGGGATGCTTCGATCGGCATACGGCATCGAAACTTCTTTGGTGATGCAAAGCTCGCTTTCCTATGATCTCGAAGCCAGAAACAACGAACTGGTGCTGGGACTTTGCGAAGCCTGCGAAGCCAGTGTGTACCTTTCGGGTCGGGGCGCGCGGGCGTACATGGACGACCGGTCGTTTTTTGAGAAGGGTATCTCGGTGCAGTACCAGGTATTCTCCTATCCGGAATACCCGCAGTACCGCCAGGACAAGTTTGTCTCGAATCTCACGGCGCTCGACCTGCTCTTCCAGTGCGGTATCGATGGCGCCCGTGATATCTTCTATAGCAATATGAAGAAGGAGGAGATCAGATGAGCGTTCCGTTCGTGCATGAAAGTTCGTACGTCGACGAGAGCGCCTTGATAGGCGATGGGACCCGCATCTGGCATTTCTGCCACGTTCAAACTGGGGCCGTCATCGGGGAGGGGTGCACGCTCGGTCAAAACGTCAACGTGGGATCGAATGTGAGCATCGGCAACGGAGTAAAGGTGCAGAACAACGTTTCGATATACGAGGGCGTAGAACTTCGGGACTTTGTGTTCTGCGGGCCGTCATGTGTGTTCACGAACGACCTGACTCCTCGGGCGAAGTACCCCAAAGGCCCTGCTGGATACAGGCATACCATCGTGCACGAAGGAGCGTCGATCGGGGCAAACGCCACTATTGTATGCGGTGTCGAAATAGGGGCATGGGCGATGGTTGCTGCCGGTGCCGTGGTGACTCGCGATGTTCCTGCCCATGCGCTCGTCATGGGGATTCCGGCTAGCGGGGGGGGGGTGGGTTTGTCAATGCGGAGCGAAACTTCGCGACGACCTACTCTGTCCGGCATGCGGGAGTGTATATCGTCGAAGTCACGAAGGGCTGGCATTAGCTCATGAGGGCGGCGATTTTAACGTACACCATCCCGCACAAGAAAACTTACGACGCCCTTTGTCTTCTGAAGACTAAAGGATATGAAAACGTTGAGGTGTTCTCTTCTCCCATGACGTATAAAAAGAAGGTGCGTCCGCTGGTGGCGCATCGTCCCGACATGGGGTACCTCGTGCCGACGACGGAAGAGACCTGCCGTATGTTCGACTATGGCTATAGCGAAGTGTTGGATGTTCGTGAAGCCAACGGAGCCGACGTCTATCTCGTATGCGGTGCGGGGATCATTCCCCAAGAGTTCGTAGATACTCATCGAATCGTGAATGCGCATCCAGGCTTTATCCCCTTCGCGCGCGGGCTCGACGCCCTCAAATGGGCTATCCTCGAAGGCGCGCCTGTGGGGGTGACCACCCATTTTCTCGGTTCGGAGGTCGATGCAGGCGAGGTGATCGAGCGCAGGGAACTAGAATTACGCGCCGAGGAATCGTTCTTCGAGCTGGCGATGAGAGTCTATAGGACCGAGGTGAGCATGCTTGTGGGGGCGCTGGAGAGGCTCAACGAGCCACATGAGTACGTTCCCGCAGGGGACTCCGTACTGCACCGTCGAATGCCGGGAGAACTGGAGTTTGAAATGTTGAGAGAATACGAGGTCGCCATTTCGAGTCTGAGGGAGGATCGATGCAGTTCAGGGATCTAAACGCGCAGTACGCCATGCTGAAGGACGACATTGGCGAGAGAATCGCGCGCGTTCTGGATCATGGGCGCTATATCAGCGGCCCGGAGGTCTCAAAGCTCGAAGAACGCCTCGCCTCGTACGTCGGCGTCAAGCATTGCATTACGTGCGGCAACGGGACCGATGCCTTGCAACTCGCATTCATGGCGTGGGGAATCGGGCCGGGCGATGCTGTGTTCGTGCCCGACTTTACGTTCTTCGCGAGTGGAGAGGCTCCAGCGCTGCTCGGAGCTATGCCCGTGTTCGTGGACGTGGACGGGCGCACGTTTAATCTCGATTCCGTTAAGCTCGAGGAAGCTGTGCGATTCATCGAGGAGCGGACCGACCTGAACCCCAAGGCGGTTGTGGCTGTCGACCTGTTCGGGTTGCCGGCTGACTATCTGGCGATTCGCGAGGTCTGCGAGCGCCACGGTATGCTGCTCTTGGAAGACGGCGCGCAAGGTTTTGGCGGTTCCACAAGTGATAGGCGGGCGTGCTCGTTCGGGGACGTCTCCACCACAAGTTTCTTTCCGGCCAAGCCGCTCGGCTGCTACGGCGATGGGGGCGCGGTTTTTACCAACTCCGACGAATGGGCGGCGCTCGTCCGAAGCTTTGCCGCTCACGGCAAAGGGTCGATGAAGTACGACAACGTGCGCGTTGGCGTCAATAGCCGCCTCGACACGATCCAGGCGGCTGTACTGCTCGCTAAGCTCGACGCGTTCGAGCAATACGAATTCAGCGCTGTGAACAGGGCGGCGTCACTCTACAACGAGACTCTCGCGGGAAGCGGCCTCGTCCTACCGAAGATCCCCGAGGGCTTTTGCAGTTCATGGGCCCAGTACACCGTGCAGCTGCCGGAAGACTCCGATCGTGATGCGCTCCAGGGTGCGCTCAAAGAGAAGGGGGTTCCCACCATGGTTTACTACCCCAAGCCCATGCACGAGCAGAAGGCTTTCGAGGGCGTACATCTATGTCCTGACGGCTGCCCCGTGGTGAAGCGCTTGTGCGATACCGTGCTCAGTCTGCCGATGGGGCCGTATCTGATACGGGAAGACTTGGAGTTTTCCGCGCGAACTTTGATGGGCTTACTGTAAGATTGCGCCGCTGTGCTGCTGGCAATCGAGGACATTAAACACGTTTTCGCTTCTCTTAAAGCCAAAGGGGCCTTCGCTATTCTCTCCGGCGCTTTCCTAACGAAAGTCGCGGCGTTTCTTGGATCGTTGATCTTGGTTCGGATCATGTCGAAATCTGAGTTCGGCGTGCTTGGTTACATGGAAAACCTCTACACTTACGCTTGTCTTTTCGCAGGCTACGGCCTCAACAACGCCGTATATAGATACCTTGTTCTGAAAGAAACCGAAGCAGAAAAAAAGGGAATTTTCGACTACGTTGTTTCGCAAGGGACGAAGTTCAACATAGTCTATGTTGCCGTTCTTTCCTTGCTGGCTTTTCTGTTTCCCCATTCGGAAGAGTTTTCGACGGCCCATCTGCTCCTTCCCCTCATGTTGCTTGCTCTTCCACTTCAGTTCTTGTCAGACACATGCTCTTTTTCTCTCAGAGGTTTGTTCCGGAATCGGGCTTTTGCTTTTACGGCTGTTCTGACCGTTGTGTTAGTTTGGGGTGCGAAAGCGGCAGGGGCAACGTTGTCCGGTTTGGAGGGCGCCGCGGCTTCGTGGCCGATTGCATATTGCGTCGTCGCGTTCGTTCTTCTTCTGTACTTTCGAAACAACATTTTCTCCAGCGTTCCCGCAATCGCTCCCGAAAAAGAAGAGCGGCGAGGAATTCGATCGTACTCGCTCCAGTACATGGTTACCAATAGTCTGTGGGCCTTGTTTTTGCAGAACGATCTGTTGATGATAAGCTTGCTTACCGGTGATGCATCGGCGGTTGCCGACTACAAGGTCGCTTTCGCTATTCCCTCCGTAATCGCGATACTTAGCTCATCTGTCGGTATCTTTGTAGCTCCCTACTTCATCAAACAAGAAAACGACAAGGCATGGGTGTGGTCTAACTATAAGAAGACATTTATTGGCACTGCCGTACTTGTTGGCGGGGCCGCGATTCTTGTGGGCTTGGTTGCCGAGCCGCTGGTAGGGTTTTTCTACGGCGAGCAGTACCTGAACATCGTCCCCCTGATGAATTTGCTTCTCGTGACTGCGTTCGTTACCAATGGACTGCGCTATACGACAGCGAATTTGCTGGCTGCGATGGGTAAGATACGCGTGAATATGTTTGTTTCGTTCAGCGGCATGGTTTGCCAGATAGTATTGAACTTCATTCTTATTCCCCTCTTCGGCGTTTACGGTGCGGCCTATACTTCCATCATGGTGTATTCGTTCATGGCTATCGCTGTTTTCGTTCCGTTTGTCATGATGTATAGGGCGCATTAGCCAAGGTGCAGCTCAATTCATCGATTGCTATCGCTTCGCGCCCATCCGCAAAACGAACTGCGCGTTTCAGTCGATCGAGGAAATCGGCGGTACTGAGTACATGATTTCAGCGCATTTCGGAAAGCTCTATCGATGCAGTCACTAAGGGCTGGAGAAATGGGGTTTGCCGCTCTGCACGATAGAAGGGAGAGAGGTGCTTGAAACTGGAACATTCAAGCCCAGCAAGTACGACCGCATAAGCCGCGGCTTTCACCTTGCAGGTCATCGGCTCCGTATGCTCGCGAAATGCACAGTGCAGAATGTCAGAAAGATGAAAGCGAGTCAATAAGGCTTCCGTCCTATCGCAACTGTGCGTGACGTGTCTCTCCGTCAAGCGGCTCGCGCCTATCGCTCTTGCCACACCGCTCTCTCGAGTCTTTCAAGAGATCGCCCGGTGTCGTTTCTAGGGCGTCCGCCATTTTCACAATGACCGATAGACGCGGGTTGGCGGTGCCGTTCTCGATCTTGTTGAGAAACGGGCGTCCGATTTCCACCATGAGCGCGAATCTTTTCTTGTTGATATTCGCCTGTTTGCGAAGACGTTTTACGTTCTCCGCTAAGATCGGAGCATACCGTGTGTGAATGGCATCGTCTTCGTCAAGCGAACTATGTTCAGGCATGAAATCCATACGTTACAGAGTAGCGTCTCGCGAGTGTAAACGTGTAACCGCACAAATACGTTTTTAAGCATTTTGGCAGATGCAGTTTTGCCGTTTACGCGGACTCAATGGATCGGTGATACAATAAATCAAACGTGTGATCTTGCATCCTCATGGGGAAGGCGCCATGCGACGAAACCGTCCGCCTCAGTCGAATCGGGGAAGCTCGCGCTCAGCCATCGAAACCGTAGAACAAACATCCTTATCGAAGGCAGCAACGGGCTGATGCGAGCACCGTGCGGTATTGCATGCGATGCTGTCGAGGAGATCCATATGACACCGAGAAACGCCCGAACGAACCGACCTGCGGCACGCTCGTCCCGCAGTCCTCTGTCGGCTCGTGCCGTCCGTTCCGCTCGCGCCGCCCAGTCGGGGCGCATCGCATCGCGCCGCGATGCCGCTTCGTTCCCGCATGCAAACGGCGCGTCAGCGGACGGCTATCGGCCTGCATACACGTCCGGCAGCCAAGGCTCGGCAGCCAACAGAGCGTACGCGCGCCAGGCGGGTGCCAGCCAGTACTCACGCAGCAATCCAGCGTACTCGCAGGCGGCGAAGAAGATGAGCCGCGGCAAGAAGATCGCTGTCGGGGTGCTCGCCGCTTTTCTTGTTGCCGTTGTCGGGGGTGGCTCGGCCTTCGCGCTTTGGGTCAACTCCGTGAACGACCAGCTTAAAACGGGCACGAAAACCGAAGAGGAGCTCACCGCACTCCAGGACGTGCTCGCCCCGACGAAAACGTTCACCGAGCCCTTCTACGTCATGCTCATCGGGTCGGATCGTCGAGCGAACGACGAGTCGATGGGTGCCCGCTCCGACACGAACGTTGTCGTCCGCGTCGATCCGACTAGCAACCAGCTCACCATGGTGTCCATCCCCCGCGATACGAAGATCGATATCGACGGGTACGGCACCAACAAGTTCAACGCAGCCTATAACTACGGCGGTGCGGCTTCCACCATCCGCGAGGCGAACCAGCTTCTCGGTATCGAGATATCCCACTATGCCGAGGTCAACTTCGAGGAGTTGGTGGCGCTCGTCGATTCCGTTGGCGGCGTCGACGTGGAAGTGGAGTCGCGCGTCAATGATCCCAAGGCCGGAGACGCGGTCATAGAGCCGGGGCTGCAGCATCTCGACGGCGAGGCGGCGCTTACGTTCGCCCGCAGCCGCCAATACGTCGACGGCGATTTCACGCGTACGGCGAACCAGCGGAAACTTATCGGCGCACTCATCGACAAAGTGGTCACCCTGCCGATCACGGATCTGCCGGGCGTTATCCAAAGCGCGGCGCAGTGCGTGACGACGGATCTGTCGGTGAGCGACATCGTTGCCTTGGCCGAGCAGTTCAAAGACGAAGGTGACATCACCATTTACTCCGCCATGGTGCCTTCGACGACGGGCATGATCGATGAGGTCTCGTACGTGTTTACCGACAAGACCGCCCTGGCCGAAATGATGAGGATCGTGGAAGAAGGCGGCGACCCGAGCGGTATAACGGCATCAGCCAGCGCCTACGAAGGGACCTCCGAAAATGATGCGAACAGCTCCAACGGATCGTCGAGCAGCTCCGGTTCAAGTTCGCGGAACAGGTCATACGACGACGATTCGGATAGCGGTGGGTCGAATGATGACTCTTCAGGCAACAAAAGCCCCTCCGATCAGGGATCGTCCAATGAAGGCGGCGGGGATGAAGGACCCGGGGAATCAGGAGGCTCTGAAGAGAACGGCGGCGCTTCTAGCACCGAGACAGAGGCCGAATCAGGCGCGAGCGAATAACGGTGATGCGCATGAGGACGAACTGCGTTCGCCTTCATGCGAGCCTTGGTTTTCGGACAGCCCTTTCGTTACAGCAGCACGACGTTAAGCCGTGGCGTACCCGTCGGGGTTCGTGGATTGCCAGCGCCAACCGTCCGCGCACATACGGTCAAGGTCGTACTGCGCCGTCCATCCCAGCTCGGCTCGCGCCTTGTCGCAGGCGGCGTAATTCTCGGCGATATCGCCTGCGCGCCGCGGCTTGATCTCGTACGGGAGTTCCTTGCCGCAGGCGCGCTCGAACGCATGCACTACGTCGAGCACGCTCGATCCCGTGCCTGTTCCTAAGTTGAAGATGCCCACACCGCGTCGCGTGCCGTCGGGGGCAGGTTCGCCGGCAATCTCGCCAAGGGTGTGGGCCGCGCCCGTACCCGTTTTACCGCCCATCCAGTCGAGCGCCGCCACATGCCCGCGGGCGAGGTCCACCACGTGGATGTAGTCGCGCACGCCCGTACCGTCCGGAGTGGGATAGTCGTCGCCGAACACGCCCACGCGCTCCAGCTTGCCCACGGCTACTTGCGCCACGTAAGGCAGCAGGTTGTTCGGGATGCCCTTCGGGTCCTCGCCGATGAGACCGCTCTCGTGCGCGCCGATGGGGTTGAAATAGCGCAGCAGCACGACGTTCCATTCTTCGTCGCCCCCGTACAGGTCGGTGAGCACCTGCTCCAGCATGCTCTTCGTCTGCCCGTAGGGATTCGTGGCATCGTGCTTCGGGCAGTCCTCGGTGATGGGGATGAATTCAGGTTCGCCGTACACGGTTGCGCTCGATGAAAACACGAGGTTCTTCACCCCATTGTCGCGCGCCACGTCGCACAGAACAAGCGTGCCGGCAACGTTGTTCCAGTAGTATTCGAGCGGCTTCTGCACGCTTTCGCCCACGGCCTTGAAGCCGGCGAAGTGGATGATGGCGTCGATGTCGTGCTTTTGGAAGATGCGCTGGAGTGCAAGCCGATCCAAGATGTTAGCCTCGTAGAAAACGAGTCGGTCGTCATCCGGCGCAAGTCCCGTGATCTGCCGGACGCGGTCGAGTGCGACCTCGCTCGAGTTGCTCAGATCATCCACGACCACAACGCGATACCCCTCGTTCAAAAGCTCGACGCATGTATGGCTGCCGATGAATCCGGCGCCGCCCGTGACGAGCACGCAGGTATTGGCGTGGTTCTTGGCAAGGCTCTTGTTCGACATCGAAGCTCTCCTCTCGCGCAGGCGCGCACCTGTTCGAAACCGTCGATCGGCTCGCGCGCCTCGGTGCGCGGTGCCGCTCGATCATAGTAGCAGCATCGAAGCGTTTCGGGGGCAAACCCGCCAAAGCCACATGCGGGGTTTCTCGCGTCGGAGTGTCGGTGGGCCTTCCCCCTGCGCCACTTCTCGCACGCTGCTCAATGCCGGGCCCTTTCCGACGCGGAGTGCACCTCCTTCCGCCTGTACGCGTGAAAACGCCTGCTTCCTCGTTCGCCATGCATCGTGGGAGAGGTTCGGCTGTCTTCAGAAAGGCGCCGTCCTGGTGTCAGGGACGCGAGATGGCGCATCGTGTCCCCCGAAAGGGGGCAATCGAGCGTTTTCGCAGGTGCCCCCTTTGTGGGGGATGCGAACCGGTGCGCCGCCGCGTAGGTTGTACGACGAGCGGAGAGGGGAGCGCCGGAGGGAGGCGCGGTCTCCGCACGAAAAGGAGTGCACTATGGAACTGAATCGCAGGAGTTTCCTCAAGGGTGCTGCCATGACGGCCGTCGGCGCCGTCGGCGCCACCGCGCTTGCAGGTTGCGCACCTTCGAACGCGTCCGACCAGGGTACCGCGACCGCTGACGGCGAAGCGTACAACACCGCGGAAACCATGCAGCGCAAGTGGTCGTTCGAAATCCCCCCCGAGCCTATTGCTGATTCTGACATTGCCGAAACCATCGAAGCCGATGTCATCGTGGTCGGTGCGGGCACGTCGGGCCTCATGACGGCCAATAGCGCGGCTGAAGCCGGCCTTGATGTGGTCATCGCGTCCGCATCCACCAAGCCCACGTCGCGCGGTGGTTCGAACAACGCCGTGTACTGCAAGGCGTTCGAGAAAGAGGGTTACCCCCGCGTTCCGGTCGAGCAGTATGAGAAGGAGATCTTCTGCCAGACGCACAAGGTCGATCAGCGCAAGTGGTACCAACATTACAACAACTCCGAAGAAGCCATGAACTGGGCCTGCGATCTTATGGAGAAGGCGGGCTACGGTATCACCATTGAGATTGGCACGCCTGACGACGAGGACAGCCTGTACCTGCAGCGCACTGCGGCCGTCGGCTGGGATCTTAACGGCCAGACGCCGCCGGAAGAGGGCCTTGAGGTCGTCACCGGCAAAATGCAGCCGCTGTTTGTGTGGGAGCTCGCCCGTCACCTCGAAGAGGATTTAGGCGGCAAGATCTACTACAAGAACGTTGCCGAGCAGCTCATCCGCGAGGATGACAACACCGGCCGCGTGACCGCTGTCATCTGCAAGCGCGAGGACGATACCTATGCCAAGTACGTGGGCAAGAAGGCAATCGTTTTAGCCACGGGCGACTTCTCCGGCGACCGCGATATGATGCACCGCTTCTGCCCCGAGACCGCCGACTACGTCACCGACGACGTGTACGATGGCAAGCCTGACTACGATCAGGGATTCCGCTACGGCGGTATCTTCAAGGGGCAGGGCCAGAAGATGGGACTGTGGGTAGGCGCCGCCTGGCAGAAGAGCTTCCCGAACTGCACGATGGGCGCGTATTGGGGGCCTGGTCCGCGCAACCTGTACACGAACCACCTCGGCCTGCTCGTCGACCGCGACGGCCAGCGTTTCATGAACGAGAATTGCATCGGCCCCCTGGCCAGCCAGAACATCATGATGCTGCCCGAGAAGAAGGCGTTTGCCATCTGGGATGCCGGCTACGCGAACTACGAGGCCGTTTCCGGCGACTGGACGAATGATTCCATGATGACCGGCGATGAAGCCGTGGCTGCCGTCAAGGCATCGTGGGCGGAGGCAGCGTCGGGCAAGAACCCGAACTACGTCACCGGTGCAACCGTTGAGGAGGTTATCGAGAAGCTGGGCCTGCCCGCCGAGACCATCGAAACGGTGAAGCGTTACAACGAGCTGGCGACGAAAGGCGTCGACGAGGACTTCCACAAGGATCCGAAGCATCTGCATCCCATCGCGGAAGGCCCGTTCTACGGCGAATGGACCGACACGTTCGGCTTCCTCACTGTCATGGGCGGCCTGAACACCAATGTGCACATGCAGGTGTGCGATGCCGAGGATAATCCCATCCCGGGCCTGTACAACGTGGGCACCATGGTGGGCGATATGTTCTCCGGCACCTACACGTTCATGATCGAGGGAGCAAACTACGGTATGAACTGCGTGACATTCGGCTACCTCACCGGCAAGTACATTGCCGAGAACGAATAACCCCGAGCGCGTCCTGCGGTTCTAACCGTTCGCCGGTACCCGTCTGAACGCGCACGATGCCAATCCGGCCACATTGGCCATTCCCTCCCAGGATCGGGCCCCGCTGAGCGGGGCCCGATCCGTTTTCCATCCGATTGCCGCCCCGTCGGTTCCGCTGTATGCCACCGCGTACCCCTCGCGGCATGAAGAGGCCCTCCTCAGCATGCTGACGTGCCTGCTCGAGTGCAGGCATCGGGGCTAGTTGTCCATCGCCGTGGCTCGCTGTGCCACAAGCTCGATGAGCTCCTGCTTTGAATGCACGAGGAATTTCTGGTAGATGCGGCCCGAGTGCGTTTTCACCGTCTCCTCGGCTATGTTGAGCTCGCGCGCAATGGCTTTGCGGCTGTATCCCTTCACGACGAGATCGAACACCTCGGTCTCGCGTTTCGACAGCCGATGTTCGGTGGCGAGCATCTGACAGGCGACGGCCAGGCCGTTTTCAGAGCCGGTGCTCGGAGCGCTTGCGCCGGGGCTGACCGCGCCCCAGCCCAGCCTGATGTTCCGGCTGCTTGTCATGAACAGCGCGGCAAGTAGAAGGACGAATGCGGTGAAGATGGCCAGCGCATGCCAATCGGGCACGAGCACGTCAACCACGCTGCCAACGAATTGGCCGGCCAGCAGACATGCCGTTCCCGTGCCGATGATCCAGATAGGTGGCTGGCCCAGTCCTTTTGCCAGGTAAGCGCATAGCGAACACTGCATGAGGTACAGAAAGCAGTAGCCGGCATCAAGGCCGAGCACCCCGACGAACAGCGCTGGCTCGAGCATGCTGACGATGAAGAACCCGCTTCCCATAAGGGGAAAACCGATGCGGTAAATGAGTGCATCGAAGTTGTTCTTCACGGCGACCGCGCAGAAGAACAGCAGCACGACGGCGGCCAGGTATCCCATGCTCACCACAATGGTGGAGCTTCCGAAGCTGCTGATCAGAAAGCTGTGCATCACGCCCAGGCCCAAACCCTGAAAAAACGAGGTGACGAGGAACTTCGTGGGCACGCGCACCTCGATCTGCATGCCTTGGCCGTACAGCTCGCGGGCCGGCAGCCCCCGGATGCTCTTCCAGAGGCATGCCACCATCGGAACGGGCATGAGCACGAGCGCGACACGCCCCACCTCTCCGGGAAAAGCCGACAGCGCGAGCGCGCCGAACGTTCCGATGAGCAGCGCTGCGCTACCGTGAAACAGCACTTGAAGCGGGCCCAAGAAGCCAAACACACGCCCCGTTTCCAGGCAGATATTCGCGGTTCCGCAGCCGATGAGGATTGAACCCGTCAGGTACGTCAAAACGGCAAGATCGCGGTTGCCGCTCAGCAGCGATGGATACAGACAGTAGAGCAGCGCGCCCAGCACGAGCGCACCGCAGAGCGCAATGGGGAACCACCGAGCTTCGCTGATGCGGTTGACATGACGATAGCGCATGCTCCACAGCACATAGGTGAACACGCTCGCCACCAACACGATGGTGCCCTTCGGCAGTGAGGACAGCCCTGCTAGCGGCGAAGGGTCCAGAAACAAATACGGACTCTGAAACAACAACACCGTCTGCATCCAATAGAGGCCGAACCCTATGGAAAGGAACGGGTGGGCGGCGATCCCGTTCTTGAACTGCTGAAGATTGCGACGTTGTTCATCAAGACGATTGAAGGCGTTTACCACGGTCTCCCTCTCCCTTATTTGCGCTGCTTGCAGCGCAGGAATAGAATAGCATGTCATCGCTCGGTCGTGCGTTTCGGAAGGCTGCCTCCGAAGGGGGGGGCATTCGACGACCATCCGGTTCGCCGTCGGCTCTCTGCCCCTTTTGCGACGGATCGGCCCGGCGCGTTCCGGTTTGACTATAATACGGAGCACGAACCTCACGAACGGTCGACCGCGCAACGAGCGCGGCGGCAGATCGACGGAAAGGACGCTCCGTGGCAGATGGCATTCACTTCGGAACCGATGGCTGGCGAGCCGTCATCGGCGAGGATTTCACCAACGACAACCTTGTGCGCGTCATCGACGCGGCGGCGCGCGTTTTCAAGGAAGACGCTCTTGCGGCTGGCCGCGCCCAGGATGCGCCCGGCACCCTCATCGTGGGCCACGACTGCCGCCAGGACGCGCACGCCTACGCGCAGCTCGCGGCCGAAGTCGCAGCGGCGCAGGGCTTCGCCGTCAAGCTCACGCAGGACTACTGCCCCACGCCCACGCTGTGCTGGTCGGTCGCCCAGGACGCCGACGCGGTGGGCGGCATCATGCTGACTAGCAGCCACAACCCGGCTGAGTACCTGGGCGTGAAGCTGCGCATGTCCGACGGCGGCGCGGCGGGCAAGGAGTTTACTGACCGCGTGGAAGCCGCCTTCGCCGACGAGCCCACCGAGGCGCGTGGCACGTGCGAGACGGTCGACCTCATGACTCCGTACCTCGCTACGCTCAAGGAGCGCGTCGACGCCGAGGCTATTCGCAACGCCAACCTGCGCGTGGTGGTGGATCCGCTGTACGGCGCGGGCCGCATCTACCTGGCAACGCTGCTGCGCGATCTGGGCGTGGAGGTGTGCGAGATCAACAACGCCGAGGATCCGACGTTCGACGGTTTGCATCCCGAGCCTATTCCGCCTTGGGTGGACCGCTGCATCGCAAAGGTTCCCGAGCTGGGCTACGACGCGGGCTTCATCAACGACGGCGACGCCGATCGCATCGGCGCGGTGGACGAGCACGGCAACTTCGTGAACCCGCACCGCATCATCACGCTGCTTACCTCGCACCTCGCCGAGGACAAGGGCCTCACCGGCCGCGTCGTGTCCACCATCACCGCGTCGGCCATGCTCGCGCGCCAGTGCAAGCGCCTCGGCCTTGAGCTGACCAGCACGCCGGTGGGCTTCAAGTGGATCTACGCCGAGATGGAGAAGGGCGACGTCATGCTGGGCGGCGAGGAGTCCGGCGGCATCGGCATCCCCAGCCATGTCATGGAGCGCGATGGCCTGCTGATGGCGCTGCTGCTGTGCGAGACGATGGCGCAGCGCGGCATGAGCCTGGGCCAGCTGGTGGACGATATGTTCGAGAAGGTGGGCAAGCTGGAGTTCGAGCGCCAGGGCCTGAAGATTACCGACGAGCAGATGGCGAACTTCCGCGCGAACATCGTGCCGAGCTACGCGCCCGACGAGATGTGCGGCAAGAAGGTGGTGGACGTGGATCGTCGCGACGGCGTGAAGTTCTACCTCGAAGGCGATGCGTGGGTCATGATGCGCCCCTCCGGCACCGAGCCGCTCGTGCGCATCTACGCCGAGGCCGAGACGATGGACGAGGTGCGCGACCTGTTGAAGGCCGCCGAGAGCGCCGTCATGGCATAGTGTCGACGTACGAAGGTGTTCGCGGCTGACTCGCGCCTCGCGTTGACGCGGATCGGCGCCGAAGTTCGCACTGCCGTGCACGCCGGTATGTGAGCGCGAGCTGTCGTCTTCGGACATGCGCCCTCGGCTTCGGTTCGGACATGCGCCTCTCGGCTCGCACCTCGCGTCCTCGCCCTCGGCTTGCGCTTCGTGTCCGCGCCTCTCGACACGCGCCTCGCGCCGCCGGCATTCAGGCTCGCACTCTCGGTTTCGTTTCGCGCCGCCGCAAGATTGTTTCACGTGAAACATACGTACGCAGAACGCCTCGGGATACATCGCCGATCCCGAGGCGTTTCCGGTCTCGGCGTTCTCTAGTCTCCGAACTTCGGCAGCTTCTTGAGCAGAGCCCAGGCGATTTGTTTGTCCTGCCCGTCGTCAAGCATCGCGTCGAAGTCCCGAAACGCGATGCAGGTGCGGCCGAACACGTGGTTCGCCTTCCCGGTTTCCACCGAGCAGCGGTATGCGCGGCCGAGCGCCTCTGCCGCGTCGTTGTCTGCGGCAACAAGGCATACAGGATCCAAACCTTCCATAAGCAGGAACAGCGCCTGCTCGTCGAGCAGGCTGCCGTCGCCCGCATCAAGCGCGATGAACGTGCAGGCATCTCGGCCGTAACCGAGCGCATCGGCCGAGCTGCGCAGTGCCGTGCACCCGCGCTCTTCGAGGGGCTTTGCGCTCAGCACGCATACGAGCGCCGCGTGCGCACCGTCCAAGTGGGCTCCGAACAGATCCCACGTCTCATTCAGCGTGACCTCGTACATGTTACCATTCACGGACATTTTCACACGACCCCTTGCAGTTGCCTCACGTTCGCCGTATAACGATCATACTAGCAAGAAACGAGCGCCCACGACTGCGGAACGGAAGCGTCGGGCGCAGTTAGACGATAGGAGAACCGATGTGTACAAACGGTATCAATACTGGTCAGTTTGAGCAAATGGTCGACCAAATAGACGATCATATCAAGCTGGAGCGACGGTGGGCGCACACGCTCGGCCACATGGCGGGCGATGCCGGGTTCCCCACGGTGTCCGAGAAGATGCACGCGGCTCAGGCGCTGCTCGACGATGTGCGGGCGCTGCTCGACGAGGCTAAGGATGCGCTCGAAGACGATGCGCAGGCCTCGAGCAACGTCACTGTCAGCTTGGTGTAAGGGCAGCGGCACATGAGCAACGATCTCATGCGCTTTTCGGTTGCCATGCCCGAGGATCTGCTCATGAGGTTCGATAGGCTGGTGGCCCGCCGCGGGCTCGCGAAGAACCGCAGCGAAGTGGTGCGCGACCTCGTGCGCGACGCTCTGGTGGAAGACGAGTGCGCAACGCCGGGCACGGAGGTGGTCGGCACGCTCACCATCGTGTTCGACCATCACGCCAACGATCTGCAGGAAAAGCTGCATGCCATCCAGCATGAATACTTCGAATCCATCGTTTCGTCCATGCACGTGCACCTTGATGCCCACCATTGCCTCGAGGTCATCGTGCTGCGCGGGGAGACCGGCCTGGTGCAGGATATCGCCAACATTATTCTGGGAACCAAGGGCGTGAAGAACGGCCGCCTGGTCGTCACCACGACCGGACAGTACGCTTAGGGAGAAAGCCCTGACGACCTGATAGCCGTCAGGGCGAGGTTGCCGCTTCGCAGAACACGAATGTTTCACGTGAAACATTCGTTCGTTTCGGACGGTTAAAAGGCAAGGAGCTTTATGGATACCACAGTCATGCTCGGCCACGGTAGCGGCGGAACCATGATGAAAAGAATCATTGATGAAGTGTTTTTCGAGGCGTATGCCAGCGATGAGCTGCTGCGGGGCGATGATGCGGCGGTGCTGCCTGCGCCGGCCGAGTGCGAGCGGCTGGCGTTCTCCACTGACAGTTTTGTCGTGACGCCCCATTTCTTTCCCGGAGGCGACATCGGTCGGCTGGCTGTATGCGGCACCGTGAACGACGTGGCCACAAGCGGCGCCGTTCCCCGCTATCTGAGTTGCGGATTCGTCCTCGAAGAGGGATATCCCATCGAAGACCTCGAGCGCATCTGCGCTTCCATGGCCGCTTGCGCGCAAGAAGCGGGCGTGCGCCTGGTGACTGGCGATACGAAGGTAGTGAATCGCGGTCACGGCGACGGCGTCTTCATCAACACGAGCGGCATCGGCGTCTTGGCTCCCGGCGTCGAGCTGGGTGGCGCGCAGTGCCGCCCCGGCGACAAGGTGCTGGTCACCGGTACGCTCGGGGACCACGGTATCACGATCATGAGCTGCCGCGAGTCGTTGTCGTTCTCAGCCGACCTCGAAAGCGATGCAGCTCCGCTCAACCACCTTATCGCAGAGGTGCTGGCGGCGGCACCGCATACGCGCTGTTTCCGTGATCCCACGCGCGGCGGCCTGGCCTCCACGCTCAACGAGCTGGCCGCCCAGTCGGGCACCGACATCACCGTTGAGGAGGATGCCGTACCGGTGAAGCCGGCTGTGCTCGGCGCCTGCGAGATGTTGGGCTATGACCCGCTGCAGGTTGCAAACGAGGGCAAGATGGTGTGCGTCGTTTCCGCCGACGAAGCCGACGCGGCGCTTGCCGCTATGCACGCGAATCGATACGGCACGGACGCCGCTGTGATCGGCTCAGTGTCCAAGGCACAGCCCGAGCGCGGTCCGAAGGTGTTTTTGCGCACAGCGTTCGGCGGAACCCGTATCCTCGATATGCTCGTAGGGGAGCAGCTCCCGCGCATCTGCTGACGGCGGACTGCGGGTCATTGCCAATTTCTGCCGCCGCCTGAGAAATTCGCCATTTTTTCTTGCAATTGCAACGAAGCATGGTATCTTGCGGGCAGAACATTTTAGGGGAAGTTTTCCCGCGTTGCCGGGGATGCTTTCAGACGAGAAGGAGTTTGACATGGCTCACCCGGTTATTGAGGCCGATGAGTGCATCGGCTGTGGTATCTGCGTCGACGCGTGCCCGCAAGAAGTGCTCGAAGTTGTCGGCGGCGTCGCGGACGTTGTGAACGAAGACGCCTGCATCGCGTGCGGCGACTGCGTGGAAGAGTGCCCCATGGGCGCTATCCCCGAGGTCATCGAAGACTAGCTTCGCGAATCTGCTCGCGGTTTCAGAGCCCCGTCTCCTCAGCGCAGGAGGCGGGGCTCTTCTCATCTGGGGCATGGTATATCCCCCGGCGAGCGCCAAGACGGTCGCGCACGCTTCGAACGGAAAACGAGCGGGTGCGCATCGCGTAACGATCGCCCGGTGCGCCCTTGCTGCGGGCACTGCGGTCTATAGTTTTGTTCGTTGACAAAACTTACTTTACAAATTGGTAAAAAACTTGACAATGATTGACTTAGATTATATATTCCAAAACGTCGAAAGCAGGCTAAGTCCTTGAATCGCACCGTGCTGATTCGAGGGATTTCCCTTCGACCGCACGTCGCCGTAGGCGAAGCGAGCACACCGAACAGGCTGACGAACCCGAACAAGGCAACAGACTCCAACAGAGAGGAAGCAGCATAATGAGCAAGATACTTGGCATCGACTTGGGCACGACGAACTCCGCCATGGCCGTCATGGAGGGCTCCGAGCCCGAAATCCTCGTGAACGCGGAAGGCGACCGCACCACGCCGTCCGTCGAGGGCTTCCGTAAGGACGGCGAGCGCGTCGTCGGCAAAGCCGCGAAGAACCAGGCGGTCACGAACCCGGAGAATACCGTGTCCTCCGTGAAGCGCTTCATCGGCCGTTCGTTCGACGAGACGCCGGAAGAGCGCAAGACCGTCAGCTACAAGCTACAGAAGGGCAAGGACGGCCGCGCCGTCGTCGACATCGACGGCAAGGACTACACCCCGGAGGAGATCTCCGCCATGGTGCTCCAGAAGCTGAAGAACGACGCCGAAAAGCAGTTGGGCGCCCCTGTCACGCAGGCCGTCATCACGGTGCCCGCGTACTTCAACGACGCGCAGCGCCAGGCCACGAAGGATGCCGGCAAGATCGCGGGCCTCGAAGTGCTCCGCATCATCAACGAGCCAACGGCGGCTGCGCTTGCCTACGGCCTGGACAAGACGAATAAGGACGAGAAGATCCTCGTATTCGACCTGGGCGGCGGCACGTTCGACGTGTCCATCCTGGAGCTGGGCGACGGCGTGTTCGAGGTTGCGGCCACCGCCGGCGACAACCATCTGGGCGGCGACGATTGGGATCAGCGCATCATCGATTGGCTGGCCGACAAGTTCAAGGCCGACAACGGCATCGATCTGCGCCAGGATAAAATGGCTCTGCAGCGCTTGAAGGAAGCTGCCGAGAAGGCGAAGATGGAGCTGTCCTCCACGACGCAGGCCAACATCAACCTGCCGTTCATCACGGCCGACGCCTCCGGCCCGAAGCACCTCGACTACACGCTGACGCGCGCCGAGTTCGAGCGCATCACGAAGGATCTCCTCGACCGTTGCAAGAAGCCGGTCGAGCAGGCACTCAAGGATGCGGGCCTCAAAGCCGGCGACATCGACGAGGTCATCCTCGTAGGCGGTTCCACCCGCATGCCCGCCGTGCAGGATCTGGTCAAGAAACTTACCGGCAAAGAGCCGAACATGTCCGTGAACCCTGACGAGGTCGTGGCCATGGGCGCGGCCGTCCAGGGCGGCGTGCTGGCCGGCGACGTGGAGGGCATCCTGCTGCTCGACGTGACTCCGCTGTCGTTAGGCGTCGAGACGATGGGTGGCGTCATGACGAAGATGATCGACCGCAACACCACCATCCCCACCCGCAAGACGGAGATCTACTCCACCGCGGCCGACAACCAGACGTCCGTCGAGGTGCACGTGCTGCAGGGCGAGCGCCAGATGGCCCACGACAACAAGACGCTGGGCAAGTTCCAGCTGACTGGCATCCCGGCCGCGCGCCGCGGTGTGCCGCAAATCGAGGTCACGTTCGACATCGACGCGAACGGCATCGTGAACGTGTCGGCGAAGGACCTGGGCACCGGCAAGCAGCAGCAGATCACCATTTCCGGCTCCACCGCGCTGAACGACGACGAAGTCGAGCGCATGGTGAAGGACGCCGAGCTGCATGCCGAAGAGGACAAGAAGCGCAAGGAAGAGGTTGAGGTCCGCAACAACGCCGACGCGCTGGTGAACGCCACCGAGCAGACGCTCGCTGAAGTGGGCGACAAGGCGCCGTCCGATGTGAAGACCCAGGCCGAGGAAGCCATTGCCGAGGCCAAGAGCGCGCTCGAGGGTTCCGATCTGGATGCCATCAAGGCTGCGACCGAGAAGATGCAGCAGGCGGGCTACAAGCTGGCAGAGGTCGTGTACTCCACGCAGGGCGCGGATGCCGCCTCACAGGCTGCCGCCGCGGAGTCCACTCCGGCCGACGACACCATCGAAGCTGACTACGAGGTCGTCGAGGACGACGACGATAACAAGAAGGAAGGGAAGTAATCGCCATGGCCAAGCCGAGCACATCCTCGCCGGAGCGCGCGGCGCAAGGCGAAGGTAAGAAGATTCCCATCGAAGACGTGCACGGAGAGGCCGAGGCTGCTCAGCCCTCCAACCGGCAAACCGATCAGGGCGGCGGACACACCCCCTCCCCCGACGCCGCCGACGCCCCTTCGGCCGGCTCCTCCGAGCCGGCCCCGGGCGGCCCGGCCGGTACCGAGGCCGGTGCTGACGGCGCGGCGCCGCTGGAAGGCGAGCCCGTTGAGGATGCGGCGCGGTCGACCGATGAACAAGTCGTCCAGGCCCAGGCCGAGGCGCGGGAGTGGCAGGATAAGTTCATGCGCCTGCATGCCGAGTGGGACACGTATCGCCGGCGTACGGCCGAGCAGCGCGAAGCCGAGAAAGCCCGTGCGGCCGAGAAGCTGGTCACGAGCCTCCTGCCCGTGATCGACGATTTCGAGCGAACGATCGACTATGCCACGTCCAATGGTGAAACCGGTCTATTCGACGGTGTGCAGGCTGTACACTCGAAGCTCATCGACGTGCTGACGAAGGACGGCGTCGAGGTCATCAACCCGGCCGGCGAGGCGTTCGACGCGCTGGAAGCTCAGGCCGTCGCTACCGTCGATGACCCAAGCGTGCCCGACGAGACGGTGGCCGAGGTCTACCAGCGAGGGTACAAGATGGGAACAAAAGTCTTGCGACCTGCCATGGTAACCGTCACGACAGGCGGGCCAAAGCGGGAGAAACCGCAGGAAGAATCGGAAAACCAGAAGTAGTTACCAGAAGCGGGCAAGACTATGAGGACGGCCCGCTTCTGCTATCAGATAGAGTAAGGAGGTGGGGCGCATGGCGGCGACTCCCGATTACTACAAGACGCTCGGCGTTCCACGCACCGCAACGGCCGACGAGATAAAGAAGGCGTTCCGCAAGCTCGCGCGCACGCATCATCCTGACACGGGCGGCGACGAGGCGAAGTTCAAGGAGCTCAACGAAGCCTACGAGGTGCTTTCCGACGACAAGAAGCGCAAG
This sequence comes from Enteroscipio rubneri, assembly GCF_963929405.1. NCBI lineage: Bacteria > Bacillati > Actinomycetota > Coriobacteriia > Eggerthellales > Eggerthellaceae > Enteroscipio > Enteroscipio rubneri. The sequence continues at coordinate 725,233 of NZ_CAWVIN010000003.1, read as the reverse complement.
CTCTACGATCAGTACGGCACCGCGAACGAGAACCAGGTTCCGCAGGGCTGGGGCGGCGGAGCGGTGCATGTCGAGGATATTTTCGGAGGCGGCGGAGGCGCTGGCTTCGGCAGCTGGGCCGACATCCTCGAAAGCATCCGGCACGGCGAAGGCGCGTTCGGTACCGAATGGGATTTTGGCGGCGGTGGAAGCGGCGGCTTCGGCGGCGGCGCTCGGCAGCCACGGCCTCGCAAAGGCCAGGATATGAACGTGACGCTCAACGTAACGTTCGAAGAGGCCTTTAAAGGCGCCGAGAAGCGCGTGACCGTGCGCGTGCCCGGGCGCAATGAGTCCGAGACTCTGACCGTGAAGATACCGGCCGGCGCCGTGGACGGCGGTCGTCTGCGCTTCAAGGGCAAGGGCGGCCCCGGCGAGAACGGCGGTGCAGCGGGAGATCTGCTCATCACGACGAAGATCGACGAGCATCCCTACTATCGCCGCAAGTCCGCCGACGTTCTCATGGACGTGCCGGTGAGCGTGGCCGAGGCCGCGCTGGGCGCAAGCATTGTTGTGCCGGCGCCCGACGGCACGAAGGTGCGCGTCAAGATTCCGAAGGGCACGCAGGATGATACGGTTCTTTCGATCAAGGGCAAGGGTGCTCCACAGGTGAAGGGCCAGGGCACGGGCGATCTGAAGATCACCGTCAAGGTGGTCGTGCCCACGGCTATGAACGAGGGCCAGAAAAAGGCCATGGAGGATTTCCTGTCAGCCACGACCCAGGACGTGAGGAGCTGGTGATGACCGACCGCAACGACCGCAACCGTCCGCTCTACATGATCAGCGTGGCCGCACAGTTGGCGGGCGTGCATCCGCAGACGCTGCGCGCCTACGAACAGAAAGGACTCGTGACGCCGCAACGCACGAGCGGCAACACGCGTATGTACTCGCAGGCCGACATCGAACGGCTCGAGCTCATCAACGAGCTTACGAGCGAAGGCATCAATCTGGCGGGCGTCATCCGCATTCTCGATTTGCAGGGAAGGCTGGACGAGCGCGACACCGAGCTCGACGATCTGCACAAGCGCGTACGCCGTCTGGCCGATCGCGTGCACGAGCTGGAGACGCGCGAAAGCGTGAACGCACTCGTGCGGGTGTCCGATGCCCCCTCCGTCCTGCGGCGGCTCCCCTAGCCTCGCAAGTGGCGCGGAAGAATTCGGCACGACCAGGCTTTCGCTGCGTTTGAACCGACGCTCGCGGGGTCTTCGACCGTGGCGATCGAGAAGTATCGGCGGCGCTTCGTCGAGCGGCGGTCCCGTACAGGCGGCGCGGTGTTTCACGTGAAACATAGAATGATCGATTCGATCATAAAGGAGGAACGTTTATGAACATGGGCAACTTGAACAAACTGGCTCTGAGCGCGCAGGAGGCTCTCCAGCAGACCATCACCATTGCCTCCGAATCTGAAGCGTCCCAAGCCGAGCCCATCCATATGCTGAAGGCCTTGCTTGAGTCGAAAGAGAACAACCTATCTGCCATTATCAAACGCATCGGAGCAGAGCCCTTCCAGCTGTTGGCCAACGTGGATGCGGAGATCCTCCGCATGCCCAAGGTGAGCGCGAGTGGCGGCATGATGATGAGCGGCGTGCCGGGCCCGGCACTTATGAACCTTATCGACAGCGCTGTGAAAATCGCAGAAAAGCTGGGCGACAGCTATGCCACGAGCGAGCATCTGCTCATCGCTTTGTCTGAGGAGAAGGATTCCGCCGGCAAGATCCTCAACGCCGCCGGCGTCACACGCAAGACCATCGAAGCGGCTTACGACGAGCTGCGCGGCGATACCCGCGTGACCGATCCGCAGAACAAGGTGCAGTTTGAGGCGCTCGAGCAGTACGGGCAGAACCTCACCCAGCAGGCACGCGAAGGCAAGCTCGACCCAGTCATCGGCCGCGCCGAGGAGATCCGCCGCACCATCCAGGTGCTCTCCCGTCGCACGAAAAACAACCCCGTGCTTATCGGCGAGCCCGGCACCGGAAAGACGGCTATCGTCGAAGGCTTGGCCCAGCGTATCGTGGCGGGCGACGTGCCGTCCAGTCTGAAGGATCGCGACATCATCTCGCTTGACCTGGGTGCCATGATGGCCGGAGCGAAGTACCGTGGCGAGTTCGAAGATCGCTTGAAGGCGGTGCTGCGCGAGGTCAAGCAGAGCGATGGCCGCATCATCCTGTTCATCGACGAGCTGCACACCATCGTGGGCGCTGGCTCCACCGGCGACAGCTCGCTCGACGCAGGCAACATGCTCAAGCCCGCGCTTGCCCGTGGCGAGCTGCACGCCATCGGCGCAACAACGCTCGACGAATACCGCAAGTACGTCGAAAAGGACGCCGCGCTCGAGCGCCGCTTCCAGCCGGTGCTGGTAAGCGAGCCCACGGTGGAGGACACCATCGCCATTCTGCGCGGCCTCAAGGAAAAGTACGAGATCCATCACGGCGTCCGCGTCACCGATGCCGCAATCGTAGCCGCAGCCGAGCTTTCGAACCGCTACATTTCCGATCGCTTCCTGCCCGACAAGGCCATCGACCTTATGGACGAGGCCGCCAGCCGGTTGCGCATAGAGATCGATTCCATGCCAGAGGAGGTGGATGCCGCCGAGCGCAAGCTCACGCAGATGCAGATCGAGGAGCAGGCGCTTATGAAGGAGAACGATGAAGCCTCGCAGGAACGCCTCGAAACGCTGCGCCGCGACATCGCCGCCGCCCAGGAGGATCTGGACAAGCGCAAGGCCGAATGGCAGAACGAGAAGGACGCTATCGAGAGCGTGCAAAACCTCAAATCCATTCTGGAGGGAGCACAGCTCGAAGAGGAGCGTGCCACGCGCGAAGGCGATCTCTCGAAAGCCTCGGAGCTTCGCTATGCCCGCATCCCCGAACTGCAGAGGCGTCTGCACGAGGCAGAAGAGGCGCTCAATGTGAAGCAGCAGGACGGCGCTATCCTCAAAGAGGAGGTGTCCGCCGATGAAATAGCCGAAGTCGTGTCCACGTGGACGGGCATTCCCGTGCAGAAGATGATGCAGGGAGAGATGGCTAAGCTCGTCGACCTTGAGGACAAGCTGCACGAACGCGTGGTAGGCCAAGACGAGGCCGTGTCGGCCGTTGCCGGCGCCATTCGTCGCAACCGCGCGGGGCTGTCCGATCCCGACCGCCCTATCGGCTCGTTCCTGTTCCTGGGTCCCACCGGCGTGGGCAAGACGGAGCTTGCGAAGGCGCTCGCCGAATACCTGTTCGACAGCGAGAAGGCCATGGTGCGCATCGACATGTCCGAGTACATGGAGAAGTTCAGCGTGCAGCGCCTTATCGGCGCACCCCCGGGATACGTGGGCTACGACGAGGGCGGCCAGCTGACCGAGGCCGTGCGTCGCAAGCCCTACTCGGTGATCCTGCTCGACGAGATCGAGAAGGCGCACCCGGACGTGTTCAACATCCTGCTGCAGGTGCTCGATGACGGCCGCCTGACCGACGGCCAGGGCCGCGTGGTGTCGTTCAAGAACGCTATCATCATCATGACGTCGAACGTGGGCTCGCAGTTCATTCGCGAGTTCGCCGAGCATGGCGACGAGAAGGCCATGAAGCAGGCCATCGACGGGGCCCTGCGCGCGACGTTCCGCCCCGAGTTCATCAACCGCATCGACGACGTGGTGGTGTTCAACGCGCTCAATATGACGAACATCGAGCCTATTGTCGATCTGCAGCTCGAAGAGGTGCGTGACCGCCTGGCTGACCGCCGCATCACGCTCGACGTGACGCCTGCGGCTATGGAGCACCTGTCCATTGACGGTTACGACCCCATCTTCGGCGCTCGCCCGCTCAAGCGTCTCATCCAGCGCGAGATTGTGGACCGCATTGCCCAGAAGGTGGTGGAGGGCCAGCTGCGCGACCGCAGCCACGTGCTCATCGACATCGATCAGGACGGCAATTACAGCTGCAGAGTGGAAGAGCCGCTCGATTTTGAAGGGCTGACGCTCGACGCTGAACCCGTGGAGAAGTAGGCGAAGCTCATATCGCGAAGCGCCGGGGGCCGCGAAAGCGGCCCCCGGCGCTTCCTTTCCCAGGCGTGCGGGCGTTGCTCCTTGTGCAGTCTCTGCCCCCATCGCTTCTTGCGGCTGCTCCTCTCGATGGCCGATGGATGCGGTCAATGGATGCGGGGGAAATCGCAATGGGATGGTGCGATTCGGCATAGGCGCGATGCGCTATCATGTGAAGTTCAGGCACTGCCAACGGAGCATGAATCAGCGTGCGAGAGGAGCTTCTGCTATGAAAACCGCTCTATGCGATGTGCTCGGAATCGAGTACCCCCTTATTCAAGGAGCCATGGCCCATATCAGCGACGGCGCGTTTGCTGGCACCGTGAGCGAAGCGGGTGCGCTCGGGGTGATCCAGTCGGGCTTTGATACGCCCGAGGTCGTGCGCGGGCAGATTGCGATAGCGCGGAGCAAGACAGACAAGCCTTTCGCGGTGAACCTCATCATGGAGTCGAAGTGCGTGGAGGACGTGGCGCGCGCCGTTATCGACGAGCGAGTTCCCGCCGTCACCGTGAGCGCCGGCAACCCGGCGAAGATCGTTCCGATGCTCGTGGAGGCCGGGATTACGACGATGTGTCTTGTGCCGCACGCACGCGCCGCCAAGAAGATGCAGGATTTGGGCGCGTCTGCCATCGTCGCCGAAGGCATCGAGGGCGGCGGCCATATCGGCAAGCAGACGACGATGCCCATGGTGCGCCAGATTGCCGAAGCAGTGGACATTCCCGTTATCGCCGCCGGGGGCATCGCCGACGGACGGGGCTTCGTGGCGGCACTTGCACTGGGCGCGGTAGGCGTGCAGATGGGCACCGCGTTTCTCGTGGCCGAGGAGTGCCCGGTGGACGAAGCCTACAAGCAGCTGATCATCGATGCTGACGACGCGTCCACAACGCTGACCGGCGAACCTGGCAAGAAGCAGGTGCGTTGTCTGCAGAATCCGTTTACGCGCGGGTACTGGGAGCTGTACGATCGGGGCGCCTCCAGCGAAGAGCTCGATGCGTACTGCACGGGATCGATCGGCCGCGCGAAGGCGGGCGATATAGAGCGTGGAGCGTTCTCGGCCGGCATGATTTCGGGCCTGATCAAAGAGAAGAAGCCCGTGGCCGCCATCGTCCGCGACGTCATGGCGCAGGCCGATGCCACGATGGAGGAACTGAAACGTCTGTACGGATAATGGCCGATAGGGCGACAGCGCCCGGCATGGAGCCGATGGAGCGCCGTGCCGAGCGGCACGGCGGCGGGTGCGCCGCCCAAAGAACGGGGCGTCCGGCGCAGGTCGGGCGCCCCGTTTCCTGCGCGTGCTTTGTGTTGCCGCATAACGGTTGTGTTGCGCGGCGTCCGTTTGTACTAGAATACCCGCATGCGTAAAAGAAAGCAGGATATCCGCCAGGTCGTCGAGACGCCACTGCTGGGCTACAGCGTCCTGGTGCTGGCGCTCACATGCTTTTTGCTGCTGCTTGCCGCGCTCATCATCCTGACGAGGGTTGTGGTTAGCTGATGGCGCGTATCATCGAAATATCGTTTCATGCGGGATGCTGGTAGGGCGCTCGCATGTGGCAACGATTCTCTTTGTACGACGTTCGCGTCATCGGGCATTATCTGGGAGTGCTCGCGCTTTTTTCCTCGCTCGCTCTGCTGGTCCCGTTCGTGACGGCGCTCGCATGCGGTGAATGGGAGCCGGCGAGCCGCTATCTGTTGACGATCGGCATTGCGGTCATCGTGGGCTCGGGTCTGCGGTTTCTGCGCATCGATCCGGGCCGCCTCAACCGCCAGCAGGCGCTCGCCGTTACCGGCTTCGCATGGATCGCCCTGGCATTTATCGCCACCGTGCCGCTGCATCTGTCGGGCCACTATGCAAGCTATCTCGACGCGTTGTTCGATGGCGTGTCGGGCTTGACCACGACCGGGGCTAGCCTCGTGCAGGATCTCGACCACCTCTCCAATGCCGATAACATGTGGCGTTTCATGATGCACCTGCTCGGAGGTCTGGGGCTCATCGTCGTGGCGCTTTCATTCGGGCTGTTTGGCAGGGGCGCGAGCGCGCTGTATGCGTCGGAGGGCCGCAGTGAGCACGTAGTGCCCAACGTGGTGCAGACCACGCGGCTCATCGCCAAGATCGCCATGGTCATCACGTTCATCGCCACGATCGTACTCACCGGCCTTTGCGTCTTCATGGGCATGGAGCCGCTGCGTGCGTTTTTGCATGCGCTCTGGATAGCGATCTCGGGATTTATGACGGGCGGCTTCGCTCCGATGAGCCAGAGCATTATGTACTATCATTCGTTTCCCATCGAGCTTTTGCTCATGCTGCTCATGCTGCTGGGCTCCATCAACTTCGTGCTGCATTCCGAGGTGTGGAAGGGACGCGTCGCCGTGTTCTTTCGCGATCTTGAGACGCGCACGATGGTGCTATGGCTGGGCGTTATGGCCTGCGTGATTGCCGCGTCGTTGAGCGCGAGCGCCGAGTTTTCGGATCTGCCGGCCATGCTGAGGCGCGGCTTGTTCATGGTGGTTTCGGCGTTTTCGACCACGGGCTTTCAAAACATCACCTCAAATCAGATGACAACCGTTTTGTCGTCCGGGGCGTTTCTGGTCATTGCCGTGCTCATGGCGGTGGGCGGCAGCGGAGGGTCCACCACGGGCGGTATCAAGTTCAGGCGTATCGGCATTATCATGAAGTCGGTCGTCGCTGCCATCAAAGAGGCTCTCGCGCCCGATTCGGCGCGCGTCGTGGTGTCGTACAACCATGTCGGTCGTCGCGTGCTCGCGCCCGACGTTGTGAAAGAAGCGATGATGGTGTTCATCCTATACGTGGTGACGTACGCCATCGGTGCGCTCGTGGGTATCGCGCACGGTTACGAAGCGACGCAGGCCATCTTCGAATCGGTGGCCATGGCGAGCAACGGCGGTTTGTCGTCGGGCCTCATCTCGCCGGGTATGCCCCCCACGCTGGAGCTCTTCTATATTCTGCAGATGTGGGCGGGCCGCCTTGAGTTCGTCACGCTTTTGGCGCTCGTCGTGGAGATCGTCGTCTCGCTCAACCCGCGAAGGCTGATGCAGCGCTCATGAGGGCGGCGTATTCGACAAAGCTGCGCACATCGCGTCGCATCGCATGCGCGTTGGTGGCGCTCGCCGCGGCGCTGTGGGCGTGTGCGCCCGCGCTCGCTTTTGCGGACGAGGGTCCCAGCGCGGAGGGCGACGACGGCAACACGGTCAACACCCAGCAGCTTCCCGACAGCTCGTTCATCTACGATACGTCCATCGTCGATCTGGGTACGGCAGATACCTATTACGACAATCAGACCGTACAGGTTGTGGGCGAGGTTGTGGGGGATAGCATTCGCGCCGGTTTGAGCGGCGGCCATCGCTGGATCACGCTTGCGGCGCCCGCAGGAGCCGCGACGCTGTCGGTGTACATGTCGAGCGAATCAGCCGCGAAGATCGACACGTACGGAAAGTACGGCACCACGGGCACAACCCTTCAGGTGCGCGGGACGTTTCATCTCGTGTGTCCCGATCACGACGGAGTGAGCGATCTTCACGCCGAGGTGGTTTCCGTCGTAGAGCCGGGATCGCACCATGAGGACGAGTTCGAGTTCGACCGGTTCATTCCGGGTGCCGTCACGGTTGTCATCGGATTGGCCATGATGGCAGTCTTCTATTGGATACGGGAGCGGAGGCGCTGACGTCCGTGGAAACCGGCCGAAGCGGTGCCCGTGCCCTTGGGCCCGCAGCCGAATCGGCGGAGAAGCAGAAGGAGGACGCTTGCAGAAGGGTCAGGTTGTGAAGCTGGATCGCGGGTATCCGCTCGTGCGCATGGAGGATGGGAGACTCGTCCGATGCGAGCAGGCGGCCGCTCTGTTGAAGGGTTCGCAGGTACGCGCTGTCGTCGGGGATGTTGTCGAGGCCACCGTGCCCGATGGACACGACAAGGGCATCATCGAATCCATCGCACCTCGTTCGCGCGCGTTCGTGCGCAAGGATCCTACCGAGCGGGCGGTTCCCCAGGTGCTGGCTGCGAACTTCGATCGTGTGATCGTGGCTCAGCCGTTGGCCGACGTGAACGTCAGGCGGCTTGAGCGCGAACTCGTGCTGGCATACGAGACGGGGGCGACGGTTACCGTGGTGCTCACGAAAGCCGACCTCGCCGAAAGCGAGGAGCATGTGGCCGAAGTGCGCGAGCGCGTGAGCGCTCTCGTGGGGTCCGACGTGCAGACCCTCGTCGTCTCCGAAAACGACTTGTCGAGCGTGGAGGCCGTCCGTGCGCTCGTGCCGCCGAACACGACGGCGGTCCTCATCGGCAAGAGCGGGGTGGGCAAGTCGAGTATGGTGAACATGCTGGTGGGCGAAGATATACAGGATACCACGCCTGTCCGCAATCGCGACGGCAAGGGCCGCCATACCACCGTGAGCCGCGAGATGGTCGCTATCCCGCAGGGCGGTTGGATTGTCGACATGCCGGGCGTGCGCGGTCTGGGGATGTGGGAGGCCGATGCGGGCATCGGCGCAGCGTTCGCCGATGTGGAGGCTTTGGCCGAGCGCTGCCGCTTCCGGGACTGTCGGCACGAGAACGAGCCGGGCTGCGCCGTGCGGGCTGCGGTCGAGGCGGGAAGCATTGCGCCCGAGCGGATCGCTTCGTACCGCGTTCTTAAACAAGAGACGGAGGAAGTGCGCGAACGCCGCGAGGAGGCGCGTCGGATGCGCGGCGAGAAGGCGAGCGACGTCCGTAAGAAGCCCATCCGCAAGGGCAAGCCCCGTCGGAAACGGTGATGCGGAAACGTCGTCGTTCCGGACGCGTATCTGCTATACTTGCGAGCGGCTTCGATCATGTTCCGACGAGCGAAGCTTCGCGTTTGCACCGTTGGGCCCTGCATACGCGACATAATCGTTGCCCATAGCCCGCGGTGAAGCCGCGTGGACGCACGGCGGTATCGCAAAAATCCGGCGCACCTGGCGTTCGGGTTTGCGTGGCTACGGAAAGCCGCGCCGCTAATCGCCCTCCGTCTCCGCCCTTCGGCTGCGTGGAGACAAGGAGCTCTGTATGAACGCGCACACGAACAAGAAGACGGCTTATGTCGCCCAAGCGGGCATGATCGCCGCGGTGTATGCGGCTGCGACCCTCGTGACGTTGCTGTTGCTGCAAGGGCTGGCCTGGGGCCCTGTGCAGTTCCGCTTATCCGAGGCCGTGTGCGTTCTGGCCGTACTCACGCCGGCTGCCGTTCCCGGTCTCACCATCGGGTGCGCCATTGCGAACCTGATCGCGCTCGCCATCAACGGTACCGGCGCACTCGGCTTGCTCGACGTGGCGTTTGGCAGCTTGGCGACGTTTCTCGGCGCGCTGTGGTGCTGGAAGCTGCGCGACCGTCCGAAACTCGCGCTGCTCGGGCCGGTGATCGCCAATGCGCTCATCGTGCCCGCCTACCTTCCCCTCCTTCTGCAAGGCCTTGGCTACTACACCATTCCGTTCACATCTGTTGCGCTCGATGGGCTGTACCTGCCCATGTACCTGTTTGGCGTCGTGTCCACGGGCATCGGGGAAGCGCTCGTCATGTACGCGCTCGGGCTGCCCTTGCTTTCGGCGCTCAGACGCTCGGGGGTTGTCCAGCAAGCAGCCGCATAACCGCGCGTCGGTGCGGCGCAGGGCCATCGATAGCGCGTGGATCAACCTGGCGTTAAGGATGCATGCCGCGCGTTGCCGTCACTTCACTGTTTCGGTGAAGCGTATGCTCCCCGTTTGACAAACCGCTACAATGCTTAAGTTAGCCTTAACAGTGCCTTGCGGGAATGTGCAGGGCGTCTGAACTGGGCGCGGATCTATTGGCCGACACGAAGGACGGGCATGAACCCAGTTATCGTCGTTCCGACGTTCGTTTCCTCTCGCCGCCGCAAGGACGGCGGCGGCGTGACCACCACCTACGACCACATGACGCCGATTTCGCAGTCCGGGGAGCTTTCCCGCTTATTCACGTCGTTGCAGAAGGTGCGCGGTATCGGACAGATCATCGTGCTCGTGGTCAGCGAGCCCTCTATCGAGGTGCAGGCGGCCGAGAAGATCCAGTCCATCGCTTCGGGTTACCCGTCGCTCAATATCGCCGTCATCGGCGCGCCGGAGTTCGCGCTCGTCCAGCAGCGCATGGAGCAGCTGGGGCTTGGCAAGCTGTCGAAGGAAATCGGTCTGTCCGGCTATGGTGCCGTGCGCAATCTCGGCCTCGTCATGGCCGACGTGCTCGGCTTCGACTCCGTGGTGTTTCTGGACGACGACGAGGTGGTCGATGACGCCGACTTCCTACAGAAGGCCATGTACGGTCTGGGCAAGCTCACGAAGAAGGGTATCCCCATTCTGGCCAAGACGGGCTTCTACTTCAACTCCGATGGCACGTACCTTTCGAAAAGCCAGGACAAGTGGTACAACCATTTCTGGCAGCAGGGCAAGGCATTCAACAAGATGATGGCGAGGGCCATGCACGGTCCTCGCCTGTCCCGCTCGAACCACGTGTGCGGAGGTTGCCTGGCACTGCATAAGGAGGCGTTCAAGCGCCTATCGTTCGACCCGTGGATCGCGCGCGGCGAGGATCTCGACTACATGCTTGACTTACGCATGTACGGCTCGGATATCTGGCTGGACAACCAATGGAGCTTGCGGCATCTGCCTCCGGAAACGGAAAGCGAGGGCACGCGGTTCCGTCAAGACATTTTCCGTTGGCTCTACGAGTTTCGCAAGATGGAGTACAGTCGCACGCAGATAGATCTTATGCAGGTGAAGCCGTCCTCGCTCGAGCCGTATCCGGGGCCGTTTTTGGAGCCGGGTATCACAAGGCGTATCAGGCTGACGGCGTTTTTGCGCAGCCTCGCGCGCCCCGACAAGCGGGCGTACCGCAAAGCGGCGAAGGCCGCGACCGGCGAGGCGACCACATATGCGCAGCGAAACTGCTCGAAGTACTTCGAGTTCCAGTTCGTGTGGCCTGAACTTATGGCGCGCATGGAGAACGACCAGATTCTGCGCACGGCGCTCATCCAGTCTGCTGCACAGCGGCAGGTTAACATCGATCCGGGCCGTGCGGTCCCGCCGCAACCGGCGAGGCCGGCGGGTATCGATCCCGGCGTGACAAGCGAAATCCGCCTGAATATCGCCGAGTAATGCGAGTATGAGGACGTGGCCGCTGGGCACCTCCCTGCGTCGTGCTGCCGCATGATAACGCGTGCGTGACGCTTCCGGGTTGAACCAGCGTCATGCGGCTGACGGCTTCGGTTTTCGCTACACTGGGTCCGCTGAGAACAGCGCCCACGGTTCGCCTCGGGAGGAGCAGACTTCGACATGGAACCTATCGTGCAGTTCGTCATACCGGCACTCGTTGGCCTTTTCATCGGTGTGTTGTCCGGGCTGCTCGGCATCGGCGGAGGTACGGTCATGGTTCCGGTGTTTCGCCTCCTGTTCGATATGAGCGCTATCATGTCCACAGCCACGTCTCTGTTCGCCATCATTCCCACCTCCATTTCAGGTGCGCTATCGCACGTAAGGCACAAGACGTGCATACCGTCGCTTGGCATTGCCGCCGGCATCGGCGGCGCGCTTACGTCCCCGGTGGGTGTGTGGCTGGCAACGCTTTCGCCAGCGTGGCTAATCATGGTGGTTGCTGCGCTCATCATCGGATGGTCTGCCGTGAAGATGCTCAGCAAGGCTATCAAGATGAAACCGGCGCAACCAGAGCCGGCGACTTCCTTCGCGCAGGCTGCGGGCGTGACGTCAGGAGGGGCCCCCTCTGCTGATTCGCGATTGCATGAGACCAGCCGGACATCAGGCGCTGCATCGGCTTCGAACATGGAGCTCCCCTCAGGGAAACTCACGCGGAACCAGCTGCTCATCGGCGTCGCTATCGGGCTGGGCGCGGGCGTGGCATCGGGCTACGTCGGCGTGGGCGGCGGGTTCATCATGGTGCCGCTCATGCTGTCGCTTGTGGGCATATCGATGCGGCAGGCTTCCGGCACGTCGCTCATCGCCGTGATGATCCTCGCTATTCCAGGCGTCATCGAGCAGGCCCTGCTGGGCAATATCAATTACCTGGCCGGCATCGCGATCTCCATCGGATCGATCCCCGGCGCAATTATCGGCGCGCGCCTTGTGCATCGCGTACCCGAGCGCACGCTGCGCTTCATTTTCGGAGGCTTCCTGATTGTGGCCGCCGCCCTCCTCGTACTCAACGAATTCGGTATACTGGGCTAGACGCGCATACATCACGCGGCCCTTTACGGTTGCGTGGGGATGTTCTGCGCGTGCCCAGATGAATCGCGTCGCCTGCGTCGTGCGCGGGGCGGCGGTGTATCGCAGGAGGAAGCATGGAGGAGGAGAACGAAAAGGAGCATCCCTCGCGTCTGTTCACGCTCGAGATGCTCATGTTCACCATCGCAGTGATCTCGGGCATGGTGCTGCTATACAGCCTTGTCACGCGGGAGATCAACATCTTCGTACTGTTTGCAGCTGGGTTGTCGTTCACGCTGTCCATCGTCATGGTCATTCGTCTGCTCATGGATCCCGACTCCGTGCGAGCTCGTCAGTCCGATGCGATGCTCAAGCTTGCCAGTCAAACCCTTGCGTACATGAGCGACGGTTTGGATCGTGAAGCCGCCCAGAAGATTTGCGGCTTGCTGCTCCCCTCAACGGCCGCCATTGCTGTGGCCATCACCGATAAGGAGCAGATACTCGCATATTCTGGATACGAGGCGGCGGCGAATCCCTCCGGCAGCATGATCCGAACGCTCGCCACCCATGCGACGCTGAATGACGGGATGATGCGCATCCTGTTCACGCCTGAGGAAATCGGGTTTTCCGACGATACGACCAACATTCGGGCGGCCATCATTGTGCCGCTCAAAATTGGGAAGAACGTCGAAGGCACGCTCAAGTTTTACTACCGCCGCGCAAAGCATATCAGCGAAACGCAGAAGTCCATCGCCGAGGGCTTCGGCAAGCTGTTGTCCACCCAGATGGCCGCCGCGGCGCTCGAAGAGCAGACGAAGCTGGCCACCAGTATGGAACTCAAGATGCTTCAGAGTCAGATCAATCCGCATTTCCTGTTCAACACCATCAACACCATAGCCTCGCTGATCCGCACCGATCCCGAAACAGCGCGCACGTTGCTGCGAGAATTTGCCGTGTTCTACCGACGGACTCTCGAGGATTCGGCCGACCTTATCGTCTTTGCGCGTGAAATCGAGCAGACGCAGCGCTACTTCACGTTCGAAGTCGCGCGTTTCGGGGCGGAACGGGTCGCCATGCAGGTGGATATCGACGCAGAAGTAGAGGATATGCTCGTGCCGCCGTTTCTTATCCAGCCGCTTGTCGAGAATGCTGTGCGGCATGCCATGCCTTCCGAAGGGCGACTCACCGTTACCGTGACAGGGCGCATCGAAGGGAACGATGTGGTGGTGAGCGTGGCTGACGACGGCGTGGGGATGACGGAGGAAGCTCGGCAGAACATCCTGCACCCCGAGTCCTCCACCGGCCTGGGCATCGCGGTCAAGAACGTGCACGACCGCATCCACGGCTACTTCGGATCGAGCGCTCATATGGACGTCGAAAGCGAGTTGGGACGAGGAACCTGCGTCAGACTCGTGCTCACAGGCGGCGCTGTGAATCCGACCGAGGAGCCTGCGAACCATTGATCGGCTGCCAGCGCGCACGTTGCACACTGGGCGCTTTCCGCATCGCAAGGCTTACCGGTTTCTGTGCCATATCGAGCGCGCGCCCTGCGTTCCGAAGGTGCAGGGATGTACAGGCAGAACAGGTCGCCGGCTGCGAAACCAACCGACGGCCTGCAATGTCCGACGGTGCCCTACGACATGGAACGATGTCAAGGAAGAGCTTTCCGGGTGTACGATCTCCTGTGAGTAGGTGAAATAATTAATATGATCAGGCAAGATGCAGCAAATGCTGCTGAGGTTGGACTGCCGTAGAGAACTTGAGCGTAGACGGATGAGAGTCTGCGAGGGTCGATTGAATAACCGAGTGGCAAGAGGTTGCAACCATTTCGCCGTGTCGATGCCGACGAAGCTGTCAGAAGGGCGATGCTGGTGGAGGATCGGTGCGCCGCTCGCCCCGAGCAGAGGTGCCGACGCTATCGAATAAAAAAGTCCTTGGATGGATTGAGCTCAGTGACAAGTTGATTATTTGCGTCCGCAAATAAGGATTTGGTTTTATGGTAGTCGCTGAATTTCATCTTAAACCATTCCTCTGGGTTTACTGTTTCGCCCGTGACATCCATTCGAAGCTGCGAGGCTAACAACACGTAATAGCAGATCAGCCTGTGTGCATTTACTGACACGATGCTATTCATATTGGCTTGATAGTTTTCGCTTTGCATGGAAGACAGGATATGAAGTGAAGAGGGTGAGCCATATGCGTAGACCTTGAAATAAAGGTTATTCTGTTTTTCAAGGAGCTTCGTATCGGGAAAGCTGTGCTTCTTATTCTTCCCAGAGTCAATCATATCCTGCATCAGTACCAGTGCATCGTAAGGAGCGCTAGCCATTAGTTCTAGCCGCTTGTCGCTGCGCTGCTTTAATAGCTCGTTTTGAAATTCCTTTTCAGTTAGAGCTAGTCCGTCTTTGAGGTTCTTTCTCGACATAAAATAGGTCACTAAAAAACCGACTATGCTGACGAGCGAAGGTACGACTATTCCTGCCCATTCCTGCATGCCCATCTTTGAAACCTACTTTCTTCAACATGTTTTATCAACGCTTGTTACTTTTTGCTTTGAAGTTAGCAATTTTTGATTTTCATTCCCCATGCTCGGACGATTGGGCGCGATCCTTCCGCAAACAGCACACTATCCGCTCACTGTGGGATAGACCCCTCACCGTGCGCTACAATGGGCGCGGTGCTTCGCCGCATCCTGCCGGACGGCATCTCCGAGAGGGGGTGTTTGCCATGGACAGTCAAACCGTGATCGCTGTGTGCGCATTGCTGGCTTTGATGGTTGCCATCGCCGACCTGGCGAGGAAGGAGTAGGGCGAACGGTGTTGGGCATGAAGAAGGCCGGGTTACCCTGAACAAGTCCCCGGCCTAGCTGAGTAACCGATGCCGCCCGACTAGGCGGGGCACCACCGATTGGCTTGATTGTAGCACATCCGCATCAGTGGTGCTGGGCATCCTTGCGCCCGCTGCGACATTCCACGGGATTCCCAAGCTCAACAAAACCCAACAGGCGCGATAGAAATCCCTCATCCTCGCGGTGAGGGTCGGGCTTGCCACGGGCATGCGCTTAGGCGAAGTGGTGGGGCTATGTTGGAGGAGTGTTGACCTGAACCAGCCGTGTATCCACGCCGTTCAGCAGCGCAGCACTTACGGCGAGATAAAGCCGCCGAAGGGCCGTTGTAAGAAGCGCACCGTGTTCATCGATGCGGCCACCGCCACGTATCATAGAGGTGAAAACAGCCTAGTCTTTGTCCGTTGTGCCCCGGTTGTGTCCTAGAGGTGGTTTTGGCGCGCATATAAAGAAACAGGCCAGCCAAGTTTCCCTAGCTGACCTGCACTTTTTCTGGAGCCAACGAGCGGATTCGAACCGCTGACCTACGCATTACGAGTGCGTTGCTCTACCAGCTGAGCCACGTTGGCATACGGCTTCAATGCGAAGCGCGAGAATGAAGTATACCTAAACCATGTTTTGCCTGCAAGGGGTTTTGAACGAAACGAACGAAACGCATCGGATTGAGGTCGATTGGTCGATGGTCGACCGCACGCAGGCCGGGCGTTTGGCCAGGCCTGCGTGCGGTCTGCGGTCCGATTGAGAAGCTCGGTTTCGCTACATCGGCGGGAACCTGAGAATCAGGTACAGCCCGGCGATGACCACGGTCAGCATCATGATGGGGAAGCCGACTTTGAGGAAGCTGATAAATGTGATCTCGTGGCCGTTTTTCTTGCTGATGTCGCTCAGCACCACGTTCGCGCTCGCACCGATGATCGTGCCGTTGCCACCCAAGCATGCGCCAAGCGAAACAGCCCACCACAGAGGCGTGACGTCCATGCCGGTGGACTCCATGGCCAGCAGGATGGGAATCATCGTGGCCACGAAGGGGATGTTGTCCAGGAAGCTCGATATCACGGCCGAGCCCACCAGAAGTACGAGCATCGTGATGAACACGTTGCCGCCGGTCACGTCGATGAGCGCATAGGCCAGCATCTCGATCACACCGGTTTCAGAGAGCGCGCCCACGATGATGAACAGGCCGGCGAAGAAGGCGAGCGTGGTCCACTCGACCTGCGAAAGTGCATGTTCGATCTTCTCGCCCGAGATGAGCAGGAGAATGCCCGCAGCGCCCAGGGCGATAACGCTCGACTCGAGTCCGAGTGCTCCATGCGCCATAAAGCCAATCACGACAAGCCCCACCATAACAACGCTCTGTTTGAGCAGACGATGATTCTTGATCTGCGCATGTTCGTCCAGCTCCATGACGCGTTTCTTGTGCTCGTCGTTCACGTTCAATTTGCGCCCATACAAGAAGTAGAACACGACGAGGATCGCGGCGAGGATGATGACGACTGCTGGTGCGTCGTACATGATGAAGTCGAGGAACGTGAATCCGGCAGCCGAGCCGATCATGATGTTCGGCGGATCGCCGATGAGCGTCGCCGTGCCGCCGATGTTCGATGCCAAGATCTCGGTCATGAAGAACGGGATGGGATTGATGTCGAGCATCTTGCAGACGGTGATCGTCATTGGCCCGATGAGCAGCACGGTGGTCACGTTGTCGAGAAACGCCGATAGGACTGCCGTGAGCAGAACGAACAGCATCATGATCTTCCACGGGTCGCCCTTTGCAAGTCGAGCGCACTTGACGGCGAGAAACTCGAAGACGCCCGACAACTTCACGACGGAGACGAACAGCATCATGCCGAACAGCACACCGAGCGTATTGAAGTCGATATGCTCCATGGCCTGATCGAACGACAGGATATGAAGCGCCAGCAAAAGGAAGGCTCCGACGATCGCGGCGAGTGCGCGATGGAGCTTCTCCGTCATAATGGCCGCGAAGGTGATAACGAATATGCCTATTGAAATGATTTGGCTAGCATCCACTGCTGATCACCTTCTGCGAGCCCGATTGCATGCTCATTGTTGCAGTCCCCCTGCCTCGGTTTCTCAAATGGTTTCTCGGTGACCTTATTGTAGGTTTCTGATCAACTACGTGCCGGAGGAATCATTCGATCTTCCATCGTTAGTTTCTATGGATCGATAGATTCAGAAAATAGAACGACCCGCAGAATCGATCGTTCTGCGGGTCGTCGCGGTATCAGGTAAGAGCGGCCACGGCGGCAGACGCGGCTAGGCCAGCGGATACTCCATAAGCTCGTCGATGGTAATGAACCGGTACCCCTTCTCCTTGAGATAGGGCAGGGCCTGCCGTAGCGCTTCCACGGTCTGGGAGCGGTTGCCGCCTCCGTCGTGCATCAGAAGGATGGCTCCGGGCCGGGCGCTCTTCATTTGCTCGGCGATGGCATCCGCTCCGGGTCGTTTCCAGTCGGTAGTATCGATGTTCCACCCTATTTCGGCGCTGATGTAAGGTTTCAAATTGCGAATGACCTCGGTGCCGAAGTTCCCGCCGGGCGTGCGGATGACGGTGCTCGCTTTTGCGCCCGTCGCCTCTTCGATGGCGGCGTAGCCTTTCTCGATCTCGGCCACCTGCTCTTCGGGCGTCATGAATCCAAGGTTGACGCCCTGGCCGCTTCCGTCTGCGTGGTCGAAGCTGTGCGTGCACACCTGGTGCCCTTCGGCCACGGCGCGTTTGACGTGGTCTACGCCGGCGCCGGCGATGCGGTCGCCAACGGTGAAGAACGTCGCCTTGGCCCCATTCTCTTTGAGAATGTCGAGAATCTGCTCGGTATACTCCTCCCAGGGACCGTCGTCGAATGTGAGCGCAATGACCTTGTCGTCGCCGACATCGGGTTCCACCTTGCGGCAGACGATGTCCGAAGGCTCCTTGGTGATCTGCTCGGCTACGAGGCCCGATAGTTTCCCGGTTTTTGTCGCCTTTACGCCATCGGTCCCGTCGCCTTCGATGATGTGGATGGCGCCCGTCCCCTCTTCGCGCACTTCAAAGGGCACGGCCTCCTCGACGGCGTCCGAGGGCTCTTCGATCGGGTTGCCGTTGCCGATCTCGACAACGTCGCCGGCGGAGAGTTTGGCTGCGGAGTCGGTGGTCGCTTCGCCGTTGATGGTCGCATGGAACGGTTCGCCCTGGCCGGCCTCCAACACGCTGCCGTCAACAGCCACCAAATCGCCGGCGAGGGGCCGTATGCCGCTCTTGCGTAGAACGTCGGCGATGGTCTTGTCGCCATCGACTTCGAATTCGTTGCCGTTAAGCGTGATGGCGATGGGCAGGTTCTGCACGTACAGGAAGCCTCCGACCGCGATGACCGCGACTACGCCCAGCGCGAGCGCGATCCCTGCGATGCGACGACCCACCGGGACCTTCGGTTTCTGGGCGATGCGCTTGTAGCGCTCGTGATCCTGGTAAGGCGACCGCTGCCCGGGATTCGTCGCACTGCGTTGATGGGTTTGGCGGTACCGCTCGTTCGCGATTTGCTGCTGATAGGCAGCATTCTGAACATGGGCGACGCGCGGCGTTGACCCTGTGGCCGGACGCGCAGCCGGATGAGCAGGTACGTTTCGTCCAGGAATAGTTCCAGGATGCGGCTGCGCAGAAGATCCTACGTGGTTGCGGTTTGCATTTGGACTTGCCTGCGGCACCGGATCGGATCCTTCGGTTCGGCCGGATCTCGGGTCGCCACCTTCCAGCGGCGAGGGAATGCCGCCCAGTCTGGTATCTGTCATGTTCTCCCCATTGCTGCGTCGTACATCGCGTTGCGCGCGATCGTGGTGTGTTTCGTGAGATGACTCGAATATAGTATCACTATACGGGCATCTTATCGGCAGGGGGTGGGCGAACGATGCACTTCCACTGAAATTTGTATGGAGGCTCGCTCTGGCGTAGGGCAGTGGGGCCCGAAGCGGGAAGTCGAACGGTTTATACTGGACGAAACGAGCCGAAAGGATGTCCTCATGAGTTTGCAGTTCGCCGCTGCACGCGCGATCAGCAGCGTTTCCACCTGGGGTTTGAAAAACGTATTCCATCGACCCGCTGCATACTTCCCCGGTAAGGCGGCCCTGCGCGTCGACCCGCAGGTCATCGCGCACGCATCGAGCAGGCTGACGAAGGGCTCGGTCATGGTGGTCGGCACGAACGGTAAGACGACGGTGACGAATCTGTTGGCCGACGTGCTTGAAGGCGAAGGCGCTCTCGTTGCCTGCAATCGGACGGGTGCGAATCTGGGATCCGGCGTGGCGGCTGCGCTGCTTCATGCGAAGTCTGCAGACTGGGGGGTTTTCGAAATCGACGAGCTGTGGTTGGCTAAGACGCTGCCCCAGCTGCAAGCGACGTATGTCGTACTGCTCAACCTGTTTCGTGATCAGCTCGATCGGATGGGCGAGATCAGCCGCATCCAGGACAGCATCGTCGGCGCACTGACCAGCTCGCCCGCGACGACGCTTATATACAACGCGGACGATCCGTTATGCGCCGCCATTGCCGATCGCATTGCCAACCCCACGATCGGGTTCGGTATCGGGGAGGATTTGGGGCTCCCGCAGAACTCGGTGGCCGACGCGCTGATGTGCCAGAAGTGCTCGGGTATGTTCGAGTATGCCTACCGTCAGTATGGCCAGCTAGGTGACTACAGTTGCCCGACCTGCGGTTTCTCGCGCCCAGCGCTTGCGTATGCCGCGCGGAATGTAGAACTGAGCGCAGCTGGGCTGTCGTTCTCGCTTGAGGCTCCGCCGCGACAGGACGGTACTTCTGACAAGCTCTCGGTTCGCGCTCCTTTCAATGGTGCATACATGGTGTACAACCTCGCAGCGGTTGCGGCAGTGGCCGACACGCTTGGCTGTACGAATGAGGCCATTCAGCGCGCTATCGACGCGTTCGACCCTCAAAACGGACGCTTGCAGGCGTTCGACCTTGAAGGGCGTCGGGTGCTGCTCAACCTCGCGAAGAATCCGACGGGCTTTAATCAGAACCTTAAGATCGTCGTTCAGGATCCGGCTCGCAAGGCCGTCGCCTTCTTCGTCAATGACAAAGAAGGCGACGGCCGCGACGTCTCATGGCTGTGGGATATCGACTTCGAGGAATTGGGCGCCCATGACGGACTCGTGGTTCTTGCGGGGGGCGCGCGCGGCCGGGACATGCAGGTACGACTGAAGTACGCCGGCATAAACGCCGATGTTGTCGAGAACGCCGATGACGCGCTCGAACGTGTCTATCAGCTGCCGAAGGATGCGAATGCCTACCTTATCGCCAATTATACGGCGCTCCCGATCGTGCAGGATGCGCTCAACCGGCGCGTGGAGGCGGGGCGTGCCGCGCACGTGGCCGCGGCAGCTTCGAGTTCTCCTAGCGCTGGAGATTCTGAACCGGTGAGCTCAGCCGCGGCCGCTTCGGCTGCGGCTGAGCGGCTGCGAGCGTCGACTGCGCCCGCGCCGGTCGGCAAAGCGCACAGCACGGCGTCTGCCGCAAACGCATCGCCGCAGGGGGCAGATGCGGCCGCTGATCCTCTGCAGATGGAGGGTGTTTCCGCAGGTTCTTCGCTTGTGATAGCGCACCTGTTCCCCGACCTGCTCAACCTGTATGGGGATGGCGGTAACGTGCGCATTCTCGAACAGAGACTGGCATGGCGCGGTATTCCTGTCCAGGTCGAGCGTGTGCGCCACGGCCAGTCGGTGGACTTGTCGAGCGTCGATCTCGTCGTGCTCGGCGGCGGCCCCGATCGTGAGCAGCGTCTAGCTTCCGTCGAGCTTATGCGCATGCGCGACGATCTGAAAGCCTACGTCGAGGATGATGGCGTTCTGTTGGCCGTATGCGGCGGGTACCAGATACTTGGTTATGAATGGCTGCTCGGCGACGAGGTGGTGAAAGGCCTCGGCATTGTCGACATGACCACCGAGCGACCGGGCACTTCGGCCGATCGCCTTATCGACAACATCGTCCTGCGCTCCCCTTTGCTTGCGCAGCCTATTGTGGGCTACGAGAACCATGCAGGTCGCACGCATCTCGGCACGGGCGTCGAGGCGTTCGGCGACGTGGTGTCTGCAGGTGGGCACGGCAACAACGATGACGACCGCCGCGACGGCGTGCGCTATAAGAATGTGATCGGCACGTACCTGCACGGTCCTCTGCTGGCAAAGAATCCCCACGTGGCCGACGATCTGCTGGCGCGCGCTCTCGATCGTCATGTAAAGCGCACGGGGAAGGGCGCCGGACGTGCGGCTCTCGTGCCGCTCGACGATGCCGTTGAGCTGGCTGCCAATGAGGAGCTGTGCAAGCGCTTCGGCGTCGCGTAGGGCCTGACTGCCCGTTCGCCGCGCTTGCAGCGGGTCTTGTGCATCCTTCAACATCTTCGGGATAGCTGTTGCGATGCTTGGATCGTGCGCATGAGTCTTCGCGTGCCTGTGACGTTTTCGGAGAGAAGGTTGCGCCGCGCTTGCATTGCCGCATCGACCCAGCCACAATGACGGTATGACTAGCCAACGCAGCAACTCTTGGCGCGCTCGTCGCGCGTCCGTCGACTCGAACCGCACCGTGCGTGCTTCGGAGGTAAGCCGCGATTCCCGAAGGTATCAACGTCACGACTCCTTTGATGTATCCGCATACTCCCGCAACAGCGCGTACGGCTCGGATCAGGCCGACCGTCAGCGTTCGACCGCCGCGCGCATGACGCAGCGCGATTATACGCGCGAGCGCAAGCGCCGCAAGCGCAAAAAGATCGCCATGATCGCGATTGGGGCGGTTGTCGTGCTATGCCTCGGTGGCGCCGGAGCCGCGTTCGCCTTCTACCAGAACATCAGCGACAAGCTGCATGCAGGCGTCGATCCGGCTCTGCGCGACGCGCTTGTTGCTACCGATATGGCGGGCGAGCCGTTCTACGTACTGCTCATGGGCGTGGACGGGTCGAGCGAGCGCGAGGCGTCCAGCGAGTACGCAGGAGACCAGTTCCGCAGCGACAGTATTATGCTTACGCGCATCGATCCGCAGAAAAAGCAAGTCACGCTCGTTTCCATCCACCGTGACACGCTCGTTGACATGGGCGAGTACGGCCAGAACAAGATCAACGCAGCCCATGCCATCGGCGGGCCGTCCTTTGCGGTCGAGACTATTTCCGATTTCGCCGGCGTTGACATATCCCATTACGCCGAGATCAACTTTGACGGGTTCAAGGAGATCGTCGATGCGCTTGGCGGCGTGGAGGTGAATGTCCCCATGGAGATCGACGACGACATGGCGGGCGGCCACCTTGACGCGGGTCTCCAGACGCTCGACGGCGACCAAGCGCTCGTTTTGTGCCGTTCGCGCCACGCATACGACGATTACGGCGATGGTGACTCCTATCGCGCCGCCAATCAGCGTCTTGTGCTGGCGGCTATCGCGAAGAAGCTGCTGTCCTCCGACGTGGCCACCATGGCGAACACCATCACGTCGCTCAGCGGGTACGTGACCACGGATCTGGGGATCACGGACATCATCGGCATCGCCCAGACCATGCAGGGCCTCGATCCCGACAACGATATCTACTCCGCCATGGAGCCCACAACGTCGGAGTACATCGGCGACGTATGGTACGAAATTACCGATGTCGAAGCTTGGAAAGAGATGATGAACCGCGTGGACCAGGGTCTGCCCCCCACTGAGGAAGATGTTGTCGACGAGGCTTCGGGAACGGTGCTTGCCTCCACCGGCAGCGGCCCGAAGGGCCCGAGTTCGAGCGCAGGGTCGGGGAGTTCGTCGACGAAAAAGTCGGGCTCGGTGGCCGTGCGCAACGGCAACGGCATTGCCGGCGCCGGCGCCGAGGCGGCCGAACGCCTCGAGGCTCTGGGCTACCACAACGTGGATGCGGGCAACGCCGAGAACTTCAATTACGCGAAGACCGTCGTGGTGTACCGTGAAGAAGGGCAGGCTGACGAGGCGCAGGAAATCGCCGACGCGCTGGGTGCAAGCGTTGTCAAGCACAATGACGGCACGTACGTGTTCGACACGGGCTTTTTGGTGGTGCTCGGAGCCGATTGGAAGTAGCGTCGCGCGTTCGCGTGGCGAGTAGAGGCAAGGAGAAAGGCGTGCCCGGAACCTGCGATCGTGCGGTTTCCGGGCACGATGCTAAAATCCGAGCATCCAGTCGCTGAACATCAGTCCTTTGGCAAGACCGAGCACAAAGATGTGCGCAGGGTAATACGCGTAAAAGAAGTATTTGAGGGGGCGTCCGCGCCGCCCGTTGTAGGACAGCAAAAGCGGAATCGCCCCGGTGCAGCCGACGAAAGCATAGAGCATGAACGGCAGATGCACGAGATCGAGCGAGGACATGAGCGCCGACAAGCGCGGAAGGCCGAGAGACGCGATGGGCACGAGGACAGGGTAGACAACGCGCTGCCGTCGGTCGGGCATGATGCGAATCATCAGGATCATGACCACGCCGAGAATTCCCCAGTCGCACAGTGAGCTCGCCGCGACGATGATGGTGAAGATCAACCAAAACGCTGCGCGCTGCTCCACATGGTCGTACAAGTAAAGCGCTGCCAGCCCCAGCAGCAGCGTGAACAGCACGTTGCCTTCGTGCGAGAGGAACAGCCAGTACGGCACCTCGGACACGAGTGCGAACACGAGTAGCCTTCCTGCGTATTTTCGCATATTCGATGTGTATCGATATCCTTCCACCAGCAGAAACGCCATGACGGGAAACGTGACGCCGCCCACGGCAAGCATGACGCATTGAGCTTCGAACGGCAGATAGGGATAGAAGATATAGGCTGCGTGGTTCAGGGTCATGCCCACGATTGCGACGATCTTGAGCGCGAACGATGACAGGCCGATGTGGTCGGCACCGCAGTCGCCGGCGGGGTCGGGGAGATTGTGATGAGATGCGGGGCTGGTGGGCATCGGTGTTCCTGTCGGGTTCGGGCGTGTCGGCCGATTGCCGGGCTCGTTCGGGTCGTCGGGCGATTGCTGGGCGGTGTCCAGTATACTGCTGAAAAGGACGGCTTCGGAGCGAAAGGCAGGGGGTGGCGCGTGGGCTTGCGGCATCCTAGCGAACCCGGTTCCGGCGCGAGCCTGCGCGCCGGAACGGCACGCTTCGTCCGTGCCGTTCGTGCGCATCGACTTGCGCTGTTCGCGACGACGCTTGTCCTCTGCGCGCTTTGCTTCCAGATGATTCCCG
This sequence comes from Enteroscipio rubneri, assembly GCF_963929405.1. Taxonomy (NCBI): domain Bacteria; kingdom Bacillati; phylum Actinomycetota; class Coriobacteriia; order Eggerthellales; family Eggerthellaceae; genus Enteroscipio; species Enteroscipio rubneri. Next base: position 700,931 of record NZ_CAWVIN010000003.1, on the reverse strand, counting down.
GCAACACGCTCGCATCGTCGGTCGCGCAGTCGGTTGTGCTGGCCGCCGTGGCCATGATCGCGGTTGCGCTCGGGCATCGAACGGCGCTCTGCTTGCCGGTGGTGGGCGCCGCGTCGCACGGGTGCGGCACGGACGCGGGCTCGAATGCGGTTGGCGAGTGGAGCGAGAACACCTGTCGAAGCGCGCCCAACGCGCGCGGAGGCAGAGACCGCGCGCGTTGGGGAGGGCTCGGTCGGTGGACGGTCGCGGTGCTGGCGATCGGAGCGCTTGCGGGTGCGACGTCATGGTGGGCGGCCGGGGGCGCTGGGGCGGTGGGCGATGCGGTGTCGGGAGGTGCGGGTGTCGCGCCTGGCCTTACTTTTCGCGTTGCGGCAGTTGCTCTGCTGTGCCTGTTTACCGGGGTGTTCGAGGAAGGGGTGTTCCGCGTACTCGCACTCGATGCTTTCGCGCTCGCTTTCGGCGCAGGTCGGCGAAACGGTTTCGACGCGACCGTTTCCGGATCGATCGCTTTCAAATCCGCGGGCCCATGGCCGCGGGGTATGCTCAAAGCGGCGATTGCTTCGTCGGCATTGTTCGGCATCCTGCATGTGTCGGCGGCGGACGCAGCCGCGGCGGGAAGCGCCGTCGCTTGGGCGCAGTTTGCGCTCAAGCCCGTGCAGGCGGGCTTGTTCGGATTCTTCATGGCGGCGCTCTTCATGCGCACGGGCAGCCTTTGGACGGTGGCGGGCGTGCATGGCTTGTTCAACCTGATGTATACCGGTCCCGTGCTTGTGACGGGCGGCCTTTCGTCCACCTACGTTACAGGAAGTCCCGCCGATCTTGCGCTGCTCGCAACGACGGTGCTTCTGCTCATCCCGCCGGCTCTCGCCGCCGCGCACACCTTCGGAAATCCTCGCGAGGGATCGTGCGGACCCCCCTGATTCGTGAACCCGCCTCCTGCAGCGCGACCAATCCGATCTTTTGCGTCAGAGAAGTATTTTCGGCCTTGCATCGGCTGGTCAACTCATGGAAGTCCATGCTGACGGAGCACAACGGCTCTTGCGCCGGCACATCGGTGTTGCGGGGCTTTTTCATCCATCGTTCGTTAGGCTTCGTGCGCTGCGCCTCGTGCATCCCATGGCGGGCTTGCACGAGATTTGGCAATGCGCCGCAGCGAGGTGACAATGGTCGTCGCGGCGACCTCCATGGTCTTCGACCCGAGTATAACGTGCGGCAGGCTCTCGTCGTCTCGAAAAAGCTCTTCGTCGCCCAGAAGCTCCAAAAGGCCTCCAAGGGCGAATTTCACCGACATCATGGTTTCGCGATCGAGGCACGACTCGTCGATGCCGAAAATGTCGAACCATGCGCAAAGGATCCTGCTTTTCAACAGCGACGAGAGTTCGCGGGAGCCGTGCTTCCCGGCGATGAGCCTAACCCGGTTTGAGCGCTTTAGAATATCGGGGTTGTTCGTCAGCGATTCGAGGAGGCCGCTGTCCAATTGGCCGCCAAGCAGCAACAGCCTGGCGATTTCGAGCGGAAGGGTGTTGTCGATGGCCTGGGTGGCAAGCTCCTCAAGTCCGCTGTAGTGGTAGTAGAACGCGTTCTTGTTGACGTGCGCGCGTTGAGCGATCTCGCCGACCGTAATTTTGCTGTACGGCTTTTCGACGAGGGCGTCCCAGAACGCCGCCTCCATCCGTTCGATAGCGGTCGGCCCCTCCTGATCTTTGCGCGGTCTCGGCAAGGTGGCACCTCGTAACTGGTCAAAACGGTCATTTGTCGCCAATAAATTGGTCATGGCACCCAATAATTGAGACAGCATAGACTAAATCGAGCATCTCGTCAAAGTTCGTGGTTTGCAAGCAATACGGTACATTGCTTGCATTACCTCCAAACCCTCCGTGGCAGATTATTAGACATAATGAACAAATATAGCCATTTTAATTAGCCAGCATGACTAGCAAAATGTAAAGAAAGGGTAAAGCAAGGCTAGCGAATGGTTAGGTGCTCGTTGGCTACGTCGAAAGGATATACCAATGTTTGACAAGCTGGGAAGTAGGAAGTACGTGGTGCCGCTGCTGGTTGCGGTGGTCATTGGGTGCGTTATGTCGCTCATGTTCTATCCGATGGCCAACATGGACATCCAGGGGCTGCCCTTCGCCGCGCTGTCGTTGGACGAGGGCGTGGATACGCCTCAGGGGACGGTGAACGCCGGCGAGGCGATCGTCGAGAGCATGACGACGGCCGCCGATGACGAAGACGGCACGGAGTCGCCCATCACCTGGAAGCAGGTGGGCAGCCAAGAAGAGTTGGACGCGGCGCTCGAGAACGGAGAGTTCTACGGCGCGATTATCGTGCCCGAGAGCTTCAGCGCCGACCAGGCAGCCGCCAAGCAGGCCGAAGCGCAGGCGGCGCTCGCGCAGGCGCAGGCCCTTGCGGCGGCGCAAGCTGCCGCCGCGGCCTCGCAAGGGGGCTTGCCGGATGCTTCGGTTGCGGCGGGAGCCGGAGCGGGCGCGCAGGGTGCGGGAGCCGCGAGCCCGGTCGCCGACGTCCAAGCGCCTGCGATCAAGGTGGTCATCGACAATGCCAAGAGTCCGCTCGTGGCAAGTCAGATGAAGGCAAACATCGCCTCGATGTTCCAGCAACTCGGGGTAGAGGTTGACGTGCAGACTATCCACACGGGCGATGACGGTTCGTCGGAAGACGGCGCTGCCGCAGCAAATCCCATGGCGGGAATGCTGTCGCAACAACTCACTATTTCTCCCCTCATCATCATGTCGCTGGTGGGCGCGATAGTTTTGAGCCGCGTGTTCAAAACGAAGGCAGGAGTTTCCAAGGCTGAGCGCTGGAAGTCGCTCGGCGTGCAGGTGGCCTACGCCGTGGTTGTATCCCTCATCGCGAGCCTGTGCGTGTACTGCATGCTGCTGTGGGTCGCCGGCATCGAAACCCCGATGGCGAACTTCGTGCTGTTCATGTGGTTCGCGAGCTTCTGCGTGATGCTGCTGTTCATAGGCGCGTTCAATCTGTCGTTCCCGGTGGGCATTTTGGTGGCAGCGTGCGTGGTGCTCGGCGGCATGATGTGCGGCGTGCTTCCCTACGAGGGCCTGCCGACGTTTTGGCAGGACTGGGTGTACCTGTGGGCACCCCAGCGCTTCACGGCCGAAGGGCTGCGGGCCGTCATGTATCTGGATGCTGGCGTGTGGAACGCAGGGAGCCTGCCCTTGCTTATTACGGGGGGCGTTGGCGTAGCGGCGGCGACATTCGCCGGACTCGTGCCCGCGAAGCAACGCGGAGCCAAGGCGGCGTCGTAATCTGTTGCCAAAGGGGAGACTGCGAGCGCGCTCGGGTCTCCCCGTTTGATTAAGGCTCACCTATAATAAGCGAGGGTACACTCGGCTAATTCTGGAATACATGCCAGAATTAGCCGAATCGCAAGTAGGGGGCTATGGAACCGTTGTTCCCGCATCATCCATGCGTCCTGGCTCGCATCTCCAACCCATTTAGGTGTGGGAGCCTTGACGAACCGTCCCGAGACAGGTGCGCCGTGTGCCGGCTGGCCATGCGTTCAGAAGCGTGGCAGGCGTTGTTCGAGGGCGACAAGTCGCTTGCTGAATTCCTGCTAGCCGACGACCTGCTCGTGGAACATGGCTTCTCTGTCGGCAAAGCGCGTAACGCCGGGTTGCGGTTCCCTGCCCTTGCCTTGCTCCGAGCCAAATCTTCTGAGTTTGCGGAGCCGGGCGATTGCATTATCGAGTCGCTTGAAAGTAGGACGTATGTCATTTCGTTCGTTTCTGCAAATGGGGGGCAGCTTGAAACGGAATGCGAGAGCCTGGCTGAAGCGTGGTTTTGCTTCAGGCCTCGACAGCGCTACTGCGATTATCACGGTGGAACCGTCTGGTAGATTGTCGCCGACTATTTCCGATCTCTGCGCAAGCAGTTAATCGACGGGACTTTTTGCGATGCTTTCCAGGCTTGCCATAATGCTCTTGCCGAAGTCGGAAAGCATGACGTCATTAAGAGCGAAGTCCCTAGAGGTGTTTGCCCTATAGGCGAGTAAAGACAATATGCCTCCAAGGTTGAATTCGAATATGAGCCTATCGTCGTTTGACAGCTTTTCTATATCGATTCCCAAGGTGTCGCACCATATTTCAGTCATGGCATCGCGTAGCATTTTCTGTAAGGCAACAGAACTGCGGTCGCTCGCGATAAGGCACATTCTCTCGATACGCAGATCAATGTCGCCTCCTGGAGAAAAATCCAAAGGGGCGCTCCGGTCGTGCAAAAGAGCAAAAGCCTTGCGCAAAAAATCCCTATCGAGCACTTCCGCTACGACGCTTCTCGACATGGAGTCTATATCTTCAAAATGATAATAGAAGCTGTTGCGATTAAGCCCGGCCTCTCTGACGATCTGCGCAACGGTGAGCTTGTCGTAAGAGGTTTTGCCGAGGCACCGCCAGAAGGCTTCAATCATTTTCCCCCGTGCAGTTCCGCTTGCTTTTCTGTTCGTTGATCTTGTCATCGCACTTCCTTGTTAGGCACATCGGAGCAAATTGACTATTCAATTAGACATAGTGTCTAGGCATAATATCTAAACAAGGAGTCAGTGTAGCATACGTTAGGAGAGATCATGGGGCTCGAATGGATTATGACCGTATGGCCGTGGATGGGGCTCGGAGCGGCAATCGCTCTCCTCTTCCTGCTATTCGGGACTAAGTGGCTTCAGGTTAACAAAGGCAGATCCCGCTGGCGCGATCCGAGCTGGTTTGCCTGGTTGTGTTCGGTGGCGTATATGATCCACAACGTTGAGGAGTACGGGTTCGATGCGACCGGCAGCGTTCTGGCTTTCCCTCATATGATGGAAGGGATGATGGGCTCTATGCCCGAATGGACCTTCTTTTTGAGTGTGAACATCGGACTTGTTTGGGTTCTCGGCCCGCTTGCCGCATTTTTCAGCAGGAAGTATCCGAAACTCGCTTTCGCGATGGTTGGCATTGAGGCGGTAAACTGCCTAACCCATATTCCAGGAGCCATCGCGCTGGGTTCCATAAGTGGCGGCTTCGTGACAGCGGCGGCTGTCTTCTTGCCTCTGACGGTTTGGGCGTTTGTAGGCTTATGCGGCAAAGGCGAGGGTAGATTCAGCTACCGCACGCTGCTTTGTTTCATCGGTGTCGGCCTTTTCTATCATATCGGGCTTTTCGCCAATATGCCCTTCTTCGTCAATGGGATATACGACGGAAATGTCATGGGGCTGGAAATGGTGTTTGTCGCCGCGATCACCTTTGGGCTTTGGATGTGGCTGGCTAGGCGAACATCCGAATCGGCTCGATTTGTTTCGGGTGGCGATGTCGCCGAGAAGGTGGAGCCCTTGCGTGAAGCATGACCGAGCACAGGCGGGCAGAACCTTTTTCGAGGATAGGGATTTTGGTATTGCACTGCCGGGTGAAGTCCTGTATCATCTGTTTTTGCTTTCGACCGAGGTCGGAAAGCGAATGCGGGTGTGGCGGAATTGGCAGACGCGTACGGTTCAGGTCCGTATGAGAGCAATCTCATGAAGGTTCAAGTCCTTTCACCCGCACCACTGGTTTTTAAAGAAACCCCACGTCAAAAACGTGGGGTTTCTTTTTCATACCTTGAAGAACGCCTTTGCACCCCTCCTGGGGCGCATAGGTTGCATTGCGAGTGCGCATCCTGCGCATGTTGGCGAGCAGCCGCAACGTCGCGATTCGGGGCATTGCCCTATAATAGGCGCATGGTAGGCAACAGGCAGCTCATATTACAACGATACCGGCCCATCGTCGAGGCGGGCTCAGGTGGATTCGGCACGGTACAGGTTGCCTGGGATACGCGCATCCAGCGAAAAGTCGCCATCAAGATCATCGAGCTCGACGAAGCGGATGCGGCGCGTGCAGCCCTTCCTGGTGCCGATGCAATGCGCGCGCCCCAAGCCTCGTGGGACGAAGGCGCCGGATTCGCGGAGGAAGGGTTCGAAGACGACGGATGCGAGGGGTCTGGGGCCTTCGATAAAGAAAACGCGGAGCCGTTCGTGCGCTCGCTCGCGCATGTGCCGGGTCTCGACGAGGCTCGGACCGCTGCCATGTTGAGCGACGCGAGCATCGTGGCTGTCTACGACTTCGAGGTGCAGGGATCAACGGCCTACCTCATCATGGAGTACGTGGAGGGCATGACGCTCACGCAGCTTTTGCGGCGCTACGACGAGCATCTCACGCTCGATATCGTGGCGGCCGTGTTCGCGGCTGTATCCCATGCGCTCGAGGTGGCGCACGACAACCAGGTTCTTCACCTGGACATTAAGCCGGACAACGTGCTCATCAACCGACAGGGACAGGTGAAGGTAACCGACTTCGGCCTGGCTACGCTGGCGGATGCGTCCGGCTTCGGCGTTGCGGGCGGGGGAACCATCGGCTACATGCCGCTCGAGCAGATGCGGCAGGAGAGCCTGGACGCTCGCTGCGACGAATGGGCGCTTGCCTCGGTTGTCTACGAAATGCTGGCGGGAGAGAATCCCTTCTTGGCGCCCGACCTGGCGCGTGCGGAAGCGAGCATCGAAGATGCCGAACTCGTGCTGCCGTCGTTGTGCTGGGACGAGCTCGATGCGGCGGCCGACGACGTTATCTTCTACGCGCTCGACCCTGACCGCGAAGAACGCTACGACAACGTGACGGATTTCGCTGAAGAGTTGGAACCTTTTTTGGGGGATCCGAAGCGCGGCGTGCGGGAGCTGGCCGCCCTGGTGGGACAGGCCCGGATGGACAACGAAGAGGACGGGCGCGCACTTGAGGAAGCGCCGGTCGACCGTGTTCCCTTGAACGAGCGCGTCACGTGGCGCCAGCGCATGATCGCAGCTCATGTGCTGGGTGCGGCCGGGAGCGCGCTCGTCGCGCTCTTGGCGCTGTCGAACGTTCCCGTGCCGAACGAGATGCAAGGGCCGGTGTTCTGGGGGCTGCTTGCCCTCATCGCGCTCGCCGGCGCGCTCAAGCCTCACCTGGGCGCTTTGCTTGCGTACGTCGCGCTTGCGGCCGCTTTTATCGTGCGCGATGCGCCCGCTGCGGGATGCGTCCTGCTGGCGGCGACCGCAGCCTGGTGGTACGGTGCGGGCCGCAAAGGCGATGCCGCCGCGAATGTCGCCTTCGCGCCTGCGCTTGCCGGAGCTGTGGGACTAGGTCCGATTGCGCCGCTTGCAGCCGGTTTCTGCCTTCGTCCGGCTCGTGCGATTGCGACGACGGCGTTTTGCGTGCTTGTCGCTACGCTGCTGGCGGCATGCGGTTCTCAGACACTCTTGGGGTGGGAAGCGTTCGCGCACATGGATTTCGCCGGAGTCGACATTCAGGCAGGCATGTACGCCCTCCTCGTGCAGCCTGCCTACTGGTGCATGGTCGCCAGCTGGTTCGTGGCGGTGCTTGTGCTCAGCGTGTTTCGGCTGCGGAAGACGCGCGCGTTTGCGGCGCTGGGCACGATTGCCGCCGGGGCGCTTCTGCTGGGCGGGCTTTTTGCCGCCGGGTACGTGACCGGCGCGACGGCCCAGGCTCCCGCTCTGCCCGATCTGCTCGTTACGCTTGGATCGTCGGTCTTGGTGCTGGTCGCGTGCGTATTCGTCGAAACCTGTCCGGATGAATATGCGTACGATGACGTTGCGCTTGCAGGTGACGAGGGGTAGAAGCGGGAAGCTGCCAGGGAGGGAGGGCAGCTTCCCGCGGGAGATGGCTTTACTTCACCGTTCCTCCGGCAACGATCTTGCCTGCAACGTAGCCGTGCGTGAGCGCCATGCCGACGGAGCTGCCGGCGGCTGGCGTGGAATAGGCGTTGCCGAAACGCTGGCCCAGGCAGTTGCCCACTGCATACAGGCCTTTGATGGGAGTCTTCAGGTCGGAGGAGAGCACGTTAAGATCGTCGTCGGTCACCATGCCGCATAGGCTGACGAGGCCGACGTAGCCGCGTCCGGTATTCGGCTGCGCCGATCCGAAGAACGGCGGGTTCTCGATAGCGCTCATGAACACGCTGTCCTTGCCGAAGTCGGAGTCTTCGCCAGCATGGCACATCTCGTTGTAGTGCTCGATAGTGGCGAGCGCTTCCTTCTTGGCATCGCCCTCGTAGCCCAGGTAATCCAGCAGCTCGTCGATGGTATCGGCAGCGTACACCTGGTCGGGCATCGTGTTGTTGTATTCGATGACGTACACGCCGTCGACGCTGACGCCTTCCGCTCCTTTCCCGACGGCAGACTGCATCTGCTCTTCCATACGATCCATGATCTTGATGATGTCGACGCCCGCTGCGCCCCAGTTGGGGGAGAAGTGGTCGGTCGAGCACTGCTTCATAACGTCCATGTACTTGGAGTCGCAGATGGTGGCCAGAATGCCGCGCGGCTGCTTGAGCGTGGTGGGCTTGATGTAGGGCGTCATAGCTTCGTTCATGAAGCGCTTGCCGTAGTCATTGAGCCACAGGAACGGCGTGGTGCCCCACGGACCCGCGTTGCCGCCGTTGGTGTTCATGCAGGGGCGCGGCGCCTGCTCGATGAAGCCGCCTGCCCAGCAGCCCAGCTTGTGTCCGGTGCCCTTGTTGTTGCTCTCGCCGGTCATCTCCTCGCGAGGGATGTCGCAGCGCAGCGACTGCTCGTTGATGTCGGTGCACAGGTTTACCACCATGTCGGGATTTGCGCCGAAGTCGCCGGTGGCCAGGATGACGCCCTTCGCGGCGTTGTAGCGCACGTATCCGTCCGGTCCTTTCGCGATGACGCCCGTCACGTCGCCTGCGTCATTCTGCTCGAGCACCGTGACGTCGGTCTCGAAGAAGTACTCGGCACCTAGCTTTTCGGCGGCGTCTTTGCAGTACAGCGCTATTTCGGTCATGCGCGATACGTCCTCGCGCCCGCAGACCGGCGTTGGATTCTTGGTGCTGAGGTTTTGGATGGTCGTGGCCCAGGACTTGAAACCGCCGCGCTCGAAGGGATAGTAGCTGCCGTCAGGCATGTTGTAAGCCACCTGGATTTGGGCCTGGCCGGTCTCAAGGTCGAACAGGTTGGAGGTCTCCGGGATCTGCGCGATGATGTTGTCCAGCATGTCGCCGGAGTTCGCCACGAACTTGCGGATGATCTCGGCGCTGACGCGCCCGCCTCCGCGGCGGATAAACTCGGCCACGATATCGCCCACCTTGTAGGGACCATAGCCTTTTTCTACGAGCCACTGCGCGTTGAACGCGCAGATATCGTTGCCCAGCTGCACCCAGGAAGCTTCCGGCTGGATTTCCAGCACGGCCACCTTCGCGCCTTCCTGAGCCGCGGCAAGCGCAGCCTGCACGCCGGCGTTGCCGCCGCCGCACACCACCACATCGTAATCCTTCGTCTCGGCAATGTCGCCCTCGTCTACGACCGGCTTCTCGCCCAACCAGTCCTCTGCACACTCATACCCCTTGGGAAGGGCTCCGGCGTCCGTCGTGTTGCTGGCGCTTCCGCCTTCTTCGGGCTTCGCGGGGCTGCAGCCAGCCAGCGCGGCGCCGCCTGCGGCGAGTGCTCCGGTGGCTAGAGCGCCTTTGAGGAAGTTCCGTCGATCGATTGCATGTTCCATGGTGCATCCTTTCCTTGTGATTTCGGCGCGAGCCTTGTGGCTATCGGCCCAGTACCGTGCATCCTGCGGCATGATGTCGCGAGTGCATCGGGTAGAGCACGCAGCCGCTTCCCTGTGGTCATGATCCCCTGCGGCAGCGCCGTCGCCCGTATGATTGCGCAGGTTGCGCGTGATGTCGCTATCCATCCGGTATGGTTTTGGCTGCGGGTCGCGCGCAGCCTATCAAAACCTGATAGGTTGCTGTCGGGGCGGTGTGGTAGTATCGTTTGACATAAGGGCTTGTGGGGAGGGGAGTCGGTGCGAACTGACGTGAGGAAACGGTCTTCCGGCATGGCGGTGGCCTTCGCCGGATTTGTGCTGTACTCTGTGTACGTCTGCACGACGTTCGTCTCGCCCACCACCATCTCCTCGGTTGTAGAGATCGGCTATCTGCCCAAAGCGCTCTACCTGTTCTTCATCATTCTGGGCCGCATGGTGGGGCTTGCTGCGGTGACCGTGCTCCTTGTACGTCGCAAGCGCCAGCTTCCGCTGGCGGCATCGGTGGCGGCCTCGGCGGCTTGCGCGCTAGTCGGATTCGCCATCATGGCCATCGTCTTTCAGCTCACTGCGGTGGCGCACATCGAGGTGCTGCTGCCCTGGTTTTTTGCCAGCGGCGTGTGGATCGGCGCGGGGGATGCGTTCGCTATCGTGCTGTGGTTCACGTTCGTCAGCGCGCTTCCCATCCGGTCGAGCTACGTGTTTCTGGTCGGAGCAACGGTGGTGGCCGCCGTACTGTACATCGCGACAACGTTTCTTCCTGCGCCTGTACCGTGGGTTGTGGCTGTGGCGTCGTACTTTGCGGCGCTCGCCTGTTGCGTGCGCGCCCTGCGCTCTGGCGAGCATTCCGCGCGCGCTGAGCGGCTTGTCGATCCATCGGCTGACCGTCGAGCGTTCCGGCATCTCGGTCGCCCACTTGTCGGCGTGGCGCTCATGGCCTTCATGGCCGGTCTCATGATGAACGTGACGGGTCAGGAGAATATTTCGCTCGAAACCTACCAGCGGACCGCCTTCGTCATCATGTTCTCGCTGAACGGCATCCTGCTGCTGCCCGCCCTGCTGGCGCCCCAAGCGTTCCAGGTGCCGCGGCTCTATAAGTTCATCCTGCCCTTGTCGGCTCTGGGCTTCTTGCTTCTCCCGCTTGCCTGGGACGCCATCGGGCGCGGTATGGTGAATTCGTTCGTGCAGGTGGGTTTCACGTTCACGAACATTATCTTCTACTGCCTCATCGCCGAAGAGTACCGCTCTGAGGAAGCGAGCCCACTCAAGGTGTTCTGCATCATGCAGCTTGTCGTGATGGGCGCGAACTTCGCGGGACTCTTCTTCGCGTTTTTCTACATCGGCTACCTTGAACCCGGCGATATTGCGCTCACCATCCTGGCGCTCGTGGCGGTCTACCTTATCCTCATTGCCACGCTGGTATTGTTCAAGGATAAGAACCTCGTGAAAGAAGGGGGTGGCAGACGGGGTGCGCCCAAGGCGAGAGCCGCCGATACGCTGGATGCCCCTGTGGTTACGGGCGGCGCAAACGAGAGCGGCGCGTCCGAGGCGGACGGCGTTCGGGCGTCTGAGCGCGCGCAGGTGTTGATAGAACAGGCCAACCTTTCGGTGCGGGAGCGCGAGGTGCTCGACCACCTGCGCCAAGGCCGCGCGCCAAAGACCATCGCCAAGCTCCTGTTTGTGTCGGAGAACACCGTGCGTTTCCACATTCGCAACATCTATCAGAAGTTCGGCGTCCATTCGCGCACGGAGCTTATGGAGCTGTTCGACGTGGAGCTTGACGCAGCGGCAGCGAACATGGTCCGAGCACCCTCTCGTCCTGAGTGAGCTTGAGCGTGTCGGGGTCCCCCTCGCGGGCGCTGCCTTCCGAGCGTTTTGCAATATCCTTGAGTTCTGCGCTGCTGTGCAGCCTTCTTGTCGTTCCCGCTGCAGATGAAGCTGCTCGAAACCTGCCTTTTACCAGGTCAGAATTCCCGAATGCGCATTCACCCAGCTATAGCAGCTCGCACACCTTCCCCAGCAGGGGCTCGAAGCTCACGCCGCGGTCGCGGAACTCGGGCTGCTGGGCGCTCACAATCATGGCGTCGTGCACGAAGTCGCCGGCGAAGCGCACGGCCTCTTCCAGCGGGCGGCCCGCCATGACGGCTGCCAGCAGGCACGACGCGTACAGGTCTCCCGTGCCGTGCAGCATGTAGGGCAGGTACTCGTTGTGCACCTCTACGGTTTCCATGTCGGCGCCGCCCACGAAGTTGCGGATGCACGTCTCGCCCTCGCGCTGGATGCCCTTCAGCACTACGTGCTTCGCGCCCTTTGCCACCAGGGCGTCCACCAGGCGGTGCGCCTCCGCATCCGAGATGTCCGTGCCGGCCCACTCGTCGCCGATGGGCTCGCCCAAGATGATGGCAGCCTCCGTCAAATTCGGCGTGAGGATGTCGGCGCCGCAGGCCAACTCGGCCATGGCATCGCAGAGCTCCGGCGTGTAGGTGGGGTACACCTTGCCGTGGTCTGCCATCACCGGGTCAACCACGCGCAGCGCGGCGGGGTACAGGGCGTACAGGTCGCGGATGCGCTCCACCTGCTCCGGCGCGCCCAGGAAGCCCGAGTACACGGCGTCTATCTTCACGCCGATGTTCTTCCACGCCGCCAGGTAGTCGGCCAGCATGTCGGTGGTGTCGTGCATGTACCAGCCGGGGAACGCCGTGTGCGACGAGAACAGGCCGGTGGGGACGGGGCACACGTCGCAACCCGCGGCCGACAGCACGGGGATGGCCACGCCCAGCGAGCACTTGCCGTAGCCGCACAGGTCGTGCACGGCGGCCACGCGGGGGATGTAGGCGCCTTCGCGGGCGTACAGGGTGGCACCGTTCTCGTTCATAAGCTGCATTCCTTTCCCGTGTTGCATCAGATTGAAAGTCCAAATTCGTCGCGCTTGCGCCTTGCATCCAAATTCGTTTCGCTTGCCTCTTGTATGCTGCTGCAGCCCAACCTACGGCTCGCGCATTCGTAGCTCGTTGAGGCCGGCGGATCCGCGGAACCTTCCTGTGAGCGCTGCATTGTATGATCGTGCAGGAATGGGAGACATGCGAGTTCGGTTGACGAATTGAAAACGGATTGCCGGGCAAAACGACGATTTAAGCCGCTTTCGTCTGCCAGAGAGCCTTGATCTTCGATCGAACGACGGGCTTACTTGCCTTCTTCGTCGTCATCGTCGAAGAACGACCAATCGTCTTCATCGGCTTCGCGATCGATGAAGGTTTTACGCGTTCTTCGTTCCATGATGACGCATGCTATCAGGCTCGCCACGATTCCGATACCCACGAGGCATCCGAGCCCTGCGTATGTCTCAAACAAGAAATGGTACAGTGCGCCGAAATCCATAGCTACCTCGTTATCTCATGCTCCGGCCCGACGTAACGAGCGCGGGCGGTCTTCTTGCTGCGCTAGAGTATACTATGCCCGGCCGAATCCGCCAGGGCGGTTCGGCAATTCCCTTATTCTACGTATCGGAGGAGTCGCTCATGTGCGCTGTGAGCAGGGGCGGTCGAGGTCGGAGGACATCGAATGCGGTCGCCGCTATCGTGTGCATCATACTGGGGGCCAGCGTTGTGCTGGCCCTTATGCAGTTCATCGACCATAAGCTCAACCAAAGCGCCGAGAACCAGGTGCTCGCCTTCACGGAGCAAGCGGCGTCGAACGTGGCCGACCGCATGGCGATGAAGCAAAACGCCCTTGGTGCGTTTGCTGTGCAGTCGTCTGATCCGGCCGAGCTCGTCCCAGCACTCAACGCGCTGAAGCAGCGCAACGGGTTCGCTCACGTTGCTGCCGTCGACTTGACCGGTCAGGGCTTTCTCGAAGACGGCACGCCGTTCTCCTCCGAGGTGCTCGGGCAAGAAGAGACTGCGCTTTCGCAGGGCACGCAAGCTTATTCGGACACGTTCGTGAACAACGAAGGCGTGCGCGTGCGTTTGGCCCAGCGACCGTTGTTCTTGGACGGGCAGCAATCGGGCGCGCTGTATGTGGAGATCCCGCTCGATCTGTTCACGATGCCGGCGAAACTGAATATGTTCGACGGACGCGGGTACTTTATGTTGTTCGAGGCTCGGACGGGAGAGATTCTCGTTTCGCCGGACGAGCCTACCAAAACGCCCATCGGTGAGCGCATGTCGCTGTTCGATTTTCTGGACGAGGCAGCGCGCTATGAAGCGCCGGAAATGTTCGACTCGTCGGAAGAAGCGAGCGAAGCGCTGCTCGTCATGACGGCGAACATGGGAAGCGACCTGCGCGGACTGGAAGATGCTGTGGCGCAAAAGCATTCGGGTCTGACCACAGCCGCGGTCGATGGCAAGGCCAGCTATGTATGCGTTGCGCCGGTGGGCACGGGATGGTGGTATGCATGCGGAATCGTGCCCATGGAGAACGTGCGAGCCGAAGCGTCCTTCGTGACGACATCGTTTCTGGTCGTGATATTGATCATGCTCGCCTGTTTGGCGGCGGTGGGTCTCCTGGTTATCTCGGCGTATCGCAAGCGCTTGCGCGAGCGCCACGTAGCCATGATGTCCCAACTCTACGATGCGCTTTCGGAGAGCATCGACTTGGCCGTCAACCTGTACTCTCCAGCGGACGGGAAAGTGACGCCCATTGTGGAAAAGGCGGCCGATATCATCGGCTACCGGCTGACCGACTTTCTGCACGACGAGCGACTGTCTGCCGCCATCGGACTTTCGGATGCCGACGCGGCCTTGTTCGATCGCATCCGCACAGGGCGGATCGAGTCGGCCGAGCGCGGCGAGATCCCCTTCTTCTGTGCTCGGAACGGCCGCGAGCAATGGGTGGGGTATTCGGTCAGCCCGCTTATATTCGACGGTAAACACCAGCTGCTTGTCGTGCTGCAGGACAAGACCGCCGAGAAGGCGATTCAGCTTTCTATGAAAGACGCCATGCATGCAGCCGAAGCTGCGAACGAAGCGAAATCCGAATTTCTTTCTCGCATGAGCCACGAAATTCGCACGCCCATGAACGTTATCATCGGCATGCTGCAGATTGCGCACGGATCGCTCGACGACGTTGAGAAGATGAGGGCGTGCCTTGTCAAGATTGGTGCGGCATCCGACCACTTGCTCGGCCTCATCAACGATGTGCTGGACATTTCGAAAATCGAGAACGGGAAGATGACCTTCTCCAGCGAACCCTTTCGGCTTGCCAGCGTCCTTGCCCATGCGATCACAGTGGCGCGCGTCCAGAGCGAGCAGAAGGGCCAGAAGCTTACCGTGTCCGTGCCCGATCACGCGTCTTGCGTGTTCGTGGGCGATCCGGTGCGCATGAAGCAACTGCTTATCAACCTGCTCACGAATGCCGTGAAGTATACGCCCGAAGGCGGGCGCATCGAGTTCGACACGAATATCGCGCCCGGTGCCGTTATGGGGTACCGGCAGCTCACGTTCGTCGTATCCGACAATGGGATCGGCATGTCGAAAGAATTCCTGGAGCACGTGTTCGAACCGTTCACCATGGAAGGCCGCTCGCGCGAGCAGGGAACGGGCCTGGGCATGTCCATTGTGCGCAACATCGTTACGATGATGGGCGGCAGTCTGAACGTGGAATCCGAGCTCGACCATGGTTCCACGTTCACTGTCACGCTCAATCTGCGCATCGCATTGGAGGCGGAGCGCAAAGCGTTTGAAGAGGCCGAAGGATTCTTCGACGCAGGTGGGACGATGCAGGGCGAGGGGAATGCGAGGAGCCAGGGCGACTCAGGCGAGAAGCGCCGGGACGTCTCCAGTGCGGTGTCGCCCGATGGGCCTGACGGCTCCGCGCGCGGAACGCATGGAGCGAAGTGCGGAAGCGGCGGCGCATGCGGCGCTTTCGCTGGCGGCGATGCGCCCGGCAGCTCGAGAGGCGCAGGACCCGACTTTGGCGTGCTGCCGAAGAGCGGCGGCGCGCCCTCTGACGTATCGCTTACTTCGGAACGTGTCGGTCCGCCGCCGGCGATCGACCGTGGAGAGCTCAGAGGCCTGCGCGTTCTCCTAGCCGAGGATAACGACCTCAATGCAGAAATAGCGTGCGAGTTGCTTTCGGAGTCGGGGTTGGTGGTGGACCGCGCGGTTGATGGCGAGAAGGCATGCGGCCTGTTCGAAGCGTCTCCCGTAGGGACCTACGATGCCGTGCTTATGGATGTGCAGATGCCACGCCGCGATGGCTACGAGGCTACGCGGTGCATCCGCGCACTTGATCGTCCCGACGCGGCAAGCGTTCCTATCATAGCCATGTCGGCGAACGCGTTTTCCGATGACGTGCGGGCCTCATTGGCGAGCGGCATGAACATGCACTTGTCAAAGCCCATCGATATGAGGCAGGTTCTGTCCGCTATTGTGCGTCTCGTCCGCAAGCGCCGCGCGGACGAGGGCAGGGCATGAGCGCCGATGGATTTTGAACCGATACGGGGGCTGTGCCGACCCGGCAAGATAAAAAGCCGGCAGATCGTTCATGCCGAGCGGTGCTATTCGTGCTTATGAAAAGCGTGCGCGAACATGCCGTCGGCGTGAAGGTGTCTCGGAGCTTGTCGGGCGTGCGGTATACTGGGCCGAACAGTGAATCCGACCGAGAGGGAGCGCCACCATGCTCGACATTAAATTTGTCCGCGACAACCAAGAAGCCGTCGCCGAGGCGATGAAGAACCGCCATGCTTCGTGGGACGCGTCGCGCTTCTCCGAGCTCGATGAGACCCGTCGCGCCGCCATCGCGAAGGAGGAGGCGCTGCAGGCCGAGCGCAACGCCACGTCGAAGTCGATCGGCCAGATGATGGCCGCCGGCCGGAAGGACGAGGCCGAATCCGCCAAGGAGCGCGTGCGCGCCATCAACGACGAGCTGGTCGTTATCGGCAAGGATCGCGAAGCGGCCGACGAGGCCCTGCGCGAGCTCTTGCTGGGCACGCCGAACATGCCCGCCGACTCCACGCCCGTGGGCGACGACGAGGACGACAACCCCGAGGTGCGCCGCTGGGGCACGCCGCGCGATTTCGCCGCCGAGGGATTCGAGATGAAGCCGCACTGGGACCTGGGCCCCGAGCTGGGCATCATCGACTTCGAGCGCGCGGTGAAGCTGGCCGCGAGCCGCTTCATCCTGCTGGGCGGTCTGGGCGCCCGCCTGGAGCGCGCCCTCATCAACTTCATGGCCGACACGCACGCGTCGCGCGGCTACAAGGAATGGTGGTGCCCGGCCATGGCCAACGCCGAGACGCTCACCGGCACGGGCCAGCTGCCGAAGTTCGAGGAAGACCTGTTCCATACCACCGAGGGCCTGTACCTCATCCCCACGGCCGAGGTGCAGCTCACGAACATCCATGCGGGCGAGATGCTGGACGCCAGCCAGCTGCCGCTCAAGTACTGCGCGTTCACGCCGTGCTTCCGCGAGGAGGCGGGCAGCGCCGGCCGCGACACGCGCGGACTCATCCGCGTGCACCAGTTCGACAAGGTGGAGATGGTGAAGTACGCCAAGCCCGAGGAGAGCTTCGACGATCTGGAGGCCATGGTGGCCGACGCCGAGAACATCCTGCAGCTGCTGGGACTGCCGTACCGCGTGATCAGCCTGTGCACGGGCGACATCGGGTTCTCGGCCGCAAAAACGTACGACCTCGAGGTGTGGCTGCCGTCGTACAACGGCTACAAGGAGATCTCGTCGTGCTCGAACTGCACGGACTTCCAGGCGCGCCGCGCGAACATCAAGTATCGCGACCCTGAGAACTTCAAGGGCTCGCGCTACGTCCATACGCTGAACGGCTCCGGCCTGGCGGTGGGCCGCACGATGGCCGCCGTCATCGAGAACTACCAGCAGCCCGACGGCTCCATCAAGGTGCCCAACGTGCTGGTGCCCTACATGGGCGGCGTCGACGTTATCGCGCCCGAATAGGCGCGTCGCGGTCGAGGAGTCGAAACGCGGGTGGTACAGAAGCGAAAGCGTACGGGGAAGTCGAATTCGGGGCCTGCGTCCGTAGTGGCGGGCGGCACGGCTTCGAAGCGCCCGAGTCCGCAGCCGGCGAAGCGGACAGCGAAGGGCGGTCGCGTGCCGGCGGGCGGCTCAACGGCGAATGCGCGCGTTGCCGGGCGCGACGTCGCTGGTTACTCTCGTGAAGAAACAGCTGATCGGGTACGTTCGGCTCGGAAGGTGAAGAACGCTCGTCGACGTCGCTGGCCCTTTGTTGTTGCAGGCGCGCTCGTGAGCGTGCTGCTTGTTGCTGGCGCCGTGTTTTCGTGGGATCGGTGGCTGCGCTACGATGACGTGGCCGAGTTGCAAGGGGAGTGGCAGGTGCACGGATCGGACGCCACCATGGTCATCGACGGCGAGTCCATCCACCTGACCGAGGACGTCGCCTACCCCTACGCGCTCGACACAGGAGCGAAGACCATCGAATACGCGTTCGGAAACGCAGCAGGGTCGGGCCGTTATCGCTTCTCGCTCGACCGCTCCCAGCTTGTCATCATGGACGGCACGGGCTACTCCTGGTGGTCGACCTTGCTCGACGACATCGGCTGGATGGCGGGGCAGGCGGCGGATGCCGTGCAAGGACGTGCGACCGCTGAGCCGCCATCCGGAGAAGGCGTGACGGTGCTCGATCGCGTGTCCCATGATGCTGCGGCTGTGCCGCGCGAGGCGGGCGACGGTGCAGACGCGTAGCGTCATCGAGGTCGAGCGGCTGACGGTGCGTCCCGATCGCGTGGTGTGCGACGTGGTTGTCGCGCCCGGCGCACCGCGATGCTCGTCTCTGCTGCTGGCCGATCATATTCGCGCAGCCTTCCCCGACGTTCCCAGCCACGCGTGCGTCAACGACGATGGCGATACGTTCGGCGCGGTTCTGGAGCGCACATCGCTGCCCCACGTGCTGGAGCACCTCGTTATCAGCCTTCAAGCGCGTGCGGAAGCGGCCTCTGCGCCCGGTGCGGGTGATGGGGTGGTGTTCGTCGGTACCACCGAGTGGACGGACGAGTTCGCTGGCCGAGCACGCGTGGAAGTGAGCTTCACCGACGATTTGGTTGCTTTGCGGGCTTTTCGCGACGCGACGCATTTTTTGAACGACGCGGTGCTAACCTGTTCGCCATGACTACGGCTCACCTCACATTTGACCAGACGGGCGACAAGATTGCCGAACGCGTCGTGAAGATGCGCTCTTCCGCCGTGCGCGACCTGTTCGCCGCTGCGTCGAACCCCAACATCATCTCGCTCTCCGGCGGCATGCCCGACGTGTCGCTGCTGCCGCACGCCGCCATCCGCACGGCCGCGCGCGCCGCGTGCGACGACGAGCGCGCCGTGGCGCTGCAATACGGCTCCACCGACGGCCGCGTGGAGACGAAGCAGGTGTTCTGCGATCTCATGCGCGACATCGGCGTGCGCGCCAAGCCCGAGAACGTCATGATAACCACGGGCGCTCAAGAGGCGCTTGACCTTATTGCCAAGACGTTCCTGAACCCGGGCGACATCGTGCTGGCCGAGGGCCCCACCTACCTGGGCGCGCTGCAGGCGTTTTCCGCCTACGAGCCCGACATCCGCTGCATCCCCTTCGACGACGAGGGCATGCGCATGGACCTGCTGGAGGAAGAGCTCGCACGCATCGGCAAGGGCAACCCGCGCCTGAAGTTCCTCTACACCATCCCGAACTTCCAGAACCCCGGCGGCGTGACCATGGTGCCCGCCCGCCGCAAGCGCCTGCTGGAGCTGTCGGAGGAGTACGGCTTCATGGTGGTGGAGGACGACCCCTACGGCCGCCTGCGCTACGACGGTGGACACGTGCTGCCGCTGAAGGCGCTCTCGGATGACGTCGTGTACCTGGGCACCGTGTCGAAGGTGTTCGCACCGGGTCTGCGCACCGGCTGGATAGCCGCTCCGAAGAGCGTGCTGGCCAAGATCAATCTGGTCAAGCAGGGAACCGACCTCTGCGGTAGCGCGTTCAACCAGGTGGTAGTGGAGCACTACTTCACCGATACGCCGTGGCAGAAGACGCTGCAGAAGTTCGTGGACACCTACCGCGTCCGGCGCGATGCCATGTTGGCCGCGCTCGACGAGCACTTCCCGGCAGAGGCCTCGTGGACGCGTCCCGAAGGCGGCTTCTTCGTATGGGTCGCGCTGCCATCGTACGTGGACACGGGCTCCATGCTGTCGGTGGCGCTGGAGAACGGCGTGACATACACGCCGGGTGACGGCTTCTTCCCCGATGGGAAGACCGGGAAGAACTGCATGCGCATAGCGTTCTGCTATGAGAGCCCCGAGAACATAACCGAAGCCGTTCGCCGCCTTGCCGGCGTCATCAACGACCGGTTGGAGCTGTATCGCGCATTCCTGGAAGCCGGCGCCATCGAAGCCGAATGAATGTCATCCTCAGCGGAAGCGACGAAGTCGTCGAAGCCGAAGAATCCCCGCGGCGCCAGTCTCAGGGCTTGCCGATTGAGCAGGGAGAACGGACCGAAAGGAAGCCACAATGGGCCTCAAAGTTGCAGTGTTGATGGGCGGTGCGTCGTTCGAGCGCGAGTTCTCTCTGGCCAGCGGCAGGAACGTGTGCGCGGCGCTCGAAGAAGCTGGCCACAAGGTGGTGCCGCTCGACACCACAAGCGACCTGGTGCCCACGCTGCGCAGCGAGCGGCCCGACGTGTGCTACAGCGCCCTGCACGGCAAGCACGGTGAGGACGGTACCATCCAGAGCCTGCTCGAGTTCCTGGACATACCGTTTGTCGGCTCGCCATCCAGCGTGTGCCAACGGGCATGGAACAAGGACTCCATGCACTCCGAGATGGCCGCCTACCGCGCCATCACCGGTGACGCGCCGGTCGCTTCGTGGCCGCAGGGCCTCTACCTGGCACGCGACGCGTTCAAGGACATGGGTGCGGCTACGGCGCTCGATCTGGTCGAAGAGCGCGTGATCGGCGGTTACCCCGTTGCTGTGAAGCCCGCTCACGGCGGAAGCGCCATGGGCGTGCACAAGGTGGACTCGGTCGACGATCTGGGCGAAGCCATCCTCGATGCGCTCTCGTTCGACGAGGCCGTGGTAATCGAGCAGTGGATCGATGGCGTGGAGATGGCCGTGTCGGTGCTCGGCACCGGGTGGGACGCGCATGCGCTGCCGCCGGTGGAGATCGTGCCGAAGGGCGGCATGTACGATACCGAGGCCCGGATGACGCCCGGCGCCGTGGAGTATTTCGCGCCTGTGCGCAACGCCTCGCTCGCGCCCGACGAAGCCGACGCGCAGGCTATCCGCGCCGAGATCGAGCGCGCTGCGCTGGAAGTGTATCGTGCCTATAACGTGCGCGACCTCGCTCGCATCGACCTTATATGGGATGGCGCCCAAGCGCGCGTTTTCGAGGTAAACGTGTCGCCCGGCATGGCCGAGCGCTCGCTGTTCCCCGCCGCCTGCGCCGCCGCAGGTTTGTCGCTCCCCAACGTTCTTAACGAGCTGGTCAGCCAATACGCATAACGTGGCGAAGTAGCTTGCTCTTTGATTGAAGCGCGGCAGCGCAGCATTGCCGTGCGAGCGTCCCGATACGCCATGGGGCCTGTGCGCTTCCCGCCACGCGGTGCCCGAAGCGCGAGCCAGCGTGGCGCGCACCGCCAAGGTTTCCCCATGTGGTTCGACCTCGCCGGACCCGCACTTCATTATCTTCGGCTTCCAAGCTGCGCGCTCATGCGGCGCGCGCGACGCCCATGCTACAATGAAAGTGGAGAATCTATCTGCGCCGAGCGTGGATCGTGAAGGGCGAGAGGGGCTTAATCATGGGCAGGTCGGGCGACGGGGGCAGCAACGACGGCGGACGCTCGTCCGGCGGTCGATCGTCAGGCGGCTTTTCGGGAGGCGGTCGATCGTCAGGCGGCTTCTCCGGTGGCCGATCCTCTGGCGGACGGTCGTACGGCAGCGCAACCGGCAGCTCGTCGCCGAGCCAGCCCAGCGGTTCGCAAGCGCAACCGTCGCGCCGCCCGAACAGCGCTCCGAGCGGTCCGCCGCCCGAAAGACGTCCTCCTCGAGGCGGCTTCCATCATCGCCGGCGGCGCGACCCCCAGATCGTTCCCGTAGTTATCGAAACATCTGGCAGACGGTACGACCAGGGCGCGTATGCAACGGGTCCCGCTGAAGCCCCGGAGCCGATTGATCCGGCCGCGCGGCGGCGCAAACGACGCTGGATACTCATCGCCATCGCCGCCCTGCTGCTGCTGTCCGGGTTCTCCGGGCTGGTCAGCTCATGTGCGGGCTTCCATATCGACGGCACTCCTATCATCGAGCGCACGGCACTGTCGGCCGGTTCCGTTTCCGAGACCGGCTACTACACCGATGAGGATGGCGACTGGATCCACGACGCATCGAAAATGGAGAGCGGCCTGCGCACGTTTTATCAGAAAACGGGCGTACAACCCTACGTGTACATCCTGCCGAATGGCTCATCGGCCGATCTTGTGGCGTTCGCCGAAAGCAACTACGACAAGCTGTTTTCAGACGAAGGGCATTTCCTACTCGTGTTCTGCGACGATGGCGAGGGCGGTTTCGATTGCGGTTTCGCCATGGGCGATAAGGTGACGCCCATCATGGACGACGCGGCGATCGATGTGCTAGCCGGAAACCTCGACAAATATTATCGGAACCCTTCCATTTCGGAAGAGGAGATATTCTCGAAGGCGTTTGCGGATACCGGCGAGACCATCATGGCGAAGGATACCTACTTCGCAGGCTCGCTTATGTGCATTGCCATCGTGCTCGTGCCGGCGCTCGTGTACGTGGGTGTGCGCGTCTTCCGCGCTCGGCGCGAACAAGAAGAGCGCGACCGCAAGCTCCAGGAGGAGATTCTCAGGACCCCGCTTGAGAAGTTCGGCGATGAGGAAGTCGAGGAGCTTGCGAAAAAGTATGCCTCCGACGCCCCGCAAGCCGCCACGCCCGCCGCGACTCCTGCCGCCGTTCCGGTTGCGCCCGTGCCCGTTTCGGCGGCCGCACCCGCCGCGGCATCCGTTGCCGACGAATTCGACCAAGGGGCCGCGACCAGCCCAGCCATGCCCGCACGCGGGGATACCTCCCCCGACGCGCACGAATAGACAGTACCGGACCGAACGACAGGAGTGAACGACATGGGAATGCTTGACCGCTTCGCTGACATCATCAAGGCAAACATCAACGATCTGCTCGATAAGGCAGAAGATCCAAGCAAGATGATCGACCAGTACCTGCGCGATCTTACCGAGAACCTGGCAGAGGTCAAGCGCGAAACTGCGGGCGTCATGGCCGAGGAGGCGCGCACAAAGCGTCTGGTCGACGAGAACGCTTCCGACATCGCGAAATACGATGGCCTGGCGCGCAAAGCGCTGTCTGCCGGCAATGAGGACGATGCTCGCACGTTCTTGTCCAAGAAGCAGGAGCTGGAGGCGAAAGCGGCCAGCCTCAAGACCACGTTCGACGCCGCGCACGAGAACGCCGCGAAAATGCGCCAGATGCACGACAAGCTGGTGGGCGACATCGAACTGCTGAACGGTCGCCGCGAAGCCATCAAGGCGAAAGTCGCCGTCGCTCAGACGCAGGATAAAGTCAACGAGTTCTCGGCCGGCGCCAACAAGGCTGCCGGCGCCGTGAGCGCCTTCGACCGCATGGAGGCGAAAGCCGACCAGATGCTCGACCGAGCGAACGCCATGCACGAGCTCAGCCAGCAGCCGGTCGACGAGGCCGCTGCGCTCGAAGCGAAGTACGCCGCCGCCGGTACTGACGCCGCCGTAGATGACGAGCTGGCTAAACTGAAGAAGGAAATGGGCCTTTAGCTCGGCAGCTTTGGTCGGTCGCGGTCAGAGCGAGAATGCTCCGGCGTTCGCGGTGCCGCGTTCTTTGTTCAGCAACGAAATAGCAACTTAATCATAGAACGCTCGTGTTTTCCATGCCGGCGTTAGATAGGTGCCCCTATAATGAGGTCACCACAAACGTCCAGGATTCCAATTAGGAGGCAGACATGGGCAACAAACTCGGATCTTTCCTCATCGGCGGTTTGGTTGGCGCCGCCGTCGCGCTGCTGTACGCTCCCCGCTCGGGCAACGAGACGCGGGCCATGGTTACCGAAAAGATGAGCGACGCATGGGGCGAGGCGCAGGAGCTGGGTTCCCAGGCGTCCGCTAACGTGCAGCAGGCCTACCAGGAGGCCACGAGCAAGGGCCAGGAAGTCATGCACGATGTGGCTTCCAAGGGCCAGCAGGTGGCTCAGGAGGCCCAGGCCAAGGGCCAGGAGCTGTACGGACAGGCCGCTTCGCGCGTCCAGGAGGCTGCCGACACCATCAAGCCGGCGTTCTCGCAGAAAAACGACGAGCTGCGCGACAAGATCGAGGCCGCGCGACAGCGCATCGCCTCGCAAGTTGCGCAGAACGCCGAAGCTGCCCATGATTCCGTGAGCGACACCATTCCGGTTGCGGCTGACGCGGTGCAGCATGCTGCCGACAAGGCGAAGGACAAGGCCGACGACGTCGCCGACGCGGTGGCGGGTGACGACAAGCCCCAAGCCTAGAGCGAGCAAGCAGGCGACGAATCGAAGCGGCAACGCGGGCGGCATGTTCTCAGCCGCGCCGCGTGCCGCTTCTCGAGTATGCGACGGCAGTGCAGCGTTGGGGGGTTGCCGCGGCAAAGCCGTCGGACAACGCGCCGCGTAGCCGTGGAGAAGAAGGATATGGCTAGCAAACTCATTACCACGCAGGAGCTCACGGGGGTGCGCGTCCTCGGCGGCAAAAATGGCAGGAAGCGCATCGGCAAAGTGCGCCGCTTCGTCTTCCATCCTCAGGAAAAGCGCTGCATCGGCTTCATCGTGAAGCGCCCCGACCTTCTGTGGATGTTCCGTCGCAAGGACCAGTTCGTTTCCATCAATGGCTACGACATCGTGGACGGGCGCATTATCGTACGTCCCGTGCCCGAGGCGACCGGTCGAGCGGCATGCAAGGAACTTGGCGTTGATTGGGATCGCTGCGTGCTGTGGGTGGGCCTGCCTGTGATGACCGAAGACGGCGAGGCGTTCGGCATCGTGGGCAATGTCACGTTCAACCGCGCCACGGGTGCGGTCGACACTATTGAAACCGACGGGGGCATGACCGCTAACGCGCTTTTGGGCAAGCGTATCATCTCATCCGATATGATACGGGGTTTCCGGCGCGGAATGGGGGCAGCCCTCGCGCAGACGGGCGACGAGGCCCAGCAGGACGACGAGCCCGTGCTCGGCGCCATCCTCGTGGACAATGAGGTGAAGCAGCTCGCGGCTGAAGGCGGCGTGGCGGAAAAGGCAGGCGCGGCCACGGCGGTTGTCGTCGACAAGGCCAAGACCACGGTCGACAAGGCGAAGCCCGTCGTAAGCGAGGCCGCCAAGAAGACCGGCGAAGCAGTGAACAAGGGGGCCTACGCGACCGGTCGACAGATCGCGAAGTCCAAGACCATGTTCTCGGACTTCAAGGAGGAGTACGACAAGGCTCGTGGTCCTAAGCCCTCCAAAGACGAGCAGGCGATCGAGAAGGCGGAGGATGCGGCGACGCCAGATGCGCCCAAGCCGGCCGCCAAGAAGAAACCGGCCGAAAAACCTGCTCGAAAGAAGAATATGTTCTCGGCGTTCAAAGACGAATTCGATAAGGCTCGCAAAGATGACTGATACGTTCCACGCGGGAAAGAAGAAGCAGGCTGCCGACGAGCAAGCCATCGACGAAAAAACCGCCGGCGAGAAAGCTGCCGGCGAGTGCGATGGGATGCCGCTCGGGCGCCACGAGGCCCAGCGCAAAGAAGCTTCGCGCGAATGCGATCAGGAACCGCGCGAGAAAACCCCGCGCGATAATCGCGACGGGGTCCTGCATGAAGGGGATGGAGAGCACGTAGTCGTTCGCGGTCGCAAGATCGAGAAGGCCGATATCTTCAAATTCGTTGGCCTCATCGCCTTTTTCGGATTGATGGTTCTTATCTGTGTGCTCTTGTGGCCGTATTTCCACGATCTGTTTGAGCCTGGCGGCATTGACCGCATCATCGACGACGTGCGCGGTGCGGGTCCGGTCGGCTTCCTCATCTTGTTGGGGTTGCAGTTCCTGCAGATCGTCGTAGCGTTCATCCCGGGCGAGGTGGTGCAGGTGGCGGCCGGCATGCTGTACGGCCCGTGGCTCGGCGCGCTCATCATCTTTATCGGCTGCGTTTTCTCGAGTGCGTTCATTTTCGCGCTTGTGCACAAGCTGGGTGCGCCGTTTGTTCAGAGCATGGTGCCAACGCAGCATCTGGAGAAGTTCCGGCGCTTCGAGCAATCGGGTAAGCTCAACGTCATCGTGTTCGTCCTGTTCCTCATTCCCGGTCTGCCGAAGGATGTGTTCACCTACCTCGTGCCGCTCACGGATATGCGGATGCGGACGTTTCTGGTGCTGTCGAATATCGGACGCATTCCGGGCATCGTTGTTTCGACGTATGCCGCCGACGGTTTGGTGGAAGGCCGCATCATCGAGAGCGTTGCCATCTTCGCCGTAGCGGCCGTCATTGCGCTTTTGGGGGTCATATTCCGCGAGCGTATCATGGGATTGCTCGGCAAATCGCACAACAAGGACAAATAAGACTGCGTTTGGCCGGTCGGTAGGATCGACTCGTATCTCGCGGATGACGGGGAGTCGACGGAAGGCGACGGGCAGAGGTTCGCGGCATGCGCGCCTCGTGCGGGCGGGGCGCGTGAGCATGCGTGTTGCCGGTGCGTCGGGCTTCTTAAGAATCCATCGACACGTTAACGGTATTGTGACGAATCCGCCCCGGTGGTCGGCGTGCACGTACTATGACGGTACAAACGCCATAGATGCAGTAGAGAGAGGCGCGTATGGACACCAACAAACCTTTGAACGCAACGGACGAAGTTGCTGCAGCCGAAGCTGAATTGAAGGCGGCGCAGGAGCGGTTGGATGCTGCGAAAGCCAAGCTTGCTGCCGTAGAAGCCTCGGTTTCCGAAGCCGATGCACCCGAGAACGCGCTCGTCGATGCCGAGGCTGGCAATGCAGGCGCACGCGGGCTTTCCGAAGCCGAAGATACATGCGATGCCGAGCCTTCCGTTGCGGCTGAGGCCGCAGAGGCTTTCGAAGTCGTCGAGATCGTGGAAGTGGTTGAGGCGGTCGAAGGGGCAGGCGCCTGCGACGGGGCCGAGGCGCATGAAGCCTCTGATGCAGATGCTTCCGACGGAAACGTTCCCGATGCAGATACCTCGGGGATAGGCGTCGCCGACGCCGCTCCCGACAGGGCCGACAAACCCGCTTCGGAATCTGGCGCGAACCGTGCGCCCGACTGGATTCCCTATTCGACGCCCCAGACTCCGACTTCTTCGCCGGTGTACGGAGATGCCCAGCAACCGGGTTACGATCCTGCAACCCGCTCCATGCCCCAGCAGCCTCCAGCAACGCCTTTCGGTGCGGCTTCCGGCTCGCCGTACCAGCCTCCAGTTGGGTATGTGGCACCCGGATATGGGCAACCGCCCCATGTGGGGCCGAATGCCGTGCCGCCCCAGCAGGCTCCGTACGGTTACCAGCAGCCCTACCGTCAAGAGCAGTACGCGCCGCCGGTCGTGGGAACGAAAGACCATGTAGCGGCTGGTTTGCTGGCCATCTTCTTGGGGTGGTTGGGCATCCACAAGTTTTATCTGGGCTATAACACGGCAGGGTTCATCATGCTCGCGGTTTCCATCGTGGGAGGCATCTTCACGGTGACGCTTGCCACGTGGGTCATCTGGGTCATCGCCATTATTGAGGGCATTCTGTATCTCACGAAGTCTCAGACGGAATTCGAGCACATGTACGTGCTGAACAAGAAGGAATGGTTCTAGCTTTCGTTCACCGCTTTTTCGGTGAATAGACGCAGGCGGTGAAGGTTTTTTAGTTAGAATTGCGCTATCGATAAGGCGCTGACATACCGTGCAGTATTCCTTAAGGAGGACACCATGCCCAGCATCACCCGCGATCAGGTGAGAGTTCCGGCCGACGTCATGCCGGAGTCCCGTGACGAGTACATTGAGAATTATCTGAAGGCCACCCGCGGGACCGGCCGCCTCATGCTGTTCGCGTGCGATCAGAAGATCGAGCACCTGAACAAGGATTTTTACGGCGAGGGCATCGACATCGCCGACGCGAAGCCTGAGCACTTGTTTGAGATAGGCCGCCAGGGCGTGTGCGGCGTGCTTGCCGGTCAGCGCGGTCTCATCGCGCAGTACGCGGCGGATTATCCCGAGATCAACTACCTTGTGAAAATGAACTCCAAGACCAACATCGTGCCCGGCAGCCAGGACGATCCCTACTCGCCGCAGCTTTACGATCTTGACGCCGTACTTGCTATGCGCGAGGCTGGCGTGAATGTGGTAGGTATCGGCTATACCATCTACTTGGGCAGCGAGTACGAGTCCACCATGATGGCCGAGGCCGGCGAGCTCATCGCGCAAGCGCATGCGAACGGTCTACTCGTGGTGCTGTGGATCTATCCGCGCGGTAAGGCCGTCAAGGCCGAGAAGGATCCGGCGCTCATTGCAGGTGCTGCGGGCGTAGCCCTGTGCCTCGGCGCAGACTTCGTGAAGGTTAATCCGCCGAAGCCTGAGGACGGCACTGCGCCGGCCGAGGCCCTTAAAGTGGCCACGATGGCTTCCGGTCGCACGGGACTCGTATGCGCGGGCGGCTCGACGGTGGATGCCGAGACGTTCCTCACCCAGCTCTACGACCAGATCCACGTGGGCGGCGCCGTGGGCAACGCTACCGGCCGCAATATCCACCAGCGTTCGCTCGACGAGGCGGTGCGTCTGACTAAGGCTATCAGCGCCATCACGCTGGCCGACTATTCCGTTGCCGATGCTCTGGCCGTGTTCAACGGCGAGAAGGATTTCTCGCTGTAGAGCAGTGGCAGCAACGTGCACGTACCGCAAGCGCCCTTGCCCTTTTCCGGCAGGGGCGCTTGCTTGTTCCTGGGCACCCATGTGGTGAAGCGCGACCCGCAGCTATCATGCCGATTCCCGAATACGGCCATCGGCTGGCCGAGGCACCGCGCTCCTGACACCAATGTTTCACGTGAAACATTCGTTCGCTATCTGGGGACTCTGGCCGATACCTGACCGACCAAACCGATGCCGAACCGACCGTATCGACCGGATCGACCGGACCCGATACGGCCGTTCCGTATGCCGCTGCTTCTATCCATGCGTGCAGGAGCGCGTTTTTTGTTGCAGGAGCCCAATCAGCGGTTGATCAACATGCCAAGGAGTAGGAGGATTCCACGGTTTCCGGTTGACGTCATTGCCTTAGATGAACGCTATTGTTTCAGGCGGTAGCCATCAGACGATCGATCAGGTCACGGAATGCTTGTTGCCTGCCGCATCAGCTATCGTCGCGCATACAATCTCCTTTTCAGCGGTGAAAGGAGCAGCGATGCGCGAGATATCGGGTTTGGCGAAGTTCGGCTACTTCTGCGTGGGCCTGTTCGGTGGACTATTCGGCGTGCTGGCCGCGTGGTTTATGGGCAAAGACGGCTGGGGGTGGAGCGAAGGCGGCAAGCTGTTCGCTTGGTTCGGCTGTCTCTTCTGGGTTATCGTGTGGGCGATCGTGATCGTCACCGGCGGAATCGCGACGTTTCTAGCCGTTCTGCTGTAGAGCTGCCTAGGCCTTCCTCCTTGGCCTGAAGCCTGCGCTTGGACGCACGGTGCCGAACCGGTCGCCGAAAACCAGTGGTATTCTGCAATCGTATTTTGCATGACGTCATACCATGGCACCGCAAACATAGGATTTCGCATTTCGAATCGGTTTTGATTCGTTGTTCGAACCGGTTTCGAGCTGCTTTTCGCAAACGCCGGTTCGACGATAGAGGAACGACCGGGAAGCGCGAGCCCGCCGATGCGGAAGAGGCGGTTTTGCGTCTCTCGATCTTGCGAGGGGGCATCGTTAATGTATACGTTTTTGATCGGCCTTGCCGTACTGCTGGTGGGCGGCTGCCTGTACGGGAGGTTCTGCGAGCGGGTGTTCCAGCCCGACCGCCGTACGACGCCGGCATATGCCCAGGCTGACGGCGTGAACTACGTTCCGATGAAGCGCTGGAAGAACGCACTTATCGAGCTGCTGAACATTGCGGGGACCGGTCCCGTACTCGGCCCCATCCAGGGCATCCTGTTCGGACCTATTGCGTTCGTGCTCATCCCGATAGGATGCGTGCTGGGCGGCGAGGTGCACGATTACTTCAGCGGCATGCTCAGCCTGCGCCACAAAGGGGCTCAGATGCCTGGTCTTATGCAGCGCTTTATGGGCAAAGGCGTATACCAGGTCTACAATATCTTCGTGTGCCTGCTCATGTTCCTGGTGGGCGTCGTGTTCATCTATACGCCGGGCGACATGCTGGCCGGCTCGGTGCTCGGGCTTTCGACCTCGTTCGTGAATGCCGAGACGGGCGCCTCGCTCGGATTCGAGGCCATGGCTCCGGTGCTCATTATCTACGCGATCATTCTTGCGTATTACCTGGTGGCGACCTTATTCCCCATCGACAAGATCATCGGGCGAATCTATCCGGTGTTCGGAGCCGTCCTGCTGCTGTCGGCGGTGGGCATCTTTGCCGGGTTGTTTTTGGGCGGAGGCATCTTCCAGCTTAACGAGGTGTGGGGCGTTTGGCCTATCTGGGCAAGTATGGAGAACCTCGTCCCTATGTTCTTTATCACGGTGGCATGCGGTATCGTGTCAGGCTTCCACAGCACGCAGGCGTGCATCATTGCGCGCTCGGTGAATAGCGAATTTGAGGGCCGCTCAACCTTCTACATGATGATGATCTTGGAAGGGTTTATCGCCATGATCTGGGCGGCTGCAGCTATGGTCGTGTACAACGCAGGCGTCGCCGAAGCGGGCGTGACCGGTGCGGTGGCGGTAGTGGGTATCATTGCCAAGGATTTCCTGGGCGAAGTGGGCGGCATCATTGCCATTGTAGGGGTTATCGTCCTGGCCATCACGTCGGGCGACACGGCATTGCGGTCGCTTCGTCTCATGCTGGCCGACTACTTCCACATCGACCAAGTGGCCCGAGTGAAGCGGGTGGGCCTCGCACTCGCCATCTTTGCGCCGGTGGCGGCGGTGCTCGTGTATTCGAAGTTCGATCCGAACGGGTTCAATGTGCTGTGGCGTTACTTCAGCTTCGCGAACGAGACCTGCGCCGTGTTCGCTTTTGCGCTGATCAGCGTGTATCTGTTTGGAAAGCGCAAGCCGGGCATCATGACGCTTGTGCCGGGCTGCTTCTACATGTTTGTGGTGTCCAGTTACCTGCTGAATGCGAAGATCGGTTTCGGCCTGGACTGGTCGCTGGCCTATGCGCTGGCAGGCGCGTTGACGGCGGTGTACTGCGTGCTGGTGGTGCGCGCCGGGCTCGTGCGTCGTCGTCGTATCGAAAGCGGTGCGCTTAATCCGGTCGAGTACGAGACGCCCAACGATGTGCTCGAGGCCGGTGCGGCAGAACGTGGCACCGAAGGAGCGGGCGATGACCGCGAAGACGTGCCCGACTTCGTTCTGTAACTCCGTTTTGGCCGACCCTGGAGTTCGTCTTTACCAACTCCAGGGTCACTTTAGTGTTCTGAACAGTGGTTATGATGTTATGTAGGGTACATGTTTTGGCCTATAGCCCTCAAGCGCCGTCTCTGCCTGTAAAACAAAACCCCCGCCACGATCGTGACGGGGGTTCATCATGTAAAGTGGTGCGCCGTGAGGGATTCGAACCCCCGACGTACTGATTCGTAGCGCCATCAAGTACGCCATCCACAAGCAAAAACCGATTTAAGTATGATACATGCAATCAAACCCAGATGCAACGATGATGCAGGAAAACGGCCATATTTCACAAGTTTTCGAAAAAACGGGTGATACCATGCCTCCGCCGCGCCGAGAAGGTTGCCGAGCCAATTTGCGAGCCAATTCCATCGGCGTCGACCAAGACACGAAAAATCAATCATCGAGGCTTTTCTAGGAGGAGAGCATGGGCTACGAAGTGAGCGGCGTGTCCGTCTGCGGATCGCGATACCGGGCAGATTTCAGGTGGAGAAACGAAGACGGGAGTTTGTCTCCTCGGATAAGGCGCATGCTCTCGGGCACCGACCGCGAAAGCGCCGTCGAGGAAGCCGAATGGATGGCCTTGCACGACCTGTCGCCCATAAGCGACTCCTCGATCTCCTTGGGCGAGGCGATCGAGGAGTACATCGCCTCGAAGGAAGGGGAGGTGTCCCCTCTGACGGCCAAGGGCTACCGTGGTTCTTTGGGCAAGATCGCCCGCGCCTCGCGGAGAATCGTCGCCATGCCTTTGCGGGAACTCGAACCTTCGCATATATTCGCAATTACGAATATATGCGTTTGCGAAAAGGCGTATCGCCCAACACGGTGCGCAAGGAGCATTCCCTTATGACTGCCGCCCTCGACACGGCGGTGGCTTCGGGCGGAATCAGGAGCAACCCGGCGAGGGAGGTCAGCCCCCCCTTTTTTTTGAAAAGCGCTTGCGCGAGAGGGCGGTGCCATAAGACGCCGGGCGCGCGCTTTCGCTGGTGTCCTCCTTGCAGGGCAGGATCGGGCTGTCTGCATCCCTCGCGGTCGACGCCCGTGCGATGGCATGCCGGGTTGCCGCCTTAGAATGGGGCGATCTCGACTGCGGGTTCGCAGCGGGACGCATTGTGTGGCGCATATCGCCCGAGCATGGGGAGGTTGTCGCCTATGCGAAACCGCGAACATTCGAAACATCTCTTGTGGCGCGCAAGAAGTTGGATCTGGCCTATGCGGTATCCCGTCGCGAGGGGCGCGCCTGCGCTGGCGACCGGTTGTTCGACATCTTCCCTGAGGCGATGGCTCGAGAGTTCAATGCCGTCGCCAAGGTCGTCGGGCTGAGCGCGTTCTTCTCGACGCTTCTTCAGCTGAGTGGTGACTGGGGTGCATTACGTCAGGGATTCCCTCGTGCAGTGAGGGAAGACGAGTTGGCGCGCGAGCTACCACCCCGTGTTCGATGACTAGACTTTTATCTGTCTTATCTGTCGTGCTATCAGGAGTTCGAGAATTCGCGCCCTTCCTCAGGAGCGGGGATTCTCGGCGTCTTCTTCGGGAACCCATGATGCGCCGAACTCGGCGTCTTTGAACAGGGCCGCCAACCCCGTAATCTGTTTGAGGCGCAGGATCTCGTCCTTGTCCATGCCGAGGTGCTTCGATATCCATGCGTCCGAGCGGCCGAGCTCGTGAAGGTCGGCGACGATTCTGCTCATGAGGTCGACGTTGTGGGATCCCCGTGCGCGGTTGTGCCTGATCGTCGATGCCATGCGGCAGTCGAGCGGCTTGTCGATCACGGATACCGGCAGCATGCCGTTCTCCCTTTCGTGGATGTCGGGGTGCTCGAGCATGACGCGGTAGCGGTGAAATCCGTCCACGATCACGTATTCGTCGCCCGTTTCGTCGAAGTAGCACACGATGGGCATGGTGTAGCCGTCTTCTCTGATGCTGTCGTAAAGCAGATCGAGTTCGGGTGGAGCCACCGAGTTCGGGTTGTACGAATTCGGCTTCACCTTTTCGATCGGTACGGCGATTAAGTTGTATACAGGGCTTCTAGGCTCCATTCTCTCCTCGCTTTCCGATTACCGCCCGGTATTCGCGCTTGAGAGCATCGACGCGCCTTTGCTGCTCGCGCGTCAGCCCGAATCCCATGAAGCGGCAGTTGTGGTCGTTCTTCAGGATGCAGTAGCACATTCTCTTCCAGCTGGGGATGTCTTTGGTGCTCTTCACGTCGTCGGTGTGGTCGGGGAGATCGCCCTCGAACACGATGCGGGAGTTCTTGCGAAGGGTATAGCTGGAAACGCCGTTGCGCCTTATGCGGTAGCCGTGCTCCAAGAGCTCGGATATAACCTCTTCGCTCAGGCCTCCGCCCGTTTCGTACCAGAACTCGATCGAAGTTTTGAACTTGCGCACGTAGCTTTCGCGCAGATGGCGGGGGAGCGTTTCGAGAAGGAAGAACGTGAACGATTTCCACGTGTGCCCTTTGGGGAGTTCCAGGTTTCGATATCCCATGGCCTTGGTGCGGCAGTAGATTGCGCCGAAGTTTGCACCCTGCACGCGTCCGACGAGCTTGGCCCATATTTCGGGATCGATCACGCGGTAGAGGTTGAGGCTGTCCTTCGCCGAATCTCCGAAGGGGGAGGCGACCCGCATCTGATCGGGCGAGAGGCCCGCCATGTGGTACAGGTCGTAGAGCCGGTTGTAGTCGTACCCGAAGAGCGCGTTTGCGTGCCAGACGTCGGACACCGACCAGTCGTAAAGGGGGCTTGCGGCCCAAACGTCCTTGAATTGCGAAGTGATCCAGCATTTCCCTTCGTAGCCGTGGCGCTTGTTGAGTATTCCGCTGTAGCGGTGCAGCGATTCGTCGGTGCGGATCCCGAGCAGGCAGACCGTTTTTCCGCCGCCGTGCGCCATCCGGTACCATCTTCCGAACTGCTTGGCGAGGTCTTCTTGGTGCATCCTGTAGCAATAGGTTTCGATGGGGTTCTTTTCGAGGCTGACGACGTAAGGGCGTTCGGGCATGGGACGAACCCATGCGTCCTCCTTCTCGTCGTCCCACGGGTACCAGAACATCTCGTAGCTGCTGAGGGCGGTTCTCGTGGCCATGGGCAGGCACACCCAGTAGGGTTCCGTTTCTCCTTCGATTCTGTCGAAGGTGCGCTCGACGTACTCGGTCGTGGCCGAGTACTGCGCTTCGAAATCCTGATGGAACACGCCGACGATCTTGTTGGGGAAGTGCTTGTTTCTGAAGTCGAGCACCAGGTTGAGCAGAAGGCCGCTGTCCTTGCCTCCAGAGAATGACACGAATACGTTGTCGAACTCTTCGAACACGAACCGAAGACGGTCCTGCAGCGCTTCGAAAACGTTTTGTTCGGTGTATCTTCTGATCATATGGTCGATGCCGTTGGATGCCGTTTTGCGGCTTGCGCGGCGCATTCGCGAAAGCTCCATTAGACGTTTAGCATAAAATAGTTTTGATTGCCATAAAAACTGACCTATCGGCATCGTTAATCTACGGTTTCATCGATTTAGGGCCTTAGGCCTTGTCGGCAGATGATCCTGGCATGCGGGACGACGATATGGCTGGCATCGCCTCGCGGGGCGAGCGCGCGCTTTCGAACAAGCGATTCCTCGCACGCACGAAGACATCTCATCGCGACTGGATAGGTAAAAACGCCGTCGAGGTCACTCGGCGGCTGCTCTGCTTTCTGCGCGATCTTTGATAGTGATTGCGCATATGCAAAACTGCTATATTGCGGGTTTTCGCATCTTCGCATCTTCGCAGAAAACCGAGGCGTGGCCGTGGTGCCACGCCGCCCTCGGGAGCTAGGCGCTTATTCCGGCTCGCCGCAACCAGGCTTCGAGCCATCTTCCTCCATTCTCTTCTTGGCGAGGCGCGCCACCTGCATGACGACCTTCTGCTCCTGGTCGCCGAGCGACGCGAACACCTCCATCAGCTCCTGCGCCCGCAGCGAGCTCGCCTTGGCGCGCGAAGGGTTGTCGACCGTCTCCCAAGGCTCGGTGAAGGCGTCGTCTACGGCGACCCCGTAGAAGGCGAGCAACCGGAACATGTCGACCGGGCTGAGGGACGTGGCCCCGCTTTCGTAGCGGTATATGGCCTGGTGCGTCTTCCGATGACCTCGGCCGCCCCCTTTGCAGTGATTCCCGCCTTGGAGCGGTAGTAGCGCATGTAACGTCCGAGCTCTTTCGGGGTAAGGCGTCTATAGGGGTTTTCCTTCTCTAAGGATTCCGCACAGGGCGAACCATGTCGCGCCTGCGGGCGGTTCCCGACGCGCCGGCGTGGCGGCCTCGCGCCTTCTTCCTTCCATTTGATAAATAAAAACCGACGAAGTGGAGCGGGAGCGCCGGTCGGAGTGTGGTAAACGCGCAGCGTTTTCCACACGGAGACGTTTGAAGGCGCGGAACGGTCGTGCGGTTGTGGGAAACCCGGAGCGCAGCACAGGGTTTTCCATGGCCGCCAGGCAGCCTCCGGGATAGACGAAGCTGGTTCGGCGGATGGCCGAGAGGGAATCGAAGAGGGTTTCCCCTCGGCTCCGATAGCCTATCTGAACAGCTCGTCGTGCGTTCCGGTTCTCTGCATGACCGCCAGATCGCCCTTCACGCTCCAGACGAGAAGCCAGTCTCCGGCGTTGCACACGTGGCATTCGTTGCTGCCCGACCACTTGCCGGACAGCGTGTGCATGTTGTGGCGCCTTTTCAGCTCCGATATGGACTCGGGGGTGTTCTCGAGAATGAGGGATACGACCTCTTCGAGCGGCTTGATGCTGCGGTGGGACTTGATGATTCTTTTGGTATCGCGCTTGAACGCCGGGGTGTAATCAGGCTTCAGCATCGTCGTTCCTTATCGCGGCGAACATCGCTTCGGCGCTGTCGAAGCCCTTGCGCTCGCCCGCCTCGTAGGCCGCGAAAATCTCTTCCGTCTCCCTGATCGCCTCCAGGCTCTCCTCGTTGGGCTCCTCGCTGCGCAGCGTGAGCGGGATGCTCTCGGTGCGGACCATCTGCTTCCAGAAGGCCCTCGTGACGCTGGCGAGGTCGAAGCCGTAATACTCGGCGACGCGCGCCGCATCGCCCTTGAGCGCATCGTCGACCCGTATGGGATACGTCACGGATGCCATAGCATTCTCCTTTCGGTAATGATGTATATATAGCGTATATACATTGTATCACAACCGATTGATTGTATTCAACCATTCGCAACAGCGCATCTTCGCAATTGCGAAACTGCGAAACCGCCATGGGCAAGGATTCGACCGTCGAGGCTGGGGCGTTCGAGAAGCGGCGCGCTGTGGAATTCTTGACGAATCTGCTCTTCCCAAGAAGGCTGGAAGGCGGCATTTCATTGGAGACGGCCCGATCTCGCCAAGGGTGCCTTGACCCCGCCCCAAGGTCATGGTTTTCCATGGGGATGAAACCCAAGTGGAAAGGAGAATATGGTGAGAAGGCCGGGCGTGTCTGCGCGCTACATCGTTTCGGGGGGAGCGTCCCTCATGGGGAACTCCGTCGCCGGGGTCGTCATGCCCCTCGTCCTCCTTTCGAGAACGGGCGACGTGCTCGCTGCCGGATGTCTCGCCCTGATCTGCGCCGTCCCCCAGGTGCTGGCCGGCATCGTGGGAGGGGCGCTCCTCGACCGCCTGAACCGCAGGGACGTGGCGGTGGCGTCGGATCTCGTGTCGGCCGCCTGCGTCGCCGCCCTGCCCGTGGTCGATGCCGTCGCAGGGCTCTCCTTCGGCTGGTTCGTTCTGTTCGGCGTGCTCGGAGCCGTCGGGGACGTGCCCGGCATGACGGCCCGCGACACCCTGCTTCCCGCAGTAGCCGAGCGCGATCGGCGGGACCTCCAGTCGTTCGTCGGGGTGCAGCAGACGGTGGAGAGCGTCGTGACCGTCGTCGGCCCCGCGTTCGCCGCGATAGCCATGGGCGCCTTCGGGCCGGTCAACGCCCTGTGGATCACCTCCGGCCTCTCCGTCTTGGCGGTGCTGGCCATGCTGACCGTCCCGCGCGGCGTCGGAGGGGCGCATCTGCCCTCCCGTGGAAAGGAACGCGCTCCCCGCCCCCTTCTCCGGGAGGCCCTGAGGGATGCGGGACGGGGCTTCTCCCTCCTCGTGCGGGGCGACCGGCTGCTGCTGTCCTCCGTCGCGCTGGCCTTGCTGCTCGTCATGGCGGTCGGGGGCTTCCAGGGGCTGGTTCTGCCCGCGTACTACTCGTCGATGGGAACGCCGGAGCTCGTCGGCTTCGTCACGTCCGCGTGCTCGCTCGGCACGCTGGTCGGGTCCCTCGTCTACACGCGCTTCGCCCTCGATCTGAGCAGGCGGCTCTGGTACGTGCTCTCGTTCCTGGGCATGAGCTGCGGGATAGCGGTGATCGGCCTGCTGCCCGACCTGCCTCTGATGATCGCCGGCGCGGCGGTGCTGGGCTTCTCGGCGGGGCCTCTCGCGGCGCTGCTCAACTTCTTCGTCTTCGACTCGGTGCCGGAGGTTGACCGGGGATCGGTCCTGGGGACGCAGAACGCCCTGTACCTGGCGGCGTCGCCCGCGTCGATGTTCCTGTGCTCCGCCATGGTGACGGCGTTCGGTTTGAGGGCGGCCTCCCTGCTCCTGATCGCCTCCTGGACCGTGCTGGCCGTGTTCGCGCTTTCGATGAAGACCATGAGGCGCATATAATGGCCCGTGCCGACGAAACGCTCGACGGGAAGGGAGGACGGTCGTGCGAAGCCGAGAGATCGCGGGCGCTGCCGGCGTGACGGTCAAGACCCTGCGCCATTACCATAGGATCGGGCTGCTCCCGGAACCGCCGAGGAGCGAGAACGGGTACCGCGACTACCGCGTCGAGGACCTTGTGCTGCTGCTCCGCATAAGGCGCTTCGCCGACCTCGGCTTCTCCCTGGGGGCCATCCGCTCGCTGATAGCCGAGGAGGGGCGGGCCGACTGCGCGCTGGCGCGCCTGGAAGCCGATCTGGTCGAAGCCGAGGCGGGCATCAGGCGGAAGCTCAGGACGGTCAGGGCCCTGCGCTCGCGCAACGCGCGCGGGGACGAGCCCGAGGCTTTCGCCGACCATCTTCTGGCCTTGCAGCGCCTCGGGGCGGGCGAGAGGCTTCTGTCCCTGGAGAGAGACGAGCTGCTGCTGATGGGCGCGCTGGATTTCGACGGCGACCTGTCGAGCGTGCGGCTCGAGCTGGGAAGGTTCCTGGACGAGCGCTCCCTGACGAAGCGCTACGTCGATCTGGGGGAGCGGATCATGGCCCTCTCGGAAGCCTCGGGCGAGGACGACGTGGAGGGCGCCGTAAGCGAGGGGGAGGCGTTCTGCGAGGAGATCGCCGACTTCCTGCTCGCCCAGGCCGGAAAGCGGGGCGTCGGGGCCCGCGCGGGATCGCGCTCGCCGCGCCTTCTGTACGATGCCGCGGTCGATGCGCTGGAGAGGGGCCTTCTCAACGAGGTGCAGATCGAGGTGTACGGCAGGATAGAGCGATTCGCCTTCGATATCGTCCGGCGCGCCGCATCGTGAAAAACCGGGTCGTTTTCACGATGATTCGCCTATGCCTTCTCTTCCCTTGCTTACGTGCTGGGAGATAATAAATTGCGCAAGGCCGACGCGGATTCGGCGCGAAACTCGCGTGCTTCTCATACGGATATCGTAAAGATCCACCATGGCCTCGCTTGATCAATATGGAAAATTTTTGAATATTTCGCTTCTTCAAATGGGTGTTTTAATCAGGTTAACACTAGCCTTCATCCTGATGGGGGGGGGTATCAGAGAATATGAGCGCGCGTCTTTGCGTTGCGAGCGACATTTTACCTGCCATTCCCTTTATATAATTGCGACGAAGGCATACATGGCGTCGTGCAGCGCCGATGCCTGTTACCAAGCGATGGAACTGAATTGTGAGGAACGGAGCAGATTATGGTTGATGGGAGGATTGAGATAAGGCAGATGGGGGGGGGGCGCAGTTCTAGGCTAATCGCCTGTTTAGCCGCAATCGCCTTCGTCCTCTCGTTTGTGCCGGGTTTGGCATTCGCCGACAAGAGCGCTGTGGTGGCCGATCAATCCACGCTTGATACGTGGGTGGGCCACGTGCGAAACAGCACCGAGAACGTCGGTCGTATCTGGACCGACAAGACGGTTCAAACAGATGACATCACGCTGTCCGGCAGCACGTCAGGCAGCATCAAGGTGGACAAAGCCGACGGCGCCGACTTCCTCGTGGGCCTCTCGGCACTTTCCTCAACTTCCAACCTGACTTCCGTTTCCGGCAAGCCATTGGATATCGTGCTTGTTATGGACGAGTCCTATTCTATGCGCCAGACGGATTCCGAAGAGTCTTACGTTGAGGTTTATGCCGACAATTTGGATACGAGCAAGACCTACTATTATTACGACGGGGGCTTCTTTGGAGGAAGCTATGAAGAGCTTCAGTGGAACGCGCAGGAGAACGAGTGGGGTTACTACGGCGGTGTGCTGGGCGGTCGCTGGAACTCCGTAACCCCGAAGGCCTTCGTGGGCGACCGTCAAGGCACGCAGTTCTATGAGAAGATCGGTGGCTTGAGCCGCATCGAGGCTCTAAAGAACGCCGCCAACGACTTCATCGACTATGCCGTCGACGCGAACAAGGAGCTGTCTGGCGATCTTCAGCATCGCATCGCGCTTGTTACCTACGCTGACGAAGCGAGGATTGAAAAGCACCTTACCTACGCGAATCCTCAAAATGCCGCCGAGCTTCACAGTATTGTGAACGAAGTTAATTACGAAGATGGCGGCAACACATATTCCAACAAGGGCATGGAATCCGCTCGTCAGGCGCTTTCCGACGCGCGCGAGAATGCCCAGCAGGTTGTCATCTTCTTCACGGATGGCGAGCCTTCCAAGGCGAATCGTAACTGGGATGCCGACCTTGCCGCTGGAGCCATCAATACGGCGAATACCATGAAAGAATCCGGTGTTATCATTTACAGCGTCGGGATGGTCGAAGGTGCCGACCCTAGCGATACATCCCAAAACATCAACAAGTTCATGAACGCTGTTTCCAGCAATTATCCCAATGCTACGGCTACGTATAGTGGATGGCAGCAAGGTGGTTGGGGAGAAGAGAGCGGCTGGAACACTTTGAATGTTACATGGGGCGATAATCGCGTTGAAGGCGACTACTACAAGGCCGCAACTGACGCCGCATCGTTGAACCGCATCTTCCAGGAAATCTTCGACGAGCAGGCGACTGCCGCCGGTTCGCCCACTCAGGTTGATACCGAGGAGGGTTTCGCCGGGGCTAATGGCGGGTACATCACGTTCACCGACACGCTCGGCGACTACATGGAGGTCAAGGGCGATACGGCGACGGTCGTCTTCGCGAACCAGGAGTTCACGGGGCAGAAGTCCGGGGTGGCCGACGATGGCTCGTACACCTACACGTTCGAGAGCCAGGTGTCGGGCAATCCCGTCTACCCGAACGCGAACCTCTCGAACCTCATCATGAAGGTCACGCCGGGTGTAAACGGCAAGGGTGACACCGTGGAGGTGAAGATCCCCGCTCAGCTCATCCCGCTGCGCAACTACACGGTCAAGACGGAAAACGGCAGCACCACGTTCGAGACGGATGAGGCGTATCCCATCCGAGTGTTCTACAGCGTGGGCTTGCAGGATGGCGTGCAGGACAAGGTGAACAACCCCGATAACGCGATGAGCGCCTACATCGCCGCCAACAAGACCGAAGACGGCACCGTGGCCTTCTATTCCAACGACTGGAATCGCGACGCGAAAACCGCTGGCACTACCGCCACGTTCACGCCTGCGTCCACCAACAAGTTCTACTACTTCACCCAGGACACGCCGCTGTACACCGACGAAGGGTGCACGAAGCGTGCCACCCGGAATGATATCGAAGGTCGGCAGACCGAAACCGTGTACTACAAGAATGAGTTCTACACGCAGGACGGCACTGTCGGCACGGCGCAGACAGAGGCTATCGCCATCCCTGTGAGTGTGTTCCAGAGCCAGCATGCCAACAACTGGAGTGCCGATAGTGATGGCAATGCCTTCATGAAGGCGGGTGCTCCGCGTTTGAATCGCACGAACGATTTCATCGCTGAAAAGGATTCTAATATTACCGGCACTGCCGGGAGATTCATCTCGCCCAGCTGGAACGACGACCAAAGCGGCATCGTCGTCTCGCTCGGCAACAACGGCAAGGTGCCCGTCGAGCAGGGCGCCACGCTTGAAGTGAAGAAGAACATCACTGCGGCGGAAGGCTTCGATGCCTCCAGCTACACGGACACCGACTTCACGTTCGACATGGCGTTTGAGAACGTGCCCGATGGCGTGTACAAGGCCGAGGTGAAGCAGAACGGGGCTGTTGTGAGCGACCCGGGCTTCGCCGTAGACGTTTCGGACGGCAAAGCCGCGCATGCCATCAAGCCCAATCAGGTTCTCTACATTTACGGCTTGCCTGCGGGTGGCGCTTACAACGTAACCGAGCAGCCGGTTGCGGGCTTCACTCAGGTGGCCGACCAAACAACTGGTACCGTTGGCACGTTTGCGGCGGGCGAAATTGCCACGGCTCAGTTCGTCAACGAATACAAGGCCGCGGAAACCCAGCTGGCTGACGGCACCTTGAAGGTGCGGAAGGGCTTCACCGGCCGCGATTGGCGCGATGGTGACGAGTTCGCCTTCACCATTGGAACCACGGACAGCGCCCCGCTGCCCAACCCGGCAACGGTGACTGTCAGCAAGAACACCGCGGATCACACAGCCGCTTTCGGCGCCATCACGTACACCAAGCCCGGCGAATACCGCTACTCCATCACCGAGCAGCGCGGCAACCTGGTGGGCGTGAACTACTCCGCTGCGCAGTGGCGCGTGATTGTGCGCGTGGTCGATAACGGCGACGGCACCATGACGGCTACGCCCGAAGTCGAGAAGCTGACGGGCGACGATGGCATTGAACTGGTTGAGCCCGAGATCGCCGACGGCAACACCGCCGTGTTCAACAACGTCTACACCATCGATAGCGATGCCGTGCTGAACCTCGAAGGCACGAAGGGCTACACGGATAACTCCGTGGCCGAGGGCGGCCAGGGAGGCAACCCCATCGACCAGAACAAGTTCACCTTTCAGCTGAAAGCGAAGGGCGGTTACGTTACCGATGGCGGTTCCGACCAGAACCTGACCATCTCTGCGGCTGACGTGCCGATGCCCCTCGGTGCCGAAGGCACCACCATGCAGCAGGGCAACGTGGCCGACGCGTTCAACTTCCCCGATATCATCTTCGGCCCCGCATGCGTGGGCAACACCTACGTGTACGAAGTGGCCGAGGTCGCGGGCACCGAAGAGAGCATGAGCTACGATAAGACGGTCTACACCGTCAAGGTTGAAGTGACCGAAGAGACGGAGGGCGAGGGCGATGACGCCCACGCGCACATCACCGCCACCCCGACGTATTCCACGGCGGAGGGCGATGCCGACGCCATTGCGTTCGCCAACAGCTACACCCCCGATTCCGCCACGCTTTCCGGCGACACCGCCGTTGCGGGCACCAAGACCATGACCGGGCGCGACATGCTTGAGGGCGAAGAGTTCACCTTCCGGCTGACGCCGACGGGCAACACGGTTGCCGCCATCAACAACGGCACGGTGAGGGGTATCACCACCGACGGCCTGACCTCCACCGCCGCGAAGGGCGGCGAGGACGGCGTTGCCGTTGACTTCAACTTCGGCGACATCGCCTTCACCAAGGTGGGCACCTATACGTTCGCCATGAGCGAGAACGTGCCCGCCGAGGCTGACAAGGCCGGTGGTGTGAACTACGACACGCACGACTGCACCGTGACCGTGAACGTGACCCTGAACAAGGAAACGGGCGCGCTTGAGGCTGCTGTCGATTACGGCACCAATGTCGATGCCGCAGGCAACGCGTTTACGAACGTTTACACCGCTTCGATGAGCTATGGCAATGCCGGCGGCTTGGCCGTGGCGAAGACCACGCAGGGTCGTCCGATGTTCGCGGGCGAATTCGAGTTCACCATCGAGGGCGTTGCGTCCGACACGGTTTCCGCGGCCGATGCCAACGCCAAGCTGTCCGACAAGGACAAGCGCTTCACCAACGGCGATAGCGCAGAGGGTGCCGAGTGGAGCGCTGCCAAGCTGCTCGGCTTGACGTTCACCCAGTCCGATGCGGGCAAGACGTATTCCTACATCGTCGACGAGGTGCCGCCTGCGCAGCAGAAGCCCTCGCTGACCTACGACCAGAACACCTACCGCGTTGACATCGAGGTCGTGGACGACCTTGACGGCACCATGCACACCGTGACCAAGGTGCACCGAACCGCCAACGCCGAGGGCGAACTTGGCACGCCCGAACTTGTGGGCACCTACAACTCCGACGAGGGTCAGGCGGCCAAGGTTTCGTTCACCAACGTGTACGAGCCCACTCCCGCTGTGCTTGAGGGCGGCACGGCGCTGAGCGTGACCAAGAAGGTTGAGGGCGCCGACACCGATGCG
Source organism: Enteroscipio rubneri (assembly GCF_963929405.1). Classification (NCBI taxonomy): domain Bacteria; kingdom Bacillati; phylum Actinomycetota; class Coriobacteriia; order Eggerthellales; family Eggerthellaceae; genus Enteroscipio; species Enteroscipio rubneri. The sequence continues at coordinate 657,333 of NZ_CAWVIN010000003.1, read as the reverse complement.
CGGTTCGACTTCACGCTGAGGCTGACCTCGAACAACGCCGCCAACGTTGAGGGCTTGGACGAGAACGGCGAGATGACCGCCTCCACTAGCGGCACGCTGGCGGACGGCTCTTCCACGCCGATTTCCTTCGGCACGTTGACCTTCGTCGAGGCTGGCGAGTATACCTTTGAGGTGACGGAAAACCAGGGCGGCCAGGGTGTCGACGGCTGGACGTACGACGAAAGCACGTACACCATCACTGTGACCGTGAGCCCGCGGAACGCCCAGGACGAATATGACGGCGCGCTGCATGTGAACGCCGTTTCCGGCAACAACCCCACGTTCACCAACAGCTACAAGGCCGAACCCGTAATTGTGGGTGGCGACGACGCCACGCAGCATCTGAGCGTTGAGAAGACGGTTGAGGGCAAGGGCACCGAGGCCGACTTCAACTTCACGCTGAGCAAGGTGAACCCCGACGACGCCAAGTGGAACAACGTCGAGGCTGCCGAGGGCGCGGACAAGGCTTCCGTGACCGAGAACTTCGGCGCGGGCGATAAGAAGACCGCGAACTTCGGCATGTTCACCTTCAAGGCCAAGGGAATCTACCAGTTCCAGGTTGTTGAGGACGAGGCGCAGGGTGACGCGCCTGCGGGCTGGACGTACGACGCCGCGTCCAAGACCATCGCCGTTGAGGTGACGGACAACGGCAAGGGCCAGCTGGTGGCCACCATCGACGGCGTGGCTGCGTTCACGAACACCTACGACGCCGAGGCCGCCACGGGCGTGCCCGCCGGCTTCCAGCTCGCCAAAGTGTTCGAGGGCCGCGAATGGACCGACGACTATGCGTTCGAGTTCACGCTGACGCCCGTCGGCGACGCGCCGATGCCGACCGATGCCGAGGGCAATGCGGTGGATACCGTTGTCGTGAACGCTCCGACCGAGGATGACGGCAAGACCGCGAAGTTCGACTTCGGCGCGATCGAGTACGCGGCTGCGGGCACCTACGAGTACGAGGTCAACGAGGTTGCGGGCGGCAACGCGGGCATCGCGTACGCCACCAACACCGCCAAGGTGGAGGTTACCGTGACCGACCTCGGCGCCGGCAAGCTGGTTGCCAGCGCGACCGTGGCGGATGGCACCTTCGTCAACACGTACGACACGGGCGAAGTTGACTTCGACACGGTTGCGGGCGGCGGCTTGGAGATCGTGAAGAACCTCACCGGGCATGCCATCAAAGCCGGGCAGTTCGACTTCAGGATGGAAGGCCAGGACCAGGCTTCCATCGACAAGTTGGGCGGGAACAAGGAGTACACCACCGGCGATGCCGAGCTTGACGGCAACATTGCCACCGATGTCGTGCCCGTCTCCACCGGTCTGGTGTTCGAGAAGGCCGATGCGGGCAAGACGTACACCTACAAGGTGTCCGAGATCGACGACGGCGCGAAGGGCTACACCTACGATGACACCGTGTACGATTTGAGGTTCGCGGTGTCGGACGGCGGCGACGGCGCGCTAACCGTGGACGTGTACGTGAACGGCGAGCTTGCGGCCACGCATACCGGCGAAGCCGCCTCGCGCGCCGCAAGCGAACCGGTGCAGCTGGCGTTCGACAACGCTTACGAGGCCGATTCCGCAACGGTCGGCGGCGAGGGCGAGGCGCAGATCGTGGCCTCCAAGGAGCTGATCGGACGCCCGATGGCCGATGGCGAGTTCTCGTTCGTGGTGACGGACAAGAACGGTGCGGAGGTTGCGCGCGGCACCAATGCGGCCGATGGAACCGTGGCCTTCGATCCCATCGTCTACACAACGGAGAAGCTGAACTCCGATGCCGCAAGCGGCGCGGCCACGCGCACCGAGGGCGCTGACGGAGTTGCCGTGTACGCCTACCAGTACATCGTCGCCGAGGACGAGGCTTCGCTCGACGGCGGCGTGGCGGCTGTCGAGAAGAGCTTCAGCTTCGCGGTCGAGGTGACCGACGACGGCGAGGGCGCGCTGACCGCCAAGGTGAGCCAGCCCGAAATGGCTTTCGTGAACACCTATGGCGCTTCCGAGTCGGCTGCGATCTCCATCAAGGGAGCAAAGGCGCTGGATGCTGCCGACGGCTTGACCCCGCCGGACATCACGGGCAAATTCTCCTTCACCATGAAGGGCTCTGGCGGCGCGCCGATGCCCGAGGGATCCAGCGGCGATGCCAAGACCGTGGCAAACGACGCCTTCGGCAACGTGGACTTCGGCAAGATCGTGTACACGATGGAGAACGTGTTCGGCAGCGAGGCCGCGGCACCCGAGGAGCCGACGGTCGACGAGGCCACCGGCGAGGCTGCCGAGGTCGCCCCGATGGCGGCGCAGCGCACCAAGACCTTCGCCTACGAGATCACCGAGAGCGGCTCGGTAGCGGGCGTGGTCAACGATGCCGAGGTCAAGACCATCGAGGTGACGGTGACCGACAACGGCGACGGCACGCTGGACGTCGCGAAGAGCACGGCTGGCGAGGCGACCGACTTCACCTTCGTGAACACCTACTCGGTGCGGCCCACCGACCCGGTGTCGCCCACCGACCCGAGCGTCGAGGGTGCCGTGAAGGTGACCAAGCAGCTGACCGGCCGCGAGCTGGTCGAGGGCGAGTTCGCCTTCGAGCTGCGCGACGAGCGCGGCACGCTGGTTTCCGAGGGCGTGAACGACGCCGAGGGCAACGTGTCCCTGGGCGGCATCGCGTTCATGGCGCCGGGTACGTACAAGTTCGAGCTATCCGAGGTGGTTCCCGAGGGCGACCTCGAGGGCGTCACCTACGATGGCACGATCCACCCCCTGACCGCGACCGTCACCGATAACGGCGACGGCACGATGTCCGTGGCGTGGAGCGCCAGCAGCGAGGAGATCGTGTTCCGGAACTCCTACGTCGCCGCTCCCGCTTCGGTGACCTTGGGCGCCGCCAAGGTGCTCGAGGGCGCCGAGCTGGCCGACGGGCAGTTCACGTTCCAGATGCTCGACCGAGACGGCGAGGTGTTCCGCGAGGCGAGGAACGACGAGGGCGGCGCGGTGACGTTCCCGACCGTCGAGTTCACGCAGGCGGGCACCTACACCTACACGATCGTCGAGGTGGACGACGGCCAGGAGGGCGTGGCCTACGACGACGCGAGGCACGAGGTCGTGGTGACGGTGACCGACGACGGGGAGGGCCATCTGACCGCCTCGGTGGAGGGCGCCGAGGACATGGCGTTCTGCAATGCCTATGCCGCGCCGGTCGGTCCGGGACCGAAGCCCCTGCCGCCGGCAGGCGACGACGGCGGCGCGCTCGTGAGGACCGGCGACGCCGCCCCTGCGGCCGCGATCGCCGGAGCGGCCCTGGCGGCCGCGGCCCTGGGGGTCGCTGTGCTGGCGGCGGCGCGCCTGCGACGTGCGCGCCGGTTTGGCGGCGGCCGCGATGCGCTGGAGTAGGTAGGCGGGGGAGGTCGCCGCGGGCCTGTTCGACGAGGGTCCGAGCTGCAAGACGGCGGCCTCCCGCCTGGGTGCGAGCCGCGAGGCGGCGGGCGATCGCTTTGACCGCTTGGACGCGTGTCGATGACCAGGGCCATGCGCCGCCCCTCGCCGTGCGCAAGTCGCTTCGGGAGCCATCTCGCCATGGCCGATAAGGTCGGGCGAAGGCCACGGCGATATGCGATGCCCGCATGGGCTTCTGAGCTCCGCAGCGGCGTCCGCCGCCGTTGTCGCCGTTTTCCCAATAGGGCTTGTAATCGCTGATTCGCAAGGTCGTTTTGCAATTTTGTACTGTAACTGCTCTTGAAGCGCTCGGTTTTACCATTTTAAGCCAATTTATTACTCCTCATTTTTGATCTAGGATTTTATGATTTCGATCCCTTAAGAATAGGGGGTGATTACAGAGCGTTTTTCTGCATCATGCAAACTTGTAGGAATAATATCAGGTGGTTTGCAAAGCACCTATGGGTAAGCATAGTTAAACATCGTCTAACAGTACTTAAAGTAAACTCCCCCCGAAAATCGATGTTTTCGGGGAAATCGTTAGGAACTCATCATTCTTAAAATCGCCAGTGGTTTGTTTACTATTGCGTACTAAAATAATCGCAGATCAGAAGGCTTTACTTGTTCAGATAATTATTTTCACCCGATAAAAGAAAAGTGTTCCGCTTTTGCAATTTCGCTCTCGTTTTATCCGCTGTTGCTTTCCATTGTTGGTTGTATCCCGCTAGCTCCTTCGGGAGAAAACTCATTTCAAGCTCAGCTGTTTTGCGCATCGCCATTGCATGAGTTTTCGACTTGTGTTTTAGTGAAAGATGACTTTGTTGCGTGACCTGCTTAAATATCTTATTCCTGATATGACAACACCTCTCGTCTGGCTAGGGTTTTCCCAAAGATGCATTGAAGAAGGCGGCACACTTGCCAGCGTCGATCATCCGAGTGTCATTCCTGAGGAAACTCAAAAGGAATGCTTCTGCTGTTCAAGGCATTTCCTTCAATATTCCTGTGTAAACTCGCGATACTTTTGGGGTGATTCGACTTGGATTGAGAGCTGTGAACTGTCGAGCCTTTAATGTTTAGGCCCGGACGCGCAAGTTCGACAGAGTTTGCGCTTCATGTTCAACTCGCGTGACTGAAAAGAATTTGTTAGATGCATGTTACCTGAGCGGTTTGCGGTTCGGTACCCCGAAGGCGAGTACTTGAAGGTCGCTGCGAAAGCGGCGGAGAACTTGCTTGGGTTGCGATATCCCACTGAAAGTGCGACGGTTGAGATGCTCTTTTCGGTTGTTTCAAGTAGCTGGGCAGCACGTTCCATGCGGCATTGGCGGCGGAATGCCATCGGCGTGACCCCGAACGTTTTCGTAAACTTTTCCTTGAAGGCGGATATGCCCATGCATGACGCTTTCGCCGCATCTGCCACTGTGACGTCATGCTCGAGATTCGATCCGAGAAGCCACATGCCCCGTTCAAGAGAGTCGATCGTGCTTCTTCGCTGGTAGTCTTCTGTCCGCGGGGCAAGACGAGGGGTCGCGTTGACAAGGGCAATGAGTTCGAGCGTTTTGAGGCGTAGCCGCATCAGGGGTTCTCGTTCGTCGATGTCCCAAAACGATTCGAGGAGGGCCTTCATCGAGGGGTCGGGCGCATAGACTTTGCAGCCGCTCGACCCTGCGAGTTGTTGTGCGAGGACGTCGAAGTCGAGACTGGTTGCAGATAGGGAGCGGGAGAGGGTTTTCGCTCCCTCTGACCGGCTGATCCTGATGGTGAGCCCCGTGTACAGCGGCGCGGGAAATTCCATAGAGCGCTTTCTCACCCGCTCGTCGTGCACGGCAAGCTCGCCTTCTCCGAGACGGATGCCGTCGTCAAGCTGGAATCGACCGTGCAAGCACCAGTCGATCTGGAGCTCGAGCGGCTCGACATCATCCCATGTCGCGGTGCCCTGGGGAATGCTGTTGAACGCCAGGGACACGCCGTCGAACAGTTCGAACGCGTCGATGACGCCCGCCGTGCCGTCGTCCATGCGCAGGTGGTATCGAACAGAGGCCCCATCCGCTCTGATGGCGCGCAGCTTGTCGGCGTTTCTCCTTGCGAGTATATCGAACACCGTCATGGATTCACCCCTTTTGTCGCGAGGAAGGACGTCGGGGTGTCCGCCGGATTGGCGAGCCCCCTTTTTTCTTCTGCATGGTGTTTCGAGCAGAAGAAGGATGCTAACCGGTTGATGCCGTCCTCTTCGAGCGGGTAGACCTCCGTGATGCATCCCCCATCCATTACGGCGACGTGCGTGCAGCACGATAGCGCGAATTCCGGATCGTGCGTGATAACGACCTGCGTGATGCCGTGTTCGCACAAACGGCGAATGCCCTCGGCGACCTGTTGCATGTGGAAGAGGTCGAGTCCGCTCGTCGGCTCGTCATAAACGACGAGCCGACGGTTGGTGGCAAGCGCCTGGGCGATGGCGACGCGCTGACGCTGCCCGCCCGAGAGCGACAGGGGGTGATCCTCGGCGAAAGCGTCGAGGTCGAGGTCGCGCAGGATGCCGAGGCCGCGCCGCTGCCGATCGGGACCCTCCATACCGAGCGTCACCTCGTCGAGCACGCTTTCCGAGAAGAGCTGGTGACTTGCATCCTGCATGACCATGAAGCATTTGCGTCTGCGGGCGCGTTTTCCCAAACGATCTCCTCTCAAAATTACGGTTCCGTCGCATCGGTTGAGACCGCATACTGCTTCGGCGAACGTCGATTTGCCTGCGCCGCAAGAGCCGACCAGAGCCGTGACGCTCTCGGCGGGAAGCTCGAGGCTGTCGACCTTGAGGATCCTCTCGAAGGCTCCGTTCTTCCGGCAGCGCGCCGTCAGGCCCTCGAAGCGTACCGTTTCTTTCTCGGCCGCCGCCCTTTGCGTTTCAGCCTTTGCCGAGGCGTTGTAGCGACCGTTGCCGTGGAAGATGCCGTCGACGCTTCGCGCGCGCAGTCCGAGCTGCATGCGCTCGGAGTCATCGAGTCGCGCGAACTCGTCGGCCGTCCATCGGCGCGCGAGGCGGCCGTCATCGAGGTAAAGCACGTGATCCGCGATTCCCTCGAGGTAATGGATTCGGTGCTCCGCCACGAGCACGGCGACCCCTTCGGCCTTCCAGCGTGCAATAGCCGAGCGAAGCTGCGCGATCGCCTCGAAGTCGAGGTTGGAGGACGGTTCGTCCAGCACGACGAGCGCGGGAGATACCGCCGCGGCGCTCGCGCACGCCACGCGCTGCTTCTGACCACCCGAAAGAGAGAAGAGGCTCTCGTCGATCAGGGGCGCAAGGTCGAACTCCCTTGCCGCAGCGTCCACGCGTCGGTCGATGTCGGAGGGTTCGAACCCCAGATTCTCGCACCCGAAAGCGACCTCCCCTCGGACGTCGACGTTGTAGAACTGGGTTTTGGGGTTCTGAAAGACGCTGCCGACGTACCGCGCGGTCTCCCATAGTTCCTCGCGCGCAACGTCGATGCCGCACACGCTCACGGTGCCGGTTTCCGTCCCTTCGTAGAAATGCGGGGCGAGGCCGTTCGCGATGCGTGTGACGGTGGTCTTGCCGCAGCCGGACGGCCCGCACAGCAAGGCCACCTCGCCTCTTCCCAGCGACAAGGAGATCCCCTCGACGCCTGCCCCGTAGCGCCCTCCAGCATAGGAGAACGAAACATCGTCCATGGAAAGGACGGGGGATTCGGTTTTCGATTCCCTGCTCATGCGATCGCCTCCGGGAAAAAGAGACTTAAGGCGAGGGTTGCCGTTGCGACAAGCGATGCGGCGATAACCGCGGCATCGACCGGCGTGAACCCGATGCTGCCGGTGTTCGTCCTCGGCCAGGGCGCGCCGAGCCCTCGGGCCAGAGCGGCCGCAGATAGGTCCTCGCCGATGGAGACGGCGCAGCTCATGAGCGGGACGAGGCAGTTCTCCGCATAAGCGATCCCGCGGGAGATCGGGGTGATGCCGCGCATCCGCATGGCGGCGTTGACAGCCCGCGCCTCCTGCCCGAGCGTGGGAAAGAACCTGAACAGCACCGATAGTGGAACAGTGATCCAGTCGGGCATGCGCATGCGCGCCATGGCCGCCATGAACTCGGACACCGTCGTCGTGGCGAACACGAAATACGCGAGCGCGAGCGTGGGCACGAAGCGGGAGACCACTGTTGCCGTTGCCACGATGATCGCGTTCGTGAAGCCTTCAAGCGCGGGTGCGGCAAACGCGGCAAGCGCGCAGGTCCCGAGATACGCCGCGAGCATGAGCCCCGCCGCGCGCACGCGCCCCGATATCGCGAGCAGCCCGAACGGAAACAGCAGCATCGCCGTGCGCACGGCGAACATCGCCCCTCCGTTCCCTCCGAGCAGGAGCACCGTCGAAACCGCGAACAGCATCACAATCTTCGTGCGCGGGTCGAGCCGTACCGTCCGCTCTCCCGCCTTTGACCGAAGCAGCTCCATTGTCCAAGACCCTCTCGCGATGCCCTATGCGATGCCCGCGCGCTTGAAATGCTTCTTCAGGATGGCGCGCCCTATGAAGCCGCCGACGACCCCCGTGACGAAGCACGCTGCGAGCAGGACCGGATAGAGCTCCGGTTGCAGGTAGGTCATGAGTTCGTCCACGTAGGCGTCGCCGTATTGGGCGCGGACGGTGGGGAGGTACGTGTTGGCGGTGAGGAGGAAGGGGAGGAAGTTGCCGATGATCCAGCAACTGAATATGCCGTGAGACAGGATGGCGCGCGATGCCGACGCATAGCCGCCTGATTTCCAGACGAGGTCGGCGATGAGCCCGAAAACGAGACCCGTCGCGATGGAGAAGTACCCCATGCCGGTGATGAACATGATGATGCCGATGAGCAGGCCGAGTATCGTGATCATTCCGAACTTACGGGCGCGCGTGAGGAAAAGCATGTACGGGATGCCCGCGAAGAGCGGAACGATTCCGCAGATCGCCGCCATGAGGATGGGGATGAACCCCAGGCACGCCACGGCAAACACGACGACGAAGTAGATCGCCGTGAAGATGCCTATGTTGATGAAGTCTTTTCCTGCGAGCCTCCCTCCCGTTTTCGGTGCGGAGGCGGATGCGTTTCCGGTGATCTTCATGTGCGAATCCTTTCCCGTGCGGATCTTTGGCCGCCGTGCCCTGCATAAAGTTAGCCTTATGAAACAACAATCCATTTTGTCGGATACGCATAGAGCTGCAACTCTGGGCAGCCGCGCATGCTCTAAAACGCCGCGTTCTCTACAAGAAAAATTGATTAGTTTTCCAGGCGCTCGGAGCTGCGGCGCTGCCACTGGGATGGCGGGCATCCGAACGTTCGGCGAAAGGCCTCGTCGAACGCCGAGACGCGTGCGTATCCCACCGCGCGCGCCACGTTCGCCACGCTCGCCTTCCCGGAGCTAAGAAGGCCGCAGGCCGCCTTCATGCGCTCCGCCCGTAGGGTTTCCGCCACGCCTGCCCCGCGTACGTTCTTGAATGCGCCATAGAGCCGCGATCGGCTCACGTAGAGCTCGTCCGCGATCGCTTTTGCGGTGAGCCCCTCGGAAAACCGCGTTGCGATGATCTTTTCCGCGCGTTCCACGAGCGCGCGATCCCCGCGCATCGTTTCGTCGTCGGCGTCAGGGTCGGGCTGGGCGGAAAGGGCGATAACCGCTTCGAGCGCCTTCGCGTGGAAGTACGGCGCGGCTCCGGGCAGCGACGCCCGCTCGGGGGTGAACGATCTCAGGATGAAGCGCATCTCGGCGGGAGGGTTCGCGGCGACGCCCGCGCGGATCGCCGCTTCGACGTCCCTGAAATCGTCGGGGAACCTCTTTCTCATGCCGTCGAAGTAGCCAGGCGTGTAGGTGATGCTCGTCGACTCGTAGAGAACTCCCTCCTGCAAAAGGCAGCGCGTCGTTCCGCCCGCCTGCGAGAACGCTGCGAGGTTCTCGCGCTCTGCGGGTGCTTCGGCGGGCACGTTCGGCATCGATTGGAGCGTTGCGCGCGATCCGGAGAAGATGCAGGAGAAGTCCGTCGGGCGCTCCTCGAGGACGAACGGTTTCTTGAGCCGCAGCGAGTGCATGCTGACAAGGCAGTCCTCGCCGAGTGCCGCCGTCCAGAGGAACCCCTCGCCGAGCGATTCCGGAAGCGTCGCGTACAGACCGCAGCGAACGCGCTCCATCCTGAGGGAGAACTGCTCTATCTGCGGCTCGACGAACGTCCGCAAATGCTGCGGGAGATTCGATTGCGGTGCGCCCATGCTTTTGCTCCTGTGTTTCGTGCCTGTCCCGATTAGTTTCGAGGATGTCTTCTGTTTCCGGGTTTGGAAGAGAGGACCCGTCCATAATGATATGTTTACCACAACTAACTATCAAGTGCGTCGACGGTCTTGGATTCAGACGTCGGCGCGCAGGGTCAAGATTGGAGGTTTCGTATGGACGGAAAGGGAGGGCCGTCCCGCAAGCAGGGCGCCGTCGGGCGGCTGCTCGACTTCGCCGGGCCGCGCAAGGCGCTCACGTACCTGGGTTGCGCGCTCTCGGCGGCATCGATGATCGTGGGCTTCGGCCCGTATGTCTGCATCTGGCTCGTGGCGCGCGACCTCATCGCGGTCGCGCCGGATTGGAGCGCTGCGACGAGCATCGCCGCCTACGGATGGTGGGCGCTCGGCTTCTCGGTCGCGTCCATCCTGCTGTACTTCGCAGGGCTCATGTGCACGCACCTGGCGGCGTTTCGCTGCGCGTCCAACATGCGCAAAAGGGCGGTCGAGCATCTGATGCGCACGTCGCTGGGGTACTTCGACACGCATGCCTCCGGCGCGCTGCGGCGCGTGGTGGACGGGTGCGCAGCGGAGACGGAGGGGCTGCTCGCCCACAAGCTGCCGGACACCGCAGGATCCGTGGCCATGATAGCCGGCATGCTCGTGCTGTTCTTCGCGTTCGATTGGAGGCTCGGGCTCGCGTGCCTCGTGCCCGTCGTCCTTTCGCTCTGCTGCATGTTCTACATGATGGGCGGGCGCGGCATGGACTTCATGACGAAGTACATGGAATCGCTCGTCAAGATGAACAAGACGGGCACCGAGTACGTGCGTGGAATCCCCGTGGTGAAGGTGTTCCAGCAGACGGTCCACTCGTTCAAGGCGTTCCACGACGCCATCCAGGACTTCACGCGGCTCGCGCAGGACTACGCGGTCAAGTGGTGCCGCACCCCGCAGTCGCTGTCGCTGACCGTCATCAACGGCGTGGCGGCGTTCCTCGTGCCCGTGGCGATCCTTCTCGCGCCGGGCGAGGGCGATTTCGGAATGTTTGCGGCAAACTTCGCGTTCTACGCCATCTTCTCGGCGGTCGTCCCCACGGCCATGACGCGCGTGATGTTCATGTCCGAGGCGTTCCAATCGGCGGCCGACGCCGTGTCTCGCGTCGAGGGGGTGCTGTCGGCTCCCGTGATCGAGGCGCCGTCGAGCCCGCAGGCGCCCAAGGGCAACTCGATCGCGTTCGAGGACGTGAGCTTCACTTACAAAGGTGCGGAAGAGCCTGCGCTCAGCCATGTGAGCTTCGAGGTGCCTGCAGGCTCCACGGTGGCGCTCGTGGGGCCTTCCGGCGGCGGCAAGACCACGGCGGCAAGCCTCGTGCCGCGCTTCTGGGATGTGGACGAGGGCCGCGTGCTCGTCGGCGGCGTGGACGTGCGCGGCATGGACCCCCACGACCTCATGGACCGCGTGGCGTTCGTGTTCCAGGCCAACCGCCTGTTCAAGCAGAGCATCTTCGAGAACGTGCGCGCGGCGCGCCCCGACGCGTCGCGCGAAGAGGTGCGGGCGGCGCTGCACGCAGCGCAGTGCGACGACATCATTGCGAAGCTTCCCCGGGGAATGGACAGCGTCTATGGCGCGCAAGGCGCCTACCTCTCCGGCGGCGAGGTGCAGCGCCTCATGCTCGCGCGCGCCATCTTGAAGGACGCCGACGTGGTGGTGCTCGACGAGGCGACGGCGTTCGCCGATCCCGAGAACGAGGCCAGGATCCAGAAGGCGTTCTCGGAGCTCGCGCGCGGGCGCACGGTGCTCATGGTCGCGCACCGTCTCTCGACCGTGCGCAACGCCGACAAGATAGTGGTGCTCGACGCGGGGCGCGTGGCCGAACAGGGGACGCATGACGAGCTCCTGGCAGCCGGGGGTCTGTACGCCCGCATGTGGGCCGACTACGAGCAGGCGGTCAGCTGGAAGATCTCGTCCGAGGAGGTGGCCTAGATGTCCATCAAAGAGAAGTACGGGCTTACCGACGAGGGCGTTCGCAACGTCAAGCTGGGGGCCCTGTGGACCGCCGTGTCCAACATCGCGGTGTTCGCGGGCGTGGGGATCCTGTTCCTCGCGATGGGGGCGTTCGCCGACCATCTGACGTCGGGAGCGCCGCTGCCCGACATCGCCCCGTACGCCCTGGGGCTCGCCGCGTTCGTCGTCGCCCTGTTCGTCACCGAGTATCTCGCCTACTACTACCAGTACGGCGTGATCTACAAGGAAAGCGGTCGCCAGCGCATCGGGCTGGCGGAGCGCCTGCGCAAGCTGCCGCTGTCGTTCTTCGGCAGGCGTGATCTGGCCGACCTCACCGAGACGATCATGGGCGACGTGAAGACCATCGAGCACGCCTACAGCCACGTGCTCCCCGAGCTCTACGGCGCCTACATCATGCTGGGCGTTGCGGCAGTCGGGCTGATAGCCTTCGACTGGAGGCTTGCCATCGCGGCGCTGTGGAGCGCGCCGGTGGCGCTCGCGCTGCTGTTCGCGTCGCGCCGGTTCCTTTCGCCTCTCATGCGCGCCACGCGTATGAAGAACCTTGCTGTGTCTGACGATATCCAAGAGGCGCTCGAATGCGTGCGCGAGGTGCGCGCGACCAACCAGGAGGAGCGCTACCTGGACGGCATTCGCGCGCACATCGACGAGGCGGAGGCCCAGACCGTGAAAGGCGAGCTTGCCACGGGCATCTGCGTGAACGGCGCGCAGATCGTGCTGCGGCTGGGGATCGCCACCACCGTGCTGGCAGGGGCGGCCTTCGTCCTCGAGGGGACGTGCGGCTTCATGACGCTGTTCTGCTTCCTTTTGGTGGTGTCTCGCATCTACGCGCCGTTCGACCAGTGTCTCATGCTCATCGCCGAGCTGTTTGCGGCGAAGACGGCGAGCGCGCGCATGAGGAGCTTCTACGACGAGCCGCTTGCGAACGGCGGAGAAACGTACGCGCCGCAAGGTCACGACGTCGTGTTCGACGACGTGTCGTTCTCCTACGGGGACGGCGAGCGGGTCCTCTCGCACGTGGGCTTCACCGCACGCGAAGGGGAGGTCACGGCGCTCGTGGGACCGTCCGGCTCCGGCAAGTCGACGTGCGCCCGCCTGGCGGCGCGCCTGTGGGACGCGACGTCTGGGCGCGTGAGCGTGGGCGGCGTAGACGTGGCGACGGTGGACCCCGAGGTGCTGCTGCGCGATTTCTCGGTGGTGTTCCAGGACGTCTTGCTGTTCGACGACACCGTGATGGGCAACATCCGCCTGGGAAGGCGCGATGCCACCGACGAGGAAGTGCTCGCTGCGGCTCGGGCCGCCAACTGCGATGGGTTCGTCTCGCGTATGCCGCAGGGCTACGAAACGATGATCGGGGAGAATGGGGCGCGGCTTTCCGGCGGCGAGCGTCAACGCATCTCGATCGCGCGGGCGCTGCTCAAAGGTGCGCCTATAGTCTTGCTCGACGAGGCGACCGCATCGCTTGATGTGGAGAACGAGACGGAGGTGCAGCAGGCGCTCTCGCGGCTGCTTGCCGGCAAGACCGTCATCGTGATCGCTCATCGCATGCGCACGGTGGCGAATGCCGACAAGGTGGTGGTGCTCGAATCCGGAAGGGTCGCCGAACAAGGCGCTCCCGCCTGCCTTATGGAACAGGGCGGTCTGTTTGCCCGCATGGTGCGTCTGCAGCAGGAGAGCTCTCAATGGGCGCTGTAGGAAATCGTCGGAACCTCGACGAGAGTTCCGCCCGCCCCTTTATCCGCAAGTCGTACGAGGACTACCTCGAGGCCATCCTCGTCATTCGCACCGAGCGCGGCTCATGCCGCAACGTCGACGTGGCGGAGTTTTTGGGCGTTACCAAGCCAAGCGTCACCAAGGCGCTTGCCAACCTGACGTGCGAGGGTCTTGTGAGCGTCGTCGGCTACGATGTAAAGCTCACTTCCGGAGGGCGCCGTCTTGCCGAGGAGACGCTCGCCAAGCATCGCTTCTTCGAGGGGATGCTCCTCGACGCCGGGGTGGACGCGGAGGTCGCGTCGGAAGAGGCCTGCCGCATGGAGCACTGCATCTCGGGGGACTCCTTCCGTCGCCTGGCGGATCACCTCGGGGGTTGGCGGGAAGGGGGACGAGACGTATGAAGTGGGCGCCTGCCGGTCCGAACAAGGCGCACTGACCTTACCGGCGTATGTCGCCCTCATCTGCCCGGAGGTTCCGCGTCGGGCGGGAAAACGACAACGGCCGGCGGCGATGGCGGCCGTTGTCGCAGTTCAGGAAACAACGCTAACATCTGGCCTCGAAACGAGATTAATCCCTTCCGTCTCGAATTTACTGAAGAGTACGGGAAGTTTTTCTGCGGTCGACTGGTCAACCACCCCGACGCTCTCTTTATATTTGCTGGCAATTGAGTGGATATGCAAATTGATTTTTATGTTCTCATTCAGCATTGTGCAGCTCCAAGCAAATCAAGTCGAAGTGGCAATCGGGCAAGCCGTTTGATGCGGCCTTTAGCTTTTCCCTCAAAGCGATCTTGCCAATTATCGGAATATATCAAGCATAGCCGATTCATGGAAAACGATTCGGGTACCGTGCCAATCGTCTAGCGGTTTGGTTGAAAAATTCTATCATTAAGGGCCGATGACGCAAGACTTCCTCCTTCTCGTTACAGAACATAGATTGTGGCTTCAACAGCGAATAAGCGCGAATCTCCTTAGCGTCTCGCGGGAGCGCTCGGCACCGCTGCCTCTGATAGAAGATTTGAGCTTGCCCCATCTCGATAGCGCGCACGGTTTTGAGATTCCTTGTCCTTGCGCACTCCCCTCTCTCGAACCGGGGAGTGCTCGACATATCCTGCGTTGACAGCAAGGCTGAAGCAAATGAACGGCCTACGCAGATATGAATTTCGCTCTCCATCTAGGCGGGATTTCTCGCGAAAGATGTATTTCGGCTGCTCAAAGGACGCCTCTCGTTACCCCTGTTTAAATCCGCTTGTCTTCTGGGGTGGACGGCGGACAGCTTGGAGGCATGAGTCGCCGAGACGCATATTATGGACCCGAAGGGCAACCTCCTGTCCAAATGGAACAATTCTGGCTATTTGGGCTAGGAGTTCATCAGCAGCTATCGGATACTTCGCGAATGAGTTAACATAGGCTAACAAAGGAGTGAAAGATGGGTAGCGCCGATTCTTCCAAACCGAACTCACGTGTCCTCAAGGGCCGCGACCTGATAACAGTAGGCATTTTCACTGCGCTGTATTTCGCGGTGAACTTCGCGTGCATGCTCTTGTCAGGCCTCCATCCGTATCTGTGGGTGTTCATGCCCGCCCTCGACGGCTTGCTTGCGGCGATCCCGTTCATGCTGGCGTGCGCCAAGGTTCCCAAGTTCGGCACCGTGCTCATCATGGGGATGGTTCCGTCCTTGGTCTACTTCATTACCGGAATGTTCACGCCGCTCATCCTCGGGATGATGATCTGCGCCTGCCTCGTCGCCGAGGCGATTCGCGCAGCCACCAAGTACCGCAGCTTCGCCGGCAACGCCGTCGCGTACGCCGTGTTCGGGTTCGGCATGTGCGGCAGCCCTCTGCCGCTTTGGGTGTTCCATGACTCATTCGTCGCCCAGATCTCCTCGCAGGGAATGGGGGCCGCTTATCTTGCGACGCTCGAGACCGCTGCCAATCCGACCATGCTCGTCGCGATGTTCGTCGTCACGTTCCTTGCAGGGCTCGTCGGTGCCTACATCGCGAAGGGGATGTTCAAGAAGCATTTCGAGAAAGCGGGCCTCGTGTAATGGGACAGGGGATGCTTGCCGACGAAAAGGCTTTTCTTCCCAAGGGCGCCATCCTGGGAAAGCCCCGTTCCCGAGGCGTACTCAACCTCGATCCAAGAACCCTCATGGGGGTTCTCGTTGCGGTATCGGCGCTCGCCTTCGTCGGAAAGGGGCTTGCCGTCGAGCTTGCGCTTGTCTGCGCCGTGGCGCTGCTCCAGGCTCTCTGCGGGCACCCGAGGATGGCCCTCGGATTTGTCGCGGGCTATGCCGTTTTGGCAGCGCTCTTGCACCTTGTCCTTCCCTCTGTCGGGGGAATCGCTGCCACTATGTTCACGATCAGCCTCACGTTCGCCAGGAAGATATACCTGTGCCTGATGGTGGGGACCCTCCTGGTCTCCGAATCGTCCGTCCACAGGATCGCTGCCGCGCTTGCCAAGCTCAGGATTCCCCGGTCGGTGCTCATTCCCCTGACCGTGACGTTGCGCTATTTCCCTACGCTCAAGGAGGAGGCGTCGCATGTTCGCGATGCGATGGCCCTGCGCGATATCCCGGCGGCGAGCAGGGTCGAGTGCTTCGTCGTTCCGCTTGTGATGTCGGCGACCTCGACCGCCGACGAGCTGGCGAAGGCGGCGACGTGCCGCGGCATCGAGAACCCAACGCCTTCGACGGATACCGAGCGTCTTTCGATGCGGACGGCGGACTGGGTTGTTCTGGCGGTCTCCGCCGCCGCGGTCGTTCTGGTCGTGCTGTTCGGGGGTGAGCTCTGATGGAATTTCGCAAGGACGAGCCGGTGATTTCGCTTTCGGGCGTGAGCTGCGCCTCGAGCGACGGGGCCTTGATCCTTGACGACGTCGATCTCCAGGTGAGGAGAGGCGAATGCCTGCTTCTGATGGGGCGCTCCGGCTCGGGGAAGACGACCATCACGAAGTGCATAAACGGGCTGATCCCCTCGTTCGAGCCGAGCCTGGCCCTCGAGGGCGAGGTCCGGGTCTGCGGCCTCGACCCGTCGAGCTGCGAGATGCACGAGCTCGCCGAGCTCGTCGGGAGCGTGTTTCAGAACCCCAAAAGCCAGTTCTTCAACCTGACCTCGAACGACGAGCTCGCCTTCGGTCTGGAATCGCGCGGCGTCCCGGTCGAGGAGATCGAAGGCAGGATCGCAAGAACGGTCGCTGCGCTCAAGGCGGAGCGCCTGCTTGACCGCGACGTGAGCAAGATGAGCGGCGGGGAGAAGCAGAGCCTGGTGTTCGCCTCCGCCGACATCGCGGGCCCGGATGTCCTCGTCCTCGACGAGCCGACGGCGAACCTCGACGCGTCTTCCGTGGAGGCGCTGCACGACGAGATGGCGGCGGTGAAGGCGCAAGGGAAGACGGTGGTCATCGCGGAGCACAGGATCTACTTCGCCTCCGACCTGATCGACAGGGCTGTGCTGATCGAGGACGGGCGGGTTTCCCGCGAGTTATCCCCGGGCGAACTCGCGGAACTAGGCGAGGAGGAGCGCGAGGCCCTGGGGCTTCGCGCAACGGATCCCGACGAAGCCCTTTCCGTGACGGTCCCCCGCGCCGCGCCCGGCGGCGAGAGCGTAGCCGGCGGCGAGCCGAAGGGGCTCGAGCTTTCCGCGTACGCCGTCGTGCGCGGGGGCGGTCCCGTCTTCGAGCCCGTCAGCGTCTTTGCGCCGACGGGCAAGGTGCTGGGCGTTTTGGGGGAGAACGGCGCCGGCAAATCGACGCTCCTGCGCGGTCTGGCGGGCCTTGAGCGACATGAGACGGGCGATGTGCGGTTCGGAGGGAGCAGGCAAACCCGGAAAGAGAGGAGGCGGTCGGCAGCGCTCGTGATGCAGGACGTCAACCATCAGCTCTTCACGGACAGCGTCTGGAACGAGTGCCTCCTGGCGGTCGGCGGTCGAGACGACGAGCCGACCCGCGCGCGCATCGGGGAGACGCTCTCCAGGCTCGACCTCTCCGACAAGGCCCAGGCGCATCCCATGTCCCTGTCCGGCGGGCAGAAGCAGCGCCTTTCCCTCGCATGCGCCCTGCTCTCCGACAGGAGGGTGCTGCTCCTCGACGAGCCGACGAGCGGGCTCGACTTCGAGCACATGGTCGAAGTCGCGCGCCTTGTGCGGGGCTTGGCCGAGGCTGGGGCGGCTGTCGTCCTGGTCACCCACGACAGGGAGCTCCTCAACCGCTGCTGCGACGGCGTTGTCGAGCTCGGCGTCCCAGCGGGCAAGGGGGCGGCTCGGTGAGCGTCAGGCGGAAAAGCATATTCTCGGACGGCGAAGACGCCGCCTTCCCCTTTTCGCTCGACGCGGCGTCGAGCCTGACTCCGGGCACGGGCGCGCACCTGGCCTCGGCCGCCGGGGAGACCGTGCTGCGCGTCGAGGGCGACGACGGATTCGGGGAGATACGTTTCATCGAAGTCCTCCCGGGCATCACCGTCTCGTTCAACGATTTCCGCATGGAGCGCTGCGTCTCCTCCTTCTCGACCGACAGCGACGTCCTGTGCATAGACTGGTGCCGTGAGGGCAGGATCGAGCAGCCCATGCCCGGCGGGTCGTACGCCTACGTCTCCTCGGGCGACCTCAAGGTCGACGACAGGGCGTGCCATACCGGCGAGTTCGTCTTCCCCACGCGCCGGTACCGGGGGGTCACCGTCTCCTTCGACCTCTCGTTCGCGCCCGCCTCGATCGGGCGGGCGCTCCCCGGCTTCGCCGTCGACCTTTCCGAGTTGAAAAGGCGGTTCTGCCGGGAGGGAAGGCCGTTTCTGCTGCATGCCAGCAAGCAGGCGAGCCACATCGCCTCGGAGCTCTACCTTGCGCCCGTGAAGAAGCAGAAGGCGTACTGCCAAATCAAATCGCTCGAGTTGCTTCTCTTCCTGGATTCGACGGACCCCGGCATGCACACCTACGGAACGGGATACTACCCGCGCTCGAAGGTCGCCCGCGTCAAGAAGGCGCACGACCTCATGGTGTCCGACCTTTCCGAGAGCGTCACGGTCGAGCGGGCGGCGAAAGACGCCGGCATGTCCCTCACCGCCTTCAAGCAGTGCTTCAAGGGCGTCTACGGCTCCTCCCCGGCGGCGTACGTGCGCACCGTGCGGATGGAGCTCGCCGCGAAACTGCTCAGGGAGACCGACCGCAAGGTCGCCGAGATCGGCGCCCTCGTCGGATACGAGAGTCCTTCCAAATTCTCCGTGGCCTTCAAGGACTCCACGGGCGTCACGCCGAGCGAGTACCGCCGCCGCGGATAGACACGTTCTGCCCAATCGGAACACTTCGGCCCGAACGGGGCTGAAGCAACGTCCGGCACGTCCAATAATAAACCTTAGATAACAATTGGGGTGAGGCGCGCACGCGCTTCGCCAGCACGCCGCCGGAGGGAGTGAGGCTATGTCGACAACAGCAGGTGTTTCCCGGAGAGCCGAGGGGAGGTCGTGGGTTTCTACGCTCTTCTCCTATGCGTCGAGATGCAAGGGGAGGATGGCCCTTTCGGTCATCGCTTCCGTCGCCAGCGTGGCGGCCGGGTTCGTCCCGTTCTACGCGGTGTACAGCCTGATGGAGATGGCCATCGTCGGTTCGCTGACCTGGGGTGGCGCTTTGGTGTGGATTGCGGTTGCTGCCGCTGCCTACGTCATGAGCAAAATTCTTTTCGGGGCGTCCACCCTGCTGTCCCACGTTTCGGCTTATACGATCCTGGAATCGCTTCGGAAGGATTTCACGCGCAAGCTCATGCACGCCTCCCTGGGGACGGTCCAATCGAAGAGCATCGGCAGCATCAAGAGCGTCTTCCTCGACCGAATCGAGAACATCGAGCCCCCCTTGGCGCACATGATCCCCGAGCTCGGCGGCTCGCTCGTCCTCGCGGCGGGTTTGGCGGGATGGCTCGCGGCCATCGACTGGCGGATGGCCCTGGCGTGCCTCGCCTGCGTGCCTCTGGGGCTCGCCGTCTTCGCCTCGAGCCTCAAGGAGTTCAACGCCAAATACGCCGCGTTCATGGCCGAGAGCAACCACGTGAACAGCGTCATAGTCGAGTACATCGAGGGCATCCAGGTGGTGAAGGCGTTCAACCAGGCGAGCGACTCCTACGAGAAGTACGCAGGCGCGGTCGAGGCCTTCAAGGGCTTCACGATGGAGTGGTTCAAGTCCACCTGGGTGGCCATGAACCTGATGTCGTCCATCATGCCGACGACGCTCCTCGGGGTGATGCCCGCCGGCTTGGCTCTCTACCTCGGCGGGGCCCTGTCTCCGGCCGATCTGGCGATGTGCGTGGTGCTGTCGCTGGCCATCGTCGATCCGATCGCCAGGTTCACATCGTTCGTCAACGAACTGAAGTCCATGGAGTACGCCGTGGCCGACGCGGCGGAGTTCCTCGGTTTGCCGGAACTTCCCGAAATCGACCGAAGCGCTACCAGGGTCAAGGACTCGTCCATCGAGCTGAAGGACGTCCGCTTCTCCTACGGAGAGGGCGAAGAGGTTCTGCACGGGGTGTCCTTGGATATGCCGTGCGGGTCGTTCACGGCGCTCGTCGGCCCGTCCGGATCCGGAAAATCGACTCTCGCCCGCCTTCTCGTACGGCATTGGGACGTCGACGGCGGCAGCATCGCCATCGGGGGCGTCGACGTGCGCGACATGCCCCTCGAGCAGCTCTCCGGGCTCGTGAGCTTCGTCGCCCAGGACAACTACCTCTTCGACGCGAGCATCCGGGAGAACATCAGGCTCGGGAACCCCGCGGCGAGCGACGACGAGGTGGAGGAGGCGGCGCGGGCAGCGTGCTGCGACGATTTCATCTCCAGGCTGCCCCAGGGGCTGGATACCCCGGCGGGTTCGGCGGGATTCGAGCTGTCGGGCGGGGAGAGGCAGCGCGTGTCCCTCGCTCGCGCCATTCTGAAGAATGCTCCCATAGTGGTCCTCGACGAGGCCACCGCCTTCACCGACCCTGAAAGCGAGGATAAGATCCAGCGCTCCATCGCCCGCCTCTCTGCGGGGAAGACCCTGGTGGTGATCGCGCATCGGCTCTCGACGATCGTGAACGCGGACAGGATAGCCGTGATCGAGGGCGGCAGGGTGGTCGCGACGGGAAGGCACGACGAGCTGCTTTCGGCCTGCCCCCTCTATTCGCGGATGTGGGACGCCCACATCGGCGCCCGGGCGTGGGCGGCAGGCTCCGGCGAGGAAGGGGGCAGGCGATGATGAACTCGCTCATCCGCATCATCCGGTGGACCGGGCCGTACAGGGGGCGCCTGTTTCTCGGATGCCTCTGCTCCTTCCTCATGACGTGGGCGACCGCGGCGCCGGTGGTCATCGGGGCGTGGCTTCTCGCCGAAGTCGTCGAAGACGCGAGCGGGCGCTCCCCGCTCGACCCTTCCTGGGTATGGCTCTCCTTCCTCGCGTTGGCGGCATGCGTGCTCGCCCGGTTCGTCTTCTCCTACGGGAAGAACAGGCTGCAGGAATCCATCGGCTACGAGGTCGCGCCCGAAGACCGGACGAGGATCGGCAGCGTCCTCAAACGGGTCCCGCTGGGCTTCTTCTCGGAAGTGAATACGGGCGACATCCTCGCTCTGGCCACGACGGAGCTGGGCGTCCTCGAGCTGCAGGGGATGAAGATGGTCGATGCGGTGGTGAACGGCTACGTCAACCTGCTCGCGATACTGTGCTTCCTGCTCTTCCTGAGCCCTGCGGCGGCGCTCGCAGCCGTTTTGGGCACTGCCGTCTCGTGCCTGGCCCTCGCCTCGATCAACCGGACGTCGCGGCGGCTCGCCCCCGCCGCGCACGAGGCGACCGAGAGGCTCGCCGGAAGCATCGTCGAATACGTCCGAGGGCTCGGAACGGCGAAGTCGTACGGGCAGAGCGGCGCTGCGGAGAAGCCCATCCTGCGCTCGGTGGAGAGGCTCAAGGACGCGCGCATCGCCATCGAGTTCGGGTTCACGCCGAGGAACGTCGTCCACCTGGTCGCGTTCAAGCTCGCCAGCGTGGGCGTGGTCGCATGCGCCGTTTGGGGCTTTTCGGCGGGATCCCTTCCCTTATGGACGTTCTTCGCCCTTCTCGCGTTCTCGTTCACCATCTTCTCGGGAGTGGAGAGGGTCAACGACTCCGCGCACATGCTCGGCGACCTGGGCGACATCCTCGACAGGCTGGAGAAGGTCGAGGGAGCGAAGATGATTGACGAGGACGGCCGGGAGGCGGAGCTCTCCGAACACGACGTCGAGTTCCAGGACGTGTCGTTCTCCTACGGCCGGGGCAAGGGGGCCAGGAAGGCCCTCGACTGCGTGAGCCTTCGCGTTCCCGAGGGATCGACGTGCGCCATCGTGGGGCCCTCGGGCTCGGGCAAGACCACCATCGCCAACCTCATGATGAGGTTCTGGGACGTCGACGCGGGGCGCGTGCTCGTGGGAGGGCGGGACGTAAGGGAGCTGACGTGCGACAGCCTGCTGCGGAACTTCTCCGCGGTGTTCCAGGGCGTCTACCTCTTCAACGACACCATCGAGAACAACATCCGCTTCGGCAAGCCGAACGCGACGGAGGAAGAGGTCGGGCGCGCCGCGCAACGCGCCAGGGTGGACGAGTTCGCCGAGGCGCTGCCCGACGGGTATGAGACGATGGTGGGCGAAGGGGGCGCGGCGCTCTCGGGCGGCCAGAAGCAGCGCATCTCGATCGCGCGGGCGCTCTTGAAAGACGCCCCCATCGTCATCCTCGACGAAGCGACGGCGAGCATCGACCCCGAGAACGAGGCCCTCATACAGGCAGCGCTCACCGAGCTCACGCGAGGCAAGACCGTCGTGGTGATAGCCCACAGGCTCGCCACCATCGAGCACGCCGACCAGATACTCGTTGTGGACCGCGGGAGGATCGTCCAGCGCGGAACCCATCGAGAGCTTTTGTCCCAGGAGGGGATATACCGCAGGTTCGTGGAGATTCGAAGCACGGCCGAGGGATGGAGCTTCCGCCAATGATGTCAGGCAGTTCGTCCTCCAGATCCGACGAGAAGAACCCCCGGCATATGGGGGCATCCCGATGAGCGAATCGTCCGAGGACTACCTCGAGGCCATCCTTGTGATCCGCCGCCTGCGCGGGTCGTGCCGCAACGCCGACATCGCAGAGCGCCTGGGCGTCACGAGGCCGAGCGTCACCAAGGCCCTGGCGGGCCTCTCGTCTCGGTCGCTCGTCGAGGTGGTCGACCGCGACGTGCGGCTCACCCCCGAGGGGCGCCGCCTCGCCGGCGCCACGCTCGAGAAGCACGAGTTCTTCAGGCGGCTGCTCTGCGACGCCGGGGTGGACGGGGGGACGGCATCAGAGGAGGCGTGCCGCATGGAGCATTGCATCTCCGACCCCTCCTTCCGCCGCCTGGCGGACCACCTTGTGAGTCTTCAGGGGCAGGACAGAGACGGGTGAATAGCCGGGCGTCCGAAAGCCCAGGCGAAGCGCATTGAACCCAGCAGCGCATGCAGCTCGCACAGCAGGCGGTATGCGCTGCTTTCGCCCGCCCGGAATCACACGTGCGGGCGACGATACGATACCGAGCGGCGACGATGGCAACGGGCCTCGCGCCATCGCCGCCGAATCCCGCGACGCTGAGATGCAGCCGTTTGCCGCTCCGAAAGGAGCAGACACATGGCAGTCGAATCAGCGGGATGCTCGTACGTCAAGGTCCCCGTGCCGATCCAGGACACCTGCTCGGTGGCGGAGATAGCGATACTCCTGCGCGTGAGCAGGAACGCGGTCTACGAATGGAGCCTTCTCGAGGACGATCCCCTGCCGCTGAAGAGGATGATGGGAAGGAAGAGGGGGCGCTTCGCGTTCAGGGACGAGCTGCTCGAGTGGAGCAAGCGCCACGCGACGTGAATCTTGCCGTCAGGTTGAAGACCGGAGCCGAGAGCGCTCTTCTCGTTCTGGGATTGAATGCTAGCACTGCTTTCTGAACTGTGTGGGCGTGCAGCCCCTGTCCCTTCGGAAGGCCTCCGTAAATGCACCTGGCTTGGTATAGCCTACTTTTTCGCCGATTTCTGCTATCGCCAAGTCGGTTTCGGCAAGCAGGCGCGCGGCCTCTTCCATGCGCTCGTGCGCGACGTAGCGGGACGGCGACAGTCCCGTTGCCGTTTTGAAGAGGTTTTTCAACTTTGTCTTCCCTATGTAGAGCTGGTTTGCCAGGCGAGAGCAGGACAGGTCCCCTCCAAGGTTCGAGGCAATGTATCCGCAGATGAAATCGATGACTTCGCGGTCTTCGCGAGTCAGGGGTATGCTGCGATGCTCGTCGGGGCAGAAGGAAGAATGCTGCATGACGAACGCGACGGCTTCCGAGATCACCCCTTCGTAGAAGAGCTCCGCCGCCATCCCCGTGCCCTTGTAGCTTCGAGCCTTCCTGAGCAGGTTGACGAGATCCGGCATGTCATGCCTTCCGTCGGCTTCCAGGAAGGCTCTTCTCATGTCCTCGACGCTCCCGAACCTGCTTTGCAGGTAGGTGCGGTAGTAGTCAGGGGAAAAGGTGATCGACGTGCCCCTTGCCGACGCGCCTTCGGAAACGCACGCCTCGTACTCTTCGCCCTCTCCTCCGAGATATACCGAGATCGCTCCGACGCTGAGCGGCGCTCCCTGCTTCTGCGCCACTCCTCGATTTCGTCGTAGAACGAAACGCAAAGATGTTCAGTGCACCGATACCTCAGGATCCAATTTTTCTTGAATTTCATCCTGAAGGAATTGATCGCGAAGAGGTTTCCGCGAAAGTAAGACCAGTACTCCCCCTCGCCGAACTCGTTCTCGAAGGTCCGCAGGGCGCCTTCAGGCCCGTATGGATGCGTTTTAGAGGAGGGCGAGATTTCCCACTTCCGAAACGCCGCACTGTAGAGGTCTTCTTCCAAGCTCTCCATCTGCCAGCTCCTAGATGCTTCCTTCCGTGTTTAGGCGCGGTCTTTCCGCGCTGGGTCGCATGTGCGTCGGTCTCGGACCCCCCGAGACCTTTCTCCGTTCATTATAGATCAAAGTTTGTTATAGCTAACAATCATGCTAAGGAGGATTCTCTATGCAAGCGGAAAACTCTCGGTCGGCAAGCGGCAGATGGACCACGCGCGACATCCTGACGTTCGTCGTCTTCAACCTCGTCATCGTGTTTCTCACGATGGCGGCGAAGATGATCGAGGACATGCTGCTCGCTCCCCAGAACACGTTCTTCGTGGGATCGTGGCTGTTCCCCCTGATCTCGACGCCGTTCTACGTCGTGATGGCGGACCGCATCGGAAAGCGAGGGGTGCTGGCGGCGTCGATCCTGGTGTTCGGCGTTCTCTACACGTTCATGGGAGGACTCTACTGCGCTCCGGTTGCCGTCGTCGGCGCCGTCGTCGGAGAGCTCGTCATGTGGGGCAAGGGCTCTTACCACGACATCAAGCGCATCGTCGGCGGCTACATCGTCTACTGGGTGACGTTCGGCTTCTACGGCATCATGCCCTACCTGCTCTTCCGCGAGGCGTACATGGAGCAGCTCGGAACGTACTACGACGCCGCCGACGTCGCGGCGATGGTTGCCCAGTACACGGAGCTTCCCTGGATCCTTCTCATGATGGCGATGTTCGTCGCGGGGACGGTCGTCGGCGGCCTCATCGGCTCCAAATTCCTGAAGAAGCACGTCCGCAAGGCGAAGATCGCATGAGCCGGGCGGAAGATACGGGCATGAGGACGGGGGTCCTCGGACTCGATCCCAGGACGCACCTCGCGTCCTTCCTCGCCGTGGGAGTTGCCGCCATGCTGGTCACCGGGCTGCTCGAAACGGCTCTTCTGCAGGCGCTCGCGGCAGCCTACCTTGCGGCGAACGGCAGGCAGAGGCTCGCCGCCAAGACATGCGCGAGCTTCGCCGCGGTCTGCGCCTTGAGCTTCCTGCCTCTGCCGGGCCTCTACGGCGTCCTCTTCGTGAGCATCCTCCATATGGTGCCGCCCTTCACGGTCGGCTGCGCGCTCTTCACGCTCTCGACGTCCGCGATCATGTGCGCGCTCGACCGCTGGCATGTCCCCCAGGGGGTGCTCGTCGGGATCTGCATGATGTTCAGGTTCGCATCGATCCTCTCCTTCGAGATCCGCTCGATCATCCGCGGCATCAGGATGAGGGGAATCTTCCCCCGCGCCCTCGACGTCGTGAGGCATCCCGCCCTGGCGTACGAGTGCGTCTACACGCCGCTCGTCATGCGCTCCCTGCGGCTTTCGAGCGAGCTCGCCGCCTCGGCGGAGCTGAGGGGCATCGAGATCGGCGAGGGCCGCACGTCGGTGCACCACGTCGGGTTCTCCGCCCGCGACGCGGCATGCGCTTCGCTCGCCATCGCCTCCGCCGCTTCGGTGTACGCGCTGGGGGTGGTCCTATGAGCTGCTCGGAAGCAGTGGCGCTGGACGACGTGTCCTTCCGCTATCTCGACGAGTCGGAGGTAGCGGGGCAGGAGCAGGAGCCATCCGAGACGGGCAGCCGCGTCTGCGGGGTGTCGCTTAGCGTGGCGCACGGCTCGTGCACGGTCCTCTGTGGCCGGTCAGGCGACGGCAAGTCGACCGTCCTGCGCCTTATCGACGGGCTGGCGGGCACCTTCTTTCCAGGCGAGAGGAAGGGCGCCGTCCTCGTCGGCGGAACGGAGGTGCTCGACCTATCGCCCCGACAGCGGACCGAGGGGATGGGCGTGGTGATGCAGGACCCGAGGAGCCAGTTCTTCATGGGGACCGTCGCCGACGAGATAGCCTTCTCCCTCGAGAACCTGGGCACCCGCCCGAGCGCCACGGTCGCGCGGGTCCGGGAGGCGGCGGAGCTTTGCGGCGTGAAGGCGCTGCTGTCGGAAAAGCTCACCGAGCTGTCGAGTGGGCAGAAGCAGCGGGTGGCGCTCGCCGCCGCCATCGCGTGCCGCCCGGGGATCCTCGTGCTCGACGAGCCCACGTCCAACCTCGACGCGGCAGGCTCGGAGGCGCTCGTCGGGATCCTGGCGCGCTTGAAGGGCGAGGGCGTCGCGATAGTCGTCTCGGAGCATCGGCTGCACCGGTTCCTCCCCGTCGCCGACGAGTTCGTGTGCATGAGGTCGGGGCGCGTCGCCGCACGTTGGGACGCCGACGAGTTCGCTCGCCTTTCCCTGGCGGACGCCTCGCGGTTCGGCCTGCGCCATCCGGATATGGCGGTTGCGCGAGAAAGCGAGGCGGTGCCCGACCTTTCCGCATGGCGGCTCGAGGGCGTCACCTTCGCCTATCCCTCGACGGGGCGCGGCATCAGCCGGGTTGACGCCGAGTTCCCCCTGGGATGCGTCACGGTCGTGTGCGGCGGTAACGGAACCGGGAAGACGACGCTCGCAAAAGTGCTGGTTGGAGCGGCGCGCGAGCAACAAGGGCGCGTGACGAGAGACGGTGTGGCGCTCTCCCCTCGGAAGCGGAGGCTCCTGAGCTACTTCGTGATGCAGGACGCCGACTACCAGCTCTACGCGGGAAGCGTCGCAGACGAGGTGGTGCTCGGACGCAAGGTGGACGAGGCGCTGAAAGCGCGGGCATGGGAGGCGCTTGCCGCGTTCGACCTCGCCGACCTGTCCGACCGGCACCCGGCGAGCCTGTCGGGAGGGCAGAAGCAGCGCGTGACCCTGGCGGCGGCGTACTGCTCGGACGCGGAGCTCGTCGTGCTCGACGAGCCCACGAGCGGGCTCGACGGCCGCGGGATGGGGAAAGTGGCGGCGTGGTGCCGAAAGCTCGCCGCGAGCGGCAAGGCGGTGGCCGTCATCACCCACGACGATACGCTCGCGCGGCTGGCAGGGGATCGCGTAGTGAGCCTGTCCGTTAAGTCCGAAGAGAGGTGAGATACATGGGAAACGCAAACCCTGAAGACCGAAGCGCGCGCCCGAGCGCGTTCGCGAAGCTGTTCTACTTCATGCGCCCCGACAAGGGAAGGATGATCCTCTCCCTTGCGATGGCCTGCATCGGGGAGACGCTCGGCATGGTCCCCTACATCGTGATCGCCGTGTTGGCGGCGGGTCTTCTGGAGGGAACGCTGTCCCTCGACGAGGCCGTATGGCTCGCCGCCGCCGCGGCCCTCGGGCAGGTGGCGAAGTTCCTCTTCACGTGGCGCTCGTCGATGATGAGCCACGGCATTGCCTTCAAAGCCCTGCGCACCATGCGGGAAAGGATGGCGGAGAAGATGGCCCGCGTCCCCATGGGGACGATCGTCGACACCCCGACGGGAGCCTTCAAGAACCGCTTCGTCGACAACGTGAACCAGCTCGAGGACGCCATCGCGCACTTCATGCCCGAGCTTCCCAGCAACGTGTTCGCGCCCGTGCTCGCGATGGCGATCGTGTTCGCCGTCGACTGGAGAATGGGGCTGGCGGGCATCGCCACGATCCCGCTCGGCGCGCTGTTCTACCTCGGCATGATGCGCGGGTACAAGGCGAAGATGGCGCGCTACATGGCAAGCGAGCAGAAGATGAACTCGACGCTCGTCGAGTACGTCAACGGCATCCAGGTCATCAAGGCGTTCGGCCGGAGCGCGTCGTCGTACGGATCGTTCTCCGAAGCGGTCGCCGACTACCACGACTCCACGCTCGCCTGGTTCCGCCAGAGCTGGGTGTGGCTGGCGCTCGTGAGGGCCGTCGTCCCCTGCACGCTGCTGTTCTCGCTGCCCCTCGGGGTGTGGCTGCTGTCGATCGGGGAGATATCGCTTCCGGAATTCATGGTGTGCATCACGATCCCCCTCTGCTTCATAGGGGGCGTGCTCAAGTTCGCCCAGGCTGCCGGCCAGATCTCGCGCATGGACGCGTGCCTGAACGCGATATGGGACTTCCTGGGGCTTCCGGAGCTCTCCCGCCCGACGGAGCGAGTCGAGCTGTCCGGCGAGCCGTTCTCGTTCGAGGACGTGTCGTTCTCCTACCACGAGGGCGCCGAGGTGCTCCACGGCGTGAGCCTTCGGACGGACCCCGGCACCATGACGGCGATCGTCGGCCCGTCCGGCTCGGGGAAGTCCACCGTGGCGAAGCTCATGGCGGGGTTCTGGGACGCGAGCGGCGGCACGGTCCGCTACGGAGGGCGCGACGTCCGCGACATCCCCTTCGAGCAGCTCATGGAGCACGTCTCCTACGTGGCGCAGGACACGTTCCTGTTCGACGCGACGATCGCGGACAACATCCGGCTGGGAAGGCCCGACGCGACGGACGCCGAGGTGGAGCGGGCCGCGCGCGCAGCGGGCGCGCACGGGTTCATAGAGCGTCTGCCGCTGGGCTACGACACGCCGGCCGGAGAGGCCGGCGCGCGGCTCTCCGGCGGGGAGCGGCAGCGCATCACGATCGCTCGGGCGATCCTGAAGGACGCGGACGTGGTGATCCTCGACGAGGCGACGGCGTACGCCGACCCCGAGAGCGAGGCGGCGGTGCAGCGCGCCATCGAGAAGCTCGTGGCGGGCAAGACGCTCGTGACGATAGCGCACCGCCTGTCGACGGTCGCGAGTGCGGACCAGATAGTCGTTATGGAGGCAGGACGCGTGGCGGCATGCGGCAAGCACGAGGACCTCCTCGCGTCCTGCCCCCTGTACGCGCGCATGTGGGCGGAGCACACGGGCTCCTTGTCCGACGACAGCGAGGAGGGCTAGATGCTGGCGATAGTGAAAAGGATACTCGACCTGGCGGGGAGCTTCTCCGCCTCCTCCCGGCGCAGCCTCGTCGTCGGGATGGCGTGCAACGTCCTCAAGGCCCTCTTCATGGCGGGCATGCTCGCTGCGGTGTGGTGGGCGCTCGAGAACCGCGACCGGCTGGGCGCCGAGGTCGCCCTGCAGTGCTTCGGAATGCTCGCCTTGAGCGTGGCAGGCCAGTTCGCGTTCCAGTACCTCGTCGACATCAAGATGGACGCGGAGGGCTTCCATGTGTTCCGCGATCTGCGCCTCAGGGTTGGCGACAGGCTGAAGGGAGCCCCCATGGGCTACTTCTCGGAGCAGCGCCTCTCCGCCATCACGACCACGCTCACCACGACCGTCCACCAGCTCGAAGAGTTCATGACCATCTGCCTGACGGGGCTTTCGGGCGGCGTGGCGATGGCCGTCATCATGAGCCTGTTCTTCCTGGCGTTCGCACCGCCCGTGGCCGCCGTCACGTTCGCGGGGATCGCGGTCGGGCTCGTCGTCCTCGAGTGGCTGCGGAGGCGGTCGACCTCGGTCACGCGCGAGGTCACGGCAGCCCAGGAGGACATGGCCGACGCGGTGATCGAGTACGCCCGCGGAATGGCGGTGCTGCGCACGTTCGCCTCGCCCGACGAGGCTCTGGCGAAGGCGAAGGCGTCCTTCGAACGCAAGCGGAAGGCCGACTTCGAGCAGGAGCAGGCCGCCCAAGGCGTGCTGAAGCTCTACGCGCTCGTGTTCAACCTCGCAAGCTGCGGCGTCCTGCTCGCCTCGTGCGCCCTGTACCTGGCAGGCGCGCTCCCCCTATCCTGGGCGCTCACGCTGCTGGTCGCCGCGTTCATGATCTACGGCGAGCTCATCAGCGCGAACAACGGCGCTTTCCTCACCAAGAAGATCGAGGGCGAGCTCGACCGCATCGACGAGGTGTGCGCGATCCCGAGACAGGATTCGACGGACAGGCCGCTTGCCTGCGAGGGGTTCGGCCTCGCGATGGAGAACGTGTCGTTTTCCTACGGCGGAGGACGCCGCGTGATCGACGGCGTGACGCTCTCCATCCCCGAGGGCACGACCTGCGCGCTCGTGGGACCGAGCGGATCGGGCAAGACCACGCTCGTGAACCTGCTCGCCCGCTTCTGGGACGTCGATGAGGGGCGCGTCACGATCGGAGGGGTGGACGTGCGCGAGGGGACGGCAGAGAGCCTGCTCTCCCTCATCTCGATGGTCTTCCAGAACGTGTACCTGTTCAACGACACCGTGGAGAACAACATCCGGTTCGGATGGCCCGACGCGTCGCGCGAGGAAGTGGTGGCTGCGGCCAAGCGCGCGCGGTGCCACGACTTCATCATAGGGCTGCCGCAGGGCTACGACACCGTTCTCGAGGAGGGAGGGGCGAGCCTTTCCGGCGGGGAGCGCCAGCGCGTGTCCATCGCGCGCGCCATCATGAAGGACGCGCCCATCGTCATCCTCGACGAGGCGACGAGCTCGGTCGACCCGGAGAACGAGCACCTGCTCATGGCGGCGATCGCTGAGCTCACGCGCGGCAAGACCCTCGTCACCATCGCCCATCGGCTGAACACGGTGCGCGACGCCGACCAGATCATCGTCGTGGACGGCGGGAGGATCGTCCAACGCGGCACGCACGAGGAGCTCATGCGCGAGCAGGGGATCTACCGCCGCTTCATCGAGGTGCGCCGCGAGGCGGCTGGTTGGCAGTTAGGAGGGGCCTCTTACGGCAAGGCATGATTCGTCCGAGGGCTACCTCGAGGCGATTCTCGTCATCCGCGCCGAACGCGGATGCTGCCGCAACGCCGACATCGCCGAGCGCCCGGGCTTCTTCAAGCCCGGGCGCCACCAAGGCGCTCGGCGGGGCTCTCCGCCCAATCGCTCGTGGAGGTGGTCGACCGCGACGTGCGGCTCACGCAGAGGGGGCTGGGCGTCGCCCGCTCGACCCTCGACAAATACGAGTTCTTCAGGCGGCTGCTCTGCGACGCCGGCGTTCATGCGCACCTGGCTGCCAGAGAGGCGTGCCGCCTGGAGCACTGCATCTCCGCCCCTTCCTTCCGCCGCCTGGCAGACCACCTTGCGAATATGCGGGAAGAGGATCGGGACGGGTAACCGGCCGAGCGTCCATTGACCCAGGCGAAACGTGCTGAACCCTGCGGCGCATGCAACCCGCGCGACGGGCGGTATGCGCCGCTTTCGCCCGCCTGAAAGGACTCGTGCGGACGACGATACGACACCGAGCGGCGGCGATGGCAACGAGCATCGCGCCATCGCCGCCAAGTTCCGCGACGCCGAGGTGTAGCGTCTGCCGCTCCGGAAGGAGCAGACGCATGGCAGTCGAATCGGCGGGATGCCCGTATGTCAAGGTTCCCGTGCCAATACAAGACACGTACTCGGTGGCGGAGATAGCGATACTCCTACGCGTGAGCAGTAACGCGGTCTACGAATGGAGCCTCCTCGAGGACGACCCCCTGCCGCTGAGGAGGATGATGGGCAGGAAGAGAGGGCGCTTCGCGTTCAGCGACGAGCTCCTCGAGTGAAGCAAGCTGCACGCGACACGATTGTAGCCAGGGCAAAACTCTCCAAGGCATTTCTTTTGTCGGCATAAGAGTTTGCAATAACTAACTTTGGTGGTAAAATCCCCAGAACGAAAGATATCTAAGTTACTTTTGAAGGGGGGGTGGCCGTAGTGAGCAACGGAAACTACCAGGAGACGCACGAGCGCATCTTGGAGAGCGGCCTTGCGGCGTTTTTGGAAGAGGGATTCGAGAAGGCGAACCTGCGTAGGATCTGCAAGGCAGCCGGCGTGACCACCGGGGCGTTCTACAAGCACTTCAAGGACAAAGAGGCGCTCTTCTCGGAGCTGGTCGAGCCGCTGGCAAACATGATTCGCAAAGCTTACGCTCAGGGTGAGGAGCGAGGTTTCGCCGGGTACGACGAAAGAAAGCCCGTGACTCCGGAGCAGGTGCGCGCCGCGCTCGAGGCCAAAGCGGCGGGGACGCTCGCGACCACGGCGATGCTGTACTCCCATCGCGACATCTACGAGCTCCTTGTGTTCCGCTCCTACGGCACTCCTTACGAGCATTTCCTGGATTGGCTCGTCGACGAGGAGGACAGAACGACCCTTCGTGCTCTTGAGCTAATCCACGGCGCAGAGAAGGCTCGAGCCGTTATCTCGAAGGAATCTCTCCACATCGTCAATCACGCGTTCTACAGCGCTCTTTCTGAGAACATCATCCATGCGAAGAGCGTCGAGGAACTCAACGCGACAACTGAGGTTATTTCAACGTTCTTCAATGCGGGCTGGGAGAAATATCGCACGCTTTGACGGCTCTTTCTTTTTTTGCCGTCAAAGATAACTAAGTCATTATTAACCGAGACTATAACTTGAGGTGGTGCCCATGGCAGAGACAAGCGAGCAAGACCGGCAACGGGACGAAGCGGGGCGAGAGGCTATCAGGCGCCTGTCTGGTCCCGTCAAGGGACGTGTCATGCTGGCGCAGGTGTTTACGGTACTCTCGGCGCTTTTGTCCTTTGCCCCGTATTTGGCTTTGGTATGGCTGGGAGACCTATTCCTAGCGGGAGAAGGCCCGCTCGCGCAGGCCGATGCCTCCAAGGTATACGAAATTGCCCTCCTTCTCGTTATGGCGTTCCTCTCGCAGCTATTCTTTCGCGCTCTCGCGCTTATTATTACGCATTTTGCCGACATGAAGCTGCGCTACGTCATCCGCAAGGGTATCGTTGAGCGGTTGAGCCACGCGCCTCTTGCTTGGTTTAGCGCTACGGAATCCGGTAAGGTCAGAAGCGCTGTGCAGGATGACACGAAGACGGTTCACACCGTTATCGCGCACGGGCCGGTCGATCGTCTCAACGGCGTTTTGCAGCCGATGGTCCTTCTGGCTTTCATGCTCTGGGTCAATTGGCGTCTGGCGTTGATCGGCGTTGCCACAATCCCCCTCTATTTCCTGCTGCAGGCGCTCTCCATGAAGGATATGGGACCGAAAACCGCCGAGATGAACGGGCATCTTGCACAAGTGTCCTCGACGATGGTCGAGCTCGTGTCCGGCATCAAGGTGGTCAAAGCGTTCGGGAAAACAGGAGAGGCGCATCGTAATTACGCGGACGCCGCATCGGCATTCTCCCAGTCGTACTGGGACTGGTGCGCCCCGCTCATTGGGCTTTGCTCGATTGCCGGCGAGCTCATCTCCTCTCCCTTGCTTCTGCTGATCAACCTCTGCGGCGGCGCAATCGTCATGGGGGCGGGGCTGGCCAGCCTCCCCCAAGTTCTCGCGTGCTCGCTGATAGCCATCGTTTTGCCGACCGCCATCAGCGCTGTCGCCAACAGCACATGGTCGTACCAGATGGCCGGCGCCGCCGCCGTCAGGCTGTGCGAGATCCTGGACACGCCGTCGATTCCCGAGTCGGGAGCCCCAATGAAGCCCGACGGGGTCGTCGTTGAGGTGAACGACGTATCATACTCCTACGGCGATAACCAGGCCTTGCGCGGCGTCAGCCTTGTCCTTAATCCTGGTACCATGACGGCGCTCATCGGCCCGTCAGGCTCGGGAAAATCGACGCTCGCCACGCTCATCGCGCGCTTCGACGATCCGGAAAGCGGCTCCATCCGTCTCGGCGGCGTTGATTTGCGGGATATCTCCTCCCGTGACCTCTATAGCGCGGTTTCGTTCGTGCTCCAGGACCCCATGCTGATCAACGCCTCCATCGGGAGGAACATTTCTTTAGCGAAGCCGGAGGCTTCTCTGGAAGAGATTCGGGAGGCTGCCCGCACAGCGCAGATCGACGATTTCATCATGTCGTTGCCCAAGGGGTACGACAGCGTTTTAGGAACGGACTGCTCGCTTTCCGGCGGCGAGAGCCAGCGCGTGAGCATAGCGCGCGCCCTTTTGGCCGACACGCCGGTTCTCATCATGGATGAGGCCACCGCTTTTGCTGACCCGGATTCAGAGCTCGAAATCCAGAAAGCGCTAAGTGCCTTGGTCGAGGGCCGAACCGTTCTGGCTATCGCCCACCGGCTTAACGCCGTTCTAGGCGCCGATCAAATAGCCGTGTTGGAAGAAGGCAGGATCGTCGCCCTTGGAACGCATGCGGAGATTCAAGTCAACGAGCATTACCAGGCGCTTCTCAAGCAGGGAGGCCTCTGCGGCAGTGAAGAAGAGGGCGATGCAGATGAGTAATTCCAAACGCTTCTTACCGAGGCTTCGTCGTTATATGGACGAGAGCGATAGGCGCCAGCACCGTCTGGGAACTCTGCTCTACGCCCTTTCCGGCGTGATGTGCGGCATTGGTCTCGCCATCATGATGCCGGCGGCCATGGCTCTCCAGTCCGGCGGCCCCCAATGGGGTTTGACATTCTGGGGCTGGGCGGTCGCGCTTGCAGCGGTGACAGTCGTCGGCTCGACAGCCTCGTTCTTCGGCACCAAACTCAGCTATGCGGCAGGGCTGGGCTTCATGCGCAATATGCAGGTGGTCATCGGGAACAAAGTGTCGCGTTTGCCGCTCGGCTGGTTCAAGGCGGATAGCGCCGGAAGGCTTTCGCGCGTGGTCACACAGGAAATGATCTCGACCGGACAGGCCGCCGCGCTTTATGTCGGTCAACTTATCAAAAACGCTGCCGCCGCAGTCGTGTTCTGCGCTGCCGTGTGGCTTTGGAGCTGGCAAATTGGAATCATGCTGACGCTTTCCATCCCGATCCTTTTCCTTCTTCTGCGTGTTTCGCAGGCATGCGTCGGAAAAGGAAACGGGCTGGAGGATTCCGCCGAGCGAGATATCGCCGCGAGGATAGTCGAGTTCGCACGATGCCAAGGATCGCTGCGCGCCTGCCGTGCGGGCGCCGACTATGCGGAGCTTGAGGGCAGTTTCGCAGAAGGTAGAAGGCGGTCGGTCCGCGGCCTGTGGTGGAGCGCTCTCGGCGAAATCCTTTCCGGAGCGAGCGTGCAGGCGCTCGTTGTGAGCATGATTATCGCGGTGAGCTGCTTGGGTGCAAGCGGAAGCATCGGAGCACTTGAGACGGTGGTCATGATCGGCGTCGCATTAAGGTTCACCACCCTCCTCAACGAGGTCGCCTCAGCCCTATTCGGGATGGAGGACCGTCGGGCAATGCTCGACGGCATGGACGAGGTGGTCGAAGCAGCCGAGTTGCCGGTTGTGGGCGAGTCGAGGGCTTGTCCGATCGACGCAAGCGTCCGAATGGGAGGGGTTCGCTTCTCTTACATGAAGGAAAAGCCGATCCTTCGTGGAGTCGATCTCGACGTTCCGGAAGGCAGTATGGTCGCCATCGTGGGCCCATCTGGCTGCGGCAAGACGACCTTGCTCAAGCTGATCGCGCGTTTTTACGACGTCGACGACGGAGCGGTCAGGATCGGCGGTGTAGACGTCCGCGATATGACGACGGAGGATCTTTTCGCTCGGGTGTCTTTCGTTTTCCAGGACGTCTATCTCTTTAACGACACGCTGCGAAACAACGTGCTTATGGCGAACCCGGATGCTTCGGAAGAGCAGCTTCGCGCGGTCGCCGACCTTGCCGGGATGACGGAGGTCGTCGAGCGCCTTTCCGAGGGCTGGGAGACGCTGTGCGGCGAAGGAGGTCGCTCGCTTTCCGGCGGCGAGCGGCAGCGCGTTTCCATCGCTCGAGCGCTTCTCAAACAGGCTCCCATCGTGCTTCTGGACGAGGCGACGTCGGCTCTCGATGCGGAAAACGAGAAGAACGTCGTTCGTTCAATAGAGACGCTCAAACGGCGCTCCACGCTCATCGTGGTCGCGCACAAGCTCGAAACCGTGCGCATGGCGGACAAGATCGTGGTCATGGACCGCTCGGGCAAGGTTGCGGAGATGGGAACGCACGACGAGCTGATCGCCCTCGAAGGAAAATACAAAGACTTCTGGGACAAGCGCAACGCGAGCTCCCAGTGGCAATTGGCATAGCAAACCGAGCAAAAGGAGGCTCACATGAAACTGAAGGACATCGCGACAATAGCGGTACTGGGGGTAATCGGATTCGCCCTCGGGATGGGCGTCGGCATGATAACCGGCATGTTCGGCGCGCTTTCCATGTACGTCTCGGCGGGATTCGCGGCCTTCTTCGTCGGTCCCGTTTACATCATCATGGCACGCAAGGTGCAAAAAAGAGGGACGGCTTTCTGCTTCTGGTTGATCTACGGCGTGCTCTACGCGATCATGGGCTTTGCCGTCGCGACGCCCTTGTGCCTGATCGCGGGCATCGTCGCAGAGATCATCGTCGGCGACTACGGAAACAAGAAGAGGGTGTGGCTGTCGTTTTCGGCATCGATGTTCATCTATTCGATGCACATGATAGTGTTCGTGCTCGTTCTGGGATCCGATGGGCTGGCGACTTTCGTCGAGAGCATCTCGCTTGAACAGGCGCAGCAGATGGTGGCGATGTATACGGTCGACATGATGGTTATCTGCGTGCTGATTAACATTGTGACCGAGCTTCTGGCCGGGCGTTTCGGAATGTTCATTAACGACAAGTTCTTCGAAAAGGGCGCAAAGGAAAGCAGGCTGGGTTGATGGGGCAAACGGATCTGCTCGACGGCGGGCGCGAGGGGCATCTGCACCCACTGACGCTCTTCGCGCTGACGCTTCTGGCGCTCATCCAAGCGTTTCTCGCCAATCAGCTGGTATATGACCTCGTGCTGGCGCTGTCGTTTCTCGTCCTTTTGGACGTCTCGCCGGCATCCTTCTTGAGGCAGCTTGTGCTCTTTGCGGTAGCGTGCGGGGTCGTGCAGCTGATCCTGCATGTCGACATCGGCTATGTCACGAGCATCTTCCTGGGCGTGGCGGTTTTGGTGGTGAGGGTCTTCCCCGTCGTCAACGTCGGTTGCGCCCTCATGATGACGAGCTCCTCGAAGCTTCTGGCGAGCATGCGCAAGCTGCACGTTCCGAACAGAGCCGCAGTCGGCGCAGTCATAGGGTTGCGCTTCCTCGATGAGATGGGCGGCCGCGTGAAGGAGATAAAGCGCGGGATGCGGGTTCGCGGGCTGCGCCCGAGCCCGCTTCGTCCTGTGCGCGCCTTCGAGCTCTACTTCGTGCCCCTGGTGTACAAGTGCCTGCACGTGAGCGAGACGCTCGTCGCCTCCGTGGTTTCGAAAGGAATCGAAGCGGATTGTGAAAAGACGAGCTACCGAAGTCTCTCCTTCGGTCTGCTTGACGGGGCCGCCTTGGGCGCCGGAGTCGTTCTTTTGGGGGTTGCTGTATGGATGTGATTGACGTCGGCATTCGGTCTTTCTCGTACAAGGGAGAAGATTTTGCGGCATTGAAGAACGTGCGGTTTTCGGTGGAGCGCGGCGAGCTCGTCGTGCTCACTGGCAACTCCGGGTGCGGGAAGACCACTCTCATGCGTGCCATGAACGGCTTGATTCCTGATCAGTGCGAAGGCGAGCTCGATGGGAGAATCGAGCTTCTCGGGAAAAGCCTGGGAGAGTTTTCCTCCGGCGAGCTTGCCCGTGCGATCGGCAACGTGTTCCAGAACCCGACCGACCAGTTCTTCACCCGCAAGGCGGCCGACGAGGTGGCCCTCGTCGGCGAGAATCTGGGCATGCCTCGCGAGGAGCTGGTCGAAAGGGTCGAGTCGGCTTTCGAGAGCATGAAAATCGCGCATCTGGCGGGCAAGGACCTCGTAGGCCTCTCGGGAGGAGAGAAGCAGCGCGTCGCCATAGCCTCGACGCTCGTCTACGACACCCAGGTGATTTTCTTCGACGAGCCGTCCGCCAGCCTCGACCACGAAGGGATAGAGGACTTTCGCCGAATCCTCGCCGATTTGAAGACCCTCGGCAAGACCGTCGTCATCGCCGAGCACAGGCTTTACTTTCTGGCGGATCTCTACGACAGGCTCTACGTCATGGCGGGCGGCCAAATCATCGATTCGTTCGCAGCGGGTCGGCTTCGTGCCGAGGATTGCGCGCGCTATGGGCTTCGTGCACTTGATTTGCGCAGCTTGAATCCGGAAAACCACCGTCAGCTCGGGGCAGAGACTGCCTCAATGAAGGGCGTTTCGGTCTCTGCAGGCGGGCGAGCCCTGATTGGGCCCTTGACGCTCTCTTTGCGAGAGGGCGAGGTTATGGGCGTCCTTGGGGCGAACGGAGTCGGAAAGAGCACGCTCGCCCGAGCGATGTGCGGTCTTGCCGGCGGGCGGCAAGCCTTCTCGTGGGGGGTTGGACCGCGGCAGAGGCTTCGCTATTCGTACTACATGATGCAAGACGTCGATTACCAGCTGTTTTTCGATACGGTGGAAAACGAGATCCTGACCGACCAGAAAGACATCGATAACGACCGCCTTGACGAGGCAGCGCGCATCGTCAAGGCCATCGGCCTATGGGACAAAAGGACCGAGCATCCGCAGAATCTATCGGGGGGCCAGAAGCAGCGTTTGGCGCTGGCTTGCGCCTTTCTAAGCAACAAGAAGATTGTCGTTCTGGATGAGCCGACATCGGGCCTCGACTTCATGCACATGGCAAGGATTGCCGAACTCATCGAGGAGCTTGCCAAAGGCCGTCCCGTGGCTGTCATCACCCATGACCTTGAGTTTTTGTTCAAGGTCTGCACTTCGGCTCTGATGGTGGGGCGGAGCGGCTGCGAAAAGGTCGATCTGCGAGCGCACGGGTCCAGCGAAAGCGTCCTTAGGTTTATGGAGCACGTTCGCTAGTTGCTTTCACTTAACGCAGTGGGAGTCGACTCCATGGCTCTTTCCGAATGGCAGAAGGGGCGTGCCACATGGAGCAGACCCAGGTTTTTCTTCGATAAGGGGACAACATCGCTAATCGGTCGATCTCGTCATCTTTGCCGATGCAAAGTCGGCTCATGTGGCAGATTGCCCGCGATGCCATGTCGCCTGCAGGGACTTGGCGAACGAGAGGATGATTGGAATGAGGGATGACGCCGACGCAGGCTGCGGCCCACGGAATGGGGTGCTAACTGAGTCCTCCGAGGACTACCTCGAGGCCATCCTCGTGATCCGCCGCCTGCGCGGGTCGTGCCGCAACGTGGACATCGCCGAGCGGCTGGGCGTCTCGAAGGCGAGCGTCACCAAGGCGCTGTCGAGCCTGTCCGCGGCGGGGTTCGCCGAGGTGGTCGGCCGCGACGTGCGCCTGACTCCGGAGGGCGGGCGGGTCGCGGGCTCGATCCTCGAGCATCACAGGTTCTTCGAAAGTATGCTCTTGGAGGCCGGCGTGGGCGCCAAGATCGCCTCGGAGGAAGCCTGCCGCATGGAACACTGCCTTTCCGAGGACTCGTTCAAGAAGCTCTCCGCGAGCCTCGGGGATCGAGGTCCGAAAGAAGGTTCGAGTGCGGACTGGCGCGGCTCGGTCCCGGATCGCCCGCGGCCCGAGACGTGATGCAGACTGTACCATGTGTCGCGCAGCGGAGCGAAAGCGCGCTGTGGGCTTTTTGCCGAACCCCCGACCGAAAAATCGTGCCGCGTCGAAAAGGGTGCAATCAAACGTCTTCCTTTGAATCGTTGTTTAAGCGTCTTTTTCAAAGGCGGTGCCAAGCGTCTTACACCTGCCTTGAAGCCAAATCAGAACGCTCTTGAGCGCGTATACAAAATCTCCATGCGTGGAGAGAGAAAATAATTTTGCAACGAAACATGGAAAGGCGTTTGAACCGAGTTAGTGAGCCAATTTCGGCAATTTTTGGTCAAAACGTCCCCGTAAAACAAAAAATCAGAGCCTAAAAATCGGCTCTGATCTGGGATGACAAATGGTGCGCCGTGAGGGATTCGAACCCCCGACGTACTGATTCGTAGTCAGTCCCTCTATCCAGCTGAGGTAACGGCGCACATCGAAGCAGCAGAAGATATTCTGCCAGTAAACGCGGAAGCTGTCAACGACAATTTTCATGGTGCGGAGAAATTGCACGACCCGTGGTCCGGGCTTGGTTCCCAGAGTCCTGCCATGGCGGCTGCGGGAGCGATCCGGCGCGTCGGACCCTTTGTCTTTCTGGTTGCGGTCAGCGCATCGGTCGCGCCTGATCAAATGCTTAGGTTGCGGCGGTTGAAGACGGCTACGGCAACCGTGAATAGGGCGACGCCTATGACCGCGAGCGCAGCCGCCC
Organism: Enteroscipio rubneri; assembly: GCF_963929405.1. Lineage (NCBI taxonomy): Bacteria > Bacillati > Actinomycetota > Coriobacteriia > Eggerthellales > Eggerthellaceae > Enteroscipio > Enteroscipio rubneri. The sequence continues at coordinate 617,205 of NZ_CAWVIN010000003.1, read as the reverse complement.
CTAGGGCGGCCTCGCCTTCGCCTGCAGCCAGGCCGTAGTAGTCGAACAGCATGAGCGGGTTCACGTTTTCCAAGAACTCCAGCTTGTCGCCCGCTTGCGACAGCATCTGCATGAGGAAGAATAGGATGCCGGCGCCTCCGCCCACCCACAACGCCGCGCTCGCGCTTGCAAACAGACAGGCTGAAAGGAAGCACATTCCCGCCAGGAACACCCAGAGCGCGAGCATCCCTGCGTTCGCGCGCAGAAGCCCCTGCGTGTCTAGATCGCCCGGGAACATGAGCTCGGCGCAGCCCACCTCGGCAAGCGTGACCAGCATGGCCAGCAGCGCAAGGAGCGCCACCATCGCGCCGGCGAGCGTGGTCGCGATGCGCGTGCGGCTGTTAGGCGTGGCCAGCAGGTACGACATGGTGCCGCGATCGAGATAACGCACCATGAGCTTGTTCGCCATGATCACGATCAATACGAACGAGAACATGGTCAACAAGAAGCCGTACAGGTAGTTCAGCATGAAGTCGGTGAGCGTGGTCGCTTGGGTGGCCATGCCGAACGCCGCGAACAGTTCGGGCATGCTGGCCATCATCATGTCCAAACTCTTTCCGAGTTCAGGGTCGAACATGCTTACGACCACGGCGATATACATGACGAGCACCGCATATACGATTCCGAAAACGAACAGGTTCGAGCGTAGCTCTTTGGCGAACAGGGTCCTATTCATGGGAGCCTCCCTTCTCCGACGCATCTGCTCCGTACAGATGCATGAACAGCTCCTCCAGCGACTGCTCACGCGCGGCTAGGTCGGCAACGGGGTAGGCGGCCAGGTCCTTCACGAACGCATCCGTCGATCCCGTTGCCGAATGCGTTATTCCCGTCATCGGTTCCGTTGTCGAACGTGCTGCTTCCGACATCGATGCTGACATCGATGCTGATATCGATCCCGCCGAATGCGCCGCAGCTCCTCGAACGGGCGCCTTCGATCCCGCCACGGTCACTTCAACCACGCGCTCGCTTTTGCCCACAGCCTCGGGGTGTGCCGTACGGTAGCGCTCGCATGCGACGGCATCGGCGAACGTCACCGAGAACACGCGCTTGCGTGAACGGCGCACATCGTCCATATTCTCAACGGCGGCCAACCGGCCCGCGCGGATGAACGCCACGCGGTCGCATGTGCGCTCCACCTCCTCGAACAGGTGCGACGAGAGCATGATGGTGGCCCCGCGACGCTTCTCGGCCATGACGAGGTCGATAAAGCGGCTCTGCATGAGAGGGTCGAGGCCGCTCGTAGGCTCATCGAGCAGCAGGATATCGGGCCGTCCCATGAACGCGCATACGAGGCCCACTTTCTGCTTGGTGCCTTTCGACATCTTGCGTATGCGCCGACCGGCATCAAGCTCGAAGTAGTCAACCAGCTCTCGCATGCGGTTTCGGTCCTGCAGGCGTTTCATGCGCGCCATGAACTCGAGGAAGGCGGTGCCCGTCATCTCGTCCATGCAGGCGATCTCGCCCGGCAGATAGCCCAGCGATTGCTGGATACGCGCCCGTTCGATGAAGCAGTCCCGCCCCCCGATACGCGCCGTACCCGCGTCGGGCCTGATGAAGCCCATGAGATTGCGCATGGTCACCGTCTTGCCGGCACCGTTTGATCCGAGGAATCCGAACACCTCGCCCGGTTGCACGGCGAACGAAACATCGAATACGCCGCGACCCTTGCCGTAATCCTTCACAAGGCCGCACACCTCGATAGCTGCCGTGCCGCTGGTGACTTCGCGGCTGCGCTCTTCAGCGGCGACTCCGCTCCCTTCGAATACCTCACCTACGAGAGAAGCTTGGTTCTCGCCGCATGCCTTGTCTTCGGTAAGCGCATCGCCTTCGACGGAACCACCCTGCGCTTTCTGCGGCGCTTCGCGTAACGTCATAGGTACTCCTCCTTGTACGAGTAGGCCTTTAGCATGGCGCACCAGCGGTACATCTCGTCCAGCATCGCGTCCATGTCGAGGCGCTGATGCAGGGCGCGCTGCTGGTGCAGGTAGCCGTCAGCCAGCCAAATTAGCAGGTCGAGCACGTACTTCGGGTCGATGTCGTCGCGGAACCGGTCAAACCGCACGCATCTGAAGTACGTGGAGAACATCAGGTCGATTTGCCGCTGCGTCCAGCTGTCCATCGTGTCTTTGATGTCTTTATGCTCCGGGTAAAAGGCCCGGACGGAGAATTCCAACAGATAGGGGAAACGCGAAAGCACCTTGCGCTTGGTTTCCGCCGCGTAGATGAGCAGCTCGAAGAAGTCGTCGATCTCGTAGAACCCGTCGTCCACCACCAGATCGGACACCTTCTCCATGAGGTGCTCCATGAGGTAGAGGTACAGCTCCTTCTTGTTCTTGAAGTAGAAGAACAGGAGGCCTTTCGATATGCCAGCTTTGCGGGCAATCTCCTCGGTTGATGCGCTTTTGTAGTCGAAGCGTCCGAACATCTCAACGGCGGCTTCGACGATTGCGTCCTGCCGCTCTTCGGGAAGGCTCTCGAACTTCTCGAACTCCTCCTTCCGGTTGCCCATTGTCGCCTCCTTTCGTCGTCGACCGGCTGTTCGCGCGCCGCCGTGTTGACCGGCCGGTCAATCGTTCTCGGATTTCATCCTATACGGTTGACTATTTTTATGAAGGGGTCGAGGACGGGATTTTCACACGCCCTCCCCGTCGGGACGATTGTTTGGGAAAGGGGCACGTTCGGGCTCTGTGCGAATACGTGTCGCGGAATCATTCGCTGGGCGGTGTGCAGAAGGTTACCCAAGCTACTTCACGTTCGTTTCGGAAGGCTGTCTTCAGTAAAGCATCCGGCCGATTCGGTGGGTCTGGCGCCCCGGACGGGGGGGGCACATACTTCCGATACTTGTCAGTAAAGACGTTCGCATGCGAAGGGGCGATTGCTGAAGTCGCGCCAGAGGCTTCTATCGTGCATAGACGCTGCGCTTGCGGGCGACGAGTCGCTCGACGAACCCGCTCGCGGGATTCGCAAGCACATCGTGCGGCGATGCGTACTGCACGACGCGTCCAGCTTCCATGACCATCACTTTTTCACCCAGGTCAAGTGCTTCGTCGATATCGTGCGTGACGAACAGGGTGGTGACGCCGGTCTGGTTGTGGATGCGCTTGATTTCGTCCTGCAAGCTTGCGCGTGTGATAGCATCCACGGCGCTGAAAGGCTCGTCCGCCAGCAGGATGTCGGGGCTGGCTGCCAGCGCGCGGGCGATTCCGACGCGCTGGGCCTGGCCGCCGGAAAGCTCGGCGGGATAGCGGTCGCGCAGGTTGGAGGGCAGCCCTAGAAGCCCTATCCATTTGTCTACCGCGGATTCGGTGCGTCGCTGGTCGCGCCGGTTCAGCAGGCTCGGCACGTACGCGATGTTCTGCTCCACGGTGAGGTGGGGGAACAGCACGCTGCCCTGAATAACATAGCCTATGGTGCGCCTCAGCTCGATAGGGTCGGCTTCGGTGGTGGCGCTGCCATGCACAAGCACCTGCCCCTCGTCGGGCATGACGAGAGCGTTGGCTAGCTTGAGCAGCGTCGTCTTGCCGCAGCCCGAGCTGCCGATGATGGTGACGAACGATCCGCTGTCGACGCTCAGACTCACGTCGTTCAGGGCGACGGCATCGCCGAATCGCTTCACCACATGGTCGAATTCGATGGCGGGCATGTTCCTCTCCTGCGCACTCGGGCTTCCCATGCTATACCAGTCCCCTTTCGGACAGAAACGCGTCGGCCACGTCCTTCGGCTCCCTGCCCTCCATTTCGACCGCGCCATTCATGCGTGCCATATCGGCGTCGCTTATAGCGCCGTCCAGCTTCAACAGCACGTCCTGCAGCTCGGGGTGCGCTTCCAGCGTGTCCCTGCGCACAATGTCATAGCACCGGTACGACGGGTAGAAATGCCGGTCATCCTCCAATACCACGAGGCGCTCGTCGGTTACCTGTCCATCGGTGGTGGACATGGTGATAGCGTCCACCTGGCCGTCGAACAGCGCCTGAAATTTCAGGCTTATGTCCATGTCGGCGGTGGTTCCGAAGTCCATGCCATAGGTGGCTTGCAGGCCGGGGTAGCCGTCCTCCCGATCGTAGAAATCGGGCTGTGCGCCGAACGTGAGCTCGGGAGCGACTGCTGCAAGGTCCGAGTACGTGTGCAGCCCGTAGCGCTCGGCTACGTCTTTGCGAACGGCGATGCCGAAGGTGTTGTTGAACCCGTATTCGCATATCCATTCGAAGCCGAATCGATCCTCATAGGCCTGGCGCAGTTCGTCGAACATCGACTCGTCATAGAATTCCTCGCGTTTGAGCACCGTCGTCCAGGCTGTGCCGGTATATTCCGGGTATAAGTCGAAATCACCGCGCTCCATGCCGGTATGGATGTTGTATGTTCCGCCGCCGATACCCTGGGTAATCTGCACGGAGAGATCGGTGTCATGCTCGATCAGCGTTTTGAGCATCTCGCTGAGAATGTATTGCTCGGTCATGGGCTTCGTGGCTATATCGATGGTGCCGCCGCCGTTGTCTTCCGCGAACTTCGCGTAGGCGAAGGTGCCGCCCGCGATCAGCACGACCGACGCAGCAACGGCTGCGACCGCCCGTCCGCCGCGCCTCAGTTTCTTGGCGCGGACAGTTGAAGGCGAGGGCTCCAAGTGGCGACGTGCGCGCTTCTCGGCAAGGCCCAGCAACAGATCGACGACGATGGCGAGTGCGGCAATCAGCACGCTGCCGGCCAGCGTCATAGCCAGATTGTTCGTGGTAATGCCGCGATAGATGGCCACGCCTAAGCCGCCCGCGCCGATGAAGGACGCGATGCCGGCCAGCGCAATGGTCATGGTCGCCATATTGCGGATGCCGCTCATGATGACGGGCGCTGCCAACGGCAGTTCGATGCGATAGAGCGTCTGCCGGTCGGTGGAGCCCATGCCGCGCGCTGCCTCGATGATGGCCGGGTCGATGGCGGTAAGGCCCGTGTAGGTGTTGCGCACCATGGGCAGCAGCGCGTAGATGGTGAGCGCCGTCACGGCGTTGAGGTCGCCGATGCCGGTAAGGGGGATCAGAAAGCCGAACAAAGCGATGGAGGGGATGGTGTAGATGAAGTTCACAAGCGCAAGCACCGGTTTCGCGCCGCGCCGCCACTGAGCGATAGCAATGCCGAGCGCCAGCCCGATGATCGCAGCGAGAGCGATGGAGACGAGCGAAATGGCGATATGCTGGAGCAACAGGTCGATGAACCAGTCGCGTTTTTCGATGAGTAGGGAAAACATTGATTCTATCACGGCGTGGCCCTCGCTTTCGGACTGTCGTGGAGGTCAGTCTATACGGCCCGCCTGCACCACGCTTTTTCAGGGAAAGGCGGTTGCCGAACCGTGAGCGTCCCGTCGCGTTCGCCGACTAGTTCCCTCCCTGGGATTGCGCCGCCCGCCTGCTCGCTCTATCATGCTAAAGAAGCATCGCTGTATCTCCCATCCACCAGAGCAACGGGAGGCCGTACGCCCCGCGGACGGCCGGATATGCGCATTGCCGGAACAAGGAGAAGGGGCCGCGTTCGGCGCGGCAGGAAGGATGTGCTATGAGCGACGAGAAAGAGAGGAAGATCGCCCTCTACGAGAACTTCAAAGCGATCAATGCCATCGACGCGGCCTACTACGACCAGTACGATGTAAAGCGCGGCCTGCGCAACGCTGACGGCACGGGGGTCGTCGCCGGACTCACGAATATTGCGAACGTCCATGGCTACGTGGTGTCTGACAACGAGAAGATCGCCGACGAGGGAAGCCTTCGCTATCGCGGATACGATGTGTACGACCTGTTGGGAACCGATGCTGCCGAGCGCCGCTTCAACTTCGAAGAGGTGGCATATCTGCTGCTTATGGGCGAACTGCCCACGAAGGACCAACTCGACCGGTTCGTCTCGGTGCTCGACGCCGAGCGCGAGCTGCCCAACGGGTTCACTGCCTCCATGATTATGCGCGACACGCCGCCCGACATCATGAACGTGCTCGCGCGCTCCATTCTGCTGCTGTACGCGTACGATCAGGACGCGGAGGATCGCTCGCCGCATCACGAGATTCATACCGCCATCTCGCTCATCTCCCGTCTTCCGCGCATCATGGTGCTGACGTACTACGCCAAGCGCGCCCGTTACAACAACGAATCCATGATCATGCATCGTTTCATTCCCGGCCAGTCCACGGCTGAGACCATCTTGTCGATGCTGCGGCCCGACCGCTCGTTCACTCAGGAGGAGGCGCGCATGCTGGACATCATGCTGTGTCTGCATGCCGAACACGGCGGTGGCAACAACTCCACGTTTACGACGCGGGTGCTCACTTCGGCCGACACCGATCCGTACTCTACCTATGCAGCTGCCATGGGCTCGCTCAAGGGCTCGAAGCACGGCGGCGCGAACCACAAGGTGCTCGCCATGCAGCAGGAGATCAAGGAGAACGTGTCCGACTGGAGCAACGACGATGAGGTTGCTGCCTACCTTGCGAGAATCGTGAACAAGCAGGCCTACGACAAGACGGGCCTTGTCTACGGCATGGGCCACGCCGTGTACACGAAGTCCGATCCGCGCGCCGTGGTGTGCAAGCGCTTTGCTGAGGAGCTGGCAACGGGTACGGAATACGAGGCCGAGTTCAACCTGCTTCGCAGTATCGAGCGCCTCGCGCCCGAGGTTATCCTGCGCGAGAAGGGCACGAGCAAGGATATGTGCGCCAACATCGATATGTACTCCGGCTTCGTGTATTCGATGATGGGGATTCCCGAGGATCTGTTCACGCCGCTGTTCGCCTGTGCGCGCATGCCTGGTTGGGCTGCGCATCGTTTCGAGGAGATCGTCTCTGGCAAGCGCATCATCCGCCCGGCGTACAAATCCACGCGCGGCGGCAAGCGCCCCTACGTTCCGATGAACGAGCGGTAGTTCTTGCTCGGTATCCGAAACCGAGTCGAGCCCCTCGCACCGAGGGGCTCGACTATGCACGTCCGCGTTGCGGGTTCAGCGAGTCGACTGCTCGTGGAACGACTGCACGGTGGTCGATGATGGCGAAAGACGATAGCAGGCTTTTCTGCGGAGCATTTTCCGCACAGTCCTGTCTGCTGGTCTTCTTCGGCAGATCCTTTTCGCACATCGACTGAGCCCTGACCTGCGATCTGGAATACCGCCAAGACATAAAAAGCTTGCATCGGATTGAGGGAATCTATGTGGCGGAGGCGGTAGGATTCGAACCCACGATGCCTTTCGGCATAACAGTTTTCAAGACTGCCGCCTTCAACCACTCGGCCACGCCTCCGCATTGCTATGAAACGAACGACGCGGCCCCCAAGACCCCGATGTTTCACGTGAAACATTCGTTCGCCACATGCTTTTTCGAAACAGGTTTCGAAATGCAAGCACAGGATACCATATAATAATTGGCATGAACGATGAAGACAACAGCGCCGACGTTCTCGGCGCCGAGCCGAAGGCCGGCGCGTCTCGGGCGCGCGATCTCGCGGAAGCAACCGGCGGCACGGTTCCTTCCGGTGCTGGTTCGGCTGATGCTCTGCCGGCGAGCGACTCGCGGCAGCGAAAGTCGCGGCCTTCTGACGAGGATTACATGCGCATGGCGATTGAGGAGGCGCATCGGGCTGCCGCCCTTGATGAAGTGCCCATCGGCGCAGTCGTCGTGTATAAGCCGACCGACCCCGCAACGCGCCGTCCATTAGCCGAGCCTCAGGTGATCGCGCGGGCGTGCAACCTGCGCGAGACGACGCAGGACCCTGCCGGCCATGCGGAATTTCTCGCTCTCAAGCAAGCCGCCGAACGTCGAGGCGTGTGGCGGCTCGCCGGCTGCACAGTCTATGTGACGCTCGAACCGTGCGTGATGTGCGCGGGCCTTATGCACCAGGCGCGCGTAGATCGCTGCGTGTACGGTGCGGCCGATCCAAAGGCAGGGGCTCTTGGGACGTTATACGCGGTCAACGAGGACAAGCGCCTCAATCATACCTTCGAAGCCGTGCCGGGCGTCCTTGCCGACGAGTGCGCTGAGCTTCTGCGCTCGTTTTTCGCGGCCAAGAGAAAGAAACGAACGGAGCAGGCATGATGCAATCGGACGAACGAGAACGAAGAGTGCCGCGTGCCGAGCAGCCCGTGGACCTGATCGCCGCGGCACGCGCGGCGCAGCTGTCCGCCGCCCCGTTCAAAGAACCTGGCGCAATTAAGCTTATCGCGCCGGCGAAGGTGAATCTGTTTCTCGATATCGGGGAGCGGCGTGCCGACGGGTACCACGAGGCCGTGAGCATCATGCATGCGCTCACGCTTCGGGATGTGCTGCACATGAGCGTCGCCCCGCAGCGTGCCGGAGGATTGGACATCGACCTTGCCTGCGTTGCGCGCGGCGGGCTGCCGCCTCTCGATGTGCCGACGGAGCGCAATATTGTGAGCAAGGCGGTGCGTGCCCTTGCCCGGCGCATTGGCCGGAACGAAGCCGAGGTGGTGACGGTGCGCCTGGAGAAACACATCCCCTCTGAAGCGGGTTTGGGCGGCGGATCGTCCGATGCCGCTGCGGCGCTCGTAGGCGCGGCATATATGTGGGGCCTTGCCTCCGATGATCCGCGCATTGAGGAGGTCGCACGCGAGCTTGGGGCCGATGTGGCGTTTTTCCTGCATGGGGGATGCGCGTGCTTCGACGGCGTGGGCGATGCGTTCATGCATGAGCTTGAGCCGATGGGCGCGTATGCCGTGGTGGTCAAGCCCGAAGTTGGCGTGTCGACGGCCGAGGCGTACCGGGCGTTCGACGTTCGTCCCGAGCGCATTGCGGGTGTCGATCGGGAACGGGCCCTCGCCGCGCGCCGGGCGTGCGACGTGCCGCTCCGCAACAATCTGGCGAGTGCATCCGAATCTCTCGTACCGTTGCTCGCCGAGGTTCGCGCGTGGATGGAAGCGCAGGACGGCGTTGATTGCGCGCTCATGTCAGGCAGCGGATCGGCCGTGTTTGCACCTTGCCGGTCGTTTCAGGATGCAAGCCTGGTTGCCGCCGAAGCCCATGCGCGCGGGTGGTGGGCGCGCGCGACGATGTTCGGGCCTGTGCGCGCGGGGATCGTCCCTTCGGGCGCCGGGCGTTCCGCAACCGCTCGGTAAGCGTGGTGCGGCCGTGCGCCGCGCGTGCCAGCATAGGCGGCGCCGCAGTGTCCCCGCCTACCAACGCGTTCGCGGTTCTCGGCGCGTCGGCGTCTCCCAGCCGACGCGTACGAGGGAGCATTCGCGTCGATGCGAGCCGTGGAAGGCCAGGCCCTCGAAGTGGAACTGGGCACGGGCGCACAGGGTTCTCTTGCCGGCTGCGAGGGTTTTGTCGGTCGCATGACGGAGCGCCTTAACGCAAGACGAGCGATGGTAGAATATACTGCACGTAACGGCAAAGGAGAACCATGGATATCCTCGTAATCGTCATCCTCGTCATCGTCGTCGTGTTGATCGTCGCCATCATCGCGCTGTACAACAACCTCGTGAAGCTGCGCAACATGGTGGACAATGCTTGGGCGCAGATCGACGTCCAACTGCAGCGGCGCCTCGATCTCATCCCGAATCTGGTGGAGACTGTCAAGGGCTACGCCACGCACGAGCGCGGCACGCTCGACGAAGTTACGCAGGCGCGTTCGGCCGTGATGAGCGCGCGTACGCCGGAAGGTAAAATGGAGGCCGACGGCATTTTGACAGGCGCGCTCAAGAGTCTGTTCGCCGTGGCCGAAGCCTACCCCGACCTCAAGGCGAATGTGAACTTCCAGCAGCTTCAGGCCGAGCTTTCCAACACCGAAGACAAGATCAGCTATATGAGGCAGAGCTACAACGACACCGTCATGAAGTACAACACTGCCATTCAGACATTCCCTGCCGTGCTGATTGCGGGAATGATGGGCTTCTCGCAGCGGGAGAGCTTCGATGCCGCAGCCGGTTCCGATGCGGCTCCCCGAGTGCAGTTTTAGCATGGAGCCGTCGAACGCTGCGCGCGCAGAAAGGAGAGCCGTCCGATGATCGCACGTCTATCGCGCATCGTCCCGATGCTCATTCTGCTTGCCGTGCTGGCGGGCATCGTGTATCTGGTGATGGCGTATCGGCATTCTCCGAACAGGGCTAAGGAAATTCTCATCAAGATGTTCACCGTCATCACCGGTGGATTGTCGGCATTTTTTCTGCTGGTCAGCGTCTATGCGTGGTTCGAGCATAACGAAGCGGTGTTCGACCTTGCGCTCAGCTTCCTTGTTACGGCGCTTATCGGCCTCGGCGTTACCTTTATATGCCGTGCCGTATTCTTGCGGCATCATCCGAGCTATCGCAAGAAGCCGATGCGAACCGAGCGCCTGAGCGATCGTCGGAAGGGCCGCGGCGGGCGCGACGGCTAACACGCCGGATGCTGGGAAGCCGTTGGAAGGTTTCCGTCGGAACGCGGCCGCGCGCACCCAGCGCGGGCGTACCGGGCCTCGGCTGCGATGGCCCGCGTTGCCGGGTTCTGACAGCGTGGGAGGTGGTTCCGAACGGTAAAAACCCTCGTGCGCGCTGGGCGGACGAGGGTTGTACGTTTCAGTGGCGGAGAGCTGGGGATTCGAACCCCAGATACGCTTGTGGCGTATACTCGCTTAGCAGGCGAGCACCTTCGGCCTCTCGGTCAGCTCTCCTCAGTATAGTAGGTGCGATTTGCTATGATACCGTGACCATCTTCAAGTTGCAAGGAGCATGATCGTGCAAAACATGAGCGGTTCGTATCTTGGCTTTCGAGAATATCGAGATTCCCGGGCGCGTTCGCTGGGCGCGTCGCTTGCGCTCGTGCTTACCGTGCTGGTGGCGGCGTGCTGGATGGCTGCGTCGAATCCGGTCGAGGCGTGGGCGAAATCGTACACGATGCCAAAGGTGGATATCGCGGCCCAGGTGGAGACCGACGGATCGCTGCACTTCACAGAGCAGCGCACGTTCGACTTCAACGGCGACTTCACCGCCGTCTGGTGGACGTTCGAGAACCTTCCGCCTAACTCCGAGTTGCAGATGAACGGAGCTCGCATGGCTGCCGTTGACGCCGAAGGCAAGGTAGAGGGCGACTGGGTGACGATGAAAAACGAGCCGTTCGTGCTCGCCTGGCGCGACGAAGGCGGTCCCGGCACGGACGCGTATTCGCTTGATGCAGCCAAAAACACGGTCTACGCGTTCTTTCACGCGTCGAACGAGCGTGTCATCATCGAGCTGGATTATACCGTGGTCAACGGTGTGCAGGCATTTCGAGATGTGGGCGAAGTGAACTGGCGCTATATCGGCTCCCAATGGGAGGAGACCGCATCGGACGTGACGCTGACGCTTGCCTTGCCCGTACCCCAGGGAACCGAGGTTGTTCCGGGCGACAACGTGCGCGCATGGGGCCACGGACCGCTCGACGGCTCGCTGGTCGTCAACCCCGACGGGACCATCGTTTACACGGTTCCATCGGTGGCTCCCGGTCAGTATGCCGAGGCGCGTGTCGTGTTTCCCGTCGATTGGCTGACGAATCTATCGGGCGAGGCGGCACTCGCCTTCAAGGACCAGCTGCGTCTCGATGAGGTGATGAAAGAGGAGCAGGGGTGGGCGGATCAGGCGAACCGCGACCGCGTGCTCGCGCTTGCGTTCGTCATCGCGTGCGGCGTCATCTGCGTGCTGCTGATAGGTTGGGCGCTCCGAGCATACTTCAAGTACGGCAAGGAATACGAACCGGACTATACCGGTGAATATTGGCGCGACGTGCCCGATCCATCCGTGCACCCTGCGGTCATAGGCAGGCTGTGGCGTTGGGATCGCGAGAGTCAGGACGACTTCACGGCCACGCTCATGCATCTGGCGCATATCGGTGCGGTGCGCATCGATTCCGGGAGCTACCCGCAACCGGGCGTGTTCGGCGCCAAGGAGGTGTCGGACTACTACATCACGCGGTTGCCGGCGGCCGATGCCGTGACCGATCCCATCGACCTCCAGGCGCTCGCGCTCCTGTTCGGCCAAGTGGCCGAGGGGGGCGACGCCCTGTGGTTCGGCACGCTTAAGAAGTATGGCGAAGACCATCCCCAGGAATTCCTCGACGCCATGCAGGCGTGGCAAGGCGTTGTTTCGGCGGAGACGAATAAGCAGGACTTCTTCGAGCTCAAAGGAAAGCGATACCAAGGCTATCTGATTGCCGTAGCCGGCCTGGTGGCGATGGCCGGAATCGCGATCGCAGTGTTCATGAGCAACTTCATCCCGCTTATCTTCATGCTGCCAACGGCTATAGCGATCGGCGTTATTGCGAACTACCTGCCGCGGCGCAGCGTGCGCGGCAATAACCTGGTGGCGAAGTGCAAAGCGCTGCGCAACTGGCTGCGCGACTTCTCAACGCTTGACGAGCGCCCGCCCACCGACGTGAAGGTGTGGGGCGAGTTCATGGTGTATGCTTATCTGTTCGGTGTGGCCGAGCAAACCATCAAACAGTTGCAGATCGCCATGCCGCAGCTGTTCGAGTACGACGGGTCGCTTGGCGCGACGTACGTGCCGTGGTGGTTCTGGTACACCGGCGCGCATACCGCGAGCGGAGCGACGCTGCCTTCGGTGGGCGATATGCTGCAGACGTCGGTCGCGAACACGATGTCGACGGCGCAGGCGGCCATCTCGGGTGCAAGCGGGAACTTCTCGAGCGGCGGAGGCTTCGGGGGCGGCTTCTCGGGCGGCGGAGGCGGCGGCTTCGGCGGCGGAGGCGGCGGCGCGCGGTAGGACGCCGGCCGCTGCGCCCTGCGCGCCGCCGATCACGGTACGCGGTAATGGCCTGCGGGTCGGTTGGCCCGCAGGCCGCTTCGTCCCCAGGCCGTTCGGATCGCCGGCCACTGCGCCCTGCGCGCTGCCGATCGCGGCGAGGATTTTCAGCGAGAAATCGGGACCTACGTATAATCGTGCGATGGCGGCGCGCAGGGTGGTTGCTATAATCATCCGCCATGAACACCTTCGCGAACATATCCGGTCGTATTCCCGCCGGCGTCTACAAGCTCTTGTTGGTTGTGGCCACCGTTATTTGGGGACTCAGCTTCGTCGTCATGAAAGATGCCGTCGACGTGCTGGAGCCTGCATACCTCATCGGCTTTCGCTTTCTGGCGACCGGTCTCATTCTGGCCGCGGTGTTCTGGAGGCGCATGCCGCGCGCCTTCGAAAAGGACTACCTGATCAAAGGGATGATACTCGGGGTGCTGTGCTTTCTGGCGTTCTGGGTACAGACCATTGGGCTGGACAACACCACGCCGGGTAAAAATGCGTTTCTCACTGCGACGTACTGCGTGATCGTGCCGTTCGCCTGGTGGGCGATTGCGCGCAAGCGACCCACGGCGTTCAACCTGATAGCCGCAGTACTGGCTGTCGCCGGCATCGGCTTGGTGTCGCTCACGGGGGCGCTCGAGGAGTTGTCCATGGGTTACGGCGACTTCATGACGCTCGTGTCCGCGCTGCTGTTCGCCATCCATATCGTGTACGTGTCGAAATTCTCCGAGACCAACGACGTGCTCGTTCTCACGGTGATGCAGTTCGTGGTCGGTGGCGTGCTGGGCATTGCCTACGGCGCCTGCTTCGAGACCCTGCCGCCTGTATCGGCCCTGACGCCCGGCTTCTTCTGGAACATGGCGTACCTCGTGATCTTCGCATCGTGCGTGGCGCTCGTCATCCAAAACGTGGCGCTCGCGCACGTGCCGCCTGCCCAAGCCTCGCTGTTTCTCAGCCTCGAGTCGGTGTTCGGCGTACTGTTCAGCGTGCTGCTGTACAACGAGCAGATCACGAGCCGTCTGCTGCTGGGCTTTGCGCTCATCTTCGGGGCCATCGTGATCAGCGAGACATTCCCGCTTAAGCGCAAGGTGCCGCAGGAGGAGGAGTCGGAGCAGCCTGCGGCCCGCGCGGCTCGCGCGGCGGACGCGCTCGAATAAGGCCGTCGCGCGTGCGGCTTGCGCAACGGCCGCGAAGGTTGCCTGACCCGGAGACTCAAGAGACTCATAAACCGATTGCCTTGCTGCTATAATCGAGCATGGTTTCTGCGGCGCGTACGAGTGCGCGAAGTCGCCGGTCTCAAGCTTAAAGGAGAGCAGCATGGCACAGAAGGACAACATCATACTCATCGGCATGCCCGGTGCGGGCAAGTCGACGCTCGGCATCGTGCTGGCCAAGATCATGAATTACGATTTCATGGACGCCGACCTGGTCATCCAGAACCAGTGCGACAAAACGCTGCAAAAGCTCATCGATGCGTGCGGCCCCGAAGGCTTCATCGAAGTCGAGAATCAGATTTTAAGCGATATCCAGGCCTCCAAGTCCATCATTGCCACGGGCGGATCGGCCGTGTACTCCGACGAGGCCATGCGGCATCTGGCCGAGATCGGTACGGTGGTATACCTGCAGATATCTTACGACGAGCTGGTGAGCCGTCTGCACGATTTGCAGGAGCGCGGTGTGGTGCTCAAGGGCGGCATCGGTATGAGCCTGCGCGAGCTGTACGACGAGCGCAAGCCGCTGTACGAGCAGTACGCGGAGATCACCATCGACGTGAACGACCTTTCTATCACCGCCGCTGCTCGCAAGGTGGCCGACGCGCTCAAGTAGACCTTGCAGGGCGTACGTTCGGTCCAAGTGCACTTCGACTACGAGCGCGCATCCAGAAAGCAACGAACTATAGAGACCGCGCGTGTAGCGTCGAGATCGCCGGAGTTGATGCATAGGTCGTAGTTGCGCGCCATGCCCCAGTTTTCGTCGGTGAAGTAGCGGTAGTAGCTCGCACGGTTCTTGTCCACGCGAGCGATGCGCGAGCGCGCTTCGCTCTCGGACAAAGTGTTGCGGCGCATGACGCGAGCGACGCGCGCTTCCATAGGCGCGCTCACGAACAGGCTCACAAGGTCCGGATGGCCTGCGAGTACATAGTCGGCGCAGCGGCCGACGATGACACATGAGCTTTCATCGGCAATGGAGCGCAGGATATCGACTTCCGTTCGGTAAATGCGGGAGGCCACCGGATGCTCCAAATCCGTCGCGCAGAAAAAAGCGTTCGGATTGAGCAGCAGTGGTCGCAGGGGTTTCTCGTCGAAGTCCGCCACAACGTCGCCATCGAGGCCGCTCTCCTCGGCTATGCGTTTGAGCAGCAGCTTATCGTAGTACGCGATGCCGAGCTCTTCCGCCAAACGCTCGCCGATCTCGCGACCTCCGCTACCATATTCCCTGCTTATAGCTATGACGAGGTGCTGGTCCATACCGTTCCTTTTCTCCTGCGTTCCACGTTGTGTGTATTGTAGCGGTTCGCCGCTTCGCCCCACCGAATCGATGCAAAAACGTCTGCCGCCGAGCGGAGGTCTCTGGAATGGCAAAAAACCGTCGAGAAGAACGCATCCGGCTTTCCGCTATCGCGCAGAAGCCGGATGCGTTCTCGTCGCATGCCGCGGGAGGTCTGGTCGGTGGGGCCGCCTAGGCTGCCCCACCTGTTTTGCCAGGTGAGTCTACTTGGTTGCGCCGCCTTGACAGGCCCACCTGGCAGGGCGGCGTCCTACCTGGCAGCGCCCAGTCGATCTTCCAGCGGATCGATGGGCGGGATGTCCCAGTTGTCGCCGGGCAGGTGCGGCTCCATGCCTTCCTCGTCGCCAGCGGCTTTGAGGCGCGCGAAGTAATCCTTCGTCTCCTTGGCCACCACGCCCGACAAGGCGATCAGGGCCACCATGTTCGGCAGCGCCATAAGGCCGTTGAAGATGTCGGCGATGGTCCACACGGCGGCAACGGTCATGTAGGGGCCGATGAACACGGCGGCGATGTAGAGCCAGCGGTACACTTTGACAGCCTTCATCGAACCGTTGCTGAAGTACTCAAGGCAGCGCTCGCCGTAGTAGTCCCATCCGAGGATGGTGGTGAAGCCGAACAGCACAAGGCACGCCATCAGCACGAACGAGACCACGTCGCCGGGGATGAACGGCAGGCCCGCCTGGAATGCGGCAGTGGTGACTGCGGCGCCCTCAAGGCCGGGAATTTGGTATGCGCCCGTCATAACGAGTGCGAGGCCCGTCATGGAGCACACGACAATCGTGTCGAGGAACGTGCCGGTCATGGACACGAGGCCCTGGCGCACCGGCTCCTTCGTCTGGGCGGCTGCAGCGGCGATGGGAGCGGAGCCGAGGCCTGCCTCGTTCGAGAAGATGCCGCGCGCGATGCCTTTCTGCATGGCGACAATGATGGCGCCCAGCATACCGCCGGCTGCCGCCTGCAGGCCGAATGCGCTCTCGAAGATGGTGACGAATGCCGCCGGCACTTTGTCGAGATTCGTAATAATGAGTATGAGCGAGAAGCCCACGTACAGCACCACCATGGCAGGAATCACGCGTTCGGACACTTTCGCGATGCGCTTGAGGCCGCCGATGACCACAAGGCCCACAAGCAGCGCCAGCAAAAGCGAGCCGATGACGGTGAAGATGGAGTAGTCCATTCCAAGGATGTTCACCGTGACGTTCTTCTCGGGGTCGAAGAACCCGGTAATTGCGCTCGATATTGAATTGACCTGCGTGAACGTACCGATGCCGAACAAGCCCACGCACATGCCGAAGAACGCGAAGATCTTCGCCAGCCAGCGCCAGTTCTTTCCCATACCGCGTTCGATGTAGTAGAACGGGCCGCCGAGCACATGACCGGTTTTCTTGTCGATGCTGCGGTACTTCACGGCCAGCAGGCCCTCGGAGAACTTCGTCGCCATGCCGAACAGCGCGGCCAGCCACATCCAAAACAGCGCGCCCGGGCCGCCGGCGACGATGGCCGTGGCCACGCCGACGATATTTCCGGTGCCGATAGTGGCTGACAGAGCCGTGCACAGCGCGCCGAAACTGGTGACCTCTCCTTCGCCGCCCGTTTCGTTCTTGATCATGTAGCGCAGCGCGCGCGGCAGCTGCCGGAACTGAACGGCGCGCAGCCTGACCGTGAGCAAGATGCCGCCGAACAGGATGAGCACCATGAGCGGCACTCCCCAGATGAAGTCGTCGATAGCGACGAGCCCATCGTTTATGACGCCGAAAAACCCTTCCACGTACCTGCCTCCTTAGCACGATTGCCTGGTGCGTTCCCCTTCGCCCGTGAGCGGTAGCCGCGGGCGACTTCGCCTTGCGCGCGCAAGGGCAGCTGGAGGTTGGGGAGGGGGAAGAGGGCGACCGCATGGATAGGCGGCAAGCCGGCATCTTCGCTCTGTCCTTTTGCCTGAGAGTTTCGGCGGCGCTTGGCCGCCTTGCCCCTTCGGCACCCGGTTCTCGCCGGGATTCTCCAGAGGCCCCTTCACGCCCTGTCTCGTGCGGTATGCGCATCGATCCAGGGAGCATCAACGGGGTGACGCTGTGATTTGCGGTGGACATTGTAGCAAGACCGCGCCAGTTCGACAACGGCCAATTTTCTGCAGGCCAACCGTTTGGAAAGCGCTCTCTCACTCTTTCGTGGCGCGCGCGGCAATCCCGTATGGTGATACGGACACCTGAGGACCCGTTCCTGCAGGAGCGATATACACGCCCGAGGACCCGTCCTGCCTGAGAACCAGGGACGCCCGATGATCCCTTCCGACAGGATGCACGCACCCGAGGATCCCTTCCGACAGGAGGCTTCATGTTGCATTTCTTCATCCCTTGGCAGTCCGTGCGGCAATCGAAACTCGTCGCACGGACGGTAGCCTTCATTGCGCTGCTTGCTGCGGCGTTTCTATGCTCGCTCGCGCTTCATATGTCCGCTTTCGCGGAAGACGCCGAGGCGACCACCGACACTCCCGCACCCGAGCCGCGCGTAGCCGACCTCACCGATAGGCTGAAGCTTGACAGCATAGCGCTGCAGAAGAAGACGGGCAGCACGTGGCAGGATGTTGCGGAGGGCGAACATCTGACCAACGGGGCCTACGTGCGCATCTATATAACCTGGAGCATTGACGACATGACGGGCGCTGAAGAAGGCAGCACGTTCACCATCAACGTCGATGGCGACGACCATTTCCTCGCGTACGACTTCGGACCGGAAGACCTGGTTGATCCTACCACCTCGAAGGTCATCGGTTCGTATGTGGTCACGGGTAGCCACGACCAGAACGGCAATCCCATACCCGGTCCCGTTTCCATCGTCACCACGCTGTCTGCGGAGGGGGCGCAGTTTCCGTCGCTGCACAACGGGTTCTTCTCGCTCGAAGGGTATGTGCGCGGCACGGGCGACGACATCGTGTTCACGGTGAACGGCGAGGCGCTTCCCTCGTTCGGCATTGACCCGCCCTCCACGGCCCCGCTTCCGGGTGTGCCGCTGATGAAGTACGGCTCGCAGGTGGCCGGGCAGAACCAGATTGTGTGGAGCATGGGCGTAAACCTGGACAACGTGGTGAACGCCTATAAGTCCTACGCGCAGGGCAACCCTCAACCGTCGCCGAAGCAGGGAAGCCTGCTGCTCACAGACGAGCTGCAGGGCGGCCAGGCCATCGCGTCGGACAAGGTGGTGGTGTACCTTCCCGTGCAGGCCACCACCGACGACGGCGTGGCGCAGACGCAGCAGTACGCGGCTTATCCCATCACGGATATGTTCGAGAAGGTGGACGCGTCGTCCGCCGACGGTATGACGCAGGACCAGTTCGCTTACAGCGTGCGCTTCGCCAGCAAGCCCACCATCGGCGTGTGGGAGGGCCATGTGGTGTACATCGGATTTGGCGACGTGCCCACGGGCGACGGGTCGAGCGCGCTGAACATGGGCAAGATACTGGACGGACGGGGCGATGAGGCGCTTGCCGCCCTGCTGACCCAGAACAACGTGACAACCGCTCAGCGGGACATCATCACGGACTACCTGGCCACCACGGGGTCGAACAAGGGCGACTTCACGTCGTTCATCATCGAGATGCGCACCGACGCGTCCGAGACGGGCCAGTACCAGAACACCGCCACGCTCACGTATGGCGACTCATCGTCCGAGACGGCCTCGGGCGGCGCGCATTTCACCGTCATCTCGGGCGGCGTCGAGGTGAGGGATGGTAAGGTCGTGCTCACGAAGGTGGATGCCGACGACGCCTCCGTCGTGCTGCCTGACGCCGTGTTCAAGCTGGAGAAGATGCAGCCCGACAACTCTTGGGCGCCGGTGGCGGGCGCCGAACGTCTGACGACGGGTTTCGACGGCACGCTTACGGTTACGGGCCTGCTGCTGGGCCAGTATCGCTTTGTGGAGCTCTCGGCTCCTGGCGGCTACGAGTTGGAGACGGCGCCGGTGGAGTTCGCCATCGCCTCGTCTACGCCAAACCACGCCGTTGCGCTCACGGCCGAGAACACGAAAAGCCCCGTGCTGGGTGACGTGCAGCTGATGAAACGCGACGCCGCCAACCCCTCCGTCGGGCTGGCCGGCGCCGTGTTCAAGCTGGAGCAGCAGGCCGCCGACGGCACCTGGACGACGCTTGAAGGACACGATCACCTATCCACCGACCAGGACGGCCTTATCGAAGTGGGAGATCTGCCCGTGGGCAGCTACCGGTTCGTGGAGATCGAGCCGCCGGCAGGTTATATCATGGCCGATCACGCGATTGAGTTCGCGATCACGCCCGATGGAGCCGGCACGGTCTCGCTCACCGCCGACAACGAGAAGAGCCCTGTGCTACGCGATGTGACGCTGACCAAGCATGATGCGGACGATCCGAACATCCTCCTAGGGGGCGCCGTATTCCGTCTTGAACAGCAGGCCGCCGATGGCACCTGGGCTGTCCTGGACGGCTACGAGCGCCTGACCACGAACGCTCAAGGCGTACTGGAGGCGAGGGCTCTGCCGGTTGGCAGCTATCGATTCGTGGAAGTGGAGGCGCCCGACGGATATATGCTGGAGGAGACCCCCCTCGCCTTCGAGGTGACGGACGATGCCACGACGCCGATTGCCTTGACGGCTGCCAACGAGAAGAGCCCCGTGCTGGGAGGCGCTACGCTGGTGAAGCGCGACGCGGAGGATGCCGGCACGACGCTGGCCGGCGCCGTGTTCAAGCTGGAGGCATTGCTGGGCGATGGCACGTGGGCCGAGGTGGCGGGCTACGAATCGCTGGTCACGGACGATGGCGGCCGTATCGAAGTCGCCGATTTGCCGGTGGGGTCGTACCGATTCGTGGAGACACAGGCCCCGGACGGTTATCAGCTTGACGCTACGCCCGTCCTCTTCGACGTGGCCGAGGGCCAGACGGCATCCCGCCTTACCATGGACAACACCCCGCTGCCGCCCGATCCCGTGGATCCAGTCGACCCGACCGACCCGGCGGATCCGTCCGACCCGACCGAGCCGCAACCTCCTTCGACGCCTATGGGCTCGCAAGAGAAACCGATGGCGAATCTGGCGAGTACTGGCGACGCGCTTCCCCTTGCAGCTTGGGGCGTGCTTGCTGCGGTCGCGGTGGGTGCGCTCGCTACGGCGCTGAGGGCTCTGCGCCATCGCGCTCGTCGTCGCTAGCCGCCGGTGGAAAACCGCTTTTCTCGGGCTCATACGGTCGAGCGCGTGGTCGGCTCGCCTGTTCCTTGTGGAATCTGCCGGCGGGCAACGGCGCAAGCCGCGCATGCCGTCTCTACCGGGTGCGCGCGGCTTTGATTCAGCCTGCCTATGCGCGTCGCATCATGGTCATCCGGTGGACTATACTATCGGTATCTGAGCGGGCGGATTCGGGTTAGAAGATGAGCTGCGGCGCGGAAACAACGGACAAACGCTCAGGACAAGGCATGCCGCGCATCGCGCACTGAAAAGGGCATGCGACGCTTGTGCGCGCTTGTGCGCATTGGGCAGGATATCGGCGCATCGCGCACCATCGGGCATGCGACGCGTGCGAAGACGACGGGGAGGCGGCTGACGACGCATGAGATTCACCATTGTGGCGGTGGGGAAGCTGAAGGAACGGTTCTGGACCGATGCCTGCGCCGAGTACCTCAAGCGCCTGCAACCCTATGCGCGCACGGCGGTGAAGGAGGTGGCCGACGTCGACCCGGCTCGTACGGGAGGCGTCGACGCGGCGCGCGAGCGCGAAGGCGCTGCCATTCTGGCCGCGCTGCCCGCGTCCGCGCATGTCGTGCTGCTGACCATCGACGGCGCGGAGCGTTCGAGCATGGGGCTGTCGAAACGGCTCGACGCGCTTGCGCTGGGCGGCACGAGCGAGTTCGCGTTCGTCATCGGCGGCTCGGACGGCGTGAGCGACGTCGTGCGCGCCCGCGCCGACGAGCTGCTGTCGTTCGGCCCCATCACGCTGCCCCACAACCTGGCCCGCGTCGTGCTGCTGGAGCAGCTGTACCGCGCCCAGAAGATATCCCGCGGGGAGCCGTATCATAAGTGAGGGGCTGTCCGGTCTTGCTTTGTGCGGGATCGCCTTTCCGCCTGATCCGACTGTTCTTTGGGTCTGATGGTGCTCCAGCGCACGAAACGTGCGGCTGTGTCCGACTGAGGCCGCCGTGACGGAGCCCGTCGTATGAGGAGCGCTATAATGGCGGAACTGATAAACCGTAGGGGGAGGGCCATACCGGAGCGGCAGAACAGAGAATTGAAAACAGTTTGGAAGGACGATCCGCTCCACCAGGTGCGCGACTGCTCGAACGCGCGGGAGCAGAAGTGCCGGAGGACGGGCAGGTCGGCCGACTAAGAAAGGCAGCAATATGCGCTTCATCTCATGGAACGTAAACGGCTTGCGCGCCGTACAGAAGAAGGGCTTCGAGGATATCGTGTGCGAGCTCGACGCCGACATCGTGGCGCTGCAAGAGACGAAGCTGCAGGAGGGGCAGGCCACGCTCGACCTGCCGCAGTACCGCGAGTACTGGAGCTACGCGCAGAAGAAGGGCTACTCCGGCACGGCCGTGTTCACGAAGGAGCAGCCGCTTCAGGTGCTGCACGGGCTGGGCAACGACTACCTGGACACTGAAGGCCGGATCGTGGCGTTGGAGTTTCCGCAGTTCTGGTTCGTAGACGTGTACACGCCGAATGCGCAGAACGAGCTGGCGCGTATCGACCATCGCATGGAGTGGGACGACGCGTTCCGCGATTTCTGCAAGGGGCTCGAGGAAGGCGTGCTGCCGGCCGGCGCGCCGGTGCAACGCCCCGCGCCGGGCGAGGGGCATGTGACCGTTTCCGAGCTGCCACGCACCGAACCCGGCGAGAAGGCCGACCCGAAGCCTGTTGTCATGTGCGGCGATTTCAACGTGGCCCACCGGGAGATCGACCTGAAGAACCCCGGTCCCAACCGCGGCAAAGCCGGCTTCTCCGACGAAGAGCGCGGTAAGTTCACCGAACTGGTGGAGGCGGGCTTCGTCGATACGTTCCGTCATCTGCACCCCGACGTGGCAGGCGCGTACTCGTGGTGGAGCTACCGTTTCAAGGCGCGGCAGACGAACGCGGGATGGCGTATCGACTACTTCCTGGTGAGCGAGTCGCTGGCCGGCGCGGTGGAAAGCGCGTGCATCTACGACGAAGTGTACGGCAGCGACCACTGCCCGGTGGGGTTGGAACTGGCGCTATAGGCGATGCTGCGTCTGTTGGACGTCTTCCGACGCTCCTCATGGCGGCGAGCGCCGCGTGCACATAGAGAACATCGAGCCGAAGCCGGGCTCCTCATCGCGCAAAGTACGTCTTCATCTCCTCGATCGACTGCGGACGATGGCGAGCGGTTCGGAAGCAACGCGGGATGCTTGTCCGCCAGTCGTGTGTCGTGCGAGGCGGATGGCCGGCCGATCCGGGGATGCGGGATCGGCCGGCGCAACGGTTTCGCTAGATGCGGCCCTTGGCAAGATCCTGACCGCTGGCCACGAGTGCGGCAACGCGTCCGGTGGTCATGGCGCGGCCCAGGCTCATGCCCGGTATGACCATCTGGTGCTCGAGGCCGCCGAAGAAGTTGCCCTGACAGTTGCCGACGGCGTACAGGCCTTCGATGACCTCGCGGTTCGCGTCAAGCGCCTGGCACGAGCCATTCGTGATGATGCCGTTCAAGGTGCACAGCACGCCGGGCCTGCGGGCTACGGCGTAGAACGGGCCCTTGCGGACGGGCTTCAGGCGGCCGGCCTGTTTGCCGTAGTCGTCGTCGTAGCCGGCATCGCACAGCTGGTTGTAACGCTCCACCGTGGCGGCCAGGGCATCGGAGGGCACATCCATGGCTGCGGCCAATTCCTCTATGGATTCGCCTGTGAATACGTCGCCTTTCTCGATGCCTGCCTCGATGCTGGCGACGATATCGACGGGCGGCTCCTTTTTCATCATGCCGGAACCCATGTCTGTCCAATCGGTGCGGAAGTTGTCGTCGAATACCTGGAAGTGCAG
The DNA here is from genome assembly GCF_963929405.1 of Enteroscipio rubneri. Taxonomy (NCBI): domain Bacteria; kingdom Bacillati; phylum Actinomycetota; class Coriobacteriia; order Eggerthellales; family Eggerthellaceae; genus Enteroscipio; species Enteroscipio rubneri. Next base: position 593,912 of record NZ_CAWVIN010000003.1, on the reverse strand, counting down.
GTAATCGGGCTGATTCATGTCCTGCGCATACAGTTGTCCGTACTGCATGTCCTCGTTGCAGAAGCGTTTGCCGTTCTTGTTGACGAACAGCCAGGGGATGCCCGAACCGCCGATGTCGGGAACGTCGATGGGCGGGTCGTAGTGGATGTTAGAGCAATGCGGCGCGAGCTGCATGAAACCGCCTACCCACATGCCCATGAGCTGGCCGTCGCCCGTGTTGATGTCGGGGCGAGTGTAGGCCGACTTCAAGCCTTCGGCATGCGGTAGATACTCGGCGCGCATCTGGGGGTTGTTGCCGTAATCGCCCGCAGCGAGGATCACGCCATCGGCGGCAGTGACCTTGATATAGCCGTCCGATCCCTCGGCGATGGCGGCGCTCACACGGCCTGTATTGTCGTCGTCGCGCACGAGCTGCACGGCCGGCGTGCTGTAGCGCACTTCCGCACCGTTTTTTTCGGCGTAATCGAGCAGCCACTGGGCGAGCGCCTGCATCTGGCCGGTCCACATGTGCACGGTGGGGAAGCACTTGTTGTACTCGTCGGGATATTCCATACCGGGCTGATAGGTCATGATCACGGGGCCGACGCCTTCGACGTCGTTGGTGAGCGCGGTCGCCCAGTCTATGGTGGGCCCGCTGTTATAGATCCACGTTTTCAGAAGGTCGAGGTCGGCACGGTTTTCGCCCTGACGCGTCCATTCGGTGACGGCGTCCCACGGATCGAAGTCGGCTCCGACCTCCAGCTGCGCCTTCGAATTCCAAGCTGCTGCGCCCGACCCGTGCGAGAGTGCCGTCTCGGCCTTTTGCAGCACGACCACCTTCTTGCCCGCTTCGGCTGCGGTTGCCGCCGCAACGGCTCCGGAGATGCCGCCGCCGACGACGACGATGTCGGCCTCGACCGTTTCCTTGATGTCGTCGTCGGCGATAGGCGCCGGAGCCGCCTTGTAGTCGGTCGACTCCGCTGGCGTCGCTGCCTTGTCGCCGCCAGATGATCCTGACGAGCCGGAACCCGAAGCGCATCCGGCAAGTGAGCCGGCTGCGATGGTGGCTGCGGCCACGCCTCCCAAGCCGATGAACGAACGCCTGGTTACAAGTGGTTGTTCCTTGCGCATGATATCCCCTTCCCAAAAATGGTTATGCACGCGACGGCAGCGTTTCGCCGTCTGTCGGCATCATGCGGGAACCAGGAGCGCCTGTCGTCCGATAAACTGTTCGATTTTTGGTAAATGCGCGATCGTACGATCCATACGATGCGCCAGAAATCTGTTTATGAACAGGCGATACGTAGCCTGGCATCATGTCGTACTGTTCGAGCGATACACGAAGGTCGAATCGAGCCTGCGTTATTTTGAAGGGGATGTCTGAGATTCAACCACATCGAGAAACTCTTGCCGCGAATGGACGCCGAGCTTGCGATAGATATGGACGAGGTGCGTTTGTGCCGTGCCTTGCGCGATGTGGAGTTCCTCTTGGATGAAGGGCAGGCTGCGTCCCTTTGCCAAAAGCCGGGCCACTTCGGACTCGCGGGCCGTGAGGCCGTAGGTGTCGGACAGAAAGGAAAGCGCATCATCGTTCGCTGGATCGTCCGCAGATGCGCCGCTGTTCGCGCCGACGGTCCCGTCCCGCGCATCGGACAGGGCGTGGGCTTCCGACAGGGCGCCGGCGTCGGCTTCGGACGTGGCTTCGGCGCCGGCGCCGGACGGGGCGTCGGCTTCGCACAGGGCGCTGGCGTCGGACGGGGCGTCATCCCCCTTCGCCTGCGCGCGTGTCGCAGTATCGGGTTCCGCTCCGGGCGGTATGAGGCCCCAGGCGGTTTCGAGGTCTTTCGGGTTGACGACAAGCACCGCCGAGGTGAAGATCAGGAATACGGCGACCGATGCAATCACCGGCAGCTGAGCTGCTCCGACCGAAACTGCCTGATTGAGCGACGAAGCGATAGGCACGCCGAGCACCACGGCCAACGCGGCACAGCCTTGCGATGCGCCGAATACGGCGAATGCCGGTGCGCCGGTGCGTTCGGTGACATCGGCGCTATACATCCATACGAGCGCGCGGAAGCACTGGAACGCCGCGCCGAATACGGCGTAGGCGAAGAAGAACGAGGTGCTGGTGAGCGTGGCAACCAGGAACCCGGCCGCCATGATGAGCAGCGTGACGCGGATGCCGGGCATCTCGGAGGGCTTCTTGTGCGCGAACCGGGGAATGAGGGCCAGGATGATGCCCATGACGACAACGCCGACAGCGCTTCCTAGCAAGTAGAGATTCCCCATGTCGTCGAGGTTCGTCCCGTCGCCGGGCGCCGTCGCGAATCCGCGCAGCACCTCGCCGCACAGCGCGTACAGCAACACGGCCGTCAACGGCAGGATAAGGCGCGGGGCGAAGCGACGGGTCGTTTCGGCGCGTCGGTGCGCGGGTGGATTGCCGTCGGCGCCTGCCGGCGAGCCATCGGTTTCATCTGCTGGCGCGTCGACCGTTCCATTCACGGGCGCATCGAGGCTTGCGGCGTACAGCAGAATGGCCGAGCAAACGGGCATCAGCGCAGTCGTGGCGATGGCGATCGGCGAAGACATGAGCTGCACGAGGAAGAAGATGAGGGCGGCCAGCAGGTACGAAGCGATAATCCCGAAGAGCGAGAAGCGCGCTCCGCGTCGGCTGTACAGGACGCTCCATGCCAGCACAAGCCAGGCGGTCGTCACGCCGGTGACGAGGGCGCCGATGGTGGCAAGCACGACCGCCACGGGCGAGGCCGTTCCCAAAAGCAGCGATCCCAGGGGGATCAGCAGGGTCCCGCCCAGAGTTGCGAGCGATGAGAGGGCGATGGAAGAACGTCTGAGCGCGTACGGCTGGAGTCGTCGAGCGAGCAGGGCGCAGGTGATGAGCGTGAGCGCATGGGCCCATGCGGCCCAGTTCCACAGACCGCTCATGGTTTGATCTGTCGATGGGGGCAGAAGAACCGATGTGTAGAACGTTATAAACAGCCACGCCCAATAGAAGCCTAGACCAATAAAGTTGGCTCCTCCCAGCGAGAAGTATCGTTCGGCTATGCTCGGTTGCGTGTCCACCGTGCCTCCCCTTTGTAGTACGAAAGCAGATTATACCTGATTCGTCCATGAGCCAGGCGGGGGTGCGTGCTCGGGCCGCGCTCCACGGCGCTGGGAGCGGGTCGCCATCGTTGGTGACGATGGCGGACGTGGGTCGCGTGTGCTCGCGGTTCGCTTCACGGACGCAGGAGGTGGGCGCCGGTCGCGACGCAGTGCGGCACGGCGCATTGTTTGGTCGTGCTATGATGCATGCGAACGATGCGCGCACGGCATAGTTCCGCGCGGGCGAATGAAGGCAAAAACAGAGAATAGATGGACGATAGGCGACCGATGGATCGAGAGAAAATCGAAGCAGGTGTTCGGCTCATCCTTGAAGGTGTAGGAGAGGATCCCGAGCGCGAGGGCCTGCGCGAGACGCCGGCGCGCGTGGCGCGCATGTACGAGGAGGTGTTCGCGGGCCTGAAGCAGGACCCGGCCGAGCACTTCGCCACCACGTTCGACGAGCACCACGAGGAAATGGTACTGGTGCGCAACATCCCGTTCTACTCCATGTGCGAGCACCACTTGGTGCCGTTCTTCGGCATGGCGCACGTGGCTTACATCCCGGCGGCCGATGGACGCATCTGCGGGCTGTCGAAGCTCGCGCGCCTCGTGGACGTGTTCGCGAAGCGCCCGCAGGTGCAGGAGCGCCTCACGTCGCAGATCGCGGACACGCTCATCGAGCAGTTGCACCCCCAGGGCGTCATCGTGGTGCTGGAGGCCGAGCACCTGTGCATGAGCATGCGCGGCGTGAAGAAGGCCGGCGCGAAAACCACGACGAGCGCCGTCCGCGGCGCGTTCGAGCGAAGCCAGGCCACCCGCGCCGAGGCCCTGTCGCTCATCTTCGCGCGCAGGGACTGAGCGCCGTCGCAGCGTCCGTGTGCACATCGGATGTTTCACGTGAAACACTCGTTCGCGATCAGGTACTATGGAAGAAGAACGAATAAGACGCCGTCCGGCGGCCACCACCTCGCCGGTTGAAGTCACGAGGACAAAGCGAAAGGGATCAGCCAATGAAGTGCGTTATCTCGGTTCTGGGCAAGGATCGCAGCGGCATCGTCGCCGCCGTGTCGACGGCGCTTGCGGAATGCGGCGCGAACATCGACGACATCAGCCAGACCATCCTCGACGACATCTTCTCGATGACGATGCTCACCACGCTCGATACCGCGGTCGCCGATTTCAACACCGTGCAGGAGAAGCTAGAGGCCGTGGGTGAGAACCTGGGCGTCCAGGTGATCATCCAGCGCGAAGACGTGTTCCAGTACATGTACAAGATTTAAGCGCGCCCGCTCCGGCTGATGGCGCAGAGCGCAGGGGGCAGCCACCGCAACGGCGCACGCGTAATGGGAGGGGCAACCGCACGTGCCACGCGCGAAGCAGCCGCCCGTCGCAACGTCACGCGGGGTGTAGCCGCTCGCAGGGCATGCAGCATGTGGGAAGCAGCCGCCCGCACGCGCCACGCGCGAAGCAGCCGCCCGCGCCCGTATGCGCGACGGGAGGGCGGCCGCTCGTGCGATGGGGGCGACTCCGCCCCTTCCCATAGGCGGAGTCGCCGATAAACTTGCTCTCTTCCGCCTGCGGGCGGGGCGGTCGATTCCAGCTGCGGACGGGGCGGTCGAAAACTCAACCGAGCGGATTGGCGTTCGCGTAGTCTTCCCCCAGAATCGATGCCATGGGAATATCTCCCATCCAGTCTTCGGCGACCGTCTTGTTCAAACGACTCTCCACGATATGGCGCGCTGCCGCGCAGGAGCACCACAGGGCCACAGGCTGGTTGGTGCCGCCGCCGTATACCTGGCTGTCCCAGCCGGCGGTGGCGATGCCCGAGGCGTACAAGCCGGTGATGGCCTTGCCGTTGGGGTCAACCACCTGTGCATCGGTGTTAATGTGGATGCCGCCGTTGGTGTTGTAGGCGTTCACGCCGACCTTTGCCGCGTAAAACGGGGCGGTCTTGAGCGGCCAGATGAATTCCTGCGGTTTGCCGTACTCGTCGGGAGCCCCGTCCGCAGCGGCGTTGTACGCCTCTACGGTTTTGACGAATCCCGCCGCATCGAAGCTCTCCACGTCCGACGCGATGGCCGCCCCCAGTTCCTCGATGGTATCGGCTTGGTAGAACCACTCCTTGTCCTGCACCTTTTCGATGTTCGATCGGATTTCGAGCGGGGTTCCTTTTTTCGTGGCGCTATCGAATCCGTTGTGTCCGTTCTGCCATTCGCCGGCCTCCCATCTCTGGATATAGGACTCATCGAACAGCGAAAACGCCTGGCTTTGCGACAAGACGACCTGCGGGATGCACGTGAAGAACAGCTGTGAGCCGGTGTTGAAGCCGAACGACTCATCGTAGAAGCGATTGCCGTACTGGTTCACAAAGACGCTCGAGAACTGGAATCCGGCAGCCGTGTTGAGGTCGGAGTCGAACCCGCACGGATCGTCGGCCGTGCCGATGCCCGCGAAGAATCCATCGATAGTCTGCAGCCCGGTGCGTCCATGCGCGGTCTGCTCCACCATGAGGTGGCCGTCGCCGTCCTGCCCGACGCCAAGGGGCATGACCTTGTTCAGATCCACGTTCGAATAGAGCTTGAGCAGCTCGGGGTTGCTGTTCATTCCGCCCGATGCGATCACCACGGCCTTGGCGTTAAGCTGGACGACACTGCTGTCGGAAGCCTTGTACTGCACGCCTGTGACGGCATACTCGTCTTCCAAAACGAGCGCGAACGCGCGGGAGCCGGTGCGGATGTCGACGCCCAGCTGTTCGGCCTGCGGGGTGAGCGTTGCGATGGCGGATGCGCCTGTGCCGCCCTCGTAGAGGGGCTGCCCGCTGCCGTAGTCTTTTACCCGCACTCCGTGCTTCCCGAACAGCCAGTCGGCGCAATCTCCTTGCTGGGTGCGCAGCGCGTAGAACAGCGATGCGTCCACGACGAAATTGCGCTGGATCATATCCGCCTGCACCGCCGCGCGCGCCTCTTCCGGCGACATGTTGAGGAATCCGGCACCGCCTTCGGCGAAGTTCGTATTGCCGCCGAGGGCGTCTTGCTTTTCAAGCATCACCACCTTTGCATCAGGGTCCTGCTCCTTGGTGAGCATCGCAGCCGTAAAACCGCCCATGCCGGAGCCAATGACGACGACATCCACATCCTCGGTCGAGTCGGGATTGACTGGAATGCCTACGCCGTCGGGGTTGGCATAGCCGGCGCCCACCGGGGAAGCTGTCGTGCCGCCGTCGGCATCGTCGTGCGCGCCGGATGCGCCGGTGGACTGCGGCGAGCACGCCGCCAACATGGAGCCGGTTGCTGCGGCTGCGCCTGCAACGAGTCCCCCCTTCAAGAACGTGCGCCGATCAAGATTTCTCGAACTATCGCTCATGGCGATTCCCTCCTCCTTCGATTGCTTCGGAACCGTTGAAGGATTCTAGGAACCATTGCCGCATGCGGCAATCGCGAATAAAGTGTGAATTCAAATAGTACTTTTGATCAGGAAGAATAAAAAGAAATTTCCGGGGTCACCCTTTTTTCGTGAGGTCGTTCAGCTTTTCGAGCAGCTCTTCGCGCGATGATACGTCAGCCTTTTTGTAGATGTTGCGCACGTGAGTTTTCACCGTGTTTCCCGAAACGAACAATTCTTCGCCTATCTGTTTATAGGGGATCCTCTGCACGAGCAACTGTGCTATCTCCGCTTCACGGGGGCTCAGGCCAAACTGCTTCACCCAAACAGCAGGCTGGCTGCTCACTGAGTCTTCTCCGTAAACGGCGGACAACGCCGCCGCTTGATTCGGTGCCTCCGCAGCGCTTCGAAGCGATTTCGCGCGCCAGTAGAGGAAAAGCGTTAGAACGAGCAGCAGCATATACATCAGTCCGCTGGAAAACGCATTGGCGAACTGCACGGGCACCAATGCTCCCAGCAGCTGTCCGAATTGGCTGCCGAAGAACAGCAATGCCACGAGAAAAGTAACGCGATGCCGTGTCCTGCGTGCGGCTAAAACCGCTGCGAAATACCACATCAGGTTGAAAAAGCATGCGAAACCCCCCGTGTTGACGGCCATAGGGGCGACCACGCTCACTCCCTGTACCGATATCAGCAGCATCCCTGTGGCCACGAGCGGAACAACGAACAACAGGCACTGCTCGAAAAGCGACTGCCGGTATTGGAGAAAAAAGACGGCGACCAATAGAAGTGCGCTCAGGCAGGTACCGATAGCTTCCGAGGTCATTTCCGCACGCATGCTGGCCGCTTCGAGACCTCCGATAGCGAATGTGCGCAGAAGGCCGTAAGCGAACCCGGTGAGCATGGCGAGGGCCACCAATGACCGCACGGTCATATCGACGCGCGTCGGAGCGGGAACGTCTGCGGATCTTTCAGGGGAGCGAGCGGAGGTGAAATAGAGGGCGGCGGCAATCAGCACGAGCATTGCGGCTGCAACCATTTCCGCGATCATCGGCAGCTGCGAGAGCAGGGCGAACACGACAACCCCTGCGACGGTCTCGACCGCGCAGGCCAGCGGTACGAAGCGGTAGCCCATGCGCGCATGCAGCTCGCCGTACAGGACCAGTGCGAAGCTGTTCCCGATACCGGAAAGCAACGCGCCGACGGCGCCCGCGAAGGCGCCCGCTTCGACGATGGATGGTATCACGAGCAGCACGAGCGCAAGCGATGCGCAGCCGGCGAACATCGCATACGAGGCGGGATGCGCGTACAAGCTGAGGTTCGGCTTGCGCCATGCAAGCAAGGCCAAGGCTCCGAGGGCGACGACGGTTCCTGCGATGGTGAGCACGAACCTGCCGTCATAGCCGCTCATGAACGAATCGAGCGTTGCGATGGGGACGTTCCAGAGCAACAAAAAATGGCTGCCCCACCATGCGATGCTTCCAAGTACGAGAAGGAGGTTGCTTTTGAGCGCAGCCGAAGCATCGACGCACAGGCCCTTCGCTTCCCGAACGAACGTGGATACAGAACCCTCTTGCACGCATTTCTCCTTGCTGGCTTCGTTTCGCCGATGACAGACATCGGCGAGGGGGCATCGATACTGTAGCATGACTTTTGCGTCCGCGCCGCCGGGCTCTGCTATGATGGCAGGTGTCGTCGCAACGTCAGTCGTGCATTTCCAGGTATTCGACAAGCTCGTCGCGCGAGTGCACGTCAAGCTTGCGGTACACGTTTCTGATGTGGGTCTTCGCGGTTCCTTTGGCCACCACGAGTTCCTTCTCAACGGCGCCGATCGACTTTCGCTGAGCCAACAGGAACAGCACCTCCTCTTCTCGTTGCGAGAGCAGGCGCTCTTTCGCCACCTTTTTGCACAGCGCCGCAAGATGCTGGTCGTTGACGAGATAGCTTTCGTCGGCGTCCTCGGAGCTATCGAAAAAGGCGACTCCCCAGCGATCCGGCATTCCCTTGCTCGTCAGAAGCATCATGGTGAGTACGGCTACCAGAAGGATGACGAGCGCGTTCAGAACGAAGTCCGGAGGAAGACCGCCCATGAAATCGGTTTCGGAAACGAGCGATTCCGTTTGCCGTCCGAGCATGTTGAACGAGACGCGTATGGCGCGTTCGATGCCGAACAGCCAAATGGCGGATATGCCCTGTCGGAAGCTCAGGCTGGTCAGGATGATCATGATGAGGATGGAGAAGGCGGTGTACGCGCCGGTCAAGCAGAAGTCAGCCGCTGCATTGTCCAGAAATCCCAGGCTTGGCAGGATGAGGAACGTTCCCACCATGAGCGGCAGGGCGAACCGGTAGATCACCCTAAAGTCGAACTTGCCGCCCTGAAACACCACGCCGACGAATACGAGAGATGCCATAACGACGGTGCCGAATGCCGAATGCGGCCCGAACGTGCTTGCGTAGAGCGAGGACTCTTTTAATCCGTAAGCGAAGGCGAACAAGGCCATGAGCAGAACCGGTTTCCAAGGGAAGGAGAAGCTACCCCGGTACGGATGCGGGAGTTCTTCGGGAGGGAGGGAGCGGAAGCTCGCTCGAAGGCAGGCGAGCGATGCGAGGGGCATGATCAGCATGGCAGCGAAAAGCCACGGCATGAGGAATCCTCGGCAGATGTAGATGAGCATCGCTCCCGCAACAATGGATGCGCAGAAATACAGCGCGACGCGCACTGGATTGAGGCAGCAGTACAGCTCTGACCAGAACAGGATGCTCAAGGCAATGCCGAACCCGCCCAGCACCGCAGAGGGCACGGCGAGCGTCGCGGCATACTCCGGGGCGTACAGCGAAGCGAACAGCCCCAGCGTGGATCCGATCAAGGAGATCCCGCACGCTCCGTAGAGCACCTTGCGGTTGTACAGGGTGCCGAGACGCCGCGAGGCGGCGACGAAGACGAGCGCCGTCGCAAGAATCGTCAGATCGAAGCAATCATGTCCGCTGTACTGCGTGGCTGGAAAATCGACAAACGATCCGACGAAGGCTAGTTCGATCCACGCGCGATAGATGCCGAACCCCAGAAAAGCAAGAGGGATGGAAGGCAGCCGGGCAAAGAGACCGACGGTCTTGCCATCTCCGGTTCCATGAGGGGCGGAATCGCGCCCCGGCTGTTTCGACGTCGAGCATATCCCCATAGGACCCTCCCATGCCGTCGTTCCCATTCTATAGCAAATACGTGCAGTGCCGGTGACGATCCGTCGAGTCGAAGCTTTCGTTAGGCATGGAATTACCTGATGGAATGGGTAGTAGATGGAGAAGGATGAGGGGGATGAGCAAGATCATCCCCGCCGATCCACGCGCCCGAGTGACAGCACATCGGAGGAATCGTAACGTGCTAGCTGCGCAGGCGCAGCGGCCGTAGTTCGAAATGAGGCCGCGCGCTTTCTACCGAACGTTGAAGGAGGAGAAGATGGGGAAGATGGAGCATGAGCTGACGCGCCGAAGCTTCTTGCAAGGGGCCGTTGCGGGAACAGCCGGCATTGCAGCCCTCGGTGTTTTGGGAAGCTGCTCGCCATCGGGCGGTGGGTCGAGCAGCGCCTCGGATGACGGCTCGCACGATGTCACCCAGACAGGATCGTCCGCCAACGCCGCATCCGCGGCCGACTGGCTTGGCGCCGAGCCCGATGTTGGCGAGCCCGAGGAAACGGTGGAGACGGATGTTCTCATCATTGGCGCGGGCTCAGGCGGCATGGTGGCGACCATGACCTGCCTGGAAAAGGGCTTGAAAACCATCACGATCGAAAAGACCGGCGCGGCCGGCATGGTGCGTGACGATGTTGGAGGCATCGGCTCGAAGCTGCAACGGGCAGAAAACAACAGCCCCGACCCGGCAGCGTGCCTACACTACATCACCATGTATGCCGCCAACGACATGGACCAGCGTCTGGTGAAGCTGTGGTTGGACGAAAGCTGCGAAGCGATCGACTGGTACGCCGACCTGCTTGAACGACGCAACGTCGGGCACTTGCTGTTCGAGGGCGGCTACTCCGCCACGTTCGACGATCCCGGCGCTTATCCCAAGTTCCAATCCGGGCACAGCCCCGTATGGGACGACCCTGAGCGGACGAGCAAGGTGGTATGGCCCGAGTACGTGGAGGAACTGGGCGGCGAGTTCCGCTTCGAGACGGCGTTCGTGAAGTTCGAGCACGACGATCACGCGGTTACCGCCGCTCTCGCCCAGGATGCCGACGGCAAGGTGATCCGCTTCAAGGCGACGAAGGGCATCATTTTGGCAACCGGCGGATACCAGCACAACATAGACATGCTGCGGGCTCTCCAGCCGCAGACGCTTGCCAGCATGCCGGCAGGCTACACGTCGGCCGGCCTGACCGCCGGGGATGGGATCAAAGCCTGCTTGTGGATGGGAGCCGCATTCGATGAGACCCATGCGTGCATGGTGTTTGATCGCACCGGCATGTATCCCAACGAGACGCCTCTCACCTGCACCGAGGGCCTGGGATGGCCCGAACTTAAAAAGCAGGTCCGGTTCGGGTCGCAGGCGTGGCTCAAGGTGAACTTGAACGGCGAGCGGTTCGCCAACGAATCGGCGCCCTACGACTACATTGTCCATGCGGCGGCCTATCAGCCCGAGCATTGTTGGTGCACCATTTGGGACGCCAACTACCTTGAGCACATGAAGCAGTTCGAAACGGTCGGCTGCGCGCGCCACTACCCGTATCCCAATGGAGCTCCGTCCGATGGCAAGTACGAAACGCTGCCGGACACTATCGCCGAATGGGAGCAAGCCGGCTTCGTGCAGAGCGCCGACACACCCGAAGAACTGGCGACAAAACTCAACATACCTCCCGAGACGTTCGCCCAAACGGTTGCGCGCTACAACGAGCTTGCCGCCAAGGGCCATGACGACGACTTCTACAAAGAACCTTATCGCCTGATCGCGCTCGATCAGCCTCCGTACTACGGGCTGCGCACGTGCAGCAGGCTCTTGTGCACGCTCGACGGCGTCCATGTCAACACCGATCTGAACCCGGTCGATGCCCAAGGCGTGCCGTTCACGGGCCTCCATTTGGTGGGCGACGTGTCGGGCGGATTCTTCGCGCACTCGTATCCCAACCTGTTCACGGGTCTGGCCAGCGGAAGGACGATGACCTACGCGCGCCATGCCGTCCGCACGATTCTCGGCGAGAGCCTGTAAGGCGAAATCAAGAGCCTGTAGGGCGAAAGCGCGGGGGCCGCATCGATGAGATGCGGCCCCCGCGTACTGGCGAGAAAGCAGAAGCGGTGGCGCTCGGGGAGGGGCCGCACTCTGCTTCCGATTCTCTAAAGCTTTGCCGGTACCATTCGGTCGTGCTCTCTCGCGAAGGATCGCACCTGCTTCCGATCATCTAGAGTCTCGCCGCTGCGTGTTTCGCGGCGGTTCTCGCGGTATTGATGGAATTGCCGCTGCACGAGCCAGGCGTGCCGATGGTATACACATTGCGGTAGAGCATGCAGCCTTCCACGCCCACCACGTACAACCCCTCGATTGCATGATGGTCGGCATCGATGGCCTGAGCATTGCGATTGGTTGCCACGCCTCCGATAGTGGTGAACATGGCGTTGATCGGTTGAGCCAGGTAGTAAGGGGGATTCTGCAAAGGGACGAGAAATCGAGGATCTTTGTCCCAGAGCTCGTCTTTGCCCGTGGCGCACATGGCGTTGTACTCGTTCGCAAAGCTCTCAAGCCGGTCCGGATCCAAGTCGGCGGCCTTGGCGAGCTCGGCGAAGGTGTCCGCTTTGAATACGTCTCCCTCATCCGAGGCGAGCGCGCTTTCCAAGAGGGCGCGTATGTCGTCCTCCTGGGTGGCGGCATACGCTTCAAATATGGCTTCGTCCCAGATCATGAACGAGCGTTCCTGGTTCCATTTCGGCGGATTCGCCAGCGAGAGGTTTACCGTGCAGTTGTCCTCCTTATAGAATCGCTCACAGCTTTCATTGATCCATGGAATTTGAGGTGCCATGCAGAAACCGAGATTCGTCATACTGAAGGAGAACGATTTGATGATGGAGCCGCAGTTGTCGGCTGCGTAATCTGCGAAATCCTTTGCGCCGGCGGTGATGGCCATGTCATGCCCGGACCCGTCGTCATGAGGCGATCCGACGGATAGGAGCCGATCGGCAGGGTAGCCTATGTTCGAGCAGAGCTCATAGTTCGCGCCGAATCCTCCGGTGGCCAAGATGACGGCTTTCGCATTGACCTGTATCCACTCGGACTTATTCTGCGCATACACTCCGCATACATTTCCATCGTGGAGGATGAGCTCCTCGGTTTTGGTCGAGAACTCCACCTGGATGCCAAGTTCTTCTAGTTTGGCCGTCATCGGATTGATATAGCCTTCCGTGATGCCGCCTTGATACCAGTGAAAGGTTCGATAGTCCTTGCCGTGGTAGTCGTCCACTTTGTCGAACTTTACACCCTGCTCAATGAGCCAATCGATATTCTGGCCAGAATTTTCCATCATCTCGAGCCAGGCAAGGCCGTCTGCGCGCCATTGGGATTGCTCCATCTCGCTCATGAGGATGTTCTTCAAATCCACTTGGATGCCGAGCTCCTTTGAAAGGCTTGAATCCACCCCGAACGACCCCTCTACGCCGTTCGCCGAGGCCCCGCCTGTGATATCGGCCGCCTCCAGCACGATGACATTCGCTCCGTCTTCATGCGCCTGTACCGCTGCTATCATGCCGGAAAACCCTGCCCCGACGACGCATATGTCGCATTCGTAGGTTTGGTCGACATCCTTTTCTTCCGTAGCGCTTGCGGATTCTCCGCCCTCGCCGGCGGTTTGGTCGGATGCTGTTTGGCCCTGGGGTGAGCAGCCGACGACGCCTGCAAGCGCTGTTCCGGCAATGCCGCACGCTGCTCCCTGCAAAAAATTCCTTCGCGTGAGTTTCATAGGTTTCCCTTCCCTTCGATAACAGACGACACAAACCGTACTCGTCGATTGCCGGCCTGAAACCATGCTTGGCGGGTGCGTGCCGAAAGATCACCCGGCGTGGGTGACGGATCGTGCCTGCGAAACAAAGCCGCTCCGCTACAATCGGGTCAGGGAATTGTGCAAGACGGGGAGATCTGGCATGGATTCGAGGAAAAGGGTATTTGTGGCAGTCGTTGGATATGCCGCATTCGTAGCTTCTGCAACGCAGGTGTTCGTCTCTCAAGGGTATCAGCAATTAGCTACGGAGACGATATCCTCGCGCATCGTGGAGAACACGGCGTTCTTCATGGTGTATTTTCTCGTTGCTGCAGCGCTTTTGCCGCGCGGCATCAAGCGTGTTCCGCTTGGTTTGGCATTGATCGCCGCAGGAACAATCGTGGTGAGCCAAGGAGTATTCTACCTGCACAACCATGGTATCCTGACGATTCCTTTCGGAATTATGACTGGATTGCACGTTGGGACGGGCGCCTCGTTCGCGGTGCTTTTCGCGTTCTGGGCAGGAGTCGCTTATCTGTTCGACAGGCGCAGCTTTCAGTTCTGCATTCTGGCAGGCAGCCTTATGGCATCGTTCGCCGTAATCTTCATTAGCGCCTTTCAATCGGCGGAGGCGGTGCTGGTCACCAAATGCCTTTTCCTTGTCTTATCCGCCGGTTTTTCTGTAAAGCTTGCGATGCCTGCGAAAAACAGCTCGGGCGAGAAAGAGCGCGATAACGTCCGCTTGCTTTCCGGTATCAAAGGCCTTTTCGTTCCGATCATCTGCGCGGGGGCGTTGGGGTTCGCCTACCAATACTCATGGACCGTCGCCGGATTGGATGCGCTTGCCAGTATGTTCTTCGCCATCGGGGAGGCGTTTGCCGTTTCGGTCGTTTTGTTGGCGGCGTCGATGCCGGGTGTGCGCTCCTTCAGCGTTGCATGGGTGTTTCGCCTGCTCTGTCCAATTGCCTGCTTGCTGATAGTCCTGCAAGCGTTCGTGGCCGGCGTTTTGCAGGTGCTGTGCATGGGTATCGTGAGCGCTGCGTTCAACCTCTGCCTCATACTGCTCATGCCGCTGTGCGCCTCCATTGCGAAGCGCAAGGGGTTCTCGGCTTCGGGGCTGTACGCTGCCGCGGCAGGCGTGGTGAACATCTTTCCGACGCTCGGATATGTCGTGGGATTGCTGCCGCGCGACTATACGGGCGTGGGGATGTACGTTCTGGTATTCGCAGTGTTCGCGGTTCTGCTGGTAGCCGCTCGCTTGCATGATGGCAGCGCATACGACTCCGACATCGTTTTGGGAAGCGGACAGGAAGGCGATGACGGAGGAGGAGCACCTTCAACGCTTTTAAGTCGGGACTATTTTGCGGCTCTCGTCTCCGAAGAGTACGGGCTTACAAGCCGTGAAGAAGAAGTGCTGCGCATGGTGTTGCTCGGCAGGGACGCTCCCTCAATCTCCGAAGAGCTGTGCATTTCGGCCAACACTGTGAAAACGCACATCAAGCGCATCTATCGTAAGGTGGATATTCATTCGCGGCAGGAACTTGCCGATATGGTGGAGGATTTTGAAAACTCCGCCCATCAAGGCCTTTTGGGCTGACGCATGCGGCGACCGGTTGCGGGGGGGGGGATTCGTAACCAGTTGGCGGCTTATGGAAGTCCTCATCGTAGCCGGCTGCAGCTTGCTCGTTGTACCACTTGATCGTGACTCCCTTGTACATACCACCTTTGGGAAACCGATATCGTGGCCAGTCTTTTCATCGTATACCTCGTCGGTAATATAATCGCGGCGTAGCTTGCCCGATCGGGAAGAGGAGGTGCTCGTGCTTTCGCTTTAGGTCGATCGCGATCCCAAATCAAAGCGGAGCTGTACCTTTCCCTCGGCACCGTTAACACGCGTATCTCCCATATCTATCAGAAATTGGGCATCCACAACAAAGACGAGCTCTCGGCATATTTCGAGGAACACGACGGGTCACCGTCGCTTTCGCAGTTCGTTTTTGTGGCGGCAGTTGCGCGGCCGCACGCGCGTGCGGGCAAGAGATCGTGATCATCGATCAAGTCAAGTCATGCTTCCTATTTATTAAAAGACGCATCGGGAATGTACTCAAGCAGATCCCCTGGTTGGCAATCGAGCGCTTCGCATAAAGCGCCGAGCGTCGAGAAACGTGCCGCTGTTGATTTTCCAGTTTTAATGCGAGACAGATTAACTTGAGTAATGCCTACTCGGTCAGCTAGCTGCTTAAGACTGATCTCGTATTTGGCCATGATGCGATCGAGGCGCCAGACTACCGGCATGTTGAACTCCTTGGCATCAGAAAGCAATTTGTTGTTGATTTGCTACACCCTAGTTTAGCAGCTTTCCTTACCGTCTTCGGTATGGATATCAAGACGACGCTGGGTTTGAGGATAAAAGAGCTGCGCGATGAGCGCGGTATGACACAGCGTGCTTTTGCAGAAGCGTCCGGCATTGATAGGAGCTATCTTGCTGCGATAGAGAACGGCGAGATTAACGTCGGCATTAAAACAATTGAGCGTATTGCAAATGGTTTCGACCTCACGGTCGGGCAACTTACTGAAGGCCTTTAACTCAAGTTTCGACAGATTGTCCGCTTCGAATTCGTCGAATAAGATGAGCTTTGCGGTCTCTTGGACTATCGATCCTCTCTTTTCTATATCTCCGATCACATTTCTAGGGTGAACCATGGTTTCACCCTAGAAATGTGGTTGCCGTCGGCCTCCTCCCGGGCAGAATGCATCTCGTCTGATTGACCAATACGGAGGAGGACAACATGAGCATCAACAGACGCGACTTTTTGAAAGGTGCTGTCACCATGGGAGCCTTGGCGGGAGCGGGTTCGCTGGCTGCATGTGCGCCGCAAGGCGGTGCGGACGATTCGCCAACGGCAGGGACGACGAAGGCCCGTTCATGGGAAACCGTACCCGACCCTATTCCTGAAAACGACATCTCCGAAACTGTTGAGGCGGACGTGGTCATCATCGGAGCCGGCGTGGCCGGTATGACGGCGTTCATGCACGCGTGCGAAGCGGGAGCGAAGGCGGTTATCATCGAAAAGATGTCGCAGCCGAGCGCACGTGGACTCGATATGGCCGCCGTGGACACGCGGGTGCAAAAGGCCGCGGGCGTTTCGATCGACAAAGGCCAGCTGGTCAGCGATTTGGTGAAGGCATCGGGCTACAAAGCGAACGGCAGCCTCATCAAACTGTGGGCCGACAAGTCCGGCGAGGTGTTCGATCGCATAATCGACCTTGCAGCCGATCACGATGCCGAATTCGTGCTGGGCATGGGCTCGTCTGCAACAGCGAATGCCCCCGATTTCACCACGCGCACGTATCCGACCGATCATAACCTGGCGGGATACGGGGTGCATGAGTGCATGGAGGCCCTTGTCGGCTGGATGCAGGAGCGCGCGCTTGCCAACGGTGGCGCGTCGTACTACAAAACAAGGGCCGAACAGCTGCTGAAAGACGGGAGCGGCAATATTATTGGCGTGGTGGCTTCGCAGGGTTCCTCGTATGTGAAGTACACTGCTTCCAAAGGCGTGATCCTAGCGACGGGCGACTATGGCGGAAATGAGGACATGGTGGCGGAGTGGTGTCCGCTGGTTGGTCGCGTGCACGGTACCGCCTACATTCCTCCCGAGGCCAACACGGGCGACGGCATCAACATGGCCCTCTGGGCGGGCGCTTCCATGCAGCCGGGCAATCATGGCCCCATGGTTCATCCCATCCAAGGCGGCGGTGCGCTGTGTACTGCGTCCTTCTTGCGGGTAAATGCCAACGGAAAGCGGTTCGCCGACGAGAACACAACGCTGCCCGGCATTACCGATGCGGTGATGAGCAGCGCGAAACGCACTGTCTGGACTATCTTCGACGCGGACTACGAGAGCCAGATGGCTTCCATGTCTGCTCTGAGCACGTACAACTTCAACACTGCCGGCTCGCTGACGAAGTATTTCATGGACGGCAGCATGACACCCGATGCCGTGCCGCCCCTGCCTGAAATCGTGCAGATGGGTATCGATGAAGGCGCCACGTTCGAGGGCCAGACCCTCGAAGAGCTCGCGACAACGATCGATGTTCCTGCCGATGCGCTTGTGGCGACGGTCGCTCGCTACAACGAGCTCGTCGACCTCGGCGTCGACGAAGACTTCGGCAAAGATCCGGCCTGCTTGAAGCCTATTGCGAAAGCTCCGTTCTACGCTTCGCAGGTGCCGGCCAAACTGCTGGTCATTCCCGGAGGGTTGAATGTGGACGATCAGCTGCGCGTGCTCGACTCTGAAGAGCGCCCGATCGAGGGTCTGTTCGCCTGCGGTAACGTGCAGGGCAACTTCTTCGCCAACGACTATCCCATCTGCGCTCCCGGGCTGAGCCATGGGCGCTGCATCACGCTCGGCGCATTGCTGGGCGCAGCTGTGGCGAAGGGCTCGCTTGTGCAATAAGAGCTATCAGGGCTTCCGCATTGCAAGGTCGTAGAGCTCTTGCTTGCTGTGGATGGCGAGCTTCCGGTAGATCGATTTGCAGTGGCTGCGCACAGTGTTCTCGCTCAGCATAAGCTTCTGTGCGATTGCGGCGTAGCTCAGCTTCTGGGCGAGCAGGACCATCACCTTCAACTCGCTCGGGCTGATGCCGTTCGTTTCAGCCAGGGCGGCGCAACGCGTTTCCAAATTGCCGCGCGCCGCCCCTTCGAAGTCGGATAGGCGCTTCTTCGTCTCCAGTTTGCCGAGGACAAAAGGAAAGACGAGCAGGTAGATGCAGACCATGAGCACGATGGCGACCAGCACGTCTTTGGACAGGCCGCTCAAGTACACGAGCGATCCGACGAGCGTTCCCAGCCCGATAGCTGAAAATACCATACCTTCACCGAAGCCGAACACGATGAACGGGTTGTCGCGCCTAGTGTACGCGATCTTTGCCAGAATGGTGCGAAGCAGAACCTCCATGAACGTGTACGCGATGCTGACGAGCGCCGTGAGAACGGGCCAGTAGAACGATTCGAGAAAGAGCGTGGGAATGAGTAGCGTTGCCAAGCCGAGCGCTACCCAGGGATATATGCTGTCGATGTCGGGCGGCCGCTTCTTGACGAACGACGCAA
Source organism: Enteroscipio rubneri (assembly GCF_963929405.1). NCBI lineage: Bacteria > Bacillati > Actinomycetota > Coriobacteriia > Eggerthellales > Eggerthellaceae > Enteroscipio > Enteroscipio rubneri. The sequence continues at coordinate 575,381 of NZ_CAWVIN010000003.1, read as the reverse complement.
CGCCGAGTATCGCGGCGGCCAGCAGCACTCCCGCCGTCGACAGCGTGTTGATGAGCGTGCCGTTGAAGTTGCTGGCGGCCACTTCGCGGATAGCGTTGAACTCAAAGGCCAAGGCGGCCACGCTGAGCACCGGTACCAAGACCGGGCGCAGCGTCGAACGCGCAGGGGATTTTCCTAACCGCGGAGCGTGCACGGTCGACTTTTCAGAAAGCGCCTCGGTGGCGTTGGCGCAGTGTTCGAAGAGCAGGAAGGCGGGTACGAGCAAGGCGAACGCCGCTATCCTGGGAGTAAAGAAACCCTCGATCTGGAAGAGGGCTATACTGGACAAACTCGACACCCCTCCCATGATGAGCATGGCTGCGAAGGATGCCCGGGGTTCCAAACGAGAGAGCACCTCTCCCCAGAGTAGAAAGTACATGCCGTTCGTAATGCCGAACACCGCGCCGACAATCAGGAAAACGACGGATGCCGAAGGGCACCACAACGATGCGGCCAAAAACATTGCCATCGAAAGAGCCAAGAGAGCGGTGAAGACAACGCGGAGTGATCGACTGGAGCGTCGGAAGCCGGTAAGCACAGCAATTGCAAGAACCGTCAGAGGCGCGAGTGCTATGGCGACCGTAGCGCCGATGCGGAAAAGCTGGGAGAGGTTGCGCACGGACTCGTCGGCTTCCATCGCGAAGGACAATCCTCCCCACATGAAAGCGATGTTAACGGCAAGGAACGTTCCGTATCCCAAGCCGACGAGCACGATGAGTTTGCGGTTTTCCATGTGCGTTTCTTTCGCAGAACGTCTATGAGCCGGTGTCAAGTATACCCGACCGCGAAGGGTAGGAGCCGTCATCGCGCTTCGAGAACGGGAGCCGACCGGTGCGCGGAGGGTATCCTCACCCATCTTGCTGAAAAACCGCTAAGACGATAGCGGCGGATGCATTCATTTCGTACAGCACGGTGAAAACCCATATCAGACATATTTATCAGAAAACAGGCGTCCGTACGCGCTAGGAGCTTATCGCGCTGGTTGTTCAAAAGAGCGAGCGAATCGAAGAGCGCCCTAACGGCGCCCGTACGAAGCACGACGAGTGAAGCTGGCAGCGCCGTCGTCCTCGCTTTCCGCTGCGCACGGTTCACGGTCTTCCACTATAATGCGCCCAGGAGGGGGAGGATCGCATGCCGTTCGCTGTTCGCAAAGGTTTCGCGCGGTTCGATGTAAAAGCTATTATCGGTTCCGGTTTCCTGTGGGCGTGGTTCGACGCTCTATTCATGAGCGTATTCTTCAGTCCGTCTGGCCAACAAGGGTTCATGTCGGAGATCGCCGCGATCTGCATATTCGCATTCGGCGTACCGCTGTACGTGGTCACAATGCGTCGCAGCGACGCGATGCGCCGGCTGTTGGCGAGAAAGAAGATCATGGCGGCGGTTGCGGTCGCAGGCGCCGTCGGTTCACTGGTGCTCGTATGCGCGGGGTTCGCTGATAGCTGGACGCTGCTGTTCGCGGGTGCCGTGCTCTGCGCCATCTTCATGGGATTCGCCGGCTTGGCGTGGGGTGCGGTTTACAGCAGTGACGGGGCTCGTAGCGCCATGGTCTACGTCGCGGGAGGCTTCGCGTTCGCGTTCGTGGTCGACGTCCCTTTGCTTCTCATGATCCCGGTGGCTTCCGCCTGCTTCTTCGCGCTGCTTCCGGCGGCTTCGCTGCTCATGCTCGCTCGAGTGGATCCGAAACTCAGCACCTATGGCTTCCGCAACGAATTGACTACATCGTCCGAGCAGAACCTGGCCGAGCGCCTGCGCTCCAGCTTCGGCGTGTCGCTGCCAGCCCTTGGCGCCGTGATGCTCATCATGATCGGCTTCGGATACGTCCAGCATCTTGCGTCGTTCGCCCCGCAAGCGGTTGAGTCGGCTATAGGCGGCGGCGTTCTGATCCAGGTTGTCAGAGGTATGGTGGCGGTGGTCGCGTTCTTGGTCGTGCTCGTTGCGCCGAAGCGTGCGAGCTGGATGTATCGGTTGGGGCTGCTGGCTATGGTCGCCGGTTTCTCGCTCATGCCGTTTTTGTACGACGGTCAGTCGTTTGAAGCGTCGGGAGCTGTCATTATCGGAGGATATACGGTATTCGACGTGCTCAGTTGGGTCATTTTCTCGCAGGTCGCCCATACGCGCTCGAGCGAGCCGGTAAAGACTATCGCCGTCATGCGGCTGGCGGTGGGCGCGTGCTATGCGGCGGGAGCTGCGATCGCCATCGTCCTGTCCTTCGCGATGCCCACGAACGCTCATGGTTACGAGGAGGCTATGTTCGTCGGGTACTTGATGACGGTCGCCATCGTGCTGCTGCTTACCAGCAAGGAGGTGTGGGAGCTGTTCGCACCTCAGGTGCTCGTGCGCCCGGTTGCGGAGGTTTCTCCCAACGTCGAGGATCGGCCCGACGACGTGCTGCAGGAGCGCTGCCAGGAGTGGGGTTTCACGCAGCGCGAGCAGGAGATCATTCGGTTGTTGGCGGTAGGCCGCACGCAGCCATGGATTGCCGAGAGCCTGGGTATATCCGAGAACACGGTGAACACCCACGTTCGCCGCATCTACCAGAAAATGGGGGTGCACAGCAGACAGGAGCTGATCGACCTGGTGCTAAACGCATAGTCGCACGATTCATGCGACCGAGTCGCCCTTGTCGCACGAACCCTGCGATCTTTCGGAAAATGGCAGGATTCGTGCGTTTCGCCCGCTTCCTTTCATCCCTAGACTGCAAGGGCGCTTGAAGAAGCGCTTTGCACGCAAGGGGCGTGCGAAGGTTACGGGAAGGGATGAGACATGGGTATTTCACGTAGGACGTTTCTGAAAGGCTCGATCGTTGCCGGCGCCGGTGCAGCTGCGGCTGCCGCGCTGGGAGGATGCGCCCCCGCCGCTTCCGAGGGAGGCTCCGGTTCGACGTCGGCTGCGGGTTCGTCGAACGGCATCGGCAAGCACACGTGGGAAGTCGCGCCCGAGCCTATTACCGATATCGCTGAGACGAAGGACTACGACATTGTCATCGTCGGAGGCGGCCTCGCGGGCAACTCGGCCGCCGAGGCGGCGGCGCGCAACGGCGCAAAGGTCGCTTTGCTTGAGCGCACCGAAAGCATTCAGATTCGCGGCGTGGACGTGGCCGCTATCGGCAGCAACTGGAAGCTTGAGAACGGCGTGAACATCGACATCGATACGGCGTGCATGCTGCTGTATCAGTGGTCCAACCAGACGGTCAACTACAATCTGCTGCGCACCTGGGCCGAGCAGACCGGTCCCGTGTTCAACTACATCGAGGAGATGGTGGGCAAGCAGGGCATCTCGATGGTGTCCGCCCTGTCCGGCACGGCCAAGTACGGTTGGGAGACGCTCCCTGAGCGCTGGCGCATCTATCCCGATGCTGTCTCGTTCGTGAAGGGTGACGAAGTGGGCACCGTGCGCCCCGATGGCAAGGAAGTCAACTGGACCTTGGGCGAGGCGCTCAACAAGTCCGCCACCGACAGCGGAGCCGAATACTTCTTCAACACGCATGCCGAGCAGCTGGTTGGCAATGCCGAGGGCGGCATCACAGGCGTTATCGCCACCGGCGAGGACGGCAAGTACGTGCAGTTCAACGCATCCAAGGGCGTTATCCTGGCAACGGGCGACATCAGCGGAAACCAGGAGATGGTCGACGCCTGGGCTCCCATCTGCAACCGCTCCGACGCGTTCATCTACACGCCGCAAGGCGCCAACACCGGCGACGGCATCCTCATGGGCAGCTGGGCCGGCGCGGCTATATCGAAGAGCCCGGCAGCGCCCATGGTGCACCAGTTCACACCCAGCTCATACACCTTCAATCTTACGGCCTTCATCATGAGCTGGCTTGCAGTCAACAAGAACGGCGAGCGCTACGGCGCCGAGATCCCGTTCGAGCCGTACCTGACGAACGCCCGCATGAACACGCCGGGCGATATGGCGTGGTCCGTCTTCGATGCCGACTATCCGAAGTACGTGCAGCAGCAGTGGCCCACGAAGTACGAGACGTGGCTTGACGGCATCGAGGAGGAGATGGAGAAGCGCATCGAGAGCGGCGAGCTGTACAAGGCCGACACGCTCGAAGAGCTGGCCGAGCAGATCGGCGTGCCTGCCGACAAGCTGAAAGAATCCGTCGAGGGCTACAACGCCATGTACCAGAAGGGCGAGGACACTCGGTTCGGCGTCCCGGCGCAGTTCCTGTCCGAGGTGAAGACGGCTCCGTTCTACGCGACGCCGCTCGTGTGCTCGACGCTGACCATCCCGTTCGGTCTTCATGTGAACGAGGACTCGCAGGTGTGCACCGAGGAAGATGCTCCTATCAAGGGCCTGTTCGCCATCGGCAACGTGCAGGGCGATTTCTTCGGCAAGGACTATCCGGTGCACTGCCCCGGCATCAGCCATGGCCGCTGTGTCACGTTTGGCCAGCTGGTGGGCGAGGCGCTGGCGAAGGACTCCGTGCTCACCGAGCTGATTGCCTCATAGCCTCGAACGCCATTCCCGCTGCGCCGCGGCAAGCCTTCCCTCCCTTGTTCGCTGCGGCGCGATTCGATCGCCCGGTCCTGTTTCCCTGCAGGGCTGGGCTTTTCTGCGAGCAGCAGGTGAGTGGCGCAGCCCTGCCTAGGAGGGGATACAGGGCTGCGCCGGATATGTTTCGAAAGCCTGAACGCCCTCTCGTAAGGTTCGGGGAGAGGGGGTACGGGGCGACGCTTTCGCGCATCCGCCGTTTCGCCTCACTGCGCTTTGGTCAAGGTCGTAGCGCTTACCCGAGTTTGCCCGCGGCCAGATCTTTGCCCAGCACGTAGGGCAGGGTGATGCAGGTGGCGCCGTAGTTCATGCCCTCCATGGCGAACGTGTAGGTGGCTGAGTAGAAGTTGCCAATCATGCAGCCCGCGTTGAACAGACCTTCGATGGGCTCGTCGTTCTCGTCGAGCACACGCAGGTTGACGTCGGTGCGCAGGCCGCCGAGGGAGGTTAGGAAGCCGGGTGTGAACGATGCGCCATAGAAAGGGCCGTCGCCTTCGCCGATGGGGATGAGCTTGTCGGCGGTCTTGTAGAAATCGGTGTCCACACCGCTCGCGCACATCTCGTTGTAACGGTTGACGGTATCGATGGTCTCGGCGGGCAGCCCCAGCTTCGAGATAACCTCTTCGCGCGTGTCGGCCTTGACGATGCCGAATCCGTCGGCGTCGGTGTCCCAGCGCTCGATAACCTCTTCGGTGGTAAAGTATTCGCCGTGCGCATAGTTGATGGCGCCCCAGGGACCGCCCGCCTCGGCTCGGTTCTGGCCCCAGATGCAGTAGGCGGTCTTTTCGGGCAGGTGCATGATTGTGGCGCATGCAAGGCCGCCCAGCACGTCCTCATTCATGAAGCGCTGGCCGTTCTTGTCCACCATGAGGCCGGTGTGGCTCGTGTAGGGCTGGTCGCCGGGCAGGTTGGGACGGCCGAGCATGATGTTGTTGGGCTCCTTCTGCCATGCGCCGCCCACCCACAGTTCCATTTTGTGACCGTCGCCGGGCATGAGGCCGCCCATCCAGATGCCCTGGTCGTAGTTGATGTCGGTTGTGAAATCGCACAGCTCCACGGCCTGTGGGCAGTACTTCTCCATCATGTTCCTATCGTGGGAGAAGTCGCCGGTCGCCATGACCACAGCCTTGGTACCCACGTACTTGGTGTACGCGCCGTCGGCGTTGGAAGCGATGATGGCGTCCACGCGCCCGCTCGTGCCGTTCGCCACGCCGCCGCGCACCAGCTGCTCACCCTTCACGTTCCAGCGGACGTCCACGCCCAAGTCCTCGGTGATGTAGCGTCCCATCTCCGCGGCGATGTATCCCTCGCCGTTGCCGATAGCGCCATGCAGCTCCTCGTCGTCCACGTAGAAGGCGTGGGCCGCCGTGGGCGTGTACATGGGGTCGCCTTCCTTGTACGCTGGACCGGATTCGATCGTCGTTTTGATGTTCGCCTTGGATGCGATGTCGATGATCCAGTTGATGGCTTCTTCTGAATTGTTGTAGAACTTATACCATAGCCCCGGCCTGAAGTTGCCGCCGTTGGCCGCATACTGCATGCGGTAGAACCAGGTGGGATCCATGCGCGGGATGCCCATCTGCTCCATGACCGTGGAGTACACGCCGTTGTTGGATCCGCCGCGGCTGACCGGCGCGGTGGACGCGCTGATGAGCGTCACCTTGAGGCCGTTCTCGGCGCATGAGGCCGCAGTTACCATGCCGGACATGCCGCCGCCCACTACCACGACGTCGGACTCCACCGTCTCCTTGATGTCGGCGTCGGCGATAGGCTCGGGTGCAATCTCGAAGCTCCACTGCTGCTCGGCGCTGTTCGTGGCCGTCGCCTGTGCGGCGTCGGATTCGCTCTTCGGCGCGTCTGCCTGGGGCGAGCATGCCGCCAGCGCCCCTCCCGCCACCAGACCCGCGGCGCCCAGGGCGGCGCCTTTGACGAAGCTGCGTCGGTTCAGAGTACCCTCCATGACAATCTCCCTTCCTTGTGTGTGACGAACGCTCCCGGGAACGAGCTACTGCGCGAACGGGCCGTGCGGCAGCGAGCGGGTTCCGAGTTGTCCGAAGCGTATCCGATCAGGCAAAACAATGGCTCACCCAGCCTGGGTGGTTTTTCGCCCAGAAGCCGCGCGGCGCCCTTCCTTGCGTCGGGCCGTTCGGAGCGTGCGGTACAATGGACATGCGCCGCGCGGGCGTCGATGCGCTCGAATGTCGGCGCTATCCGTGCGAGGGAGAGGGAGGTGCGGACCGGTGGGGTTCAAAGCTCGTCGCCCGAAAAACACGGAATCGAAGCCGAAACCGCGTTTTTCGGGCGACAACGTGAAGCGCGAGCAGATGCTGGCCGCACTTGCATACGGGTTTTTCCTGGCATGCACCTCGGTGATGCTCTGGGGCGGGTATCTGCGTTTTCTCACGGGGATCGAAAGCCCGGGCGCGCTCATGGCGGAGTACTTCGCGCGTACGGCCGCATTTCCCGCCTCGCTTGCGGTAGCTGGGGTGGCGGCCTACCGCCGACCGAAGGCGCGCGCCTGGCGTTCTCCGTTTTTCGCACTGGGGCTTTTCTTGACGGGGGCCGTGTTGGTCGTCTTGGAGCAGACGAATATGTTGTCCTCGGGATGGTCACTCGTCGCTGTAGGTTTCTGCTTCGGCTGGGGAAGCGGTCTCATGTTCTGCACATTGCAAGAGATCGTAGCCGCACAGAAGGTATTCGCCGCAGGCATCGTCGTGTTCCTTGCCGCCGGCGTATCCGCACTTCTGTTTTTCGCCGTCGAACTGCTGCCCGAGAGCATCGTCCCCGGAGCCTCTCTGTTCGCACTCGCTCCCGCAGCCACCGTGCTCGTCGCGGTGGCGAGGCGCCGCGCGCCGAAAACCCACCCGATGTTCGAAATTGTTCCCTCCCAGAGGCGCGATCGGTGCCGCGAGGCTGTGGCAGAGCTTTGGCGGCCGCTGTTATGTGTTGCGTTTTCTGCGTTCATCGTGGGTATCGTGCGCATCGGGTCGGCGTCGGGTGGCGGGTCGATCGGCCAGACGAATGCGAGCAATATGATAGGGCTGCTCGTCGCCTCCATCGTGCTGTTGGCATCGTGGAAGCTTCTGTACGAGCGCGTCACGCTGATGCGGCTGTACCAGATCCTGTTTCCTCTCACCGCAACGGCGTTCTTGTTGCTGCCGCTGCTCGAGGGTGCGTTTCGCCAGATAGTGCTGTCGTTCGTGTTTCTGGTGTTCTCGGTCACGTCCTCGCTTATGGTCGTGTCCTGCGCCCGCACTGCGCGTAATCAAACGCTTCCGCCGGTGCTTGTCTACGGCCTGTTTGCCGGCGTCGTGTACGCGAGTCAGCTGGTGGGCTCGGTTGTGGGTCTGTTCGTGGGAGCGGGGCGAGGCGTCGGTCTGGCCGAGCTGTCGGTCGTGGCACTGGTGGCGGTGTACCTGCTTTCAATCGCCATGGTGGCACCGCATGGAAAGCGCCTCCGGCGCGCGGCCGGTCCGGCGATCCTGGCAGAACCCGCTCTGTCCTTGGGAGGCGCCGAAGGGAAGGATGCGGTATCGGCGGGATGCGTGGTCGTGGTGGACCGCTACCGGCTGTCGCGCCGAGAGGCCGACGTGCTCGATCTTCTGGCGCGCGGGCGCGACGTGCCCTACATTGCCGAGGAGCTCGTGATATCCAAAAACACGGTTCGCAGCCATATCAAGAGCATCTTCGCGAAAACGGGGGTACACTCCCGCCAGGAGCTCATCGACCTCGTGGAGCTTGTCGAAGCGTGAGGCTGCGGTGCGCCTTCTCAGACGCTCGAAGAGGCTTCCGGCCGTCGTATGACCCTCTCGCCGAGCCGTGGTAGCGTCGCATTCGTGCGGCTTTGGTTCGGGCAGCGATTATTTGCGCAGAGCCCCGATTGCGCGTGCGCGGTTGCAAGCCGCACGCCGAGTTTGCTGCGCTTGAGCCTGCGCTCGTGCGTTTGCCGGCGTACGAAACCGTTGCCGAGCACCGCGTCTCGCGAGTACGGCTATATGATAGTATTAAGATATCATTTAATCGAACGCAAAGACGAGCGGAAGGACCAGCATGAAAGCGATACGAGAATCGAAGGTCGAATGCGCGGCAGAGCGACGCGAGCAGCGAACGACCGACGGCGTTGCGGTCGATATCGCATACGTCAATCCCGACGATGCCCCGGTGAGCGACGCTGAAATCCGCGCCTATCTTGATCGCGGCAACTCCCACCATCCGAACAGTTCCGTCACGGGACTCGCCCTCGAAGTCGATGGCGAGGACGTGGGCATCCGCTACGAGCTTGCGGCAGCGCCGTTCGATCGCATCCGGCGCATTACGGGCTATCTGGTGGGCACCATGGATCGTTGGAACGACGCGAAGACCTCCGAGGAAGCCGATCGAGTCAAGCACGGCGTGGCGTAGCGCGGGGAGGCACGCGAGTGCCGGAAAGGGTCCGGAACGTACGATCGCCCGCTTTCGTGCTCCGTCCCTCCGAGGCTGGTCGAGCTCACGGCCGTACACGGGTATACTGTCAGGCGCGCCCGATGCCCGGTGCGCACCAGGCGTATGCGATCGGAGGATGCCCATGGACAAGGTTAAGGCCGTACTGCCAAAATTGAAGCTCTGCGTTGAGCTGGTGCGGCAGGAGAGCCTATGACCAGGATATTCTCGCACACACGTCCGATCGAGGCCGACATAGTAGACGCATTCTGCCTGCTGCAGAAGGGCTTCACGGACCAGTTCGTGTACTACGACAAGCAGCGGGCATGCCGCTACATGGGGTTGGGACGCTGCATTGCGTTGCCGACGCTCGACGATGCCGAGAGCGAACTCGAAGGGCCGACGGCACAGCCGCCCGTGTTCTTTTCGTTCAACCGTTTCGATGCGGAGAACCCAGCGCCTCCCGACGAGCTGTTCGAGGCGTTTCCGCGCCTCAAGTTCATGTTGCCGGAGATCGTGCTCATCGAGAACGAGCGGGGCACGCTGCTGCAGGTGAACTCGCTTGGGCCGGTGTATCCGGGGCGTATCGAGCGGTTCGCTCGCCAGGCGCTGGCTGCGCCCGCGCGCCGGCGCGAGACGATACCCTATCGCATCGAACCCGATTCGCGTGCGGCGTGGCGGCAAGTTCTGGACGCCGGCCTGCACGCCATCGCCGAGGGACGCGTGGAGAAGGTGGTGCCGTCGAGGCGCCTCAAACTCGTCGCCGAACACCCTTTCTCGTCGAAGGACCTGCTGGTGAACCTCATCGACGGGTCCGCCCGCGGCACGGTGCTGCTCTACCGCTACGCCGACGTGTTCTTCTGCGGGTGCACGCCCGAGCTTTTGGTGCGCAAGCGCGGATCCAACCTGGAGAGCATGTGCCTGGCCGGCACGTGTCCGGCCGGCAGCTCCGAAAAGGACCGCATGCGGCTGGCAGCCGAGCTCATGGCCGATTCCAAGAACCGCTCCGAGCACGATTACGTGGTGCGCTTCATCCGCGAAGTATTCAACCGCACATGCCACGATGTGGACGTGCCTTCCGAGCCGGGGATACTTCCGCTCACGCACGTGCAGCACCTGTGCACGCCTGCGCGGGCGCGCCTGCTGGAGGGCGTCGATCTGTGGTCGATGATGGAGGATTTGCATCCAACGCCGGCCGTGGCCGGCACGCCGGTGGGCGAGGCGAAGATGCTGTTGCGGCGCATCGAGCCGTACAACCGCGGGTTCTTCGCCGGGGCGTGCGGCTACGTGGACGGCGATGGGGATGGCGAGTTCTCGGTCGCGCTGCGCACCGGCGTGTTCGACGGCGAGATCGGCTGGCTGTACGCCGGCTGCGGCGTGGTGGCCGGCAGCGATGCCGATGCCGAATACGACGAAATCGATATGAAGCTCATGACCATCCTCTCCGCTTTCAGCGGAGAGGATGGAGCCGACACTGCGGCTTCCCGCAGTACTCGATCTGCGGCCGCTGGCGAAGGCTCACGGAGCGAAGCACGCTACGCCTCCGCCATCGATTGCATCTCGGGCACTGCGGAAACCCTCGCTGGCTCTACGAACAACCAGCGCGTTGAAAAAGGAACCATCCGATGAGCGCAGACCCGGCTGTAACGGCGTTGTTCGTGGGTGCATTTCTGGACGAGCTCGCGCGTTGGGGCGTGCGGGATGTGGTGGCGAGCCCCGGTTCGCGCTCGACCCCGCTCGCCATGTGCGCTTACGAGCTGGCGCGACGGCATCCCCATAGGCTGCGGCTGTTCGTGGACGTGGACGAGCGCGGTGCGGCCTTCTTCGCGCTCGGACTGGCCAAGGCGAGCGGCCGACCCACGGCGGTCATCTGCACCTCGGGCACGGCGGTGGGGAACTACTATCCGGCTGTGCTCGAGGCGGAGTCGTCGCGTGTGCCGCTCGTGATGCTCACGGGCGATCGGCCGCCGCGCCTGCAGGGCCTTGGGGCTCCGCAAACGTGCGACCAGCTCAAGGCGTTCGGCGATCACGTGCGTGCGTTTCGCCAGATGCCGCTGCCGACCGAAAGCGCGTCGTCGCTCGCCTTCGCCCGCCAGGCGGCCCGCGAGGCGTGCATCGCCGCAGGCGGGAATGCTCCCGCTGCGGGGCCTGCGCGCATCGCGGGGGCGTGCCTGGGCGGACCCGTGCACGTGAATTTTCCGTTCGACGAGCCGCTCAAGCCCGATCTTGGCGTCGAGGGGCTGTTCGAAAGCGGGCGGAGCGCGCTCGAAGGGGCGCCCATCGTGAGTCCGCGCAGGTCGATTGGCATGCAGGATGCTCAGAGCCTTGCAGCAATGCTCGCGGGGCGCCGCGCGCTCGTGTATGCGGGCGAGGGAACCTGCGAGAATGAGCTCGAGGCAGGCAAGGTGCTCGACTGGGCGCGGTCGTTTAGCCTTCCCCTCCTGGCGGATCCCTTGTCCGGCTTGCGCTCGTTCGACGAGGACTTGGTCATCGACAACTACGATTCCGTGCTCGGCGCGGGCGGCTTGGCGCCCGAGGGTCTTGCGCCGGAGGCGGTCGTCCGCTTCGGGCGCTTCCCCGTGTCGAAGAAAGCGACGCAGCTGATTGCCGCTGCGCACCCGATGCAGATCGTCGTCGATCCGCTGGAGACGCGCGACTGCAATGCGGCAACCGACCTGTTCGTGCAATGCAGGCCGTCGGAGTTTGCGGGATCGCTTGGGATGGCGTACGACCTGCAGACCATCGAGTACGAACCCGATGATGCCCAGCGCGCCTTCGCCCGCGCATGGATCGATGCAAACGACGCCGCCCGCGCGCGCATCGCGGCGGTGGACGATCGGGAGGCCGGCTTCGAAGGGGCGTTCGTTCGACGCGTCGTGGAACGTGCGCCCGAAGGGTCATGTCTGTTCGCCGCCAATTCCATGAGCGTTCGCGCGCTGGACACGTTCTACCTCAAGAGCGCGAAACGCCTGACCGTGCTGTGCAATCGCGGTCTCAACGGCATCGACGGCACGGTGTCCGCAGCCATTGGGGCGGCGCAATGGTTCTCCCAGACCACGTTCATCACCGGCGATCTGACGCTCCTGCACGACCTGAATGCGCTCGCGCTCCAACGCGAGCTGCGCGTGCAACGGGAAGCGAGCGCTGCACGCGACGGCATATCCGATGCGGCGCCGTGCATCGCGATCGTTCTGCTCAACAACAACGGCGGCGCCATCTTCGACATGCTGCCGCAGAAATCCGACGACGCTTACTTCAAGCGCCTGTTCCTCACACCGCAGGACGTGGATTTCGAGGCGGCGGCGCGCGCCTTCGCCGTGCCGTACGAACGGGCCGACACGGCGGCGGCGTTCGACGAGGCGTACCGCACCGCATTGGGCACGCCCGGCATCTCGCTCATTGAGGTTCGCGTGCCTCTGGAAGGACTCAAGGAGCGCTACCGCCCGTATTGGTAGGGGCGCTTTGTGCGCACGCGCGAACGGCGGCGTTGGGGCTTTCGCGCAGCCTGGCGTGTGAGACGTGGCGCTTCGTGCGCACGCGCACGGCAGCGCTTGAGAAAGGATGACGGATGACGACGGAACCTCGTTTCGAGCATGCGGGTGTGCGGTACGGAGTACGCTGCTGGGGTGATCGGTCCGCAAACAGCGGTTCCTCCGCCTATGGCGCCCCGCTCGTGCTCGTGCACGGATTCGCGCAGAGCGTCGCGTCGTGGGACGAGGTTGCGGGGCGGCTCGCTCGTGATCGCGCCGTCTACGCGCTCGACCTCGTCGGCCACGGGCGCAGCGACCGCCCCGATAGTCCGCAAGCCTACGCGCTCCATGCGCAGGCCGAAGCCCTGCTCGCATTCATCAGCGCCGTCTCGGATGGCGAGGGCGGCCGAGAAAGCCGCAAGCCTGCCGTAATCGGGTACTCCCTTGGCGGTCGCGTCGCTCTTGCGGCCGCTGTTCGGGACCCGCAGGCCTTCGCTGCCCTCGTCCTTGAAAGCGCCGGCCTGGGCCCGGCGAATGCGCGTGAACGCGCCGCTGCCCGCGAACGCGACGCCGCCCAAGCCATGCGGCTGCGCACCGAAGGCCTGACCGCCTTCATGGACGCATGGGAACGCCTCCCCCTGTTCGCCACCCAGAGCGATCTGCCCGCTGCCGTCCGCGAGCGCGTGCGCGCCGGCCGTCTGGCCAACGACGCCGAGGCTCTGGCCCGCACGTTCGAGGGCGCAGGCCAACATGCCATGCCGTCCCGGCCCGAGGCGCTCGCCGCGCTGGCGTCGATGTGCGAAAGCGGAGCGCCCGTGCTCTACCTGGCCGGCGCGCGCGATGCGAAGTACTGCATCCTCGCCGAAGGCCTGGCGTCGAACGGGGTCTGCGAGACCCGCATCATCGAAGGCGCTGGTCACAATGTTCATCTCGAAGCTCCGGGGGACTTCGTCGCCTCTCTGCGGGTATAGCGATTGAGCGGTTGGTTGAAGCGGTTGCTCTATGTGGGGATATTCTTCGGTAAAGCCTACAATATGTTGAGTTGGTGTACTATAGAGATGATCGTATCAAAACCCCTCTCAATGCAGCGCGCGATCGGATCCTCCAAGGTCTTGGTTCGCGCGTATCGAAAGGACGTGCAGTGAGCGACATCGCATGGCAGGTGGGCAAGGCGTATCGCGAGATCATCTACGAAACCTGCGATGGCATCGCCAAGATCACCATCAACCGGCCCGAGCGCCGCAACGCCTTCACTCCGCTCACGGTGAACGAGCTCTACGACGCGTTCACCGTCGCACGCGACGACGCGGAGATCGGCGTGATCATCCTCACCGGCGCCAACCACGATGGGCGCCCCGAGGACCAGGCGTTCTGCTCGGGCGGCGACCAGAAGATCCGCGGCAACGGCGGCTACGTGGGCGAGGACAACATCCCGCGCCTCAACGTGCTGGACCTCCAGCGCCTCATCCGTGTGGTGCCCAAGCCCGTCATCGCCATGGTGAACGGCTACGCCATCGGCGGCGGCCACGTGCTGCACATCCTATGCGACTTGTCCCTGGCCGCCGACACGGCCAAGTTCGGCCAGACCGGCCCCAAAGTGGGCAGCTTCGATGCGGGCTATGGCGCGGGGTATCTGGCCGCCATCGTCGGCCAGAAGAAGGCTCGCGAGATCTGGTACCTCTGCCGCCAGTACACGGCCGCGGAGGCGCTGGAGATGGGTTTGGTGAACAAGGTGGTGCCGTTCGACCAGCTGGAGGCCGAATGCGTCAGCTGGGCGCGCGACATGCTGCGCCTGAGCCCCACGGCGCTGCGCTTCATGAAGGCGTCGTTCAACGCGGCAACCGACGGCCTGGCCGGCATCCAGCAGCTCGCAGGCGACGCGACGCTGCTCTACTACACCACCGACGAGGCGAAGGAGGGACGCGACGCGTTCAAGGAGAAGCGCGCGCCCGACTTCGACCAGTTCCCGAAGTTTCCCTGATGCGGCTTATGGGCGAATGAGGCGCTCGAATGACTGTTGACGATGACGGACGCAGAGAGGCTGGACGCGAGCAGCGATGATCGGCATGTTCGAAAGCATGGTGCGACGGTGCCCCCAGCGCACATGCTTCACCTATGTCGATGAGGCTGGCGAAGAGACGGCGTACTCCTATCGGGAGACGCGCCTGCTGTCCGCGGCGCTCGCGCGCTATCTGAGGGATCGAGGCGTGCGGCCAGGCGACTACGTCGCGGTCGATTTGCCGAATTGCCCCGCCTATGTGCAGCTCATGCTGGCTGCCGCCTATGGCGGTTTCACGCTTGTCGTGCTCAACAATCGCCTGACCGAGAGCGAGAAGGCGTCCCGTCTCATGGACGTCGAGCGCGCCACCGGCGCAGGTATCGCCGTGCGCATCAACGAGGCGAACGTCGAGCGCTACGTGAGCAAAGCGATGGCACTGCTCTCTGGCGAGCTGGTGGTGCGCGGAGGCAACCTTATGCAAACGCGCGTCTCCCGCACCACGTTCTCCTCGCGTGCGAGCATGGCGGAGGCGGAACCTCGATCGGCGCGTGGATTAGGCCGCGCCTCGTCAAGTCGGGCCGCTCTCCGACGTCGCAACGAGGTGGCGCGCCAGGATGCGATCGAAGGGGTCATCCACTTCGCCGAGCATGCGGCGCACGTGTTCGACCGCGAGGCCCGCGCGGTGGTCATGTTCACGTCGGGTACGTCGGGCCGTGCGAAAGCCGTGACGCTGAACTGGGAGAACCTCTGCCGTTCTGCAGAGGTGTCGAATGCGGTGCTCAACCGGCAGGGCGAGGGACTGTGGCAGGCTGCGTTGCCCCTGTACCATGTTGGCGGATTCCAAGTGATCGTGCGCAGCTTTCTGAACTGCTGCCCCTTCATCCTTTACCGGCGTTTTGATGCAGACCGCCTTGTATCCGATGGGGCGCGCAAGGGCGCGACGCATGTGTCGGTGGTCGACAAGATGCTGCAGGATATGATAGCCACGGGGCGCGGCGAGGCGCTGCGTCGCTACGGCTGCATCTTGCTGGGCGGCGGCGCGACGAATCCCAGCACCATCGAGCGCGCCCGCGCTCTCCGGCTGCGCGTATTCGTGAGCTATGGCATGACCGAAACGTCGAGCCAGATAGCGAACTCCCTGCTCACGCCATCGTATGCAGGTGGTCTGCGGCTGCTTCCCGGATACCATGCGCGCATTGTCGATCCGGGCGAGGATGGCTTCGGCCGTTTGGCGGTGCGAGGTCCGGGCCTGTTCCGCGGCTACCTGAACGCGCGCGCCGCGCTCACGGTGGACGGATACTTCCTCACGGGCGACACCGCCGCGCTCATCGATGGGCTGCTCTACGTAAAAGAACGCACCGACGATATGTTCGTCTCCGGCGGAGAGAACGTCTACCCGGCCGAGATCCGCGAAAAGCTGCTGCGCGTACCTGGCGTGTCGGACGCTTACGTGTTTGGCGCCCGCGATGCCCTCTGGGGACGCCGGCCCATTGCGTTCATCGAGCGTGCCCCCGAGCCGGCCGCTGCGCCCCCGACGGCTTCCGATGTCTCGGGCCGCCTGCGGGAAGCGCCTGCGCGCTCGGGGGACCATGAGTTCGCCGTGTTCGCAAGGGAGAGCGTCGCGTCCCAGCTTTCGAAAATCTACCAGCCTAAGCACGTGCACGTGCTTGATGCGTTCCCGCGCAGCGGCATCGGAAAAATCGATCGCGCCGTGCTCGAGCGCCTCTACGAGGAGCGCATCGAAGTGACCCGGGTCGCCCTCCACCGCATCAGCGTGCCGTTCATCACCCCGTTCGAGACGGCGAAAGGCACCTTGTCGCAGCGAGAGTCGATCATCGTGGAGGTGACCGACCATGCGGGCAGGACGGGCCTGGGCGAGTGCGTGGCCTTCTCCACCGATTGGTACCTTCCTGAGACGCTCGATCAGGATCTGTGCGTGTTGAAGGACGTGCTGGCGCCTCTCGTGCTGAACGAGGCGCTTCTGCATCCCGGTGAGGCAAGCTCGCTGTTCACCGCCTGCGCCGAGGCCGCCAGGCATCCCATGGCGTGCGGCGCCCTCGAACCGGCGTTGTGGGACCTGTACGGCAAGATCGTGAACAAGCCGCTGTGGCAGCTTGTCGGCGAGGCGTTTGCGTCTCCGGGGTCGCCGACATCGGTTTCCGCCGCGCGCGCAGCTTCGGTGGCGGATGTGCTTGCTTCCTCGGTCTCGCCTTCGTCCGCGCTCGATGCGAGCATCTCGGTGCCGGCCGGCGCCGTGGTGGGCGCGGGATCCCCGAGCGAAACGGCCGCTGCTGTACGCCGCTGCGCGGAAGCGGGCTATGCGCGCGTCAAACTGAAGATCAAGCCCGGAACTGCCGTTGCATGCGTGCGCGCCGCTCAAGCTGCCGCTCCGAACGCTCTGATCACGCTCGATGCGAACCAGAGTTTCACGGAGCGCGATACCGACGAGCTGCGCGCGCTCGACGCCTGCGGCGCTGCCTGGATCGAGGAGCCGCTCGATCCGCGGCGCATTCCCGCCGGCGCTCCGACGGACCTGTTCGCCCGACTGGCGCGGCTGCAGCGCAGTATGCGCACGCCGCTGTGCATCGACGAATCCGTCGCCCGTCCGCGCGACGTGATGCGTGCGCTTGCGCACGCGGAGCTGCGCTGCTATTCGGTCAAGATCGGCAAATTCGGAGGCATCCAGCCTTCCATCGATTTCGTTCGCCTGGCGCAGAGCCGCGGCATCGATGTGTGGATGGGCGGCATGTACGATACCGGTGTCTCGAAGCGCATGCATGCGGCGTTCGAAACCCTGCCCGGTGTGAATGCTCCCGGGGACATCGGCGCCACGTCGCGCTATTTCGCCACCGACGTAACCGCGCCGCCCTATACCGTGGAGCGGGGACTCGTAACTCTCAATCGCGAAGGCGACCCTTCCGGTCTGGGCTGCTCGCTCGATCGGGCGGCGCTGTCGAGCGTTCTGGTTGATCGCACCGTCATCGACCGCTCGAGCGGCGCCGCACGAACGTCTTTCGCCTCGTAGTCGGCATCCAAAATATTGCATAACGGACTGCCCGATATGAGGGTCGTGGAGTATGATGCTCTGAACGGAAAACGAGGAACGGTGGTCATAATGAGTGATTCTGCGCATCGACCGGCTGCGACGGTGGCCGTCGCGTCCCCCGCCCGACCCTTGAGCGCGGATTCGTCCCCTGCTATCGCTAAGCCTCATCAGGGCGGCATGGGAATCTTCCGACTCGTCACCACCGTTATCACGCTTATCGTGGGCGGCGGGGTGTTCACGCTGGCCGGAGACCAAGCTGCCGGCGGCGCGAGCGGCGCCGCCATCCTCACCGCATGGGGCATCTCGGGCGTGGGCGTGCTGTGCCTGGTGCTGACGTTTTTTGCGCTCTCTCGCATCAAGCCCGAGCTTAAAGGCGGCATCTACAGCTATGCGAATGCGGGCTTCGGCGATTTCTTAGGTTTCAACAGCGCCTGGGGCTATTGGATCAGCGCGCTTCTGTGCACGGTGAGCTTCTCGGCGCTTCTCTTCGGCGCGCTCACGTACTTCTTCCCCGTATTCGGTGGCGGCACGAACCTCCCGTCGGTCATCGGGGCAAGCTGCCTTATCTGGTTTTACGTGTTCCTCGTATCGCGCGGCATCAAAGAGGCAACGGGCGTGAACGCCGTCATCACCATCTCGAAGTTCGTGCCAATCTTCGTGGCTATCACGGCCATCATCTTCCTGCAGAAATTCGATCCGGCCATCTTCATGGCGAATCTCGCGCAGGGCGCCGAACCAGGCCTGCCGTTCTTCGACCAGGTGAGCAATACCATGATGATCACCATCTGGGTGTTCGTGGGCATCGAGGGCGCGGTCGCCATCTCGGGCCGCGCAAAGAAGGACAAGGACGTGGGGAAGGCCACCATCATCGCGTTCGTCTGCGTGCTCTCCATCTATCTCATGGTGAGCACGCTCAGCATGGGCGTCATGCCGCTTTCGGAGCTCGCCAATCTGCCGAACCCTGCACTTGCGGGCGTCATGGAACATGCGGTGGGCCAATGGGGCGCCATCCTCATTAACGGCGGCGTCGTGCTCTCGCTTGTCGGGGCGATGCTCGGCTACACGGTGCTTTCCAGCGAGTCCCCGTACGAGGCGGCTGAGCAGGGCGTGTTCATCAAAGCCTTCGCTAAGACGAATAAGAAGGGCGCTCCTATCGTCACGCTCGTCGTAACGAACATCGTCATCGAGGCATTCCTTATCATCATGTTGTTCTCGGACAGCACCTACCAGTTCTTCTATACGCTTTCCGCGGGCATGATCCTTCTGCCGTACCTGCTGTCGGCGGCCTACTTCGCCAAGCTCACCTTCACCGAACCCGGCGCGTTCAAGGGCAAGATTGGCGGAAATATCGTATTGTGGCGCATCTTCGGCATCTTCGGCGTCGTATACAGCTTCTTCTTGGCTTGGGCGTCGGGTGCGGTGGGGCTTACCATCATGTCGCTTCTGTACGCGCCGGGCATCCTCATGTACGTCAAGGGAAAGAAGGAGCGCGGCGAGCCGTACTTGCAAAGCACGCTTGATAAGGTGGTGGTGGCCGTCATTCTGGCCGCCGCCGTGGCTTCTATCGTGCTTATCGCGACGGGGGTTGTCGTCATCTAGCTAGCGCGCCGAACCCTCCTTTTTGATGCTTGGGAGTGAACAGGGCCTCCCCAAGCTCCATCTGCTCGTTTACACTGAACGGAACGATGTTCCACGGGGTTACGAGCATGCACGGAGGACGTAATGGAGCTTTTGGAGGAGCGCATCAGGCGCGACGGGGTAGTGAAGTCGGAGGGCGTCCTGAAGGTGGACAGCTTCCTGAACCACCAGTTGGACATCGGCCTGTTCGATGCTATGGGAGCCGAGTTCAAGCGCCTGTTCGCAGATGCGCCCGTCACGAAGATCCTCACGATAGAGGCATCGGGCATCGGCATCGCGTGCGTGGTTGCGCGGCATTTCGGCGTCCCGGTGGTGTTCGCGAAGAAGGCGCAGTCCATCAATCTGGACGGCGACATGCACACTACGCGCATCGAATCGTTCACGCACGGCCGCGTCTACGACGTTATCGTGTCGAAGAAGTTTCTGGGGCCGGACGACCACGTGCTCATCATCGACGACTTCCTGGCGAACGGCTGCGCCCTGAACGGCCTCATCGAGCTGGTGGACGAGGCGGGTGCCACGGTGGAGGGCATCGGCATCGCCATCGAGAAAGGCTTCCAGCCCGGCGGCGACGGCCTGCGCGAGCGCGGCTACCGTCTGGAATCGCTCGCCATCGTGGACGCCATGAACCCGGCAACCGGCGAGATCGAGTTTCGCCGATGAAGCCGTTCGCAACCGAGGAGCTGTTCAAGCTCGACGGCGCTATCCCGCTTTTGCGTGCCGTGCCCTACGGCGTCCAGCACATCCTGGCCATGTTCGTGGCCAACCTCGCGCCTATCGTCATCGTGGCGGGCGCAGCAGGCCTCGGCACCGACCAGACGGGCTCGCTCATCCAGAGCGCTATGCTCATCGCCGGCATCGGCACGCTCATCCAGCTGTTCCCGCTCGGGCGCATCGGCTCGGGGCTACCCATCGTCATGGGCATCAGCTTCACGTTCGTCACCGTGCTCTGCGGCATCGTGGCCACGTACGGCTACAGCACGGCCATCGGCGCCATCATGGTGGGCGGCATCATCGAGGGCGTGCTGGGCCTGTTCGCGAAGTATTGGCGGCGCATTATCTCGCCCATCGTGGCGGCCGTGGTGGTCACGTCCATCGGGTTCTCGCTGCTGGGCGTGGGTGCCACGTCGTTCGGCGGTGGCAGCGGCGTGCCGGACTTCGGGTCGCCGCAGAACCTGGCGTTGGGCACCGTCTCCCTCGTGTCGTGCTTGGTGTTCCAAGTGCTGGCCAAGGGGAAGGCCAAGCAGCTCTCCGTGCTGTTCGGCCTGGTGATAGGCTACGTGGTGGCGCTGTTCATGGGGGCGGTGGACTTCAGCGGGTTCGCGGGCATGCAGCTGTTCGCGCTGCCGCAGCTCATGCCGTTCACCCCGGAGTTCAACCTGGGCGCCATCGTGTCGGTCACGCTCATCTTCCTCGTGTCGGCCACCGAGACCATCGGCGACACGTCGGCGCTCACGATGGTGGGCTTGAACCGCGAGGTGAAGGAGAAGGAGCTCACCGGCTCCATCGCGTGCGACGGCTTCGTCAGCTCGCTTTCGGCCTGCTTTGGCTGCCTGCCCATCACGTCGTTCTCGCAGAACGTGGGTCTAGTGGCCATGACGAAGGTGGTGAACCGGCGCGCCATCGCCACCGGAGCCGTCATCATGGTGCTGGCTGCGTTTTTGCCGGTCATCAGCGTGGTGTTCTCGTCGTTGCCCGAGGCGGTGTTGGGCGGCTGCACCATCATGATGTTCGGCAACATCATCGTGAGCGGCTTCCAGATGATCGCGCGTGCCGGCTTCACGCAGCGCAACATCACCATCGCCGCGCTGTCGCTGGCCGTGGGGATCGGCTTCACGCAGGCGTCGGCGCTGTTCGCGGTGTTCCCCGAGATCGTGCAGAGCGTGTTCGCGCAGAACTGCGTGGCCGTGGTGTTTCTGGTGGCCGTGGTGGCGAACCTCGTGCTGCCGCGGGAAGCGCAGGCGGGGGATGCGCCCGACGCGGTGCCCTCCGGGTCTGCAACCAGTCCGGATGAAGGCGATCTGGCGTCCGCGTAGCCTGTGCGCGGCCGCTACCGGATCTTCTCTAGCCGCGGCACCTGAAGGGCGACGCAGACGAACAGCCCGCCCATGGCGGCGAGGGTGGCAAGCGTGACGAGGGCTCGTTTCATGGGGTGCTCCTTTGCGAATTGCGGAACGATGTCATGGGAATACGATATCCCTGCCACCTTGCGGTAACCTTGCAGGTACCTTTGAAGCATCTAACAGTTTTGTCAGATTGCGTTGGGGAGAAGACAGAAGCGAAAGGCTGCAACCGGAGTCGAGGTTTCGTGGGTTTCGTTGGGCAAGCACCTTGTGCTTATCGCTGGACCCGCAACGTTTTCACAGTCGGCGGCAAGCATAGGGCGCTTGTCGCCGACTGTGAAAACCTACTTCTGCTACAGTCCTCCTTCTCAGGTGTTGGAACCTCGAGGAAGCTCTCTCAGCGTCGCTGCAGACGCGCGCCTGACTGCCGATTCCGCAGCCTGTTCCAGGCGAGCATGGCGGCTGCGATCGCAAACCCGAGCGAAATTGCAACGGCCCCCGTCAAGGTGGCGGCATTGTCGCCAGTGGGAGCGAGTGAGGCTCGCTTCGTTGCATCGTCAATGACGGCAGACGGTTTGGTGGACTGTGGGGTGTCTGCTCCGCCTTCTGCGGTGGGATCGTCGTCAGTGGATCCGGCGGGGTCGTCGCCGACGGGCGGTTGAGGAACCTGCTGTTCGCTCCACTTTGCGAACAGCGTCAGGTCTTGCGTCACCGGTGTGTCGAAGGAATACGCTTGCGTGAGCGCGACATCGGCAAACCAGCCGGCGAACACGAAGCCGTTGCGCGTCGGATCGACGGCGGGTTTTGTTGCGAAGCCGCCGTTCACGATCTCCTGGGCGGCAGGCGAGGGCGACCCGCCGTTTGTCTCGAAGGCCACGTAATGCTTGACGGGCGCGGGTGGGACGACCTCAGTCCACTGCGCGTACAGCGTGAGCGGTGCGGTCACAGGTGTGGAGAAATCCCAGGCCTGTGCATACGTGTCATCGGTGAACCAGCCGCCGAACTCGTAGCCTGTGCGCGCGGGCGCGGTAGGCTCGCTTGCTGCGTTGTCTTTCGTTATGAGCTGCGTCTCTATCTTCGACGCACCCTCGCCCGTAACGAAGACCACCTCGTACAGATTTGGCTGAGGATCAGGACTGTTCAGCCACTTCGCGTACAGCGTGATGTCGCCGGTGACGGTGTCCGACTCGAAGTTCCACGGCGTTGTGAGCCCCTGGTCGGTGTGCCAGCCGCCAAAGGTGAAGCCGTCCTTCTTGGGTGCGGCGGGCGCGGTGATCTTCGAGCCGTCGACCACCGTCGTCAGGGGGGCCACGGCGCTGCCGCCGTTCGCCTCGAACAAGACGGTGTGCTCGACGGGCTGCGGGGGAGCCACGGGGTTCCACTTCGCATACAGCGTGAAAGGCTTGGTCACCGGCGTGGTGAAATTATAGGTGTTCGTGCACGCGGCATCGGTGAACCAGCCGTCGAACGTGAAGCCCTCGCGCGTGGGCGCGGTGGGCTCCGTGACCGTCGCGCTGTCCGCGACGGGCTGTGCATCGACGGCGCTGCCGCCGTTCGTCTCGAACGTCACGGTATGCGTGTCTACGTACACGATGGAATACGTGGAGAAGCGGTCGGTGGATATGAGGATGGTTTCGTTGCCCTTGTTGCCGTCTTCGTCATCGAGTAGCTGCGCCTCCCACTGCGTGCCGTTGTGGTGCGTCCTGGTCATGGCAAACTCGCGCGTGGTGCCGTCGCCCACGCCGAGCAGCGCTTGCGGCACGTCGAACACCAGCTGCACCGGCGCGGGTAGTGCGGTGATCGGCTCGGACGTAAGCATGGTGGTGCCGTTGCTCAGCTCCTTGGTTACGCTCGCCGCGAAATGCTGGCCCACTTGATTGGTACCCAGGATGCCTTCAAAGGCTTCACGCTCGTCGTCTTCGCTGGGTGCGTCGATGTTTTGGATTTGCACGATCACTCTGAGCAGGTCGGCGTCGCCATTTTTAAGGGCTTCGACTTCGTCTTTGCCGACCGCGCCGATGAAGCGCGACTCCTGCTTGGAGGGAATGGCGACGTTCGCACCCACCTCGGTGCTTATTGCCAGTTTCACCTCGATTTCGACCTTGGGCACCTGCACAACGGCCTCGTTGAGTTTGTTGACGGCGTCTTGGCTTACGGCTTGCTTCTCTTCGGGCGTCATCGACTCGAAGTCGAGCTTCGCATCCAAGACGTCGTCCTGCTTTTGCTCGACGACCGCTGGGGTGTCTTCAGGATTGATGGTGGGCAGGCTGTCGATGATCTCATCGACGGAGTCCTTGTCCAGCTGAGCGAACGTCACTGTGACAGTGGTGGCCTCTGTGGGGGAAAGCGTGAGCACGCCCTCGCGCAAGCCTACCTTGTCGTATTGAGCGGCAACGCCGTTCGTCGTCACGCTGTCGATCTTGTAGCCGTAATCGGGCATGATGCGAAGCTCGATCGGCGTGCCCGTGAAGACGAGTTCCGTGTCGGAGGGATCGACCGAGCCGTTGTTTCCGGCAGTGACCGTCACCTTGATGCCGTCGACCCACTTCGCATACAGCGTGACGTCGGCCGTCACGGCGTTGGCGTCGAAGTCCCAGGCATCGCCCGAGAAGTCGGGGCTTGCGTACCAGCCTGCGAAGATGTATCCGGCGCGCGTCGGGTCATCCGGCTTCGTGGCTTTCTCGTCTGATACGACCTCCTGCGCCTCGACGGTCGAGCCTCCCTTCGAGTCGAACAACACGGTGAACTGCTCGTGCATTAGCCACTTCTTGTGGCCCGGCGGTTTGCGTGTTTGTTCCCAGAACGAACTTTCCGCTCGGCTCGGTGAAGGCGACGCTGCCTGCGCTTTGGTCTGAGAAGTCGAAGTACGTCTGCCCGGCGACAAGGTCGCCGTTCACCTCAAGCGTCAGGTTGCCGTTCAATGCGCCGGCGCCCGCGATAGACCCGCCCGCTGGCAGCACCACGGTGCCGCCCCCAGTGAGGTTGCCAGCAATGGTGACCAGAGCCTTCGAATGTTGCACAGACAGAGAGCCGTCTTGTGAGAGGGCAACGTTGCGTACGTGCTCAAGAACAGGAGCGGGATCGGCTGCATCAAGCGTAAGGCTTGCGTGATCGTGTATTTCCACGTCTGTTGCAGGAGTATCCTTTGTCGCCGCGATGCACGGTAAGGTGACGGTGGTGGCGGTGTTGCCGTCGCCGACTACCACGGTGGTGTTTCCACCCGACCAGGTGGGATACAGATTGAGATCGGTGTCGATGGCGCCCAACAGGGTAATGGTCAAATCGCCGTCTACGGTGCCCGAGTAACTTTTCTGGGCATAGATGGGCTGGTTG
This sequence comes from Enteroscipio rubneri, assembly GCF_963929405.1. Classification (NCBI taxonomy): domain Bacteria; kingdom Bacillati; phylum Actinomycetota; class Coriobacteriia; order Eggerthellales; family Eggerthellaceae; genus Enteroscipio; species Enteroscipio rubneri. Next base: position 550,877 of record NZ_CAWVIN010000003.1, on the reverse strand, counting down.
CTGAAGGCCATGTTCTCGAAGATCAGCTCGACGGATCCGGCCACCTTCGCTCCCGTTCGACCGCCGGGCCACGGGCTGCTGTTCGCGTTGTTGCCCGTGCCGTTGAGAGTGCCGTTTCTCAGGTGCGTTGTCACGTTGCCGGAAACGACGATCTGGTCGGGATCGCTGCTGCTGTTGCCCATGATGGTTCCGCCGCCCACCACTTTGGCCGAGTAGCTGTTGGGCGAACTGGCAAACGAGTAATCCGACAACACGTTCGTTATGTTTCCGCTGATATTCGCATACGCCATGCTGTTGTTGATGTACGAGCCGCCGAAGAAGGTGCCGCTCAGCTTTCCGCCCTGGATGCTCGACGTTATCGAACCGGTTACGTGCGAGCGCATGCCGATGTCGTTCTTCGCCCCGCCTGTGTCTTTAATAAAGCACCCGCCGTAGTAGGAGCCTGTGGAGAAGTTCGCTCCCGTTTCAACCGTGATGGCGTCGCTGTCTGCGGTTTCCGTCAAGCCAACGTGAGCGTGACTTTGGGGAGCGGTTATCATTTTGCTGCCGCCAATGAGATTTTTTACCGTGACGTTGTCGCCAAGGGTGATGCGCGTTGCCCCGACATCGGCAGATGCTCCGGTGCTTCCAGAAAAATCGCCGCCTGAGCCGATGGTGCAGACGGCGCCGCCGCCGACGATGTCTTCGAGAACGGAGACGCCTGATTCTACCGTCACCGAGGTCGTTCCCACCACGCTCACGTTGGAGTGGCTGCTCGTCGCGAAGCCGCCTCCCACAACGTTTGCGCTGATGGACGAGTCGTATGTTGTGGAAAACTTTACGCCAGAGCGCACGATAACGTCGGTGCTTCCGACCCGGGCCTGTGTTTCGTCAAGGTCGTCGCTGCCGCAGGTTGCCCATCCTCCGCCAACAACTCGATAGGCGTTTTCGTACTTCGATCCCTGATTTGCTGCGGGTGCCACCTCAAGGTGGACGGTTCCTAGTACGTTTGCTGTTGCGCCGTAGAGCGCCTCGCCGCCTCCGATAGTTCCCTGTCGACTGTTTTCGGCCGCGCGCGCCGTCTTGGCGAAGACGTCGCCTCCTACAGCGGCCTGGGCGTTGCTTCTCATTGCATATCCGCCGCCAACGAAGTAGGAGAATGCCTTGTAGCCCTTTTGGTAACCCGTGCCGTTGGCCTCGTCGTCTTCCAAAGCGGCAAGATGCGTGCTGCCGCCAACGTTGGCAACGGCGCTGTTGGTGTTGCTGCTCGTGCTCTCTGCGTAGCCGCCACCGTACGCTCCCATGCCGGTATTGCTTACAGACCGTCCCGAAGCCTCATACGTCAGGTTCGTGTCTCCCACGACATGAGCGACCACCGACGCGTTCGTGACGGGGCTGGCGTAGCTGCCGCCGCACGTGGCGTAGCCACCCCCGACGCTTTCGCTCGCCTTGCCCGCAATGGTAATGTTGGTTGATTCGCCGACGTTTGCCTGCGCCTGTGTGGTGGTGCTGCCGCTCGAGGGGGATTCGGCGTGACCACCCCCGTATATATTTTGCGACGACCCGGTTTTGCTCACGAGGATCGAGGTAGATCCCGTCACGTCCGCAACCGCCTGAGGTTTTTGCGTAGACGATTTTGCATGGCCGCCTCCGGCCACCAGGCGGGTTTCGCCCTCGACGACGATCTCGCTGTCTCCGGTCAATGTGGCATTACGGCCACCGCCGTGAATGTATTCGACATAGGCAGACTCTCGAACTGTGATGGACGAGTCGTCGACGATGTCGTGTATTCCGCCGCCGTAAACGTAACCAAATATCTCGATGTTTTTATCGACGATCAGGGGGATTCCGTTTGCGAAGAGGGTGATCCGCCAGTTCATCTGGCTAATCTGCACGCCAGTAGGGGATTCGGTTGCGATAGTGAACGAGGTGATGCCTTTGTCGGTAGGCACCTCGTAAACACCTTCATCCGTAAGGAAATCGCTGTTCACGACGAAAGTGACATCGCCTGCATCGTCGGGCAGCGCCGCGAACGCGGTCGAGAGGTTTATGAAGGTGTTGGAGCTAGGATCTGCCGTGGCCGAGGAATCAATGACGAAGCGTGTCGGGGGGGGGGCTTGTATTATTCGCTGTGTCGGCATAGCCCATGCTGGCCAGTCCTCCAAAAGAGAGGGCCAACGTTGCCAACGTCCCTGCAATGACCTGTCTCCATGAACCCATTCGACACTCCCTTTTCCCATAAAGGGTTTCGACGTATCTGCCGACAGGAGGTACCGTACGGCTGCACGGCGAAGCTTCTCATTTTCGTTGAATGATCACAATATAACACACCCCCATGTTGTAAAGCGTCCACAAGCGCATTGTGACTGGCTGAATGCGCTGTTGTGTAACACGGTCGGAGCCGTGTGCGCAAAACGTTGCCGGAGCCGCTCCTATTTGTTGCAAAACGTCGTAAACTTCTGTATATAGGATAGTTTTTCCTCGTGTGCGGCGTTGCTGATGGTACAAAGTGTGAGGACATTGAATTTCGTCGCGGCGCTGCACTCGAGAGGCGGCCGCGGCGATCGGCAGCCTATCTATAAAGGAGACACGCTTTAATGCCCGTTGCGTTAAGCCTCGTACTCGTCCTGTTCTTCCTTCTAATGAATGCGTTCTTCGTCGTGGCCGAGTTTTCGCTCGTGCGCGTGCGCAAGTCCCAGGTCGATATTCTTCTCGACGAGGGCCGATCCGGCGCCAAGTACGCCAAGACCGTCGCCGACAACGTCAACGCCTATCTTTCCGCCTGCCAGCTGGGCATCACGCTTGCTTCGCTTGCTCTGGGCTGGTTGGGCGAGCCGGCCGTTTCGGCGCTGATCGCCCCTGGCCTCACGCTTATCGGCCTTCCCGAGGCCGCCATCCACGCCATCGCCGTCGCCGTGGGATTCATCATTATCACAGCGTTGCACATTGTGGTGGGCGAGCTCATCCCCAAATCGCTCGCCATTTTCTCCACGGAGCGCTACGCTCTGTTCACGGCCGCGCCCCTCGTATGGTTCTATCGCATCACGTATCCCATCATGTGGCTGTTCAACTCCATCACGAACGGCGTCATGAAGCTGTTGGGGCACGACATCGCAAACGAGCACGAGGTGTACACCGATGAGGAGATTCGTCTGCTTATCGACGAGAGCACCGAAAGCGGCCTCATCGATCCCGACCAGAATGAGTACGTTGACAACATCTTCGATTTGGGCGATAAAGACGCCGAGGCCATCATGACGCCGCGCACGAACGTGATCTGCGTCGATCTGGAGGATACGCTTGAGGAGAATCTTGCCATCATCCAGACCTACAAGTACACCCGCTATCCCGCGTGTCGTGGCAGCAAGGACCGCATCGTTGGCTTCGTGCATGTGAAGGATCTCTACACCCTGCCCAAGAACAGCACGATAGACGATCTGCGCGTCCGAGCGATCGAGGCCGTGCCCGAGGGCATACCCATCGCGAAGCTGTTGCAGACGCTTCAGGCCAAGCATACGAAGATCGCCGTCGTCATCGACGAGCACGGCGGTACGTCGGGCATCGTCACCATGAGCGACATCATGGAACAGATCGTCGGCCGCATCGACGACGAATATCAGCACGGCGGCCCGGACGAAGTGGTCCAGTTGGACGATGGAAGCTACTTGATCGACGGGTCTCTTCCCATCGACGAGGTGGGCGAGCTCATCGGCTTCGAGCCCGAGGAGGCCGAGGAGTGCGAGACGGCGGGCGGCTTGCTGCTCAACGTGTTCGATCGCATTCCCGCAGAAGGCGACACCGCCACGCTCGAGAACGGCGCGGACGAAGCCTCGTTCACCGTCGTGGACATGGATCGCCACCGCATCGACAAGATACGCGTGGTTGTCGAGCACAATGAGGATGCGGACGTCGACGAGGATCGCTAGGGCAGGGCGCGCCTCCGAGCGGAGGGCTACGCTCGGAGCGGAGGGCTACGACACGGTCATGCCCAGGAACCGCTCGGCGTTGTGCCACAGCAGGTTCTCGAGTTCGTCGTCGGTAAAGTTCGCGCCCACGAACTGCTCGTATTCGCTTGCCGGATCCCACATGGGATAGTCCGAGCCGAACATCACGCGATCGGTTCCCCACAGGCGCGTAAGCTCGCGCGTGTGACGCTGCCCCAGGTACAGCTGGGCGCTCGACGCGTCGCAGTATACATGGTCGTTGCTGAGGATGGTGTCGCGCAGCACGTCGTAGCCCACGTCGTAGCGCGACCAGCAGCCGAAGTGCGCAGCATCCACCACGAGGTCGGGGAAGGCGCGCAGGATTTCCACGAGGCGGCGCGGATGCGAGTGGTCGTAGCGGTAATCGCCCGTGTGGATGATGACAGGCAGACGGCCGGCGATGATCTCGTAGACTTCCATGAGACGCGGGTCGTCCATATCCACGTGCTGCGAGTCGGGATGCAGCTTCATGCCCTTCAGGCCCAGTCCGATGGCACGCTCGATCTCTTTTTCTGGATCGGGGTAATCCTGGTGCATGGTCATGAAGCCGATGAATTCGGGATGGATGCGGCATTGCTCGGCAATGAAGTCGTTGATGGTTTCGACAGCGCGGGGCGAGGTGGCCACGGAATGCACGACGAAGTTCGTGATGGGTGCACGATCCTGGGCGGCCAGCAGGTGCTCGGCCGTTCCCTCCCCGTACATCTCGATGTTGTAGAAATCGCCTACAGCGTCGACGGCTTTCGAGGCGATCTTGTTGGGATAGATATGGGCATGGACGTCGATGACTGCCATGAGTCGCGCTCCTTATTGATGGTTGCGTACGTGTGCGATCGCCCGGCATCGGCGTGCGAGGCGCCGGTCCGGGTTGCAGGCAACGTGCTCAATTCTAGCGCAACGAGAGGCAGTTCGCATCACTCAAACTCGCGTGCCCGACCGGGCGTCAGAAGAAGACCTCCTGGTATACTGGATGACGCGCAGAGGAAAGAACGAGGGGGTTGCCATGGAGACTGTACAGGATGCCTACGTCCGCAAAACGCTTTCGCTCGACGAGCTGTTCGACCAGTTCATCGTATCGGGAACGTCAATGTACACAGGCGGTCTCCATGTGCCCTCCGCGATCATCCACGAGCTAATGGCGCGCGTCGCCGACGGCCGGGTGGAGGGCATCGACATCTACGGCAACTGGATGAACGGCGATTTCGACTTCAAGAGCTTGGACGTCGGCCCCGAGCGGTTTCGGTATCACACCTATTTCGCCGGACCGAACGAGCGCGCCGGTTTCGGTACGTGCGTCGCGCATATCCCAGCGCATTTCAGCCAGGTGAGCGCGCTTATGCGCAGCGTCAACCCCGATTACGCCGTGGTGCAGATGACCCCGCCGGATGCACGCGGGATGTGCAATATTGGGCCGCTGGGCTTCGAGCCTGGCAGCATCCGTGCCTGTAAAGGGATCATTGCGCAGGTCAACTCAAAGCTTCCGCGCGTATTCGGCGATTCCCACGATTTTTCGATAGACGAGATCGACGCCTTCATCGTGTGCGACGAGGATCTTGAAGACATCGCCGTCAAGCCCGCCACGTCCGAGGAGCGCGCGTGTGCGGCGCTCATCGTGGACCGCATCGACGACGGCGACTGCATTCAGCTGGGCATCGGCGGCATCCTCAACGCGGTGGCCGAGGGCCTTATGTCGAAGCGCCATCTGGGCTGCTTCACGGAGATGTACTCGGATGCACTCGTGCCGTTGCAACAGGCGGGCGTCATCGACAACAGTCGAAACAGCTACTTTCCGGGGCGCTCGGTGGGCGGCTACTCCACGGGCGCAGCGCGTCTGTACGAGTTCATCGACCGCAACCCCGAGGTGTACTATTGCAGCTACGATACGGTCACCAACCCGTACTGCATCGCGAAGAACGACAACATGGTATCCATCAACACCGCCATATCCATCGACCTGACAGGCCAAGTATGCGCCGAGAGCATCGGCTCGCGCCAGTATTCCGCAAGCGGCGGGCAGGCCGACTTCGTGCGCGGTGCGCGCATGGCGAAGAACGGTCGATCGTTCATCGCCGTCACGAGTGTGGCGCACACCAGGCAAGGTCCCACGTCCAAGATCGTGCCCATGTTGGCGCCCGGTAGCGCCGTGACCACGCTGCGCAATGACGTGCAGTATGTGGTGACCGAGTACGGCGTGGCTGATCTGGCGTTTCAGGACGTTCCGACGCGAGCGAAGCGCCTGATTGCCATTGCTCATCCCGACTTCCGCGACGAGCTGACCTTCGAAGCCAAGCGGCTGGGATTGCTGTACTGAGCAAGCAGCAGATGAGCGTGCCTTTCGAGCTTTTGGGGCCCTTGATTGAATTGCATGTATAAGACCGGTCCAATTTAGTCTTGCCATTGGATAGAACGTAAGCCTTTCGAGCGGGCAAGAACGTGTGCGTTTTGTGATAGATCAAGAAATGATTTGCGTAAGGTGCGGTGCAAGAGTAATATTCAATCTCGCCGCTTTTCCTGTTTGCAGTTAACCGAGCAGGAGGGGCAGGCGCAAATAGTGCGGGGTGGAGCAGTCTGGTAGCTCGCCGGGCTCATAACCCAGCAACATTGACAACTTAGTTTCTAGAAATTGCGGGGTGGAGCAGTCTGGTAGCTCGTCGGGCTCATAACCCGAAGGTCGTTGGTTCGAATCCAGCCCCCGCGACCATAAAACACCAGGTCAGAGGCTAAATCCTCTGGCCTTTTTTATTGCCCAAATCAGGCTGTTTTTGGGCTAATTTGGGCTAAAATGCCCTCCTTTGGCCCTTGCCCGAACCTCTACGTCGGCACTTTTTTCCGCCGTCGAAGCGCCCTTCGAGATGAGGTTATGGGCTAATTTTGGGCTAAAATACAATGAAACAATCTGCAACCTGGGGAAACCCCATGAAACGCCAGGGCCATTAGCCCAAAAACGGGCCGATCGGCGATCCAGCGATTCCACATTGCGAACACAAAGTTTCACGTCCTCCTTCTTTCGCGGAGAAATTCTCCCGTGCCCCTCCGATGGGGCGAATAGAACCGAATAGAACTGAAAAACGCCCCTCTCGTTTGCCGCTCACCTGCCCATTCCCAATAATCTAGCCAGGCATCGATTAGGAGATGTCTCTTTTCGGAAAGCACGAAGACAGAGAAATGAGCAGGCATGGAGACAAGAAAGACCGGCAGCACCAACGATCGGCAGGACCTGCTTGCCGAGATGCTCGGCGTCATGGCGCGACTCCGGGCCGCCGAGGAGCCGTCCCCCGCCGATGCCGAGCCGCGCCGCGATGCGGGTTCCAAAGGGCCCGCGGGCGAGGAGTGGCTCTCTGTACAGGCGGCGTGCGACTACGTGCACGTCTCGCGCACGACCATGTACAGGCTCGTCAGGGAGGGCAAGCTACCGTCCCACCGCGTAAGGGGGCGAATCCTGATCTGCAGGGAGACGCTCGACCGGTGCATCAAGGACGGCTTGCTTGCTTAAGCGAACGTCTTAGCGTTTTACAGGATCCGCGACTGCTGCCCCTCGTCCGTTCAGCCGCCTTCCGCCGTTGAATGTACATATGCCCATACGGTCGCGTTCGCTTCAGCAGAAGCGTGTCGGAAAGGAGTGCGTGCATGTCGGACGCTGGAGTGAAGAAGATAAAGGCCAAAGAGGAAGGCGCCGGGAGAAGGCAGGTCGCGGAGATCAAGCTCATCTGCACCGAGAAGGACATCTACACGATAGAAGAGGTCGCCGAGATGCTCCACATCAACAAGCATCTGGCGTACAAGCTGATCAAGCTGCCTGAGGACCCGCTGCCCGCCCGCCAGCTCAGGTTCAGGACGAGGGGCTACCTCGTCACGAGGCGGGAGCTGAACGAGTGGGTGGAGCGCAACGCTCCTCTGCTCGGAAGCCCCGAGAGATAAGGGCGAGGCTGGCCATGGCGGGCGGCGAGGAAGGCTTCATCGTGATCCGGAGGTTCATGATAAAGCAGTTGAAGCTGCAAGGGGTCCCCCTGCTGCTGTACGCAAGGATATACGGCTTCACGGTCGGAGGGGGCGCGGGCTGCTACGAATCCCAGAGGTCCATGGCCGAGAGCCTCGGCGTGAGCGAGAGGGCGATCGGCAAGGCCCTCAGAATCCTCAGGGAGAAGGGGCTGGTCGTCGAGGTCGGCTCGCATCGCCTGCGAAACGGGCGCTCGACCAAGGTCTTCCGCGCCGTGAACCCGCTCAAGGGCGCTGGTGGGACAATCTGTCCCACCGGAACGGACTTCGCCGAACAAAGTTCCGAAGGGCGGCGCCCCCTGCCCGAACGGCCACGACGACGCCCTCCGAATCGAGTTCCGCCAGAGAGTATAGAGATGAAAAACCCCAGGGAGAGGAAAGCCGAGGATGGCTTCGACAGATACAGCTTCTGAGCCAAGCCGCTTCACCGAAGCGCAGCTTGCCGAAATGGGGATGGAGTACCCTCCCCCTCCCGAGGTCCGATGCCTGCATTGCGGGAGGCGGAAGGCCCCTTTCGCCCTTCTGATCGCCGGAAAGGTCGTCTGGATCAGCGGAGGGTGCGGTTGCGACCAGGAGAGGGCGGCGAAGGAAGAGGAGGAGGCCAGGAGGGCTGCCGAGAAAGACCGGCGCTACACGGAAAAGCTCCGCGCGGTCGGCATACCTCCGCGCTACCAGAATGCGGTCATCGACAGCAACGAGGCCGCCATGTTCCTCGCCGACTTTGACTCCCGTCCCGGCAGCGGGCTCTACATCCAAGGCACGTGCGGATCGGGGAAGACGTCCCTTGCCTGCGCGCTGGCGCGCAGGCTCTTCGACGCGAAGAAGCGCGTGCTCGTTACCACGGCGATAGACATGCTCGGGGAGATCCAGCGGACGTTCGACGACTCGAGCCCAACCCTCGACGTCGTGAGGAGGTACGTCGAATGCGACCTCCTCGTCATCGACGACATGGGTAAGGAGAGCGCGGGGGATTGGGCCGTCCGCACCCTGTTCCAGATCCTGAACGCGAGGTATGGGGAGATGCGCTCGACGATCGTCACGAGCGAATACGACCCCCCGAACCTCGGGAGGCGAATGAGCCGGCAGGGGTTCGGCGATCCGGCGACCGCCATCCTGTCCCGCCTGAAGGAGACCTGCACGCGCATCGAGCGTCCCGACGTCGACTTCAGGAGCCTTCCCGGAGGGTATCCGGGAGGCCGAGCGACCAGCGGAACCGAATAGAACCGAGCGCGCCGCCCACCGACCTCGACCGCTCCCGCCCGATGGTTCAATGGGCGCGAACCGTCCTCCCGCCGACGCCGACGGCGCCGATCCGGGGGGCAGCGAAAGGGGGCGAGGTCGTTGGCGCACGCTGCGACGCATATCGGGGCCGACCGGGCCGACGCATCCGTCCAGGAATCCTTGGCGGCGAAATGCCAGGAGAACGGCTGGCTGAGAGCCGGCGGATACGCCTGGCAAGACGACCCCTACCTCGAAGACTATCCTTACGACATCCGCGAAGCATCCTCGATGGAGGAGCTTCGCTCTTTTTTCCGGCGCGGAAACTGGGCGATACGGCAGGGCGTGGTCTACCGCGATCTGGCCTTCGTCCAGCAGGTCGACGGCGGCGACGAGTGGTGGACCCTCAAGAAGATCGGCGACGGGGGCGAGCCCGGCGATTGGCTGGCGTTCGAGAACTGCTCGTTCGGCGGCCTGAGCCGGGACCGGCACGGCTTCAACGATCTCATCGTGGGCATGAGCGCGGCTTCCGCGAGCGAATGCGAGAGGCTCGAATACAGGCTTCCCATGCTCGACGAGCCCTGGAGCCTCATGACCGCCTGCTCCGAGAACCGGGCGGGCGATCAGGTTGAATGCAAGATCCTCGAGAGCCGTTGCGGCGACTACGCGGTGAAGGCGTACGAGCGCCCGAGCTTCGACGGCGCGATGCTCGAGATATCCGACCGCGCCTCCCGCGCCCTCGTGTTCCATGACGGGGCATGCGACAGCATCGTCTCCGCTTCGGGCAGAGCCCGCGATGCATTGTCCTCCCTGATTGAGGGGTCGCGGGAAAGCGATGGAAGATCGAGGTCGGAGGCGGCGAGAAGCAGGCTCAGGAGCCTCAGAGACGCTTCGTCGGAAGCCCGCGAATCGTCGTCGGCGATCAACCCCCCTTCAAACGCAACGGGAAGAAACGGCAAAGCACGTTCCTAGCAAGGCATCCGATGCCGCTGGAGCGTGCTTTGTCGTTTTGCGAAGTGGGACAGATTGTCCCAGCGAGAAACGGAGGTAGAGCCGATGGCCACTGATTTCGGGGACGAGAGCGGCGAGAAGCTGTTCGACTGGGTGCTGAGGATCGGCCAGGACGCAAGCGAGCAGGCGATGCTCGCGAGCGCCGAGAGGCTGAAGAACGCATTGCGAAACGCCCGCGGGGAGATAAGGGGAAAGGGCCCGGAGGATGCCGCGGAGCAGCCTTCCGAGTGGGCGAAGCTCAGCATGGAGCAGTTCGCATCCCTCCCCGAATACCGGAGCATCAAGGAGATCATCGACGGGAAGCTCTCGGGCGAGGGCATCGAGCACGCCTTCTTCGAGGGCAAGGGAAAGGAGCACCTTCTCTTCAAGGTGGAGGACGCCCCTAGCGTCTCCCGCACGTTCGGCGATCTGGAGAAGCAGGCGGACATCGCCCTCGACAGGGCGCTCGAGGAGCGCGGAAAGACCCGCGAGCAGATAAGGGACGCCCAGCCGCTCGAGGAGCGCGCGGCGTCCGCCCGCGAGAGCGCGAAGGCGATGGAGGCGGCGCGCGGCAAGGCCCATGAGGTCGAGATCGCGGCGGTGAGGTCCAAATGAGCCCTTCCCTCATCACGGCCCTGATGGCGACGCCGATCGCGTTCGCGGCCGGGAACCTCTACGCGTCGAACCTGGCGTCGCTTCCAGGAGAGCCGATCGCGAACCTGGCGACCGCCGCCGTCACGCTGCCGGGCTTCGTCGCGAAAGGCGGCGGTTTCACCGGAGAGCCTGCGGGAATCTGCGTCGGCGTCCTGCTCGTCTGCGCGGTGTGGATCGCCTGGTCGTACCGCCTGACGGCCAAGGGGACCAGGAACGGCGAGGAGCACGGCAGCGCCCGCTGGGCGACCAGGGCCGAGATGAGGGCGTTCGGGGACGCGAAAGCGCCCGACAACAACATCATCCTCACGAAGAACGCGCGGATCGCGCTCGACCGCGGGAGGTTCGACCTCAAGACCGACCGCAACCACAACGTCGTGGTCGTGGGCGGCTCGGGCTCCGGCAAGACGCGCTACTACGTGAAGCCCAACCTCATGCAGCTCAACTCCAGCTACTTCGTGACAGACCCCAAGGGGACCCTCATCGGCGAGACGGGGCATCTCTTCGCGGAGGCGGGATACGAGATCCGCTCCTTCAACACCATCGACTTCGCCGAATCGAACCGCTACAACCCGCTTCGCTACGTGAGGAGCGAGGCCGACGTCCTCACCTTCGTCGAATGCCTCATCAAGAACACCACGGGCGACAAGGACCATGCCGGAGACCCGTTCTGGGAGAACGCGGAGCGCCTGCTCTACACCGCGCTCGTCTCCTACCTGCTCGCGCACTGCCCCGAGGAGGATCGAAACCTTCCCGGGCTGCTGGTCCTGCTCGGGCTGGCCGAGGCGAAGGAGGAGGACGAGTCGTACATGAGCCCGCTCGACGTCCTTTTCGCGGAGCTCGAGACGGGGATGAGGTTCGTCAGGACCGGCGAGCCTGCCGAGGCGGACCTCGAGAGCAGGGCGTTCTCGAACGGGGGCGGCGGGTTCTCCTGGGTGAGGACCGGCGAGCCCACGCTGCCCGAGGACGACTTCTCGCTGTCGAACTACAAGGCGTTCAAGACCGCCGCAGGCAAGACGCTCAAGTCGATCATCATCAGCTGCAACGTGCGCCTGAAGCCCCTTTCCATCAAGGAGGTCTCGAAGCTCCTCGAGCGCGACGAGATGGGCCTCGACGAGCTCGGCGAGGAGGGCAAGAGGACGGTCGTCTTCGCGAGCATGCCGGACACCAACTCGACCTTCGACTTCCTCTTCGCGATCCTCATGTGGCAGACGCTCGACGTGCTCTGCAACGTCGCGCTGAGGCGGCATGCGGGCCATCTCCCCACGCACGTCCACTTCATCCTGGACGAGTTCGCCAACATCGGCCACGTCCCGGACTTCGAGCGGACCATCGCGGTCGTGCGCAGCCGCAACATATCCTGCTCGATCATCCTGCAGTCCCTCGCCCAGCTCAAGAGCCGCTACAAGGACGACGCGCAGACCATCCAGGACTGCTGCGACACGACGCTCTTCCTCGGCGGGAAGTCGGGCGAGACCAACAAGGAGATCTCGGAGGCGGTCGGAAAGCAGACCGTCTCCACGATCACCTTCAACGACTCCCGCGGCTCCAACTCGAGCCGGACCCGCAACTACAACAGGCAGGAGCGCGACCTCATCCAACCGTCCGAGGTCGGAAGGCTTCCCAGGGACGAGGCGATCGTGCTCATCACGGGAGCCTTCCCGTTCAAGGACAAGAAGTACCCGCTCGAGCGGCATCCCCGTTACAGGCATATCGATCCCGGCCGTCCAGGGGCAAGGCATGCCGAGCGGTTCGGCTTCGCGTCCTATCGGATACGTCAAAAGGAGGAGGCATGAGGGAAAGAAGAGCCTAGGGGCGGCGGCGCCCGGAGACCCGGCCCATGCGCGGGCGACCGCGCATGGGGCCGCCGCCCGCATGCGCCTCTCGGGATCGACCAGGGCACATCGCCGCGATCGCGGCGAGAAGAAGAAAGGAAACCATGATGCTAACCCAGATAATCACGCTCGTATCGGGCTGCGTTACCTTCCTCGGCGGGTTCCTCGTCGTGTGGGGCGCGGTCTCGCTCGGCCTCGCCATCCGCGAGCAGCAGGGAGGCTCCCAGATCGCGAGCGCCATCTCGACCATCGCGGGCGGCGCGATCATCATCGCGGCCGCCGTCTACTTCGGCATGCTCGACACATCCTGGCTCCCAGCGTAGGTGGTCGGCATGTCATTGCAGATACCGATTCAGAAGGACATCGGCGAGTACCAGGAGAAGATCGTCGGCAAGATGAGCCTGCGCACGCTCGCGTGCGTGTCCCTCGGCTTCGCGTCCGCCATCGCGGCGGCGGCGATCGTCTACTTCGGGCTCGGAATCGAGGTCGGCAACGCGACGCTTCCCGTCATGGCAGCGGCGCTGCCGTTCTGGCTCGCCGGGTTCTGGCGCCCCTTCGGGATGAAGCTGGAGGAGTTCCTCCCCCTTCTCTGGGAGCACTCCATGAACAGCCAGACGATGCTCTACGACACCGGCGACGCGCTCGCCGGCTGCGCATGCACGGGCCCCGTCGCAGGAAAGCCCTCCCGCAAGGCGCGCCGCAGGGCCAAGAGGAAGGGGGCCGAGGTCCATGGCCCAGAACAGTTCTAGGAAAAAGGCGCCCGCCAGGAAGTCGAGCCTCATGGGGCTCCTTCTCGGCGGCAGGAAGGCGACGGGCGCCGAGGCGAAGGCCCGCGAGGAGAAGGCCAGGCGCACGTCCAAGGCCCGCAACTCCGCGAAGCGCCAGCTCGACTACATCGGATACGACGCCATGTACAAAAACGGCATCGCCCAGGTGGAGGAAGGGCTCTTCAGCCAGACGGTCGAGTTCTCCGACATCAGCTACCAATCGGCGCGAAGGGACGCCCAGGAGAACATCTTCTCCGTCCTCTCGAGCCTCTACAACTACTTCAACGCGGACGCCTCGGTGCAGCTCTCGATCGCCAACACGCCCATCCCCGCCGACGTGATCGGGTCCAAGCGCTTCTTCCGCCACGTCGCCGACGTCGACGACGGGCTCGTGGACGAGTACAACCGGATCCTCAACGACAAGCTGCGCGAGGGCGTGTCCAACCTCGAGCGCCACCGCTACCTCACCTACATGGTCGGCGCCGACGACGTGGATGCGGCGACGCCGAAGCTCGCCCGCATCCGCGCGGACGTGTGCCAGACGCTCGCGCGCATCCGGTGCGACGCGCGCCCGATCGACGGCGAGGAGCGCCTGCGCGCGATGGACTCCATCGTCCGCCCCAAGAAGCGCTTCGAGTTCAGCTGGGACAAACTGTCCCAGTTCCGCGGCCTGCGCACGAAGAACCTCATCGCCCCGAACCTCATGGACTTCGCGCCCGAGGGACGGGCGGACTGCTTCGAGTCCGACGGGGTGTTCGGGAGCGTGCTGGCCATACGCGACTTCGGGAGCATGCTCGAGGACTACTACCTCGCGAACATCATCGACCTGCCCATCCCGCTCGTCGTGACGCTGCACATCCAGCCCATCGCGCAAAGCGACGCGCTCGCGATGGTGAAGCGCCAGCTCGACTGGATGGACAAGGAGATCATCGACGAGCAGATGGCGGCGGTGAAGAAGGGCTACGACTACTCGATCCTCCCGCCCGAGCTGCGCTACTCGAAGGAGGAGGCGGAGGAGCTGCTCGACTTCCTGCGCAACAAGAACGAGCGCCTCTTCGTCTACACCGGGCTCGTCTACACCTACGCCGACAGCCTGGAGGAGCTCGACCGCCAGGTGGAGCAGGTGGTCTCCGTGGCCCAGGGGAACTCCCTCGGGATCGTCGGGCTCGACTACCGCCAGAAGCACGCGCTCAACTCCATGCTCCCCTTGGGGCGCAACCACGTGAACGTCTCCAGGCACCTCACCACAGGCCAGATCGCGATGCAGATGCCCTTCGCCTCCCAGGAGCTCAACCAGGAAGGCGGCGGCTACTACGGCCAGTCCAAGCAGTCGGGCAACCTCGTCATCTGCAACCGCAAACGGCTCGCGAGCCCCATGGGGTTCGTCTGCGGCAAGCCCGGCTCGGGCAAGTCGTTCAGCGTCAAGCGCGAGATCCTGAACACGGTGCTCGCCTTCCCGGAGGACGAGGTCGTCATCTTCGACCCCGCCGGCGAGTACTCCACCCTCGTCGGAAGCTGCAATGGCCAGAACATCCGCCTCGCGCCCGACTCGGACACGTCCATGAACCCCTTCGACCTCACGGACGTCGAAGGCAAGGCGGACGCCGCCCAGATGGCCTTCAAGATCGACGCGTTCCTGGCCCTCTCCTCCGCCATGATGGCGGAGGGGTCGGAGGGCCTGCCGGAGGCCGACAAGTCCATCATCACGCGCTGCGTGGAGGCCGCTTACGTCCAGTCGGGCGAGCGCATCCCCGTGCTTGGGGACTTCTACAGGATCCTCGTCGAGCAGCCAGAGCGCGAGGCGCGCGACATCGCGCTGCGCTACGAGAGGTTCGTGAAAGGCGCCCTGTCCTTCTTCAACCGCCAGAGCAACGTGACGTTCAAGAACCGCGTCACCAACGTCGATCTGCACGACCTCTCCAGCAACATGCGCGTCTTCGGCATGCTCACCGCGCTCGAGGCGGTGCGAAACCGCATGTACGAGAACTTCGAGCGGGGCGTCACCACCTGGCTCTACATCGACGAGGTGCAGAGCCTCTTCGGGCATCCCGCCATCATCGAGTACTTCTCCAAGTTCTGGGCCGAGGGGCGCAAGTTCAACCTCATCTGCACCGGAATCACGCAGAACTCGACCTACATGCTCACGCACGAGTCCGCCCGCAACATGGTCCTGAACTCGGATTTCTGCCTGCTGCACAAGCAGTCCGCGCTCGACCGCAAGAGCTGGGTGGACCTGCTCACCCTCTCCGACACCGAGGCGGGCTACATAGACGATTCCATCAAGGCCGGCGAGGGCCTGCTCGTCGCGGGCGGCGCGCGCGTGCCGATCATGGACGACTTCCCGAAGGGCGCGCTCTACGACCTGTTCAACACCAAGCCCGACGAGATCGCCGAGCTCAAGCGCAAGGCCGTCTTCGAGGCGAACAGGCGGGCGAGCTCCGGGTCTCGGGATGCGGATGGCGAGGAGGGCCCTGAGCGATGAGCGGCCAGGGCCAGACATACCAGGATGCCGGGATGCGCGAGCTCGTGGCGGCCGAGAAGGAGACGGTCCTCAACTCGGGGACGGTCAAATCCGCCGACGACCAGGCGCTCTCGACGCTCGCGGAAAGGTCCACGGCGGCACGGGAGGCAAGCCCGCTCGCCGCCGCAAAAGCAGGACGCGTCCCGAGGGGCGCATCGAGGGGACGCGCGCGATCCCGCGGAGCCGCCGAAGGATCGGCCGTTTCGGATCAGACCGCCGCGCAACCCGGGCGCCTCGGCGGGCATCGCGCCCCGATCGGAGCGAAGGCGGCGATCGGGAACGCGGCGGTGGACGAGCTCGACGACACCGAGGAATTCTCGGGAGCCGCCGGCGTCCGCGACAAGGCCGTCCTGGCCAAGCGCCTCTCGGCAAAGGCCCGCGGAGCGGGCAAGGCGAACGGTCCCGTCCGGCAGGCGGGATCCGGCAAGCGCCCCGGCGCGTCCTCCAAGAAGGCGTCGCGCGCCGCGGGGTCCGCCAAGGGGAAGGGCGCGGCCAAGGGCGCAAGCGCCTCGGCCGTCCGCGCCCAGGCTGCCGTCCAGGCGAAGACGGCCGAGGCTGCAGGCGGCGCCAAGGCGGCGGCAGCAGCGAAGAGCACATCGGCGAAGGCGATAGGCGGCGCCATCGCGAGCGCAGCCGCCCCCTTGGGAGGCGTCTTCGCGGGAGTGCTCGCGTTCATCCTCGTCGCGCTCGCCGCAAGCCAGCTCGTCGCGGCGCTGTTCGGCTTCTGGCAGAACGAGGCGGCGAAGCAGAGCCTCGCGGGCCTTCCCCCCTACATTACCTACGAGATGGTGGAGGAGGCAATCGAGTGCCAGGAGGACTACGGGCATCCGGCGGGCTGCACGATAGCCCAGATCATCTGCGAATCGGGCCAGGGCGACCACATGAGCCGGCTCGCGGAGCGCGACCACAACCTCTTCGGGATGAAATGGTCCTCGTCGTTCGCCGCCTGCCCAGAGGTGACCGGCAAGTCGGCCTGGGCGACCAACGAGGAGTACGGGGGCGAGGCGGTGGCGATCACGGCGTACTTCACCTCGTTCACCTCGGATGTGGACTGCATCCGCTTCAGGAGCCGCGTCTTCCTGCAGGCGGGCCACTACGCGAACAACCCGCTCATCCGCGAGGCGATCGAGAAACGCGACTCGGACAAGATGGCCGAAGGCCTCAAGGACGCGGGATGGGCGACGAGCTCGTCCTACGTCGAGAGCCTCAAGTCGGCCATGGACGCCTACGGCCTGCGCCGCTTCGACGGCATGAGCCTGGAGGAGTTCCGGAGCCTGGACCAGGCGAGGTCGACCGTGGTCGCGGCGGCGCGCAGCCAGCTCGGCGTGCCCTACGTCTGGGGCGGGACCACGCCCGGCGTCGGGCTCGACTGCTCGGGGCTCACCCAGTACTGCTACGCCCAGGCGGGGATCTCCATCCCGCGAAACTCCGAGGACCAGGCCGCGTTCGGCGCCAAGGTCCCCGTCTCGCTCGCGGAGCCCGGGGACATCCTGTGGCGCCCGGGGCACGTCGCCATCTTCATCGGGGACGACAAGTACATCCACGAGCCCTACTCGGGCGAGGTCTGCAGGGAAGCGTCGGGCGTCGGCTACTTCACCGCGGCGATCAAGGTCATCGGATAGGAGGAGGAAAGAATGGATAGGAAAACGAAGATCATCGCCGTCTTGGCGGCAGGGGCGCTGGCGATCCTCGTCGGATCGAGCGTAGCGCGCTGCACGCTCGCGCAGGACGGCGGCGAGGCGGGGCCCGATCCCGTTTCGCAGGAGCAGGCGAGCCCGCAGGAGGCCGGGCGAGGCGACGAGGAAGAGGATGCCGGAGCCGCCGGCGGCGCGCCCAAGGGCTTCTCCGCGCTAGCCGGATCGTCCTGGACGAGCGAGGACGGCGGGTCCTCGCTGTCCATCACCCCGACGAACCTCGTCGTGACGTCCCCGGAGGGCACGGCGGTCCTCTACTACGCGCTCGACGAGGAGTCCTCCGCGGACGGGAGCCTCTCCGCGACGCTCTCCGTCTCCCAAACCGTAAACGGCCCGCAGCAGCTCGCGGTGCTCTTCGTCACCAGCGGCCCAGACGGTTCCCAGAGGATCGTATGCGACGAGCTGGGCGGCGCCTTCGTGCGCGATGTCGCCGAGGAAGCGCACGTGTCGATCGGGAACCCGGACGAGGCGCTGTTCGACGCGTTCGGGCACACCCGCGACGAGTTCGAGGCGGTCCTCGGCGAGTTCGCGAAGGGGGCATCCCCCCATGCGACCAAGGCGACCTGGGACGGCGAGGTCTGGCTCGACTTCAACGCGGGCACCAAGCTCACGAACTTCACCCTCGACGACGCGGCGAACACCCCCGTCACCGTGGTCGACGACGGGTCCGGGGAGCTGACGTTCCGATGATCGCGCGCATCGAGGCAAAGCAGGGCGGCAGGGAGCGCTTCGCGAGGGCGTCCCTGCTCTCCTTCATCGTCTGCGCGGCGATCTTCCTGCCGGCGCGGCCCGCCTGGGCGAGCATCGCCGACGACATCAACGGGTGGCTCTGCGGCGTGCTGCGCGACTGCTGCAACTGGATTTTCTCCCAGCAGGCGAACGTCCTGGAGTCGATCGGCTACGAGGGGATCCTGGGAGCCGACTTCGGCAGCATGCTCACGACGGCGGGCGGGACCTCCATGTACGACATCGTGCACGCCGTGTGGCAGGTCGCGATCCTGCCCATCGGCTGCGGGGTGCTCTCGCTCGTGTTCACCATCAAGCTCATCCAGATCTCCCAGCGCATGGACGGCAGCCAGTCGCTGCCGGGCGTGAAGGAGGTGGTGTTCCTGCTCGTGTTCTTCGCCGTGTTCCTCTTTCTGATCCAGAACAGCTTCGAGCTCATGCAGGCGATCTACGAGGTGGTGGGGCTGGCGATAGACAGGACGATCGCGCTGTTCGGCACGGGGGGCGCGCTCGACCTAGGCGAGGTCTCCATCGTCACGGGGGACGACGACCTGCCCTCGCTCATCGCGATGCTCCTCGTCTCGCTCGTCAGCTGGCTCGTCGTGCTGGTGGCCTACATCGTGAGTCTTGTGGTCTGCTGGGCGCGGGCCCTGCAGCTCTACATCATGGCGGCCTTCAGCCCGATACCGCTGTCCCTCATGGCACTCGACGACACGCGCCAGATCGGCGTCGGCTACATCAAGAACTTCGCCGCGGTCTGCATCGCGGGGCTGATCATCCTCATCCTGCTCGTCTCGTTCCCCCTCATCCTGGGCGGGCTCGTCGCCGTCAACCCCGGCACGGGGACGCCGATGGACAGCATCGCGAACGGCCTCACCTACGCGCTCCAGTACCTGGCCATGTGCGTCCTGCTCATCCTCTCGCTCGTGAAGAGCGGCACGTGGGCCCGCGACATCGTGAGCGGGTTCTGACCATGGAAGCGCGCAGGCACACCTCGTCCCTCGGGATGAGACCCTGCGGGCCTTGCCGCCGGCCCGGGCCCGGTCAACAAAGAGAAGGGCCGGCGCCATCCCGATACCAAGGAAAGGAGAAGAGACGATGGCCGAAGAGAAGAAGAACACCTACATCACCCTGCACAGGAACTTCGTCAAGGCCGATATCGAGTACACCGACCCCAAGAGCGGCGAGAAGAGGACCTTCAACTCCGTGACGCTGCCGAAGGGGACGGTGATCGAAGGGCACGACGTGAGCTACTACCAGTTCTCGCCCATGTTCGTGAACCCCTCGAAGTACCGAGGCGAGAACTTCGTCGACATACCGCTTCTGACGAACAGGGAGGTCTGGCTGCAGCGCTCCATCCTCGACGCCGAGGGCAATCCCGTCATAGACGAGCGGACGGGGCGTGCGGCGAAGGACACGGTCAAGGTCATGCCGGCGCAGTTCAAGACCGCCCTCGACGAGGCCCGCAGGGAGTACCTCGCGCTGCGCGAATCCAGGGAGCAATCGCTCAGCTCGCGCGCCGAGCATGCCCGCGAGGGCGCTTCCGCCCTCTCCGAGGGCAAAGCCCCTTTTGAGAAACCAGCACGATAGGAGGTGCGTCATGAGCAAATCAAGCCTCATCGGCGCGGCAACCCGATCCGCGCCGCTCAGGGCGATCCTCGCCGTCCTGCTCGCATTTTCCGGACTTCTCGCCACGCTGTCGCCGGCGTTCGCCGAGGAGGCCCATGCGGCGCAGACCGCGAAGCTGACCGTCGGGTCGAGCATCTACTACGGCGGCTACTCGACCAACTGGATGTGGGCGGACGGCGAGATCGCCTACTGCGGCAACCCCTCCGCCTCGACGCCGCCGTCCGGAACCTACCCCAAATCCGCGCTCAGCGCGCCCTCCGGACGCACCGCCGAGGCCGTGGCGGACCTGTGGTTCGGCTACGGAGCCCCCGGCTTCGACGCCTCCATGTGGCCGGATAGGTGGTACGACGGGTCGACGATGAGCGACAACCACTACGCCGCGCTCACCCACATCCTCCTGTCCGACACCTACACCTCCGACGGCAACTACGCCATGTACGGCTGCACCGAGCAGTTCAAGGACTGGGTGCAGTACAACGTGCTCGGATTCGGGGACTCGGGGGAGGTGACCAACCCGGACGCGACCGGCCGCCAGATCGCGGCGCGGACGGGCGAGGTGCCCCGGAACTTCGAGGCCTTCCAGCTGAGCACGGGAGCCGGCACGCAGCTGATCCTGTCCTTCGAGTACACCCCCTTCGGCGAGATAGTGCTCCAGAAGGGCTCGGCGCTGCCCGAGGTCAGCGGGTCGAACCCCTGCTACAGCCTCGCCGGCGCGGTCTACGGGGTCTACTCGGACAGCGGGCTCGCCTCGAGGGTCGGCTCGATCGAGACCGACGACAGCGGGTCGGGCAGGCTCGGCGAGCTCGTCCCCGGCACCTACTGGGTGAAGGAGACCGTCCCCGCCAAGGGCTACGCCCTCGACGAGGCGGTCTACGAGGTCGAGGTCCATCCCGACATGGCGAGCGCCGTCAACGGCGCCGCGGGCGTCGCCGACTACCCCAAGTCCGACCCGGTCGGCATGCTCGTCATGAAGGTCGACGCGACGACCGGGGAGAGCGTCCCCCAGGGCTCGGCGTCGCTTGCCGGCGCCGAGTTCACGGTGCGGTTCTACGAGGGCCTCTACGCCAGCGCCGAGGAGGCGGAGGCGTCCGGGGCGCCCGCGCGCACCTGGGTGTTCGCCACCGACGCCGACGGGTTCGCCGACTACGCCGACGACTACAAGGTCGCGGGCCCCGAGCTCTACCGCATGGGTAACGGCGATCCGACCCTCCCGCTCGGAACGGTCGTCATCCAGGAGACGAAGGCCCCTGCGGGCTACAACCTCGACGACGGGCGGGGCGGCGAGCCCGAGGCGTTCTGCATCCAGATAACCGACGGAGGCGCCGTGGGCGAGGCCGTCTACTCCTACAACGCGCCCAAGGCGCCCGACACGGTCGAGCGCGGGGACTTCCGCCTGGTCAAGGAGATCCCCATCGAGGTCGAGGACGAGTCCGGCATCGTGCAGGAGGCCGAGCGCGTGCTGCTGCCCGGCGTGCGGTTCCAGCTGATCAACGCATCCGAGAACGCCGTCGTCTCGCCCGAGACCGGCGAGAAGGCCGAGCCCGGCGAGGTGGTCTGCACCATCACCACCGACGAGAACGGCCTCGCGTCGACCCGAGGCGGCCTCGCCGTCAACGGATGGGACATCCCGCAAGGCTGGTCGGGGGCCCTGGCATACGGCACCTACACGGTGCACGAGGTCATCCCAGACTCCGTGGCGGAGGACTTCAAGGCGGAGTACGGCCACGACATCATCCCGGTCCCCGACTGGAAGACGACCATCTCCGCCGAGGGCCAGTACGACCCGCCGGCGCTCGTGAACAACCACATCCCGCAGACGCCGCTCAAGGTCGTCAAGACGGACGCAGAGACGGGACGCCAGATCCCGCTTCCCTGCTCGTTCCAGCTGCTCGACTCCGACGGCGAGCTCGTCACCTACGAGAGCCACTACCCCGACACCCACGTCATGGACACCTGGACCACCAACGAGCGCGGCGAGGTGACGCTGCCGATGCTGCTCGAACAGGGCGACTACACGCTCGTCGAGGTGCAGGCGCCAGAGGGCTACGTCAAGGCGCTCGAAGGCAAGACCATCACGGTCGGGGCGGTCTACAACGACTGGGACGACCCCATCGAGGTCGAGTTCGCCGACATGCCCCAGAAGGGCACCATCAGCGTCGTCAAGCACGACTCCGCCACCGGCGAGCCGGTTTCCGACTCCGTCTACGTCGTGGAGGCGGCATCCGACATCGTCACGGGCGACGGCACGGTCCGCGCCCATGCCGGCGACATCGTGGCCACGCTCGAGACCGACGGGGAGGGCCGCGCCACGAGCGGCGAGCTCTACCTCGGCACCTACACCGTCTACGAGGCGAAGGCCAAGGACGGCTACGCGCTCGACGTCGACGAGAAGACCGTGACGCTCGAATACCAAGGGCAGGATGTCGCCGTGTTCGACGAGGTGCTCGAAGCCGAGGACGCCCCCACCGAGCTCAAGGTCATGAAGGTCGACGCCCTCGATGCGGACAAGCCCGTGGCAGGCGCCGTCTTCAGGCTCTGGAACGACGAGGGAACCTACGACGAGGAGCTCGTCACGGGCGAGGACGGCGCCATCAGCGTCCCGTACCTCGAGCACGGCTCCTACCATCTGCAGGAGACCTCGGCCCCCGAGGGCTACGTCGTGAGCGACGTGGACGACGAGGGCAACGCCGCCGTCCACGACCTCCTCGTGAACGACCAGGGAATGTTCGAGCGGGAGGACGGCACCATGAGCGCGGTCTTCGAGCTCGAGATAGCCAACATGCACAAGACCATGGGCACCACGGCAACCGATGCCGAAAGCGGGGCCCACGAGGGCCAGGCGCGCGAGAACCTGACGATAATCGACACGGTCGAGTACACCGGCTGCATTCCCGGAACCGAGTGCACGCTCGAAGGGATCCTGATGGACGCCGCAACCGGCGAGCCTGCGCTCGATGATGCGGGCAACGAGATCACGGCCCGGACCACCTTCACGGCGGAGGACTTCACGGGAACCGTCGAGATGACCTTCGCCTTCAGCGGGGTCGACCTCGCGGGCGCCAAGCTCGTCGCCTTCGAGACCATGACGTGCGGGGGCGAGGAGTACATGGCCCACGCCGACATCGAAGACGAGAGCCAGACGGTTGCCGTCGTCGACATCGCCACGACGGCCGTGAACCCCGAGACCGGGGACGCGACGGGCGTCGCGGACGAGGGGCTCGAGCTCGTCGACACGGTCGAGTACACGGGCCTCACTCCTGGCGAAGCCTACACGATGACGGGCCATATCGCGGACGCCGAGACGGGCGAGATGCTCATGGACGGGGACGGAAACGCCTACGTCCAGGAGGTCGCGTTCTCGCCCGAGGAGGCCGATGGGACCGTCGAGGTCGCCTTCGAGATAGACGCGAGCTCGCTCTCCGGCAGGACGACCGTGTTCACGGAGACGCTCTCCGACTCCGAGGGGAACGTCATCGCAGCGCATGACGACATGGCGGACGCGAACCAGTCGATCTACTTCCCGATGATCCGCACCAACGCGGTCGACGGGGCCGACGGGGACAAGAACCTCGTCGCGGGCGAGTCCGCGGTCATCGTCGACACGGTGACGTACGAGAACCTCATCCCCGGCAAGGAGTACGTCGTGGCGGGCGTGCTCATGGACAAGGCCACGGGAGAGCCTTTGAAAGACGCGCAGGGCAACGGTGTCTCCACGTCCGCCACGTTCACGCCCGAGTCCCCCGACGGGGAGGTCGAAGTCGCGTTCGAGTTCGACGCCACGGGGCTCGCTGGCAAAAGCGCCGTCGCGTTCGAGTCGCTCGTGAAGGACGGCATCGAGGTCGCGACGCACACCGACATCGACGACGAGGCGCAGACGGTCGCGATCGTCCAACCCGAAGAGGAGGCGCCCGGCGAGGAGGCGTCCGGCAAGGGCTATCCCAAGACCGGCGCCGCCGCGACCGCCGCGGCAGCCGGCGCGGGCGGGCTCGCCCTGGCGGCGTACGGCCTCGCCGGCGCCGCGAGCGGCCTTCTGAAGCGCCGCAAGGACGCCGCCGACGATCAGGGCGAAGATGCCTAAGCCCCGTCAGGCGCATGCCGGCAAGGAGGGCGGGCGCAAGGCCCGCCCTCTGGGCGTGGTCTTCCGCATCGCCCTGGCGCTCCTCGCAGCGGGCCTGCTCGCCTTCGCGCTGCGGCAGACGATGCAGCCGGAAGGCGGGGGCGCCCTCCCCGAGCCGGCGCCCGCCCTCCTCGAGGACGCTCCCGAAGGCGCCGACGCGGAAGGAGGCGGCGCGGCCGACTGGACCTCGATCCCGGAGGCGGTGGTCGCCTGGGTCGAGGTGCCGGGGACCTCCATCGACGAGCCGATTGCCCAGGCGACGGCAGACGCCCCCAACCGCTACCTGTACGACGACGCGCTGGGGCAGGGCGCCTACGGCACCCCCTACCTGGATTGGGAGTGCTCGCCCGATTCCCCCTTCTCGATCGTCTACGGGCACCATATGGACGACGGCAGCGTGTTCGCCGATTTCGCGCGGTTTTCCGACCGGGACTATGCGGAAGGGCACAGGGACATCTGGGTGAGCACCCGCGCCGACGACCAGGTCCACGAGCTGCGCGTCGTTGCCGTTGACGTGGTGAACGCGGACGACGAGCAAGTCCAGGTGACATTCGCAAACGATGAGGAGCAGGTCACCTGCCTTAACGATCGGATATCGCGCAGCGATCTCGTGCTCGAGGAGGCGGACCTGTCTGATGCCAAAGTCTGGGCCTTCGCGACGTGCAGCTACCAGACGTCCAACTCGCGGACGGTGGTCTATGCGATAGAAGACAGGAGATGAGAATGAAAGTGTTTCTTTTCGCGCTCGGGATGTTCCTTATGTGCAACGCGATCCTTGCGTGGTGCTGCCTTAGGGTGGGGTCATTGGGCGAGGGCGAGTAGCGGAGCACGAAAAATTGGTCGATTTGAGCATGCTTGCCATAAGTTAGGCTTCTGAAGCGGCGATGTTCTAGCTTGATTGCGGGTTAAGAGACAGGGCTGGCAATACCGATTGACCATTTTGATCAATTGGCTTACAGGTTTGCGGTGGCTGTGGCAGGAGCAAATACTCTCAGATAGATTTTAACACGCCGGGCTTTATGAGGGAGGCTGAGCAGATGAGCCAGTATATTAAGCAGCTAGAAATTGAACTAGCGCAAATTACGAACGGTTTCAAGGTCGAGGAACAGAAAGCCAAGATCGACTTTGAGGCCAACGACAGTTCCCGCGCGAAAGAACTGGCTTTTTCAGCCTATCGATCTGATGTCTATCAGCTGAGAATGTATGGCGTCTTTCTGTTCGGGCACTTAGCGGACGATAAAGATATCCTCAACTTTATGCTCCAGAACGTTTCCAAAGACGAGAACTGGAGAGTTCAAGAGGTCTTAGCAAAAGCATTTGATGAATACTGTAGAAGAAACGGATTTGAAAAGTCTCTTCCAGTGATCGATTTATGGCTGCAGGACAAAAACCCCAATGAAAATCGGTTGGTAATGCCTTGCGAGATATAAGCAAAAAGCATGGCGCGCTGGTTGCTGCGGAACTTGCGACATGGGATTTGTCATCGAAAGAGGTTCTCCAGGTTTTTAAGCTCGCAAGTAGGCTCATCGAGAAATAGCACGCCCGACGTATTTCGCTTCAATAAGCGATTAAAGGCCCCTCATTTTCCTAGGCATGCTTCTGCGCATGTTGGGGACTGCCGCTTCTGAGTTATGTTTGGGTTTTATCTTTAGCTTGGGGGTGATTTGCTCTCATGCGGTCTTGGGGCTGCTAGAAGGGCGAGCGGTATAATAATCACGAGATTTGAAAACCAGGATAGCGCAGCTGCATTCGCCTCTTGAGCTTCTGCTGGTGAAGGTGAAGAGATTTCTTCTCGAGCGATCAATCGAGATTCGTTGATATTGGATTCGAACTCGATTTATCTTTCGTTCCGAAAAAGGCGTAATTGGCCTTTAGCTAGACTGTATTCGTTTTGCGGTTTTGGGCTTTGCCTCACAGGGTCGCTGAGTAGAAGGCGCGCAGGAGCTTGGACGGAGATGATGTTGATGCCGAATGATGCAATGATCAGGCTTTCCGGTGTTGTAATCCATAACTACAAGTGCATCGAAAACGACCAATCGTTTGATGTCGAGCCGGATGTGACCGTGCTCGTTGGTATGAATGAATCAGGCAAGACCACGGCGCTCGAGGCAATTGCGAAGTGTCATTATTTCGACGAGGGCGATCCCGAGTTCAAGTTCGAAGCCCTGAAAGATTATCCGCGTGCAAGATACAATAAATACAAAAGGGGCGATGAGCCCGAAGATGCGGTGACTCTTAGATATGAGATTTCCGAAGGGCTAAAGTCTCAAATTGAGATTGAAATGGGCATTTCTTTGGAGGGCACGGATTTCACATGTAGCACATATTATGATGGAAAAACTCTCATTGGGATTAACTCGTTGTTTTCAAAGTCGTGGGCGTCGAAGGTAAAAGAAGCCTTGAACAAGATGGCGGAGGAGGGTATTCCCGAGGAAAGACTTCTCAGCATTAAAGCCCGTAGCCAGCTTGATTCCGTTTTATCGGAGTATGACCTTGGGGAGGATGATAAGACCATTTTTGAATCCCTAAGGGAGATGCTGCCCGTTTCTGGGGAATCAAAATGGGAAGATCCGGTCAAATATGCCATTTGGAAAGATTTCTTGGAACCGAACTTACCCGTGTTCATCTATTACGATGAGTACTACCAGCTTCCTGGGAGGGTCGACCTATCCAAATTAAAGAACGCATCCTTGAGCGATCCGTCGCTCAAGACGGCGAAAGCGCTCATCGATCTTTCCGGGGCGGATTTGGACATCTTGAGCGCCGCGGATGACTTCGAGGAGTTCAAATCCGAGTTGGAAGCGACCAGCATCGACATATCCGACACATTGTTCGAGTATTGGGGCTCCAATCAGAATCTTGAAATCGAGTTCGATGTCGATAAAGTCGAGAGTGACGATGGCCGCAACCATCGAATAGTCAAGAGGGTCTTGGATATCCGCGTAAAAAACAAGTGGAACAGGGTGTCTCTTCCCCTTGATAAGCGCAGCAAAGGATTCAATTGGTTCTTCTCCTTTTTGGTATGGTTCAAGGCCATGCAGGAGGATAGGAACAGGCAGTACATCCTCCTCCTGGACGAACCGGGATTGAATCTGCACGCTCTGGCTCAAGGCGATCTTCTCAGGTTCATAGACGACCTCTCCGAGGACCACCAGATCATATATACAACCCATTCTCCGTTCATGGTCGATTCGGAGCACCTCGAGAAGATTCGTACTGTGGTCGAGGTCGAGAGGCAGGGAAGCAGGATATCCGATTCCTTGCAAGAGAAGGATCCGGATACGCTTTTCCCGCTGCAAGCCGCGCTTGGGTATTCGGTCGCCCAGAATCTGTTCATCAACAAAAAGAACCTGCTGGTCGAGGGAATCTCGGATTTGGTGTATTTGGAGACTATGTCCGCAGAGCTTCTGAAGCGAGGCAGGACGGGGTTGTCGGAGGAGGCAACCATCGTTCCGACGGGCGGTGCGGACAAGGTTGCGACTTTCATTTCTCTTATGAGGGGCTCGAAGCTTCAGATTGTGTGCCTTCTCGACTCGTTCGTGGACAAGAAGTCCAAGCAGCGTATCGACGATCTCGTGCGTGAAAAGATCATCAGGGATAAGAATATCGTCTACTACTCCGACGTTCGCAACACGAGCTACGCTGATGTCGAAGACATGTTTGAGCCGGAAGAATATCTCCTTTTGTATAACGCCGCGTTCGACAAGAACGTCAGCATAAGCGATATTAAGAGCGATCGGCCCATAATGATCCAGCTGAAAGACATGAATGGAGGGGCCTTTAATCACTACCTTCCCGCTCGCGAGTTTGCAAGAAGGTCGGCGGAAATTGATCTATCGGACGAGACCCTGGAGAGGTTCGAGAACCTTTTCTCGAAACTGAACTCTTTATTGTGATTCGCCGTAAAACAAGGAAGTATTGTTTGAGGGCTTGAGCCAAGAGGCCCTAAAGGCCTTTTTGGCTCTTCTTCTGTTGCTTTGATTGGCGGGGGAGGATGGCTACTCGTTTTCCCAGTGGCCTCCGACAACGAGGGTTTCCCAATGCCCTTCCTCGGGGTGCTCGATGGTTTCTTCCCCGACCTTTACCTGCCGGACTTCGCTGTGATAGCCGGATCCCTCTCCGGCGAGCATGTGCTGCTTGTTGTGCGCCGACGTGCTTCCCGTGATGTCGGCGCCGCAGACGTTGCAGATCGATCTTTCGACGTTCTCGTAAACGGGAATCGTTTCGGTCCATGCGGCTTTGTCAACGACCCAAACCTTTTCAGTATCCTCGACCCAAGTTTTTTTGAGGGTTGCCTGGCTGCGAGGAAGTGGAGGGCTCCTTCGCGGGGCCTGATTGCCTATCGCCTGCTTCCTCGTTGCTCGAAATGCCCTTTCCGTTGTTCGGAGGGGTAGTTGCATTGGAATTGGTTGCGTTGTTTTGGGTCTCAGGCGCCGGATTGCCCATGCCTGTCGCCTTGGAACTATTGGAGCTGCTGCTGGGGTTCGCCTCTTTACTATTGGCTTCAAATACCGAGCTTCTGCTGTCGGCAATACTGGGAGCACCGTTAGCATTGCCGTCAAGGGCCGAACTCGGCTGGTTCGTGTCGGAAGGTGCGAAGCACAGCGCGACCACGAGAATGACCGTCGCGCATCCCGTGATGACAGCAGCCTTCCTCCTATCGCTGAAAAGCATACGTATCTTGCTCTTGAACATTTTAAGCTTCATCACTATCTTGCCCCCCCTACATGAACCTGAACACGGCTCGGAACAGCCAGGCGAAGAATCCGATCGTCGCTTTAACCAAGAACCTCATCGTCTAATCCTTCCATCCATTCGCACCCTTCGTCCTGGGCTCCGTCTTCATTACCGGGATGCCGCTCTCCAAAGGAGCCGGGGGACGAGGCGCTTAGAGCCAGCGCCTCGTCGTACGCTCCGAGTCCGAAACCGAATCTCGAGCAGATCTCTTCGGGTGCCGCCACCGAAGCGCCGGGCATGCGGGACAGGATGCCGAAGAGCTCGACGGCGCACTGCGCCTTGCTCTTCTGAGAGGCGTCGCTGATGCACAGGTCGACCATCTGCTTGAACTTCGCCGCGTCCACGAGCTCTCCTCCCACGCGGAACGCGAGCTCTCTTTCGTCGGCCTTTATTTGGACCACATGCGAAACCTCTTCCTTCTCCGCGAGCAGGAACCGCCATCCTCGGCTCCTTGAGGCTCTGGGCGTCCCCTCCTGGGAATCGAGCTGCGCCGCTCCCGGGGAGATGTCGTAATGATGGATGCAAAGCCACAAGCCCGTCTGCCCCAGACGGTCGAACCTCAGCTCGTAGTTCGCGAGCATCGCGTTGCTTCCGAAGGGCTGCGCGGCGGTGAACCGCCCGTCGTCGAAGACGTCGACCCTCCCGTTGTCGTATGTGATGACTACCTTCATCGCTGGCGCCCTTCCCGCCTTTCGCGCGGCTGCTCGCGTTGCGGGGCGCTCCGCTCGGAGCCCGATGGCTCGCCTGCCCAGCCTCCTTTGCCGCTGACGCGACCGTCCCTTCGGGTGACGTCGTGGAGCGGGAGCGCCTTTCTCTCCTTCAGGAAGTCCCTCGCATGCTCCAGGGCCTCGATGTCCTTCCGGATGCGGGTTTCCTGGCTGGCGGGGACTCCGTTTCGCAGCCTGCCTCGTTGCGCCGCGATCGCGCTGTCGGCAGCGTCGAGGGACATGATGCGCCATTTGCTGCAGACCTCTAACGCATTGGAGAGCGAATCCAGCTCGTCGAGGTCCTTGAGCTCTACTGCCTTCCTGGCGAGGCGCAGGAACTCCCGCGAGGATGCGTCCGGCAGGTGCTCTGCCCTCGCTCCGAGGAGCCGCCTCTCCAGCGCGGCCTTGCCGAAGGATGCGCCCAGGCGCTCTCCCGATACGCGGCGGGCGGACGCGTCGGCGAGCGAGAAGATCCAGTCCTGCCTGCGCGCGCGGGGGGAGTTGTCCTCGATCCCGACTCCCATCATCACGAGGATGCTGCGGAACTCCTGCTCGTTTCTGGCAAGGCCCTTCGCGATGCCCACCCTGTTCCTGATGTCCGCCACCCACGAGTAGCCGCCCGCCGCCTCGGCCCTTCGCTCGGCTCGGCTGCGGTAGGTCTCCTGCAGGGTGCGCGCTTTCGCTCTGGGCTCGCCCTTGTTTGCCGCGAGTCGCTGGAAGCCCGTGCTGGGTTCGGGCCTTTCGTTGCTGAGCGCCCTGAGTCCCCGCTCGGCCGCCATCTCCTGGAGCGCCCGGTTGAGATCGAGGGGGTTGTCGGTATGCATCCTCCTGCCTGTGACCACGTTCGTGTTGTTCACGACGATGTGCGCATGGGGGATGCGGTTTTCGTTGTCGTCGTGGTAGATGATTGCGATGTGGTGCTCGGGGAAGAACCGGAGCGCCCATGCGTGCGCCAGCTCCCTGAGCTCATCGAGGCTCACTTCGTCTTCCGGGGAGGGGGACAGCACGAAATGCTTGAAGGTGCGGGCCCTCTTCCCGTTCCATGGATCGTCGTTGCCGCATTCGGCTCTGAAGGCGTCCATTTCCGCCGCCCAATCGAAGGGCTTCCCGAATTCGGGCTCGCGCATGAGGTCCGCGTCCGGCACCTCGGAGAAATTGAAGAAGTCGCGCGCGAGCGCGCGCCCGTTCTTCTCGAGGTACCTTTGGACCGGGACGCAGCTTCCGTGTCCCGATATGGGCTTCAGCACCGGCATCCTCACCACCTCGCGAACATCGCGGTCTCGAGCCGTGACATCTCCTCGCACAGCTTTTCCTGCCGGGCGTTCACGGCATCCAGCTTCTCGCGGATCTCCGGGAGGGCGATGTCCAGGTACTCGTACCGGAGCTTTCCGTGCCGCAAGTAGTAAGAGATGGAGTTGAGCGCATGCGTCGCCTGGTTCAGGTTCGTGCCGAACCGGCGCATCTCCTTGTGGATGCGCGATATCTCCTTGCCGTCGACGACGACCAGGCGGACGTTAGACCCGTGGATCTCGCTGGCGGGAAGCTGCGCCAAAAGGCGGATGAGGTCGGACCTCGTGAGGCCGCATTTCTCGGCGATCTCGTCGATGTGGGCCCGCTCTTCCGGGGTCATGCGGATGTGGAAGTCCGCGGTCTTGGGGTTCTTCTTGCTCATGGGCGAAGCCTTTCGCTTAGGGGCCAGCGGGGCCTCCCCCGCGACGAGGGAGCCGGGTCTGTCGGGCTTGCCCCGGCAGGCTGGGCGACCGAGCCGGTTCTCCGACCCGTTCGCGATGCGAAGGGAGGAGGCCGGCGCTTGCCGTGGGTCTGTATCCACGGGAAACCATTGGAAGGGATTTGTATCCCTTCCATGGGCTACTTGCTAAACCCGGGGCTCACGGCCGATCGAGGAGGCGCCCTCTTTCGCCGCGAGCCCCTGCCGAACGCCTAGAGGAGCCTTCCCAGCTCCTCGGCATGCCTGGCGATGGCCTCGATCATGCCCCGGTCGGCCTGCGGGAGGGGCGTTCGGTGCCTGGAGAGGAACTTCTGGATCTCCCTGTCCGCCCGGCGCAGCCGGTCGTCCGCGTCGGTGCCTTTCGAGGTGCTCCTCCGGATGAAGTCCGTGGTGTCGCGCTTGCCGTATCCGCCCTCCTCGGTCCATCGGACGTGGAGGCGCATCTGCTCTTTCCGCGGCACCTTCGAGAGCATCCTCACCGCCTCGCTCGAGAGCCTCCCCTCGTCGGCGAGGCTCCTCCAGCCGGTGGAGAGGTCGTTCTCGATCATCGACGCCAGCGCCTCCTGTCGCCGGATCGACTTGCCGGAGACCTTCCTGCCCGTCTGGGCGCTTATGATCTCCGCCTTGATGTCCTCGGTGCGCATGCCGGAAAGGCCCGGGTCGCTCCTCCTCATGCTCTCGACCTCCTCCCCGAGCGCCCGCGTCGCGGCGGCGCGCTCCGTGACGGAGAGCTCCCTCGTGAAGTAGTTCGCCGCGTGGAGGAGCGTGGTCGCCTGCTCGTCCGTGACGCCTTCGACGATTCTGCACGGCATCCTCGCGAAGCTTTCGTCGTCCTCGGCTAGGAGCCTGTAGGCGGCCTTGCGGCGGTGCCCGGAGATCATCTGGAACCCTCCGTCGGGAAGCTTCCTGACGAGCGGTATGTCCGTGAGCCCGTCCTTGCGTATGGACTCGGCAAGCCTCCCGATGGCCTCCTCGTCCATCGAGTAGACGGCGTTTCCGGGATGGTCTTCGATGGCCGAGACCTCTATCTCCTCTATGGGGAAGCGCCTCCTGGTGGCGGCGCTCTCGTCGAGGAGCCCTGCGATGGTGAAAGCCTTCGCGGCGTCTTTAGGAGAGCTCACGGTCCACCTCCTCGGCGAGGGCGAGGTAGTCCTGCGCGGGCCTGCTCGACGGGGCGTAGTCGACGACCGGCTTCCAGACCCAGGAGCCTTCGCCGACCTTGGTCGAGGAGTGGATGCTCGTCTCGAACTGCCTGTCGGCGAAGAACCTGTCGAGGACCTCGGTGCCCGTCGCGTTGCTTCGCGTCTGGCGCCCGGGGACGCACGTCCGCAGGATCCTGAAGTTGGGGGTAGGGAGCCGCAACGCGCCGCTGACCCGCCTCATGGCGTTGACCGTGAGGGCGGTCCCCCTCATGACCGAGCCGTCGAGCTTGACCGGGATCACCACGATGCCCCCCGCGGAGGCGGCGATGTAGGCGTTGACCGCCAGCCGCTTCATCATCGGCGAGCAGTCGATGATGGCGATGTCGTAGTCGCCCGCCGCGTCGGCGAGCGCGAACTTGAGCGTCTGCTCGTGGAGCAGGAGCTCGTTCTGGTCGACCAGGTCGATGATCGAGGGGATCACCGACAGACCCTCGACGCCCGTCCCGAAGGCGAGGTCCGCGACGGGGGCGTGCCCGTAGAGCAGCTCGATGGTGCTCCGCCTCTCCTCTTCCGCCCGGCCGTAGAGGCCGAAGTAGTCGGTCGCCGACGCCTGCGGGTCGAGGTCGACGAGGAGCACGCGCCGGCCTTTCGACGCGAACACGGACGCCAGGTTCACCGCGGTCGTGGTCTTGCCGACGCCCCCTTTGTAGTTGCTTATGGCTATCGTCTTCATCTCCGGCCTTTCGGGTAGCTTTCAATAACCGTACGAAACTGTACTGTATCCACAGTTTAGCACATAACAGTACGAAACTGTACTGTGTAATCGAACGCCGAACACTAAACGGAGCACGGGCATAGCGATCGTTTCGACGGGATGAGCTAGTGCCGCAATGCTTTCAAAGCAGGACGGGGTGCTGTTTCATTTCGTATGGTCAATTCGCTGAAGGTGCCCATCGTCCATCATCCGCTTTCACCGGAGCGAAGACCCGCGATGATATACTTTTGATATATGTCGGACTCCAACGTATCCTGAAGGAGTTTGCGATTGTGCAATTCTTTATTTCCCGCATGCGCTGTCTCTAGGCATGGAGCGGCGGAGCATCCTTTGCTGACCGTAGAGGACCTTTCGTATTCGTATGGCTCTACGAATGTGTTTTCTGGAACGAGCTTTGAAATCTTTCCTGGCGAGATCGCCTTCCTCGTAGGCGAGAACGGGTCGGGGAAGTCGACTCTCCTGCGCTGTCTTGCCGGTTGGGCGCGTCCTGCCGACGGCGTGGTTCTCCTTGACGGAAAGTCGTTCGACCCATCCGATCGGGCGATGCGCGGAGACGTGGCCTTCGTTCCAGACACGCCCGTCTTCTACGACGACATGACCGCCAACGAGCACTTGGCGTTCGTGCGCCAGGCGAACAGGGTTCCTCGAGAGGAGGATCCATCCCCTCGCCTTATGCATATGCTTGGGCTGTCGGCTTACGGGGACAGGATCCCCGCGACATACTCGAGAGGAATGAAGCTGAAGCTGGCAGTAGTGCTCGCGCTGGCTTCTAGGCCAAAAGTGCTTCTTCTCGACGAACCGTACGGGCCTCTCGATCCCAGCGCAAGGGGGGTTCTCAGTGCTCTTCTCAAAGAGTATCTCGATGGAGGGATGGCAGCAGTGGTGAGTTGCCATCACGAGGTGCCCGGAATCGATCCCGACCTCATTCTGGGGATGGGGGCGGCATGCGGCAAGATGGGAGGGGCGGTTGGCTAGCGACGCCTTTCTCATCGCAAAACTCCAAATGAGGCGAGCGCGAAGTTGGACATCCAGGGCGTTCGCTCTGACGGGGTCGAACCCTTTCCGAGATAAGACCTTCATGGACAGGGCGTACCAGGTTTATGCCCTTCTCGTTGTAGCCGTAGCGCTCGCGCTCATCTGGGTGATGGCATTGGCTCAAATTGAAAGTGTTTTTTCGCTCATGCCACCCGAGGCGGCGGAGCTCACGCTTAGGGCGGTTCTTGCTGCCGCTTCGCTTGCGTTCTGCGTTTTGGGCGTAAGGGCGCTTGATCGGGGCCCCTTCTCGTTTTCCAACGCGGACATCGCCTACCTTGTGACAAGCAGAGTCGATCTCGGCCTTGTTTTGCTATCGGGTTTCGCTGCCTCCTTGGCTCGTGCTTTGATTGTGGGGGCTTTCGCTGGCGTGGCTTTCGGCGTCGCCGCGGGAGCGGCCGGTTCGAGCGTCTCCCTTGTTGTTTCCGCCGTGGTCTTCGCGTCAATG
This sequence comes from Enteroscipio rubneri, assembly GCF_963929405.1. Classification (NCBI taxonomy): domain Bacteria; kingdom Bacillati; phylum Actinomycetota; class Coriobacteriia; order Eggerthellales; family Eggerthellaceae; genus Enteroscipio; species Enteroscipio rubneri. The sequence goes on along the minus strand of NZ_CAWVIN010000003.1, from coordinate 516,201 downwards.
TTCGGATCGGTTGCCGGCGCTCCCTGGGCGATAGGGGCAGCCCGCGTCCGTCGCGCCAGCCCTAGGAGGGGGTCGTCTTCGTGCGCTTCTCTCCTGCTCGACCGGGGGTGGCGGAGATGGGTTGCAAAGGGGCTCGTAGCGCTTATCGCGATTTCGCTCACGTTTCTATCCATGACGTCGGCACCTGGTTTTCTGGCGGGACCTTTCTCGTGTTGGCTCGGTCCCTCTCTGTGCATCCTCATCGTCGCGGAGTCGGTGCTCGTCCTTCTTCTGGGGCGGAGGGCCGACTCGTCGGAGATCGCCCAGGAAACGTCGCTCTCGTACGGGACGAGGCACGATATGTTTACATCTCTGTCTATCGCCGCGACATTCGGAACGGATGCTATCAAGGAAGAAAGACGCCGTGCGAAGGTCGTCAGAAGAAGGCCGATTTTCGCTCTTCCTCAGTCGGAGGGGGCAGCTGCGATTTTCTCTCGCGCGGCGCTGTCTGTTGCGAGACAGAGGGAAGGATGGCCCTTGCTTGTTGCGGCTGGAGCGGTAGTCGCTCCATTCGGGGCCTTTGCGGTATCATCCGGTCCCAATCCGGTTTTTCTGATCCTATGGCTGTTCGTTCTCCAGAAATCGGCGAGATCGGTGCGGGAGATCTCGAGACCTTTCGCTGACGATTTGCGGATCAGGACGATCAGGGACAATCTTCCTTTCAGAACCAGGACCATTTTCGTGCTCGGCTCCCTTCCCGGCTTCATCGTGGCGTTATCTGCTCAGATTCTCGTTCTCGTCATCGTGATGCTTCTTTTGGGGCCGATGGGCATTGGGGCTTCAGTGGTTTCGGATGCCAACAATGCGGGAATCCTCCTCCTTCTCGCTCCGTTGACGCTCGTCGGGATGGCGATGTGCTGTGCCTTCGATGCTGCGAGGTCGTTCTTCAGGCAAGAAGAGCTAATTGGCTACGAGTTGCCGGCTTTTGTGTTTGCCGGGATTCCCTCGCTGATGGCCATGATGGGGGCAACGTCGACTGACGTGCTCATCGTCGTAGCGATTCTTGACCTTGCTCTTGGTGTGCTCGTTTTCGACAGGGTTGGATAGTTTCTGCTTAATTCGGCAGAGCGGATGGTTCGAATCGCTATCTTCGAGCATAGGCAGAGAGCCGACACGCTAATCGGTCGGTTTGCACGCTTTGCCAATCGCATCGGCGCTTCCATAAATTCGAATCCGTACAATGGGGCACAAGCTTTCGGATAGGGGGTCCAATGCTTAGCGAAGAGGAATATCGCCGGCTGCGGGAAGACCACGAGGTTGCCTATTTCCGGGCGGACCTAGCCCTGTCCGATCCGGAGGGCTACAGTCTGGATGAGAAGGCCGAGATAATCGAGGGCATGCGCTCGAGCACCGAGGAGGTGGAGCGCGCGATGCGCGAGGACTTCGATTCGATGCCCCCCGAGATGCGGCGGCGCATGTTCGAGATGCTCGCATCCTCGGGTCCCGGCGCAAGGGAGTTCTGGAGCCGCCTGCTGCTCGGCTGAGGCCTTCCGTATATGCGCCCCCGGGGGCCGACCCCCGGGGGCTGATCCGATGTCGGCCCGAAAGGGGCTTAATCGGCCGAATCGGCGAACTCCCCGCATCCGAGGGCGTTGATGTGGTGCCTCAGCAGGGCGCGCTTGTCGTCGATGACCATCAGGGCAATCAGGTCGAACCGGACGGTGATGTCCGCGAGCTCCTCGGCGTGCTCCGCCAGCCACCTCGCCGCCGCGATCTCCATGCGCTGGCGGCAGCCGGCGGGGTCCTCTTCGGGGAGGCCCTTGTCGATGCCCTCGCGGGCGGCGACGTCGATGAACACGATCGCGTCCCCGTCCCTGGCGACCAGGTCGACCGAGATCCCCTCTTCGGCGGACCAGGCCTTGTCGAGCACCTCGTAGCCCCGGCGGTCCACGAACTTGGCGGCTGCCTCGATGGCGCGTTCCTGAATCTTCTCTGTCATGGCTGACCCCTTTCGGTTCCGGGCTGGGCCCCTTGCCCAGCGCCTTGCGGCGCGAAGGGCGCCCGGGTTCCGACGCCATGCAAGGGGGGAAGCGGAATCGGCCTGGCTGATCGTCTCCCGATGCCGGTTTTCGGAAAATCTTCCCGTCTTTCGCAAGGGCGTCTTCAGGGAAGAATTTCCGAAAAGCGCCGCGGCCCTTGCGTGCGCGCTCGGGTTCCGTGCGTTACTCGAGCGTCCGAAGGCGCGCGAGGGGCGTGCGTCCGGAAGGGGGTCGGCCCTCCCGGAGAGATGGGGCGTCCGCCTGCGGACGGGGCGTGCGGCGGACCCGTGTGGCGAGGTCCGCGACGGGGGCTTATAATCTAGAGCGAGAATATTGGGCTATTCGGCGCCGTGGGCGGCGCTTCCCATGAGGACGCGTCGGGCATCGATCCGGGTTTCCACCCGAAGTGCCGTGCGGGTGCCTGCATGGAGCGAGGAGCGGTCTGGTTGAGCGTAGGGAAAAGGATAAGGGCGGCGCGCGAGGCGGCGGGCATGACGCAGGCGGAGGTCGCGAAGGCGCTCGGGGTTTCGGAGGCGTCGATAAGGCTCTACGAGCTCGGGAAGAGGAAGCCCAATCCCGAGGTCGTAGAGCGCATCGCCGCGGCGGTCGGCATCGACGTCCAGGCCCTGAGGGAGATCGAGGTCGAAAGCGTCCGCGACGCCCTGGAGGTGCTCTTCCGCCTCGAGGACGCCTGCGGGCTGACCCCCAGGCCTGACGGCACGCTGGGCGTCGACCGCACGGCCGAGCATGCCCCGAAGATGGCGGCAGCCATCGAGAAATGGGCCGAGATGAAGCGCCGGCTCGACGAGGGCGAGATAGGCGAAGCGGAATACGAAGCCTGGAAGAGCCGGGTCAGGTAATCGCCCTCATCCGTGGAGAGGCGCTTGGCCGGGTGTCGGAGAAATCAATAAAGGAGCAACATGCAGTCGGTTTTTGATGCACTGGACCCCATTGTCAACTCGTCCGTCTCTGAAAGGGAGAAGGGCGCCAAATACGAGGCCGCATGCGTGTGGTTCCTCCGGAACGACCCCTACTGGTCCCAGAAGTTCGACAAGGTCGGCACGATAGAGCAGGCACTCAAGTGGCAGGACTGCCCGATCCACGACACCCAGGACACGGGGATCGACCTCGTTGCCCTGGACGGGGCCAACGGCGAATGGTGGGCGATCCAGTGCAAGTGCTACGACGGTGAGAAGACGCTTCCGAAGGGGATCTGCGACTCCTTCTTCGCCCGTGCGCTCGGGGATCCCTCGATAAGCCAGTACATGGTCATGACGTCGGCGAAGGGGCCGGGCAAGCATCTCGAGAAGCAGATAGAGAACACGGGCGCGATGCTGGTCGACACGGCGAAGATGGAGGCGTCGCGTCTCGACTGGTCGCCGTTCGTCTACGGCGTCGAGAGCATCGAGCGGGAGACCTACGATCCGCGTCCGCACCAGCGGGAGGCGATCGAGGGGATCGAGTCCGCGTTCGCCGAGAACGACAGGTGCAAGGCGATCATGGCCTGCGGCACGGGAAAGACCCTCATGTCGCTGCGCCTCGCCGAGGACTACCTGAAGGGTAGCGGGCTCGTCCTGTTCTGCGCTCCCTCGATTTCCCTCGTCGGGCAGTCGATGCGCGAATGGCTCTCCCAGTCGCGCGCGAAGCTGTCGCCCTTGGTGGTGTGCTCCGACTCCAAGGCGTCTCGCCAGGAGGACGCCATCCCCATGACGCTCGCCAGCTTCGAGTACCCCGCCACCACGGACCCCAAACGCCTGATGGAGCACTACGCGGCGAGCCGCAGGAGGAACCCGGACGGCCTCGTGGTCGTGTTCTCGACGTACCAGTCGATCGACGTCATCCACCAGGCCCAGGAGATGGGCCTGCCAGAGTTCGACCTCATCGTCTGCGACGAGGCCCACCGCACCACCGGCAGCGCGCTTCCGGGCGTGTCTAAGAAGGACGCCTCTGCCTTCATGAAGGTCCACTACGACGAGAACGTGCAGGCGAAGAAGCGCCTCTACATGACGGCGACTCCGCGCATCTACGGCGAGACCGCCAAGAGGAAAGGCGCGGAGGACGACTTCACCATCGCCTCGATGGACGACGAATCTCTGTACGGCCCCGTCGCCTACCAGATCAAGTTCGGCGAGGCGGTCGAGAAGAAGCTCCTTACCGACTACAAAGTAGTGGTGCTGGCAGTCGAGGAGGACGCGCTGCGCGGGCGCATGCCGGAGACCGACGACAACGGCGTCGACGCGTACTCGCTGGACGCCGACGATGTCGGCAAGATCATCGGCTGCTGGAAGGGCCTCGCCGAGCACGGCGAGAACGCCCCCGAGGACGCCACGGGGATAGGCGACATGCTGGTCGTCGACGACATGAACTCGGAGCCCGGGAAGGGTATTGAGCCCCTGCACCGAGCGGTGGGGTTCTGCTCGACGATCGACTCCTCCAAGACCATCTGCGAGGCGTTCTCGCGCATCGTCGACAGGTACGCCCAGGCCGGCGGAGAGGACTTCGGGCTCAGATGCGTGCTCGACCACGTCGACGGCAGCATGAACTCCACCGACAGGAACCGAAAGCTCGCCTGGCTCGGCGGCGATGTCCCCGAAGGCGAGTGCAGGATACTCACCAACGCGCGCTGCCTCGCGGAGGGCATCGACGTGCCCAGCCTCGACGCGGTGATCTTCTTCAACGCCAAGAACTCCACGGTCGACATCGTGCAGGCGGTCGGCCGCGTCATGCGCCGCGCCGAGGGGAAGGACTTCGGCTACATCATCCTCCCCATTTTCGTCCCCGCCGGCATGACGCCCGAGGAGGCGCTCGATGACAGCAAGGTGTTTGCGAACGTCTGGAGCGTGCTGCAGGCCCTGCGAAGCCACGACGAGCGAATCGAGGCCAAGGTCAACGCACTCGCCCTCGAGCAGAGCGCCCGCAAGAACAAAATCGACCTCGGCGCCGACCGCCACAAGGGCTGGGACGACGGGCTCCCGTCGAACAAGGAGCGCGAAGAGAGGCGCGCCGCCGAAATCGCCGAGAGCGTGCAGCTCAAGCTCTCCTTCTTCCCAGTCGAAAGGTGGGAGAAGGCCATCACGACGACCCTCGTCAAGAAGTGCGGCACGCGCATCTACTGGGACGAATGGGCTGAGGACGTTGCGAGGATAGCGAAGCGCCACATAGAGCGCATCGGCGAGCTGGTCGCCTCCAACGAGGAGGTCCGGTCCAAGTTCGTCATCTTCCTCGAAGGCCTCAGGGATTCGCTCAACCCGGGCATCGAGGAGCAGGACGCCATCGAGATGATCGCCCAGCACATGATCACCATGCCCGTGTTCGACGCACTGTTCGGCGATTTCGAGTTCGCGAGCTCAAACCCCGTCTCGATCGCGATCGACAGGTTCCTGGAAGTTCTTTCAAGTTACCGTATAGAGGAGGCGTCGGACGCCGCCGTCCTCGACGACGTCTATGCGAGCGTGCGGAGGCGCGCCGCGATGGTGCGCACGGACGCCGCGCGCCAGCAGCTCATCCGCGACCTTTACGAGCAGTTCTTCCGAGTGGCGTTCAGGGGGACATCGGAGAAGATGGGCGTCGTCTACACGCCCACGGAGATCATCGACTACATCCTCCGCGAGACCGACCGCGTCCTGAGGCGGGAGTTCGGCAAGTCCCTGGCGGACGACGGGGTGCACGTGCTCGACCCCTTCGCGGGCACGGGCTCGTTCATGGCGCACCTCATCGAGAGCGACCTGATCCCCGACGACAAGCTCGGGCACAAGTACCGCTGCGAGATGCACAGCAACGAGATCCTCCTCCTGGCGTACTACATCATGACGATCAACATCGAGTACGCCTACCACGAGCGCATGGGAGGCGAGTACGTCCCCTTCGAGGGCGGCGTGCTCACCGACACGTTCCAAATGACAGAGGAAGGCGACACCCTCGACACCAGGGTGTTCACTCAGAACTCCGAGCGCGTTGTGAGGCAGAACGACCTGCCGATTCGGGTCATCGTTGCAAATCCCCCTTACTCAGCTGGTCAGACAGACGCGAATGACACGAACGAGAACGAAAGGTATCCATCTCTCGATCAAAAAATCAGGTCGACTTATGTCGCAAGAACAGGAGGAAAATCCCTCAAGCGTGGTCTTTATGATTCGTACGTGCGTGCCTTCCGCTGGGCGAGCGATCGCATAGGAGACCAGGGTGTTGTGTGCTTTGTCTCCAATGCGGGATGGCTTCGCGGAGCCGCAATGACCGGGATGAGAGAATGCATCGCCGAAGAATTCGACGATATTTACGTGTTCGATCTTCGCGGGAACCAGCGAACCCAAGGAGAGGAATCTCGTCGAGAGGGCGGCAAGGTTTTTGGATCAGGGTCGCGTACTCCTGTAGCAATAACTTTGTTGGTTCGCCATGCTGGCACGAGCCATGAGGGAAGAATTCACTATCATGATATAGGAGATTACCTTTCTCGCGATGAAAAGCTGAGAATCGTTGCCGACGCCGCCGTATCGGGAAACCTCGAGTGGGAGGATATCCGGCCCGATAAGCATGGTGACTGGCTGGATCAGAGGGATGATTCGTGGTATGGATTCGCGCCGATTGCAATTAACAAGGCCAAGCCACCGCTTGGAATATTTGAGATGTTTTCTTCTGGATCGATGACCACTCGGGATGCCTGGGTATACAGCTTCTCTCGGAATAAGTGCCTCGAAAATTGCCGAAAGATGATCGATAACTTCAATTCGGAGTCTCTTCGCTATCAGAGAGAAGGGAACGGCGAGAAGGTGGAGGATTTCGTAGATAAAGATCCGACAAAGATAAAATGGAATCAGAAGCATTACAAGTTCGCATCCCAGGGCAAAACCATTGCTTATGACGCTTCGAATCTAATGCTCTCCATGTACAGGCCGTTCTGCAAGCAATGGTTCTATGCGGATCCCGATATGTCTTGGAGCATGTACCAGCAGCCAAAGCTGTTCCCTAAAAACGGAGCACCCAATGTGGTCATTTGCGTTACGGGGATAAGCGCTAACTTCTCCTCGTTCGTTACTGATATTTGTACCAATTACGATACGGTAGTAAAAGGGGATGTTTTTCCTCTTTACTGGTACGAAGAAGAAAAGGCAGTCGGTGGAATATTCGGTACAAATTCTACGGGAAGATATGTAAAGCATGAGTCCATCACTGATACGGCGCTTGATGTCTTCAGGAAAGCTTATCCTCATGTTTTTCTTGGCCGTTATAAAAAGGATGGAGGGGAAGAGCTCTCAAAAGAAGACATCTTCTACTACGTTTACGGCATTCTGCACTCCCCCGAATACCGGAAGAGGTTTGAGTTCAACCTGAAAAAGGAGTTGCCGCGTATTCCGCTTGCCAGAGATTTCGATGTTTTTTCCAGATCGGGGCGGGCCCTTGCGAACCTCCACTTGAACTACGAGTCGGCTGAACCCTGGGCAGATATCATCGAGGAGGGGGATTCTGAAAACCCTGGACGCACCATCAAGATGCGTTTCGGCAAATGCAAGAAAACCGAGGAGAATCCCAAGGGCGTCGACAGAACGATTATCCATGTATCCGAAAAATTGACTCTGAAGAACATTCCCGAGCGCGCTTACGACTATGTCGTGAATGGTCGTTCCGCCATCGAATGGCTGATTGACAGGTATCAGGTGAGAACCGACAAGGCGTCTGGCATCGTGAACGACCCGAACGATTATTCCGACGATTCGAGATACATCGTCGATCTCGTCAAACGCGTCGTGACTGTCTCGATGGAAACACTGGAGATAGTGAAGATGCTTCCTCCTTTGCATGAGAAGCCCCAGCCTACTGACTGGCCCTTCGAATGGAAGTGTTCGCAAGACTGAGCCAATGGAGGGGCGAAGGACAGAAGGATGAAGCATCGAAGCCTGGTCAAGAAATGATCGATCTGGAGAATTAGATGTCGGAAATAGCCGAGAAGATTCGCAAGATATACGAGATCACGCGAGAGCTGGAGGAGATGTACCCCGGGCGGCACTTCACGCCCGACGGCCACATGGTGGGCAGCATCGGCGAGGTCATCGCCGCAGAGGAGTACGGCCTCGAGCTCTTCGAGGCGTCCCACCCCGTCCACGATGCGAGAGCGCAGGACGGGAAGCTTGTCCAGATAAAGGCGACGCAGGGCGACAGGATCGCGATAGGCGAACGCCCGGAATACCTGATCGTGCTCAAGATCAACCGCGACGGCAGCTTCGAGGAGGTCTACAACGGCCCCGGCGACATCGCATGGAGTCTGGTGGGCAAGCGCCAGAAGACGGGCCAGTGCCATGTTTCGCTCGCCAAGCTGCGCGCCGCGATGGCGGAAGTCCCGGAATGCGGCAGGCTCCCTCGCAAGGGATGAGAGGCGCTGATTCGAGCTGTCTTCGGTCCAGCAACCCAGCGACCGTACGGTTCTGCCGGGACGAATGATGCGATGTTTCCCCAGTTCGCATGCTTGGCGCGACCATATTGAGAAAATTCGCCCCTTTGCATTTGGGCGAATTTTGGGCAAATAATTGGAAAACCGCCGAAGGCAAAGGCATCCGCATGATGCTTTTCGGGCGGGAGGGGCTGTGCTTCAGAGCCGCGTTCTGGCGCCGGACTCCGTCTTTCGTATAACAATTGTCGCTGATCCGACAGACGCGGATTTGGCGGTGCTTTTGACGAAGCAGTTCCGGGAACTCGTCGACCCCAAAACGACGGATGGATGCAGGGGTTAATCGATTCGGGGACAGGATTTAGGAAAATCGTTTGAGGTGCAAGACCACACGACGCTTTCAGCAAGGACTCTGAAGCATAGCCGGTTTTCATTGGTTTGTTAGGAGACGGTTTGAACTTCGATAGTACACGCATTGAACAGGTAGGCAATAATGCCGTAAGGGACAAATTGACCCAAGTCGAAGACATTAAATATGAGGTCTACGAAAACGACAAGACGACAGCAATAGATGGGTATATCGAGGTTTATCCTGCTGGCGCAAAAAAGAAAGTCCGACAGTCAACCAGTGTAGGGATGAGGGCGTGCTCATCTAGCCGCCGCGGCAGGGTGGTACAATCACGCTGCCAAACGTAGATTTGCGCGGGTGCCCATCTGGCCCTATGTTTGGCGACGTCCCGGCCGGATGGGCGCCTGCGCGGATGGGACAACGCCAAATGAAGAGCCCGAACCCCTTCTCGGGCGGGGTCGACGCGCTTTCCGACGCGGACTTCGCCCTTCTGGTGGATGCCGTCGAGACCAGGAGGTGCCGCGAGCTCGTCGGCGCCGGGACCTACGACGAGGCGGCGCGGAAGTGGAGGCCGAGGCCGAGGTGCCCGTCGTGCTCGTACGAGGGCTGCGCCTCCGACGGCTCCACGCCCGCGGGCCACCGCGCCTGGTCGTGCGGCCGGTGCGGCCGGAAGTTCAACTCGCTCACTGGGACCGTCTTCGAGAACGCGAAGAGGGCGCTCTGGAGGTGGGTGGTCTTCATACGCCTCATGTGCTTCAACGTGCAGCTCGACGCCTGCGCCGAGCTCTGCGGCATCTCCCACCAGACGGCCTGGGAGTGGCGCCACCGGGTCATGGCCACCGTGGACGGCTACCAGGACCGGATCGTGCTGGGGGGCAAGGTGTGGATCGACGAGATGTACGTCACTGACTCCGACCTCAAGGGTGACCCCGGGTGGAGGCCGAAGAAGGGCCTCAGCAAGAACAAGATCTGCATCGCCGTGGCGATCGACGCGCGCAAGAACGTTGTCGCCGTCAGGTGCGGGCACGGCAAGCCGTCCGCGAAGCGCATAAAGGAGGCCCTGCTCCCGCACATCGCCGAGGGCTCGGAGATCTTCCACGACATGGAGAAGTCCCACAGGTCGCTGGTCGAGGCGGTGCGGGGCATCGACCGGCCCTGCAAGGCCGACACCAGGGACCCGGAGTACCTTGAGCACATGGCCATGGTCAACAACCTCTGCTCGTGGGTGAGGCGCTACCTGCGCGGCTACGTGGGCATGGACCTCAAGTACCTCCAGTCGTACCTCAACTGGTACGCCTACCTCTTCAGGGTCAAGCGCGACGACGAGAAGTGGCCCAAAGTGGAAAGGGTGCTCCGCCATTTGTTCATGGCCGACGCGAGTTTCCGCAGCTCGAGGAAGCGAGATAATCCCTATACTGGTTGACTGTCAAAAAAATCAAAAGTCTAAAGATGCCAAAAGTGCCCAGACGAGGAAACGCCGGCTTAACTTTTGACGATTTTTCGAATGGGGGCTATCTTTACGCAACAATGCAGGACGGGCGCAAGGCCGTTGCGATTTTCGAGTCGCTCGCTTCGTTGTCAATCTCCCGAACCGAACATGTGACCTCTGGAGATTTTGCCTCCGAAATGCCCGTTTCTACTACCATGACGGCAGAGTTCAACACTCTGAATATTGGAAAGGTTTCGATCAGCTTTGCCGTCAAAGAGTCTAATGGGCAGCGACTCATCCGCTTCGACTATACGGGCGGTTTTCGCGAGCGAGTCCTTTCCGGTCGATTTGTGCTTGCCTTAATCAGAACCGGGACGATGAAGGTTGGCAATAGAGCGTTTTCGTTCGGCAGCTTTGAGTTCGAACCTTCAGACGTGGATAGGATTGCGAAGATTACGGACCATGCGGAGCGCATCTCGAGGATCCTCGACGTTCTCCATGTCGAGCAGGATTGGGATCCTTCAACTCTGTCTGATAAGGAATTGTCCGACCTCAGCTCGCTAGCGCTTGCGTTACTCGATGGAGAGCCTGTTTCGCTTTCGACCGTGGGAGATTCTATGCTAGAAGCGGGACTCGTCGATGTAAATATACAAGGGGCAACCATCCGACTTCTGGCAATTAAAGAGTCGAGGGGCCGGTATCGCTTGTACGATCTCTTCTCCGATTCTGTTCCCTTCATGTTCTGCTTCAGTAAAAAAGAAACGGGTGAAGGCGCGATCGAGATGCCGCCACTTCTTCTCTTTTCTGTAGAAGACTATATGAGCATTGTCAATTTCGATGCGAGGTCTTTTGAAAAGAAGCTTGCTGGCATCCATCCAACTGAACAGTTCGACGAAGCAATGGCTGGCGGAATTGTTAGCATGCTCCAAGCATACGACGCTGGAGCTCGGGCTGGGCAGAAGCTTCTATCAGTCGCTATCCTTGCGGCAAAAGCAGCTCTTGAATTCAACGACAGTGCGGATAACCGAATTAATTACTGGCAAGCTGTTGCGCACGAACGCAAATTGACCGGAAGCGAGAAGGATGAGTTGGCCGAACTGGGGGAACGCTTTCGTGATGATGCGGCCGTATCGGCTGCCTGCAGTGCCCTCATAGGCGAAAGGAGAAACGCAAGGCTTGCGTTAAAACGAATGGACCCTAAGTCACGATCTTTATTCGAGTCTTGGCCAATTGCTCGGTTTTTGAAATGCCCAGATGAAGAGTTGTAGAGCGCTTGCCATTTGATGTCTTCGGATATTTGCGATTTGAAAAAGACATGGCAGGAAAGAGTGCCTATTGTCTGGTTCGCAAGGTGCTTCAATGATGAGCGAAGCTCATTTATCTAAGCAACGCGTCTTGTGGCAACTGAAATCCACAACCGATCCGATTGCTGTTGTGAGGTATCGCATTCGTTGCAACCGTTTCGGGACCCGTCTAATCCCGAAACGGCGGATGGGTGCAGGGGGGCTTGCCTCCTGCCGCGGGACCGGGGCGCGCAGCCCCGGCGCGATCGCGATAGGGATAACGATGGGAAGGGAGCCGCCGGAGGGGGCGGCTCCCTTCGCGTTTACGCCTACCCCCTCGGGACGATGAGGGCGGTTTCGGATTCGATCCTGTTGTTCGGGTTCCAATTCCAGTCGCCGTCGTGATCGTATCGGGCGACGAGCGGCGTGCCTTTTTCGGAGCGGGCAACCACGGGGTAGTGCTCCCAGCGTCCGTCGAAGTCGCTCACCCAGACCTCGTCTCCGATTTCGAGCTCCGAGGCGGGAACCTCTTCGGCGTCGAGGAGGTCTCCGAGCCGCTCGCCTTCGGGCATCGCCTCGTCGAAGGCCCGGAGCATGCCGTCGAAGTCGTGGGAGCTCTGCTCGACGAATCCTTCGTAAGGGAGGATCCGGTCGGCGATCCTCCATCCTTCGATGACGTAGATCCCGTTGTCCCCGGGATCCATGCGCCCGTCGTCGGAGTAGGGCATGATGCCCACGCTCAGCGTGCCTCCGAAGAAGTTGCCGACGACCTGGCAGAGCCTCGCCCACCCGTAGTCGTCGTTGCTCGGCGCGCGGTAGCCCTTGAGCTCGCAGTACCGAAGCAGCGGCTCGACGGTGTCGCGCCCTCCGTTCCAGTGCAGGTACAGCCCGATCTTCCTCTCGGCGGTGGTGATGACGGCTCGGTTTCCCATGACGACCCCTTTCGGCTTTCGGCCCGCCCCTTTGGCTGGCCTCGTGGCCTGGGGAGCGCCCCGGTTCCCGGGGGCGTCAGCGGAGGGAAGCGAAAACCCGCGAGGGCCCTGAGCTTCCGAGCGTTTGGTCGACGGGTCTTTCGCGCGGAAGGTTTTTCGCGCCGTTGACGCGCGCGGGGTTCGGGGCGATCTTTGGGCCTCGAGGACCGCGGCGGGCCGGATCGGTCGAAGGGCGGATGGAACGGGCGGAAGGCCGACGGGGTCGGGTCCTACTGGTCTATCCGCGTCACCCTGAGCTCGATCTCCTGGAGGCTCTGGGATTCGACGAGGTTGCCGTACTCCGGGTCGAAGGAGAACGAGATCTCCGTGTTGGGCTCGACGTTCTGGGAGACGACGCGGTACTGCTTCATGACCTCGATGTCGCCCGTGTCGATGAACGAGCCGTCGTCGGCGACGGGGACGAGCTCGACGTCGCCCTTGCCGTACGCGTCGCGCAGGTCTCCGCCAAGGGAGACGTAGCCGGCGGCGGCGAGGTTGCGCCCCACGTAGTCCTGCACGTAGCGGACCTCGGGTCCGGGGCATGGGCTTATCTCGGTCAGCGGGATGTCGAAGGATGCCGTGTCGGATCCTCCGATTCTCTTGACGAGCAGCACTATGGAGTCGATGCTCGAGGAGCTCACGAGGTTGTCGTACTCCTCCCCGTTCTCGTCGAGCTCGAACGCGAGCCTGATCTCCGTGTTGGGCTCCAAGTTCTGACCGATGACGACGTAGTCCTCGAGCGCCTCCTCGCTGGAGACATCCACGTAGGAGCCGTCGACGCACACGGGGACCAGCTTGACGTTCGAGGCGCCGTACGCGTCCCGAAGGTCCCCGCCGAGGGATACGTAGCCGACGTTGGCGAGGTTGGAGCCGGTATAGCTCTTCACGTACCAGGTGTACTTGTCGGGAGACTGGTTGATAGCGATCTGTTGTGGGGCGCTTTGCTCGGCAGCGGGAGCCTGCCCCTCCTGCTGTCCGGCGCAGCCCGTCGCGCACGCGAGCGTCGCGCACAGGACGCAGACTGCGGCGACGGACGGAGTAAGTTTCGTTCTTCTCTTCATGGCGGTTCCTTTTTGGCGGGGTGTTCGGATGGGCGTCTCCCTATCCGAGGAGGCGGGCGATCATGGCGATCTCCCGGGCCGAGTGGAGGGCGCAGACGGCCGTCAGGCAGCACATCGCGGCGACCATGGCCCTTGCGAACCATCTGTCCGCCTTGTCGCCTTCGCGCCGCCTGCTCTCTCTGGCGACTCGATGGGCCGTGACGGGATTGGCCGAGTAGACGTCGGCGTATTCGTCGAACCGATCCGCCTCCCTGCCGATGAGGGAGATCGCCGACTCCAGGTTCCCGACCAGCGCCTCGGCGTCTACGCCCGCCTCGAAGCGGTGCGTCCTGTCGAACTTGTCGAGCTCCTCGGGGTTGTCCATGAGGGGGAACCGCTCCCCGTTGGCCCCGTTGGCGAGCGAGGTCTTCTCGCAGACGAAGCTCCGCTGTGTTTAGTCAAGTGGTTTTGAGCAGAATGTGCATCGGAAATTGAGCAGCGTACGCAAGTGATTCGAGCAGAAGCTTTTGAGCACCTACCCGTCCTGCATGAGCGCGTGCCTCACGCGGTACGACTCGCCGCGGAATTGGACGAGCCGGCCGTGGTGCACGACGCGGTCGATGACGGCGGCGGCCATCTGGTCGTCCCCGAAGACCCCTCCCCAGCGGGAGAACTCGAGGTTGGTCGTGATGACGACGCTCTGCCTCTCGTAGGCGTCGGCGAACACCTGGAAGACGAGGCGCGCGCCGTCGGCGTCGAGCGGCAGGAACCCCAGCTCGTCGATCACGAGCAGGCGGGCGCGCGCGATCTGCGACATCTCGCGGTCGAGCCTGCCCTCCTCGCGGGCGCGGCGCAGCCGCATCACGAGCGAGGACGCCGTGAAGAACCTGGCCTCGAGCCGGCTGTCGCACGCGAGCTGGCAGAGCGCGCTCGCCATGTGCGTCTTGCCCGTGCCCACGTCGCCCATCAGCACCAGGTCCTCGCGGCGGTCGAGGAAGGCCAGCGACAGCAGGTCCTCCTTGCCGAGCCCCTCCGGCCACGACACCGACGACCAGTCGTAGCCGTCGAAGGTCTTCGGCGCCGGCAGCCCGCAGCGCCTGAGCAGCGACGCGCGCTTGGAGGCGTCCCTGCTCGCCGCCTCGGCCTCGAGGTACGAGGCGAGGTACTCGACCTGCTTCGGGCTGCCCGCCGTCGCCCATTCGCCGAGCACAGAGGTCGTGAGCGAGCATCTCCTGCCCGCCTCCATGACCCTGCGCGCGATCTCGCTGCTAGCAGGCACGGGCCCCGCCTTCCCTCAGGAAGCCGTCGTAGACCGCGAGGTCGGCGCCGCCCTTCGCGGCCGGGCGGCCGGCCGCGATCCTGCGCGCCAGCACGTCCACCGTCGCGTCGTCCGGAACGCGCCCGCCCTCGATCACCCTTTGCGCGGCGGCGCAGGCGGCCTCGAAGCCGGACGGGGCGGCGGCCCGGCTGATCGACCTGAGGACGCGGCGGCGGCCCGCGGCGTCGAGGGAGTCTATGGCCCGGACGAGCGCCTCGGGCATGTCGCGCCTTATCACGGATTCGCCGAACGCGCGCGGCCGCGCTATCAGCGCCGGCACGAGCGAGAGCGGGTTGCGCACGGCGGGGCCGTCGCCGAACGCCCTGGGGAGCACGGCGACCCTGCGGCCGCGGTCCGCCAGGATCTCGACCGTGTCCGCCCGGACGCCGACGAGCAGCTCGCGGGAGTGCCATGCCGGGCCCGCCATGTAGCCGCGCCCGTCGACCGTCACCATGCCGCGCTTGTCCGAGCGGCACCTCGTCCAACGCACGGCGTCGAAGGGGGCCGAGGGCAGGGCGAGCATCGCGGCGAGGTCCTCGGCGAGCGCCTCCGGCACGGGCCGGCCGTCACGCGCCCGCGAGGCGGCGTTCAGGCGGTCGCACCCGTCGCGCAGCAGCGCGTTCAGCTCGTCGAGGGAGCCGACGCGGGGCACCGGCACGAGGAGGTTCCTCCTCAGGAACCCCACGGCGTTCTCCACGGAGCCCTTCTCGTTGCCGGAGTTGGGATTGCAATAGCGGCTTCCCATGCGGTAGTGGGCGCGGAACAGCGAGAAGAGGTGCGACTCGGTGACCTCCCCGCGGACGCGCCGGCCGGCCTCGGTGGCGTTGTCGAGCACGAGCTCGCGCGGCGAGCGCCCGATCCACCCGAAGATGTCGGCCAGGCCCGCGCACATGCATTCGGAGCGCTGCGACATGCCGGCGACGGCGTAGCGCGCGTTCGAGTGGGGCAGGGTGAGCGCCAGCAGCTTCAAGCGCAGCCTCTCCCCGGAGACCACCGCTTCGAAGTTGCCGTAGTCGGCCTGGGCGGTGCCCGGCGCCCACTCGAGCTCGAGGAAGCCGCCCCTCACTCCGGTCGCGCGCTCGAGCCTCCATCTGCGCACGTGGCGTTGCACGGACGAGTAGGATCCTCCGTAGCCCCTCTCCTTCACGAGGCGGTCGTAGATCCTCTTCGCGGTGTGGCGTTGCTTGCGCGGTGCACCGAGGTCGGCCTCGAGCAGATCGTCGATCCAGCCGATGTGCGGGTCTATCGCGGGGTGCGGCCTGTCGGCGGGCACGGGCGGCTCCGGCGACATGTCGGCCATGTCGGCGTAGCGGGCGACGGTGTTGCGGCTGAGGCGGAGCCTGCGCGCGATCTCCGCCCTCGGCACCCCTCCCGCGTCCATCGAGCGTATATCATTCCTTACATCCAGGGGCACGGTCATCTCCTCCATCCCTTCCGGGCGGTCTCGCCAAAGCACACGCCCGGAACAACCATACGGCGAAGGCCGCGCCCCTGGTCCCAGGGGGCGCGGCCCTCATGCTGAAACTGCTCATTTTTTGGTGCACGCGTCGCTCAGGAACCGGCGCTCACTCGGACCAATCCTTATTGCACATCAACACTCCGCAGCGAGCCGCGCGCCCTCGCCATCTTCTCGGTGCCGGAGAGGCCGTACTTCTCGGCGACCCCCTCGATCGTCTGCAGGAGGTCGTACGCGCCGGCGCTCTGCGCGAAGCTCGGTTCGAACACGAGTTTCAGGATGCGCTCCTCGAGCCTGTCGTAGGCCTCCATCGCCTCGCGGTAGGCGACTCTCGTTCCCGGCTTGGGGAAGTGGACTGTCGGTTTGCCCATGTGGGCCTCCTTTCGTGGGGTGGACGGGGTGCGCGGCGTTTCCGCGCATAAGAGGGCTTGCGTTTTTCGCGAATCGGAAGGATCTATGCCGCCTTGAGTTCCTTGAATCCCTTGAGGACCTTCGGGATGAACTCGATTGCCCGCTTCGAGACCTTCTTCGCGGCAAGAGGGTCGACGATGGAGACGATTGTTACCGTAGCGACCACTCCCAGCGTGGCGAGAACGCCGAGGGTCTCCTGGTCCCGCTCGTGGCGTTTCTCATCGATAGCCTCCTGCTTCCCGCACTCTTCTTCGAGCCAGCCTCTGATCTCCCGCTTCTGCTCGAAGGTATAGCTGTCGCTTTCGAGCATCGAGCGATAGGTGACCGCGTTGTTCTCGCAGGTCTTGATGCGCTCGAGCGAAACCGCCCCGTTGCTCTCCACGCCGGACTTGAACGCCCCCACCGTTCCGGCAAGCGTGGTGCCAAGGTTTTCCGCCATGTTCGTGTTGATGATCTCTGCCATGATTGACCTCCCCAGATCAGGTTTTACCGTCTGAGAAAATTTTAGGCTTGGGGGGAGTATAGGAACAATATGAGATAATTGTTGTACGATGAAGTTACGGTATTAGATATATATCATTAAAAATAACTATATTTCGTTACATATACATGAATAGGAAATCTGAGTATGGATAAGACAGGGCAGCGACTTCGCTTGAATCTCAGCAGCCACGCACGTTCGACAATCGAGGCGGATATGTCGTCCTTCGGAGCCAAGGAGTCGATGGGAGGGTTTGTCAGTCGGATATTCGAATCGTTCGCGTCCGAATCGAGGGCGTCGATAGAGGCCGCCTCGAGGAGCTACGGGGAGAGTTTGGAGAGGGAGGTCCAGCTTTCGAGATACAGGAAAGCATATCCGCTCGACAAGACGCTCGAGTTCTTCGAATCGAAGAAGGTCGACCTGACTGACGATGAGGCAGGGGTGATACGCTCTCTCGTTTCTAGCTATTCTTCCAAGCTCCATGATTGGCTAAACAGTCTGGAGAAAGGAGAATCGAGCCTCGTTCGGATACGCGACTCGGTATACGCGCAGCTATACCCGACGGACGGCGAACGCTGGGAGGAGGAGGAGCACTATGGGGGGTCGAGAAGCGCGTATCTCAAGGCGCTGATGGAAGATTACGCCTCGAAGACTTGCTACGAAAGGGAGGGGATCGTCTTTGGGGACCTGCTCGAAGAGCTGGCTGTGGTCATCGACGAGCCGATCAAGGACCGTCATCTGGTGACCCTCGTTCGCAACGGGAGAAAGTTTGATGTCAAGCCCTATGCGGTCATGCCAGATGCTGGCTGGAACTACCATTACCTCGTGGGAGTCGGCAGGATATCGGGCAGCAAGTCATCCTATAAACCGATGAGCTTCCGGATAAGCAGGATTGAAAACATCCGCATTCGTACGGCATCGTACTACGCTTCGGGAAAGGTGACCAAAGCGGAACTCGGGGAGCTGAAAGCTGCGCTCCGCAAGAGAGGCACGCAGTATTTGGTCGGAGACGAGGAGGCATCTGTCATAAGGCTAAGTCGGAAGGGCGCAAAGAGGTTCGATCAGATTCTCCATGGTCGGCCTCAGCCAGTAAGGCGCTTGGATGATGAGTCGGGGTCGACGCTAGAGTTCGACTGCACGGAGATGCAGATTAGGAATTATTTTTTTGAGTTTGGAGCGGATGCGCTGATCGTGAAGCCGGCGGGATTAAGGGTTGAATTCAAAGAGGCGTATCAAACGGCTCTAGATAGTTACGGAGCTGTTGAATGACGAGTCTGGATAAGTGATTCGGGCACATGTGAGGGAGAATTGCATTTGAAAGTGCCCGAGCAACGAATCCTCTCGGGTACCCTATAGAGAGACACATCGATTGCCGTACGATTCATAGAGTTGGTACGCGTCGATAAGCGATGGGATATCGCTATTAGCGCAGTCGGATTGAATGTAGCGTTTGATCATTTTATCGACAAGGGCAAGCTGCTCATCGAAGGAAAGCCCCTCTGGCAGTTTGCAGTAATGCTGCGCAACCAGGACAGCTTCACCTATGGAGTAGCCCAACGCTATAATCCAAAAGCCCCTCTCGCTCTGCCTGCCATCTGCAAAGAAATGGGCTTTTTTGATTGGTCCGCACCCATTGTCGTCTAACTGCTGGTTCAAACTCGAGCGCATCGCCTCATAATAGTGGAACTCGAGATTGTCCACGGGCTTCCAAGAATTCAAAGTATCCAGCTGCATTTCATCGAGGCATATACTTCCTAAAAGAATATAGGCTATGTCGAAGACACAGTCGCGTATCGCCGCTACCGCGCCAAGGTCTTTGAAGTTGCTTTTATGGAACTTGCCATTTCTCGTATTGTCAAGAAAATCATCTAAGCAATTCCAGAGAAGCTCACGTACTTTATTGCGCTTCAATCGAGGGTCGTAAATTTGCTCATTGAAATACGAGTATTTCCAGCTAGCAAAAAGGTGCTGTAAAGCTCCTAGGCTTGCATCTCTCTTTTTCTTTTCGATAAAGGCAGAAGTAAGCGGCTCGCGCTTTGAGCCGGCCCCAAATGCGGCTTCCAGGCCTTTGTCTGCCCATAGGGTCAGCAAGCCAAACATTAGCTGTTCTACTGACTTGATGTACCCCGCCACGGTGCCAGTTTGCTCGATGTTTTCGGAAAGGAAGTTGAGCCTAAATCTCCATTCGGAGGCAAGGAGACTTTCGGCGAAGTCCTTGCCTCCGAATAAAACCTCGCATCTCTCGTTGGCAACGAGATTGCTTTTGATGATCTCCAGATCGTCCGGGTCGAAGCCTTTCTCTACGAGTCTGTTTTCGGTCTTCTTCATGATTTCGCTTTTGTAGGAACTTCGCATATCGCTCTGGAAGCGAAGGAGCTCCAATTTGCTTGGTAGAGGAGCTGTCGTGATGCGCTGAACGCTTCTTCCCTTCATCCTCAGCATTGCCGCTACGTCCTTCAGCTTGCTAGTTTCATCGTTGCCGAACATTTGAGAAAACCAGTCGAGCGCGGAAATATACTCTACGCCTTTGTGCGAGAACGCCTCATTGCAGCTTGCGATGTGGTCGTTTAGTTCTGACTCGTCGTCATTTGCGAGCCATACCAACTGAAAAGCATCTAGACCGTTCTCTTGCACCATTCGGAGCGCGGAGAATACGACGTTATCTTTTCTGTCGTCTAGGGGACTGTACTTGAGGTTGGGCCAGAGGACAACGCAGCCTAATCTTCGGGAGGCTTTTCGGAACAGAAACCCAGTTTTTGGCCACATCGAGGAAGGCAGGTCCGAGGTCTCATATGAATAGCACTCTGCTATGCTCCTCATGAGCTCTGAAAATAGGGTGGGAATCGAGTCTCTCCAGTTGCTCAAGAGACGGGACATTTCATAATATCCAGGATCGCCGATGTCGAAAAGGAGACAGTCAGAAAACATATCGGCCGTATAAATATTCTTTGAGCTTTCCAGGCCGACGATGGCCTTTCGAGTGAATTTGTCATAGAGCGCATCGGTATTCATTGTCCACCTACCTGCAGGAATTATCGGTCTATCGTCTTTTAATCTGCAACCAATCCTAGCTTAGGCACGCGACATCCACTCTGATTTGGCTGAAAGAAATCAAACGAAGTTGATCTCGAGTTTCTTTCCAAGCCCTCGGGCTATTTTCTCAAGTGTCGCCACGGAGGGGTTGCCGTTGCCGTTTTCGAGGCGGCAAAGGTTGGAGGGCCTCATCCCGCATCGTTCGGCGAGCTCCTGCTGGGTGAGCCCCTGCTCCGTCCTCGCCTCAACAATCCGGCACATCACGTCGCGTTCCGCGGATTGCTCCTCCCATTCCCATGCGAACCCTTCGTCCTGAAGGGACCTTTCCAGGTGCTTCCTGAAATCACTCATTTCTCGACCACCAGTCCTCGCGCATCCTCTTTGCCCGCTCGATCTCCCTCGCGGGGGTCTTCTGCGTCTTCTTGACGAAGCCGTGGGTGAGCACTATCTCCCCTCCGGCGACGAAGAAGTAGAGGACCCTCGTTATGTCGCTTCCCTGTACGGTCCTCAGCTCGAATATCCCGTCGTCGAGATGCCTGGAGAACGGCATCCCCAGGGCGGGCCCGTGCTCCTCCAGGAGCTCGAGCCTTCCGAAGACCTTCGCCTTCATCTTCGCGGGCAGGTCATCGATGAACTCCTCGACGGGGCGCCTGCCCCTGCCGTCCTCGTAGTAGTTGACCTCGTACATCAAGGCTCCTTCTAATCTTATCAAATATGATAATTTCAGGCAATCGAACCGGGCTCACTCGCCCCCCAGCAGCTCGCCGATCTCGTCGGCCGCCTCGCGGTCGTTCTGCTCGATGGCGTGCGCGTAGATGTCCATGGTGAGCGCCGCGGTGCTGTGGCCGAGCCTGTTCTGCACGGTCTTGATGTCGGCCCCGTTGCTGATGAGCAAGGTCGCCTGGGTGTGACGGAGCTCGTGGAACTTCAGCCCCTCGTATCCCGTCCTCTTGATGCGGGGGATTCCGCGCGAGTCCACGTACCTGATCGCGCGCCCCTGCTCGCCGAAGCCGTTCTCCACGCAGAACTCGCGGAACCACCTCCCGAAGATGTTCGGGTCGTAGTAGCCCCCGTAGACGTTGCTGACGACCGGGCTCTTCTCGGTCTGCGGGATCGCTATCGCGTCGGTGTCCTCGCCCTCGAGCCTCCTCTTCCTGGCCTCGAGCTCCGACCTCTGCACCTGCTTCCATTCCTCGAGGTACGCGACGATCTCGCTGTCGAGGGAGATCCAGCGCTTGCTCTTCTTGCTCTTCGGGTCCCTCGGGACCTTGTCGCAGGCGTACTGCTGGGCGACGTAGAGCTTGCGCTTGTCGAAGTGGACGTGCTCCCAGGTGAGGCCGAGCACCTCTCCGCGCCTCATGCCCGTGTGCAGGGCGAGCAGCACCGCGCAATGCTGGGCGCTCACGGGCATCCCGAGGATGGTGGAGTTGAGCCTCTGCGCCTCGCCCACCGTGAGGCTGTGCCGCTCCTTGGGCTTCGGCCTGGGGATGGATATGGGGGAGCAGGGGTTCTTGGCTACGAGCCCGTCGTCGACCGCCTGGTTCATGATCTGGGAGAGCTTCTGGTGGACGCGGTGCAGCCTGCTCTCGGTCGCGCCCTCCTTGCGCATCCTGGAGTAGGCGTTCCTCAAGGTGAAGGTGTCGAGCTCCTGCAGGCGGTACGCGCCGAAGGCCTCGGCTATCCGCTTGATCTCGTAGGCCTCCCGGTTCCAGGCGAGCGGGCTCCTGAACTCGTGCTCGCGCTCCTCGTGGAAGCGCGCCGCGTATTCCCCGACGGTGATGTCGCTCGGCCTCACCGCCGAGGCGTCCATGATCTCGGCGCGGTACTCCATCAGCGCCTTGGTCGCCTCCGACTTGGTGCCGTGCACGGTGCGGCTGGGAGACTTCCTGTACTTGCCCGTCACGGGGTCCTTGCCGAGCGCGACCCTGATGCGCCACGTGTTCTTCCTGCCCGTCTTCTCCACCGACCCTATGCCGGACAATGAGCTTCTTCCCGACATCGTATACTCCTTTCCTTCGGTTCGCATGGGAAAGAAGGCACCGCCGAAGACCGGCCGCGTCAAGCGGCGTTTACTGACTCCTTTGCCCGTCTTCGGTCACAGTACACAAACGTACTGTTATGGGCAAATTTGGGCTAATTTTGGGCTAAAATGCTGAAACATCTTGAAACGCCATGGCTATCAGGATTTTTTGACGGGCTTCTGACCTGCGAAAATAGGAAATCGTGAAACAATCTGTCCACTGGATAAGTTTTCTCATAACCCGGAGGTCGTAGGTTCAAATCCTGCCCCCGCGACCATGAATTTGCCCTCCTAGCTGGGAAATCAGCTAGGAGGTTTTCTTTTATCAAGCGCTCGAAACAGACAGGGTAATAGGTATGGTAATGAGTATCGTTTGAGGACGTAGCCTATCCCCTGCGCTTGGCAAGCGAATCCCTCAGTGCTCGGAGCACCTCAATCGCCACGGGCAGCTCATCCACCTCGAACGAGACTAGAATCTCTTGCACCTCCGCCGAGAGCGCGGCCTTGTCGGGTTTCGGCCCATCGGTCAGGAGCGCATCCGTTCCCACCGAGAGTTCTTCGGCAATCCTCGCGAGCACGGGCAGGCTCAGCTTGGTGTTTCCGGTTTCGATGTGGCTCATGTGCGTGACGGAGATGCCGACCCTTCCCGCCAGCGCCTCCTGCGACAACCCGCACGCTTTGCGGTACCGCCTGATACGTTGGCCTATCTCGAAGTACTTCATGCAATCACCGCCCATCGGAATCAAGTCACCTTGAATCCTATGAGCGATTTTTCTTGTCTATAATAGCTTCGATAGGCTGTTTTATGCCTATATAGTTAAAGTTCGGCGCATGCGCATCGAGGATGCGCCGGGTGGCCGCCGGGCAGGGCCGTATATGAGAAGAAAGGTTAGACGAATGAACGAGCAGACAGCCGACTTGCTGCCACGCGTCGCAACTGCGCACGAGTTGATGCACCGCGTGGTCGACCTCCAGAACCGCATCAACCAGCTCACCACGCAGTTCGCTGCCAAGACGGAGAAGAAGTCGAAGCGCCACCCCGTGCTCTACGCAATCGCGGGCTTCCTCATCGCGTTCGCGCTCATCACGAGCACCCCGCTGAAGGCGGTCACCTACCCGTTCACCATTCCATTCTTCACGACGGGCGGCATGGAGCTTCAGGTGACCGTGTGGAACGTCATCAACCTTGCCGTCTCCGCCGTCATCGGCGCGGTCCTCTACAAGGTCATCGCGAAGTCCGCCGACAAGAGCCGCGCCCAGAAGAACGCCGCCATCGACCGAAACAACGCCCAGGTCGAGGCGAACAACCAAGCCCTCGCGCAAAGCATCGAGCAGACGAAGCGGGAAATCTTCACCACGCAGCAGCGCTGGGCCGCGGAGGTCGCGCCATGGTACCCGATGGACTACGACAGCATCGACGCCGTGGACTTCTTCCTTACGGCCGTACGCAACCACCGCGCGAGCACCGTGCAGGAGATGGTCAATCTCTACGAGACCGAGCGTCACCAGCGGCGCATGGAACAGGGTCAGCAGCAGATTCTCCAGCAGCAGCGCATAGGCAACATGCTCCAGCTCGGCAACCTCTTCATGCAGGGTCAAATTCTCAATCAGGCGCAGCAGATTAACGCTAACACCGCCAGCGCGAGCAGCAGTCTCGACTGGATAAGCAACGCCATGGGAAGGCGATAAGAGACGTACACAGAGGGGCCGTTTCAGATCCGTGGCGAAACCGCCACGGACTCAGCGGCCACCCGAACGGGCGTGGAGACGCCTCCACGATCGTTCGACAAGCATGCGCAGGCGCATTCCGTCGGAAAAGGGAAGCGGAGTCGATATATAGAGAGGAACGAGTCATGAAACAATACACGAGGAGAGGCGTTCTGAAGCTGTTCGGCATCGGGGCGGTTGCTGTGGCGGGCCTCGGGCTTGCGGGATGCAACGGCGCAGAGGGCGGCGCGGGAGCCTCCGAGGCCCCAAGCGAGTCCATGGGAGCATCGCAGGCGTTTGCTCAGCAAGGCGTCTGGATGCAGTGCCGCTCGGATGACTTCCCACAGAAGGACACGACCGTCTCGGCCGTCCTCGTCTTCGACGGAAGCGGCAACGTGACCCGCTACGAAACGGACAGCATAGCGATGAACGGGGGCACGTCCTACGAGGCGCTTACGTTCGGCGACCTCGACGGGCTCTCGAACAATGAGATTGCGGACCTCGCCGCCCAGAAGAACCGCGAACGGTTCGACGCGACGAAGCAGTCCGCCATCGACGAAACGGCCGAATCCCTTGAGTACTACGAGCAGGATGCCGGGTTCTATCAGGATGCCATCGCCAATGCGACCGAAGGGCAGAAGATTAACGAGGCGGCCGAATACGAGGAGCCGGAGGCCGTCCCCTACTCGCTCGCCATCGAGACGGACGGAACCGGGAACAACACGCAGTCCGAGACGCTCAGCTTCGACTCGAGGACTCTGAACGGCGGGTATTTCTATTCCGGGTCGGCCATAGGAAGCGCCCCCGATTCGGTTCTGGACGGCTCGCTCTACGAAGAGAAGGAGGTGTCCATCGAGCTCAAGGTCACGGGCACCCAGACCGTCTACGACACGCTCTTCGGCGGCTACACGGGCCTGTACACCGTCGTTGACGGATGGGACTCAATCTACGAGCTGGACACACCTGATACCGAGGGCATCGAGGTGGACTAGGTGGTCCGAGTTAGCGATTGGGTCAAGACCCACAAGCGGCATGCCGCCGCGCTGGTCGCGGCGTTGCTCGCCGCGATCTGTCTTGCGGTCGCGGGTATGTCGTGCTCGACCACGGCGCTGACTCCGCAGCCCGCGCAGGAGGCGGAGGGAGGCTCGAGCGAACCCGGCAAGACGGAAAGCCCGGAGCCCGACGAGGAACCTGAGGCGGGAGATGTCGAAGCCGAGACCGAGGGCGGGAACCAGGGCGAGAGCACTGCCCCGTCGACCGAGCCCAGCGATTCCGCAGCCGAGCCCCCGGCAACGAGCAAGTCGGAAAGCCCCGCAGAGAGCGGCGGGGGCACAAGCGGCGGTCAAGCATCCGCCCACACGCACACATGGAAGGACCACACCGCCACGCGGCAGGTGTGGGTATCCAACATGGTGACGGTGCCCGACTTCGAGACGCGAACCGTATACGGAGCGCAGCTCTACACGCAGCACTCGGACGGTCAGTGGTACAGCGATGGTGCCGTCTACTGGTTCGAGAACGGTTTCACGAGCAGCGACCTCGCGGCAATCATCAAGGAGAAGATGAAGACCGAGGGCTATATAGGAAACTACGTGAACCGGACCAAAACGGAGCAGGTGCAGGTCGGTTCGCATCAGGAGGACCAAGGCTGGTACGAGACGGAATCCTACGTCGATTACCAGTACTGCGACTGCGGTGCTCGGAAATAGCCGAGCGGACATGCCCCCACTCGAGGCCGCGCCCGATTACGGGTGCGGCCTTTTCTTTTCGAGCCTCATCCCGTCGCGCCTGACCCCGATTTCGCAGCGGATCACGTCTCGCGCCGTGAGTATGCCTGCGGCATCGGGGAGGTCACGCGAAGGGAGGTGCTGAGCATGAAAGACGAGGACAAGAGGAAATTCAGCATCGAGGAAGAGGCGGAGTGGCGCATACAGGTTCTCAAGCGCACGGCGCGCATCAGCGCGGCGAAGGCCAAGCAGCTCGAGCGCGAGAGGAACGCGATGCGCAGGAAGGAGCCCCTCGAGGACAGGGAGGGGCTCGAGGGCACCCTGAGGTGCATCGACAGCGTGATGGAGTGGCGCTTCGTGGACGAGTTCGGGCGCGTGGAGCTCGACGCGGACATGCTCTCCATGCACATCACGGTCAGGGAGCTGCGGTTCATCCGCGCCTGCGTCGTGCGGGCAATCGAGGAGCTGGAGGGAGGCGCACGGTGAGCGACTACGGGATAAAGACGTACGCCGACCTCGCGGAGACCTGCGGCGGCATGGTGCTCGCCAACGAGATGGCCTATCGCCCGATGGAGTTGATGAGCGGAAACTGGGCGCCTTGGGAGGAAATCTTCCAGTGGTACATCGTGCAGGACCCGAGCTTCCTCATGAAACACACCGACGAGCCGGTGTTCTACGACGGCGAGCTCTGCTTGTACGTGTGGGGATTGAAAACCTTCGGCACGAGCTGGTCCGTCCTGCCCGCCCCCGAGATTCACTAGCCATTCGTGCCCCATGGGTGCGGCGAGAAATCGCCGCACCCTATTTTTTTCACTCAGCTGCTCGCTAAAGGGGCCATGCGAAACGTCGTCACCGCAGGGCATTTGCCAGCGAAAAACAGCGCTGACCCTCGGCTCGTAAACGAGGGGATTCGGATGCGCTTTCGCAAGTTGCGCGAACGGCGAAAACCAAACACGGGATTCCCGCTTCTTTTTTCGCAGCCGCTTCGCGGCATTTATCAGGCGAAACTGCCTTAGGCTCCTCCGCTGTACGCTTCGGGGCAAAAAAGGCAAAAGGGCATAAGGGGGACTGACGCAGCTTGCGCTGCGGTCGGCATAGCCGACAGTCCCCGGTTGCGGCGCGCACGCCGCAATCCTGCCGAGCGCCGTACGCTCGGCAGAGGCCCCGGCGGGGCGGCTCGCCGCCCCGCCATAGAGAGAGGCCGTACACGAAAAGAGCGGGCACCCAGAGGCAGCCCGCCCTTTCGGCGCAACGTCCCCGCGCAGATCGCAAAGACCTGTCGCGCATAGCGCGGCCGATCTTTGCGACCTCGCGGCGTGGTGCAAGCCTCCAGCAGAGGTCCTGATGCTCGCAGCTAAGAAAAGCGAGCTACCGGATTGATACAATATGTGAAGCCAACAACAGGGAGGGCATGATGGGTCTGCTTGGAGCCTTATTTGGAGGCGGGAAGAAAAAGAAGCCAACCATCCGCACAAAAGTCGAAATAATTGAGCATCAGCATGTTGCTCCGGACGAGCCCGAGCCGGTAGAAAAGCGGATAAAGTCTCTCAACCCCGGCCCGTCTGGACTTTACCCGCACGAGATTTTGATGCTCCACTATGCACAAGGCTACAAAACCAGCATTCAGGAGTTTCAGGGGTTCTGGAGATACAAATACGGCGTAAGAGACCCCAAGGGCGTATTAACCTCGCTGATGCAGAGGGGCTATCTAAAAACCGGCGGCGCCCCAGAGGCGATGCGGAATGCGAAAATGGACGCTTTGAGGGATTGCTGCCGACAAGCAGGCCTCTCTCCCTCCGGAAAGAAAGACACCTTGATTGAACGGCTAGTAGAATCTGCCGATGCGTCCCTGCTCGAAGCAACGTTTTCTGACAAGTACTTTGCGCTTACGGAGCTCGGAGGGAAAGCTCTCGACGCCGAGGGATACATTCCGTATATCCATCTCAAGCCTATTGACGGCCTCGATATCTGGAATGTCGGCGGAATTGTAAATGCCGGACAAAGCCCCTTCTGGAGAGATGCGATGTGGGGCTATATGAACAAGGAGAGCATCGGATTTGCCTCGGCTGGAAACTACGGCCTTTATGCAAATATGCGGCTGCGGATGAGCGAGTTCGTAGAAGACGAGGGCAGAATCAAGGACGCTCTCAGGCTCGCCGTCGAGGTCGAGTGCATCGACCTAAACGGTGCAGTTAATGGCGGCGCGGGGGCCTATGTGGCGGACAAGATAGCCCCATACAAAGACTCTCTTGTTAAATCAGCACCCGGCATCATCAAACGAATTTTCAAGCTCGCAAAACAGGCCGACTACAACGATGAGCGACTGGATGCGCTGATTCTGGAAATAGCTTCAAGACGGTCAACCCCGGTGCAAGTCTTTACGCCAGAAGAGTGCGTACGGATAGTGCATGCAGAAAAGGAAGGGAACACCGCCTTACTCGGAAGACTTTATTCGAAGGCCCAGAAACGGCTAAAGGGTGAAGCCTAGGCCGCGCAGATCGCAAAGACCTGTCGCGCATAGCGCGGCCGATCTTTGCGACCTCGCGGCACAATCCTAATCGTTCGCGCCCGCAGCGCCACTCGCTGGATGATTCGTAGCACCGTGGGGAGGGTTGCGGAGAAGCCCGAGATAACGCTCTTTGAGGTCGGGCATGGCGATGCGTCCGGGGTCGGAGCCGCGATACGCCATGTTCATCCACTCGCGCACGCTGTACTCGAGGATGAGGGGCTCGGGCCAGTCCATCTTGTTCGCGCTGCGCACGGTGTTGGGCGTGACTTCCCATTCGCCCAGCTCCGCCTCGAGCAGTTTCACGTCCTTGACGAAGGCGTTCTTGGACTCCGGCCTACCGGAAGGGTTGAACCTCTCCATCCAGCGCCGGTACAGGTCGTACAGGAACTGCCACGGCAGCAGGTCCCACGATGCCTCAGGCAACACGTCCTCGAGGAACTGACGGACGGCATCGTTGTACCCCTTGAAGTCGGCGAGAAGCTCGCGACATGCCTTCGGCTCGTCCAGTTCGTAGTAGTCCGTCTCCGCGAGAACGTGGTACAGCACGTATTCGAGCACATCCCGCCTGTTGAGGTAATCGCTCTTGATGTACTTGCGCTCGCGCCCCTCGAACGACTTGTTCATGGGAACGACCAGCAGGCGCCGGTACATGGAATCGGTCTTATCGCGGAGCTTGGGAAGCTCGTTGATGCACTGAATCATGAACCCGTTGAACTTGAGCGACACCGCATCCTTGAACTTCCGGTCGACGAGAAACGGGTCGCCCGTGATGATTGACTTCAGGGCGGCGGCATCGTCGAGGTAGGTGCCCGTGTCGTTCTCGTCGGTGATGATAGCGGAGACGCGGGTCAGCGGCTCGAGCATGAAGTTGTGCCCGAAGTCCTTGAGCTTGATGGAGGCGCACGCCTCCGGCCCGCAAAGGTTGCGGGCGAGCGTGCAGAACGTGCCCTTGCCGTTGTTCCCCCTCGTGGAGTACAGCCAGGCACTCTTGTTCCAGCGGACATTCGGACGGATGACCGCCCCGAGCAGCTGCCAGAGGAGGCGAACCGTCTCGGGGTCATCCGAGAGGGAGTCCATCCAAGACGCCACGTCCCAATCGGTCCCGTCCTCGTCGTTGTGGATAACGGGGCTGCGCGCCCCGTCCACGTAGTCGACGTCTATCTTCGTGGTGAAAACGAAATCCGGGTCGAAGCCCAACAGTAACTTGCTCCCATAGTCGTACACGCCGTTCTTCACGGGGACGAGGTCCGCATCCTGACAGCGCATCACCCTCGGGCACTCCGTCCGCAAGATCGTGACGACCTCATCGATGCCCCGTTTTGTGATCGTCACGTTATAGCGGCGGATGAGGGCCCGGAGGTTGTCGCGCCTTATGTCGTAGCACCCGGCGAGCCGCCCCTCGGTCTGGTACACGCCAATCTCGTAGTTGCCATCCTCCTCCCTGTCCGAGAGACAGATGAGCTTGGCGTGGTGGACGTACTTGATGGCGAGCGCGACCTGAAGCGGTAGCAGCGTCTTGAGCTTGGAGAGGCACTCGCTCGGCGGCTTCTGCTCGGGATAGGCCTCCTTCTTCGGCGCTCCCACCGGGGCGCTCGGGTCGCGCGGGCCGAGGTTCCATTCCTCGATTGCGTTGTTCGTCGCCGCGAGCAGCTCTCGCTCGACGGTGAAGAACGGCGGCGGACAGTCCGCGTCGAGCCCAGAGAGGTAGTCCTCGCTCACGGTGTGGTACAGCTCGTTCGGGGTTAGTTCCATTCTTGCCTCCTTGAATCGAATTGGATTACGGGATTTGTACCGCCCGAAAACAGGTGCGTAAAGGGGTGAATTTGCGTAAAACAGCAGGTCAGGGCCATATCTGTTCATATATGAACAGATATGGCCCTATGTGTTTTCCGTGACGCTCGGGGCCCGAGAGGCCGGGAGGGGCTTTGCCACCCCGCTATCCTTCCGTCTCTTGCCCTCCAAATCGGCCGTACAGGCAGGGCGAGAGACAGACGGTAGGGTCGGTAGGCCTCTTTCCAGATAAGACGAGAGCACAGGAGCTAGGCAATTCCACCGTGTACTTCATCTGTAATGCCTTGGCGGGAAGGGCTACCGAGGCTACCGGGACAGCCCTGAGCCCCAAGTCTCAGGCGAAAAGGGTGCCGCCCGTTCTGTGGGCATGGCGGCAAGCGAGCAGCCACGGCGGCAACCAGACCCCGGCCGGGCCCTCTCGTCATAGAATCCGGGGCGTCATGTAGCTTCCGTGTACTTTTTTGCCCCAAAAGCAGGCTCGGAGAGGGCGGGGTGCCCGGCCTCGCCCTGCCCGTCGGTCTCCCCGGCAAACGCCGATCAATCTTTGCGGATTGAGCGCCGTTTGACCGTCGCCGCCCGTCGGGATACGTTCGTATTAGCCGTTTATGGCCGCGTGCAATGACGCCTCGATGCGTTATCACGGGATGCATGTGAGGCCGCCCATGGCCTCTTAAGAGATTGCCCGGGGAAGAGAGCCGCCCCACGCCGCGTCCGGCGCACCAAACCCGCGCGGGCCACGCAGGGCCATTTGACCGCCACAGGTCGGCTCGCGGAGCCACGAGCTCCGCACGCTGAGGAGCGCGGGCGCGCGTATCGTGCCCGATGGGCGCGCCTCCCAGCTCGGCCGCACGCCGCAATCGTCGGCGTGCCTGACGCTGGGAGGCGTTTTCATGACAAGGGTTGTGTACGTTCAGAATCACGACAAGGGAATCCTTCCCGAGAAGCAAATCGCGGTCACCAACGGAGCGGCCGCACGGATGCTCGGCATCAGCCCCCGCACGCTCTCCAATTGGCGCGTGCAGGGTCGCGGGCCCAAGTACATAAAGGTCGGCTCCCACCGCTCTCCGGTGCTGTACCGCGTATGCGATATCGAGGCTTGGCTCGACTCCCATCTGGTTGAGGGCGACGGCAAGACGAGCGCAGGCGCTCGTCGGTAGGCAACGCGCAGCCAAAGAGAAAGGAGACCCCATGCCGCGCGTTGCACTCGAACCGGGCCAGAACAGCATCGAGCGCGCCGCCATCGTCAAGACCGACGACGGCGGCTACCGGATGCAGTGGAGCGTACGCCTTATGAACGGGCGCATTCTAAACAGGACCACCAAAGGGAAGTGTTCGAAAGGCGAGCTTCGCAGGCGCGCGCACGCCAAGGCCCAAGAGCTCATCGCCACGTCTGGAGGGAGCGTCTCCGCTTGGAGGGGCTCCTCCTCCATGAGCGACTTTATCCGTCAGGAAGTCTTACCGAGCATCGCCGCGACCGACGATTCGGTTCTGCGCCCCCGGACGAAAAGCAGCTACAAGCGTGTCCTCGAGCTTTCCGCAGAAGCGCTCAAGGGATTCCGAATCGCGGATGCCGTGCGCCCGCGTAACCTCGAGGAAGCACTTGCTGGCATTGCGAGCCGGAACGGGACCGCAACCGCGCGCCAGTGCTCCAAGACGATGAGCAAATACGTCTTGGAGCCGCTCGTGCGCGACGAAGTGATTGCGTACAACCCGCTCAAGAGCTTCAAGCCGCGACTGCCGGAACACCGTGCCACAAACAAGGCCCCGGGCGGTCAGGCGCTCAGCCCCAGCGAGCGCGAGCGGGTCATTGTCTACCTGCTCTCCATCGACCCCACCGACGTTGCCCCACCTAAGAGGGGCCGCTATTCCGCCGAGGATAGGAGCAACCTGCGCCGCGCTGTTACGGAGATCACGTTGCTTCAGGCAGCAACTGGTCTCCGCATCAACGAGGCGAGGACGCTCGCACGGTGGAACGTGGGCGAGAAGGACGGCCTGCTCACCATCACCGTCACCGAAGAGACCTCGAAGACGCACAAGGGGCGCACAATCCCCGTGCTGGACGAGCGCGTTGCCGAGCGCGTACGGAAACGTCTCGAGGAGGCTGGGAAGGCACCAGATGCGCTCTTGTTCCCCGCTCCCGCCGCTCCCGGTAAAGAGTGGGACTTGAACAACGCCGAGCACGCCATCAAGAAGCTGTACCACGAGCTTGCCGATGCTTTGGACATTCCCCTCTTGAACGAGGTGTCCACTCACGTGTGGCGAGCCACGCTCAATACCGAGTGGCTGAACAAGGGAGTTCCGGAAATCCAGCGCGCGGCGTACTTCGGACACAGCCCGGAGGTCAACAGGAGCTACTACACCGACCTCACCGACATCTCGTCTCTAGTGGAGATGCTTCGGCGTCCTGAAGGCGCAAAGTGATGAGTATGGTAATGAGTATCAGCGTGATTTACGGTGATTTATATGGCCACAGAGCGCATCCGATTACCGCAAAATACGCACTGTGAGCTGGGAGGATATAAAGGTTGACCTCGTGATACGAGAAGCGCCATTCGCTTGCCCGGAGGTCATAGGTTCAAATCCTGTCCCCGCGACCAATAATCCCAGGCCAGAAGTTCGCTTCTGGCTTTTTTGATGTGGCATGGGTCGCAAGAATGCGGGTTGCATCATTGACCTGCGGGCTATGAGCGAAGTAAGCGCTTATGTATCGCATGTTGCCGCCGTGTGACTGCCAGCGTTCGCTTTGCAGCCGCCGTGTGACTGCCAGCGTTCGCTTTGCAGCCGACGTGCGAAAGCCATGCAGCCGCCGTGTGGCCGGCATACAGCAATCGGGCGATCACCATGCTGCCGGCATGCAGACAACCGGGCGATCGCCGTGCGGCCGCCGTGTGGCCGGCAAGAATTTTCGTCACGAAAAAAACAAAGCGTTCTTGAGCGGGCCGCATCGGGCGGAAACGCCTCCTATCAGCTTTTTCTCGATGGTTGTGAGGTGCTGGTCGAAGCCGTCACCGCTGTGCCTCCCCACGATTTATCTCATGTGCAAAGCCGCGAACCTGTGCTACTATCTCCAACCCATAAGGCGCGAGCGCCCGCGCGACGGGCGGAGAGCGGGGAAGGAGAAGTGTCATGGAAGCGGACCGCGACAATGACGGACGCCCCGACGACCAAAAGGAAACGTGGCCGCCCGATCGCACGATCGCGGCTATGTCTCGCCAAGTGCTGGTCGATCATTACGTGAATCGCGACATCGTGGCAGTCATGCGCCGCATGGCCCCCGACATGACATGGATCGGCCCACTGGCCTGCCAGAGAACCTGCAGCGCCGAGGACATGCGCCGCATGCTGGAGCCCGAGTACGGCACAGCCGCCGAGATGTTCGACGAGTCGTGGGGCGTGCGCGATCTGCCCGGCGCGCGCGTGGCGATCGGCACGTACCGCGCGCGAGTACCGGGAAGCGCCGCCCCGGAGCTCGAGTTTCTCCAGAGCGCGACGTTTGTGTGGGCCATGACGCCCGCCGGCCCCAAGGTGGTGCACCTGCATCTGTCCAACGCCTACGACGTGCCCGCCAGCCTCGACCGTTCCGCCGTCCCCGGCGAGGATGCCGTGGGCTATGTGGTGGATGCCGTGGCCCTGCCCGCCGCTTCCCACAAGCGCCTTGCCTTCGACGTGCCCGGCGCGGGTGCGCGCTACGTCACCGAGGATCGCGTGCTGTGTCTGGATGCGACAGAGGTTGGCAGCGCCGTGGTCTGGGAGGGGGGAGAGTTCCCCGTGCGTGAGCGTCTCGCCGCTATCGAGGACCGCCTGCCCCCGTCGTTTGTGCGCGTCCACCGCAGCTGCATCGTGAACGCGAAGCGCGTCGCGGTTCTGCGTCGCTTCGAGGCCGTCCTAGACGACGGCTCGTCGCGCCCCATCGCGGAGCGGCGCTACCTTGAGGTTGCCGAGGCGGTAGAGCGGGCCGCCGGAAAGCCCTTGCGCGAGGGATAGGCCCGCCCTCCTGCGCGCTCGTGCTCCCGTCGCCCGCGCGCCCGTGCCGCCGCCGCTCGTGCCGCCGCCGCCCGTGCTCCCGTCGCCCGCGCGCCCGTGCCGCCGTCGCTCGTGCTCTCGCCTTGCGGTTTGCGCCCTTCCCTCGCTCGCCCTGCGTCCTACGCGCTCTCGTGTACCATGCTCGGGATCCATCGTCTCCGGCTCGCATCGAATGTTTCACGTGAAACATTCGTTCGCCCAAACGGCGTCTCGGTTCATGCCCTCGAGTTCTCGAAGCTCGCGCCCGAATTCTCGCACTCGCACTCCCGCGTCCTACACCGCCTCCGTTTCGCGTCGGATGTTTCACGTGAAACATCCGTTCGTTTACGTCGGGTTACTGCAAGGCGTGTGGTTTTGAATCGGCTGGTGCATCCTGCGCATACGACCTGCCGCACACCCTCGCTTCGGGACCGTTTCCAATAACGCAACCGCATGGGCTATCTGCGCCTGCGAGCACAGGAGCCGCATTCGCGAGCAATCTGGTTCGGGGGCCTTGAAAAGGCTACCCCGCCTGTTGATTATGGGAATCAGCGATGAATTGAATAGCGGACAGGGGGTTCGCGCGACCATGCGGGAAAGGGCATCCGTTTCCCGTTTTCGCGCGTTCTGGCGCCGGAGAGTGCGCTGTCGAAGACACCCCTGCAACCGCTTGTCGGGCGGATGTCGCAAGGGGCGAGCACCATGCAGAACAAGCATACGGACAACAAGACGGACGACCGGTCGAAGCCGAGGGCGCACGTCGAGCGCCACACGGCGCTCGACAAGGCCCTCTCCGTCGTGCTCACGGCAGCCCTCGTGCTCACCATGAGCCCGCTGGGCGACGCCTACGCGGCTGGCGGTCCCTCCGCAGACGCCGTCCCTCAAGACGCCGCGCAGGATGTGACGGGGGGGGGGCTTGTTAACAGCGGGCTTTCCGAGGATGGCTCCTCCGCAGACGAGCCGTCCGCGCAAGCCTCCCCGGATGCGGCAGGTGAGGGCGCAGCACCGGGCTTTGAGGCCGAGGCCGACGGCGCGCTTCCCGAGGCGCCCACCGCCTTTGCCACGTGGCTCGATGTGGCGCGCGGCGTCGAGGACGGCACACTGGCCGAAGAGGGCTTCAAGCCCGCCGGCACCGGCTCCGAGGACGACCCCTACACCATTTCCACCCCCGAGGCCTTCGCCTGGTGGGCGCTTCTGCACTCCGACGCCTCCGCCAAGCTGGAGGCCGACATCGATCTGACGGCCCAGGCGCCCGCCGCGGTGCAGGGCGAATCGCCGAGGCCCGTGGACGCCGCATGGCCGGGCGGCACCGTGCTCGCCGCCACGCTGGACGGCCAGGGCCGCACCCTGTGCTTCGCCACCGCGAGCGCGGGCCTGTTTCAAGAGATAACGCAGACCGGTCGCATCGAGTGGCTGCAGCTGGGCCTCACCGACGCCCAGATGGCCGCCGAGGGCGCCCGCGCCACCTGCGTGGCGGCGACAGGCGCGCAGGCAGGTGCGCTGGCCGCCGTCAACAAAGGCTCGATCCAAGGCGTCGTGAACCGCATGAGCGTGCAGGCCTGCGCCCCCGCCGCCGATGGGACCGAGGCTGAATCCGACCTCGAGGCGCTCGCCGGCGGCATCGTCGCTGTGAACGACGGGACTATCGAGGACTGTGCGAACCTGGGCGCGGTAATCAACCGCCAGCAGACCTCCGCCTCCGCGGGTATCGCCGCCGCGGGCGCGGGCACGATCAAGACCAGCTACGGCGCCGGCGCCATCGATGCGGCCGGCAAGGCCGCCTACCTGGCCGCCCCCGGCGCCGACGCCGAGGCCTACGCGCGTCAGGTGGATGCGGCCAGCGCCTACCTCGCCGCCGACGAGGGCGCGTCCTACACAGGCGCCTTCGACGAGCGCGACGGCGCCCTGTCCGCCACCGACCTCGAAGCCGCCAGCCAGCGCTTGAACGCCGGGCGCGAAGGAGACGACGCCGTGTGGAGGACGGGCGGCGCCGCCGACGGCGCCACATGCGGCTTCCCCGAACCTGCCGAGCCGGTCAACCTCAAGGCCGGGCGCGAGCCCGGCGTGAACCTTAAGTCCGAGACCGTGGAGACGAGCCCCGTCGAGCCCGCCCCCGACGCCGAGCCCACCCCCTCAGATACGGCCCCCGCCAAGCAGGTGTCCTCATGGGACGTGCCCGGCCAGGAGTCCTACGACTACTCCCTCTACGTGACCGACACCGCAGACGGCTCCGGAAGACAGCTCGCGCTGGCAAGCCTCGCGCCGCTTGCGGACATGAGCGCCGAAGAGGCCGCAGCCGCCCTGCTGCCCAAGCAGGTCGTGGTCACGCTGGCCGCCGAGCCGGCCAACGGTGCCGCCCAAGGCGGAGCCGACGAGAGCGCGCCCTCCGACGAGGCCGCCGCCAACGCCGCGTCCCCCGACGAGGGTGCCGCGCCCCCCGAGCCCTCCCTCTCCGGCGACGCCGTCGACACCACCCCCGAGCGCTCCATCCTGGACACGGGGCGCGCCCTGTCGGCGGGCCCGCTCACCCTCGAAGGCACTGCCATGACGCTCGATGTCGCGTGGGAGAGCGCCGACTACGACCAGAAGAGCGTCGCCACGCAGGGCGCCACCTTCACCGCGAAGCTCCCGCAAGGCTACGAGCTGGCCGAGGGCGCCATGCCGCTGTCCATCCGCATCGCGTCCGGCGAGGCAGCAACGATGGCGAACCCCACCTATGCCGACTGGGGGGATGTGGGCGAGGCTATCGCCAACGCCGCCACCGCGGCTGGCAAGGGCTTGGCCTCCGGCGAAACCGTCTCCGTCATCAAGGCAGACGGCACGGCCAAGGACGTCGTCCTGCCCACCTACGACACCAACGCGGGTGGCCTACAAATTGGCACGGCCGAACAGTTGGCGCTGTTTACGTACCTGAACGAGGGCACGTCTCGCAAGATGCAGACGTCCTCCATCGACGCCTCCAAGCAGAACCGCCAACTCTCGGCAGTCCTCACCGCAGACATCGACCTCACCGGCACCGACTGGGGCGGCACCGACGCCGCGCCGCTCAACTGGACACCCATCGTGTCCATGGGTCACGGTGCTGCTGCCGAAGACTATTCGGGCACCTTCGACGGCAAGAGCTACACTATCGACAACATGACCATGCACCAGAATTTCGTCTTCGGAGCAGGCATTGGCCTGTTCGGCTTCGTGGGCACGGGCGGCGTGGTGAAAAACGTGCTGCTCAGTAACGTGGACATCAACTCCACCTTCGCCACCGGCAGCGAGATGTACGGCACCGTCGGTGCCGTTGCCAGCCAGCTGCTTGGCGCCACCGTGGAATCGTGCGGCGTGGTGTCGGCGACAATCCATATCGTTGATGCCGGCACCCACGGCATGACAGGTGGCCTTGTGGGCGATATCCACGCCGGAGGCGGCACCATCAAGAACTCCTTCGCGAACGCAACTATTACGTCGGGGGGAACCGATGCTGGTACCGGCGGGCTCGTAGGTCGCGCGAACAACACGGTGGCAATGGAAAACTGCTACTTCGTTGGCAGCGCCACCAAGGCGATCATCAACAAGCCCTCTTCCTCCTCTACGTTCATCAACTGCTACTATTCCAGCACGGCGACCGACGACAAAGGCACCTCCCTCACCTCCGACCAGTTGAAAACCTGGGGCGCGGCCTACCAGATGAACGGCGGCCTCACCGGCGGCACGTCCAGCGACGGCGCCATAACCAGCATGACCACCTGGCGCATGGACGACGCAACTAATCCCATAAACGGCGGCATGCCCGTTCCCTGCACCGCAGGCGAAACCATGACCAAAGCAACCGACTGGCAAGACGTGGGCGAATGGGTGGAATCCTTCAATCCCACCGATGGCCACGGCCAGGTCATCAAGCCTGCGGGTGACGGCACCGATGCGAACCCCTACCTCGTAGATTCCGCCGAGGCGCTTGCGTGGATTGGCTACATCACGAACGTGAAAGAGCAGCGGGCGTCCGCCAAGCTCACAAACAGCATCGACCTGGCCGGCACTCGCTATGGCGGCCAGGTTGCCGCGGGCGCGTCAACCTCCGAAGCGCGCTATCAAAACGCTCTCACCTGGGTGCCTATTGGTAAATACTATGGTGCAGCCGCACCGGAAATCCCCGAAAACAAGGGATACATCGGCACCTTCACGGGTCAGGGCAACAGTATTCGCAACATGAAAGCAACGGCGCTGGTCAACAACGTTGACAACGCGGTTACCGGCAATCTTCCCTGGGCTGCCGGCCTGTTCGGCTGCCTCGCACACGATTCGTACCTGCGCGACCTCACGCTGGAGTCGGGAGTCGTGCTGGCTGAGAGCCCGCAAGGCGATATCTACGCGGGTGCCTTCGCCGGCGTTCTCGGCATGGATGCAACCATCGCTAACTGCAAAAACGCGGGTGTGGACGTGGTGGTGCGCAACGGCGCCGCCCAGAACGCCATCGCCGGCGGCATCGCAGGCTACACCTATTTCACCATGAGCCTCGGGTGCATCAACGACGCGAACGTGACGGCGAACCAGCCAGGCACCGGAAAAATCTCTTCTATCGGCGGCATCATCGGTGCCGACGCCGGAGCCGGACAGTCCTACATGAATGCCAACTTCGGCGATGTAGCGTTCGCCGCGGGCACCGTTGCGGACGGCTCGTTCGCCGGCGGTATCGTGGGATACGTGTACGAAGACGTCGTCGACCGTGAGACGTACCGGTTGGCCGCCTGTGCCAACGTCGGATCCATCGCCGTGGACGGCGCGGATTCTGTCGCGGGCATAATGGGCGGCAATCAGGGCGGCACTGGTTTCTTTACGGCCTCCTACAGCGGCGGCCGGGTGGGTTTGTGCTCCGGTGGATATGATGCGCAACCGTACGCGTTTTCGACGAATGACGACTCGTGCATCGATAACGATGGAAACGCGAACGACAACATACTGAGTTACTATGACCAGGAAGTGCTTCCGAATCCTCAGGAAGTCATAAATGGCAATCAGACCGGGGGCTTCATGGTTCCGCTGTCGGCGACGGATATGAAGTCGACTACGCTTGCCACCAACGCGAACGCGCAGATTGGTGAACTCTGTCGCCTCAATAAAGAGGACATATATTCGAGCCATTACGAAGTTCCCAATGGTCAGATGATCTCCGACGTCTACGAATGGAAGAGCGACCCGGCCAGCCACAACGGCTATCCCATACCGCGCATTAAAGCGGCCAGCTCAAGCTCGGCGTACGCCAACTGGGGCGCAGTGGGCGCGGCCATTTACGCGAAGCAGGCCGACCTGACCACTGCATCGGCCACCATCGACACCGGTCTCGCCAACCCCCTGGCAACCGGCTCATCCACCATCACGGTTCCCAAGGTACAGAAAGATTCGTCCAACACGCTGCTCATCTCCACGCCCGAGCAGCTGGCCTGGTTCCAGGCTGCGCTGGCGGCCAACGCCGCCACGTGGAAGAACGTGTCCATCAAGCTGACTGCCGACCTCGACCTCACGGGCACCACGTACGGCGGCAGCGTGAACCCATCGGCCGCCACGCCGGCCGAGCAGTTCGCGAACTGCTTGCAATGGACGCCCATCAAGAACTACGCCGCCGGCACCTTCGACGGCCAGGGTCACGCGATATCGAACCTCTACATTTCCAACACGACCAACAAGCAAGGTCTGTTCGAAAGCTTGAACGCTTCCACGGTGAAGAACCTGAACATCGATAGCGGATGTATCAGCGCTCAATCCTACGTCGGCTCCATCGTTGGCTTCGTTGAAGCAAGTAGTGCCACGGCTACCGCCACCATCCAGGATTGCACGTCCAACGTGACCCTTTCGGGCGATCGCTACGTGGGTGGCTTCGTCGGCGAGGCCAGTACAGGCAACCTGACGATTGAGCGGTGCGCCAACTATGGTGACGCTACAGCCTTTTCAACGGCCACAACTGGCTCGGTCGAGGCTGGCGGCATCGTGGCAAGTGCGCACAGCAACGGCACGCTTACTATCAATGATTGCTACAACCGCGGCAACATGAGCGGCAAGGGTGGTGCCACCAGCACCTCTGAGGGTGGTGGAGCTGGCGGCATATTCGCCCGTGGCAACAACGGCAACAGTGGTCACGTCGTGAAAATCAACAGGTGCTACAGCACGGGCACCTTGACCGCCGCGTCGGGAATCGCGCTGCGCAGCGGTGTCGCAAATGGTGATGCCTCGTGGATCACCGTGACCGATAGCGCGTATGTCAACATCGAAGGCTTGACGCCGCATGCGGGCGAAGTTGCTCTCACCGCCGACCAGATGAAGGGTTGGTCTGTACCCTACCAGCTGAATGGCGGCGCCACAGGCGGCGACTCGTCCAAAAAGGGCGACGTGTCGGGCATGACCACCTGGCGCATGGCCTCAGCTGGCGAAAACGACGGTTACCCGGTGCTTATCTCGGCGAGCGGTGCGGGCGTCGAACAGGACGGCACCACACCGACCACCACCATGCAGAAAGCAACCAATTGGAGTCAGGTGGGCGAGTGGGTAGCGCTGTTCGACCCCACGGCCGCCGACGGCTCCACCAAACTCAAGCCCAACCTGTCCACCAACAACGGCACTGCGGCTGCCACTCCTATCACGCTGACCACCCCCGAGGCGCTGGCATGGTACGGCTATAAGCTCAATACGAATCCAACGGAAATCACCTCCGGCTCCACCACGTACGCCAATGCATACGTGAAGCTGGACGCG
Organism: Enteroscipio rubneri; assembly: GCF_963929405.1. Classification (NCBI taxonomy): domain Bacteria; kingdom Bacillati; phylum Actinomycetota; class Coriobacteriia; order Eggerthellales; family Eggerthellaceae; genus Enteroscipio; species Enteroscipio rubneri. Next base: position 475,542 of record NZ_CAWVIN010000003.1, on the reverse strand, counting down.
CCGTCGGGCACCATCGACCTCACGGGCGAACTCTACGGCGGCTCGCTCAACACCGGTGCCGCCACCCAAGAGGAGCAGCACCGAGACGTGCTGAAGTGGGTGCCTATAAATGCACCCGGCAATTACTTCTTCGGCACGTTCACGGCTACGGGGACCACGATCGAGCACCTCTCCATTTTGCAAAGTCTTAGCGGCGCGGGATTGTTCTGCTCAGTCGGGAATGCGCATCTTACGGGTATTTCCATCGGCAGCGGCTTCGTGGCCACTACAGGATCGGGTTACAATGCAGCCGCCCTCGTGGGGCAGGTTCCAAGTGGATACACGCTCACGATGACCGATTGTCGCAACGCAGCCGATGTCGTCACCGGTGATGAGAATGCCGGCGGCCTGGTCGCGTGGGTGGATGACGACCGGAACAGCGGACTCGTCATGGAACGCTGCGGCAACACGGGCAACATAGCTTCGAGTTACAATGCCGGTGGCTTGCTGGGCTATTTCGGGGGCGGTTCTCTGCGTATCGCCGACTGCTTCAATACAGGAAGCGTGACGTGCGACTTCGGCAGCGGCGGTGTGTTGGGACAAGTGCCGGATAACTATTCCGCAGGCGATTCGCTGCTCATCGCCAACTGCTACAGCACTGGCGCGGTCGCGATCACATCCACAAACACAGCCGAGATCGGCGGTATTGTGGGACTCAACACGGCATCCGATGGCGTTCTTAAAATAAGCAACTGCTACTACAGCTCCACCGCCACTCCCGGCGCGGTGGGCGACGCCGGTTCGGCCATACCCAAAACCGCCGCTGAGTTCCTCTCTGGCGAGGTAACCTGGAAGCTGAACGCCGCAAACGCAGACGGTGTGCTTAATCCCGCCACCTCTGCCAACCGCACTGCGTGGCACCAGAGTGTCACGCGCCATGCGACAACGGGTCTGCTGCAACCCTACGGCGATCCGGCACCGCTGTTGGGCGCGTCGGTAACCGTTCCCAAACTGGTACGGGCAACGTTTGTGTCACCCGCGCCGCTGGCCACTACCACGTACGCCTATGCGAACGAGAACTCGAAAATGGCGCTGCCGGCCGGCTATTCGGTTTACCACCTGGGGTCTACGAGTGGCGCCACAATAACCAGTCCCTACACCATTGCTGTTGGTACGGGCGATTTCGAAGTGTATACCGGCGAAACCGATTCTTGGGCAGGCGTCGGCGCCCTGCAGGACGAAGCCACGCTCCGCGCCGCCGACGTGCCGGGCGCAACCGGCCTCAAGGCGCTCTCCGGCTCCGGCTCCAAGGAACACCCCTACGTCATATCCACCCCCGAGGCGCTGGCCTGGTTCGCTAACAAGGTGAACACCCAAAGCCTGCTCGCCATCAACAACGCGGCAGCTTCCGGCGTGGACGACCCGACTTTTGTCGCCGCGCCGACGCAGGTAGACACGACCGGTGCCGCAGAAGCCCTTACCTATTCGTCTGCGTATGCAGAGCTTGGCGCCGACATCGACCTGCTGGGTGAGGCGTACGGCGGCACGGTGAACGACGCCGGTGCCACGTCGGCCGACAAGTACGCGAACGTGCTCGACTGGGTGCCCATGGATCAGAACGCCCCCCACTTCGACGGCTTAGGCCACACGATCGACCACCTGTACATCAATGCTCCCGACAAGGATAATCAGGGTCTGTTCGGCAAAGTGTACGCCGCGGGTCAGAACACGTACGTGCAGAACGTGTCCGTCGGAAGCAAGAGCTACGTGTGCGGCGGCCAGGGCACCGGCGCCATCGCTGGATCTACGAGTACGGGCAACACCAACTTCATCAACTGCGCCAACGCGGCCGAGGTCAAGGGTGAGAGCTCGGTCGGCACGGTCGGCGGCATCGTGGGCTGGACCAACGAAAGCAAAATCATCGGCTGCTCCAACTCGGGTGCCATCAGCGCCGTTACGAGCGTCGGCGGCGTCTACGGCGTCGGCTATGCCCACTTGTCGAACTGCTCCAACATCGGCACCGTCACCGCGAGTGCCGGCAACGCCGGTGGCGTCGCCGGCGGAACGTACGGGAAACTCGTAAGCTGCTACAACGCGGGATCTGTCAGCGGCGACGCTAATTCGGGCGCCGTCGTCACCCGCGGCGGTGCGCAATGCTATAACTGCCTCTACGATGGGGAAGTCTCCAAGCCGGCCACCGTCGGGTTCGGCGCTAATTCCGACGCCCCCGGCAAGGTGGAGAGCGTTACCACCGACGTGCTCAAGAGCTGGGGTGCGGCCTACCAGCTCAGCCGGGTTGCGACAACGCTCAACGACAGCGGCACGCTCGACTATGCTTCCGTGACCGACCTCGCGAACATGACCACGTGGCGCCAGGCCACGGGCGACGCGGGCGCGGGCACACTGGAAAACAGCGGCTACCCGGTGCTCGTCGCGCTCGACGGCACCGACGCCTCCGGCAACGCGGCAGCCTCCCTGCAGAAGGCGGCCGACTGGTCTCAGGTGGGCAACTGGGTTGACGTGTTCGTCACCGTCGACGAAAAGGCCGACCAGCGCGTACCCGGCGCCACGGCGGGCGAGCCTTTGGGCTACAAGCCCAACCTCGCCACCAACAACGGCACGACCGAGGACTTGGCCATCCAACTGACCAACCCCGAGGCTTTCGCGTGGTACGCCTACAAACTGAATACCACGCCAAGTGAAACCATTTCCGGTTCCACCACATACGCCAACGCGAACGTGAAGCTGACGGCGAACATCGACCTGACGGGCGTGTCCTACGGCGGCTCGCTGGACACGACGACGGGCATCACCCCAGAGGAGAAGCACCAAAACGCCCTCAAATGGGTGCCTATGGGCAGCGCCGCCAACCCCTTCACCGGCACGTTCGCAGGTACCGGTACGCGTACAGCAAGAACCTCCATCAGCCACCTGACCATTTCCCAAGCTGCCGAAAATGCAGCTCTGTTCAGCGTTGTGGGGAATGCGAAGTTTTCGGGTTTGTCGGTGGAAAGCGGTTTCGTGGCTACCACGGAAACGAATAGCGGAGCAGCCTCCTTCGTGGGACAGGTTCTGGATGGCTCCACGCTCACAATAACCGATTGCAACAACAGTGCCGATATCAGCTCGGCGGGCTTCTTTGCCGGCGGCTTGGTAGCGAACGTGGAGGGCGACACGGCAGGCATCGTCATGGAACGGTGCAGCAACAAGTATGGCACCATTACTGCTGAAAACCGCGCTGCTGGTGGTCTGCTGGGCTACATGGGGGGCAACTCGCTGCGCATCATCGACAGCTATAGTACCGGATCTGTGACGGCAGACGCTCGCACCGGTGGTGTGCTGGGATCAATTGAGGAAGACGTTACCGGCTCGTTCTTGATTGCCAACTGCTACAGCATGGGCGCGATAACAAGCACCTCCACAAACGATGTTCACGGCATAGTAGGACGCTCGGGAACCAACGATCTTACCGTGTCCAACTGCTACTACAGCTCCACCACAACGCCCACCACAAATGGTGCGAAAGACGATGGGGCCATCGCAAAAACCTCCGACGAGTTCGGCTCGGGCGAGGTGGCGTGGCTGCTCAACGCCGCCAACACCGAAGGCGTGCTCGATGTGAATGCCTCTGCCGACCGCGCTTTGTGGAATCAGTATCTCGTACGCACCCCGTCTACCGGCGAATTCCAGGGCGGCGAACCGAACCCGGTGCTGGATGAGTCCGATCGCACGGGGAAGCTCGTGCGCGCGGCGTTCATGATTCCTGCGCCTTTCGACAACACGTATGCCTACGCGAATGAGGGCACAAGGATAGCGCTGCCGAGAGGCTATACGGCCTACCACCTGAATTCCTCCACGGGCACCACCATAACCAACCCCTATGCAATTGCTGCTGGCACCGGCGACTTCAGTGTGTACATGGAAGGTATCGGTACCTGGGAGGCTGTGGGTGCCGGACAGGACGAAGCCACGCTGCGTACCACGGCGGTTGTCGGTTCCAACAACGGCTATGCGCTGTCGGGTTCCGGCTCCGAGGCGGACCCGTATGTCATTTCCACCCCCGAAGCGCTTGCATGGTACGCCTACAAGGTGAACCAGCACAGCAGGACCAACATCGTCAACTCCGATGGCACGCTTCTTGGTTTCACGTACGATTATGCCTATGTGCAGCTGGGTGCGGATATCGACCTGGAGGGCAAGCCCTATGGCGGATTGGCCGACGAGTCAAAAGCCACCGCCGCCGACAAGTACGCGAACGTGCTCAAGTGGATACCTATTGACCAGTATTACCCCCGCTTTGATGGTAAGGGTCACACCGTCGATCATCTTTACATGAACAGCAATGCAGAAAACCAGGGTCTGTTCGGCAGTGCGCGCAAAACTGACACCGAGGTCTCGTTCATTCGGAACACGTCCATCGGCAGTGCGAGCTACGTGCAAGGTATAAGCTTTGTCGGTGCCCTCGTGGGCAGCGGTGGTTCGCTCACCATTACCAATTGCACCAATGCGGCCGAAGTTGTGAACTCCGATAGCTCGTCCATGGGTGGTGTCGGTGGAATCGCGGGACAAATCTATGCTCCGGGTAGTATCGCCGGCTGTTCCAATACGGGCACCGTTTCGAAGACGGTTGCTACTACTATGAGGGGTTTCGCCGGTGGTATCGTTGGTACCTGTTCTGGTGCGTCAATTTCGAATTGCTCCAATATCGGTACCGTTACGTCGAGTACGTACTTTGCAGGTGGCATCATTGGACGAGGGATTACTTCACCAGCTGTCAAGAACTGCCTCAACGCAGGATCGGTCAGTGCCGCGAGGGCGGGTGCTATTGCGTCGCAGGGAAGCTTCGTCCTCACCAACTGTTTCTACGACAAAGAAGCTTCCAAGCCAGTCACTGTTGCAGCTTACGGCAAATCTGACGCGTATGGCGTGGCGCAGGCTGTCTCTACCGCGGCGTTGAAAACCTGGGGCGCGGCCTACCAGCTAAACGGCGGCGCTGCGGGCGGCTCGCAAAACGGCAACGTGGCCGGCATGACCGCATGGCGCCAGGCCACGGGCGACGAAGCCGCAGGCACGCTGGAAAACAAGGGCTACCCGGTGCCCATCGGTTTCAACCTAACCGATGCTGACGGCACCACAGTGGATCACTTGCAAGCGGCAACCTCCTGGGCTGATGTGGGCGCCTGGGTCGAGAACTTCGACCCCACGCAAGCCGGCAGCTCGGAAAAGTTCAAGCCCGACACGTCCACGGGTGACAACGGCTGGCGGGAAGACCATTCCATCAGTCTTTACACCCCCGAGGCGCTTGCATGGTTCGCCTACAAGGTGAACACTGCTCCTACCGAGGTTATTACCGGAGGCGACTCCGACGTCACCTTTGACGCCGCTCACGTGTCGCTGGGCAGAACGAGCAAAATCGATTTTCTGGGCGAAAAATACGGCGGCAGCGTGAACGAGTCCGGCACCACCGCGGCCGAGAAGTACGCGAACGTGCTCGACTGGGTTCCCATTAACCAGAAAACTCCCCACTTCAGCGGAGGTGTAGACGGCTCGATCGATCACCTGTATATCAATAGCTCGGCGAGTAGCCAGGGGTTGTTCGGCAAAGCACAGCCTGCCTCTGGAGACGATGCCTACCTGCGTTACGTTCACATTGGCAGTGCGAGCTACGTGCGCGGTGATGGAGATGTGGGCGCCGTTATCGGTTTGGCGGGAAACACCAGTATCTCCTACTGCTCAAACGCGGCCGAGGTCGTGGGTCAGGGTTCGTACGTTGGCGGCGTTGTCGGCAGCAACATCAACGGTGCCTTCTCGGGTTGTTCCAACACGGGCAGCGTCACGGGTACTGGGTACGTTGGTGGTATTGCCGGCGACAGCTCTGCCGCATTCGAGAGCTGCTCAAACGCCGGAGCCGTTACCGCGACGGGCGGCCAAGCCTGCGGCATTGTAGGCTCAACGGACGAAACTGTTAAGAGCTGCTACAACGTGGGGCGCGTCAGCGGCTCCAACGCTAATGAAATAGCCGGCGGGAGAGTACCCTATCCCAATCCGAGGCTCATCAACAACTACTACCTGGCCGACACTGCTTCCGACCTGGCGGACGGCAAAGCGGCTCGCACGGCTGACCAGTTCGCTTCCGGCCAGGTGGCCTGGGAGCTGGACACGGGCGCCAATGCGGACGGCTCGCACAACAACGCCTGGGGTCAGAAAATAACGCGCAATGCAATTACCAGCGAACCGGAACCTGCGCCGCTGAGCGATCCGCTGCCGGTGCTGCGCGATGCCACGCTGCATCCGACGGTGTACCGCATGAATGTGGTGTTCGACAACACCGCGTTCCCTGGTGCTACCGGCATTACTACGTACAGCAACACCAACACCACGCTGAAGCTTCCTGTTATTTCAACGGGTACCATCCCGAACTACTACAAGGGCACTTCGTCGGCCGATGCGGTTGATGCCAACAAGCTCACCTCTCCCGTCACGCTGGCTACGGAAGACCTGTCCGTGTATGCCACGCTGAGCATTACCTCCTGGACAGACGTGGGTGCCGCGCAAGACGAGGCTGCGCTGCGCTCAAGGGTGGTGGATGAGGCAACCGGCCTCAAGGCGCTCTCAGGCTCCGGCTCCAAGGAATACCCCTACGTCCTTTCAAGCCCCGAGGCGCTGGCTTGGTTTGCCAACAAGGCGAACACCCTGCACGCCGCCGCCATCACCAACACGAAGGGCGTGGAAGACCCGACGTTCGTCGCGGCGCCCGCCGGTATCACCTACGACTCCGCCTATGCCAACCTGGGCGCCAATATCGACCTGCTGGGTGCGGCCTACGGCGGCAGCGTGAACGCGGCCGGCGCCACGTCGGCCGAGAAGTACGCGAAAGTGCTGGACTGGACGCCCATCGGCCAGAAAATTCCCCACTTCGACGGCCAGGGTCACACGATCGACCACCTGTACATCAACGCTCCTGCGAGCGATTACCAGGGCTTGTTCGGTTACTCTGAATCCCCGTTTGGAGAGGGCTATTCATTCGTACGGAACACGTCTGTCGGCAACGCAAGCTACGTGCACGGCAACAACAGGGTGGGCGCCATTATGGGAGGCACGGATAACGCCGATGCTGTCAACTGCTCCAATGCGGGCGAAATCGTGGCTGAAGGCAACGATGCCGCCGGTATCGTGGGGTACAGCGACAGCGGCGATCCTTCCGCCTGCACGAACACGGGTAACGTTACGAGTAGCGATTATGCCGCAGGCATCGTCGCTACGGGAGACTGCGCTGTCTACAGCTCCTCCAACACCGGTGCTATCACGGCAACCGCCGCAGACGGCTTCGCCTCCGGCATTGCGGTCGGCCCGAGCGGCTCTTTCGAGAGCTGTTACAACGCGGGTCCCATCAAGGCCGCCAAACCATCCGCCATCGCAAGCTACGTCAGTGCAAGCTACAACTGCCTCTACGACAAGGACGCCTCCACGCCCGCCGGTGCGGCTGCACCCGTCACCGGGGGCAGAGAGGACGCCGACGCCCACGGCCGTGCGGAGGGTGTCTCGACCGAGACGCAGCTGAACCGGCTGAAAACAGCGACCAACAACGATGGCATGATCAACGAAACCATCGAGACCAATGTCGCAAACATGACCGTCTGGCGCCAAGCCACCGGCGACGCGTCTGCGGGTACGCTCGAGAACAACGGCTACCCGGTGCTCTGCGCCATCGATGCGACCGATGCCTCCGGCAACGTGGCGGCCTCCCTGCAGGCTGCCGACACCTGGGCTGACGTGGGCGCGTGGGTGGATACGTTCATCGTTGCTGGCGAGCTGGACAACGCGCTCATGCCCTATGCCGACCCAGCGGACGGCACGCCGCTGAACTTCAAGCCCGACACCTCCACCGGTGCCGGTTCTGCGAGTGCCAAAGCCCTCAAGTTTACCACCCCCGAGGCCTTCGCGTGGTTCGCCTATAAGGCGAACACCGCGCCGACCGAGAACATCCCCACCACCTCCACCCCGTACGCCGGCGCGTACATTGCGCTGGGAACGGTGGGAAGCACTACCGCTCTCGACCTGACGGGCGCACCCTACGGCGGCTCGCTGGATGCGACGCCTGGCGCCACCCAGCAGGTGCAGCACCAAAACGCCCTCGCGTGGTCGTCCATCGGCGCCGATCGGGATCATCCCTTTACCGGCGATGTCATGGGGTATGTTGCGATCGATCACCTGCGCGTTCGGACTGATCGCGCAGACGGCACCGTGAACAACGCCGGCCTGTTCGGCTACGTGGGCAACGCCTCGCTCACGTACGTAAACATAACCAGCGGCTACGTGGGCGCTGACAGCGGTTCAACGACCGCGATCGGCAACGTGGGCGCCCTCGTGGGCGAGAGCGTGCCCGGCTCGCTCATTCTGCGGGGCTGCTCCAACGCGGCGGATGTGAGCGCGAATGGCGCAAACGCGGGCGCTCTGATTGGCCTGTGCGGATCTACCACGGTTACGGTGAACGAGTGCTTCAACACGGGCAGCGTGCAGGCGGCGTCGTCTGCTGGCGGCCTGGTGGGCGCCGTGCGCGACGGCGTGGCAAGCGTGGGCGGAAGCGCACAAGCCGCCTTCGCCAACTGCTTCAACACCGGTTCGGTTGCAGCCGACGACGGGAAGGCTGCGGGAGCCTTCGGAACCCCGTGCCCCGCAAGCGCTCGGTGCGGCAATATCTTCTACGACTCCACCGTCGCCCCCGCCGACGCTACGGTGGGCACTGCGGCCAAGAGCACTGCCCAGTTCGCCTCGGGCGAGGTGACCTGGATGCTCAACGCCGTCGCCTCTTACAGTGGCGTGTTCGATCCCGATAACCTGGAGGACAGCGGTACGTGGCGCCAGCACATCGCCCGCGACGCGTCCACCGGCGAGCTGCAAACCACCGGCGATCCGCTGCCGCTGTACGGCAGACCCGAGGACGGCACCACAACGGTTGGCCGCGCAACATTCGTGGCTCCGCCTCCTCTGGCCGATACGTATGCCTACGTGAACGACGACTCGAAGCTGGCGCTGCCCGCCGGCTACTCGTCCTACCACCTGGATACCGCTACCGGCACCTCGATAACCAGCCCCTACACGGTGCCGAATGACGGCAGCGCCTACGACTTCAAAGTGTACTTGGGCGAGGGCGCCATCGACTCCTGGGCGGCGGTAGGTGCCGCGCAGAACGAGGCCACGCTCCGCGCCACGGACGTGTCGGGCGTAAGCGGGCTCAAGGCGCTTTCAGGCGCAGGCTCCGAAGCGAACCCCTACGTCCTGTCCACCCCCGAAGCCTTTGCCTGGTTCGCCAACCAGGTGAACACTCAGGGTGGCAACGGCATTTCCAACACGCCGGCTCCCGGCGTAGACGACCCGACGTTCGAGGCGACCGCGGGCACGAACACCGAATGGGACGGCACTGTAGTGCCTATCACCTACGGCGAAGCCTGCGCCAGCCTGGGCGCGGATATCGACCTTCTGGGCGCAGCCTACGGCGGCGCGGCGGACGAGTCCAAAACCACCGCGGCCGAGAAGTACGCAGACGTGCTGGACTGGGTGCCCATCAACCAAGGAAAGCTCCACTTCGACGGCTTAGGCCACACGGTAGACCACCTGTACATCAACGCCACGGCGAACGATGACACAGCGGACTATCAGGGTTTGTTCGGCTCCGTGAAGTCGGGCTTCGTGCGGAACACGTCGGTTGGTGCAAAAAGCTACGTGCACGGCAGAAACAGAGTAGGCGCTGTTGTCGCGTATGCGGGTGATCCCCTCATCGAAAACTGCTCGAACGCAGGCGAGGTCTCGGGTAGTGGCATGTATATCGGCGGCGTCTTTGGCGGCACCGATGACGCTTTCTTCCTCGGCAGCTCCAACACGGGCAACGTCAGTGGTGCAACATATGTTGGTGGAGTCGTAGGCTATATGGGCTACGACATGGCGAACTGCTACAACACCGGCTCCGTCACGGCCACCGCCACCGACGGCTATGCCGGCGGCATCGCAGGATCTATGCCGGGCAACGCTGCAAGTTGCTATAATGCGGGTTCTGTTAGCGCTGCCAAAGCGGCTGCCATTGTGCCCTCCGATAATTACTGCACCAACTGTTTCTTCGACCCAGTTGCCTCCACGCCAAGCGGCACCACCACCCTCAGCGGAACTCTTAATGGCAGTGGTGGCAGCGACGACGCCCCCGGCGAGGTGGAAGCTGTCTCGGCCGATGTCCTCAAAAGCTGGGGCGCGGCCTACCAGTTGAGCCGCATTACGCTTGTGTCCGACGATAGTGGCTACTACGAAAAAGCCCCCGTGGCTGACCTCGCGAACATGACCGTATGGCGCATGGCCAAGGCCGACGATGGCACGGGCAACCCGGAGAACAACGGCTATCCGGTGCTCATTGCGGTTGACGGCGAAGGCTTCGAGCAGGACGGCACCACGCCTACAACCACCATGCAGAAGGCGACCGACTGGGCACAGGTGGGCGCATGGGTTGAAACGTTCGACCCGACGACGCCGGCCTATGGCACCAGCGGCACCACGACCAAGATCAAGCCCGCGCCTTTGGCTGACACGTTCACCATAACCACCCCCGAGGGCTTGGCGTGGTTCGCCTACAAGGCGAGCATCGCGCCTGCGAGCGAGACCATATCCGCCGGCAGCACCAAGCACTACTCCGACGTGCCTGTGAAGCTTGGCAACGACATCGACCTTCTGGGCGACACGTACGGCGGCTCTGTTGACAGCACCGAAATCAGCGCTGCGGCCAAGTACGCGGGCGCGCTCGATTGGTCGCCCATCAACCAGAATACCCCCGACTTCGACGGTCAGGGTCACACGGTAGACCACCTGTACATCAACGCCCCAACGAAGGACTACCAAGGTCTGATCGGCAAAACGGACGGCGGCGACATACGTAACACGTCCATCGGCTCCGAGGGCTACGTGCACGGCAACAACAACGTGGGTGCCCTCGCCGGGTACCACGGCGGCACCATCACCAACTGCTCAAACGCGGCGGAGGTCGCGGGCGAGGGTGGAAACATCGGCGGCGTCGCGGGCTCTGTCATCGAAAACATCACCGCCTGTTCCAACACAGCTAAGGTCGCAGGCAAGAGCGAGAACGTCGGCGGCGTTGCGGGCTACGCCCGCGGCGACATCATCAGATGCTCCAACACGGGTGATGTCAACGGCGCAGCGCAGGTGGGCGGCGTCTCCGGCTACAACGACTTTAGCGTTATGAACTGCTCCAACACGGGCAGCGTCACAGGAACAACGAAGGTGGGCGGCATCGTCGGCTATTGCGACTCCTCGTTCGACAACTGTTTCAACACCGGTGCCGTCACGGCCACCGATGCGGACGGCCAAGCCGGCGGCATTCAGACGTTCGGAACCGGCGGGTTCGCGAACTGCTACAACGTGGGACCCGTCAAGGCCAGCAAGGCGGCCGCGATGCGTCCCAACATGACTGACGACGACTGCTACAACTGCTTCTACGACAAGGACGCTTCCACGCCGGCAGGCGCCGCTGCGCCCGTTACCGGCGGCACCGACGTCGCCGACGCGCACGGCCGCGTGGAGGGCGTCTCCACCGAGGCGATGAAGAGTTGGGGCGCGGCGTACCAGCTGAACCGCCTTGCGGTTACCGACGCGGGCGGCTATACTCCCGAAACCAACCTTGCGAACATGACCACGTGGCGCCATGCTACGGGCGACCAAGCCGCGGGCACGCTGGAGAACAACGGCTACCCGGTGCTTATCGCGCTCGACTCGGCCGCCGCCGATGGCACGGCGGGGGATCGTATGCAGACCGCCTCTTCCTGGTCCCAGGTGGGCCACTGGGTGGATGCGTTCCTCACCGCCGACGAGCTGGACAACGCTCGCGTGCCCTACGCCGACCCGGCCGACGGTACGCTGCTGGGCTACAAGCCCGAAATGTCCGCCACAAGCGACGGCTCGGCGGCCGACAAGGCCATCCAGCTTTCCAACCCCGAGCAGCTGGCCTGGTGGGCGTACAGCTCTACCGGCTACGCCAGTCTGGCAGGTGACATCGACCTGTTCGGCACCCCGTACACGGGTGTTGCCGCTGGCGCCAACAACATTGGCGATGCGCTTTCGTGGACAAACGACACCACGGGCACAAGCCTCGATGGTGGCAAGCGCACTGTCACGCACATGAATGCCACCAACGGCCTGTTGACTAATGCATTCTCTCTGCGCGATCTCACGCTGGCCGACGGCCTGGTGGACGCCTCTGGGCAGTCCGCGGCAGCCGCGGGCGCGTTCGCTTCCACCGGCGCGTCGGGTGCCACCTTCGTGAACCTGACGAACAAGAACGTGGCCGTGCGCGGCTCGGGCGATGCGGGCAGCTATGCTGGCGGCATCGTGGGCTTGGGCGGCGACGATTCCGCATACGTGCTGTGCGCGAACCAGGCGGGTGTGAGCGCAGCCGAGCGGGCCGGCGGCATCGTGGGCTTCAGCAGCGGCAGCTCAGCCACTGCCTCGTCGTTCGGTCTCAGCTCCAACACGGGTGCCATTGATGTTTCCGGCGTAGACGGCTCCACTGCTGCCGGCATCGGCTCCGCCAACTACCTGAATATGGAGGCGTGTTTCAACACCGGATCGGTGGCTGCGAAGAACAACGCGGCCGGGTTAAGCTTTGTTGGCAACCGCGTTCCCCTCACGGGCAGCTACAACGCTGGCGCCGTTGCGGCCACAAACGCATTCCCTGTGGCCAACAAGGCTACTGCCACAAACACGTACCACAACTCCACGCTTGCCGACGCTACGGGCGCCGTGCACAAAGACGACGCCGACATGAAGGCCGACGCCTTCGCCGAGGCGCTTGACTCCACGCTGTCGGTCAACAATGCTCAGCTGGCGGGTATCAACCTGCACGACTATTCGTGGAAGCGCACCGCCGGCACGAACGGCGACTACCCCTACCTGACTGCCGCACGCCAGTACTCCAGCTGGGAGGACGTGGGTGCTGTGCAGAACGAGGCCATGCTGCGCGCCCAGGTTGTGACCGGGTCGGACAACGGCTACGCGCTTTCCGGCTCCGGCACACTGGAGAAGCCCTACGTCATTTCCAGCCCCGAGGCGCTGGCCTGGTATGCCTACCAGGTGAACACTAAGAAAACAACGGTCGTCGTCAACACGCCGGGCGTCGGCGTGAACGACCCGATGTTCGAGATCAGTCCCACGTATTGGGGCAGCTTCGGTTCGCGGGAAAATCTTGACTATAAACACAGTTGTGTGCAACTGGGTGCCGACATCGACCTGCTGGGCGAGCCTTACGGCGGATCGGAAGATCTCAGCAAAGGCACCGCTGCCGAAAAGTACGCAGGCGTTCTTGACTGGGTGCCCATCCAGCAGAGAACCCCCAACCTCGATGGTAAAGGCCATACGATCGACCACCTCTACATCAACAGCTCGGCGAACAATCAGGGGTTGTATGGCGGTTACCTGGATGCCTCCTACGAAATTAAATGTTCCATAACAAACACGTCTATCGGTGCGAACAGTTACGTACACGGCAACAACAACGTAGGTTCCCTTGTTGGATCTGCGGATGATGTCTACATCGTCAACTGCTCCAACGCGGGTACTGTCGAGGGCGAGAGCAAGGTCGGTGGCATTGCGGGCATCAACAATGGTAGCCTACGCGGCGGTATAACCATCGGCTGCTCCAATACGGGCACGATTACCTCCACCACCTTCGCTGGCGGCATTGTCGGTTCCGAAAACTCCAACATTGCGAACTGCTTCAATGCAGGAGCCGTTTCGGCCACGGCAGTGGACGGCCAGGCTGGCGGTATTATTTCAAGCCGCTCGCCAGGCGTGGATCATGAACTTGTGAACTGCTACAACGTGGGGCCTGTCAGCGCCGCCACAGCGGGTGCCATCACAAGCACCTCGAATGGCAGTATCTACAACTGCTTCTACAATACAGAAACTTCCACACCGGCAGGCGCATCCACTGTTACCGGGCTTGGTAGCGGCGGTGACGTTCCCTGTCAGGTCGAGGGTCTCACAACCGATGAGCTAAAGAGCTGGGGCGCTGCCTACCAGCTGAACCGTGTCTCTTGTACGCTCGAGGATAATTTCTACCACGTGAAATACGCCAACGAGAACAATGTGGCGAACATGACCGCGTGGCGTCAGGCCACAGGCGATGAAGCCGCGGGCACGCTGGAGAACAAAGGCTACCCGGTGCCCTGCGCTCCGGGAGAGACCATGCAAGCCGCTGCCGACTGGAGGGCAGTGGGCGAGTGGGTGGATACGTTCATCACCGTCGGCGAGCGAGAGAACAGTCGCAAGCCCTTGGAGTATGCAAGTGGACCTGGCGCCAACCCGCCGGGCGAACTCTTGAACTACAAGCCCGACACCTCCGTGAACGACGGCTCCGCGGCCGATAAGGCCATCGAGCTTTCCACGCCGGAAGCACTAGCCTGGTGGGCGCTCGTGAACAGAGCGACCGGCAAATACGTTGCCATGACGACTGACATGGACCTGTTCGGTACTCCCTACACAGGTGTTGCCGCCAACCTGGTGACAAGCACCGACTGGGGTGCGCCCAGCAATATCGAAGACGGCCTTCTGTGGAAGTCTCCCGACACGACCAAGGCGCACGTTGACGGCCGTGGCAATACCATCAAGCATATGCATGCGTTCAGCGGCCTTCTGTATCAGGCGCTGGAAGTGCGCGACCTTACGATGGCCGAGGGTTTGGTGGATGCAACCGGAGGATTCGGGACGTATGCTGGTGCGTTCTCGTCAGAAAGTGCGCGGGATGCAACCTTCACCAACCTGGTGAACCAGAGCGTTGCCGTGCGCGGTTCGGGCGGTTCGGGCGACTGCGCCGCTGGCATTGTGGGTCAGAGCAGCGGCAGCAGCGTGTTCGTAGGATGCGTGAACCAGGCGCCGGTGAGCAACGCGGAGTACTATACCGGCGGCATTGTGGGCAGGAACTACAGCGGTACGCCCTCGTTCTATCTCTGCGCGAACGAAGGCACCGTTGACGGCACGAACGCCTCCACTGTCAGCGGTATTGGTCACGGCGATGCAGGAGTTACTGCGGAAGCGTGCTACAACACCGGCTCCGTGGTCTCAAGTGCGAGTGCCACGGGTCTGTTCGGTGTCAGTGGCAGCAACGCCGCTGTGGTTGCGGCCAGCTACAACGCTGGTGCCGTGACGGCTCCCACCGCTTTTCAGATAGCGAAAACCTTCACCGGTACCGATACCTACTACAATTCCAGCCTCGCTGCTGGTGCGGGCACCGGCACGGCGGAGGGCAAGTTGGCCGCCGACATGAAGACGACCGGGTTCGTCTCCACCCTTGACAGGCCGCTGGCTGCCAGCACCACCACGGCGGCTGGCATCAACCTGAGCGATTTTGGTTGGGTGCGTGCCGACGGCACGAACGGCGGCTTCCCCTACCTTGCCAGCCGCGCACGCGACAACTGGGCGGCCGTGGGTGCCGAACAGGATGAAGCTGCGTTGCGAGCCACGGACGTGTCGGGCGCAACCGGCCTCAAGGCGCTTTCGGGTGCGGGTTCCGAAGCGAGCCCCTACGTGGTTTCCACCCCCGAGGCGCTCGCATGGTACGCCTACCAGGTGAACCAGCACAGCACTACAAATATCACCAACTCCGATGGCACCACCCCGGGCCTCACCTACGACTACGCCTACGTGCAGTTGGGTGCCGACATCGATCTGTTGGGCGCGGCCTACGGCGGCAAGGTGAACGACGCCGGTGCCACCTCGGCCGACAAGTACGCAAACGTACTCGACTGGGTGCCCATGGACCAGAAGGCCCCGCACTTTGACGGTCAAGGTCACACGATCAACCACCTGTACATCAATGTCTCGGGGGACAACCAGGGTCTGTTCGGCACCACGGCGGCCGAAGCTGTAGACGGCGCCTTCATACGCAACACGTCCATCGGCGCCGAGGGCTATGTGTGCGGCAACGGCACCGTGGGCGCCATCGTCGGGCACGCGAAGGATACCGACCTCATCAACTGCTCGAACGCGGCTGAGGTCGAAGGATCCTTCGACCTCGGCGGCATCGCAGGCAACAACACCAGCAGCCTCTTTCTCGGCTGCGCCAACACGGGCAACATCAAAGGCAAAAGCGGCAACACCGGCGGTATCTGCGGCAGGACCGGCCAGGTCAGCGAAGAGTTCGCGAACTGCTACAACGCTGGCGCCGTCGAAACCACGTGGGACTACCGATCTGCCGCCGGCATCGTCGCGTACACCACCGGCCCGGTAACGAACTGCTACAACGTTGGCCGCATAACGTCAACAACAGACAGCGTGTACGCCATTGCAGGCGTTCCCTACGGCGCCTATCTCCATAACTGCCTCTACGACAAAGATGTCTCCAAGCAAGACGGCGCCACTGCCGACCAGGCGCAAGGCGTTACGGCTGCGGAACTCAAGAGCTGGGGTGCGGCCTACCAACTCAGCCGCGTGTCCGCCACGCCCAACGCGAGCGGCACGTTCGACTACGCTTCCGTGACCGACCTCGCGAACATGACCACATGGCGCATGGCCACGGGTGACGAAGCCGCGGGCACGCTCGAGAACAAGGGCTACCCGGTGCTCGTCGCGCTCGACGCAACCGACGCCGACGGCAATGCGGCAGCCTCCCTGCAGAAGGCGACCGACTGGTCTCAGGTGGGCGGCTGGGTTGACGCGTTCATCATGGCCGACGAGAAGATCGACCAGCGCGTGCCCGGCGCCACAGCGGGCGAGCCTTTGGGCTACAAGCCCGACCTCACCACCAACGACGGCTCTGCAACCGATAAGGCCATCGAGCTGGCAACCCCGGAAGCACTTGCCTGGTGGGCTTACAAAATGGGTAGCAAGTACGCCACCATCACAACCAACATTAACCTGTTTGGCACCCCCTACACGGGCGTTGCTGCCAACTTGGTAGCAACCACTTCCTACGGTGCACCTGCAAACATCGAAGACGGCCTTCTGTGGACAGACAACACCGCAGGTTCGCAGCACCTGAACGGAGGCGGCAACACCGTCAAGCACCTGCATGCAACCAACGGTCTGCTGAAGAACGTAGCAGAAATGCGTGACCTTACGTTGGCCGAGGGCCTCGTAGATGCTAGCGGGCAAACGTCGCTGGGCGGCGCAGGTGCGTTCGCGTCCACCATGGCAAGCGGTGCGACGTTCGTGAACCTGGTGAACGAAAGCGTTGCTGTGCGCGGTGCGGGCAATACGGCTGGCAGTGGCATCTACACGGGTGGCATTGCGGGTTACGGCATGGGCAGCACGCCGGTGTTTGTGATGTGCGTGAACCGTGCGCCGGTGAGCAATGCGTCCATCGCAGGCGGCATCCTCGGCTTCAACGTGGCTTCCGAAGCCTCGTTCTACCTCTGCGCCAACGAAGGGGCCATCGGCATTGCCGGTGAAGGCCCCACCACGGTTGCCGGCATCGGCTGCGCTCCCAGCGTGAATGCGGAGGCGTGCTACAACACGGGTTCTGCGACCGCAGGAAGCAACGCTGCGGGATTGTTCTTCCCCGGCAGCTCCGGCACCATTGTCAAAAACAGCTACAACACCGGTGCCGTTACGGCTCCCACCTCCTGCCAGATATCACCCACCTTCACCGGCACGGACGTGTTCTACAACTCCGGCCTTACCGCAGGATCAGGCACCGGTACAGCAACACCCATGGCTGCTGTCGACATGAAGGTTGACGCGTTCATGAGAACGCTCGACACGCCGCTGGCCACCAGTGCCACCGCGGCAGCGGGCGTCAACCTCAAAGACTACAAGTGGGTGCGTGCCGACGGCACGAACGGCGGGTTCCCCTTCCTTGCCAGCCGCAACCACTCCGATTGGGCGATTGTTGGTGCCAAGCAGGATGAAGCTACGCTGCGCTCCACGGATGTGCCGGGCGCAACCGACCTCAAAGCGCTTTCGGGTGCGGGTTCCGAAGCGAGCCCCTACGTTGTTTCCACGCCTGAGGCTCTCGCGTGGTTTGCCAACAAAGTGAACCAGTACGGCAACGCGAACATTACCAACTCCGACGGTACCACCCCGGGTCTCACCTATGGCAAGGCTTACGTGCAGTTGGGTGCCGACATCGATCTTCTGGGTGCGGCCTATGGTGGCTCGGCCGACGAGACCCTTCCCACCGCTGCCGAGCGATACGCCAACGTGCTTGAATGGGTGCCCATAGACCAGCGCGACCCTCACTTCGACGGTTTGGGTCACACGATCGACCATCTGTACATCAATGCTCCCGACAAGGACAACCAGGGTCTGTTCGGCCAAGCGCAGGGTATGGATAGCGGCTTGTACATACAGAACGTGTCCATCGGCAGCAAGAGCTACGTGCACGGCAAAGAAAACGTTGGTGCCCTCGCCGGAATCACGGACAAAGCCGCTTTCACCAACTGCTCGAATGCGGCCGAGGTCGTGGGCGAAGGTCAGTACGTCAGCGGCATTGTGGGCGGCTGGGCGAACGGCAAGATTCTCGGGTGCTCCAACACGGGCGCCGTCACGGGTACAACCTGCGTCGGTGGCATCGCTAGCTATGGGTATTTCAATATGGTGAACTGCTTCAACACTGGCGCCGTTACCGCAACTGCCGGGTATGCCGGAGGCGTCGCTGCAGGAACGTTCGAGAAAATTGTGAACTGCTACAACGCGGGTCCCGTCGCCGGCGACAAAGCGGCTGCCATCGTGGTTTATCCCCCTTCCTCTGGCACTCCCTGCTACAACTGTCTCTACGTCACCGAGGCTTCCAAACCGGCTACCGCCGGAATCTACGACAAAAATGACGCCCACGGCAAGGTGGAGGGCGTTACGGCCGAGGCTCTCAAGAGCTGGGGCGGCGCTTACCAGATGAACCGGGTTGCGGCTTCAATCAACTCGTACAACTCGCTGGAATACGCCGCGGTAACTGACTTCGCGAACATGACTACCTGGCGCCAGGCAACCGGCGAGGGTGCCACGCTCGAGAACAACGGCTACCCGGTGCTCACCGGGATCGACTCGATCGACGCGAACGACGCTGTGGCCGACCACATGCAGAAGGCCGCCGACTGGTCGCAGGTAGGCGCGTGGGTGGACACGTTCCTCACCGCCGACGAGACCAACACCCTGCGCGTGCCCGGTGCCGATTCGACAGCGGCCACGCCTCTCAACTACAAGCCCAACCTCTCAACCAATAACGGCTCCGATGCCGATCTGTCCATCCAGCTGGCTACTCCAGAGGCCTTCGCGTGGTATGCCTACAAGGCGAACACGGCGTCCACCGATGCCATCACCGGTGCCGCTGCCACTACGTACGCCGAGGCGTTCGTGAAGCTGACCGCAAACATCAACCTGACGGGCGCCCCCTACGGTGGCTCGCTCGCAACGGCCGATACCCAGCAGGCGAAGCACCAAAGCGCCCTTGCGTGGACATCTATCGGAGCGAGCAGCGACCATCCCTTCATTGGGAGGTTCGCTGGCACGGGAGCCACGATTGATCATCTGTACGTCCAGACCAAGCGCGTCGATGGCGTACTGAACAATTCCGGCCTGTTTGGCTACGTGGGTAAAGCTACGCTTAAAGATGTGGCCATCACCAGTGGTTTCGTTGGCTCCAACGATTCCTCTGCGGCGGCATTCGACAACGTGGGTGCCCTCGTAGGTTCTGCCGTGCCGGGCGGAGTGCTCACGCTGAATGGCTGCTCCAACGCAGCCGACGTCAGCGCCAGCGGCGCGAATGCCGGTGGCCTGGTGGGCACCACGGAAAGCACGGCTCTCTACCTGACCGGCTGCAGCAACACCGGCGCGGTCAACGCGACCGGTGCGAGCGCTGGTGGTCTGGTGGGGCAGTGCGCGGCAGCGAAGATGCGCGTTTCCGACTGTTACAGCACCGGCAGCGTGCATGCCGGCAATGGTGCTGGTGGCCTGGCGGGTTCCATCGATGCGGTCGTAGCAAGTTCGGCAAGCGGACAGCCCGTCTTCGTCAACTGCTACAACATAGGTTCGGTTGCCGACGAGGGTGGAAACGCCCACGCAGCGTTCGGCACAAGCGACTACGCTGACGCAACCACGCCTCTGAGTGCCAATATCTACTACAACCCCGCTGTTGCTCCGGCAGACACTGCGCCGGGCCTTATTGGCAAGACCGCCGCCGAGTTCGCCTCGGGCGAGGTAACGTGGAGGCTCAACCACGCCAATGCGACCACCGGTGTGGTGGATGAGGCCAACAACTCCGCCGACCGCAATGCGTGGCACCAGGCTATCAACCGTATTCCGGATGGCAAGCCGCAATCAACGAGCGACAAGAACCCGCTGTTGGGTGCGTCGATAACCGCGCCAAAATTGGTGCGTGCGACGTTCATGTCCAACACACCAACGTTGGGCAACACGTGCGCTTACGCGAACGTGGGCTCAAAGCTGGAACTGCCCGCAGGCTACTCCAGCTATCACTTGGGGTCCGTCACTGGGACAACGATAACCAGCCCCTATACCGTTCCCGCCGATGTCTCCGACGCTAACTACGGCGATTTCGACGTGTACGCCGGCGACATTGAATCCTGGGTTGGCGTGGGTGTTATGCAGGATGAGGCAACCCTGCGCGCCCAAGTTGTGACCGGCTCCGACAACGGCTACGCGCTTTCGGGCGCGGGTTCTCAGGCGAACCCGTACGTCGTGTCCACCCCCGAGGCGCTGGCCTGGTTTGCCAACAAAGTGAACTCCAGGAATGGCAACCGCGTAACAAATACGCCCGGCGTCGGTGTGAACGACCCGACATTCGAAGCCTCTCCCACCTACATAAACAATTACAACACGGAAGCCTTCCTTCCCTATGGGTACGCGTACGTGCAGCTGGGTGCCGACATTGACCTGCTGGGTACAACCTACGGCGGCAGCGTGGACGAGACTCCCGGCAAAACGTCGGCCGAGAAGTATGCGAACGTGCTCGACTGGAAGCCCATGAACCAGAGAGTCCCCAACTTCGACGGTCGGGGTCATACGATCGACCACCTGTACATCAACGCCACCGCAGGTGACGTTACGGCGAGGAACCAGGGCTTGTTCAGCTTTGCGGAAGCCTCAGACGACATTCCTTCTTCCATAAAGAACACGTCAATCGGCGCAGAGAGCTATGTGCACGGTTACGACTACGTGGGCGCTTTCGCCGGATTTGCGGAGAGTATCAATTTCATCAACTGCTCGAGCGCGGCCGAGGTTTCGGGCGAGAAGCTTGTTGGTGGCTTGGCGGGCACCAGCAACTACGGCACGTTCACCAACTGCTTCAACGCGGGCAGCATCACCGCAACGAACGGACAGGCTGGCGGCATCGTTTCTGATCGAGGGTATTATCCCGGTAAGATCACGAACTGCTACAACGTGGGAAGCGTCAGTGCCACCACGGCGGCAGGCGCCATTACGAGCGGCTCGGCCGAAGGGTGCTCTAACTGCCTCTATGACAAGGAAACTTCCACGCCGGCGGGCAAACCCGCCATCATTGGAGTGGGAAGCGGCGCAGACACCCCCGGTAAGGTGGACGGCGTCACCACTGCCGACCTCAAGAGCTGGGGCGCGGCCTACCAGCTGAACAGGGTTGCGGCAACGCTCAACGACAACGGTTCTATCAGCTACGCCTCCGCGGACAACGTGGCCGACATGACCGCGTGGCGCCAGGCCACAGGTTCAGGCTCCACGCTGGAGAACAACGGCTACCCGGTGCCCTGCGCGACCGACGGCACCGACGCCGACGGCAACGTGGCCGACCACATGCAGAAGGCGACCAACTGGTCCAAGGTGGGCGCGTGGGTGAATGCGTTCGTCGCCGCCGGCGAAAAGGCCGACCAGCGGGTGCCCGGCGCCACGGCGGGTGCGGATCTGAACTACAAGCCCGACACCTCCGTGAACGACGGTTCCGCAACCGATAAGGCCATCGAGCTTTCCACGCCCGAGGCGCTTGCGTGGTGGGCGTACATATCGACTGGCAAGTACGCCACCATCGCGGCGGATATCGACCTGTTCGGTACCCCCTACATGGGCGTTGCCGCCGACCTGGCGACAACCACCGACTGGGGCGCACCCGCAAACATCGATAAGGGTCTTTTGTGGACGACTCCCTCGACGACGAATCAGCACCTCGACGGCGGCGGCAACACCATCACGCATATGCATGCCTATGACGGCCTCTTGTATAACGTGCTGGAGATGCGCGACCTCACGATGGCCGAGGGACTTGTGGATGCAACCGGCGGATTCGGGGGCGTAGTTGGCTCGTTCGCTTCGAGCGGCGTGAATAACACGATCTTCGTAAATCTCGTGAACGAAAGCGTGGCCGTGCGCGGCTCGGGTGGCTCGGGAGACCGTGCCGGCGGCATCGTGGGCGGCACCAGCAGTGGAAGTGTGTTTGTAGGATGCGTGAACCGGGCACCGGTAAGCAACGCACAGAACTATATCGGCGGCATCGTGGGCTCTTCTGGGAGCGGTGCAGTATCGTTCTATCTCTGCTCGAACGAGGGTACTATCGACGGTTCGGGTGCCTACCATGCCGGTGGCATGAGCGCTGGTGGTAAAGTGGTTGCGGAGGCATGCTACAACACCGGTTCTGTAACGGGAAAGGGAGACGCCGGCGGGCTGTTCTACATCAACTCCGGTATGGGCGAGTCTGTCACCGTCAAAGACAGCTACAACGCTGGTGCCGTTACGGCCACCAATAGCGGTGGGGCCGTCTGCCAGATAGCGCCCTCCTTCACCGGTACGGACGTGTTCTACAACTCGGACGTCACCGCGGGATCAGGTACCGGCGCGGCAACGCCCATGGCTGCCAATGCGATGAAGACGTCCGAATTTGTGAGCACCCTCGACACGCCGCTGGCCGCCAGCACCACCGCGGCAGCGGGCATCAACCTCAATGATTACAAGTGGATGCGCATCGATGGCACGAACTCGGGCTATCCCTTCCTCATGGCCAACCGCGAGAACCTCAACTGGTCCGCCGTGGGTGCCCTGCAGGTGGAGGCCGATCTGCGCTCCGCGGACGTTGCGGGCTCAAGCGGCCTTAAGGCGCTTTCGGGCTCCGGCACGCAGGAGAAGCCCTACGTCATTTCCAGCCCCGAGGCGCTGGCCTGGTACGCCTACCAGGTGAACACAAACGGAACAAAAGTCGTCGTCAACACGCCGGGCGTCGGCGTGAACGATCCGATGTTCGAGGTTTCGCCCACGTTTGACAGTCACGGTACGACGTACGATCTCACCTACACCTACAGCTATGTGCAACTGGGTGCCGACATCGATCTTTTAGGCGCGGCCTACGGTGGATCGGAAGATCTCAGCAAAGGCGCCGCTGCCGAAAAGTACGCGAACGTGCTCGAATGGGTGCCCATCCAGCAGCACACCCCCAACCTCGATGGCTTGGGTCATACGATCGACCATCTCTACATCAACGCCACGGCAGCCGATGACACGGCGGACTACCAGGGCCTGTTCGGTCGTGGAGATGCTTCCTACGAGAAGATCGACTCTCGCATAGCAAACACCTTCATCGGCGCAAACAGCTACGTGCGCGGCAACAATTACGTTGGCGCCTTCATCGGAGGGGCAAACAGTGTCAGCATTGTCAACTGCTCGAATGCGGCTGAAGTCGAGGGCGCGAGCTGTGTTGGCGGCATAGAGGGTTCCAACGGCGGAACCCGCGGCTATACCAGCGGCTGCTCCAACGTGGGCGTGGTTGTTGGCTCAACCAACGTCGGCGGCATCGTCGGCAACGGAAACCCCTCCCTCGCGGATTGCTCCAACGTCGGAGCCGTTACGGCCACTGCGGCGAACGGCAAGGCCGGCGGCATCATGGGAACCTCCGAAGCCGCGTCCAACTACACCACGAGTTGCTACAACGCAGGGCCGGTAAGTGCTGTTACGGCAGGCGCCATTACGGCTTCTTCGGGCTACATGTTCTCCAACTGTCTCTACGACAAGGATGCTTCCACACCGGCGGGCAAACCCGCCGTCATCGGAGTCGGCGAGTACTCAGAAACTCCCGGCAAGATTGACGGTGTCTCCAGCGCCGATCTCAAGAGCTGGGGCGCGGCCTACCAGCTGAACCGCATGTCGTCTACGCCCAATGCCGGCAGCGGACTCGACTACGCCTCCGTGGAGAACGCGGCCGACATGACCACGTGGCGCCAGGCCACGGGTGTCGATGCGACGCTCGAGAACAAGGGCTACCCGGTGCTCGTCGCGCTCGACGCAACCGACGCCGACGGCAATGCGGCAGCCTCCCTGCAAGCCGCCGCCGACTGGTCCGACGTGGGCGGCTGGGTTGACGCGTTCATCATGACCGACGAGAAGATCGACCAGCGGGTGCCCGGCGCCACGCCGGGCGAGCTCTTGAACTACAAGCCCGACACCTCCGTGAACGACGGTTCCACAGACGCTAAGGCCATCGAGCTTTCCACGCCCGAGGCGCTTGCCTGGTGGGTGTATAAATCGAGCGGCTGGAGCGCCATCATCACGGCGGATATCGACCTGTTCGGTACTCCCTACACGGGCGTCGACGCCAACCTCGTGGTGAGCACCGACTGGGGTGCGCCCAGCAACATCGAAGACGGCCTTTTGTGGACAGGCACCGCCAATACAGGGGCGAGCTTGAACGGTGGTGGCAACACCGTTAAGCATATGCATGCGACCAACGGTCTGCTGGAGGGTGCGCAGGAGATGCGCGACCTCATACTGGCCGAGGGCCTTGTGGATGCCTCCGGACAAGCTTCGGCGTATGCGGGAGCGTTCGCTTCGACCAGCGCAACAGCGGGCAGCGTGGAATTCTGGAACCTCGTGAACCAGAGTGTTGCCGTGCGCGGTTCGGGCGATGCGGGCAGCGTGGCCAGCGGCATCGTGGGCTTGAACGGACGCACATCCGTGTTCGTGGGATGCGCGAACCGGGCACCGGTGAGCGCGGCGTCTATCGTAGGCGGCATCGTGGGCATAAACCCGAGCGATTCGGCCACGTTCTACCTCTGCGCGAACGAAGGTTCCATCAGTGCCGCACCCGGCCTGAACCCCTCCATGGCCAACGGCATCGGCTATGCCAATAATGCAACTGCGGAAGCATGCTACAACACTGGTTCTGTGAGCGCGGACGTAAGCGCTGCCGGGCTGTTCTCCTTCCAGGCCTCCGCTGTCGTCAAAGACAGTTACAACTCCGGTGCCGTTTCGGCTGCCGGCAGCGGCGGAACCGCCTACCAGATAGCATCTACCTTCACCGGTGAGTCCACCTACTACAATTCCAGTCTCGCTGCCGGTGCGGGCACCGGCACGGCGGAGGGCAAGTCGGCCGCCGATATGAAGACGGCCGGGTTCGCCTCGACCCTTGACGGGCCGCTTTCCATCAGCGACACCGTGGCAGGGGACATCAATCTCAAAGACTACAAGTGGGTACGCACCGACGGTACGAACAAGGGCTTCCCCTACATCACCAGCCGCCTCCGCGACAACTGGGCGGCTGTGGGTGCCGAGCAGGTCGAAGCCGATCTGCGCACCGCGGACGTGCCGGGCTCAACCGGCCTCAAAGCGCTTTCGGGTGCGGGTTCCGAAGCGAGCCCCTACGTGGTTTCCACGCCTGAGGCGCTGGCCTGGTACGCCTACCAGGTGAATCAGCACAGCACTACGGACATCACCAACTCCGACGGCTCAACCCCGGGTCTCACCTACGACTACGCTTACGTGCAGTTGGGTGCCGACATCGATCTGTTGGGTGCGGCCTACGGCGGCACGGTGGACGACGCCGGTGCCACCGCGGCCGACAAGTACGCCGGCGTGCTCGACTGGGTGCCCATGGACCAGAAGGCCCCGCACTTCGATGGCCAGGGCCACACGATTGACTACCTGTACATCAATGTTTCCGACAAGGATAACCAGGGTCTGTTCGGCAACACGACGGCCGAAGCAGCAGATGCTTCCTTCATACGGAACACATCCGTGGGTGCCCAGAGCTACGTGCGCGGCAAGACCCACGTGGGCGCCCTCGTCGGGCAGGCGAAGACAACCGAGCTCGCCAACTGCTCGAACGCGGCCGAGGTTTCGGGCGAAATAGCCGGCGGCGTCGCGGGCTCCTGCGAAGGCCGCATCATCGGCTGCTCCAACGCGGGCGCGATCAGCGGATACAATTACGTTGGCGGCGTCGTGGGCAGTCCCGGCTCAGGCTCCGTCTCGAACTGCTTCAACATCGGCGCCGTTTCGGCCAATGAGGCTTACGGCGGCGCCGGCGGCATCGGCGCATACGGCGCTGTGGAGTACGTGAGCTGCTACAATGCGGGTCCCATCAAGGGTTACATCCGGGGTGCCATCACAGCTGACACCAATAGCTCCAAATGTTACAACTGCCTCTACGACACGGGAACCTCCGCAGGGGACGCTTCCAAGCCTGTCACCGGGTGCAGCACGCCCGGCTACACCCATGACGGCGACGACGCCCACGGCAAGGTGGAGGGTGTCTCCAGCGCAGCGCTCAAGAGCTGGGGCGCGGCCTACCAACTCAGCCGCGTGTCCGCCACGCCCAACGACAGCGGCGCGTTCGACTACGCCTCCGTGACCGACCTCGCGAACATGACCACGTGGCGCCAGGCCACGGGCGACGAAGCAGCGGGCACGCTCGAGAACAACGGCTACCCGGTGCTCTGTGCGACGGGCGAGACCCTGCAAGCCGCCACCGACTGGTCTCAGGTGGGCGCGTGGATTGATACGTTCCTCACCGTTGACGAGAAGATTGACCAGCGCGTGCCCGGCGCCACGGCAGGCGAGCCTTTGGGCTACAAGCCCGACACGTCCACCAACAACGGCACCACGGCCGACTTGGCCATCGAGCTTCCCAGCCCCGAGGCGCTGGCGTGGTTCGCCTACAAGACCAACAACACGCCCGCTGAGGTCATCTCTGGAAGCACCACCTACAAGAACGCCTACACCAAGCTCGGTGCAAACATCGACCTTGAGGGCAAGAATTATGGCGGCTCGGCCGACGAGTCAAAAGCCACCGCCGCCGACAAGTACGCAAACGTACTCGACTGGGTTGCCATGAACCAATACGCTCCGCACTTCGACGGCAAGGGTCACACGATCGACCACCTCTACATCAACGCGCCGGAGAAGAGCCAGCAAGGTCTGTTCGGCATGACGGACAGTTCGGCTCAGGACAACTTCATACAGAACGTCTCCATCGGCAGCCAGAGCTACGTGCGCTCCAAGACGGTCGCGGGTGGGCTCGCCGGGAGCGTGACCTATGTCAACTTCACCAACTGCTCGAACGCGGCCGAGATCTCTACTGAGCCCGGACGACCCCATAATTCAAGTGCCGCTGGCGGCATCGCCGGCTATCTCCACGAGGGTAACGTCTCCGGCTGCTCCAACACGGGTGCCGTAACCGCCGAGGGCTACAGCAATGCCGGCGGCATTGCCGGGGGCGGCTTCAAGAACAAGATCACGAACTGCTTCAACACCGGCGCCGTCACAGCTGGTGTTGCCGGCCCCGATGATGGAGGCACCAGCACTGCTAGCGGCATCATCGTCAGGTCGTCGTACGGTGATGGCATTATGAACTGCTACAACACGGGCACCGTCAGCGGCACTACGGCGGATCCCGTCGGCGCCTATACTGGTGTCGTGGCCAACTGCTACTACCTGGCCGACACCGCTACCGACCTGGCAGACGGCAAAGCGGCTCGCACGGCCGACCAGTTCGCTTCCGGCCAGGTGGCTTGGGAGCTTGACACGGCTACCGAGGCAGGCGCCAACGTGGGTGGCGCTCACCGCGGCACCTGGGGCCAGAACGTCGGCCGCACCAACGACGGCGAGGTTGACACCACGCTGGGCGATGCGCTCCCGACGTTCCTTAATGCTTCTGCGCACCCGGCCGTGTTCCGCGCGAATACGGTGTTCGACCCCGCAGCGCTTCCGAGCGAGCCTGCCGCTGCCGTCTTCGGCAACGCCAACGACAAGGCAAAGCTGCCTACTCCTTCCACGGGCGCACTCATGAAGTACTACAAGGGCTCCACGTCCACTGACGTGAGCGATGTCAACAAGCTGACTTCGCCCATTACGCTGGGTACGGCCGACTTGTCCGTGTACGCCACGCCGGCCGCCTATGCCACCTGGGCTGAAGTGGGCGCCGACCAAACCGAGGAAGCACTGCGCCTCACCTACTGGGACGACACCTCCAGCACCTGGAAGAAGGCTGCAGATGCAGCCAGTGTGCCGGCGGACGCGCTTGTTGCCCTTGCAGGCGACGGCACCACCAGCCTCGCGGCGCTTACCATTGCGTCGCCCGAGGCCTTGGCGTGGTTTATGTCCGCTGTCAACAAAGACGATACTATTCGAGGTGAAACCGGTTGGATCAGGCAAAAAGCACGCGACGCGCACGTGAAGCTGGCGGCCAACATCAGCCTGCAGGGTACGAAGGCTTCCGGTGCAATGTACGATTATGTGACGGCGCCCGATACCGCCCTGCCATGGATTCCTATCGCGAATAAGAGCACCTCTATCTTTACCGGCTCCGTCGATGGCCAGGGCTTCGAGGTAGATTACCTGCATCTTGACGGAACCCTTGACGGGGCAGGTCTTGTCCAAGGCTTGTTTGGCTACTTCTCGGGTTCCCTCAAGAACCTGGGCATCGGCCAGAACGGCACCATTTCCGGGAGCGAGACTGCCGGTGCGCTGGTTGGCGCTGGCGAAACGGGCGTCACTGTTGAGGGATGCTGGAACAAGGCAGAGGTATCCGCTACCGCTACGGCGGGCGGCGTAGCTGGATTGTTCGCCGGATCGATGGCGGGCTGCACCAACTATGCATCCGTTACGGCGGTGGGGGATAGCACCTACGCCCCGCGTGCGGCTGGCCTTGTCGGCTATGGCTCCCTAGGCAACTACATAACAATAACCGACTGTCTGAATAAGGGATCGGTGTCTGCACCAAGCGGAATTGCATCGGGCATCCACGGTGGTTCGGCCGGCTCGGGCACCAGGAGCATGTCCAACTGCTTAAGCGCTGGCCCGGTAAGCGGCGACAGCACCTATGCGCTGAACGCTGATTCCAGCTTCGCTTCCGTTACGAACTGCTATTACAACATCGTAACTATCACCTTCACGCCCGCCGCTGGGGAAGAGGGTATGCTGGGTTCCATCACGTCGGTAACTCCCGACCAGCTGGCCTCCGGCCAGGTGGCGTGGGCGCTCGACACGGCGTTGGCCGACGGTTCGAGCACGGGCAACGTCCATCGCGACGTGTGGGGTCAGAAGGTTGGCCGCAATGCGACCACCGGCGAGCTCGATTCCACGGGCGACGCCTGCCCGGCACCCGGCGTATCCAATGCGCACCCGCGCGTACTTGCGCTGGCGCAGAACTTCGAAGATGCGGTGTTTGGCGACGACACGACCGAGCCAACCCAAACGTTCTACGCAAACGCCGGCTCGAAGGTGAAGCTGGCCGTGCCGACCGATACGTCCAAGAAGCACCGCTACGTGCTGACCGGCAACGAGTCCGGCACCGATCCAGCCGTTGAAACAGCTATCAAGAGTCCTTACACGGTGGTCGCTGGCCGCACGACCGACCTGGCCATAACCGTGAAGAACGGCGCTGTGTTCAGCAGCTGGCAGGAGTTGGCCACGGCGGTGGACGAAGGCAAAACGGTCAAGCTGATGAACGACACCGACAAAGACATGGGTACCTTCAAGCCCGATACTTCCATGAACGACGGCTCAACGGCTGATAAGGCAATCCGCATCGACTCACCCGAGGCGCTGGCCTGGTGGGCGTACAAGACCACCGGTAAGTATGCCCTCATCACCGAAAACATCGACCTGTTCGGCACTGCCTACACCGGCGTTACGGTCGGCTCGGACGCCAACGACCTTGACGGCGCCACCGGGGCTGACGGCATTCCTGACAACATAACGGACGCTCTCGTGTGGCCGAACACCACCACGGGTACCCTCCTCGACGGCGGCGGTTTCACCATCGAGCACCTCTACGCCACCAACGGCTTGTTGAAGGATCCGGAAGCCATGCGTAACCTCACGCTTGCCGCAGGTTTGGTGGATGCAGCCGGGCAAGAGGTTTGGGCGCGCGCAGGCGCGTTCGCGTCCACCACTCTGTCGTACAGATCTCCTATTTTCGCGAACCTCGTGAATGAGAGCGTGGCAGTGCGCGGCTCCGGCGGCTCGGACGGTCGCGGCTTTGCGGGAGGCATCGTAGGCGAGTCGTGCTACTACCCTGTGTTTGTGGGATGCACGAACCGGGCACCAGTGAGCGCGGCGGGGAATGTCGGTGGCATCACGGGCTACGGCTCGGGCAATGGGTGCATGGTCTCGTTCTATCGCTGCTCGAACGAGGGTACTGTCGACAACTCCGACGTGATGTACGGTCATGCCGCCGGCATTGGCAGCGCGATCAGCAAGATACAAGCGGAGGCATGCTTCAACACCGGCATCGTTGCCGGGGAGAGCGGAGCTAAAGGGTTGTTCCATACTCAGGACACATCGTCGGTTAAGAACAGCTACAACTCCGGTACCGTCACGGTGGCCGACGCTAGTAAATCAGCCTATCAGATAGCGTACGGGAGCAACTTCACCGTCGAATCCTCTTACTACAACTCCGACCCCGGCACTGCCGAGCCGGGCGTCGATTCGGGCGTAACGGGTAAGACCACGGCCGAGATGAAGACTGACGCCTTCGCCGATCTGCTGAACGAGGTGCTGGCCACCAGCACTACCGAGGTCGACGGTATCAAGCTGGCCGACTACGCTTGGGTGCGTGCCGACAGCACAAACGGCGGCTATCCTTACACGCAAGTACGTGAGTTCTTAAGCTGGGCCGACGTGGCCAAGATACAAACCGAAGCTCGCCTGCGCCTCACGGGTGTGAGCAGCTCGGGTGCACAGACGGTGTATTCCGATGCCGCTGCGCTTACTGCGTCGGGCGACACCCCGGCTCTTGCAGGCGGCGGCACCGGCGCGAACGACCAGCTGCGTGTGGCAACGCCCGAAGCGTTCGCCTGGTTTGCTTTCCAGGTAACGAACGGCGGCACCATAGCTGGTTCGGACGGTAGCGGCTCGCAGGGCGCTGGCAATGCGAATGTCGTGCTCGTACGCGACATCAGCCTGCTTGGCACCCTTGAAAGCGGCGCCGCGAAAGACTATGTGACGGCTGGCTCGTCGCTTGTCGCTACCAACGCGCTGCCGTGGAAGTCTGTTGGCACGTTCAGCGGAACCTTCTCCGGCGGCGGCAATACGGTCGACGGTTTGTATGTCTACCACGACAAGGGTCTGTTCAGCGCTTTGAACGGCACAGGTTCTATCTCTGGGCTGACCATTGGTGCGAATTCGCTCATTGACGCTCAGGCCAACACGGGCGCTGTTGCCGCGTGGATAGAGGGTTCGGCTGCTATCCGTGACTGCGTGAACGAGGCTTCTGTCAAGTCAAGCATGTCGGCGGCTGGCATTGCTGCCGATGTGTTGGGCACCGCCACCATCGAGCGCTGCGGCAACGTGGGCGCCATCTCTGCCAACGATGGCACGGGGCAGTCGGCTGCCGGTATTGCTGGGTGGGTGCGCGACGAGGGCACCAACCATATAAGTGATTGCTACAACCTGGGTGCCATCACCGGCGGCGGGTCTGCGTCGGGTGTCGTCAGCCGCGCGGCTGGTATTTGCTACTCGTACAACGCGAGCGGTGCTCTTTCGGGCTGCTACAACGCTGGCGCGATTGCAGGTGCTAACGTGATGGAGCCCATCATGTCGAAGAACGCGGGATCGGCCAGCACCACGGCCAACTGCTTCTACGACAGCACGATCTTCGGCGCTGGCACGGTCACCGACAGCTCCACCGGCCTGGCTACGGCCGCTATGAAGGCTCGCTCCACGGCCGATGCGCTCAACGGCTCCGGTCGCACGGGTTCGGCGCGTGTGTGGTACACCGCACTCGATACCGAGGATACGTTGGGTTACCCCTGCTTTGACGCGCCCGCCACGCTGGCGGCATCGGTGAAGCTTCCCGCAAGCCCGACCGAGGCCAAGCAAGCCAGCCAGTCGTTTGCGGCCGTGACCCCGGGTGTGACCACGGTGCTTGCCAATCCGCTCTTGCGCTCCTTCGGCGAGGCTGATATGTCGTTCACGCCGGCCAACGATAGTACGGTCGAAGTGACGGCGGTGACCGACGTGGAGAGCGGCTTCAGCACGTTTGGCACCACGAATGCTAACGCGAAGGTGGGTGCCGGTACGGGTACCGGCGACGCACGTGTTGATCTGTCCGTCGCGACGGCTTCGTCGAACGCGCCTTCCACATCGCTCGGCTCCACAGTGTCGACGGTGGACCTGTACGCGGCCGCTGCCTACAACACCGCCTCCGCGCGTTACTTCCTGTTGGATGTGGCTGACAGCGGCAAGCGCTACGAGGTGCAGATTACCGTCGAGCCTCCTGCCAGCAAAACCTACCAGGTCGACGTGCCCGTGGACGCCCAGCTGTTCGAGCTGGAGCCCGACGGCACGGTGAAGCACGCCGATGCGGCCGCGGAAAGCGCCATGACTAACACCGGCGCGGCACCGGTGACCGGCTCCATCGCGTCGGTTGCGCCGGTGGCGAAGGACGATGAGATTGTTGGCGACTTCGACGGCAACGGCACGCAGGATACGGTGAAGATCACCGACGTCCTGGCTCCCGCGGCTGAGAGTGTGACGCTTGCAGATTCCAACGACTCCATCGCACGCGATGAAGGCGGCATGGTGCAGCTGGGGCTGAAGGGTGTGAGCGCCGGATCGCTGGGCAGCGTGTACTTCGTCCCCGGCATCGGGACGGCTGGTACTATTCCGCTTTCGTTCCAGCTCGCTGCCGCGACCGGCACTGCGACACCGCTCACCTGGCGGTACTTCATGGACTACACCGGCACGTACGTCAGCGAGTCGGTCGACGGCGGGACGTTCGCCTACAAGGTGGCATACGACCTGGCGCTGTCTGCCGACGACGTGTCCGCCAACGCGGCAAGCACCACCCCGTAGAGCACGGCCCAGGAGGGGGGTAGCCCCCCTCCTGGGAATCCGACTGAGGCAAGGATCGCATGGGAAAGAAGAAGGACAAGAAGAAGGGCATGGACATGGAGGCGAAGCTCGTCGCGGCTAACCGCATGGCGCTGGCCGCGTTCGAGGCGGCCGACGCCCTCCAGCGCCGCGCGCTCGAGTCCGGCTCGGGAGTCGAGGAGGCCACCGACGCGCTGCGCTGCGCACTGGAGGCGCTCGGCGCCGTGCAGGCGGCCGACTCGCGCCCCCGCGACGAAGAGCTCGTGCGCAGCGCATTCAAGCGGGCGAAGGCCGTCCTCAAGCGCACCGAGGCCCTCAAGGCCGCCGCCGACGCGCAGCCGTCCGAGCCGCTGAGCGTGGCCGAGCCTGCGAGTGCAGCCGCGCGTGTGGCCGAGTCTGCATGCGTGGCCGCGCGTGTGGCCGAGTCTGCGGAGGCGGGGCCCGCGCGTGCGGTCGAACCTGCGAGCATGGCTGCGCGTGCGGCCGAGCCTGCTCCTGAGTTCGCCCCGACTCCCGTGCAGGCCGCCGCCCCGATCCCCGCGCCGATGCCCGCGTTCGAGCCCGAGCCTGCTCCTGCCTCGACCCCCGTGCAGGCCGCCGCTCCTGTGCCTGCTGCGAGAGTCCCCGAGTTCGAGCCCGCCTCGACCCTCGGGGATGTTTCACGTGAAACATCCGTTCGCGACGTGCACACGGCTCCCCTCCCGGCTCCCGTCTCTTCCGGCCGTGCTGCCATGGCACGGCGCATCGCGCTTGCCGCCGTCGAGGCCGCCGAGGCGGCGAGCCAAGGCGGCCTGCCGCAGGCACCCGCAACGCTCGACGCCGCCCGCGCCGCCCTGGCCCTTGCCGACGCTGCCGCGCGCGCCGAGGCCGCCTCCACCCCGGACATGGAAGCCCTCGCGCAGGTCGCCCTGGCCTCCGCCTCGCGGGCCTTGGCCGACGCCCAGTCGCTTGGCGGCCCCGTGCCCGCCCCGCGCCCGGCCCCCGTCCGAAACGCGCAACCCGTGCCCGCCCCGCGCCCCGAGCAGACCCCGGCTCCCGTCCCGAGGCCCGCCCCCGAGGCTTCCGCGCACGCGCGAGAGCATCGGGCGATCGATCGTTGCGCCGTCGCATCCGCCCCCGTGCATGCGCCTGCGAGCGCCCCCGCCCCCGTGCATGCGGCGCCCGCCCCCGCGGCCCCCGCCCCCGTGCGCGTGGCGCCCGCCCCGCGCCCCGAGCAGGACCCGGCGCTCGAGGATGTTTCACGTGAAACATCCGTTCGCGACGTGCGCACGGCTCCCGGTTTCGTACCCGCTCCTGCTCCCGGGCCCTCCGGCATGCCGGCTGCATCGCCGGATGAGCCCCTGCCGGCGCCCGGGACGCTGCCCCTCTCGGCGAAGGAGCGGAAGCGGCAGGCCCGCGCCGACGCCCGCGCCGCCAAGGAGCGCGCCGCAAAGGAGCGCACCTCGGCCCGAAAGGCACCTGGCGCCCAAGCCGTTTGCGATCACGAAGCCGAAGAGGCGCAGGCCAAAGCCGCCCGCAAGGCTGTGGTCCCTCGGGCCGAGGTGGGCGGGAAGGCCGCCGAACGCCCCGGCGCCCCGACCGTGCCCGCGCCCGTTGCATCCCCGGCTCCTGCCGCCGCGGCTTGCGCGCCCGAGCAGAAGCAGCCCCGCGCGGCGCGCAACGCGTGCATCGCGCTGCTGGTCTTGCTCCTGCTGGTGGCGGGGCTCGTGGCGGCCGCGTGGCTGGGTCTGTTTCGCCTGCCTGCGCCCGTGCAGGACCGCATCGATCTGCTGCCTGACCCCCATGCAGTCTCCGGCCGCCTCAACGCTGCCGACTCGCCGGTGGCCCCCGGCAGCTACCGGCTGGTGGTGAACCAGATCCCCACGTCGCAGGGCCCCGTCAACGTCGTGAACGTGGAGTTCGAGAACCCCGCGCAAAACGAGTACTCCGCCCGCATGGACGTCTACCTCGACGACACCGGCGAGCTGGTGGGCTCCACCCGCATGGTGGCGCCGGGAAGCTACCTGGAGGATCTGGCCCTCGCGGCGGATCTGGCCCCCGGGACGTATCGGGCCACGGCGAAGGTGGGCGTCTATTCCGGCGCCACGCAGGTGAACACGATGTCGGCGGCCCTCGAGCTGCGCATAGAAGGATGGGACTGACATGGACGAGAACCGAAGCGAAACCCGGCATCCCGCGGCCCCCGCGCACGCCGCCCCGACAGGCGCCCCCGCGCCCGCAGGCGCCCCCGCGAGCCCCGCGCCCGCAGGCGCCCCCGCGAAGAAGTCCCAGCGCAAATGGGTGGTGCTCTCCATCCTGCTTCTGCTGCTCATCGCGGCCGGCATCGCGCTGTTTTTATGGCTGACCTCCCCCGATCCGAACCGCGACGGCATGCTGCCCGACGCCAACGCCCGCGTCGGCTCGCTTTCCGGCGATTTCGAAGACCTCGACAAGATCGTCGACGAGGGCATGCTCACGTTCTCCATCAACGTCACGCCGTCGTTTCCCGACGGCGCGAGCCCGGGCAACCTCATGATCGAGAATGCCGAGATCAACAACAACCGCTTCACCTGTGCGATCTACCGCAAGGACAACGGCGAGAAGATCTACCAGTCGGGATACCTCGATCCCGGCCAGTACATCGAAAGCGCCCCGCTCGAGGCGGATCTGGAGCCGGGGGAGTACCCCTGCACGGCCTACTTCGAGACCTACAAGCTCTCCGACAACGCCCCCATCGGCCAGGCGGCCGCCGAGATCACGGTCTACGTGCAGGGATAGGGGGCGTTGCATGGAAAGGACGACGCATCTGTGGCCCGCAGGGGCCGGCCCGCCCGGCGCAGGGCGCGAGCCTCCCGGAAAAAGGGAGGTGGTGCGTCTGGCATGAGCGGGACGAAGCGGCACCGCGCCGCACAAGCGAAGCCCCGGCAAGGGGAGAGCATCTGCAATGAAGGAGGAAGGTATATGAGAAAGACGAAGATAGGGGCCCTCGCGCTAAGCGTCGCCCTCGCGTCCGCGATATGCGTGCCCACAACGGCGCTCGCGGCGAACTACAACGGATCGGAGCAGGCGACCCAAGACTCGACGGGCACCAAGGCCGAAGACGACAAGACCATCGGCCTCGACGGCACGGAAACCACGCTCACCGGCACCATCAAGGCCACCACGCTGTCGGTGAGTATGCCCACCACCGTGGCGTTCAACGTCGACCCCGGCGCGACGGCGGGTGTCGCTGACGCCGCGGCAGGCGACACCGGCTCCGGCGCTTCGACCACCTCAAACAAGCACGGCCAGTTCACGAGCCCCACGAACTACAAGGTGAAGAACCTCTCGCGCGTGAAGGTGTACGCCTACATCTCCGGTGTGGCCGCGACGTCGGCTGCCACCCCCGGCACGACGGTGACGCCCGACCTGAAAAACACCGCCCCCACCTACACCGCGTCGAACCGCGATCAGATGATGATCGGCATCAAGTCCGTCGCCGAAGCGCCGGCCGACTTCAGCACGGACACCGACTGGCTGACCACCTCGACGACGAAGTACTATCCGTTCAACAAGGACAACAAGGGCGAGATCGAGGCTTCCACCGACGGCACGACACCGAAAGAATCCGACGCCATGATGATCTACGGCCAGGTCAACCCGGCCGGATGGACCGACGGCGACTCTTTCCAGATCAAGCCGACGTTCACGGTGACCTCCACCAAGCCGACGGTCTAGCTTCTGGCTCCGAGGCGTTCGAAACCGTTCGGGCGGCGAGGGATGTCCCCTCGCCGCCCGCTCCGAAGATGCCCCGCGTAAGGCATTTGCACGATCAACGGCCCCCGGGACGCCCCGGGATCCGGCTCCAAGCGACTGAAAGCAGGTAGAACCATGACCAGGCAGGCAGAAGGAACGGCGCGGACGGCCCCGGCGAGCGGGCTCCGCGCGGCGGCGAGACCGCTTCTTTTTGCGTGCCTTGTCGCCGCGCTGGCGGTACCGCTCGCATCGGGTGCCCCTTTGCAGGCCCTGGCCGCCGACGTGGATGTGGATGTGGACGCGAAGGTGGAGGTGACGGTCGAGGTCGAGGTGGACGCCCCCAAGCCGCCGGCCGTCACGTACGCGGCGAAGGTGCACGTGCTCGACGTTTCGGGGCGCCCCGTCCCCGGCGCGTCCGTGACGGTGCAGGGCGGGTCGTCCTCGCAGACCACCGGATCTGAGGGGGATGTGCGCGTGTCCGGCCTGTCCAAGAACGCCTCCTACGCGGTGTCCGTGTCGAAGGCGGGCTACCGCACGTTCACCGCCCGGTTCGTGTGCCACGGCCTGGCCGGCGAGGTGTGGCATGTGGTGTTGCACAAGCCCGCAGAAGACCCCGGGCCCTCGCGTGAGCCAGACGTCGGCGGCGAAGACGACTCGACGCGGCCTCCCGCGAACCCCATGCCCACCGTGGACGTGCGCGACGGCGCATCCAAAACCGCCGACGATGCCGCCGCGCCTGGCGATGCCGCCGCGCCGCATAGCGCGGGATCGTCTGCGCCTGGCGCAAAGAAGGGTGATGCCGCGAAGCCCGGCTCTTCCGCCTCCGATAAGTCCGATGGGTCCGACGAGGGCTCGGCATGCCCCTGGCCGTGGCTGCTCGCGGCGCTGCTTGCGCTGCTCGCCTTAGTCCTGTTCGTCATCCTGCTTGTCCGCCGCAAGAAGCGCGACGAGGAAGAGGATCCCGAACCCGACACCCCCGGCCCCAACACCCCGCAGGCTGACGCCCCCGGATCGCCCGACGCCCCCGAGGCCCCGCAGGCCGGATCGCCCGACGGCTCGCAGGCTGACGCCCCCGGCCCCGACACCCCGCAGGCCCCCGAGGCCCCCGAGGCCCCGCAGGTCGGATCGCCCGACGCCCCCGCCTCCGGCCCCGAGGCCGCCGCCGGCGGCGGATCGCGGAAAGAGAGCAGCTGATGGCCGCGCCCTTTCCGCACCCGCCCGACGACGCCCGGCGCGCCCGGCGTGTGCGCATCGCCGCGCTCGCCGCGCTGCTGCTGGCGGTGGCGCTCGCGTGCGCGTGGTGCGCTCTGCACGATCGGCCCGACGAGGACATGGAGAGCAACATCGTGGTGGGCGCGCTTTTCGGCGAGGAGGATTCGGAAAAGGATCGGCGCGCGCTCGACGAGGGCATGATCGGCTTTTCCGTCAACACCCGCATGGCGTTCGAGACCCCCTCGTCTGAGGGCGCCGTCATGTTCGAGAACCCGGCCGGCAACGCCAAGTACACAAGGCTCAGGCTCGTGCGCGACGACACCGGCGAGGAGGTGTACGCCACCGGGCTGCTCCAGCCGGGGACCTATGTGGAGAAAGATGCACTCGACGCCATGGTGCCCACCGGCGAGTACGACTGCACGGCGCTGGTGGAGGCGTACAGGACAGACGACAAAAGCTACATCGGCACGGTGGCTGCCGGAGTGAAGGTGAAGGTGGGAGGCTGACATGGAAAGACTGACGTACAGGGCAGCGCCCGGCAGGGTGATCTGCGCGGCGGCCGCGCTCGCGCTCGCCTGCGCCGCCCCCGCGTTCGGCGCGGAGGCGATCATCGACCGCGACGGCGCGGCGGTCGAGACGGTGCTCACGGGCAAGGTGGGCGAGGTGGAGGACGTCATCAGCGTGGTGCTGCCCTCCAACATCAAGATGACCATCAAAACCGACGAGGAGGGCCGCCTGGACGAGGCGGGCACGCGGGACGTGAGCGTGGCCGTGGAAAACGAGAGCCGCTCCACCAAGGCGGTGCGTCTGGCGCTCTACGAGACCACCGACGACCAGCGCCTGCTCGATGAGGTGGTCCTCTCCCTCAACGGCCAGAACATCAAGCAGGCCGTGGGCGGCGCTTCCGGTGAGGTGCTCCTCACCGGATCCATCCGGCCCGGGGAGGCCGATACGCTCACGATGTCCGCCTCGCCCATCGGTCCCGCGCAGACCATCAGTGCGGGCACAAGAAGCGTCCGCACCGTCATCAAGGCGACAGTTTCGTAAAGCGCGTTTGAAAGGAGCGGACAGACATGGCTCGCACGGATAGGAAGACGCTCGAGAGGACCAGGATGCGCGTGCTTGCGTACCTGGCCGTCCGCGCGGAGGAGAACTCCGGCCAGGGCACGTCCTTCGGCCTGATGACGCGCTCGCTCGCGCTCACCGAGGGCCGCGTGCGCAGCGCCTGCCGGGCGCTGCAGGGCGAGGGGCTTATCGTGGTGGAGGCGCGCTTCGACGAGGACGGGGGCCAGCGGGCGAACCGCTACGTCCTCACGAAGGCCGGCTACGAGGTCCTCCAAGACGAGATCGACGCCGCCGCCCGCAGGCTCGAGGTTCGCCCCGGGCCCGTCGAGGCCCGCAGGCGGGAGGGCCCGCGCCGCGACGAGGCTCCCCGCAAGCCGGACGGGCGGGATGTGGGGCGACGGCCGTGCCGCGAGTGAAGTCGTCGGTGTCGGCCGGGCGCGAGCTGGCGGTCCTGGCCTGCGTGCAAGCGCACCTAGACGGGCCGCGCGGCGCGGTCGTGTCCATCGCGAACGTCGCCGCGAAGACGGGGCTTTCCGCCTGCCAGGCGCGCTGCGCCCTGCAGCGCCTCGTCCGCAAAGGCGCGCTCGACGCGACCCGGCGCACCCACCCCAACGGCGCCTCGGCCGAGAACTCCTACCGGATCACCCGGGCCGGCCTCGCCCTGCTCGAGACTGCCGAGCACGCCGCCGGCTGCGAAGGGCGGCCCATCCCGAAAACACAGGGGGGACTTTCCCCGCACGAGAAAGGAAACGTTTTATGAAAGCATCGAATCCCGCCCGCGCGGTGATCGCGACGGCGCTTGCCCTAAGCTGCGCGATCGGGCTGGCTGGCTGCGGCGGCGCCGCACCGGCCGCCACCGTGAACGGGACGCCCGTCGCCGAGGAGACCGTCGCCGCCTACATCGACGACTTCCGCGCGACCTCGTCGCTGGAAGACGACGGCGCATGGGCCACGTGGCTGGCCGACAACGGCTACACCCCGCAATCCGTCCGCCAGGAGGTGGTGGACTACTACGTCGACGAGGAGCTGGTGCGCCAGGCGGCCCACGAGCGCGGCGTGTCGGCCGACGCCGCCGAGGTGGACGAAGCCGTGCAGAAGGCGAAGGAGGGCTACGAGTCCGACGAGGCCTGGCGCGAGGCGCTCGCCTCCTCGCACACGACCGAAGAGGCCTACCGCGCCCAGGTGGAGCTCTCGCTTCTCAAGACGGCGCTCGCCGACTCCTTCGCCGAGGCCGCCGCACCTGACGAC
The DNA here is from genome assembly GCF_963929405.1 of Enteroscipio rubneri. NCBI lineage: Bacteria > Bacillati > Actinomycetota > Coriobacteriia > Eggerthellales > Eggerthellaceae > Enteroscipio > Enteroscipio rubneri. Next base: position 435,279 of record NZ_CAWVIN010000003.1, on the reverse strand, counting down.
GGGCAGCTGCTCGAGCGGGCCGCCGGCTACGACGGGGCCAAGCGCTCCTCGTGCATCCTGTTCGCAGCCGATGGCGCCGACGAGGCGCAGCAGGTGCGCGCCGCCGTCGAATCCGGCGAGGTCCAGTTCGCCGACGCCGCCGACGAGCGCGCCGCCGACGAGGGTGCCGCCGCCGGCGGCGACAGGGGATGGGACGCGCTCTCGCCGGTGGGGGAGGCCTACGCCGAGGCGCTGGCCGGCCTGGAGGCGGGCGAGGTAAGCGAGCCGTTCGAGACCGAAGAGGGCGTCTGCCTCGTCATGTGCACCGATGAGTTCGACATCCCCGAAGGCGGCCTGACCGAGGTCGGCCAGGTTCCCGAGGCCCTCCTGGAGGCTGCGCGCGCCTCCTTCGAAAGCGAAGCCTCCGACGGCGGCTACCGGGACTGGTTCGCCGATTTCAAGTCGAAGGCCGAGATCGTCGTCAACGACATGCCCGAAGACGCCTCCTACAACGTGGAGGTCCCCCAGGAATCCGAGTAGCCCCTCGGGCCCCGTGGGCCCGCCCGGGAGGGCACGGGACGGGCCGCCCTGCCCGTGCTCGGGGCCGCGGCGTCCTGGGCCGACTGGTCCTCGGGGCCGCGGCGACGCTCCCGGGCGCACAATTGCACGTTGTATCTGGTTGACCTGTGGGAGGCGCGGCGCCGGCGGTTTGCTATACTTGACGAATCGAAACGCCGTTGAAGGGGGAGCCATGAGTGTCACGTATACCCGCGAGATCATCGATGTCACCGAAGGGCCGCGCAACTATGTTAAGGACGTGCTGGTCGACCCGAGTTGCATGGGGGAAACGTGCCGATTGTTCGCCCAGCTCACCGTCGCGCCGCACAGCGAGCTGCCAACGCATCAGCACGTTGGCGAGGCGGAGGCGTACTACATCCTGAGCGGAACGGGCACCTACAATGACAACGGCGTCGAACGCCAGGTCTCGGCAGGTGCGGTCACCTTCTGCGACGACGGTGAATCGCACGGCCTGGTCAACGATTCCGACGAGCCGGTGGTCCTCATCGCGCTGATCATCGGCAAATAACGTCGCCGTCTCACCCTCCTGCGGGTGTACCTGCACCGACTCTCGCTCGAAGGCGAAGAAAGGGCGCGACATGCCTGCTGCATCACCAGCCATCCTCGCGGTCGGGGCCATCATGGTCGACCTCGTCTGCCATATGCCGCGGCTTCCGCAATCGGGCGAAGGCGCGGTCGCGGAAAGCGTGCGAGCGCGCGTGGGCGGCTGCGCCTTCAACTCGGCGAACATGCTGCGCCAGCTGGGAGTGCCGCATACGCTGTTCGCGCCGGTGGGCGAGGGGATATTCGCTGGCTTCGTCGAGCGCGAATTGCATGCGCGCGGCCTTGAAGCCCTGCGCGTACCCGCGCGCGGCGATGGCGCCGTGCTCGACAGCGGCGGGTGCGTATGTTTGGTCGAACCGGACGGCGAGCGGACGATGCTCACCTTGCCCGGAATCGACAGGCACTTCGAGCGCTCTTGGTTCGACGAACTCGACCCAAGTTGCTTCGGCTACGGTCTTGCAAGCGGATACGAGATCGAGGGGGCGGGCGGGGACGCGATCATCTCCTTCTTCGAGGATCATGCTGACATCCGGCTATACTATGCGCCCGGGCCGCGCATCCTGGGAGTGGGGCCCGCAAAGACAGCTCGCATCAACGCGCTACACCCTGTGTGGCATCTCAACGATCAAGAGGCGCGCGCCTATACGGGATGCTCCTCGCTCGAAGCGGCGGGCCTCGCCATCGCGCAAGAATGCGGGAACGCGGCGGTAATCACGGCCGGAGCTGCCGGAGCCTCCGTGTTCGCCGACGGCTCCTGCACGACGGTGGTGGCCGAGCCTGTGGACGTGGTCGACTCGATCGGAGCGGGGGATGCGCACCTGGGGGCGCTGGTCGCAGCGCGCGCCGCTGGTCGGACATGGAAAGACGCGCTTGCCATCGCGAACTGCGCCGCGGCGGCCGTCTGTCAGGTCGAGGGCGGCGTGCTGGATGACAAGACGTTCGCGAGCCTGGGCATACGCGTGTGATCTGCGGATGGAGCATGACGTGTCGAAAGCTTCGTATATTCTGGGATTGAACATTGCCGCTGAGCGCACGGCGCAGGGTATGACGCAAGAGGAGCTGGCCGTCAAGGCGGGTCTGCTCTGCGAAGAGCTGGCCCGCATCGAAGCGGGTGCAAGCGACCCTCGGGTATTCTCGATCGTGGAGAGCATCGCGGATGCTCTCCACGTAGAGCTTCCGCTTCTGCTGAAGGGCATGTAGCACTGCAGCGCCTGCACCGGGCGAAGATCGTATGGAATGGTCGACCCGACTGCTTGACATGCCCAAAGCTCCGACTACAATCTCCTATTAGCACTCGAAGGTCTAGACTGCTAATGCATGAAAGGATGCGACGCGAACCATGCGCAAGTTCAAGACAGAGAGCAAAAAACTGCTCGATCTTATGATCAATTCCATTTACACGAACCGTGAGATTTTTCTGCGAGAGCTCATCTCCAACGCCTCCGACGCGGTGGACAAGCTCTACTTCAGAAGCCTCACCGACAAGGACGTCCAGCTTGGCAAGGACGAGCTGGCCATTCGCGTGAGTTACGACAAAGATGCCCGAACGGTCACGGTCAGCGACAGCGGCATCGGCATGACCAAGGACGAGCTGGACCGCAACCTCGGCACCATCGCGCACTCCGATTCGCTTGCTTTCAAGCTGGACAACGCCGAGGCCCAGGGCGACGACGTGGATATCATCGGCCAGTTCGGCGTGGGCTTCTACAGCGCATTCATGGTGGCCAAGAGCGTGCGTGTTGTGTCGCGCGCCTACGGCAGCGACGAGGCCTGGGCTTGGGAAAGCGACGGTGTCGAAGGCTACAGCATTCAGGAGGCCGAGCGCGCGGGCCACGGCACCGACATCATCCTCACGCTCAAAGACGACTCTGAGAATGACACGTACGATACCTTCCTTTCGGAGTACGGTCTGAAGAGCCTCATTAAACGCTACAGCAACTACGTGCGCTATCCCGTGCAGATGGAAGTGTCCAAGTCGCGCGAGAAGCCGAAGCCCGAGGACGCCGGCGACGACTACACGCCTGAGTACGAAACGTATTTCGAGTTGGACACCATCAATTCGATGGTTCCCATTTGGAAGAGGAACAAGTCCGAGGTCGCCGAAGAGGAGTACAACGAGTTCTATAAGACCGACTTCCACGACTTCGCCGACCCGGCGCGCACGTTCAGCGTCCATGCCGAAGGCGCGCTTTCCTACGACGCGCTGCTGTTCATTCCCGGACGCGCTCCTTTCGACCTGTACAGCAAGGATTTCAAGAAGGGCCTTGCGCTGTACAGCTCCAACGTGCTCATCATGGAGAAGTGCGAGGAGCTGCTGCCCGATCACTACAATTTCGTGCGCGGCGTCGTTGACAGCCAAGACCTCACGCTCAACATTAGCCGCGAGACGCTGCAGCACAACAGCCAGCTGCGCGCCATCGGACGGAAGATCGAGAAGAAGATCACGTCCGAGCTGCAGAAGATGCGCGACAACGATCGCGAGGAGTACGAGAAGTTCTTCGAGAACTTCGGCCGTGGTCTGAAGTTCGGCATTTACACGAGCTACGGCATGCTGAAAGACCAGCTGGCCGATCTGCTGCTGTTCTACTCCGCAAAGCAGGAGCGTTTGGTCACGCTCCCCGAGTATGTCGAGGCCATGCCCGAAGGCCAGAAGGCCATCTACTACGCTGCGGGTGAGAGCATCGATCGTTTGGGCAAGCTGCCCGTCGTGAAGACGGTGCTCGGGAAGGGCTATGACGTTCTGCTGTGCACGCAGGATGTCGACGAGTTCTGCTTCCAGTCGATGATGACGTACGGCCCTGAGCCAGAGCTTGACGCAGAGGACAAGCCGATCGAGGGCACGGGTCCGAAGGAACTGAAGAACGTGGCGTCGGGCGATCTCGATTTGGCCTCCGAGGAGGAGAAGAAGGAGGCCGAGGAGGCTGCGAAGGAGAACGAGGCGCTGTTCGCGGCCATGAAGGACGCACTCGGTGATGCGGTGACCAGCGTGGCGGTGTCGTCGCGGCTCACCGATGCGCCCGCCTGCATCTCGGCGGCCGGCCCGATCTCGCTTGAGATGGAGCGCATCATGGCGCAGATGCCCGACGGCGGCGAAGCTCCGAAGTCGGAGCGTGTACTCGAGCTCAACGTGAAGCATCCCGTGTTCGACGTGCTGAAGGCTGCGCAGGAGGCCGGCGATGCCGATAAGGTGAAGCTCTACGCCGAGGTCCTCTACAATCAGGCGCTCATCGTGGAAGGAATGCCCATCGACGATCCGGTAGCCTATGCAAACGCCGTCACGAAGCTGATGGCCTAGGACCCGGCGAATCCTGAGCACGGACACATCTCGCCGGCGCACGACGATAATCCGGGCGTTCAGCATACGCCCTGCAAGCACATGGGCGCGACTCTTGCGGAGCGCGCCCTGTTTGCAGTGCGCGGCATATCGGGTCGTGGAAAGGCGGCCGCTTCTGTAGAAACTTCCCCCGACGGGCCGCTGACGGTCGGATGACATCGACCGGTCGAGAGGTGGGGCCGATAGGGCTTTGGGTACCCTGCGCACTAGCGCGTCTGCAAGGCGCGCTCCCGTAAGGTATGTGGCAGGAGGCCCGGCATGTACGAAGATCTGCACGATAAAACAGCGGTAGTCACCGGAAGCTCGAAAGGACTCGGCGCATCCATCGCGCAGCGTTTAGGCGCCGAGGGCATGAATATCGTGGTGAACTATCACACCGATGAAGAGGGCGCCCGCGCAACGATTCGGGCTATCGAGGATGCCGGAGGCGCCGGAACCGCGATTCAGGCGGACGTCTCTTCCGAAGCGGGTATCCAGGCGCTCCGCGACCATGCGCTGTCCTCGTTCGGAGGCATCGACGTATGGGTGAACAACGCGGGAGTCGAGAGCGAGATGCCGTCGGATGAGCGCACGGTCGAAGAATGGCAGCGCGTCATCGACGTGAATCTGACCGGCGTGTTCATCGGCAGCCGTTGTGCGGTTCGCCACTTTCTGGAGTTCGGCATGTCGGGCGTCGTCATCAACCTGTCGTCAGTGCACGAGGCCATTCCGTGGCCGCACTTCGCGGACTACGCTGCCAGCAAAGCGGGGGTGGGCATGCTCACCAAAACGCTTGCGCTCGAGTATGCCGATCGCGGCATCCGCGTGAACGCCATCGCGCCCGGCGCCATGAACACGCCCATCAACGCGGCGAAGTTCGCCGACCCGAAAGCACTCGCATCCACCGAGAAGCTCGTGCCGATGCATCGCATCGGCGAGCCCGAGGATGTCGCTGCGGCAGCCGCATGGCTCGCCTCCGAACAGGCAAAGTACGTGACCGGCATCACGCTTTACGTCGACGGCGGCATGACGCTTTACCCCGGTTTCCAATACGGCGAGGGCTAGAGCTTTCCGCTGGGCGCCCGGCAGCGCCCGCGGATGGAAGAAGGCTGCCCGAAGGCGCCGTCGCATGCCCTTCGTCAGGGAAGGAGGCTGCTCGAAGGCGCCTTCGCGCACGTTTCCGTTTTGACGGCGCCTTGTTCGCAGCGGTTGCCCCAGGAGTCGATGATCGCTCCGTTGCGGAACACGCAGATGATCTCGCAGCGGTTCGCGCACTTCTGGCATTCCACTTCGCGCGTTGCGAACTCGAACGAGCGCAGCGCGTCGAAGTCGAACGCCTCGGCTTGCGCACCGGCGTTGCCGCTCGCGTCACCTGCGCTCGTGATGCGCGGGGCGGCCTCGGCCGCCAGCAGCGCCACGCCGAACGCGCCCATGAGGTGGCCGTCGGCGTCCACGATCACGTCCATGCCCAGCTCGTCCTCGAAGGCGCGCACCACGCCGGCGTTCTTGCTCACGCCGCCCTGGAATACCACCGGCGCGACGATCTGTTTGCCCTTGCCCACGTTGTTGAGGTAGTTCGTGGCCACGGCGCGACAGAGCCCGGCGATGATATCCTCGCGCGCATAACCCACCTGGATCTTGTGCACGAGGTCGCTTTCGGCGAACACGGTGCAGCGCGCTGCGATGTTCGCAGGCTTCTTCGACGTGAGCGCGATGCTTCCGAACTCCTCCACCTCCACGCCCAGGCGGTGTGCCTGGCTCGACAGAAACGCGCCGGTGCCGGCGGCGCATAGCGTGTTCATGGCGTAGTCCACGGCGATGCCGTTCTCCACGCAGATGATCTTGGAGTCCTGGCCGCCTATTTCGAGGATGGTGCGCACGTCGGGATGGAGGAACGTCGTGCCCACAGCATGCGCCGTGATCTCGTTCTTCACCACGGTCGCGCCGCACATGGCGCCCACCAGCCGTCGCGCGCTGCCCGTGGTTCCCACGGCGCCCACGCGCACCGCGTTGCGGTCCACCTGCGATCCTAAGTCGGCTACCACGCGGCGCGCGGCGTCGGCCGGGTTGCCTTCGGTCCACAGGTACGTGCGCGCGACGATGCGCCGCCGATCATCGATGATGACGCCCTTCGTGGAGATAGAGCCGATATCGATGCCCAGGTAGCAGTCCATCATCGTGTCCGCTCCTTCTTCATAGCCAGCATGTCGTAGAACGCTTCAAGCCGCGTATCCAGGCCGGTATCGCTCGTTTGCGAATCGTAGCTCAAGTACAGTACGGGCATGCCGGTGTTGCGGCTGATGCGCTGGAGAACCGGCATGCAATCGACTTCCGGCGTGCAGCCTGCCGATTTCAGATGCACGACGCCGTCGAAGCCCTCCTGCGCGTACTTGAGGGCAGCTGCGATGGTCATGCTCGAGGTAGGGCCCATGTCGTACGTCACGTAGTCAGAGATGCTCGCGCGCAGGTTCTTTTCGTTGTAGCGCAGGTTGCGGTTCGTCATGTTCAGCATCCGGTGCAGCTCCACACCCATGCCGAGCAGCTTTCGCTCCAGATCGAGGTTGCTGGACGGATCGGCTGCGGTGAAGTACTCGCCCACGATGCCCACGCGCAGCACCCGACCGGGGCGGTTCGTCGGCAGGGCGCGATAGGCCTCCATGCCCGCGCGATGCGCTTCTGCGATATCGCGCTCGCAGGCAGCCAAGCGCATGGCGTCGAAGTACGCGGCGCGGGCGCGGTCGAACGAGCCAGGTACAGCCTCGAACCCTGCGTTTGCCAGGTAGTAGTCGTTCGCTTCGTCCAGGTTCTCGATCATCTTGAACACGGCCAGCATGTTGCGCGCCCCGTGAGGCACCGATACGTCCGGGTTCACTTTTTTCTTGCACGTCGAGATGTACTCGGTCAAGGGCTTGCCCGTGAGCATCGCGAAATTGAGCATGTCGAACTCGTAGCCCAGATCCCGCAGGATGGACTGCTGCAACTCGCCGTAGTAGCCCAGGCGACACGGCCCCGCGAACTGCACGAGCACATCGGCGCCCAACTCGAGTGCCTCTATGTAATCTCCCAGGATGTGCTTGAACGGCGCGCACACGAAGTCGCTTGAGTGGCGCGAACCCAGCTCGATCGTGCGCTTGGTGGCGGGCGGAAGGGTGACGAAATCGGCATCGAGCACCTGCTCTACGAAAAATTTGAATGCGATGTCGTAATAGCTGTAGCGGAAGAACGCCACGCGGGTGCGCGCGTGGCGGTCGCGCTTGGTCCGCTTCTTCTGGGGGAGCAGCTTGAAGGGGCCGCGCTCGCCGCCGACGACCACGCGCACGCCGCGCGCTTCCTGGCCTCGGTCGGTGTGCAGCGGGCCGATGTCGCGGCGCGCGGCGAAGCGCGACGGTTCCGAACGATTGCCGGCGCTGCGGCGTGCATCCTCTGCATCGTCACGAGCCATGCACGTAGCCCCCTTTCTTCTGGTAGCGCAGTATGTCGATGAAGCTTTCCACGCGGGTTTCGAGGCCGGCGGTGCCGCTTTGCGCATCGATGGTGAGGTTCAGGATGGGCTTGCCTTGCATGCAGCGAACAATGGCGTCGTCGGTCATGGAGTCCGGGCCGCAAGGGAAGGCGCTCATCAGCACAATGCCGTCCACCTGCTCGTAGCACGCGGTGATGGCGCCAATGATTTCTCGGTTCACGATCCAGGGCAACGTTTGCGAGAACTCGAAGCTCTCCCGCGTAGCCTGCTCGCGGTCGACCGCGTCGGCATGGAATACCGTCGCGCCCAGTCGATCGAGCATGTCCGCAAGCTCTCCGCCCAGGAACGGGTCGTGTGCGATATAGGGATGGGCGGCCAGCAGGATGGAGACCGATGCCCTCTCTTCTCCGGTCGGTTTGCGCCGTGCATGATCCAACAGAAGGAGCTGGCGGTTCTGTGCCGCCGTCTTTGCGCGCTCGGCGTGTTCCTGGGCACGAGAAGCCGTCTTCCATGCGCGCCTCGCCTCATGCGACGTGGCGCCGAATTCGGCCGCGAGTCCGACGAGCGCTTCCCGCATGCCAACGCCTTCAAGTTCGTTCACAAGGCACGAAACCAGCCTGAGCCCGCGCTCGGCGAACGTGTTGGCAACCAGGTCGGGCAGGGCCTGGAACTTCGTGCAGAACATCTTGAACCGTCCCAGGTTGCCGATGCTCGGAATGAATACGGCGTCGCACGCGCCAATAAGGGACTCCACATGCCCAAGAAAAATCTTCGAGGCCAAACAGCATTCGTCATGCGACAGGGCGTCGCCCTGCGCAACGATGTCCTTGGTGGTGGGGGCGCTCAGCACCACCTCGCGCCCGAGCGACTCGAAGAACGTCGTCCAGAGCGTTCCGTAGCGATAGTGCAGCAGAGCGCGCGGCATACCGATGCGCTCGACGTCGGCGAAAGTCGGTCGGTTGAGTAGTTCGAGCGGGTTCACGCGCGTTTGTCCTCCTGTCGTACGCCCCTGTCTCGGCTCGCCGCGATGCGAGCAGGTTGCGACGATAGCATAGCAGACCGCCCGTCGTGCGCTGGCATCCGGCACAGAACGAGCGCGAGCGCTCATCCGCCCGCATGGGCGCGCAGGTGCGAAAAGACGCGTGCGGAAGCAGGCTAAGCGCGGCCGAGGTCCGGCCCGCATGGGCGCACGGGCGCGCAATGGGGTGCGGCGTGCGGTCCGGCGCCGGATTTTATTCGTGTGACCAGGAGGTTTAAAAAAGAAGTTGAATAAGAACGGCCCCCCGTCGATCAATGAGCATGAGCGATAGAATCTGACAGCGAGAGTCGCTCGAGGGGCGGCGGTCATCGAGCATTCTTCTTCGAAGGGGACCTGTTTTGAACATAAAACAAGTGAAGTACTTCGTCGGGGCGGTCGACAAGGGAAGCCTGTCGGCTGCGGCCAAAGACCTGTACGTGACGGTGCAGGCTATCTCGAAGGCCATCGCCAATCTTGAGACCGAGCTTGGGGGTGATCTGCTAGAGCGTGGCTGCCGCGGCGTGAAGCCCACGGAATACGGCATGGCGTTCTACCAGAGGGCTCTCGATGCGATCACGTGTTTCGACGAACTCGAGGTGTTCTCGCAGACGTATCGGAGCCGCGAGGCGGGCGAAAGCCTGTGCCTCGGTTTGAACACGCCTCCGTTTAACGGCAACGAGCAGTTGCGCGAGAGCGTTGCGCAACTCGTCGAAAGCCAGATGGGATGCAGAACATCGATGGAGCTCGCCATGGGCGAGCGCGGCTTCGCGAATCTGCGCGGCGGAGCCCTCGACGCCCTCATTACTCTGGGTTCCTACCGGCATCCGGATGTGCGATGCGAGACCGTTGGGATGTTGGCGCCTGCGGCGATGATGAGGAAAAGCCATCCGCTCGCCAAGCAGCATACCGTCTCTCTCGCCGACCTCGAACCCTATATCGTGGCGGACCCCACATGGTTCAGCGATTCTAATCGCACGATCGCTTCCCTGTATCGCGAGCGCTCGCCCAGATTGGCATTCGCCTCCGTGGATCTTGAGAACATAACCGACCATATGTTCAACCGCGATGGCATCATCCTCACGACGGGCATCGAGGTCATGGCCAAAATGCATCTCGACACGGCGATCATTCCCCTTGCGCCTGACGATACGATGCTGGTACCGGTATGCCTCGTCAGCATGGAGAAGCGAATCTCTCCCATGCTGACGAGGCTCTACCAGGTTCTTCTCGGAGCCTTCCTGGTCATCAGCCGCGGTAAAGGGCCGATGCAGGTAGGTGGCGGGCGCGATGCCTGAGCCGGGTTAGGCGTAGAGGCCCTACGCGGCGGACGCGGCCTTGCTCTTCTTCTTGAACGCCGCCCAGATGCCCGCGGCGCAGGCGGCGCCCACAAGCGGGCACACGATGAACACCCATACCTGCGAAAGCGCAGTCATGTCGCCGTTCAATGCCATCAAGAGCGCAGGTCCGAAGCTGCGCGCCGGGTTCACAGACGTCCCCGTCAGCGGGATGCCCATGATGTGCACGAACGTGAGGGTGAGGCCGATGATGATGCCCGCGAAGGGCGCCGTGCGCTCGTCGGCCGTCGAGCCCAGCACGGATAGCACGAATATGCAGGTGAGAATAATCTCAACGATCACCGCGCCCACCACGGTGATGCCCACGGCCGATGCGGCTTCGTAGCCGTCGCAGCCAAGGCCGGTGACCAGCACGCCGCCTAGATCGCACATGCTTATGATGAGCGCCAGCACCGCAGCTGCGACGATGCCGCCGATGAACTGGGCTATCCAATAGCCGATGAGGTCTCGAGCGCTCAGGCGCTTGTCGAGGAACAGCCCTAGCGACACGGCCGGATTGATGTGGCAGCCCGAAACGTTGCCGATGACGAATGCCATGGCGATAATGGACAAACCGAACGCCATCGCGATGCCCAGCGTGCCCAGCACGGCTCCGGCGATGGCTGCGCTGCCGCAACCGAACAGCGTCAGCACGAACGTGCCAAGGCACTCGGCCGCATACTTCTTCATAGATGGTGCTTCCATGGTCGTTCCTCCTCGTCGAACGAGCCGCACCGCCCTTCCCCAGGCGCGCGGCTCGTTGCTCTCGTGTGTTCTTCGAAAGCGCTCCGTCGGCGAAGCGCCGGGCGCGCTACTTCGCGGCGCCGATGCGGCAGATCGTGCTGCCGCACACCGGGCAGGTGCCTTTCGTGATAGGTTTGCCGTTCTTCGTAGTGCCCTGCACGGGGTTCTGCATGTGCTGCTTTTCCTTGCACTTCATGCAGTAAGCTTCGATTGTCATCGCGAGTCTTCCTTTCTTGTCTGGGCGCGCAGGAACCCGGCTGCGCGCGACAGCGCCTGTGCAGTTGCGTTCGGGTGTCTGGGCGGTTGGGACACACCCATACTCTGCTTGGAAAAACCCCATGTCAATAATGTAAAATAAAGTTGAAGGGGGTCGACATGCGACCCCCGCTGTGCGCTTGCGTGCACGTGGTCAGTTTTGCACGGGACTGCCGGAGAACAGGTTGTTGAACGCCTCGGTCATGGAAGGATGCGAGAAGATGGCCGTGCGCAGCACGGAGGCGGGAATGCGCGCGTCCATGACGATCTTGACGAGGTTGACCAGCTCTTGGGCGTCCTCGCAGAACAGGTCCATGCCCAGCACGAGATCTGAGTTCGCGTCCACCACGGCTTTCATGAGGCCTGTCTCGTCCTGGAGGATGGATGCTTGCGATATGCTCGTGGCTGGCAAGGTGAACACGCGCGTCGTGAAACCTGCAGCGCGCGCCTCCTCGGCAGTGACGCCGATGCGCGCGAACGGGGGATGCACGAACGTGCAGTGCGGTATGGATCCGCGGTTTTCGGTTGTGCGCTCGCCATCGCCGAGCACGTCGGATGCCACAATGCGAAAGTCGTCGTACGCGAGGTAGGTGAACTGCGCGCCGCCTGTCACGTCGCCCATGGCCCATACGTTCGCAGCGCTCGTGCGCAGGTGCTCGTCAACTGCAACGCCGCCATGCTTGTCCAGGCGAATACCCGCCGCCTTAAGATCGAGGCCGTCCGTGTTGGGCACGCGCCCGATGGCTGCCAGAACGGCATGGGCGGGAAGCCGCTTCTCTTCGCCCTGCACCTTCGCGATGACCAGCACCTGATCGTGCTCGTCGTCGATGCGCTGGACGTCGGCGTTGCAGAGTATCTTGATGCCGCGCGCCTCAAGGCTGCGCTGGACGGCCTGCGCCGTTTCGGCATCTTCTCCCTCGAGAATGGCCTCCCCGCGCTGGAGAACCGTGACCTGCGCTCCGAAGTCGGTGTACATCGAAGCGAATTCCAAGCCCACATAGCCGCCGCCGATGACGATGAGCTGACGAGGGAGCACGCGCACGTCGATGAGCTCGTCGCTCGTGTACACGCGCGGGCTGTTGATGCCAGGGATATCGGGCTTTCGAGGCAACGAGCCCGAGTCGATGAACATGCGGTCCGCTTCGAGCTCGAACGCGTCTTCCTGCGCGGCCACCCGCAGGCGGTTCTGGTCGACGAACGAGGCCGTTCCGTTGACGACCCGCACGTTTTCCCGGTCGGCGAGGGAGTGGTAGTTGCGCTCGCGGGCCGCGGTGCGGATACGGTTCATATCGTCGATGGCGGCTGCGTAGCGCTCCTCCTGGTGGCTGACGAGCTCGCTGGTCTCTGCCGATACGCGCGCTGCATGCACGAGCGCTTTTGTGGGGATGCAGGCGACGTTCACGCATGCTCCTCCGTACATCGTGTCCGATTGCTCCACGACGGCAACCGTGTGCCCCGCGTCTGAAAGCGCGGCGCCCAGTGCGCGGCCCGCCGTGCCGAATCCGATGATGGCTGCATCGAAGTGTTCCATGGAAGATCCTTTCCGTCAGAGCGCCGCTTTGCGGCTTCGCGCATGCTCTGTGCTGCACGTACGCCAAGCGCGCCCTCCGCGCCGGCTCAGGTTCTGTATGGTAGGCCAGCTGCACGCCCTCTTCGGCCGTGGTTCGAGTCCGCGCAGAAGCGGTTGCGCAGTCGTCAGCGAAGCGTTTCGCGCACCCCGCCTCGCCGACGCGTGGCATGCGGCGCCGGGTTCGACTCTCGCGGGTTCCATGCGCACGCATGGGCCTTCGCGCTCGCGGATCCCCGCGCCGCAGTAGGGGGAGGCGGGCCTCCGCGGGCGCAGAGGGAGGCGGGCGCCGGCTGCAGGGGAGGCAGGTGCCTGCGGGCGCAGAGGGAGGCCGGCGCCGGCCGCGGCCGTCTCATGCTGTTCGCTCAATCGCGCCGAAGCTGTTGGCGTGTTGTGTATAGCTGATCTGGAAAGAAAGCTTTATACTGGAGGTGCACGCATGGCGGCACGCGCCGTCTGACCGAAGGGAGACCGCACATGGCCATGGACAAACTGCTCGTCGCCTACGACGAATCCGAGGGCGGCGATCGAGCGCTTGCGATCGCGGCCGACCTGGCTCGCGTCAATCCTCATGCGCATGTCGACATCGTCTACGTCATCCCCATTCCGCTGCTTGATGAGGCGCAGATGGCGAACTTCAAGGAAATTCTCGACATGATGATCGAGGATGGCGAGGATATGGTTGCCCAGGCGCAGGAGAAGATGGGGGAGGACCTGCATGGAAGGGTGGATTCGCTGCTGCTCACGGGAGCGAACCCGGCAACGGAGATCGTGAAACTGGTCGATCAGCGTTCCTACGACCTTCTTATCGTTGGCAACAGGGGGCTGAGCGGCCTCAAAGAGTACATGGGAAGCGTCAGCCATAAAGTGCTGCACGCCTCGAAGATACCGGTGCTCATTGCGAAGTAGGAGCTCGAACGAAGATAGAATGCAGCGCGGCCCTGGCATATGCCAGGGCCGCGCTGCATGCCGGGATGCTGCCTAGCCGACTGCCGCGAACAAGTCGTTGAATGCCTCGCTCATTGTCGGATGGGTGTAGATGGCGTCGCGCAGGCGCTGGTAGGGGAGGTCGGCATCGATGGCGAGCTTCGCCAGGTTGATCATCTCGTGCGATTCTTCGCAGAACAGATGCACGCCCAGCACCAGATTGGTCTCGGCATCGATGACGGCTTTCAGCAGGCCAACCGGCTTGCCCAGAACCTGGGCCTTCGGAATGGCCGCCGCTGGGAGTAGGGCCGTCTGCACCGCATAGCCTGCGCTGCGGGCTTCCTGCTCCGTCATTCCTACGCGGGAGAACGGTGGATCGAGGAACACGCTGTACGGTACGGCACCGCGGTTCTCGGTGGTGCGCTCGCCCGACCCCAGTATATCGTCCAGCACGATGCGGCTGTCGTCGAGCGAGATGTAGGTGAATTGCAGTCCGCCCGCCACATCGCCCATCGCGGAGACCCCTTCGACGTTCGTGCGCAGCCGCTCATCGGTGCGCACGGCCCCGCGGTCAGTGAGCTCGATGCCGGCCGCTTCAACATCGAGGCCTTCGACGTTGGGGCGGCGCCCGGTGGCGACGAGAACCGCGTCGGCGGCCAACTGCTCGCGTTCGCCTTTGGTCGCGATAACGACGGTTGCCTCGCCAGCGCCCTCGTCGATCCGCTCGATGGCGGCTGCGCGCACGACGCGCACGCCTCGGTCCTCCAAGCTGGCAAGCACCGCTGCGGCAATGTCGCCATCCTCGCGCGGGAGGAACGTTTCCTCGTTCTGCACCACGCTCACCGTCGATCCGAAGTTGGCGAACATCGAGGCGAACTCAAGACCGATGTAGCCGCCGCCAATGATGACGAGGCGCTTCGGCAGCTCGCGCACGTTCAGCAGCGTGTCGCTGGTATGTACGCGCGGCCCATCGACGCCAGGGATGGGGGGAACGAATGCGCGCGCTCCCGTATTGACGAACACGCGGTTCGCCTCTATGAGGAGCGGTTCATTCGAGCCGTTCGCGCAATCATCGTCGGCGGAGGACGCGGTGGGGTGCACGGCCAGAAGCGTTGCGCTCACGAAAGCCGCCCGGCCGTCGATGAGGTCCACCTGTGGATCGTCGGCCAGCTTACGTCGGTTCTTTTCGCGCAGCATGCCTGTCACGCGGTTCTTCTCGTCGATGGCCGCCGCGTAGCGCTCTGCCCGCTCGTCGAACGAGCCGCCGCGCGCCTGCGAGAGGGCGGCGGCGTGCACGAGCGTTTTCGTGGGGATGCAGGCGACGTTGATGCAGGTGCCGCCGTAGCGTTCTGGCGACTGTTCGACGAGGGCAACGCGCTGCCCGCTCTTCGCAAGCGCTGCCGCCAGGGTTTTCCCGCCTTTTCCAAAGCCGATGATGGCCGCGTCGTATCGATCCATGATGATCCTTTCCGTCTGTGCTGCTGATGGCGCGAAGCCGGATGCTCGCTCGCTCGATGTCCTGCGCTCGTATTCGAGGCGATGCCGGGCTCGTTCTGCTGGTCGCCGGCAACAACGTCGCCGGACTCGTCCAGGCGTTCGCCGGTAACGTCGCAAGGCTAGTTCGGTTGGTCTCCGGTAACGACGTCGCCGGTCCAGTCGACGATGCCGCCCATATCGTTGACGTGCTCATAGCCGAGATCGACCAGCTTGTCCGATGCTTGCTTGCTGCGCACGCCGGTGCGGCAGTACACGATAAGCTCCGCGCCGGGGTCGGCGAGTTCAGCTGGCTGCTCGGTCCCGATGCGATCAAGCGGTATATTGATGGCTCCTGGGATATGACCCTCGGTGTATTCCTGCGGTGTGCGGACATCCACGATGGTAACGTCGCCGCCGGCCATCATATCCTGTGCCTCGCCTGCCGTGATTGCTCGGTAAGCTCCTGCCGTGCCGTTGGACGTTGCAGCCTGCGAGGCGGCGCTTCCGGCTCCCGTTTCTTCCATCGTCGTCTCCTTGGAATCCGCCGGCGCGTTCGAGCAGGCAGATAGCGCGAGTGCTCCCGTCAGCGCGAGCGCCGCTATCGCTGCGCACGTAAAAACCGTCATACCTGTTCGGGTCTCGCTTTTCATGCGCCTGTCCATTGCGCCTCCTTATCGTTGCCCGTGCCGATCGCTCAATGTACTAGCTTTGTGTACATTTCATAACTGTAACTATATAGAGTACAGATTGAAAAGTCAAGCGAAAGCATGCGGGTTCTTGTGTTCGAGTTTCGCACGTGTCCTTCCGTCCTCAAAACCGCCACGGTGCGTTTTCCGGCGGGCTGCGCTCCATCATCTTCTTAGCCGCTTCATCGATACTTGCTACAGGTATGCGACGGCGAAGGAGCAGGTATGGAAGGCGTGGACCGAACGGGTACAACAGCGGCAGACGAAGCGCGGGTGCGCGAGGCGGCAGAACCGGAGACAGCGGCAAGCGGGTTGGCTGCCAATCCGCGCGCAAAGGGTGCTGCCCCCGATCCATCCGCTGAGCAAGCCTCCGTGCGGCAGTCCGCCGACCCGCTTGCCGATCAACCTGCAGGTCGGTCCGGCGCTCAGTCCGCCAAGCGAGCCGACGATCCATCCGCCGCCGAGCAGGCCGCCGCCGAACGCGCCAGCGAGCTGGCCGCCGCCTCAGCACGCCAAGGCGACGTGCCCGCCGCCGAACCCAAGCCCGCGCGCAAGCGCGGCGTGGCGGCCGTGTTCGCGGGCCTGCTGCTGGCCATGTTCGTGTCCACGCTGTCGGAGACCGTGACGGCCACGGCGTTGCCCACCATCGTGGGCGACCTGGGCGGCGTCGATCACATGCAGTGGGTGACCACGGCCTACATCCTGGCGTCCACCATCATGATGCCCATCTACGGCAAGCTGGGCGACCTGTTCGGCCGCAAGTACCTGTTCATCGTGGCGCTTTCGGTGTTCATCGTGGGCTCGGCCACCTGCGGGCTCGCGCCCAGCATGGACGGCCTCATCGCGGGTCGCGCCGTGGAAGGGCTCGGGGGCGGCGGCCTCATCATCTTGGCGCAGGCCACCATCGCCGACATCATTCCGCCCCGGCAGCGCGGCAAGTACATGGGCGTCATGGGATCGGTGTTCGCCGTGTCCACCGTGGTGGGGCCGCTTCTGGGCGGCTGGTTCGTGCAGGTGACGGGCTGGCGCTGGCTGTTCGCTTTCAACATCCCGCTCGCGCTTCTGGCCATCGGCGCCGTGGCGTTCTTCCTCACGAACCCCGAGCGCCGCGACGATCGCCCGCCGGTGGACGTGGGCGGCATGATGGCCATGGCCGTTTCGGTATCGTCGCTCGTGCTGGCCACCGCATGGGGCGGCACGCTGTATCCCTGGTTGTCGTGGCAGATCATCGGCTTGTTCGCGCTGTTCGTGGTTGCAGCCGTGGCGTTCGTGCTGGTGGAGCGGCGGGCGAAGGAGCCCATCATCCCGATGCTGCTGTTCAAGAACCGCAACTTCGTGGTGTGCACCATCACGGGCATGTTCATCATGCTGGGCATGATGGGCACGGTGTCGTACCTGCCCACGTACTTCCAGATCGTGGACGGCCTCGCGCCCGAACAGGCCGGGCTCATGACGTTCCCCATGATGGCGGGCGTGCTGCTCACGGCTGTGGGCACGGGCTTTTTGGCCACGAAGACCGGGCGCTACAAGTGGATGCCCATCGCGTCGTGCGCCGTGGCGGCGGTGGGCTTCGTGCTGCTGTCGCGCCTGACGCCCGACACGTCGCTGCTGATGACGGGCGTGTTCCTGTTCATCCTGGGCTTCGGCATAGGGCTGGGGCAGCAGATCCTCGTGCTCATCGTGCAAAACGAGTTCCCGCATGCCATCGTGGGCACGGCCACTGCGGCCAACAACTTCTTCCGGCAGATCGGCTCCACGCTGGGCGCGTCGCTCGTGGGCGCGCTGTTCACGTCGCGCCTCGCCGCCGATCTGGCTGCGCAGCTGCCGCGTGTGGACAACATCAGCATGAACCGCATCACGCCCCAGTTCATCGATCACCTCAGCGGCCCCGTGCGCGACATCATCACCACGGCCTACTCCGACGCGCTCGTGCCCATCTTCCTGTACGTGGTGCCCCTGCTGGTGGTGGGCTTTCTCCTCATGCTCACCCTCAAGGAGAACCCGCTGGCCAAGAGCGTAAACCACACGGGCCACGTCTCCGACGACTCGCTGTAGCGTTTCGAAGTGTGCGGTTTTCAAAGGGGGGCGAAGGAATCTCTGTCATGCCCTGCCCATCGCAGCCTGCCTCGAGATGCCGTCCGACATCCGGTTTCAGGATGCCGTTTAACATCCGGCTCCAGGGGATGGAAGGCGTTCGCGAGCTTTTGCTGGACGCCGCCTGATGTCGTCGAACCGCCTGCTATCCCGAGGAGGAGGGCGGAAGGTGTTATGCAAAATCGACGCCTCCCGTTCCTATCGCAGCTGCCAGAAAGCGACAGCGCTGGCGGCGGCAACGTTCAGGCTGTCCACGCCTGCCGCCATGGGGATGCGCACCGTGTAGTCGCAGCGCGCAATGGTGTCGTGCGCAAGGCCGTCGCCTTCGGTGCCGAACACGAGCGCGAGGCGTTCTTCGGCGTTGAGCGCCGCGTCGTCAAGCGGCACGGAGTCGTCCGTCAGCGCAAAGGCCGCGGTCTTGAAGCCCAGTTCGTGCAGCAACGGCACGCCCGCCCCGGCCCAGCCGCCCGTACCGGTGGCGCCCGCGCCGGTTTCCTCGCCGATGCGCGTCCACGGCACTTGGAACACGGTTCCCATCGAAACGCGCACGGCGCGGCGATACAACGGGTCGTAGCAAGACGGCGTCACCAGCACGGCCTCCACGCCGAGTGCGGCCGCCGAGCGGAAGATGGCTCCGACGTTCGTGTGGTTAGTAATGTCTTCAAGCACGGCGATGCGCCGCGCCTCGCGCACGATGTCGGCCACGCTCGGCAGCGCAGGACGACGAAACGCGCCGAGCGCCCCGCGTGTTAGCTCGAACCCGGTAAGCTTTGCCAGCTCGTCGTGCGGGGCTACGAACACAGGCACGCCGTCGCCCCATCGCGCGCCTATCTTGTTGACCATCGGTTGCATCGCGGGCAGCCACTTTGCCTCCATGAGCAGCGACAATGGTTCCATCCCGGCTTCCAGCGCACGCTCGATCACCTTGCCCGACTCAGCGATGAACACCCCGCGCTCCGGTTCCAGCCGGCTGCGCAGCTGCGTCTCGGTCAGCCGCGCATATGCGTCGAGCTGCGGGTCGTCAAGCGTCTGCACGTCCACGATCATGGGCGCGCCTCCCGCACGGCCGCGGCCACCTCGGCTACCACGTCGCGCACGCTTTCCAAGCCGCGCCTGCAGAACGCGTCGCACGTGAGCATCTGCGCGCCGATGTGCGCCATGTCCTCGATGTTTGCCGCCTGCACGGCCGGCGTGCGCGACGAGGTGCAGTCCTCGATGACCGCCACATTGTAATCGAGCGACAATGCGTCGTAGCAGGTGGTGCGGATGCAGTTGGGCGTGGTCGTGCCGATGAGCACCACCGTGCTCACACCCAGGCGGCGAAGCATCACATCGAGCCCCGTGCCGAAGAACGCCGAGAACCGCGGCTTCACCACCACGCGGTCGCCGGGCTGCGGCTTGAGCGCCTCGGGTTCGGCAAGCGAGCGGCCTTCGTCGCAGGCTCGAGATACGGGTCGTCCGCCTGTGAGCCATAGTTCGTGTCGACATGCTTCCACGTCCGAGCCGTCGGCGGCGTACGCTCGCACGGCATGGATCACGGGCATTCCTAGTTCGCGCGCATGGCTGAGCGCGCGGGCGCAGGTCGGCACCGTGGCAGCTGCACCCGCCACGCAGAGCGCGGAGTCGGCGTCGAGAAAGCCGTGCTGCATATCGATGATGATCAGAGCTGCCTTGCGGGGGTCGATCATGGAATGCTCCTTCAGACAATTGCGTCATCACTTATGCCGTCGCATGGCAGAGGCGCGTCAGGTGCGCCTCTGCTGCGGCACGCGGCTCCCGAGCTACGTGCCGTCGTTTCGCTCCTAGATATCCACGCCCAGGAACTGCTTCACCAGGATGCCGATGACGAACGACAGCGCGGCCACGCCCAAGCTGATGCCGGCCATCTGGCCGAAGCGCTTCTTGAACGGCAGGTCCTGCGCCACGGAGATGTAGTAGTTGAACACCACCAGGATCAGCAGCACGATAACGATCATGGTGCCCATGGCCCACAGGTAGTGCGCCTCGTCGAACAACAGATACGGCAGGATGAGCAGCGCCACCGTCACCAGGTAGGCGATGCCCGTGTACGTGGCCGACTTGAGCGCGTCCGGACGGCCCTCGCTCTTAGACGAAAGGTACTCGCTCGACGCCATCGACAACGTGGCGGCTATGCCGGTGATCAGGCCTGACAGCGCGATGAGGCGCGTGTTCTGCATGGCCAGCGTCAGGCCCGCCAGCGTGCCCGTCATCTCCACCATGGCGTCGTTCATGCCCAGCACCATGCTGCCCACGTACGACAGGCGCTCCTCGTCGAGCATCGCCAGGAGCGCCTGCTCGTGCGCCTCCTCGTCGGCGCGGATGTCCAGCGCCTCGGGGGCCTCGCGCGCCAGCTCCTCGTAGGAGATCTGCGCCTTGGCCTCGCCCTTCTCCATGAGCTTGACGGCGAACGTGAAGCCGAACACGAGCGCGATCAGCGCGTAGCGGCGCACCTTGCCAGCTTGCGGGCGCATCTCCTCGCCGGTGTAGCGCTGCCAGATGGCGGCGTGCTTGGCCTCCTCGTCGGCGATGCGCAGAAGGGTGTCGCGGTTGCCCGCGTCCTTCGTGCGCTGGGCGATGCGACGGTACACCTCGGCCTCCGTGGCCTCGTTCTGCTGGAACGCGCGGATCTGCGCGAGCGCCGATGCGGATAGCTGTTGCGGTTGTTCGGCCGTTACCATGCGATGCTCCTCGATCTCTTGTGCGAACAACTTCACAGTATACGGGAAACGGAAACCATCTGCATAAGGGTGGCGGGAGCCGTCTAAGGGCGACGTGGCCGTCACACTTCGCGTTGAACCCGCACGTGCATAGGTGGCGGGAGCCGTCTAAGGGGCGGCGTGACGTGCGCGCCGGTCGGCAACCAGAAGCCACGCGAACGCAACCCCCATCAACGCGAGACCGGCGGCATCGAAGACGACGAAGCGATCGATGCTGGCTGCGAGTGCCTCGTGCCCGGCGGGCAGGGATAGGCGTATCCACGACTCGCCGGCGAGGCCAATTGCCTGCTGCGCCAGCACGACGACGCCGAGCGCGCGGAACCGTGCGGGGCTTGCGATGACGGCGGGGTAGGTGGCATTCCACATGAGGAACGCGATGCCGAGGCCGCGCACGGCGGTAGCGCCCGGTACGCCCGCCAGCTCAAAGCCGCTGGTGTACGCCTCGGGCCACAGCACGAACTGCACCGCGCACTGCACGTTCACAACGAACACTGCCGCAAAAGCGAGGCGTGCGAACCACGCGGAGCGCTGCACGCCGGATCTGCACGCGGCTGGGGCGTTCGTATCGGGGGTAGAGAGCATGCCAATGTCCTTTCACCTTGTCGTGCAGCATACCACGCTGCCCGCACGGGGGTATACTGCTGTCAATCACCTGAAGAAAGGAAGCCCGCCATGCCCTCCATCGATCCCGTCGACCATCCTTCGTTCGACCGGTTCGTCGCCATCATCGCAGCCCTGCGCGCGCCCGACGGCTGTCCATGGGACCGCGAACAGACGCACGCAAGCATCGCGCACAACATGATCGAGGAGGCCTACGAGGCTGTCGACGCCATCGAGCGCGGCGATACGGCGCATGTGCGCGAGGAATTGGGCGACGTGCTTCTACAGGTGGTGCTGCAAAGCCAGATAGCTGCAGATTCGGACGAGTTCGACATCGACGACGTATGCGCTGAGGTGAGCGAAAAAATGGTGCGCCGCCATCCGCACGTCTTCGGCGAGGCGCAAGCCGCGAACGCTTCCGAGGTACTCGATTTGTGGGACCGGGTAAAGCTGGCCGAGCGCTCTGCAGCCTCCACGGGCTCTGCCGGCGAGTATGGCGAATCGGGCGCGGACGGGGCATCGGCTCAAGAGGGGGCTTCCGCCCTACCGGCTTCCGAAGGCTCCGTCATGTCCGTATCCTTTCAGTCATCGTTGGAAGGCCTGCTCGACGGCGTGCCGACGAGCTTTCCCGCGCTTATGCAGGCGCAAAAGATATCGCGCAAGGCCGCTTCGGCGGGGTTCGAGTGGGACTCGCTCGACGACGTCTGGGACAAGGTGCGCGAGGAGATTGGCGAACTGCGCGAGGCCTACGCGGCTGCGCCGAAGGCGGGTAACGGCAAGGTCGACGCAAACGCCGCATACGAAACCGCCCGAGCCGACATCCAAGAGGCCGCTGTGGCCGCTGTGGAAGAAGAGCTGGGAGACGTGCTGTTCTCGCTCGTGAACGTGGGCAGGCGCATGGGCGTCGACGCGGAGAGCGCGCTGCGCGCGACCTGCGGCAAGTTCCGTCGACGCTGGGCCTACATGGAGAGCGCTGCGCAGGTCGACGGTCGCTCGGTGGAGGAGCTTGCAGCTGAAGAGCGCGAAGCGTTGTGGGAGGAAGCCAAAAAGAACTGTTGAGCCTAGGGCAATCCTGTTCCGAATTGCCTGCGCGTCGTATAAAATGACAAGATGAGTAGGCGATCAACGCGATAGAAGAAACTCGGTCGCGAAGCTGGAAGAGGGTGGACGGCACGGTTGCAGCGCAACAACGCGGCGGATCAGTTAGACGGTGCAGCCGAGGTTCGTTTGCGCGCAGAATGAGCCGGGGGGGGGGCGCACCTACTTGAGTGCGTTCGAACGCGATCCGTTGACAGGGCTCGCCACCAGGCAGGGCTTCAACCAGGCTGCACGAGAGCTTATCGACGCGTATCCTTCCGAGCGGTTTGTGGTTCTGTACGGAGATATCGATCGCTTCAAGGTGTTCAACGATCGCTACGGAACCGAGGAAGGCGATCGGTTGCTCCGCTCCATCGGCTCCTCGATCAGGCAGGCGCTGCCGGCGAAGAGCGTCGCCTCTCATCTGCGCGGAGACCATTTCGTCTGCTGCCTGCCGGAACATGCCGGCAACCCCGAGCACGTGCTTGGGATGCTGGATTCCTGGCTGAGCGCGTATCCGCTGGATTTTGCGTTCTTCGTGCGGATCGGCATGTACCGGGTGGACGACCCGTCATTGGATGTGAGCCTCATGACTGACCGCGCGCTGCTGGCGTTGCGCTCCGCAAAGTCGGGATCCGAGCGGTACGCCATGTACGATGATTCTCTGCGCGAGTCGGTGGTACAGGAGCAGGAACTGGCTGGCCAGATGGCAGACGCGCTCAAGGCCGGCCAATTCGAGCTGTATTTTCAGCCGCAGTATCAGCACGGCACGAACCGGCTTGTGGGCGCCGAGGTTCTCGCGCGCTGGAATCATCCAGAAAAGGGCATCATCGGCCCCAGCGACTTCATTCCCGTGTTCGAACGTACCGGCCTCGTTTCAGATCTGGACTACTATATCTTCGCTGAGGCGTGTCGCTGCCTGCGCACCTGGCTCGATGCTGCCGGAGCGGATGGTGCTTGCTCCGTGCCGCGGCTGTCGGTGAATGTCTCGCGCAAGGACATCTATCGGTCGGACCTATGTGAATACCTGGTGAGCCTGGTCGAAGAACACGATATACCCTTCGATCTGCTCCATCTGGAGATCACTGAGAGTTCGTACATGGAGGATCCGAAACAGCTGGCCGAAGCCGTGGCGCTGCTCCAGCAGGCGGGTTTCGTCATCGAGATGGATGACTTCGGAAGCGGCTATTCATCGCTCAACGCCCTGAAAGACGTGCCGGTGGATGTGCTCAAGCTCGACTTGCGGTTCCTCGATGCGCGCAACGACACGCGCGGCGGGGTCATTCTCGCGTCGGTCGTGCGCATGGCTCGATGGCTCGATCTGCCGGTCATCGCCGAAGGCGTGGAATCGGAATCTCAAGCGCAATTCTTGGCGAGCGTCGGGTGCGATATGATGCAGGGCTTTCTGTTCTCCAAGCCGATCGACCGCGCTTCGTTTGAAGAGCTCATGGCAAACGCCGAACACGGCCGTTTCGATTCGCGCGCCGCACGTCGATTCAACACGGAAGCGTCTGTACTATGGGATGCGGAATCGCTTGCGGGATTTGTGTTCGCCCATTTCGCAGGTCCTGCTGCGCTCGTGGAGTATGACGGCGAACGGTTCGAGGTAATCAGGTCGAACGACGAGTTTCACGAAGCTTTGGACCTCTCGGCCGATGCGTTTGCGCGCACGCCCGACGATCTGTTCGGCCCGCTCGACGCAATCGATCGCGAAAGCTTCGATGAGGCGCTGGAGCGCGCCGTAGGCGAAGCGGGAGCAGGGGTGAGCGAGCTGCTTGTGCATCGCTCGGGCGGGGAGATGTGGATACGAACGAGCCTGCGCCGGATGTCGAGCGACGGCGTGACGTCGACGCTGTTCGTCACGCTGAGCGAAATCACCGAGGAGCGTGCGTTGCGCGATCGGCTGCGCGCGGCGATGGACGGCGTGCCGGGCGGTTTGGCGTTTTTCCGTATCGAAGAGCACAAGGCTGCACTGCTCGATTGCAACGACACCGCCCTTGAACTGCTTGGGACGACGCGCGAAAGGTTCGAGCGGCTCTGCGGTATCGACCCACTTCAGATCGCGGAACCCTCCGATCGTCCGGTCGTAGCCGACGTGATCGGAAAGCTCCGCGCGGGGGCACGACGGGCAGAGTGCACGGTGCGCGTGCGGCATGCCAACGGAGAGCTGCGCTATCTCCTGCTTTCAGCGGCGTTCGCGCATTGCGGCCCCACGTCGACGTATGTGGTGATCGCGCTTATGGATGTAACCGAAGAAAAGGAGCGCGATCTGCGCTTCAAGCGACAAGCCGAGCGCGAGCGGCAGCTCTACGAGGCTATCCCGTGCGGCATCCTGCGGTTTACGGTCGAGCGGGATCCCGTTATCGTGTCGGCGAATCGCGCCGCCTGGCGCGTATTCGGCTGTGCATCCTACGACGAGTTTCGCGAACTTGCGCGCGAAGGGTCGCGCAGTCCGTTTGGCAGGGGCGGCACGCAGGCCTTGAGAAGCGCCGTCGAGCGTTTGACGTCGGGATCGGATCCTATCCCGTTCACCAGCTCCGTGCGTCGTGGCGACGGAACAGAGCGGTGGGTCGAGGGCGTTCTCGCCCTGGCTGATGAGACGGAGGGCCCGGGCGTCGTTCAGTGCGCCTTCAATGATGTCACGGACGCCGTGCGTGAGCGCCGCGAGCGCGCTTGGCAAAACGAGCGGTTCCGCATTCTGAGCGAGCTCGCGCACGCTATCAGTTTTGACTACGATTCGGAGTCCGACACGGTGCAGCTCTATATTGACCGTACGGGAAACGGCATGGAACTGCAGGTCATTCCTTCGTATCTGAAAGTGCTCGGCACGGCGGGCCGCACCGAGGTGCATCCAGATGACGTCGCGGCGGTCAAGTCGATGTTCGAGCAGGTGCGCGCGGGATCCAGCAACCAGATCATCGAGTACCGCGCCGACTACTACGGTACGGGGTACCGATGGTACCGAGCGAACCTGTTCGTTGTCGGGGACGCACGCAGTTCGTGGCACCTCGTCGGCCTTATCGACAATATCCAGGCCGAACGCGATCTGCGCTTGAAGGCCGAGTGCGATGCTGTCACCGGTCTGTCCAACCACGCTTCAACGCGCGACCTTGTCAACGACGCTCTCTCCGATTCCCATCTGGCGGCCAGCAGCGTGTTCGCCGTAGTCGATCTCGACGACTTCAAGGTCGTGAACGACACGTGCGGCCATTTGAAGGGCGACGAGCTTTTGCGAGAGGTCGCGAGCATCTTGCGTGCGAACTGCCGTGAGACCGACATCGTCGGCCGCGTCGGGGGAGACGAGTTCGTCGTGCTGCTGAAGCATATCAACATGAAGGCGGCGCTGCGGGTGTTTTCGGTCATGCGCCATGCGGTCGAAGGCATATGCCTGAGTTCGCCGGATGCTCCGATTTCCGTCAGCATGAGCGTGGGGGCCACGCAGACGGTTGCCGACGATCGGGAGTATCGCAGTGTCTTCTCCCGCGCCGACAAGGCGCTGTACGAGGCGAAGCGCGCCGGTAAGAACCAGGTGAGAGTCGGCTGAGCCCCGTCTCCCCTCCCTTCGAGCCTGCGCTGCGGAAAGCAGTTCTGGCGATTTGGGCAAAATCGCGTGCGCGGTTCGTTTCTTTGGTGCCGTGGGGCTATCATGATACGAAAGCGTACGTATGAGGAGCGGGAGCATGCCAGGAAGAAAGCAGCGCCGAGCGAGCCGAAGCCTATCGGTCAAAGACGCGCCTTCGCGCGATGTCGTGCGCGGGGTATTCACCGAGAAAGAGGACCTGCGCGAATCCATGAGCCAGCTTGCGCGCTTGCATGGCGCCGAGGCAAGGACGCGCGAGATCATCCAGAAGTATCAAGCCGCGATGCGCGAGATGAAGGTGCGCTTCGAGATTATCGATCAGGATCTCAGCCTGAAGAAGCACCGCAATCCCATCCATCATATCGAGTCGCGTATCAAAAAACCCGCGAGCATTTTCGAGAAGCTCGAGCGCTATGGCAAGGAGCCGACGCTCGAAAACATGGAGAAGTACATCATGGACATTGCGGGCGTGCGTGTGATCTGCTCGTATATCCACGATGTGTACAACCTGCTCGAGCTTTTGCGTAAACAAGACGACCTTGCCATCGTCACCGTGAAGGATTACATCAAGAACCCCAAGCCGAACGGCTACCGCAGTTTGCACGTTATCGTGCGCATCCCGGTGTACTTCCTCGACAAGAAGGAGTACATACCGGTGGAGGTGCAGCTGCGCACCATCGCCATGGACTTCTGGGCCAGCTTGGAGCATGACTTGAAGTACAAGGCCGTGAGCGAGGTGGAGGGTATCGACTCCTACGATGAGCTCAAGGATTGCAGCCGCATCATCGAGGATGTCGAAGCGCGTATGCAGATACTGGCCCGCGCGCTGGAAATGGAGGAATGACCTCGCCTGCAACGGCTTCCGACAGAGGCTCTGCATCGGCGTGTTCGCGCTCGAAGCGGGCTGCGAGGCGCGTGAGCAGCCGACTGTCTCCTACGGTTCCGCGTTCGGGCAGCTCGGCATGGCCGAGCAGGAAGACTGCGTAGCGCACGAACACGTAGGCCACCAGCACGGTAGCGATCCCCGTCTCGGCGGCGATCAGCGCGTCGACGAAGGTCGGCAGCGGTGTTCCGGACGATGCAAAAAATGCGGACGCCTGCCCCAGCGCAGTGGCCGTGATGACGAAGGGGAACGTCATGGCGGCGAAGCTGGGGTAGAACTTCAAGCGCAAAAGCCGCGGCAGGCGCGTGAGCACGAGCAGGTAGAACGCCTGCGCGAGCACAAGCAGGATGCCGACGAACAGCGGGCTGGGGTCTGCTGCTGTGGCCAGATAGCCTGCGATAGACAGGCTCATCGGGGCCGTGTAAATGCAGAACAGAGGCCGAGCGGGTTCGGGTATCTCGTGTTTCACGTACCGGTACGTGACCATGACCAGCAGTACGAGATAGAAGGCGAATCCCATCCAGAACAGCGCGTGTCCGAGGGCTTCCATTCCGAAGGCTGGGGAAGTGGCCGACGCCACGATGATTCCCACATAGCAGATGAAGTACGTGGGGAACACTTCGGATAGCTTGAAGCGGGTCATGAAGCGCACCGAGAACCCGACCATAAGCGCGAGATGCGACGCGATGGCGGCTCCCCAAAGCGCAAATGCGGGGACGTAGGCCAGAGGCGCCATGTAGGTGGACAGCTGCATGAGCGTCATGAAGAAGGTGGCGCTTACGCTGGCGAGAATGGAGTTGCGCAGGTCGTCGCGGATCGAAGCAGGGAACAGTGCTATCTTCGCGATCAGGAGCGCAATGAGCGCTGTCGAGAGCGCGCCGCATGCGATGTGCGCCGCCTCTGCCGAAGGCGCAAGCACATTGCCGAGGGCTGCAAATCCAAGAGCCACACCGGCGATGGGAATGGGAACGTGTTCGATAAGGGTGCGCACGGCGGATCCTTTCTCGTCGTCGAGCAGCGCTCGGCGGGTTCGACTCAATCGCGTAGGCGCTATTCTTTCACGAGCCGTGGAGAAAGAAAACTAATAAATATTTATGTATCAATAAATTTGTATTATGATTAAGAAAGCGAATACGGAGGCGGAGGACGCACGCGCATCGAGCTGCGCCAGAACGGGCGCGGTTGAGCACGCGGCGGTTGGACGAAATCAGAGGAAGGCGGCTATGCAGGATTTTCGCGTCGAGACGTTCTTGACGGTGTGCCGAACGATGAACTACACGCGGGCCGCCAAAGCGCTCAACATCACGCAACCCGCCGTCTCGCAGCATATCGCCCACTTGGAGAAGGCGTACGGTGCGCGGCTGTTCGACTACCGCGGCAAGCGGCTCACGTTGACCGAGGCCGGCGAGCTTGTGCGTTCGACGTTGTCCATCATGGACCATGATGAGCGCCTGCTGCGCGAGAGGGTTGCTGCCGCGGTTTCGGGCGCTCGCATCGACATGAGCGTGGGGATGACCCTCACGGCTGGCGAGTATCTGGTGGCTGCGCCCCTTGCTGACTACCTGGCGAAACGCCCCGACATCCGCGCGACCGTGCGCTCGGGCGGCACACGCGAGTTACTGGCACTGCTCGAGGCAGGGGAGATCGATTGCGCGTTCGTCGAGGGAATGTTCGATCGGAGCGCCTACGAATGCGACGTCTATCAGCGGGAACGGCTTGTATGCGTGTGTGCGGCGGAGCATGTGCTGACGTGCGGAGCGTACTGCATCGAGGATCTGCTGTCGGAGCATCTGCTGGTGCGCGAACCGGGATCGGGCACGCGCGCGGTGCTTGAGCATGCGCTGGCTGCACGGAATTTGTCCCTTGAGGGCTTTCGGCAGACAAGCATGGTCGAAAGCCTCGACGTCATCAAGATCTTCGCTGCGCGCGGCTTGGGAATCGCGTTTCTCTACGAGGCGGCGGTTGCGCGCGAACTCGAAGCCGGCAGCTTGCGAGTCGTTCCGCTCGAGGGCTTTCGCGTGGAGCACGACATCTCGTTCATCCGCTTGAAGAACAGCGCGTTCGAGGCCGAATTCCGCCGTCTCTTCGACGAGGTTCGCTGAAGCGCTGCCGCTCTCGGGGAAGCGATGCGATGCTCCACATGGAACAGGCGTGCTGAAACACCCGATTGTTTCACGTGAAACAACGCTTCGCCCATAAAGTTCCGCTTTTCGCTTGACTTGGAGTACGCTCCAGGAATTATGATTGCTCCCGTCACACGACGAGAGGAGCACAGGTGCGATCAGATTTTCAGAACATAGCGAAGCTGGGTTTCGGGTGCATGCGGTTGCCGCTGCTCGACGCGAACGACCAGCAGAGCATCGACCTCGAGCAGTTTACGCAGATGGTGGATGCGTTCATCGAGGGTGGCGGAACGTACTTCGATACCGCTTTCGTCTACCACGAAGGCGCGTCCGAGAAGGCGCTCGGCGAGGCGTTGGTCAAGCGCTATCCGCGTGATGCGTATACGGTGGCGACGAAGTGCCTAGCATGGGCGAGTCCCCATGCGGAGGAGGCGAAGAGCAACCTCGGCACATCGCTTGAGCGCATGGGACTCGACTACGTCGACTTCTATCTGCTGCACAACGTAGGCGGCGAGCGCACCGCCAAGTTCGACGAGTACGGCATGTGGGATTTTGCGCGACAGAAGAAGGAGGAGGGCCTCATCAGGAACGTCGGTTTCTCGATGCACGACGGAGCCGACACGCTCGACGAGCTGCTCGCCGTTCATCCGGATATGGATTTCGTACAGTTGCAGGTGAACTATCTGGACTGGGACGACCCGGTGATCGAAGCGCGTCGCTGCATGGAAGTAGCGCAAAGGCACAACGTTCCGGTGGTGATTATGGAACCTGCGCGCGGAGGACGGCTCGTCGAGCTGCCCGATCGGGTGGCTGAGGTGCTGCGCGCGGCGAACCCGGAAGCGAGCTTGGCCTCGTGGGCGTACCGCTTCTGCTACAACATGCCGAACGTGCTCACGGTGCTTGCCGGCATGTCTACGCTCGAGCAAGTACGACAGAACGTGGCCGACTACCGTGCGAGCCGCCCCTTCTCCCCCGATGAGCAGCGGGCGTTCGACCAGGCGGCCGAGATTCTGCGCGGTATGGCGTCCATCCCGTGTACGAATTGCCGCTACTGTGTGAAGGACTGCCCGCAGAGCGTGGCTATCCCCGCTATTCTCGGCCTGCTCAACCTCGAGCTCATGACCGAAAACCGCTCGTTCGCGAAGAGCCTGTACTCTTGGCAGGCGGTACCCGGTCGCGCTTCCGATTGCAGCGCCTGCGGCGCGTGCGAGGCCATGTGCCCGCAGGGCATCGATATCATCCGCCAGCTGGAGGTTGCCGCCGAGCACTTCGAAGGATAGCGCCACGACGCGATCGCTCCGTCCGGGCAGCAGCAAGATACGCGCGCTCGGGGTTCGGCTCCCGCTGCCGCAACCGCTGGGCATGCGTTCGGATGTGACTTGGCCTCCGCCGCAACGGAACATGCGCGCTCTGGTGGGGGTTCGGTTTTTGCCGCAACCGCCGGGCGGGGTTCGTTTCTTGCTGCAACCGCTGGGCGCGCGCTCGTGCGAGGCCCGCCTCCCGCAGCAGTCCCTGAGTGTGCGCGCTCGTGCGCGGCCGCTTCCCGCAGCACGGTACACGAGCATGCTACACTGATCCCATGATGCATGCATGGTGGCACAGCAAGACGGAACGCTCCCGATGACGAACGACGCTCGGGGGCGTTTTCGCGTGCGCGCGCCCATGGACTCGCTCATCCGATTTGTCCGTACTCGCATGGTGCTCATCGTGTCGGCGGCGGCTGCGCTCATCACCATGGTGTTCGTGCCGTTCGACGAGGCCTATTTGGCTACTTCGACGTCAAAACGCTTGCGTGTCTGTTTGGCATCCTGGCTGTGGTGGGTGCGCTGCGCGGCATCGGGCTCTTCGAGCATGCCGCGCGCCTCGTGGTGGCGCGTTTCGCGACGTGCCGCGCGGCGGTGACCGCGCTCGTGGGAGCCACGCTTGCGCTGTCGATGTTCGCCACCAACGACATGGCCCTCATCATGATGCTGCCGCTGGCGGCAGCAACGCTCATCAAGGCTGGCTGGGAGCGTGCGCTGCCGTTCGCGTTCATCATGCAGAACCTCGCGGCCAATCTGGGCGGTATGATCCTGCCCTTCGGCAACCCTCAAAACCTGTACCTCTACGAGCGCTTCTCTATCCCGCTGGGTGACTTCCTGGCTGCGATGGCGCTGCCCTTCGGTGTATCGGTTGCGCTCATCGCGCTCTGTTGCGCGCTATTCCTGAAGCCCGATCCGCCGCAAGCTCCAGAGAAGAAAGCGATCGGAGAACAAGCGAAAGCGAACCGATCGGAAGCGAACCCCGCGGAAGCGAGGCGAGAAGCGAAAGCGAGCAACGCGGAGGCGCACCCCTCGGAAGCAAAGCGCCGACCGGAAGGGAATCCCTCAGAAGGGAACCCCTCGGAAGCGAATCGCGCAGAAGCGAAGATCCGCGCTGTGCCATCGTATCGAACGAATGTTTCGCGTGAAACATTCGTTTCCAAACAGGGGAGGGCGAGCGCGCACCCCGTCACCCATCCGCACCCAGCCACCCATCCGCAGCCCGTCGCCCAACCGCACCCAGCCGCCCAACCGCACCCAGCCGCCCAGCCGCATCTGGCCACCCATCCGCAGCCTGTCGGCGGCCGTCTTGCGTCCGCCGACCGCTCCGATCCTGACGCGCGTCTGCGCATCACCGCCCGTGAGCGCCGGCGGGTCGTCGTCTACTTCTCGCTGCTTGCGCTCGTCATTGCTTCGGTGTTTCGACTCGTGCCCTATCCGGTGGCGCTTGCGGCCGTTGTGCTTGTGCTTGCGGTGTTCGACCGTCGCGCGCTACGGACTGTGGACTACGGGCTGCTGCTCACCTTCGCATGCTTTTTTGTGTTTGCCGGCAACATGGCGCGCATACCCGTGATAGAAGGCCTGCTTTCAGGACTCATGGGACAAAGCGCGCTTCTGGCGAGCGTGGGTACGAGCCAGATTATCAGCAACGTGCCCGCCGCTGTGCTGCTCTCGCACTTCGCCGGCGGCTACGAGGCGTTGCTCGTGGGCGTGAACATTGGCGGCGCGGGCACGCTCGTTGCCTCGCTTGCCAGTCTCATCACGTTCAACCAGTACCGCACCGTGCTCGCGTCGTTTCCGCACCGTCCCGAACTTGCCCGCAATACTTCGGGCGCCTTTCTTGCGCGATTCACGGCATACAACGTCGCGTTCCTTGCAGTGCTGCTGCTCGTCTGTTGGCCGCTTGTCTAACCGGCGCACATCGACTATGCCGGCGTCATCGGTTGGTCGCTCGCTTGTCCGATGCGCTCTAGCGCTTTAGTGCGCTAAACCGTACGCACGCAAGAATCGACCGTTCGCGGGTACGGGAGGCGCTTCGAGCACCCGTTCGGGGAAGTTACCTCTTCTATACTGAAGGGGTGCGTTTTATAGTAAAGTAGCTGCGTCATTCTTGTTCCGATTTGTGGACGCGGTGGAAAGGGGAGGATCATGGCTATCAAGAAATGGGGTGCGCTTGTCGCTGCCGGCATGCTTGCCGCAACGCTCGCCCTCTTCGGATGTTCGTCGGGCGGTTCGAACGAGCAGGATTCGTCGAGCGCTTCATCCGATACCGGCTACGCGCTCATCGAGGATGGCAAGCTGACCGTTGCCGCTTCGCTCGATTTCCCGCCGTTTGAGAATCTTAACGGCGACCAGCCCGAAGGCTTTGAGGTCGACCTCATGAAGGCCCTCGCCGAGGAGATGGACCTGGAGTGCAACTACCTGCCCTCCACCAAGTTCGACACCATCGTTCCGCTCATTCAGACCGGCGGCAAGGCCGACGTGGGCGTCTCGGGCATCACCATCACCGACGACCGCCTCGAGGATGTCGACTTCACCGATCCGGTGTGCGACGTGAACCAGAGCCTTACGGTGCTGACCGGCTCGGGCTACACGAGCGCCGCGGACCTTGCCGGCAAGAAGGTGGGCGCCCAGACCGGTACGACCGGCTACGAGTGGGCTGCCGAGAACATCAAGGACGTCGAGGTTGTAGGCTTCGACGAGATGACGGCCGTGTTCGCCGCGCTGCAGTCCGGCCGTATCGATGCTGTTGCCGTCGATCTGCCGGTTGCAAACTACTATGTGAAAAACGCCTACACCGATTGCGAAGTAATCCAAGAGATCCCCACGGGCGAACAGTACGCCATCGCAGTCAGCAAGGACAATCCTGAGCTCACGAAGGCGCTCAACAAAGCGCTGCAGGCGGTGCGCGATAACGGGAAGTATGACGAAATCGCCAATCAGTGGATCCGATAAGCCGGTCTGCACGCGATGCTCGCCACTTGTAACCACATGAAGAGCGCGACGAAGCGCTCGCTCGGCGCCGCGGCGATCATCCTCGCCGCGGCGCTCGTCCTGTCGTTCGCCCTTTCCGCGCAAGCGCAGGCGCTTACGATCGAGCGCTGGACGGCCAAATCGAACCAGGATGGAGAAAACGCCGTCCTAGGGGCCACGCCCACCCGTGTTACCTGGCAGGGTCAGTCCGATGAGGGCGAGTCGCTGTCGCAAGTGACCATCGAGCTGCCAGGCGGCTCGACGGTCGAGGCGTCAAACGTGAAGACGACCGTGCTCAACGGGCTCGATCGGCTCGACGTCGGTTCCGAAGTTTCAGTGGAAGACGGGACGCGGGTCGTTGTGTCGTTCCCCGAGCCGACGCCGGCCGGTGCGCTTATCATGGTGGAGTGCAACCGAACGCTCCTGCCCGCCGATGGAGGCTCGTACGGGCCTGCGGGCAGCTATGTCACAGCCGAGGGACAGACCCTCGCCATGCCGTCATCCGACCAGGTCATCGACATTGTCAGCTCCACTCCTGCCGAGCAGTTGTCGAGTATGCTGAGCGAGCAGGATTGGGTGAAGGCGTGGAACTCGAACAAGTTCCTCCACTTGTTCTTCGATCCCACCATTATCGTCACATCGGTGCCCGCGGTATTTAGCGGCTGGCTGCTGGCGCTTGGCCTCGTTGTGGTCAGCTTCCCGCTGGCCATTCCGCTCGGGTTGCTCTGGTCGTTTCTGCGGATGGCGAAAAGCCGTATCCCGCGTGCTATTGGGGCCACCTACATCAATGTGGTTCGCGGCACGCCGTTGTTCCTCCAGATATACATCGCGTTCTTCGGGCTGCCGCTCATGGGCATCAGCATGGATCTGTTCATGCTGGGCGTCATCGTGCTCGTGCTCAATTCGAGCGCGTACTTGGCCGAGATCTTCCGCGCCGGCATTCAGTCCATCAATACAGGACAGTTCGAAGCTGCGCGCTCGTTGGGCATGAATGGTGCGCAGACCATGTTCTATGTCATCATCCCGCAGACCGTGCGGCGCGTCATTCCCACGATGACGAGCGAATTCATCCTCATGTACAAGGACACTTCGCTTCTGGCCGCCGTCGGCGTCATGGAGATCATGATGTATGCGAAGACCATCACGGCCGCAACAGGCAATGTGACGCCTTACATCGTGGCTGCTGGCTTCTATCTGATCGTGACCATTCCCATGACGAAGCTCATCAACTCGATGGAGGCGCGCCTCGCTCGCGGTAAGCGCAAGCGCAAGAAGAGCGGCCCCGGCGATCGCAGCATCACATCCGAGGCGTCGGTCGTGCCCGATTCCGATGTGGCCGTGGCGCGCAGCATGCGCATGTCCGAGACGTTCGCCGGGCCCATCGACGACGATCTGGTTCCCGGCAGCGGCCGGATCAGCCACTAGGGAGGTGCGGTCATGAGCAAACCGAACAACGAGAACGCCCTCGCGTCCGAAGCAGGCGGAGGAGCCCGGGCCGCCGAAGGCTCGTCCGCAGCTCCTACGACACAGGTCAACGGGGGAGCAGCCAACGACAAACCGGTTGTGCGCATCGAGGGCCTGCGCAAATCGTTCGGCGACAACGTGGTGCTACGGGGCATCGACCTCGATATCCGCCGCGGCGAAGTGGTCGTTATCCTCGGGCCATCGGGGTCGGGCAAGTCCACACTCCTACGCTGCGTGAACCTGCTCGAGACACCCACCGACGGTAAGATATTCTTCGAGGATACCGAGATCACCGCCAAGAAGACCGATATCAACAACGTGCGTGCCAAAGTGGGCATGGTGTTTCAGAGTTTCAATCTGTTTCCCCACCTCACCGCCAAGGCCAACGTCATGCTGGCCCAACAGAAGGTGCTCAAGCGGAGCAAGGCCGAAGCCGAGCGCGTCGCCATCGAGCAGCTTGAGCACGTGGGCCTGGGGGATCGCATCGATTACAAGCCTGCCGAACTGTCAGGCGGCCAGCAGCAGCGCGTCGCCATCGCCCGTGCGCTTGCCATGGACCCGCACGTTATGCTGTTCGATGAAGCTACAAGTGCTCTCGACCCCGAGCTTGTGCGCGACGTGCTTGGTGTCATGAAGAACCTGGCCAAGGGCGGCATGACCATGATCGTCGTCACGCACGAGATGGGCTTCGCGCGGGACGTTGCGGATCGCGTCATATTCATGGATGGCGGCTTCATCGTGGAACAGGGTTCTCCTGAAGAGGTGTTCGATCATCCGAAATCCGACCGAACGAAGGACTTCCTCGGCCATATCTCGTAAGGACGGGGGTTTCGGCTCGCCTGGTACGAGAGACGCAGCGGACACGGGTTTTTCGCGGGCGGTACCGGCGCAGTCTAAATTGATATAAAATCAGTAACATAAATCCACGAATGGTGGTACAATACCCCTCAAAAGGTTCTTTCGACTGAGAAAGTAAGGGGGTGTGCAATGGATTTCCTCTCCGATCCTGTGTTGCTCGCGCGCGTGCAGTTCGCGTGCACGGCGGCGTACCACTTCTTCTTCGTGCCGCTGACCATAGGTTTAGGACTGATCCTGGCCATCAACGAAACTCGGTACTATCGGTCGCGTAACGAGCATGATGCTGCGGCCACCACGTTCTGGGTGAAGATCTTCACCGCGACGTTCGTGATCGGCGTTGCCACGGGCATCACGATGGAGTTCTCCTTCGGAACGAACTGGGCAGACTACTCCCGCTTCGTCGGCGATATCTTCGGTGCGCCGCTGGCCGCTGAAGCGTTGCTCGCCTTCTTCCTCGAATCGGTATTCCTGGGCATCCTCCTGTTCGGCCGCAAGCGTGTTTCGGCGAAGTTCTATCTTGTCTCGGCCTGGCTCGTTTGGCTCGGTTCCTGCCTGAGCGCGCTGTGGATTCTCATTGCAAACTCCTGGATGCAGACGCCGGCCGGCGCCGAACTCGCTGCCGACGGATCGAAGGCCGTCATCACCGACTTCTTCGCCGCGGCGTTCAACCCGTCGCTTCTTGCCCGCTATTCGCACGTCGTGGTGGCGCTGCTCATCATGGGCGCGTTCGTGGCCATGGCGGTGGCCGCATGGTACCTGCTGAAGGGCCGCCATCAGGACTTCGCCATGAAAACGCTCAAGATCGGCGCCGTGGTGGGCATCGTCACGACCGTCGTCATGCTGGGCACCGCCCATTCGTCGGCCGTCGTCGTGTCGGAAGAGCAGCCCACCAAGCTCGCCATGATGGAGGGCATGTACGAAGGCGAAGCGCCCGATTTGTACCTCTTCGGCTGGGTCGATGAAGAGAACCAGCAGGTTGTCACTCCGTTCTCGATCCCCGGAGGCACGAGCTTCTTGGCTACGGGCACGTGGGACACCGAATTCCAGGGTCTCAACGACCTTGCGAAAAGCGAGCAGTACGGAGCTCTCGATGTTGAGGGTGCTCCGGTGAATTTCGTGTTCCAGACCTACCATCTGATGGTGGCCATGTTTGGGCTCATCGCGATCACGGTGTTCTTGGCGCTTCTGTTCCAACGCAAAGGTAAGATTAAATCCATGAAGTGGCTGCAGCGGCTCATCGTCGTATCGCCGGTGTTTCCGCTGCTCGCCATTCAGTGCGGTTGGTTCACCGCCGAGCTCGGCCGCCAGCCGTGGGTGGTCTATCCATCTGCGACCGGCCCCGAAGGCGTGAGCCTGCTGACCAACGAGGGCGTATCGCAATCGGTATCCAACGTTGAGCTGCTTATCACCATGACCTTGTTCCTACTCGTGTACCTGCTCCTCATTGTCGCCTGGGCGCGGGTCATGGGACGCTTCATCAAGGAGGGCCCCGTAGCGAGCACGGCGCCTGCGGAAGTTCCTGCAGGCAGCGACGAGACGGCGTCTGCGATCGGCGTTTCCGACGATCTGGCGAAGGAAGGTGAGTAGCAATGGAACTTACATTCTTCCAGGGCTTGTGGTTCATGCTCATATTCGTTCTCATCGCGGGCTACTTTGTTCTTGACGGCTTCGACTTGGGATCGGGCGTGCTATATCCTTTTGTCGCCAAGGGCGATACCGAAAAGGCCGTCGTGCGCCGCAGCATCGGGCCGGTGTGGGACGGCAACGAGGTATGGCTGCTCACGGCCGGCGGTGCGCTGTTCGCGGCGTTTCCGGCCGCCTACGCCACGACGTTCTCCGGATTCTACCTTGCTATCATGCTCGTTCTGTTCGGGCTGATCGTGCGTGCGGTGTCGCTCGAATACCGCGGACACGATCCCAAGTGGGGCAGGTTGTGGGACGGGTGCTTTTTTGTCGGATCCCTGGTGCCGGCGCTGTTGTTCGGCGTGGCTGTTGGCAACGTTTTCGCCGGCATTCCGATGGATGCCAACGGCGATTATTCGGGCTTTCCGCTGCTTGGGCTGATCTCACCGTTCACGCTGCTGTGCGGCCTGCTGGGCTTGGCGATGTTCATGGCGCAAGGCGCAGCATGGCTTTCGCTCAAGGCTCCGAAGCCTTCCGATTTGCAGGCGCGTGCAGCCAAGCTGCGGCTTCCTTTGCAGATTGCGGCTGTTGTGTTGTTCGCGCTGGTGTCGGTGTACGCGCTGGCCGTCATCCAGCCTGCCATGGACCCGGCGCTCGGCGCGCTGCGTTGGGTGTTCGCGGTGCTCGTGCTTGCCGGCATCGGCGTCTCGCTTTTCTTCTCACTGAAGAAGCAGTGCGATCTCGGTGCGTTCATCGCACAGTCGGCTTCTGCGTTTATGCTGGTCGGGCTGTTGGCTACGTCGATGTTTCCGAATTTCGTGGTGGCCTCGGCCGAGAGCGTCGGAGCGTCTCTCACGGCGATGAACGCGTCGTCGTCCGAACTCACACTCATGTGGATGACCATCATCACGTGCGTCGGCCTGCCGCTCGTGCTCCTGTACCACGTGATTATCTACCGCACGTTCCGTGGTCGGGTCAGCGATGAGGATCTTGCGCACTACTGATGTGCGAATGAAACCTCACGATCGGCTTTGAGCCGAAGCCATGCAGAAGGCCGCCGTGGTGCGGCCTTCTGCATGGACGCTGCGCATCGGCCGGCGCATCGACTTCCATCTTTTATGGGCGCGGTTAAGGTATACTGGCCCTATCTAATCATCGTAGGCGCGCAGCGCCGTCGACGACAACAGGTGAGGACGAACCATGGACGATCAGAACAAGCCCAACCAGCCTGCGCCGGAGCAGCCGGCGCCCGAGCCGCCTGCCGAGCCTGCTGCTCCCGCCGAACCGGCCGAGCCCGCCGCGGCAGCCGAGCCCGCCTCGGACGAGTCGCTGCCTGCGGTCGAAGCCGCTGCAGACGAGTCGCTGCCTGCAGAGTCGACCGCGCAGGCTGCCGGCGCCGACGCGCCGTCCGCACAGACCGCCCAGTCCTTCCAGCCGGGCGATGCCGCTCCTCAGTCGCCTACCGCGCCGGTACCGCCGACGGTACCGCAGCCCTTCACGGCCGGCGCGCCGCAGCAGCCGACCGGATTCGCAGGTCAGCCCACGCAATCGTACGGAACGCCGCCCGCTTCGGATCAGTCCGCGCAAGCGTACGGCCAGCCCGCGCAACCCTATAGCCAGCCCACCCAGGCATACGGCCAGCCTCCTGCATCCGGCTATCCTCAGCAGCCTGGTCAACCGCCCGCACCCGGCTATGGCCAGCCTCAACCCTACTACCAGCCAGCTCAGTCCGGCAGCGGCAAGGCGACAGGTGCGCTTGTCTGCGGTATTCTGGCGATCATCTTCTGCGGTCTGCCCATCGTGGGCATCGTGCTCGGCATCGTTGCCATCGTGCTTGCGTCAAAGGCTGCGAAGTTGAGCGGCAAAGATGGCAAGACTACCGCGAGCAAGGTATGCGGCATCATCGGCATCGTGTTCTCGATCATCTGGTTCATCGTCGGTATGGTGGCCGGTTGCACCGCTTTCTATGAGGCGATCGATTCGTCCGTATCGTCCTCTTCCTCCGGTCTGATCGCCGATTCGTCGAGCGGATCGGCCGGCGGTTCCTCGGATGCCGCCGAGGAAGAAGCGGCTCTTGAATCCGCCGCGAGCGCACGGCTCGATACGTACAAGAACGTCGACGCCGCCGTTGTGGAGCGACTTGCCGCCGATATCGATCAGTCCTTTCTGGACGATAACGGCTTCAGCTTGTCGGACCTGGGCGTCGAAGCCTCCATGCTGGCCGAATGGATGGTCTCTGATTTTGATTACGAGCTGGACGGCGCGTACCCCTTCGACGATGCCGGCACCGTCTACGCCGATGTGACGCAGCGCGACGGCAATGAACTGGCCTCGCAGTTCTCGGACAACGTCCAGGCCGCCGTCGACGCTGGCGAGATAGACAGGACGGACGAAGCGGCTGCGATGGCAAGCATCGGCGAGATACTCAAAAGCACTATGGAATCAACGACCGACTTGACCACATACTATGTGAGCATCGAGTTTGTCAAGCAGAACGGCGAATGGGTCATCGATGAAGACGCATGGGCGGAGCAAGAGGAATACCTGTTCAATCTGTACTGATCTTCCGCGTTCGCCTAGATGCGGAGCGGAGGCGGTCAGGACCCGCCTCCGCTCCGCGTGGTGTGACTGCGAGGCGCTGTGCCTAACCCAGGCGCTGCCCCAGCTCCTTGGCGGCCTCCGCTTTGTCGAAATTGCCGGCAGTGCGCTTTCCAAGCGCGCCCATGACGCGGCCCATGTCCTTCTTCGTGGTCGCTCCGGTCTCCTTCAGAACGTCGTCGATGAGGGCTGACAGCGCAGCTCCCGATACTTGCTCGGGCAGATAGCTTTCCAAGATGGCCACCTGCCTGGCCAGCATGTCGGTTCGTTCCTGGTCGTTTCCGGCCTTGATGGAGCCTTCGAGCGTCTCCCCGGTTTGCTTGATGAGGCGCTTGAGCATGGCGTCTACGTCCGCATCCTGGATGTCTCGTCGTTCGTTCACTTCGATGTTCTTTATCTCGCCATGCACCTGTCGCAGGATCGACAAGCGCACCTTGTCCTTCGCCTTCATGGCGGCCTTGATCTCGTCCTTCAATTCCTCGTAGCGCATAGATCCTCGCTTTCCTGTCCGATTGCGCGCGTATGCGTTTCGGCTTCGAGTATACCTTACGCCGGACGGGCATGTGCGCCGTCTGCTGTCGCGTGCGCAGCGGGCACCGCCGTATGCCTCCGATCGTCGTTGCGGATGCGTCCGGTGGCCGACCGCCGCGTGCGCAGGGGTATGAACGGTGCAAGCCAAAAGGGCGGCTCGTAAAATCCTTGCGACAATGCGCGAGCGGATTCAATCATGTCCGGTGGCTCTGGTAGTATGTCTAGATTATCTGAAAACAGGCGATCGAAGGACGATTATGAGAGACCTGCCCACCAACCAGCTCGATCCGAAGATCAAAAATGTGTGGCGCATCAACGACGCAATCTGGCTCACCGTCGTGTTCCTGGGTTGCTTCATCCCGTTTGCCATCGCGGCGGTTGCGGAGCCTGCGGGCTGGATATTCATCGTATTGGCTGCGGTTGCGATCGCCTACGTCGTCGCCCTGGTCGTATGGCTCGTTGTGTTGCCGCCCATCCGGTATGTGCGGTGGCGCTACGAGATGTCTCCCGAATATTTGGACATCGCGCGCGGCATCATATGGCGCAAGCGCTTTATCATCCCCTTCATTCGCGTTCAGAACACCGATACGCGGCAAGGACCTGTCTTGCGGGCGTTCGGCCTGTCGAGCGTCACCGTGGCTACAGCCGCAGGCGAACATGAGATACCCGGTCTTGGCATGGAAGAAGCTGAACAGCTGCGCGATCGTGCAGCCGAGCTTGCGCGTTTGGCCCAGGAGGACGTGTGATGACGGATTCGCATCAGCAGCACCAGCCCGGCGAGTTCGGTCAACCCGGCATGCCGCCCCAACCCCAACCCGTCACGCCTCAGCCCCAGCCTGGCATGCCGCTTCAACCGGTGCCCGGCGCGCAATCCCAACCCGGCATGCCGGTCGGCGCGCAACCGTGCTATCAGCCCGGCGTCCAGCCCTTGCCCGGCATGCCGTTGCCGCCTCAACCTGGCGCGCAATCTCAGCCTGGATTTCCTCCGATCGGCGTTGCGGCTGCGTCTGCCGGCCAGCAAGGAGCGCCTTTCGGTCAGCCGGAGCGTCAGCATGTGCACCATAGTTATATCTGGCTCGGCAGCCTGAGCACGGCGTTCATGGTGCTTGTCATCATGTTCTTCTCCGGCTTCTCGGCTATCGTGGGCGCGCTGGCCGATGGGGAATCGATAACGCGCGGTGACCTCCCTATGCTCATATTCATCATCGGCGGCGTCGTGCTCGTGTTCGTTCTGGTGGTCGGGCTGACGGCGGCCTACCAGGTGGTCGCGTACAAGCATCTTTATTACGAGCTGGGCCCCGAGGAGTTCAACCTCTTCCGCGGCATCTTCAACAAGAAGCGCGTCCACGTTCCCTATCAGCGCATCCAGTCGGTGGACCAGCGCGCGACGCTGCTGCAGCGCATCTTCGGCGTGTGCACGGTCAGCATCGACACGGCAGGCGGTGCGTCGAACAAAGCTGTCACCGTCCCGTACGTGCAGAAGACGAAGGCTGAGGAGCTGCGGCGCGAGCTGTTCGCCCGCAAGCAGTATCAGGCAGCCGTACAGAGCGGCATCGCGGTTCAAGGTGGCCCTGTGCCAACCGCAACCGCTGCGGCGCACGCAGGCGCCGGCGTGGCCGACGGAAACGTCTTGGACGCTCCCGCCGAGATCTGGCAGGATGTGCGCGGCGTGTTCGGAGGGGCCGCCGTCGATACCGGTCGCGTCACCTTCGAATACGGCATGTCCAACAAGGAGCTCGTCTTTACGGGGCTCTCGAACAATACGGCGTTCATCGTCGTGGTCCTCGGCATTTTCGGTGCGGTTGCGCAGTTCGCCGGCGAGATCGCGCCGTTGCTGTTCGGAGCATTCGAACCGATGGTGGGAAATGTGACCACGTTTGGCGCGCGTCTATTCGGCGGCAACATCGTGGCAGCCGGCATCGCCGCGTTCGTGGTGGCGGCTGTGGTGCTCTGGTTGCTTTCAGCTGTGGGCACCTGTATTTCCTACGGTGGGTTTCGCGCCTGTCGACGTTCGAACCGCATCGAAGTAGAGCACGGTCTTCTGCAGCATCGTTTCCAAGGCGTCGATGTCGACCGCGTGCAGTCCGTTGTGGTGAAACAGGGCTTCGTTCGCCGTCTGCTCGGATACTGCGAACTTTCGCTTGGCAAGATAGACGCTGCCGAGGAAGGGCAGGAGCAGCAAAACGGCCTCAATCAGCAGGGACTGGTCATCCATCCGTTCGTGAAGCTCAGCCGCGTGCCCGAGATACTCGCGGGCATCATTCCCGAGTTCTCCGACGTACCGGCCGAGAACACGCCAGTCGCGCGGGTGGCGTTGCGCCGCGCCCTCATCCGCCGCTGTATTTTGCAGGGATCGGGCTTTTGGCTTGCCGTCGTCGTCATTGTCGCTCAAATTTCGATCAATGCGCTCATGGGATCGTCCTCCTCCTCCAAGGACGTGTTCGTCGTGTGGCTTGCGAACATGGGGGCCATCATCGGCTACGCACTGTGCCTTGTGCTGTTCGCGCTGGACGCGGTGGGAGCCGTACTGTGGTATCGCGGTTCGGGTTTTGCGTACAATCGCCGTTTCATGCAGGTGAGCAACGGCGGCTTCTCGCGCGAGACCATCAGCTTCCCGCGCAAGAAGATACAGTTCGGCTACACGAAGACGAATCCGTTCCAGCGCCGTGCCGGTACGGCTACAATCAACGTGAGGACGGCGGCGGGCATCGGAGGCACGACCATCAGACTCATCGATGCTCGAGAAGAGGATGCGGCCGCCTGGCTCGAATGGATCAAGCCGCGGGGAACTATGATAGAGTGACGAGTATGAACGAATCTGCGACAACCGAAAAGCGGGGCGCTTCGAGCGCCGACCGGGGCAGTCTTGCTCCCGAACGATCGGCTGAGTCTAGCGGATTGGCGCACCCGCCTTCGGTTTGGGTACCGTCGCAGCTCAAGCCCGAAGATGATGCACATGAGAACGGACATCGAACTCCCGGTGTTTCAGCGCGTGCCGCAACGAAGCACAGCGTGCGCGAGTACACGGCGGGCGAGGAGGTGGCCAACTCCGTCTCGCATGGTCTCGGAGTGCTGCTTGCCATCGCGGCCATTCCCGTGCTCGTCGCGCGGGCTCTGGACGACGGTGGCGGAGTGTACCTGTTCGCTGCGCTCGTATACACCTTCACGATGCTGCTCGAGTACACGATGTCGACGCTGTATCATGCTTTCACCGCCGAGCGAGCGAAGAAGATATTCAAGATTCTCGACCATAGCTGCATCTACCTGTTCATCGCAGGCTCCTACACGCCCTTCTGCCTCATCTCGCTTGCCGATGCCGGGGGGACGGCTTTGTGTGCGTTCGTGTGGATTGTGGCTCTCGTCGGGGTTGCGTGCGAAGCGTTCTGGGTGTTTCGCCCGCGCTGGGTGTCGGCCGTGCTGTACCTGCTCATGGGCTGGTGCGTCATCTGGTTTTTGCCGGCTCTCGTTCAAGCCATTCCCGCTCCCGGCCTATGGCTGCTCGTGGGCGGAGGGGTCTGCTATTCAATCGGGTGCATCTTCTACGTTCTGAAGAAGGTGCCCTACATGCATTCGATATTCCATCTCTGGGTCCTTGCCGGAAGCATTCTGCAATTCCTGGCAATCATGTTGTACGTCATGTAGGCGGCCGCGTGCAAGAGCGCGCGGGCATGACAGCCCCATGATTCCCCGGAGGCCCGATGTCGCCGGGCGCAGGCGTCGATAAGGGAGGTAGACGGCGCCGTCCACCGCTTATGAAGGAGTTGAACGCAGTACCTATGGAAGTTTGGGTCAGTATTGTCGTCACGTTCGTGCTGGTTCTCATCAATGGGTATTTCTCGATGTCGGAAATGGCCCTCGTCAACGTCAGGCATGTGCTGCTGCAAAAGGATGCGGACGAGGGAGATCAGAGCGCTCGACGCGCGCTCGATCTGGCGAGCGATTCAGGACAGCTTCTCGCCACTATCCAGGTGGCCATCACGCTCGTGGGATTCTTTGCGTCGGCTGCTGCGGCAACGAATCTTTCGGAACCGTTCGCCTCATGGCTGTCGGGCTTCGGCATTGGATGGCTGTCCTTCGCCGCGCCTGCGCTCGCGCCTGTTCTTATCACCCTGGCCGTGTCGTATCTGAGCATCGTGGTGGGCGAGCTCGTGCCCAAGCGCATTGCGCTGGCTGATGCAGAGCGCGTGAGCAAGGCTGTCGCCGGGCCGCTCGCCATATTCCAGAAAGTCGCGTCGCCGCTCGTAGCGCTCACATCAGCTTCTGCGAATGGATTGTCGCGCCTGCTGGGCATTAAGAGCGCCGACGAGCGCCAGAGCGTATCGGAAGACGAGCTTCGGTTCATGGTCGCCGACAACGACGAACTGCTCGAGGACGAGAAGCGCATGATCCACGAGATTATCGACCTCGGCGACATGACGGTGCGCGAGATCATGCAGCCGCGTGTGGATATGATCCTCGTCGAAGAC
Organism: Enteroscipio rubneri; assembly: GCF_963929405.1. Lineage (NCBI taxonomy): Bacteria > Bacillati > Actinomycetota > Coriobacteriia > Eggerthellales > Eggerthellaceae > Enteroscipio > Enteroscipio rubneri. The sequence continues at coordinate 390,486 of NZ_CAWVIN010000003.1, read as the reverse complement.
GACGACACGGTGCGCCAGGCTGTTGATCGCATGCGCGGGACGGGCTACTCGCGCCTACCCGTATACCACGAGGATATCGATCGGATCGTTGGCATCGTCCATTACAAGGATCTCGTGGGACCCCTCATGGACGGCAAGGAGAACGACCCGATCGTCGGATACGCGTATCAGGCAATGTTCGTGCCCGAGACCAAGGACATCTTCCCGTTGCTTGCCGAGATGCAAACGAAACGTCAACAGATGGCTATCGTTGTTGACGAGTACGGCGGCACCGATGGTTTAATAACGATCGAGGACATCGTGGAGGAGATCGTCGGCGAGATCGAGGACGAAACGGATCGCGAGAATCCATTCATCAAGCAGGTGGGCGATGGCGTTTGGATCGTGGACGGTCGGTTCCCTGTTGAAGAGGCGGAAGAGCTCGGGTGGCCTGTTCGGGATTCCGACGATTACGAAACCATTGCGGGCTGGCTTATGAGCATGCTCGACTCGGTTCCCCAGACTGGCGACGAGTTCGAATTCGACGGGTACCGTTTCAAGATCCAGGAGATGCGTCGCCGCCGCATTATGACCATCCGGGTCGAGCGCATGTCCGGTTCGGATGAGGAAAACGTTCTCGAAAGGCACGATCAGGAGGAAGCGTGACAGACGAGAAGCGGCTGTATCGATCGCGCGAGAGGCTCATTGCGGGCGTGTGCGCCGGTATCGCCGAGTATTTCAACGTCGACCCGCTGGTTGTACGCATCCTGGCGATCGTGCTGACGCTTGCCTCGGGCGGCGTGCTGGCGCTTGCTTACGTCGGTTTATGGATCGCCGTGCCCATGGCCCCCGAGGTATTCGCGCCTTTGGACGTCGAGCCGCACGCGGTGCGCTCGGACACGTACGGCTCTGTCGATTGCGGGGAATCACATCCATCCGCGGTTCCCCGTCCGTCCGTTCCCGCCTCGATGACGGGGTGCTCCCTGTCGGGCTACCCCGGTGCAGGGCATGTGCCTCCCGAGCCGCCGCCGGCGATGGCTCGGTCGCGGCCGATGCCGGGTGGAGCGCCGGCCCCTCCGAGATCGTACGTACCCTCCTATCCCGATACCGCTGCGCCGGGATTCGCCCCGCAGCAGGTTGCGTCTGCGCGGCATACGGCGCCCGTCCAAGAGGAGCGGGTTCCCGCGCCCCAGCGCGACGAGTCCGACCGCAGGGAGGCTGCGGACGTTCACGTGAGGACTGCGCTCCTGATCGGATCGTTGCTGCTGACCCTTGGCGTGAGCGTGCTTGCATCCGAGTTTGTCCTCGGCGCATCCTGGTGGCAGTTCTGGCCGCTTGTGCTCGTTGTCCTGGGCATTCTGCGCATGGTGCTCCCCGATTCCGAGGGTTGGCGTCTGGACGGGTTCGCCGGCGGATTCGTGGTGTTCTGCGTCGGAGCGACCTTGATGCCGATGAGCCTGGGCATCGTCGCATGGCGCACGATCGGCGTTATGATCGCCCATGTATGGCCGTTGCTCTGTATCGCGCTCGGGTGCTTCGTTCTGGGCTGCGTTCTTAAATCGTCCGTCCTCAAGCTTGCGGCATCACTGGTGTTCGCGGTGTTCTGCGCGGCGGGATTACTGTTGTTCGGAGTGCCGGGACCCGTGGGAGAGCTCGTGCTCATGGCTCCGTACGGCCGCGAATACCGGTTTCCCTTCTTCGGTTGAGCCTTTTCATCCGGGCGTCGTTCGGATTGCCGTTCGCTTCTCGATTCAGTCAGGATGCCGCCTGCCGACGATGCATAGTTCGTTCGCTTGTTTGCCATGTTTTCCGTGTGCAGAGCCATCTGCAGTTTTGGGAAAATGCGATTTGTCAAGCGAACAAACCGTGAACCACCTCTTCACACTTTTTTGATATTCGGCCGCCGCTCGGCTAAAATGGACGTCGTCACAACAGCATATCGCCCATTCCGGCAGCAACCTCCCTTACAACAAACCACGCTGTCAACCGCTTCGGCGGTTTGGGGTGCTGCGCTGTGGTCTGAAAGGGAAACGACGTTTTGGCACAGAAGCGGTTCAAACAACGGAAATCGAGTTTCGCCGCGCGGGTGATCGCAGTCGGATGCGCTTCGAGTATTCTGGCGGGATGCATCGGCATCGGCTTCGCTTCCGCGGGTAGTGGAGCCTCTCAGGATGCCGCATCGTTTGGCCTCGAATCGAACGTCGCCGCTTCCAACGAGGATGCGATGGCGTCTTCCCCTATCTCCGACACGTCTGCGAGCGAGTCGCTTACCAAAACGGCATCGCGCGATATTTCCCAAGGCATCGCCGCTATTGAGGCCGAGGAAGAAGCCGCGCGCATCGCTGCCGAGGAAGCTGCCCGTGCCGAGGAAGAGGCGCGCATCGCCGCGGCCGAGCAGGCAAAGGCTGCCGCCCGGCAGACGTCGGCCGAATCGGCCATGGGCTCCCTTGGCGACGTCGACTGGTCGGTTGGCAAAGATGCTTTCCTTGCCGAGTGGACCTCTCGTATCGATTCCTACCTGGCTGGATCGCCTCTTGCGGGACAAGGGGCCGTGTTTGCGGAGGCCGCCTGGAACAATAGCGTGGATCCGCGCTGGTCGCCCGCTATTTCCAACACCGAAAGCTCGAAGGGCGAGAACTGCTTCAAGCCCTACAACGCATGGGGCTGGGGCCAATCTGGTTGGTCGAGTTGGGAAGAAGCTATCAACGCCCATGTGGCTGGCCTCGCGTCTATGTATGGCTACACCATTTCATACGGCAACGCTCAGAAGTACTGCCCCCCGAACTACGATAACTGGTTCAAAGACACTCTCTCCCAAATGAAGATGATCTAGCGCTTTGTGCGCGAGGCCTTGCGTATGCGGCGGTCGTTCGGCTGCCGTTTTTCTTTGCGGACGCAGCGCATGATGGCGGTACTCTCTTGCGGACGCAGCATAGGCGGCTGCATTCTGCGTCTTTCGCGATCGTTGCCGTTCGATGCCGGCGCTGGCATCGTGTGCGGCATATGCAGTATGCTATGGCACACAGCATAGGCGGCGCCGCTCGGCGCCTTATGAAAGGACTTGCATGAACAACGTGATCGTTGTCGGCTGCGGCCGCGTAGGATCTCAGTTGGCGAACATGCTTTCGGACAACGGCAGCAACGTGTGCGTCATCGACCGCAATGCCGACGCGTTCGCGAACCTCGGCCGCTCCTTCAACGGCTCCACCGTGCAAGGTGTGGGCTTTGACGAGGAGACGCTGATCAAGGCCGGCGTCGAGGATTGCGACGTCATGGCCGCGGTTACCCAGTCCGACAACACGAACCTGATGGTGGCCGAGGTAGGGAACCGCTTGTTCGACGTGCCGCATGTCATCGCGCGCCTGTACAACCCCGATCACGAACGCGCTTATATGCAGCTTGGCATCGACTACGTGTGCGGAACCTCGCTCGTGGCCGAGGATGTATTCAGCAAGATCGTATCAGGCCATGGATCGCACCTCGATACGTTTGGCGAGTTCGAGGTATTGCGCTTTTCCCTCGATCTCACGTGGATGGACCGACGTACTATACGCGTCTCCGAGCTGGAGCGCGACCACGATATCCGTATCATCGCGTTCGAGCGCGGTGATGGTTCGGCAAGTTCTATCCCTACGCGCGATTCCATCCTCTACAACGGCGACTCGGTGCTCGCCTGCGTGCGCCATGAGCTGATCGAGTCGTTCTCGAAGTACATTCAAGATTGACCTCCGGATGAGGGCGTCCTGCGCCCGTCACGAAAGGATGCGGTATGTACATCGTCATTGCGGGCGGCGGAAAAGTCGGCGAGTATCTGGCCTCGGTGCTGTTGCAAAGCGGCAACGATGTGGCTGTCATTGACAAGGATCTCACCACTGCAAACAGGCTTTCGGTGGTGCTGGAGGGCCGCTACTTGGTTATTCACGGCGATGGATGCGATTCGAAGTATCAAGAGGATGCGGGCATCCGTCGCGCCGACGTGTTCGTAGCAACCACCGGCCAAGACGACAACAATCTCGTATCGTGCGAGATCGCTCAGCGCGTGTTCAACGTGCCGCGCTGCATTGCGCGTGTGAACAGCCCGAAAAACCTTCGCATCTTCAAGGAGGTCGGCATCGAATGCGTATCGTCGACGACGCTCATCGCCAATCTCATCGAGGAGGAAACCTTGCTTGGCAGCGTGAGCGTGGCTTCGTCGCTCACGCATGGTGACGTGCTGCTGTCGGAGGTCGTCGTACCTCGCATGCGCCACCACTCGAATGAAGCAGGCGTGTTGGCGTCGTCCATTGCAATGCCCGACAACAGCCTGATCGCGGCGGTGAGCACCAAAGACGACGTGGAAGTGGTGAGCGAGGAAACGGTGCTGTTTCCCGGCGATAAGGCCGTCGTCGTGGCTGATGCTTCCGTGCTCGACGAGGTGCGGGCGCTCTTCAAGGGGCTGTAGGGTTCCGCAAGTCTCCCTATGGTGGAATCTGCCGATACTGCGTCTGTTCGCAAGGCGCAAGGCGCTCGCATGCATCCGCTTTCCGCCATGGCGCGTGGTATCATAGCTGCGTCGAAAAACAGCGGGAGAGGAAGCAGCGTGATCAACCGTTACACGCGCCCGGCGATGGGCGCCATCTGGGAGCTTGAGAACAAGTTCAACATCTGGAAGGAAATCGAGGTGCTGGCGTGCGAGGCGCAGGCCGAGCTGGGGCAGTCCGGCATCACGAAGGAGGAGGCCGCGTGGATCCGCGCGCATGCCGACTTCACCGTGGAGCGCATAGACGAGATCGAGAAGGTGACGAACCACGACGTCATCGCGTTCACCACGAACATGGCCGAGTACATCGACGCCGATGTGCCCGAGGGGCAGGAGCCGCCCAGCCGCTGGGTGCACTACGGCATGACCTCGTCCGACCTGGGCGACACGGCGCTGTCCTACCAGATCACGCAGGCGATCGACATCATCCTCGAAGACATCAAGCAGCTGGGCGAGACGTGCAAGCGCCGCGCCTTCGAGTTCCAGGAGACGCTGTGCGTGGGCCGCACGCACGGCATCCATGCCGAGCCCATGACGTTCGGCATGAAGTTCGGCAGCTGGGCCTGGGCCCTCAAGCGCGCCCAGACGCGCATGGAGGAGGCCCGCAAGGTGGCCGCCACGGGAGCCATCAGCGGCGCCGTGGGCACGTATTCCAGCATCGACCCGTTCGTCGAGCAGTTCGTGTGCGAGCGCCTGGGGCTTGAGGCCGACCCGCTGTCCACCCAGGTGCTGGCGCGCGACCGTCACGCCCAGGTCATGGCCGGCCTCGCGGTGACGGCATCCACGCTGGAGTCCATCGCCATGCAGGTGCGCCTGCTGCAGCAGTCCGATGTCATCGAGGCCGAGGAGCCGTTCGCGAAGGGCCAGAAGGGGAGCAGCGCCATGCCGCACAAGCGCAACCCCATCACGGCCGAGCGCGTCTGCGGCCTGGCCCGCACCGTGAAGTCCAACGCGCAGGTGGCCTTCGACAACGTGGCGCTGTGGTACGAGCGCGACATCAGCCACTCCGGCGCCGAGCGCGTCGCGCTGGCCGACAGCTTCATCGCGCTCGACTACATGTTCGGCAAGATGCAGTGGATGCTCGACGGCCTGCAGACCTACCCCGCCAAGATGGAGCACAATCTGTGGCGCACGAAAGGCCTCATCTTCAGCTCGAAGGTGCTGCTGGCGCTCGTGGACACGGGCATCAGCCGCGAAGACGCCTACGTCATCGTGCAGCGCAACGCCATGAAGGTGTGGGAGGATATCCAGAACGCCGTGGACGGCCCCACCTACCGCGAGAACCTCGAGGCCGACCTCGAAGCGAACCTCTCGGCCGAGGTGCTCGACGAGATATTCGACCCCTGGGACTTCCTCACCCGCAAAGACGTGGTGTTCGACCGCCTCAAGGAGTTGGAGTTCTAAGCTTCAAGGTTGCGCAGAGGATCCGAGTCTGGCGCGGCACCGTTGCAGAAGCGCTTGTCGCGCTTCGATTTGGGCAGATCCCCCCGATTGTCGCAGCAAATTTGACTCTCGCGCTTGCCAAGGTGCACAATGAAAGCAAGCGCATCCTGAAGCTGGGATTCCGGTTTGCATCGGGGATGATGCTCGTGCAAGATTCAATATTCAACGAATCAGGGAGGTAGCCATGTTGCCACTGAAAGGCGTTAAGGTAGTCGATCTGACCACGTTCCTCGCCACGCCAACGACCGGTCGCGTGCTGGGAGAGTGGGGAGCCGACGTCATCAAGGTCGAGTCGGCCAAGGGCGATCCCGGGCGCGTGAATCAGGCGGTCGTTTTCGGCATGACGGCGAGCGACGATGAGAACCTCGGATTCGACATGGCGAACATGCACAAGCGTTTCGTCTCGCTTAACCTCAAGAGCGAAAAGGGCCTCGAGGTCATGCACAAGCTGCTGGCCGACGCCGATATCTTCATCACGAACAACCGCACGAAGTCGCTCGCGAAGATGGGCCTTGATTGGGAGAGCCTCCATGCGAAATATCCGCGCCTCATCATGGGGCATGGACTTGGCTACGGCAAGAAGGGGCCCGAAAAGGATGCGGCGGGCTTCGACGTCACGTGCTACATGGGGCGCGGCGGCGTGTTCGGCACCACGGTGAACAGGGGAGACGCCCCCATGATTCCGACGAACGGCTACGGCGACTTCCAGGCGTCGATGTTCTTGGCAGCGGGCTTGTTGGCCGCCTACATCGGTCGCGAGCAGACCGGCGAGGGCGACTACGTTACCTGCGCGTTGCAGCATGCAGGCATTTACGCGCTGTCGACGGGCATGGTGTCGGCTCAGTACGGCAACCCGTACCCGAAGAGCAGGACGGAGGTCAACAATCCGCTCAACAACGTCTTCCATTCGAAGGACGACAAGTGGGTGGTGCTCTGCCTGCCCGAATACGATCGCGATTGGCCGCGCGTCATGAAACTTATCGGTCGCGAAGAGCTGGCCGAGCACCCCGACTATTCAGTGTGCCAGACAGTCAACGACAAGGGCCTCGCCCCCGAAGTCACCAAGATCCTCGACGACGGCTTCGCTCAGTTCACCCGCGAAGAGCTGTTGAAGATGTTCAAGGAGAACGACATGCCGTGCGAGCCCGCACAGACGCCGCTTGACGTCTACGAGGACCAAAACGCTCTCGTGAACGAGTACATCGCCCCGGTTCCCTATCCGAAGGGCGACCGCTGGTGCCCGACGGCGCCCGTGCAGTTCGAGCTGAACGATTCGCTGGCGCTCGAGCCCACTGGCATGCTTGGCTCGGCGACGGCCGACGTCATGAAGGAGCTCGGCTATTCCGACGACGAAATCAAGGCTGCCATCGAGGAAGGCGCCGTCACTGAAGCAACGCCGCTCAAGGTGTTGCAGGGTAAGTAGCGGACAGCCATAGGCTCGCACAGCTAACAAGGCAAACGATTCGAACGAGACCGCGCCTCGGCGCGGTCTCGTTCGACGTGCACTCTAAGAAAGGCTGCAACCACTCCCAGGGGATCGGCACTACGCGAGCGGCTTCCAGACCTTCACGACGCAGCATTTTCGCGGCTCGCCGTTTACCGGGTTGTCATCGACGTTCGTGAACGTGACGATACTGTCGTGCACGCCGGTAGTGGCCAGGTACTCGCCGTAATCATCCGCGCCGTTTTCGATTTCGAAGCGGAAGCTCTCGTTCGCATTCAAGTCGATGCCGCACACGTTGAGCGTGGACTTCACCATAAGGTATGATCCGCACCAGGCGGGAGCGGCGGTGGGCGTACGGTTGAACCGGAACCAAGGCACGTCGCTGTAGCTGCCCTCGGTTACGGTGACCGTAGGAGCGTATGTTCCCAGGTTCGCGATGCCTCCGCCGTAATTGTAGATAGCGTCGAACGAGAACAAAAAGCCCGTCTGCCCGTACCCGGCTTCAAGAGGCCGCATCGATGTCGGTAGCGCCATGGTGTCCAACACGTCGTTCGTGCGTGCGTCGAGACGCGTGAGCTGGTAATGGATGGAAGACGTGTCGGTGCGCGGCGAGATGACGACGGAGTCTGCCAAACCGTAGGGAGGCGTGGCCATACGGCCGTTCGACGTGAAGGCGATTTCGGCATCGGATGCGCCCATGGTCGCGCGTTTGAGCGTGGAGCCCTCGGTTTTTTTGCTGCCGTCAATTCGGGGCAGCACCTGCCAAAATGCCCGATCGCCCACGGCGGCGATCGTGGGCGTCTGCCATTCGCCGTCGCCTTCGTCAACCAATGCCGGCTCGCCGATGCTCGACCCGTCCGAGGTTGCGGTGTAGATGCGCCACGTGCCGTCGAGTATGTCCGCTTCCGTCCAGATCACGCCTTCCGATGTGGCTCGCACATCGTAGATTTCAAAACCCTCGGCGGTGCCGACAGCTTGTTCGAGCACCGTGGTGCACGAACCGGAACCGAGGGCGAGCAAGCCCACCTGGGCGATAGGGCTCGACTGCTCCGTGGGCAACAGGCAGGCGGCGATATCATCGTCATTCGCCCAGACGAGCGTCCCGTAAGGCAGCTCGAAACTGCCGGCGAGTGCCATGCGCTCCGATGCATCGACCTCCGAGCAAGCGTCAGAGGTGGTGACGGAGCTTTCAGGCACCGTAAGCACAGTCAGGTCGTCGGACGAGGCGCTCTGCATCTGGTCGACGATGACAGAGCCGCCGCCGGCAAGGGCCGCGACGGCCCCGACGCCCAAGGCGCCGAAAAGGAAGTGGCGCCTTGTGAGCAGCACATCGCCGCCGTTCGGTGTAGGGATGTGGAAGCCGCCGCCGGATCCTCCCAAGCCGCCGCCGGGACCGTTTGAGCCGCCTGCTGCCCTCGGGCTGCGTGCTCCCGCCGCCCGATGTGTTCCGCCCACACTCGTCGATCCGCGCCCGTTGGGCCCGTCTGCGGTTCCGCCGGTTGGACGTCGATGCGCGCCGCTTGGACGCGGGCCCCTCGAGCCGCCTAAGCCGGCGACGTTACCAACGCTGGGCGCTTCGCCCCTCCGGCCGCCACCCGATGCTGCGCCGCCCAGTCCGGCGACGTTTCCGACGTGACCGCCGTGGGATCCGCCCGTCCTGCCGCCGGCGTACAGTGAGCCGTTCGCAGAGGCCGACCTCCGGCTGGCGCGTCGTGCTGCCGACGAGTGCGATTTGGCGTGATGAGAGTGTGTTGATCTGCGGGTTACCATGGTGTTTATTGTGTCATTTCACGCACAGGTTCGAGCCCGTTCGAGTCTAATTGCTACAATAAACGCAAACACGACCTATGCGCTCGGAGCTGGCCTGTACAGGGAAGGAAGCGGGCCGAGCGGGCTCCGTGAGAACTCGGAAAGACGACGAGCTTGAGGAGTGACCCTATGAGCAACGAAACACGACGCATCCTTTTGGTTGAAGACGAAAAAGCCATCCGCGACGCCGTGACGGCCTATCTTGAGCGTGAGAATTACTGGGTGACGGCGGTCGGCGACGGCCAGGAGGCGCTCGAGGAGTTCTCGAAGCACCATTTCGACCTGGTCATCCTCGACCTCATGCTGCCCCGCGTGCCGGGCGAGCGCGTCTGCCGCGCCATCCGCGACAACTCCGACGTGCCCATCATCATGCTCACCGCGAAGGGCGAAGTGGAAGACCGCATCATCGGCCTGGAGCTGGGCGCCGACGACTACCTGGTGAAGCCGTTCAGCCCCCGCGAGCTGGTGGCCCGCGCTCGCGCCCTGCTGCGCCGCGTGCACGCCGATTCGGAGCCGCAGCGCGAAGTGCTGGAGTTCGGCGAGCTCACCATCGACGTGTCGGGCCACAAAGTGCTGGTCAACAACGAGGAAATCGACCTCACCGCCAGCGAGTTCAAGCTGCTCACCACGCTCTCTCGCTACCCCGGACGTGTGTATTCGCGCATGGAGCTGGTGGAGAAGGTGCTGGGCTACGACTTCGAGGGCTATGAGCGCACCATCGACAGCCATGTGAAGAACCTGCGCGCGAAGATTGGCGACAACCCGCGCAGTCCGAAATGGCTGCACACCGTGCACGGCGTGGGCTATCGCTTCGAGGACCCCACCAAGGTTTCCCAGTAATCCGACGTGGAGGAAGCGAGGCGACAGGATCCTGCTGACGGGCAGGACTCGTGCGAATCGAGGCAGCGCTCGGGCGGCGTTGAGCGCGTGACGGTCGAGGCCGACGGCGGTGCAACCGGCCCCATTGTCCTTCCCGCCGGCGACGAGGCCGGGAAACGCAAGCGCACGCATCGGCGACTGCGGTGGGATAACTTCACCTATACGACGCGCGTCACCGCGGCATTCGCGTTTGTTGCCGCGATGACCGCTCTTGTGGCCATCGGCGTGCTTTCATTCGTGTGGGAGCAGCACTTCCAAACGTACACGCAGGAGAACATGAAGTCTCTCGCGGAATCGACCGCGCGGAACATCGAGGAAATCTACGACGAGACGGGCACGCTCGACGACCCTCGCGTGATTGCCGCCGCTGAGTATGCGGCAACAATGAACAGCGGTATCGGCGTGTCCATCCGCCAAAACGGAGGCGGCTTCATTTGGGACTCCACCCAGGTGGGGGAGTCGGGCAGCGATTGGAGGTCGGACGCGGGAAGGTTATCGCTCGCCCCGCAGCCTTCTTCGAACAGCCAGTTCGCCTATGCGAACATCGAGCACGATGACAGAGCGGTCGGCTCCGTAAATGTGTGGGTGCTCGGATCTCAAACCCTGTTGCGCTCGGCAGACGAGGAGTTCCGCGACAATTCCTACCAGGCTATGGTATTCGCCACGGTGCTGGCCATCGTGCTTGCTTCGTGCATCGGGTTCCTGTTCGCCCGTGCTCTCGTCAGCCCTATCAACCGCATGACGAGAACCGCCAAAGCCATCAAGGAAGGCGATCTGTCTGCGCGCACGGAGCTGCACGGCGAAGACGAAATCGCGCGACTTGGCGAGACGTTCGACGCCATGGCCGATTCCATTGAGCGCGATCGCGAGCTTGAGCGCCGGCTGACCACCGACGTGGCCCATGAGCTGCGCACGCCGCTCATGGCGATACAGTCCACCGTGGAGGCTATGGTGGACGGAGTGTTCGAGGCCGACGAGGAGCGGCTGGAAACGGTGAACTCTGAGGTGCAGCGTCTCAGCCGTCTGGTCGATGCCATTTTGAAGCTCTCGCGTCTCGAAAACCGTTCAACTCCCATGAAGACGGAAGTCGTGGACGTCGGCGAGCTTATCGAGGGCATCGTGGCCACGCATGAGGCGTTCGTGGCGGATTCGAATCTCACGCTTACCTACGAAATGGAGCGCAACGTGCGGGTGCTCGGAGATGCCGATATGATCCGCCAGGCTACCGCCAACCTCATCTCGAATGCGGTTCGCTATACGCCAGAAGGCGGGCATATCACGGTGCGCGTACGTCGCGGCGACATCATGGCGGCCATCCAGGTGGAGGATACGGGCATCGGCCTTACGCCTGACGAAGCTAAGATGGTGTTCTCGCGATTCTGGCGCGCCGACGCGGGGCGCACGCGCGAGAGCGGAGGGTTGGGCATCGGACTCTCGGTGGTGAAAGAGATCGTCGACCGGCATCATGGCTGGGTGCAGGTGGAGGGGTGCGCGGGCGTAGGAGCTTGCTTCACCATCCACATCCCGCTATACACGGGAGAGGATCAGAAAGCGGTACGTCCCCCGAAGGCGCAGAAATCGCGCGGAAAGTCGCGCAAAGATCAGAAATAGACGATAATGGGATATGGCGCGCGCAGGGGCGGGCGCCATGCGGAGTTGTTGAGAGAGCAACGAAAGGACCAGCATGGCCGGAATTGACATCACACCCGACGCGCAAGGCAAAGTGCGCGATCTGTACGACCTGGGAGACAGGCTCCTGCTGGTGGCGACGGACCGCATCTCAGCGTTCGATTACATCTTGGAAGACGAGATCCCGCACAAGGGCGCGGTGCTCACGCAGCTGTCGTGCTTCTGGTTTGAGCTGCTGGACGGCGTGGTGGAGAATCACCTCATCAGCGCCGACGTGGCCGACCTGCCCGAGCAGTTCAAGCCGTACGCCGACTACCTGCGCGGGCGCTTCATGCTGGTGAAAAAAGCCGACATGTTCCCCGCCGAGTGCATCGTGCGCGGCTACCTGGCCGGCAGCGGACTGGCGGAGTACCAGAAACAGGGTACGGTGTGCGGCATTCAACTGCCTGAGGGCCTCGTGAACTCGTCGAAGCTGCCCGAGCCCATCTTCACGCCGTCCACGAAGGCCGAGATAGGCGACCACGACGAGAATATCAGCTACGAGCGCCTCGTGGAGATCATCGGTGAGGACGACGCCTCCAAGCTGCGCGACCTGTCCATCAAGGTGTACACCACGGCGCGCGACCATGCCGAGAAGCAGGGCATCGTCATCGCCGACACGAAGTTCGAGTTCGGCCGTCTGAATGGCCAGATCATCCTGGCCGACGAGGTGCTGACCCCCGACTCGTCTCGCTTCTGGCCGGGCGACGAGTACGCCGAGGGCAAGGACCAGCCCAGCTTCGACAAGCAGTTTGTGCGCGATTGGCTGAACGCGAACTGGGACCGTCAGGGCAACCCGCCCCGCCTGCCCCAGGACATCATCGATCGCACGAGCGAGAAGTACATCCAGGCCTACGAGAAGATCACGGGCCGGACTTTTGTTCCGTTTGTCTAGCGGCAAGCGGAACTCCTCGACGCTGCGGGGCGCCGAGGCACCCGATCTCGGCGCTCCAAGCTTTGCCCACGTGCGCAAGCACGCTTCGCAAAGCTTTCGCGCCAATCCCGGGCACCTCGGCGCCTCTCGCTGACTTTGCGAGACCTGCGAAGTTCAAAAGCATTCAACAAGGAGCAACATACCATGTCCCAACGCAACCCCATGAACGACCGTTATCAGACCGACGAGCATGTGGGCAAAACCCGCAAAAGCGCCGCGTCGGCAAAGCCGAAGACCAAGGCCGCTGCAACGGTGCGCGTGCAGTCGACGAAGAAGCCCAAGAAAAAGGGATTCTTCGGCGGCGGAGGCGGTGGCAACCAGCAGAGCAAGTCGGCCAAGAAGCTTGAGCGTGAGAAGCGCGCTGAGCTGAACAGGAAGTATTACCACCCGCCGACTCGCGAATACCAGCGGATGCGCAAGCTGTGGTGGGGCCTCATCATCGGAGCTATCGTCTGCGGCGTCGTCACGTTCGCCGGCCAGCAGCTTCTACCTACGCCTCTGGTGTACGTGTTGCTGGCCGTCACCTACCTGTTGGCAGTGGCCGCACTGCTGCTGGATTCCATGAAGATTCGCAAGCTGCGTCGTATCTATCAGGACCAGATGGAGCACAAGAGCAAGGACATCCGCGCCATGGAAAAGGCGGAGCGTGCGGCCCAGAAAGCCCAGCAGCGCGCCGCCAAGGAAGCTTCTGAGGGCGAGCCTGCCAAGGAAGAAGAGCCCAAGAAGCGAGGCCTGTTCGGAAGCGGCTTTCGGTTGAGCAAGGCTGAGAAGGAAAAGGCGGCGAAGGGTTCGTCCGACGAACCGGCCGATCAGAGCGAGACCTCTGCACGCGAAGCCGCTTCAACTGAGCCTGCTAAAACCGGTAAGCAGAACAAAGCGTCGAAGTAGCCGTACGCCGGCAGGCCGAAATCGACGAGCAGTGGAATCGCAGGATTCGATGAAGTAAGGTGGGGACCATGGTTTCTCGCGTGTATGTTGAGAAGAAGCCCGGCTTCGACGTGGAGGCGCAGCAGCTCGCCCACGAGCTGCGCGACATCTTAGGGATCGAGCGGCTCGAAGGCCTGCGCCTGGTGAACCGCTACGACGTGGAGGGCATCTCGGACGAGCTGTTCGCTCAGTGCGTGCCCACGGTGTTCAGCGAGCCGCAGTCCGACGTGGCCACGTTGGAGATGCCGGCGGCGGAGGGCGCGGCCGTGTTCGCGGTGGAGTACCTGCCCGGGCAGTTCGACCAGCGTGCCGACTCGACCAGCGAGTGCATACAGCTGATCAGCCAGGGCGAGCGTCCCGAGGTGTGCAGCGCGAAGGTGTACCTGCTGGAGGGCCCGCTCGCCGACGAGGACGTGGCCGCCATCAAGCATTACGTGATCAACCCCATCGAGGCGCGCGAGGCCTCTCTCGAGCCGCGCGAGACGCTGCGCATGGAGCAGCCCGTGCCGCCCATGGTGGAGACGGTGGAGGGCTTCCTCGACCTGGACGAGGCGGGGCTCGCGGCGTTCATCGCCGACCGCGGCCTGGCCATGGATCTGGCCGACCTCGCGTTCTGCCAGCGGTACTTCGCGGAGGAGGGGCGCAACCCCACCATCACCGAGATCAAGATGATCGACACCTACTGGTCCGACCACTGCCGCCACACCACGTTCGGCACGGTGCTCGACGACGTGCGGATCGACGACGAGGCCGTGCGGGCGGCCTTCGAGAAGTACCTGGCCATGCGCCACGAGCTGGGCCGCGACGAGAAGCCGGTGTGCCTCATGGACATGGGCACCATCGGCGCGCGCTGGCTGAAGGCGAAGGGCATCCTCACCGGGCTCGACGAGTCCGAGGAGATCAACGCCTGCACCGTGAAGGTGAACGTGGACGTTGACGGCGAGGAGCAGGACTGGCTGTACCTGTTCAAGAACGAGACGCACAACCACCCCACCGAGATCGAGCCGTTCGGCGGCGCGGCCACCTGCGTGGGCGGCGCCATCCGCGACCCGCTTTCCGGGCGCAGCTACGTGTATCAGGCCATGCGCCTGACCGGCGCGGCCGACCCGCTGGTGCCCGTGAGCGAGACGCTGCCCGGCAAACTGCCGCAGCGCAAGCTGGTGACCACGGCCGCGGCGGGCTATTCGTCGTACGGCAACCAGATCGGCCTTGCAACCGGCCAGGTGAACGAGCTGTACCATCCCGGCTACGCGGCCAAGCGCATGGAGATCGGCGCGGTGGTGGGCGCGACGCCGGCTGACCATGTGCGGCGCGAGACGCCGGCCCCGGGCGATGTGATCGTGCTCCTGGGCGGGCGCACGGGCCGCGACGGCATCGGCGGCGCCACGGGATCGTCGAAGGCGCACAAGCTGGAATCGCTCGAGACGTGCGGCGCGGAGGTGCAGAAGGGCAACGCGCCCGTCGAGCGCAAGATCCAGCGCCTGTTCCGCCGCGGCGACGCGTGCCGCATGATCAAGCGCTGCAACGACTTCGGCGCGGGCGGCGTGTCCGTGGCCGTGGGCGAGCTGGCCGACGGCCTGTTCATCGACCTGAACAAGGTGCCGAAGAAGTACGAGGGCCTGGACGGCACGGAGCTCGCCATCGCCGAGAGCCAGGAGCGCATGGCCGTGGCGCTTGCGCCCGAGGACGTGGACGCGTTCATCGCGCTCGCGCACGAGGAGAACCTCGAGGCCACGCCTATCGCCGAGGTCACGGAAGAGGCGCGCGTGCGCATGGAGTGGAACGGCTCCACCATCGTGGACGTGAGCCGCGACTTCCTCAACAGCAACGGCGCGGCCAAGCACCAGGACGTGCATGTGGTGCCGGGCGGCGGCTACGAGCGCACGTGGGAGGGCGAGACGCTGGCCGAGCGCCTGGGCGCGCTCGTGCGCGACCTGAACGTGTGCTCGAACAAGGGCCTGTCGGAGCGCTTCGACTCCACCATCGGCGCGGCCACGGCGCTCATGCCGTTCGGCGGCGCGCGCCAGCTCACGCCGGCAATGGCCATGGTGGCGAAGCTGCCCGTGTTCGGCGAGACCTCCACGGTGAGCGGCATGGCCTGGGGCTTCAACCCGTACCTCACGGCGGCGAACCCGTTCGTGGGCTCGTATGTCGCCGTGGTGGAGAGCGTGGCGAAGCTGGCGGCCGCCGGTTTCGCGCGCGAGGACATGTACCTCACGTTCCAGGAGTACTTCGAGAAGCTGCGCGACGAGCCCGAGCGCTGGGGCAAGCCCGCCGCGGCCGTGCTGGGCGCGCTGATGGCGCAGGTAGACCTGGGCGTGGGGGCCATCGGCGGCAAGGACTCTATGTCCGGCAGCTTCGAGCAGCTTGACGTGCCGCCGACTTTGGTGTCGTTCGCGACGGCCGTGGGGTCGATCGACCGCGTGACGTCTCCCGAGTTCAAGGGGGCGGGCCATCGGGTGGCGCGCATTGCTCCCGCGGCTTACGACGGCGTGGTGCCCGAGGCGGCGGGGCTGCTGGAGGCCATCGCGGTTGTGGAGTGCCTCATCGGCGAGGGCGCGGCGCTCGCCGTGTCGACGCCCGGCTACGGCGGGACGGCCGAGGCCCTGTTCAAGATGTGCGTGGGCAACGGCATCGGGCTGACGCTGGACGAAGCCGTGACGGCCGACGAGCTGTTCGCTCCCGCCTACGGCAGCTTCCTCGTGGAGCTGGCCGACGACGCCGCAGTGCCCGCCGCCGGCAAAGCCGTGCGCGTTGACGTGCTGGGCGAAACGACGGAGGCCTACCAGTTCGCCGCCTGCGGCGAGACGATCCCCCTCGCCGACCTGCAAGAGGCCTGGGAATCGCAGCTGGAGCCCGTGTTCCCGTACCGCGCCGAGGGCGAGCGCGTGGAGCCGGTGTCCTTCGGCAGCGCCACGCCCCTCACCTACAACGGAACCATCGCGCGTCCGCGCGTGGTCATCCCCGTGTTCCCGGGCAACAACTGCGAGTACGACTCCGCGCGTGCCTTCGAGCAGGCGGGGGCCGTGGTGGACACGTTCGTCATCAACAACCTCACGCCCGACAAGGTGGCCGAGAGCACGGCCGAGCTGGTGCGGCTCATCAACAACAGCCAGATCATCATGCTGCCGGGCGGCTTCTCCGGCGGCGACGAGCCCGACGGCTCCGCCAAGTTCATCACGGCGTTCTTCCGCGCCCCCGCGGTGACGGAAGCGGTGCGCGACCTGCTGCAGAACCGCGACGGCCTGATGCTCGGCATCTGCAACGGCTTCCAGGCGCTCGTGAAGCTGGGCCTCGTGCCGTTCGGCGACATCCGCCCGATGGACGAGAGCTGCCCCACGCTCACGTTCAACGACATCGGCCGCCACCAGAGCCGCCTCGTGCGCACGCGCGTGGCGTCCAGCCTGTCGCCGTGGCTCTCGCGCTGCGAGGTGGGCGACGTGCACACGGTGCCGGTGAGCCATGGCGAGGGCCGCTTCGTGGCGAGCGATGAGCTGCTCGCCCAGCTGCGCGACGCCGGCCAGATAGCCACGCAGTACGTGGGGGCGGACGGCCAGCCGTCCATGGACCTGGACGTGAACCCCAACGGCTCCGCCTGGGCGGTCGAGGGCATCACGAGCCCCGACGGCCGCGTCCTCGGCAAGATGGGCCACAGCGAGCGCCGCGGCGCGGGCCTGTACCAGAACGTTCCCGGCGACCTGTTCCAGCCCTTGTTCGAAGGCGGCGTGGGCTACTTCACCGACTAAACGTCCCCCATGGGGACAGTCCCCATGGGGGACGTTCGGGCGGCGCGTCCTTCGGGGCGCGTCGCTTTCTCGATTAAAAAGGACGGGATGCCCATGGAACCCGAATTCGTCAACCTCACGCCGGAGAACCTCGCCGACGAGCACCTCTCCTGCCTCATCCGCGTCAAAAAGCCCCATCCGGGCGTCGAGGCGAAGCGCCGATGGCTGGCCGACCGCCTGCGCGAGGGCCATGTGTTCCGCAAGCTGCAGGTGAAGGACCCGGTGTTCATCGAGTACGCCCCGCTTGAGACGGCGTGGGTTCCCATCGTGGGCGACAACTACCTGTACGTGTACTGCCTCTGGGTGTTGGGCGCGTCCAAGGGGAAAGGGTACGGGCGCGCTCTCATGGAGCACTGCCTTGCCGATGCGCGCGAGCAGGGCAAGTCGGGCGTGTGCATGCTGGGCTCGAAGAAGCAGAAGTCGTGGCTGTCCGACCAATCGTTCGCGAAGAAGTTCGGCTTCGAGGCGGTGGACGCCACGGACGACGGGTACGAGCTGCTTGCCCTGTCGTTCGACGGCACCGTGCCGGCGTTCGCGCCGCGCGCCAAGGCGCAGAGGATCGAGCGCGACGAGCTGACGATCTACTACGATTTCCAGTGCCCCTACGTGCCCGGGCATATCGCCGCGGTGCAGCGGTACTGCGAGGAGAACGATGTCCCGCTGACGTTGATCCAGGTCGATTCGCTGCAAACGGCGAAGGACCTACCCTGCGTGTTCAACAACTGGGCCGTGTTCTACAAGGGCACGTTCGAGACCGTGAACCTGCTGGATACCGCGTATTTGAAGCGGATACTCAAGAAATAGGCGAGACTCCGGCGAAGGAGGTGCGGAATGGGTTTTCTCGAAAGCTTCAACCGCGGGCTGAGCGGGGATGACGGCTACGAGTTCGCGGGCAGGCAGGTGGCGTGCTCGCACTGCGGCGGCACCGCGTTCGACGAGCGGTCGGCGCAGCTCAACACGATGGGCCTCACGTTCCTCGACCTCGATTGGGCGAACAGGAGCGCCACGGTCCTCGTCTGCAAGGACTGCGGCCACCTCGAGTGGTTCTTGTGATGCAGGTGCGGAAAGGTATCAAATAGAAACTGATTTCCTGTCGCTATTTGATAGAAATCGCGATTTTGATCAAATAGGAGAGTACAATGACGCTTGTATTTGATAACAAACGGGCAGGATCAGTATATGAGCGACTACCCAACGCTGGAAAAACTTTTCTATTCCGACTCGTCGTCCGAGCGCGTCGAGCATGTGAAGGCCGAGGCTGAGAGGCGGCTCAACAACCCCGCCTCATTCCGCACGGGCATCGAGCTGTCCTCGGGGGAGCTCTTCCTGGCAACGCCGCGCGAGCTGTCTCTCCTCAACGAGAAGATGCTTCGGGCGGAGCGCAAAGTGTCCCAGCTTTGGCGCGATTTGCCGGGTATCGCGCGGTGGGCGTACTTGCGCAGCCTCATCATGGACGAGATCATGTTCACCAACGAGATGGAAGGTGTCCACAGCTCCCGGCGGCAGATCGAGGAGGCGCTCGAAAGCGCGGAGGCGAAGCGGCCGACGAAGGAGGCAAAGCGGTTCAGGGAATTCGCCAGCCTTTACCTGGAGCTCACCGATTCGAACCACGTGTACCCTCAAACACCTGCCGACATCAGGGCGATTTACGACAAGGTGGTGGCCGACGCCATCGATGACCGGGATCTGCCGGATGGGAAGCTGTTCCGGGCCGGGCTCGTGGACGTGAAGTCGGCGAGCCAGAAGACGCTTCACACGGGAGTGGGTCCGGAAAGCAAGATCGTCGAGATGATCGACCGTATGATCGAGCTGGTTGCCTCGCCCGACATCCCGCAAACATATTCGGCTATCCTCTCGCATTTCCTGTTCGAGTACATCCATCCGTTCTACGACGGCAACGGAAGGACGGGGCGGTATCTGTTGGCGCTCTATTTGAGCGAGCCGTTGTCGGAGACGACGGTGCTTTCCCTTTCGCGCGTGATCGCGGAGAACAAGAGCAAGTATTACAAAGCGTTCGATGTGACCGAACGTCCGATGAACCATGCTGAAGCCACCTTCTTCGTGATGCAGATCATAGAGCTGATCAGGTTGGCACAAGACTCGCTCATCGAGAGCATCGAACTGAAGCGGATGCAGCTCGACGCCGCTTGCGCGTGCATGGGGCGGCTAGCATCGGAATGCGAGCTTACCGACATGGCTGTGAACGTGCTGTTCGTCATGGCCCAGTTCCACCTGTTCGGCGCGTTTTCCGAGGCCTCGCTCAAGGATATCGCCGGGAACCTCGAGGTGAGCACGCAGACGGCGCGCCGGTACTTGCAAGAGCTGGAGGGGAAGGGCCTCATCGCAACCGTATCGAGGAAGCCGCTCAAGTTCGTGCTGAGCGACAAGACCGTGGAAGCGCTCGAGATGCCTGCGGCTTAAGGCTGCGGCGCGGAGGCTCGCTTCACGCTACCTTCGACGGCGTGTTCGTGTTCTGAACGCTAGTCGTTCGGCATTCTGAAGGATTTCAATCATCGCCTTCTCATCGGACTTCGACCAGTTCGCCGCGCTGCCCGACGTGCTCACGAGCGCAGCGATGGGCCCCGCGTCGTGCGAAGCGGTCATCTTCAAACGGCAATCTGAGCTTTACCAGGGAATCTCGTCCAAGGTGCAGACGTTCGCGCCGTACACCTCTTTCAGGTACGCGAGGCCGGCCTCGTAGTCCTCGTCGGTGAACGAGGAGGTCGTCTCGCGGGGGACGACGATGTCGTAGCCGTAGCAGTAGCCGTCGGCGCACGTGTGGCGGCAGCACATGTGCGTGTGCAGCCCGGTGACGATGAGCGTGTCCACGCCCAGCTCCTGCAGCGTGATGTGCATGTCGGTCTGGAAGAAGCCGGAGTAGCGGCGCTTCGGGATGATGTAGTCGCCCTCCTTCGGCGTAAGCTCCGGGATGACCTCGGCGCCCTCGGTTCCGCGGACGGCGTGGTCGCCCCACAGCTCCAGCTCGCGGTCGATGCCCTTGAGGTGCGAGTCGTTCGCGTAGACGACCGGGACGTCGCGCTCACGCGCGGCGTCGCATAGGCGCTGCAACGGCTCGACGATCTTCTTGGCGTTGTCACAGCCGAGCGACCCGGTGACGAAGTCGTTCAGCATGTCGACGACGATGACGGCATAACGTGCCATGTTCGTACTCCTCTCGTTTGGAATCCCCTCACGCAGCATAGCAGGCAACGTGCGCTCGCGGGCCTCGATCGGGCTTCGCCCAGGCCGACGGCGGTGCGGGCTACGCCTGCGGCTTGGACGACCTGGACGTTCTCGGCGTCTTCGGCACCAGCTTGGATACCGCGGTCTGCGCGGCGCCGGCGAGGCCTTGCGCCGTCAGACGGGCCGCCACCTCGGCGAGCGCGCCCAGCGCGCCCAGCAGCGTATCGCGCGCGGAGCCGTCGATGTTCTTCGCCGCCTCGGTGACGAGCGCGACCGTCTTTGCACCGCCGAAAAACACATCGGTCGCGTTCTGGGCGCCCGAAGCCTCGATGGCTTTGAACAGCGCGTCTACGATAGCGGCTGCCTCGCTGTCGGTGTAGCGGGCCAGCCACTCGGATATGAGGGCGTCAGTGAACTTCGCGCTGTCCGCCACATCGTCGAGGTAGGCGAAGTCGTCGCCTGCCACCTCCCACGTAAACGGGCTGTGTTGCATGATGCCGTGTTCGCTGCTCTTCACCACGTGCGGCGCGATGGGCGTTTCCATGAGCATGCCCACAACAGATTCCTGCGGCACGGTGCGGTGGATGCGGCCGCTGAGCCGATTCCAATCGTCAGGTGCGAAGGTGCCCGCCTTGAAGCCGGGGGCGTCGTGGGAGTACACGAGCTCAATGCGATCCTGAACAGCGGGCGATGCTTTCATCGCCGCATACAGGGCAAGGTTGCCTCCCTTCGAGTGCCCGCCCACAAAGAGACGGCAAGGCAGGTTCGGCGCAACTGCCTCCAGGTAGCGTGCGGCCTGCTCTTGAGCAGGGACGGGTGCTTGGCAGGCCATGTTGAAGTTCTCGCGCCAGCCGATCGCCGAAGTGTCGGTGCCGCGGAAACCGATGTAGGCGAAGTCTTTCTCGCGGACGAAGCTCATAGCTGCAAACTGGGTTTGGCGTTCAGCGTCGAACAGGCTTGCGTAGTCGCGCATGGCCATATCGCGGAACCGCGGGCTGGCCGCCAGCGCCACCAGGTTCTCCTTCACCCTGCCAGGAATGAGTCCGGTGAACATATCCTCGTAGCGCTCGGCGCGCAGGAAATCGACAAAACGAACCCCTCCTCGCAAAGACGGGGAACGGTCCTGCACCAAATCGCTCAGCTTCTGGATCAACTGCCGCTTGCGCAAAGCCGAGAACGTTCGTCGGAGGCGCGGCGCTGCCGACGAATCCGTTTCGCGCAGCGGCGGTACGATGCCCTCGGCGCGCACCATGCAAAACTGCGAGAGGGCCGCGGAGTCCACGGGATTGAACGGCTTGTCGTCGAAGGTGGCGAACTCTGTCGCCAGGTAGTCGAGTAAGTCCACAATATTCCTCGCATTTCGTATGGGTTCGGCAGCGGCGCGTAGGCCGGTTCCTTGCGCTCCGGCTTGCGCGTGCTCGACGAGGGGGTCCGACAGCATGTTCGTGGCGCAGTGCAAAGCCGCTTGCTGCTACTTGTCCCCTCAGCTTCCGGCCTCTTCCGTCTCGTCGATAAGCGCGAGCAGCTCTTCGCGCGATTTCACGTCCAGCTTAGCGTAGATGTGCCGCACGTGCGTGCGCACGGTGTTCTCGGAGATGTAGAGCTTCTCGGCCACATAACCATGATTGTATCCGCGGCCCAGATAGTAGAGCACCTCTCGCTCCCGCGGCGAGAGGCCGCAGGCGCTCGAAAGCGCGTCGCAGCGGCGATGGATGTAAGTTCTCGCGTCGGCGCGGGGCTCCGCGCGGCTTTCCTTCTGGTTGCGGCTGCCCAGCGCATAGGAGATGGTGATGAGCACGAGATATCCTGTCAGAATGACCAGGCAGAGTGTGCGGCCGGAGGTGCCGATGTGCTCGATGGCGTACAGCCCGCCCACAAACGAGCCGGCGAGCAGCGCGAGGCATGGCGGGATGACGAGCGCCGCCGAAGCGGGCACGCTGCGCACGGCGCTTGCCATGCTGAACCAGATGGCCAGCACAATGACCGAAAAGCTCGCCGGTTTGAGGATTTCCACCGCGACGGTGATGGCTTCGTTATTCGCCTCCACGACGGGGAGCGCAAGGAGCAGCGCGACGGCGATGGGGTAGATCACCTGGTTGACGAGCCGCAGCGTGGAGGATGCAGGTTTTTTCGCCAGCGCAAGGGCTATAGCGATCGTGGGAAGGAGGGGCCCGATGAGGAGCTTCCAGGCATGAACGGAGCCATCTGCCAGCGTCGGTTCGTCGGAGACGATGGGATCCCAGGTCAGCCCGAAGATGAAGCAGGTTATGCACGCGCCGACGAGCGGCATCCAGAGGATGCCGAGCGCTTTGCGGGCGCGTCCAAGTCGTTCGGCCTGTGCGTTTTCTTCGTCATCAGTCGCTCCTTCGATATCTTCGCGTTTGCCGTCGCCCGCTGGGCGCATCGTCCTTCGCGCGATCATCAGTAGGCCGAGGGAGGCGCCGAGCGACCCCGCAACGAGCGCAAGAGCGGCAGGAGAGGGCGACAGCAGTTCGGCCGCGAAGTGCAGCATGGCCGCAAGAGCGACGCTCGCGGCGCTGTTGAGCAGCTGGCTTGCGGGTTCGAGCCGCGAGAATAGCAATCCCCAGGCGCTCGCAAGAAACATGAGCCCCGCCCCGAACGCCGCACCGAGCGCGTGCGGATGGAAGAGCGGAAACTCGACCGGGACGTACAGGGGCGTCACGTACAGCATGCCGCCGAGCGCCCCCGCCGCACCGCACGCGATGCAGACAGCGCACGTCGGATAGGGGCCACGGAGCCCGCGCGAGCGAGCGACGGCCTCTGCTGTAAACAGAAGCGATCCGCACGTGAAGGCGCCCCATCCGGTTGCGACCACAAACGGATGAAGCGAGGCGCCGGCATCGTCGTTGAAAAAGCGGATGACGTTCAAAAACGTCGCGAACAACAAGCCTGCCCCGAGCAGCGCGGGGACAAGCGCGACCCGCGCTGCGCGCGGGTACACCAGCTCGGTTTTGCGAGCGCTTTCCATGCCCTCTCCGTAACGCGGACGCGTTTTCCCTCATAGATCGCGCAAATCATCAAAAACAGCGATGCGACCGATCGCGGTGGCCGCTGCATTCGAAACAAAGATCATCGATTTCAGCGATAGATGAACCCTCTTGCATTCTTTAGTGTAGCGGATCGCATGCCGGCGGACAACAAACCATGCTCCGCAGCATGAAGGTTGGTTTATCGACGACGAAGGAGAGGGAACATGGGAAAAAATGGAACGCGTAGCTGGTCTCGTCGCGACTTCCTCAAGGGAGCGGCCGCCGGTACGGTGAGCGTGGCGGCGCTCGGCGCGATGGCAGGATGCTCGCCGCAGCAGACGTCGTCCGGGGCTTCCGAGCCGACCGCATCGACCGAGGCGGGGTCCTACGACGTCATGAAAGAGCTCTCGACGTTCAATCGCGGCGAGAAGCCCGACGCCAAAGCGCCCGCCACGCCGGAGGAGTACATCACCATGAAAGGCGATGGCGTGCTGTCGGCCGGCGGCGGCTGTGACCCGCTCGGCATCAAGCCCGCCGATTTCATGCTGAACAAGCCGGCATGGCTCGGCGACGCCCCCGAAGTGACCGATATCGCGGATACCGAGGAGTGCGACGTGCTGGTCATCGGCGCAGGCAACGCGGGCACCACCTCCGCGCTTCGCTGCCAGGAGGAGGGCGCATCGGTGATCCTCGCCGAGATGCAAACGTACGACGAGTACGACGAGTACGCCTGCGACATGGCCTGCTACAACTCGAAGCTCTTCCTGGACAAAGGCACGCCCGAAATTGACGCTACCGAAGTATTCAACGAGTACATGCGTCTCTCGCGCGGCCATGCGCATCAGAAGATCGTGCGCGATTACGCTACGCGCTCCGGCGAGATGCTCGACTGGCTGACTGGGCACATTCCGACCGAATACGTGGAGAAGTACGCGAAGACGTCCAATTACAAGGGCAACGAGAACTTCAACGGCGAATGCTGCGGGCAGAAATCCTGGCCGGCCATGACGCAGTGGCGCGACGAGGAAACCAACATCAACATGTGGCCTTTCGTCATCCGCTCGGTGCACACGGCGTTCGAGGAGGCTGGCGGCGCCATCAAGTGGGGCTACCAGGGCGTCGTGCTCGTGCAGGACGGGGACGCGGTGACAGGCGCCGTGTTCCAGGACGTGGACGGCGCGTACCATCGGATCAACGCAAAGGCCGTCGTGATGGCCGCCGGCGATTTCGGCGGCAACCCCGATATGCGCCTCGATTTGGCGGACACGATGCGCAACCTGGCTTGGTCGTACGGCAACGACCGCACCGATGCGAGTTCCATCGGCGGCATGGGTCGTGACGGCTCGGGCATCCGCATGTGCCTGTGGGCCGGCGGTACGATGGAAGGCGGCCCTCGCGCCGGTCAGTCGTGCGGCATCAACGGAGTGCCCGGGTTCGCGTTCGGCGGCGCGTGGCCGTGCTTCGGCAACGACGGCAAGCGCTTCATGAACGAGACGATGGTCAAGCATGGCAGCAACGGCTACCTCGATATGCTCCCCGAAGGCCAGCTGCTCGTGAACGTGACGGATGCCAACTGGGAAGAGTACCTGTCGCATCAAGGCTTCGGCCATGAGACCATGGACCGCAGCTCCGACTACATGGTGGCCGAGGTACGCGAGAACATGGCGAACTACAAGACGGGCAAGGACGGCTTCGACGTGCGCGCGTTCTCGCGCTTCGGCAAGGAGTACTCCACCGTATACGCTGCGGATACCCTCGAGGAGCTGGCCGATATCGTGGGATACTCCGGCGAGGCCAAGGAGAGCTTCCTGGCCGAGGTCGAGCGCTACAACGAACTTTGCGCCAAGGGCCATGACGACGATTGGGGCTGCGATCCGCAGAACCTGCTGCCCATCAAGGACGCGCCGTTCTTCGCGAGCTTCGGCACCACGGGCGGCAATCCCTCCGGCGGCCTCTGCCAGCATGCCGCCGTATGCACCGATGGCGGCTACCGCGTGCTGACCGGCGACAAACAGCCCATCCCTGGTCTGTACGCGGCGGGCAATACGTGCGGGCAGCGCTATGGCATCCAATACGCGACGCCGACGGCCGGCAACAGCTGCGGCTCGGCATTGACGTCCGGTTACTGTGCGGCTGAAAGCGTGATCGCCGATCTGGCGTAGGCATTCCCCATCCGGGCCGGTCGTCTTCCCCTCCCGCGACCGGTCCTGGCGGTTCGACGGCGGTCTTCGGCCGCCGTCGAACCGCGCTATCCTGCGCATGCAGGGAAGGGGCTGCGGCGTGCCGGCCTTCGCCGCACACTCCGCTATCATAGGTGCATCGAATCGAAGGAGGCTTCGACATGGCAGACAAGCGCGACGTGACGGTCGAGGTGAGAGTGCCTCTGAGTGTGGACGACCGTGCGCTCGAGCGTCCGGGGATTGTGCGGGGTTGGGACAGTGCGCGGGCGAGTCGCTATGCGCAGGCTGTGGTGGCGGAGATCGAGGCGAATGCGGGCCAGTTCGATGACTGCCGCGTGAAGGCGATCGCACTTGACGGCGGCATCGCGTCGAATGCGGGCGCGGGCGTCGCGACTATTGTGCGGGCGCTGCGGCGGACGTGCGAAATCGAAGAGGATGCGCCGGTGACCATGCGGGCTTCGATCGCCAATGTGAGCGGTGCCACCATGCCCTTCTTCCGACGGGCGCGCGTGAGCCGATTCGACTTCGAGATGCTCTCGCTCAATCCTGTGGACTTTACGGTACTCAACCGCGTTGACAACTTGAACGACCTGCCCATCATCTGCGATCACTTTTTACATTCGTATGCGAATGACTCGCTCGGATTCGTGTTTGCATACGGACATGCGGCGCCCAAGGGCTCCGACGGCATGCTCAATGTGCGGCGCACCGCCTTGGCGGCGGCCCGCTCGCACGCTTCGCATGTGCGGCTCGTGCGCTGCGCGGGCGCGATGGCCGTTTCAGACGAAGAGGCGGCTCGCCAGTTCGACGAGATGTGCTCGGTGCTTGTCGACGCAGGCTTCTCCACCTACGAGAACGGACTGTTCGCCCGCCCGGGCAAGGAGGATCGTTTCGAGTTGATGCGAGCTCGTGGTGCCGATTCCCTTGGTTTCGGAGCAGGGGCCGTGACGCGTCTCGAAGGGGTCGAGAGCGTGAACACGAACGATTTCGAGCGGTACTGTGCACGCTCCGCCGACTTCGCCGCAATCACGGAGAGCGTGCATTCCGTGGAGGCGCGCCCAGCATAGGCGGGCGGCCGTGCGGCCAAGGCGCGCTTGAAAGGCGTGCGCGAACGTGCGGTTGAAGGGCCGATTCCGCGCCGCTTTGCCGAGCGGGTTCGGAGGGGCTCGAACTATCGGGAGCGGGAGCGCGCTTGCGCCGCTCCCGCTCCCGATCCAGGCGCTACTGCAGAGCGCCGAACGCGTATCCGTCGATGGTCGTGCCGCCCGCCAGCGCGCGGCCCACCAGGTAACCGTAGGTCATGCCGCGGCCGTGGCTCGTGCCGGGCAGGGTGACTGGGTAGGAGTTCGCGAAGAAGTCGCCCTGTGCGTTTCCGATGGCGAACAGGCCGCCAATCGGGCCGTCCTCGGTGTCGAGCACCTGCGAGTTCTGGTCGACGCGCAGGCCATAGGGCAGCGCGAGCAGCCAGGCCGACACGTTGCTCGCGTAGAACGGGCCGTCCTTCACCGAGCTCAAGAAGCGCGGCGGCACGCCGAAGTCGCGATCCTCGCCCGCGTCGCACAGCGAGTTGTACCGATCGACCGTCTTCTGCAGCGCGTCGGCCGGCACGCCGATGGCCTCCGCCAGCTCAGACAGCGTCTCGCTCTTGAAAAACGCACCGTCGGCCACGGCCTGCTCCACCTTGTCCTCCAAACCGTCCATGAACGAGGCGGATTTCACCGGCTCCTGACGCTGGGCATGCTCGGGGTAATGGGAGTCCCAGATAGCCCACGCGACGTTGCCGGGCGTGTTCATGCGGGCGTTGGTGACGATGGGCTCGAATCCCACTTCGCAGCAGTAGCGCATGCCGTCGCGGTTCACGGTAAGCCAGCACGTGTCGAAGCCCGGACCCATGACCGACAGGTTCACCGGGTGGATGATGGGCGCCGGATAGCAGGGAGAGAGCGCCGCGCCGATCCACGAGCCCATGGTTATGCCGTCGCCCATGTTGCCGCCCACGGGGAAGTAGTCCGACTTGTCCGCGCGCAGCGCGATGGGGCAGAAGCAGCGCTTCATCTCTTCGTTGTCGGTGATGCCCCCGGTGGCCAGGATGACACCCTTCGACGCATTGATGCGCTTGGCGCCCTCGGCGTCGCGCACGATGACGGCCGTGACGGCGTCTCCTTCGCGAACGAGTTGTTCGGCTGCAGTTTCGAAGGCGAATACAGCACCGCGCTTCTGTGCGTCCTCGGCCACCATGCTGATGAAGTACCCCACGTTCCAAGGCTGCTCGGGAAGAGAGCTCCCCTCAGGCAGTAGGAACTTGTGCGCGGTGCGGAACTGCTTGAAGCGGTCGTCGAGTGTGTCCCAATCGGATCGCGCCGTCATCTCGCTGTTGAGGATCACCTCGTATCCAGCCTCGACCGCCATGTCGATATAGTGGTCCATTGCCTCGCCGCTACGCTCGACGAACGTCTTGATGAGGTAGTAATTCGCCTCCGACTGTCCCCACTGGTATATGAGACGCGCAGCCAGGTCCTTGTCGATGTTCACGCCCTCGGCCTGCTGGAGCTTCGAGCCCACGGCGCCGATGTCGGTGCCATGGGCGGTGACGCCCTCGAACTTTTCGGCCACGTACACGCTCGCACCCGCTTCGGCGGCCGCTTGTGCTGCCGTGCAGCCGGCGATGCCCGCGCCGATCACTACGACGTCGTAGGTTTCCTCGGCAACAGTCTCGGGCAGCTCGGGTGCGGGATTCAACCAGGCGTGCGAGGTGGTTGACACCGCCTCGCCGGATGCCGCGTCGCTTCCGCCGGATGCGGCCGGGGCGCAGCCGTTGAGGCCTGCCAGCGCGGCCGTGGTGCCCGCCAACGCGGCTCCGGTGATGAACGATCTTCTGGACAGGTTCTTGCTCGATGGGGTGCTCATACGTTCCCTCCTCGGTTCGGTCGAAGGTGTGCTCCCTTCGCTCGTTCGAGGGTACGGCGTGATGCGTCTGCCGAAAAGCGCCCGCAAGGGGTGAACCGGAGCGCAAGGGCCGTCACCCACTGCGGGTTACGGCTGAAGGGGCCGGACGAGGTTGGATGAACACGCGGCGGCAAGACGAGCGCGCATGCTTGGCGCGCTGCCGCCTGATGCGCGCGGCGCAGCGCCTTGCATCCCCGATGTCCCTCACATCCCGCGGCGCTCGCGCTCCATGCGCGCTGTCACGAGGGCACGCGCCTCCTGCTTGGCGTGGATGTCGAGCTTCGCGTACAAACGGCGGGTGTGCGTTTTGACCGTGTCGTTGGAGATGCACAGCCGCTCGCGGATAGCGGCACGGCTTTCGTCGCGTGCCAGCAGCAGGAATATCTCCGTCTCGCGTGCGGTCAGTCCGCCGTCGTGCGCAACGAGCTTCGCGCACCGCTCGAATTCGGCATGCCGCCGCTCGTCCGCCTCCTGCGCATCACGCATCCGCTCCGATCGCGTGCGCCCGAACAGCACCGCAAAGGCAAGCACAAACGCGTACACGATGACGAGCGACACGATGCCCACCAAGCCGCTGCTCTCGAAGCCCGATAGCGCAAGCGCATCGCTGGCAAGCGATCCGGCCAGCGAGCTGCCGAGGAAGGCGAGCAGCCCGGCGGAGAACACCCTGAGGGGATCGCGGCCCTGCGCCTGGGACTGATCGACGCAGAACACCCAGAGGAGAAAGTAGAAATAGCCGTGCCCCACGGTGAACACGATGATGGGAAGCGGCAACGGCCCCGCGTATTGAGGAAGCAGCAGAAAGCCCGCGACCAGCAAGGGGAACGAGATCTCGCAGACCAGGTACAGCTCGCTTTCGCGACGGTAGAACACGGTGGTGACGAGCAGCAATACGCCCGAAGCTGCCACGCCGATGACCGTTGCCACGGTGGCTGCTTCGACGGTGCTCGTGCCGAATGCGAGCGTGATGCCGCGCATGATGCCGTACACGAGCCCGACGAGCACGGCAAGACCTAACAGCCCGCTGCCGCGTCGCGCGTGCGAAAGCGATCGCTCGGCGGGCTCGGAGGCCGAGGACGTCTGCCCGTGCGATGTCGGCGCCTCGTGCCGGTTCGCGACGCAGAGCAGCGCACCGGATGCCAGCGGCATGAGCACGGCGCACGCCTGGACGGCGGCAGGTGGCAGAGGCGTCACGATGCCGAAGAACAGGGCGGTTAAGAACGCGAACGCCGACATGTCGAACAGCACGCGGCGCGGCACGAGGCGTGCGAGATGCAGGCCCCAGCACAAGAACGCCAGCGCGCTGCCCACGCCGACGCCGAGTGCGCCGGCCGCTGCGAACGGGAGCGGGTCGCTTGCCGTCGAGCTGAAGGCCAGCAGCAGCGATCCACCCGCCATGCAGAACGAGGACGCTCCCACAGCACGGGGTCCGTGCAGTGCGCGGCCAGGCTTGCAGAACAGGACAACGAGGAACACGAGGATCGTCGTGAGAAGGGAGGCGGTCCAGATCTGGTGCTGCGGAGCGAGAGGCGCCGGAAGCAGGTCGGTCGGCGCCAAGGAGGCTGACGAGAAGACGATCTGGAGCCAGGCCCAGTATACGCCCATGCCCGCGAGGCGCGCCGGGCTGCGTATTTCGTTGCGAGCCACTTCGATAAAGCTTCGGACATCACTGACTGCCATGGCCCCTCTTCCGTTTCTCGCCTGCGTAGGCAATGGGATCACATTATAGCGGTGTCTGCAGCCATCGCTTCCGGTCCGTTGCGCATGCGCGGCCGCAGAGCGGGATCGCAAGGATCGCCGTATGCCGCCTTGCTTCCGAACCGCAACTCTCGACCAGCGGGGTGGCCACGTGCGAACGAGGGAAGGGGAGGGCCGCAACACCGAAGGCGCACGAAGGCCCGCTCTGCGTTGCTGCGGCGGAGCGGGCCTGGATGGCGAGGTGCGGAGCGCGGACGGGGCGCGCTCCGCGCAACGACGCTGAACGGTTCCTCGGAGGGTTAGTTGGAGCCGTCGTTTTGCCCGCCGTCGTTGTTGGAGCCGTTCTTCTGATTGAACTCTTCCGGCGTCATGACATCGACGACGTTCACCGTCATCTCGACGAGGTTGAGGCCGGTCATATCCTTCAAATCGCCGCCGACGACGTCTTTGATCTGATCGAACACATCGGTTGCGGACTTGCCGTACTCCAGGATGACGCTGAGGTCGACCTTTGCGTTGTTGTCGTCCACGACATCCGCATCCACGCCCTTGGTCTTGTCGCTGCCGCCAAGGCCTTCCTGGATGGTGGACAGCAGGTTGCCCTTCATGTCGATGATGCCGTCGATCTTTTGAGCGGCCTTGGAGGTGATCTTCTCGACGACGTTCTCGTCGATAACAAGCTTGTACACGGGCTCGGCAGGGACGCTGTCCGCCGACGGCGTGCGATCCTGGGACGAGGCCTGAGTGTCGTCCATGGTGGAGTAGGGGTTGTACGTGCTCGTCTCGGGCCTGGTCATGGTGCTCTGGGTCATGATGCAATCCTTTCACGTGAATGATGTGCTGTGCCGAGCAAGCGGCGGCGCGGCACTGGCAACGCGCCGAAAGGCCGTGCTGCCGTGCGTCGCCGCTTGCGGGGTGCTAGTTGAAACGGTCCAGAAAATTCCGCATCTGCTCGCGCGTTGTGCGGTCGCCGTCGCGATATTTGCCGATGATGGTTCCGATTGCGGCGAATACCGCCAACAACACGGTCGGCCAGAATCCAACGATGAGAATGAGGGCCGCCGCGATGAAGCCGAGGATGCCGTAGAGCACTGCATGGCTATGGCGCTCGACATAGGGCGATACGGCTTGCTTCATGCTGGCGTAGACGCCGCGATTCTGTTTCGTCTCGGACGCGGCGTTCGCGATGACGTCGGAAGGCGTGTCGGCCGGTCGGCTCGAAGGTCCTTGCTGACCTTTTTGCGCCGAGCGGACGCCGGACTTCATGTTCATTGCTGATTGAGTCATGCGCGCACCTCCTTACTTCGCGGCATGAACGGGCATGGGCTTCGACGGCTGCATATGCGGCGTGCTGTTGGCTTGAGCCTTTGCCTGCTGCGTGAACGCGGGAGTGACCACATCCGCGTCTCCGGCAAACGTGATGCGCACGGAATCGACCGGATATCCCGTGAATGCCTCGAGTGTCGCAGCGATCTCGTCTTGCAGCTTTGCGCCCAGCTCGCCCAGCTCCGCGTTGCGGCCCGGATCGATCTTGGCGTGGATGGACATGCGCGGATCATGACGGTTGGTGATATCCACCTTCACGTTGTCCGTCACCAGCCCGCGGTGGCCTTCGATGACGTGCTTCACCGTGGACTGAATGGCATTCTGCGTGATCGAGATGCTGCCGTTGTCGCGTTCCTGCTCAAGCCGGGAGTTCTTGCCCGGCGCAGTGATGGCCCTGATGAGCACCACGAGCAGGCCGAGCGCCGTGATGCCCAGCAGCACGCCTTCCACGACGTAGAACCAAGGCATGCTCATGAGCCACGCGATGGCGGGGAACAGCGGTTCCCATGCAAACCAGAGGGCTGCGAGCACGCCGATGCCCAGCACGGCAGCAATGACGAACACGATCATGCAAAAGCGTTTGAACTTTCCCATACATGCCGCCTTTCTTTTCTCGTGCGCGCATCGCATCTGCGGCGCGCTTGCGAATAGAGTGCGATTACTCTAGAAGAAAGACGATGGGGTGTACCCGCAGGGTTGGAAGTGCCGCCGGGCGTTTGCCGGACCGTTGAAGCGTCGTCAGCCGCCGCCCTAAGAATGCAGGCCCCGTCTCGGCATGGGTACCGGAACGGGGCCTGAAATGATTGCGAATTCGAGAGGTGTGTAAAAGGAAGCTCGCGTTATGCGTAGATCTCCGTCTCCACCACCAGGTCATTCTTTATCTTTCCAACCAGCTTCTGCAGCGCGTCGATGCAGTTCGGGCGGATGTCGGCGCCGATGAGCACGTACATGATGGAATCGCCCACGCTCAACGTTCCCTCGTTCAGCCACACGCGCACGTAGTAGACGCCGGGCCAGGTGAGCGCTTCCTTGACGGCAGCGTCGACGCCGGCCGCATCGTAGGAGAACTCGATCTGCGCCACGTCGCCCAGACCTTTGGCGCCTTCGCGTACTTGCCGCTTCGGCGTCACGCGCACCACGCCAGTATGGGTGAGGAACATGCCGCATTGGGAGGCCTTCGGATCCTGCTTTGCTTCAGCCAGCCACCGGTCGATAGAGGGTTCCTGTCCAGACATAATTCTCCTTCCTTGAGGATGATTGCATCAGTATACGTCACATTCCCGTGTCGCATGCAGATTGAATCAGAGATGTTCGAATCGAATCGGAGTGTTCGAAGCGGCCGGCGTCCGCTCCGGCTCCTGGTGCACTCCGCACCGCATGCACAGCCGCTCGGAGGAAGGCGTTCGCCGTGCGCTCGGACGCAGTTTTTGTCCAGAATGTTCCTGCCGGGCATACGGCGCGGGCTAGGCTGATAGGATAGGTTCCAATCGACGACGTTCGACACCCTCTTCCTGCGCCTTTCCGCGGGTTGCGGGTGGGCGAACTAGGCGGAAGGAGAGAAGAGGATGGCCCTACCCGCAGCTGACCAGAGCAAACAACCGGACAATCGCACAGCCATGGAGCTGGGCGCGGTGCTGCCCCTAACCGCCGAGGTGAAGGACGATCGCCTGTACGTGGGCGGCGTCGACATGGTGGAGCTGGCGCGCGAGATGGGCACAGCCCTCTACGTCATGGACGAGCAGGACATGCGCACCCGCATGGAGGCCTATCGCGAGGCGTTCCGCAGTCGTTATGGGAACTCCCGCATCGTATACGCCAGCAAGGCGTTCCTCAATAAGGAGGCTGCACGCATCGTGGCCGACGAGGGGTTGTGCCTCGACGTGTCGGGAGGCGGCGAGCTGGCCATCGCGCTTGCTGCAGGCTTTCCTGCCGAGCGCATTTTCATGCACGGCAACAACAAGACGCCGCGCGAGCTGCGCGAAGCCATCCAGGCGGGCGTCGGCCGCATCATCGTCGACAGCCGCATCGAGCTCGGGCGCATTTCCGAGATCGCCGGCGAGCTGGGCGTCGAGCAGGCTATCTACATGCGCATCACGCCGGGCGTCGAGGCCGACACGCATCAGTACATCCGCACGGGATGCGAAGACTCGAAGTTCGGTTTCACCATGCGCGAGGATTTCGCCTTCGGGTGCGTGAAGGACGTGCTGGCGGCCCCGAACGTGAGGTTGGCGGGGCTGCACTGCCACATCGGCTCGCAGATATTCTCGCTGAATTCCTACCCCGAGGCCGTCGACGTCATGGTGGAGCTCATGGCGCGCATCGAGCAGGAGTACGACTACCGCATCGAGGAGTTGGACGTGGGCGGCGGCCTCGGCATCGCGTACACGGTCGACGACAAGCCGGCTTCTATCGAGGAGTTCGCCGAAACGGTGGCCTCAGCCGTGCGCGGCGCGTGCGCGAAGCATGGTGTGGTCGAGCCATGCCTGCTCACCGAGCCGGGCCGCAGCCTCGTGGCCACCGCGGGCGTGACGCTGTACACGGTGGGCATCCTGAAAACGCTGCCGGGCATTCGCAAGTACGTGGCGGTGGACGGCGGCATGTCCGACAACATCCGCACCGCGCTGTACCACGCCGATTACGAGCCGGTCATTGCGAACAAGGCAGGCCAGCCGCGCACCGAGATCGTCACCATTGCCGGAAAGCACTGCGAAAGCGGCGACGCCGTGGTCATCGACATGCCGATGCAGCACGCTGACCTGGGCGATATCGTCGCAGTCTTCGGCACGGGCGCGTACTGCTACACTATGGCGAGCAACTACAACGGTCAGCCGCGGCCGGCCGTTGTGTTCGTGAAGGACGGCGAGGCGCGCGTGACCACGCGGCGGGAGACGTATGAAGACCTCATGAGCAGGGATGTGTAGGCCCCCGAGCTGAGCCTCTCGCGGCGCGCATCCCGCGCACGAGCTGTTCGCGCGTTTCGCAACCTGTCGGTATTCTGATGCCTGTGCATGCTGCCGAGCACATGGGGTACAATGTGGGCCGAAGGCGCGGCACGCAATGTAAGGAGAATGGCAGATGACGGTTAAACTGGGGCTCGTGGGAACCGGCACGGTGGGCGGCGGATGCATTGACATTCTGAGGAACCATCGCGACGACTTCAAGCGTCATTACGGTATCGACGTGGAACTGGTGCGGGTGTGCTCGCGCAACCCCGAGCAGGCGATCGCCCACGGGGTGGAGGATATCTTCACGCAGGACTTTCAAGACGTTCTAAACGACCCCGACATCGACGTCGTCATCGAGCTCATCGGCGGCACGACGGTCGCGCGCGACGTGGTGTGCGGCGCTCTGCGCGCCGGCAAGCATGTGGTCACGGCCAACAAGGCGCTTATGGCCACCTACGGCGAAGAAGTCATGCGCCTGGCGGATGAGGCGGGCAAGGAAATTGCGTTCGAGGCCAGCGTAGGCGGCGGCATCCCTATCATCGATCCGATGAAGCATTCTCTTATCGCGAACCGCATCGATTCCGTTATGGGCATCGTGAACGGTACGACGAACTACATGCTCACGCGCATGGTGGAGGACGGCCTCAGCTACGACGCCGCGCTCAAGGAGGCGCAGGAGAAGGGCTTTGCCGAGGCGGATCCCACAGCCGACGTGGATGGATTCGACGCTGCTGCAAAGATCGCCATTCTCGCATCCATCGCGTTCAACTCGCGCGTGACCATGGGCGAGGTTCATACCGAAGGCATCCGCAACATCACCACCATGGATCTGGACGCCGCACGCGATATGGGCTACTGCGTAAAGCTGCTCGCCATCGCACATCGCACCGACGAAGGCGTCGACGTGCGCGTACATCCCACCATGTTGCCGCTCTCCCATCAGCTGGCTACGGTGAACGGCGTATTCAATGCCATCTACGTGGTGGGGGACGCCGTGGGCGAGACCATGTTCTTCGGCGAGGGCGCGGGCGCCGGTCCAGCTGCCAGCGCTGTGATGGGTGACGTGCTGGAGGTGGCGCGCCATGTGCAGCAGGGCATCGCTCCCATCGTCGGCTGCACCTGTACCGACGAGCTTCCCATCGTGCCGATGGACGATCTTAAGACCAAGTACTACATTCGCTTCAAAGTGGCCGACCGCTCCGGCGTGCTAGCCGCCATGGCGGGCGTATTCGCCAAGCACAACGTCAGCGTGTACTCGGTGGTGCAGCGCGGTAAAAAAGAGGGCGGCACGGTGGATCTCGTGTACGTCACGCATACCGCGTGCGAGAAGAGCGTCCGCGACGTATTGGCCGAGATTGCGGAATTGGACGACATTCTGCGCGATGAACCGAGCCTCATCCGCGTAGAGGACTAGGCGGCAGCGCGCCGGGCGCACGCCTGTGTCGGGCGTTTGGCGCGGGAGAGCGATGGCGGATCGGAAGGGGAGCGATGGCGATGAAAAAGACCCGTGTGCGCATCTTGGACTTGGGGAACATGACCTTCTCGAAAAAGGAGCTGGTGCGCACGCCCGACGAGGCCGCGATGATCGTTTCGCCGGCGCAAGCGGTGCTGATCGAGCATCACGAGCTGGGACGTATCTTGTACGATACCGGCAACGACGAAGCGTGGGAGGCCACGTATTCCGACGATATGAAGGCCACCTATCCGATCACGAAGCTGGTCGGCATCGAAGAGGCGTTGGCGAAAGAAGGGCTTACGGTCGACGATATCGATCTGCTGATCCTCTCGCACCTGCACTTCGACCATGCGGGCGGGCTGCGGCATTTCGAGGGAACGCGCGCTGGCGGGCAGGTCATGGCGTCGGAAACGGAGCTGCACGATGCGCTGTACAAAGCGTATACGGCTCCGGGCGGCATTTCCGGCGCCTACATCCGGCCCCTGTACTGCCTTCCGGGCATCTCATTCCAACCGGTGCCGGACGAGGGGATGAAGCTCGCGGACGATCTAGTTCTGTTCGTCCAGAAGTGCCACACCGCCGGGCTTGTCGGCATGCGCGTGAAGCTGGACGGCGGCTGGGTGATCTTCTGCTCCGACACCGTGTACACCCGCGAAGCCTACGAGCAGCAGCTGCCTCCCGGCGGCGCTATCAACGAGACGGACGACGAGTTCTTTGAAAACCTCAAGCTGCTTAAGATCATGGAGCAAACGTACCAAGCCGAAGTGTTCTTCGGACACGATATCGACCAAGCGACCGCTTGGCAGGCGAAAGGCTGGATCGAGTAGCGCGAACCGGCGCCGGACGCAATCGTATTCGGGTATCATAGAACGGCCGTCGCGCTGGGAGCGTGGCGGCCGTATGCGTCATCAGGAGAAGGGATGGTCCATGGAGCAGTACAAGCAGGATTTTACCGAATTCATGGTCGAGAGCGAAGTGCTCAAGTTCGGTTCGTTCACGCTGAAGAGCGGACGGCAGTCCCCCTTCTTCATGAACGCGGGCGCCTATGTGACGGGCGATCAGCTCCATCGACTCGGACTGTTCTACGCTCGCGCAATCCACGATAGCTTCGGACTGGATTTCGACGTCGTATTCGGGCCGGCATACAAGGGCATTCCGCTGTCGGTGATCACCACGATGGCGATCCACGAGCTTTATGGCGTCGAAGTGCGCTATTGCTCCAACCGCAAGGAGGTCAAAGATCACGGGGACACGGGCATTCTGCTCGGTTCGGCACTGCGCGACGGCGATCGAGTGGTGATGGTGGAGGACGTGACTACGTCCGGCAAATCCATCGAGGAGACGCATCCCATTCTCATGTCGCAGGCAGACGTGAAAGTGAAGGGCCTCATGGTATCGCTCAACCGTATGGAGGTGGGCAAGGGCGGCGAAATCTGCGCACTCGACGAGGTGCGGGAGCGCTACGGGTTTCCCACGGCGTCCATCGTGGACATGACCGAGGTGACCACGTATCTGCATAATCGCGAGGTTCAGGGCAAGGTTGTCATCGACGACGAAGTGAAGGCTGCGCTCGATGCCTACTACGACCGATACGGGGCAAAAAAAGCTGTTTGAACAGGATAAACTCAGGGGGGTGTCGATAAGTTTTTTCTTGTATCCCCCTTGAGCTTGCGTGTATAGTTTCTTCTCAGAAGGATGTATGAAGCCGGTTCGCGCCGGCTCGAGCGCGATCGGAAGCTTGTTTCTTTAGAATCCAAGAGGAACTATCTGCCGTTCGCACAAGAATTCGGCGAGAAGGGGCGGCAAGGCGAGATGAAGGCGATGGTCGATGCGCTGTTCGACGGCCTGTCCGAGCTGGTCTATGTGTGCGATCCGGCTACGCACGAGTTGCTTTATCTCAATAAGGCGGGCAGGTCCGTGTATGGAGATCGGGCCGTCGAGAAGCACGAGCCGTGTTATCGGGTGCTGCAGGGCCGCGAAGCTCCTTGCGAGTTCTGTACGAATCAGTTGCTGAATACCGAGGAATTCTTCGAGTGGGAAGCCACCAACCCGGTGACGAACCGCCACTATGTGCTGCGCGACAAGCTCATAGATTGGGATGGCGTCTTGGCGCGCCTGGAGATAGCCTTCGATATAACCGAGCGCGAGAACGAGAAGATGGCGCTCGCGCTCATGGTGGACGCGAGTGCGATGATCGTGGACTGCATTCGTATACTCGAGGCCGATGACGATCTGTACCTTGCGTTCGACGAGGTGCTGCGACGCCTCGGAACGTTTTTCATCGCGGATCGCGCCTACGTGTTCGAACTTGAGGGCGCCCGCGTGGCGAACATGCGCGAGTGGTGCAACGATCAGGCAGAGACCCATAAGGATCATTTCCAGGATATCCCCGTGTCGCTTATTGAAAACTGGGTGGAAACATTCGCGGTGGGCGAAGCCATGGTCATCGACGACATCGACAGCTTGCGGGAGAGCGGGAATGCCGAAGAGTGCTCTATGCTGCTCCAGCGGCACGTTAGCTCGCTCGTTGCGGTTCAGCTCGTGGACAACGGCAAGTTGATCGGCTGCATCGGCGTGGAGAACCCACGGCTCGGGGGACGCCTCGACGTGGTTGTGACGCCGCTTCTCGGACTGGCTCATTTCGTGACGGCTCGCATGAAGCGCGACGAAGCGCAACGCAAGGTGGCCGAACTCATCTGGAACGATACGCTGACCGGCGTACGCTCGCGTGC
This sequence comes from Enteroscipio rubneri, assembly GCF_963929405.1. NCBI lineage: Bacteria > Bacillati > Actinomycetota > Coriobacteriia > Eggerthellales > Eggerthellaceae > Enteroscipio > Enteroscipio rubneri. Next base: position 351,643 of record NZ_CAWVIN010000003.1, on the reverse strand, counting down.
AGCCTTTCACCGCGACTACGATCAAGGCGAGTTCGGACGCCTCGGTATCGTGCTTGCAGATGCCGACGGGCTCGCGCTGGTGAACTGCGAGTGGGGCAGGGCTGCTGGCGATGGCATCCTGCAGAACATCGCCAAGACCATGAAAAGCGTGTTCGACCGCGTGTATCGGATCGGAGACGACGAGTTTTGCGCCGTGGTTGAACACGTCGACTACGCACGCTTCTCAGAGCTTGCAACCCAATTGACGGTGCAGTTCGCCGACAGGGATCTGCCGGCTTCGGTGGGAACGGCCTGGCAGGAGAATTGCCATCGCACGGTAGCCGTGCTCGACATGGCGGGAGACCGTATGCGCCGGGCGAAACGGGGAAGGCATCGCGCAGTTGCGCTCGGGGTCGACCTTGCCTCGGATGCGGCGGTGGGCAGTCTGCTGTGTCAAGGCGGTGCCCAGCGAGCGGTCGAGGAAGGCAAATTCGACATCTATCTCATGCCGCAATCGTCGAGCCGTACGGATCGGATCGTAGGCGCCGAGGCCCTCATTCGCTACATCGACGAAGCGAACGGCACGGTTGCGCTGCCGACATCGTTCGTGCTTGCGCTCGAGGATATGGGCGAGATATCAAGCGTTGATTTTTTCGCGCTATCCCGTGCCTGCGCAACGCTCGTTCGCTGGCAGCGCGAAGGGCGCGCCGTCGTGCCGATCTCGGTGAACTTCTCGCGCCTGACCGCGAGCGACGACGGCTTCGTCGACCGCCTGGCTGACACGGTGAGCGGATACGCTCTCGATCCGTCGCTCATCGAGGTCGAGTTGACCGAGTCGGCGCGCGAGCGGAGCGACGACTTGCTGCGGCAAGTGGCAGACGGTCTGCGCTCGCGCGGATTCCGTGTGGCTATCGACGATTTTGGCGTCGATAACGCGAATTATGCTCTGTTCGTGCAGCTCGAATTCGACGTTCTGAAGCTTGATAAAACACTCGTCTGGGGTCTTGGCAACGACGCTCATTCGCTCACTGTGATCAAGGGCCTCGTGGGCCTTTGCGCCGATTTGGGCATCGAGACGGTGGCCGAGGGCATTGAGTCAGTGCAGCAGCTGGATGCGCTGCGCTCGGTAGGATGCACGCGCGCGCAAGGCTTCCTTATCGGTCGTCCGATGCCTATCGCGCAGTTCGAGGAGCGGTTTCTGTAGGCTTCGCGCGAGGCGGTTGCGTCTGCTGTTCACCATCCATCATCTTTGGTAAGCTTGATGAACGAAACGGGAGGCGGGCGGCCTCCGGTCGCGAGACTCTTCGGGTCGCCCGGTGCATGAGAGGACGCGGTATGCGCGCTTCATCCATTGGCATTGTGTTCGATTGCGACGGAACGCTGCTCGACTCCATGAACGTTTGGCGCGAAGTGGAGGATGAGCTGGCCGGTCGAGCGGGCGTCGCGCTGACTGCAGCCGACAGCGCGGAGCTTGCCACGCTCACCATCCCCGAGGCGGGCGCGTTCTTCCACGGCCGGTTCGGCTTGGGGACTTCGCCCGAGCAGGTGGTGGGTTTGATCGATGAACTCATGCTGGCATACTACCGCGAGCGGTCGTGCGAGCGTCCCGGGGCACTCGCCTTCGTACGCGAGCTGCATGCGCGCGGCGCGGTTCTCAGCGTCGCGTCGTCCAGTCCGCAATCCTACCTGCGCGCCGGCCTCGAGCGCTGCGGGTTCGCGCCCTATCTGCGGGCGATCGTCTCGGTCGACGATGTGGGGGCGTCCAAGCGCGAGCCTGCCGTATACGATCGTGCGCGCAACCTCATGGGAACGCCGCTCAAAACAACCTGGGGATTCGAGGACTCGATCTATGCGATCCGCACGCTTCGCTCGGCGGGGTACCGAACGGCGGGCATATACGACTGCGATCTCGCCGGGAGCTATGACGAGCTGTCAGCGCTCTGCGATATTGCCGTCCGCGGTTTCGATGAGCTGTCGGCTGAAGCATTTCTTGCTCTCGCAGTCGGCTAGGATCGCTCTATTCAATCGATTCCGTTCATACAAGAATCGATTTGACAAATGAATGAGCCCCTAAAGAATGAAAAACTTGAATAACACAGCGACGTTGATGCGTCCTATACTGAATCTCGACGATACGCTCCGATTCGAATCGCCTCGTCGACACGCGAGAGTTGGGCGATTCGGAAACGATCCGTTGCGGCTACCCGACCAGGATGGGGGATCACATGGACTTTCAACTAACCGATGACCAGGAGCTTTTTATCGAAAGCGCACGCGAGTATGCCGAGCGCTACTTCACTGAGGAAGCGGTGAAGCAGGCCTACGAGGTCGATCACCATATCAGCCTCGAAGCGGCCATGGCCTATCGCGAGGCCGGCTTCATGCACCTTGGCCTTCCCGAGGAGGTGGGCGGCGTGCCGTGCAGCAAGCTCACCCAGATCATCTTGACCGAGAAGCTGCACGAGTTCACCGGCACCGCACTGCCGTTCACTACCGACACGAACTCCATCACGGACGTCATCGATTTCGGCAGCAAGGCCCAGCAGGAACTCATTATGGACGCCATCGAGAATCGCGAGAGCACCTGCGTGGCCTCCACGGCCATCTCAGAGCCTGCCGCCGGTTCCGACAACAACGCTATGACCTGCATCACCGTCAAGCAGCCCGATGGAACCTACCTGTTGAACGGCCAGAAAACCTGGGCGACGCTGTCCGGACTGTCTCTATACACGGTCGTCATTGCCAAGGACGAGAGCCCGGCCTACGAGAACGACCAGTACTCCCTGTGGCTGGTGCCGAACGATATCGAAGGCTACACCATCGGCCATCTCGACAAGGTGGGCCAGCAGACCATTCCCTTCGTCGACTGTTTCTTCGACAACGTTGTGCTCACCGAAGACATGCGCATCGGCGAGCAGGGCATGGGCTGGAAGCTTCTCATGAAGAAGCTCGAGTATGAGCGCTGCCTCGTGGTCGCGCAGGCGCTCGGCCAGGCGCAGGCCGTCATGAACGACGCGGGCGCCTATTGTTCCGAGCGTATCTGCTTCCAGAAGCCCATCGGGCATTTGGGCGCCATCCAGGATCACCTGGTGGCCATGGAGAACATCCTGCAGAACGTCCGCCTGCGCCTGTATCAGGTGGTGGATATGCTCGATCGCGGCGAATCCACGCGCCTCGAGTCCGCTCTGCTCAAGAGCTATGCTTGCCAGAATTTGACCGAGGTCGCCGACCACGCGCTGGCTATCTACGGAGCGATCGGCTATACCAAGGAGCTCCGCGCCGCTCGCATCTGGCAGGATCTGCGCGGTTACGAGATGGCCGGCGGTACGACCGAGGTTATGGACTATATTTCCGGCCGCCAGCTCGTGAAGAAGTACAAGGCGCAAAGCTAGTCGCCGCTCGGTCATCCTGGCTGTTTGGGCGGGATCCGGCCGTTCGAGTATGCAAGGCCCCGCAGGCTTCCGATCGGAAACCCGCGGGGCCTTCTTGTAGCGGCGCCCTCGCGCGTTTCGCGTCATGCTCCGACCTTGCGGGCAGGAGCGGGCTACGGTTAGCGCCAGGGATCTTCTTGGAAGGCGGGCTCGGGAGCGGGTGGGCGATCGGAAAACGGGTCGTAGCCGTCGTCGTCTTCGTCTGCGGGACGCAGGAAAGGATCGCGCTTCCCCGGTGCGCGCTCGAAACCGATACCTGCCGCACTCTGAGTCGACGAAAAGGCTGGTTCTGCTTCGTCGTGGCCGTCCGTCGGCCCGGTTTTCGAAGGCGCCGGCGTGGTCACAGGGCGCAACCGGTAGCGCGGCTCCGGTCCTCCGCCGTTCGTCGCCTTGCGATCGGCATGCTCGCGGCTTGCCGGATCGCCCGCATCAGGCGCGCGCATCGGCATTGCGATCGTCCGGGCCGTTGTCGTCCTCCGAACCCACGCGCGCCAGATCGTAGGGCGTGGTCTGGTAGACGTAGTAGTTCAGCCAGTTCGTGTAGAGAAGCTGCGCGTGGGCGCGCCACGTTGCGTGCGGCTCTTGGGAGGGGTCGTCGTCGGGGAAGTAGTGCTGTGGCACCGGGGTGCCGAGGCCTTTTGCCGCATCGCGATCATACTCGCGCTTGAGCGTATCGGCATCGTATTCAGGATGGCCGAACACGAAGAAGTTGCGGCTGTCGGTGCTTTTGGCGATATAGACGCCAGCTTCGTCGGACACGGCGATAAGCTCCAGGTCGGGGTGAGCCTCGATGTCGGCCGCATGCACCTCGGTGAAGCGCGAGTGCGGTGCGAGAAAGAAGTCGTTGAACCCGCGCACGAGCGGCGACGAGGGCTTCACCACCTCGTGCTCGAACACGCCCGACAGCTTCGCGGGCAGTTCGTACTTTGGAATTCCATAGTGGTGGTAGATGCCGGCCTGCGCGCCCCAGCAGATGTGCAGCGTCGAATGCACGTTCGTGGTCGACCATGCCATGATCTGCGTCAGCTCGTCCCAATAATCGACAGATTCGAAATCGAGCAGCTCGACGGGGGCGCCGGTGATGATCATGCCGTCGAAGCGTTCGTCTTTGATGTCGTCGAAGGTGGTGTAGAAAGTGTCGAGGTGCTGAGCGGATACGTTCTTCGACGTATAGCTGGCTGTCTGCATGAGGTCGATCTCGATTTGCAGCGGCGTATTCGACAGTTTGCGCATTATCTGCGTTTCGGTGACGATTTTGGTGGGCATGAGATTGAGCAAGACGAGTTTGAGCGGGCGAATGTCCTGGTGCATGGCCCGGAATTCGGTCATGACGAATATATTCTCGCTCTCGAGGACGTCGGTTGCGGGCAGCGAGTCGGGGATCCTGATGGGCATGTGCATCCTTTCTGCGCGGCTGCTGCGAAGCGAAGCTGCGATGTCGGCGTCTTCATCATAGCAAATCGGTCGTTCCATGCGAATTGCCGGAGGATTCCGATAGAAAAAACGGGTAGGATACTCTTCTGAAACGCCGTGCATGGCGCCCGCCGGATGGGACGCCGGAAAGAAGCGGCGCTGGAAGAAGGAGGCTTCGTGGCCGGAATCGAGAAGCTCATTGCGACGAAAGACGTCGGCGAGCGCACGCTGTACTGCTTTTTGGCGGGCACGCTGCGCCGCCGTCCGGAGTACGCTCCGCTCGGATACGATCGTGCCCAGCTTTACCTGAGCATTCGCACCAAGGATGATTCCAGCGCGGACGCCGTCGCCACCGTCGTGGCCGACGTGACGCTCAACGAGGACGATCACGACGACGACCATCTGCGCATCATCGAACTTTCGGTTGTCGCCGAGGGCATAGGGTGCGGCACTTTTGCGATCGAGGTCCTGTACTTGATTGCGGATTGGTATGGCTGCCGGGGCATCATGGGCGAGCTGTTCGGCAACGATCTTGTGCGCGAGTCGGATCGGACGCTCTCGTTTTTCCAACGGCGCGGATTCGACGTCATTCGCCAAAAAGACAACCGTGTGCATCCTTGGCGCATTCAGACGGTCTCCTACCGGGACCGGCTTCCCGAGTGCGTGGAGTTCTCGCTCGACGGCGTCCTCGTATAGCGCCGGCGACTCTGCAGACCAACGGTACGCGACGCGGCGGATCGCCTCTCCGCGCTCTTTTTCTCGCCGGTAGCGGTGATGAGCGGTACAATTTGTGCACGTTGTCAAAATGCGCGCGTGCTGCTCAGGGGGCTGCATGCGCTCGCGTCCGATGCCCGACCGCCTGGTTGCCGCCAGACGCCGCGTTCGGGCATCGGAGGCGGCTCAAGAGAAGGGAAGGCTATGGCGTCAGAGCAGAAGGCGCGGGCGGTGCGGCCGGTCGCCGTCATTAAGTTCGCGGGCGCGGTCATCGCCACGCTGATCGGGTCGGGATTCGCCTCGGGACAGGAGGCCATGCAGTTCTTCGCTGCGTATGGCACGTTGGGCATCGTCGGATGCGTCATCGCCATCGTGCTGTTCGCCGTGATGAGCGGCGTGCTGCTGGACTACGGCTTCAAGCACAAAGGGGCCGACGACTTCTCGGCCTTCCGCACGTTCTGCGGCAGGTACCTCGGCACGTTTATGGAGTGGTTCACCATCCTGTTCTGCTTTCTCGTAGGCATCATCATGGTGTCGGGCGCAGGCGCCACGCTCAACCAGTACTTCGGCGTGCCGCAGATTGTGGGCAGCGGTCTGATGGCGCTGCTCGTCTTGGTCAGCGCGCTGTTCGGCCTGCGGCGCATCGTGGACATTCTAGGCTCCATCGGCCCGGTGACCATCGTGTTCCTCATCGCGCTGGCTGCCTACGCGCTCGCCACCCATGCGGGAGGGCTTGCCGAGGCCGATGCGGCTGTTGCCGCGGCGGGCGATTCGGTCGTGTACGGTGTGGGCTCGGGCGCCTCTTGGTTCGCGCTCGGCGCATTCATGTACGTGGCGTACAACATCTTGGCGGGCGTTCCATTCATGTCGGAAATGGGCACTGAGGCCGACTCGCGCAAAGAAGCCATAGTGGGCGGCGCGCTGGGAGGCGCGGCTCTGGGCGTGTGCGCGCTCCTGCTGAATCTGGCGCTCCTGTCCATGTACGGGGAAGTGTCGGCCTATGAAGTGCCGGTGCTCTACCTGGCGCAACAGGTATCTCCCATCGTCGGGCTCCTGTTCGCCATCGTGCTTTTAGCCGAGATCTACAACACGGCCGTGCCCATGGTGTGGACGGTCGCCAATCAGTTCGTGGACGAAAAGCAGGACAAGCGCAAGTACCAGTTTCTCATTGCACTTCTGTGCGCCATCATCTTCATGGGCGGTCAGCTGCCGTTCGGCATGCTGGTGAATCTGATCTACCCGTTCGTGGGCTACTTCGGCGCACTGTTCATCGTGGTGGTCGTCGTGCAGCTGATCAGGTGGCGCATCCATGAAGCTCGGGGGACCGAGCGGTAGGCGCGAACTCGGATCGCACCGCTGCTGCGAGCGGCTGCATCGAGCGGCGACGCAGACGGCGCTATCGGAACAGGCATCACAGGAAACAGGCAACACAGGCATCAAGGAGAATCGACTTGACTTATCGGGAAATCGATAGCGCACGCGCGCAGGACTACGTGGAACGCGACCGCGCCCGTATGGGCCCCACGGCGCGCATCCCCTACTACGATCTAGTGGTCGACCACGCGCGCGGCGCGCTGCTCTACGACGTGGAGGGCAACGAGTACATCGACCTGTTGGCTGCGGCCACGTCGGCCAACGTGGGGCACTCGCATCCGGCGGTCGTGGAAGCTGTCTGCGGGCAGGCGCAGAAGGTCATCCAATGCTCGCCGGCCTACTTCTACCACGCGCCCGAGGTGGAGCTGGTGGAGAAGCTGGCCGCCATCGCGCCGGGCGACACGCCGAAGAAGGTAGTGTTCGGCACGTCGGGCTCCGACGCCAACGACGCCATCATCAAGTTCGCGCGCGCCTATACGGGACGGCCCTACGTGGTGTCGTTCCTGGGCGCCTACCACGGCTCCACCTACGGCTCGATGACGCTCTCGGCCCTCAGCCTGGGGATGCGCCGCAAGATGGGGCCCATGCTGCCGGGCATCTACCACATCCCGTACCCGGACGTGCAGAGCGCGGGCGTGGGGCACTTGAGCGAGCCGGAGCAGGCGGAGCACTTCATGCGTCCGCTGCGTGAGATGTGCGAGACGTACCTGCCGGCCGACGAGATAGCCTGCATCGTGATGGAGCCCATCGCGGGCGACGCTGGCATCATCGTGCCGCCGCAGGCCTATGTGGACGCCCTCGTCGCATTCTGCCGCGAGCACGGCATCCTGTTTGCCGTGGACGAGATCAACCAGGGCATGGGCCGCACGGGGAAGTGGTGGGGCATCGAGCAGTTCGGCGTGGAGCCCGACCTCATGTCGGTGGGGAAGTCGCTGGCCAGCGGCCTGCCGCTGTCGGCCATCGTGGGCAAAGCCGACATCATGGACAGCCTGAGCTTCCCGGCGCACATCTTCACCACCAGCGGCAACCCCGTGTGCTGTGCAGCGGCGCTCGCCACCATCGACGTCATCGAGCGCGAGGGGCTGCTCGAGCGCGGCGCCGAGCTGGGCGCCTACGCAAAGGAGCGCTTCGAGGACATGGCCGCCCGCCACGCTATCGTGGGCGGCGTGCACGGCATCGGGCTCAACCTGGGCATCGACATCGTGCGCCCGGAGACGGGCGAGAAGTGCGCGCTCGACGCGCTCAAGGTGGTGTACCGCGCGTTCGAGGAGGGCGTGGTCATCATCTGCATGGCGGAATCGGTGCTGCGCTTCCAGCCGCCGCTCGTCATCGAGCACGAGCAGCTGGACCGCGCGCTCGACGTGCTCGACCGCGTGATCGGCGAGGTGGAGGCCGGGCTCGTGCCCGACAGCATCGTGCCCGAGGGCAAGGGCTGGTAGAGGCGCCACTGCCGGTGTTTCGCCGTGCCGGCAGCCGCTTCTCGCTCTACGGGGTGTGTTGAGAGGATAGGTTAAAATACGATCACCTAGCAATCACTTCAATATATAGCAAGGTATCGGAAAGACCCTGCTACCCGGTGAGAAGGCGCTGCCGTTATAATAATGCGGTCATAGCGCCGTACCCCAGCGAGCGAGGAGCACCCATGAGCGAATCCATCGGCACCACCTGCGTGCTGGGCGGCTACCGCCCCGGCGACGGCGAACCGCGCCAGATTCCTATCTACCAGTCCACCACCTGGAAGTTCGACACAAGCGAGCACATGGGCCGCCTGTTCGACTTGGAGGAATCCGGCTACTTCTACACGCGTCTCGCCAATCCCACGAACGACTTCGTGGCGGCCAAGATCGCCGAGCTCGAGGGCGGCACGGCGGCCATGCTCACGTCGTCGGGCCAGGCAGCCAACTTCTTCGCCGTGTTCAACATCGCCGGGGCGGGCGACCACGTCGTGGCCAGCTCGGCCATCTACGGCGGCACGTACAACCTGCTGGCGAACACCATGAAGCGCATGGGGCTAGAATGCACGTTCGTCGCGCCCGACTGCGCCGACGAAGAGCTGGAGGCCGCGTTCCAGCCGAACACGAAGGCCGTGTTCGGCGAGACCATCGCGAACCCGGCGCTGTCGGTGCTTGATATCGAGCGCTTCGCCGCCGCGGCGCACGCGCACGGCGTGCCGCTCATCGTGGACAACACGTTCCCCACGCCGGTGAACTGCCGCCCCATCGAATGGGGAGCCGACATCGTGACGCACTCCACGACGAAGTATATGGACGGCCACGGCGCTAGCGTGGGCGGGGCCATCGTGGACTCCGGGACGTTCGATTGGATGGCGCACGCCGACAAGTTCCCCGGCCTGTGCGAGCCCGACGAGAGCTACCACGGCGTGACCTACACCGAGCGCTTCGGGCTGGGAGGCGCGTTCATCACGAAGGCGACGGCCCAGCTCATGCGCGACTTCGGCGCTATCCAGTCGCCGCAGAACGCCTACCTCATCAACCTGGGACTGGAGAGCCTGCACCTGCGCATGGCACAGCACAGCAAGAACGGCTTGGCGCTGGCGCAGCATTTGGCCGCGCATCCGAAGATCGCGTGGGCGCGCTACCCCGGACTCGAGGGCGACGCCTACTACGACCTGGCGCAGAAGTACCTGCCGAACGGCGCGAGCGGCGTGGTGAGCTTCGGCGTGGCCGGCGGGCGCGCCGCGGCCGAGACGTTCATGGCGAACCTCAAGCTGGCGCAGATCGCCACGCACGTGGCCGACGCGCGCACCTGCGTGCTGCATCCGGCCAACGCGACGCATCGCCAGATGAACGACGACGAGCTGGCGGCTGCGGGCATCACGCCCGATCTCGTCCGCCTGTCGTGCGGCATCGAGGCCACCGAGGACCTCATCGCCGACGTCGATCAGGCGCTCGCGGCGGTATAGAGCACATACGGCAATAGAGCGCATGCTGCAGTAGAGAGCACGCCGCAATGGTGCGCATGCCGCGGTCGAGATGTCGGCGCATTATGCGCCGTCGCCCGGCTCGACGCGAGCTCCTGGACATAAACGAGCGGGAGAAACGAGCGAGTGTGGTAAGATGCGTCCTCATCCGCTCGATGTCTCGCACGTTGGGCGACAAAGCCCGTACTCCTATCGAAAGGCCCCTCGTATGACCGTTCCTCCCAACCGGTAAATCACGCGAACCATCCCGTCGAATTCGTTGCTGCGCAGTGCGCGGCCGTTTTGCGACGAGTCCGTTCTCTTCCGCCTGCACATGATGTGCGGTTGTTTCGTGACGGGCTCATACGGTTGAACGATCACACAACAAGAGAGGCTTTCCCAATGAAAAAGCTGAACAACGGCGTGGTGCCGCCTGCGCTCGCCTTCCTATTCGAACGTATTCGGAATGCGAAGGAAGGCAGCAACCATCATGAAAACGATACGGTGGCGCGTGGAGGCGATCTCCGCGCCAGCCGCTCTGCGTCCCTGCGGCACCTGCGGTGCTGAGGCAAGGTTCGAATCGACGGGCCGGTTCCGCGTGAACTCCCAGAAGAAGCGCCTGGATGTGTGGCTCATCTACCGGTGTGCCACGTGCGGAAGCGTATGGAATTGCGCCGTGATCAGCTGCGGTCGTCCGGGCGGCATCGGCCGGGAAAGGCTCGAGCGGTTCATGGCCAACGACGCGGACCTGGCCCTCGCGTGCGCACTCGATACAGGCCTGCTCAAAAGCAATGGCGCGCGGCGGGGTCGGATCAACTTCGTCGTCGAAGGCGATGTGCCTGATGACGGTGAAGACTGCTGCGTGCAGATAGAAGCCGAGGGGCTCGCGGGCATCCGGCTCGCCGAGGTGTTGCTGGCCAAACTGGGCCTTGCGCGAAGGAGGCTTGCGGACCTCGCGAAAGAGGGGCTCGTAACGTCTGCCGACGGCATGGACCTGCTCGCCGTCAAGCTGCGGCCGCACCAGGTGGTCGTCGTGCGCGCGAGGCGCGGGTAACGAAGACAGGCGGTGCCGGGGACAGGTTCTTCGGCACCGCCGAAAGTCCGAAGGCTTCACGTGAAACATTCGTTCTATGAGGTTTGACCCCGTGTGCTATCATGACGGCGAACGACACGGCGCGGCGAAGGAGCCACCATGTACGGACTGAAAACCGAGGCCAGCTTCGACTCGGCCCATTTTCTCACCGACTATTACGGCAAGTGCGAGAATCTGCACGGCCATCGTTGGCGCGTGGTGGTGCATCTGGCGGTCGACGACCTGCAAACCGAGGGCACGATGAAGGGCATGGTGCTCGATTTCGGCGTGTTCAAGCGCGCGGTACGCGAATTGGCCGAGGAGTTGGATCACACCTTCCTTGTTGAGGAAGGCTCGCTCGCTGACGCCACGCTGGCGGCCCTCGAATCCGAGGGATTCAGTCTGACGCTGCTGCCCTTCCGCACCACGGCGGAGAACCTGGCGCGCTACTTCTGCGACTGCTTGGTGGAGCAGGGGCTTCCCGTGTCCCAGGTGGAGATGTACGAGACGCCGAACAACTGTGCCGTCTACCGTCCGCTGCAGCGCTGACGGGAAGGGGTCGTCGTGGGCAAGAAAGCCGCGCTCTTTTTACAGTCGGCGAAGCAGGTCGGAGGGCTCATGGCGATGGCCGTGCGCTACAACGGCAAGGAGCCCGACAAGCGCAAGGGGGCCTCGCAGGAGGAGTACGCCCTGCCGTTCGAGGGTGCTTGGACGGTGGTCAACGGCGGCGTGGACAAGGAGACGTCGCATTCATGGGACGTGCTCACCCAGCGCTACGCCTACGACTTCGTGGTGCTCGACGACGAGGGGCGCAACTGCCCGCCCGACGCCGATCCGGCCGATCCTGCCTCGTACTACTGCTACGGCTTGCCGGTGCTTGCGCCCGCCGACGGCATCGTGGCGGAAGTGGGGACGTCGTGTCCGAATGCACAGATCATGCTTGATGAGACGGTGCACTTCGGCGGCGGTGACATTCGCGGCAACTACGTTCTCATCGACCACGGGAACGACGAGTTCTCGTGCCTGTGCCATCTGAAGCCGGGCGGCGTGCTGGTGGAGGCGGGCCGGCACGTGCAACGCGGGCAGCGTGTCGGATTCTGCGGAAGCTCGGGCTGCAGCTCGCATCCGCACCTGCACTTTCATATCCAGAAGGGGCAGAGCTTCTACACTTCGCTGGGCGTGCCCGTGCGATTCGCAGGCGTCGCTGCCGCGCCTGCGCCGAACTATGCTGCGGCCGATCCGCGGTCGGTTCCGCCGGAGGCCTACGACGACTTCCCTCCGTTCCTCACGCGCGGCCTGAGGGTGGAGCCCGCAGGAGGGGAATAGGCCTGAGAATGCAATGTCGTTGAGTTATGCACCCTTGCGCTGGCGTTGATGGGGGATTCTTGCACTGAGGCAAGCGACGCTGTTCGTAAAAGCCCAGGTCGCGATTTGCGCAACCCTCGATAGGGAGCGCAGGATGGGTGCATAACTCGCGTACATTGCATTTTCGGGGCCGTTTCGGCTACGCAAGGGTGCAAAACTCGAGGACTTTGCAGCCGAACGCCTTTATTCCCAGAAGCCGCGGGCGGCGTCGAGGATGTCGGCGGCGGGCAGGAGGGTGGCCTCCGCGATGTCGGCTCCCGTCTCGTCGAGGAAGCGCCTTACCAGGTGGTATCCGCAGGCGTAGCCAGCGCAGTAGGGGATGCCGCGCACGGGGTAGCCCATGAGCGCGGCCGTCTCGTCGCCGTAGAGGTAGGCGGACAGCTCGGCGAGGCCCTGTGTTTCCAGGCCTGCGCGCACGAGCGGCTTCACCTGCGCGAGCGCCTCCGGCGTGGTGCGCGTGACCCACGGCCCCGCCAGCTCCTCGCCGAAGAGCTCCACGGCGAAGTTCTCGGCCAGGCCCTCGCTCACCAGCATCTCCCCGAGCGTGATGTCGTCTCGCCACTTCACGAACTGGAAGCGCACGTTGTGGTTCGCCTCGTGCGCGAGCGCGGCGGGCAGGCGGCGCATCGTCGACTCGTCCGGGTCGAGCCAAGCGAGGATGGAGCCGGGGATGCCGCCGTCGCCGCAGTAGCCCTCGCTCGCTCGCACGACGGGATGGCCGGGGTTCGCCAGCAGCACGGTGAAGCGGTAGTCCTGCCGCGGAAGCTCGATGCCGCGTGCGGCGAAGCGCGAGAGCGAGCGCTCGACGGAGCGCCGGCACGCGTCCCAGAAGACGTCGTTGCCGAGGAGGCGCACGGCTTCGGCGCGGCTTTCGTCCACCTGCGCGGGCGGCAGAATGCCGAGCATCTCGCTGGCCATGACCACGTCGTAGCCGCCGGGTTCCGCCGCCTTGAGCGGCACGCGGTAGCAGTCCCATTTCTCCTTGAAGGGGGCCATGAGCTCGTAGCGGTACAGGTCGCCGCGCTTGCCGGCGGGCGCGGCCATCATGGCGCGGTAGGCTGCGTCGGAGCGAACGGGTTGCACGTTCATGAGGTGTCCTTTCTGTCGGGTGCGTGCCCCATGCTACGGCCTCACGCCGCGTGAGGGTCAAGGGGGAGTCTGGTTCCGCCGCCGGATGTTGGCTCGTTGGGGAGCAGGCGATCCGGGTTTTTTCACCGGCACCCGCACGGATCGCGGGTAGGATTCGTTATACAGGGCAGAGGAGGTGAAGCGGGGCTTGAAGAATCGGTTGCGGGACGGAGAGGCGTTCGATCGCTTGGTCGAGGAGCACTACGACGACGTGCTGGCGTACTGCCGGCGGCACGCGCCGTCCTTGGACGACGCGCCGGACGTGGCGCAGGAGACGTTTTTGCGCTTCGTGCGCAGCGGGCGCTCGCCGGTCGAGGGCAAGCCGCTCGCGTACCTCTTCACCATCGCGCGCAACCTCTGCATCGACGCCGCGCGGGTGCGGCGGCTGCCCGTTGGGCCGCTCGACGTGGACGTGCCCGACGGTTCGCCCGATGCCGATCCGGCCTCCGCGGTCGTGGGCGGCGAGGTGGGCGCGCTCGTGGAGGCGCTCTCACCTGAGCTGCGCGAGGTGGTGGAGCTGCGCTTCGACCAAGGGTTCAAGGTGGGCGAGATCGCGAGCGTGCTGGGGGTGTCTCGCTTCGCGGTGAACCGGCGGCTCAATCGGGCGCTCGCGAAGGTGCGGCGCGGCTTGGAAGGAAGGAGCGAGGCATGAGCGGCAAAAGCAAGCGGAACGTGGAGCGAGCGCTGCGGGCGCACTATCGCGCCGAGCGCGGCGCGCCGGACGCGGAGGCGAAGGCGGCGACTCTCGCGGCCGTGCGCGCGGCGGTGGCGTCGGAGCGGCCGGCGGGCGAGCGGGGCGGCGGGATGACGTTCGCCGGGTTCGTGGCCGTTCAGGCGCGCTTCATCCATCCGCGCGTGTGGGCAGCGCAGCTTGCGCTCGTGGCGATCATGGCGGCGGTCTGCTTGCCGTCGAGCGGCATGGCGCGCGGCTTCTCGGTCGTCTCGGGCATGCTGGCGGCAGCGACGGTGCTCGTGGGCCTGCCCGACCTGCTGGCCAGCGCCACGCACCGCGTATCCGAGCTCGAGTACGCCTGCCGCTTCGATTGCCGCGCGGTCGCCTTGGCGCGGCTCATCGTGCTGGGATGCTCGGACGTGGTGGCGGTCACGGCCATCGCGCTCGCGGCGCCGATCGCGCTGGGAGCCGATCCCTTCGCGTCGCTCGTGCACGCGTGCGTGCCCTACTTCCTCGCGTGCGGGGGCGCCCTGCTCGCTGCGCGACGCTTCCCGCCGTCGCAGTCGCTGCCGCTGGCCTGCCTGTGGACGCTGCTCGTGATGGCGGGGGCGTATGCGCTGCACGCCCTCGCGCCCGGTGCGTACGCCCAGGCGTCGACGTGGGCGTGGGCGCTCGTGGCAGCCGGCTCGCTCGGTTGGGCCGTGCGCGAGGTGCGCACGTGGCTCGGCAGCATTGCGGCCGGCCTTGACGTGTTCGCGCCCGCGCCGACGCCGCGGTGAGCCCCGCGGGGGTCGCGGCCCGCGCGCACCGCAACCCTTATGCGCACCGCGACTCCCGCAAACCCTCGCAGTCCCCCGCGGACCTGATGACCCTACGATGACAAGGAGCATGGCATGGACCTGACGATAGACCGCCTGACCAAGCAGTTCGGATCGAAGATCGCGGTCGACCGCGTGTCGGCCCGGCTCGAGCCCGGCGTGTACGGCCTGCTGGGCGCGAACGGCGCGGGCAAGACCACCCTCATGCGCATGGTGTGCGACGTGCTGCGCCCCACCTCCGGCGAGATCCGCTTCGACGGCCGCGACGTGCGCATGCTCGGCGACGAGTACCGCGCCTGCCTCGGCTACCTCCCGCAGGATTTCGGCTACTACCCCGACTTCACGGCGCTCGACTTCATGTGCTACCTGGCCGCGCTCAAGGGGCTCGACCGCCGCGCGGCGCGCCGCCGCTCGCTCGGACTGCTGGAGACGGTGGGGCTCGCCGACGTGGCGCGGGCGAAGATCCGCACGTTCTCGGGCGGCATGAAGCAGCGCCTAGGCATCGCGCAGGCCGTGCTGAACGACCCCGCGGTGCTCGTGCTCGACGAGCCGACGGCCGGCCTCGATCCGAAGGAGCGCGTGCGGTTCCGCAACCTCATCGCCAGCTTCGCGCAAGACAAGATCGTCATCTTGTCCACGCACATCGTGTCGGACATCGAGTACGTCGCCGACGAGATCCTCGTCATGCGCGCCGGCTCCTTCATCATGCAGGGTGCGCCGACGGACATCGTCGCGACGGTGACGGGCAAGGTGTGGGAGTGCCATGTGGACGCGCGGCGCGCCGACGACCTGGCGACCACGAACTGCGTGAGCAACGTCCACTACGCCGCGGACGGCCATGCGGTGGCGCGCGTCGTGGCCGACGAGCCGCCCGTGGCCGGCGCGCGGCCGCTCGAGCCTGCGCTGGAGGATGTGTACCTGTACGTGTTCCGTGACGAGGCGGTTCCGCTGTCCTGACGGACAGCGGAACATGCCGACGCTGCGAAGCGTCGATGCGCCCGACCTCGCCTCTTTTTGCTCTGCCGCAGCGAAGCTGCGCAGAGCGCGCCCGCTCGGGCGCATTGTGTGGCACTGAACAAGCCTCTGGCTTGTTCAGCACGTGCGAAGCACGCTCGGCCGCGAAACGAAGCGATCTCGGGCATCTCGACGCTTCTCGCTGACTTTTATTCAACTGGTGGGAGAAGGAATATACCATGTTTGATCTGGTGAGATTCGAGCTCAAGAAGCTGTTCGTGCGCCGCGCGTCGCTCATCGCCTGCGCGGGCATCCTCGTGATGCTGTGCGGGATCATGACGCTCAACATCGTGCAGACGAAGACGGCGTCCGACACGGGCGAAGTGCTGAACGGCACCGCCGCCATCGCGTACCAGAAGGAGAAGGCCGCCTCGCACGAAGGCGTGCTGAGCGTCGAGCGCGTGCAGGACGAGGTGGCTGCGTACAAGGAACTCGCGTTTTCGAAGGTGGACCCCGCCGACGTGAGCGGGCTCAGCGGCGAGGCGGCGTACGCGCTCATGAAGCAGGCGTACGACGAGGACGAGTTCCGTGCGATCTACGACACCTACTATGCCTACCTATTCTCGCCGTGGAAGGCGGGCGCGCTCGAGCCGTACCAGGTGGCGGCCCAGCTCGACGATGGCGCTGCCGACGGGTTCTACGGAGCGATCGCCGACAAGCTGCAGCGCACGCTCGACGACGGCATGGGCGGCACCTGGGCGTACTCCGACGCGGAGCGCGCGTACTGGACGGAGAAGCAGGCGGCAGTGGGCGAGCCGCTCGCGTACGGGTACGCGGGCGGATGGGGTGACGTGCTGGCCTGCCTCGGGTTCTTCGCCTTCGCGATGGTGGCCGTCTGCGTGGCGCTCACGCCCGTGTTCGCGGGCGAGTACCAGGATCGCACTGACGCCGTGCTGCTGGCCGCGCGTTACGGGCGATCGAAGCTCGTCGCGGCGAAGATCGTCGCGGCATTCGTGTTCGCCACGGTCTACTTCGCGCTGGCGGCGCTGATCATCATGGGCGCGGCGCTCGCGTTCTTCGGCGCCGAGGGCGGGGACCTGCCGGTGCAGGTGCTGTCGCTCGGCATCCCCTACGACCTCACGATGGCCGAAGCGACGTGGATCGCGGTGGGGATCGCCTACCTCATCACCCTCGGCTTTGCGGCGCTCACGCTGTTGCTGTCGTCGAAGCTGCGTTCCCAGCTGGCCATCTTCGTCACCTGTGCGGCGCTCATCTTCCTCACAGGCATGGTTCCCTCCGGCGGCAACGCCGTGCTGCTGCACGCGCTGTACCTGTTTCCCCTCAACGCCTTGAACGATCAGGTGCTGTTCAACTCGCTCGTGTCGTACCAGGCGGGCCCGTTCGCGGTGGACCTCGTGGGCTTGCTCGTGGGCGTCTATGCTCTCGCTCTGATTGTGTGCGTGCCCCTGGCTGCGAGGGCTTTCAGGGGGCATCAGGTGGTGTAGGGGTCGCTATTCCCAGCCCGGCTTCCCCACGCCGCCCTGCTCGATGGTGTCGAGCAGGCCTTGGCGGTCGAAGACGCCCATTTTGCGATAGATATTGCTCACATGGTGCTTTGCGGTACCTTGGGCTATGGATAATTCGTCGCAGATGTAGCGCACGGTGCGTCCGCGGGCCAGCAGTACCAGCACCTCGGCCTCGCGGTTCGTCAGGCGACACATGTCCGTGATGTCCGCGCATTTCTGCTCGAGGCTGGCATCGGCGGTTCCTTCGCGCGGCGTGCCGTACAGCTTGTGGACGTCGGTCTGCGTGAAGAACAGCATACCCACGAGCACGAGGACAAGGACGCCGGCCAAGAACACGTCCGTGCGCAGTGCGTCTGACCAGAGAGCCGGCTGCAGCGCCGCATTCGCGGCGAACGAACCGATCAGCGTGCCGGTGCGCGCGCAGAAGATGCACAGGCCGAAGGAGAGCGCAACGGGGATGCGCGCGCGGAACGCCACGTCGGTGGATACGAGCATCATGAACATGTCCAGGCAGTACACGCCCATGATGATGAGTCCCGCGCCCAGGAACCGGAAGGTCGGCGGCAGCAGGAGCAGCAGAATGAGTCCGGCCACCATAGCGGGAATGACCGGGCGATACAGTGCGATAGGCTCGGCGGACGAGGGCGCCACCACCATCGACAGCGTGATGGCCGCGATGCCTCCGCCCGCCAGCAGCAGGGCTTTCGCGATGAACGAAGCATCCCCGTCTGCGAACGTATTCACCATACCTTGCGACGTGCCGTACGCGATGCTGATCACGAGGATGCAGACGAGGATGCGCAGCACGGGCACGGTCCTCACGTCAAGCGGCAGCACGGACGGTTCGCGGCGCGGTTCCTGCTTGCAGGCTGTCAGGATGGCGGCTGAAATTATGGGCATGAGCGCGTTGAACGCGACGGCCGCCCAGAAGGGCAGGGCGTTCGCGGCGAAGAACAGCACGAACGCGAACGTATACGACACGTACAGATGACGTCCCACGCGGCCGGTGGCCAGCGCGCTCCACAGCTCGCCCCACATGATGAGCAGGAGCGCATTGCCGAACGAGACCGCCGCTGCGCCCGCTAAGAAGAGGGCGAAGCTTGCTGGGCCTTGGCCATACGTGAGCGCTACCGGTACGATCACGGTGCCGGCGGCGGTCAGTCCCCCTGCCAACAGGAAGAACGCTCGGCGTGCGAGGAACGGAGCGTGCTTTTTTGCCGTGAGCATGACGACGAGGAACCCCAACGCGATGAGCGTGAGCACCCACAGAAGCGCGTTGCCGGCGGAAGGGAATCGGCCGGAATCGGGCACGAGGGTTCCTGTGCACATGCTTATCATCTGCCAAGCTTGCCAGAATCCCAATCCCAGCAGGCGCCAGCCCGAGAACCGGGCGCCTTCGTCTTGTTGTCGCGGTGCGCGCATATCGTCCCATCCCCTCCGAAATCCCCGCTTCAAACTAGCAAAACACCCGGTGCCGCGCAAGGCCGCAACCGGCGAAACGGTATGGGCCGATGCGGCCCATACCGTGGTTTCCTGCGGAAATGGGCCGCATCGTTCGATGACGGAACCGCTGAGGATGGTGCAGTATCGGCACAAGGAGCCACCGCATTTCGGCAGGATCGGCTTCGGGCGGCGCGGTCGCCCGGCCTGCAGCACGTCTGATATGCCGCACGCGGCGCTCCATCCAAGGCGCGGGCCGAGGGAGTCCGTGCGAATACGAAAGGGGCATCATATGTCAGAAATCACCAAGAGCGGCCTGTCGCGCCGCGCCTTTTTAGGCCTTGGCGCCACGGCTGCCGTCGCAGCGGGCGCTGCGGGCCTGGCCGGCTGCTCGCCGGCGGCCGGCTCGTCCGACTCGAGTGAATCCGCGGCAACGGGTCAGGCGCAGTACGCATGGGAGGTCGCGCCCGAGCCCATCACGGATATCGCGAGCACGGTGGACGCCGACATCCTCATCATCGGCGCGGGCATCGCGGGCTGCGCCTGTGCCTGCTCGGCTGCCGAGAAGGGCGGCTCCGTGACCGTCGTGGAGAAGTCCCCCAGCTGGAACGGCCGCGGCGGTGGGTTCGGCGCCATCAATTCGCGCTACATGGACGAGTTGGGCATCAAGGTGGACAAGGTGAACGCCAAGCAGCACTGGATCGCGCAGTGCGCCAGCCGCGCGAATGAGGATCTCATCGTCAAGTTCTTCAACAATTCCGAAGAGGCGTCGAACTGGCTGCTCGACAAGGCCGAAGCGCGCGGCGGCTCCGCCATGGTCGGCGCGTTCTACAGTCATGACGACGTCTACGCCGAGCAGCCCGGCTACCATATGCTCATGTTTCCCGAGGACGCCGGGCTCACCTCCACCGGTTTCGCTGGCGCCGAGCTGTGCTACCTCGACGCAGTCGAGGCCGGCGCCCAGTTCGTGTTCGACAGCCCCGCCATCCAGCTGGTCAAGGACGGGAATAAAGTGATTGGCTGCATCTGCGAGACGTCGGACGGTTACGTGCAGTACAACGCCAGCAAGGGCGTGGTGCTGTGCACGGGCGATATCGGCGGCGATATCGAGATGTGCAAGGCGTATGCTCCCATCTGCGCCGAGTACGGTCAGCCGCGCAGCCAGTACACGCCGGTGGGCGTGAATACGGGCGACGGCCACAAGATGGGCATGTGGGCCGGCGCGCAGTTGCAGGATCTGCCGCTGCCCACGATGATGCACCCGCAGGCGTTCTGCTGGTTCCACGGGCCGTTTTTGTTCGTGAACGACAACGGCGAGCGCTTCATGTGCGAGGACACGTGGGTGCAGGGCAAGTCGCTGGCCATCAACCGCCAGCCGAACGGCGAGGCCTGGTCCGTCTTCGATGCGAATTGGCCTACCGACCTCGTGAACGGCCTGCCCTACGGCGGCGGTATGTTCTGGGACTCCTTCCGCCCGTACGGCAGCGATCCGCAGCTGGCGGCCGACTACTTCGAGACGCAGATCCCGGCTTACGTCGAGCAAGGCATCGCCTACCAGGCCGACACGCTGGAAGAGCTGGCGAAGCAGATCGGCTGCGACGCCGCCACACTCATGGCGACGGTCGAGCGCTACAACGGCATGTGCGAAGCGGGCGAGGACACCGACTACTACAAGAAGCCCGTGTTCCTGACGCCGGTCAAGCAGGGTCCGTTCTACGCGCTGAAGGTCGGTCCGGCGCTGCTCACCGTCACGGGGGGCCTGCGCACCAACGTCGATTTCCAGTGCCTCGACGCCGAAGGCGCCCCCATCGAGGGCCTGTATGCGCTCGGCAACACGATGGGCGACATCACCGCCGTCGACTATCCCATCAACGTGGCCGGCAACAGCCACGGGCGTTGCATCACCTACGGCTATCTTCTGGGCCAGGAGCTGGCTCAAGCGTAAAGCTCATCCCGGCCGGGGCGGGTTCGATCCGCCTCGGCATCCTCCTGCGCGCCGTCGGCCGGCTCCCCCTCCCTTACCCGGCCGACGCCGCGCGTTCCGAACATAGCATCGCCTTCGAACCGCGTCGAACGGCTTGCCGCCTCGCTCCGCATCGGACCTCGCCTGCATCGACGAGTGGGCGGGTCTGGCCCGTGCGTTTGCCCAGAACGTCGCCGCTGAGTATTGACAAGGCTCGGCTTGTGGACGCTACAATGAGGCCGACGGCTTGGCCGGGTGCGGAAGGCCGTCGGCAATGGAAGGGTCTCCCGTCTTGATCGGAGCGATCTCGGAGCAATCGCGCTCTCTGCGATTGCCAACCCCTCGCACGAACGCACGATACGTGTCAAGAGATATGTCGGGGGGGGGGGGGCTTTCTCACTGAGAGTGAGGCTACGATGAATCTCGCGCATCTGTACTACTTCAGGAAGCTCGTCGAGGTGCGGAACTATTCGCGTGCAGCGAAGGAACTGTTCATCGCACAGCCCACGCTGTCGCTTGCGGTTTCGAACTTAGAGAAGGAGCTGGGGGTCGCGCTCATCAAGAAGAAGCGCAACACCCTCGAGCTCACGATCGACGGGGAAGATCTTTATGAGGCGGTGGTCGTGGCCACGAACGCGCTCGACCACGCCGTCTCGCTTATTCGGGAGCGAGCTTCGCTCGAATTCGGCGTTATGACCGTGGGTACGGTCTACTCTATCCAGAGTCAGGCGTGGTCAGAAGCCATCAGGGACTACCGCGAGCACTCGCATAGCAAGGTGCAGTTCAAATGGAAGCAGGGCACGACCGAAAGCCTCATGCACGAGCTGAAGAACGGTTCGGTCGACGTTATCTTCGCTGGCGTGCTCGGCAAAGGCGATTCGGATGTGGCCTCCATACCCTGCTTCACGCAGCGGGTCGCTCTCGTGGTCAACCGCTCCCATCCTCTTGCTGGAAGGGCGGAGATTTCGCTCAACGAGCTTCGTGGCATCAAGCTCATCACCTATCGCAATACTGCAGGTCCGTTCGCCGTCGAGGTGAACGCCTTGCTGAGCAAAGGGAGCGGATTGAACGTTTCGTGCGAGTATTCCGACGAGATCACGCTCTGCTCCCTGGTGACGGCCGATCCCGACGTGATGGCCATCGCATGCCACTCGTGGCTGCTCGATGCGTTCCCCGACATCGTGCCGATCCCCGTCAAAGAGGCTCCGACGGACTTCCACACGTTCTATCTGAGCTACCGCAAGCGCGAGCGCCTGCCTTTCGCGGTTGAAGAGTTTGTCTCCTTCATGAAAGGCTACGAGTTTAAGAACGCGAGTCCCCGCAGCGGCGGCGGGGATATGATGATCTCGCCGCGCTGAAGCTTGCGCAAGCGCGTCCTGCGGTTGCACGATTCTACTCGAATCCTTCGAGGCTGCTTCTCCATGCTGGATGAGGCATCGCCGCGCTCATGCGCTGTTCCGAATCGCGACAAACCCCGTCTCCCATTGGCTTTTTCAACCGGAGGGCATGCGGATTGCCGATGCAAAACCATGTGCGTTCACCGGGGTGCGCATGTTCTTTACTATCGAATAAGCCGAGAGGAAGGAGGCGGGGGGAGCCCAATCCGATGGGCAGGAGAGAGGCGAGAGCCGCATCTGGCGGGATCCGCATCCGCATTCAGCCACGGAACAGATGTCTTTCTGCACATCAACCCTATCTCAAGGAGGGAACATGGCTTCAGCTGCAAATATCAACGCGCGCATCGACCGGCTCGAAGCAGTCAATGCCGACATCGTGCAGCGCTCGTACCACGGTATAGCGGCCCGCTTGGACAGGCTGCCGGCCGGCAAGGCGCATCGCAAAGTGCTGTGGCTTATCGGCGGCGTCGCATTCTGCGACAGCCTCGACATGAACATCGCCGGTCCCATCATCGCCCAGCTGCTGGCTTCGGGATGGTCGGACAACAACCTGAACTCCATCTTCGTATCGATGACGGCGTTCGGTTATCTGATCGGTGGATTGTTGGCCGGCATCGTATCGGACAAGTTCGGGCGCAGGAAGGGACTCGTGTTCTTCGCATCGCTGTTCTCGGTGTTCTGCCTGGTGGCGACCTTTGCCCCGAACATGACCGTCCTCATCGTCTGCCGGTTCTTCATGGGATTCGGCTTGGGGGCGGCCTATCCTGCCGGATACGGGTCGCTCAGCGAATACACTCCCCCGAAGGTCCGAGGGCGCTACCAGGCGTGGGTCGGGCTCATCGCCAACTGCGGAACGCCTATCGCGTCGTTCATGTGCCTGATCATGCTCCCGCTTGTCGGATGGCGTGCCATCTTCGGAGTGTGCGGCCTCGTCGGCCTCATTGTCGCGGTGCTCGTGCTCAAGTACATGGACGATTCGCCCCGTTGGCTCGCCCAGCATGGGCGCAACGAAGAGGCCGATGCCATCGTCACGAAATACGAGGACATCATGCGTGCCGCCGGCCACGATATCGAGCCGGTGCCGGATTGCAAGATCGAAGCCGACGCGTCGCGCGCGGCCGCTACCGAGGTCAAGCAGCTTCCCTTCACGTTCCTGTTCACTAAGAAGATGCTGCCCCGGACCATCGTCGCCTGCACTATCTGTTTCGTCAACTTCGTGTGCGTCTACACCATCGTCACGTGGACGCCGACCATCTTCGTCTCGCGCGGATTCGATGTCACGTACTCGGTTGCGCTCACCACGATCATGCTGCTGGGCATCCCGGTGGGCGTCGCGCTGTTGAGCGTGTTCGTCGACAAGCTGGGCCGCAAGATACAGCTGGTGGTGGGCTTCACGCTCACGGCGGTGTTCGGCTACGCTTGGGCCATGATTCCGGTCGATCAGACCGTACTCATCATCATCGTCGGCTTCCTTATGACCGTCATCACGTACTACTGGTCGCT
Source organism: Enteroscipio rubneri (assembly GCF_963929405.1). Lineage (NCBI taxonomy): Bacteria > Bacillati > Actinomycetota > Coriobacteriia > Eggerthellales > Eggerthellaceae > Enteroscipio > Enteroscipio rubneri. The sequence goes on along the minus strand of NZ_CAWVIN010000003.1, from coordinate 327,973 downwards.
GATCTGCAGTTCCGTGTACCTGCCTGAGCCGTTCCCCACCCAGATCCGCGTGCGCGGCGCCGGGTTGGCCAACGCGTTCGGCCGTATCGGCGCCATATTGAATCCTATCTGGATCGCGTTCTTCCTGAATAGCGGCATCGGGGCCGTGGGCGTGTACCTGGCTTCGGGCGGCATCGCGATTGTCGGGGCCGTTATCGTGGCCGTGCTGGGCGTTGAGACGCGCGGCAAATCGCTCGAGGAGATCAGCGAGGGCGTGCTTCAGGATACGAAGTAGGGACAGGCGCGGAATGCGGCCCGCGCTATCCGGCCCGAGCGGGCGCAGCCGAGGGCATGGGCAGCTGAATTTTCCCGGTTGCACCCGTTAGCCCGAGACGCGTCGTGCCGGCAGTTCGCCTGCATCTCGAGCGCGCCGCCGCTACAGCAACAGCGGCAGCTGCATAAGAAGGGCCGGGGCCTCCTGGGGGAGGGGCACCGGCCCTTCTGCGCGTCTGGGAGTCGCGCGTTCAAGATCATCGTGGCGTCTTTCTCGGCACTCGGCTCCTTCGCGCCCGGTGTGCTTCCGCTCTGCGGATTGAAACTCTCAAACGAAGGCATCTTCCCTGAACAGATTTAATTGTACGGTTTCGGGCGCACCTGGTACCCTCGAAGAAGAAAGACGTGGCTGTCTATTCGGATGCGGACCTCGTTGGACGTGCGGCCTTGTGGCAACACGACTTGAGGAGGTACCGAACATGGAAGCAATCAGACTGGCCGTCCTGGGCCTGAACCAGGGGGCGAAGGCCGCGCGCGATGCGGCAGCAAGCGAGCGGTTCGACCTTGCGGCGGTGGCGGGAATGGGGCCGCAGGCGCAGGCTGTCGCCGCCGAGCTGGGCGCTCCGCTCTACGAGGATTACCAGGAGCTGCTGGAATCAGTTGTGCTGGACGGCGTTGTAATCGCCCTTCCCAACGGCCTGCACTTGCCGGCCGTGAAGGCAGCTTTAGCGGTGGGCATCAAGCACCTGCTGGTCGAAAAGCCCATCGCCGACACCGAAGAGGATGCGCGCATGATCATCGATGCGTGCGATCAGGCGGGGGCGACGCTGCTCATCGGCCATCAAAGGCGGTCGTCGGCCACGATGCTCTTCCTCAAGCAGTTTATAGAAGCGGGCAATCTGGGCGATATCGTGGGCATTCAGTGTTCGGCAATCTACGCCAAGCCCGATTCCTACTTCGACATAGATTGGCACCGCACGACAGGCCCGCTGCTGATCAACGCGATCCATGACGTTGACGATCTGCACTACCTCACGGGCATGCGGGTAAAGCGTCTGTACGCGGCTGCGCGCAACAGCATTCGCGGCGGTGAGGTCGAAGACTCCGCCTCCATCGTGTTCGAGTATGCCGAAGGACCCACGTGCACGTACTTCGTGTCGGACGGCGTGCCTGGTCCCTGGGGCTACGATCTGGCGGCCGAGGAGATGCATTTCATCAACTGCCGGCCGGGCGAGAACAGCCTGCGCGTATTCGGGACCAAAGGGTCGTTCGGGCTTCCGAACATGGATTTCTACCGTTACGGCCCCGGTCAGTACGGCTGGACCGAGCCGCTTTTGAAAACCCATTACGAGGTGGGCCGTCCCGATCCTGCCACGGCGACGCTCGAGCATTTCGGCGACCTGATCGACGGCGTGGAGCTGGTTCCGCGCTGCTCGGGCGAGGAGGGCCTGGCCACGCTCAAGGTCGTCCAGGCGATATTGAAGTCGGCCGAGAGTCGAAGCGTCGTCGAGCTGGATGCCGATTGAGCCAGGTAGGCTCGTGGAGAGCGCCGATGCGTCTGCCGGCGCTCTCATCGGTCGTTGGTCGCAGCAGGGAAGGGCCGTTCTGACATTACCGGGATCGAGGGATCATGAGCAAGAAAAAGCAGAAACAGAAGCCGGCGCCTTGCCAGCGCGGGTTCGCGAGTCGGCCGCGCCAGGAGAAGCGTTTCGATGCCCAAGGCCGTCGCATCGGCGACGACGGCTTGCCCATGACGAAGTACCGCACGCGCGCCCATCGCCTGTTGAACGGGTTCTTCGTCTGGGGTGCGTTCGCGGGTCTGCTGTGCGCAGGGTTCACCGTGCTTGCCACGTTCCAAGGGCAAGAACTTTCGAGCTGGGAGCTCGTCGCTGAAGGAGGGGCGTACCGCAACGGGCTCAGCATCGCCACGCTTCTACGGTTCGAGGCTCTGTTCTGCCTGGCTGTCGGCATTGCATCGGTGGCCGTCCATCTCTACGGGTTTTCCTGGCTCTACGATGGATACGCGCTGAGGCCCGCCCGACGCATCGCGCTGGGGCTCGGCCTTGCATGCGCGGCGTGGTGCGCGACGGCCGTGCTGCTGGCGGGGGCGTTCGAGCCGGTGTCGGTTGCAACGCTGGTCCTGCTCGCGACATTCCGTTTGCTTGTGCCGAAGATCCACGACGAGCATCAGCAGCTGCTCTCGATGCGGTCGTAGGCGTTCGGAAGGCTTTGCACGTTGGCGGGTTTGGTACCGTTGCCCGCGCGCTTGCACACGTTGCATGCGCGATCTGAAAGGGGGTTCTCCAGCCGCCGGGCTGCCTGTTGAGATGCGGCCCGGCGGCTCATTTGTGCAGATCGGTCAGAACGTGGATGTTTCCCGTTGACTTCGTGGGCCCCCGCTGTTTACAATGCAAAGGTTCGCTTTCAAAAGCCCCGTGCATGCAGGATAAGGCGGAAACGCAGACAAGGGAGTCCAGGCCCGAAGTCGCGCGTCGGCGTAGGAACCCGGCATCCGATCGACCTGCACTTTTGAAAACAAACAGCCGTTGCAAGCCGTGGGGCGAAATGCCGCGACTCGCGACGGGGACCCGCCCCGCATGGCGGGGCAGGACAGATGTATGGAGGACAGCAGTGAAGACGTATTACGCGAAGCCCAACGAAGTTGAGCGCGAATGGGTCTTGATCGATGCGACGGACCAAGTGCTCGGCCGCGTCGCCACCAAGGCCGCTCATATCCTCAAGGGCAAGCACAAGCCGCAGTACACGCCGCACGTGGACACGGGCGATTTCGTGATCATCATCAATGCGGACAAGATCCGCGTGACGGGCACGAAGGCCAGCTCGAAGGAATACTTCCGCCACAGCGGTTTTCCCGGCGGTCTCAAGTCCGAAACCTTCGAAGAGGCCATGGCCAAGCATCCTGAGCGCGTCATCGAGCATGCCGTGAAGGGCATGCTTCCGAAGAACACGCTCGGCCGCGCCATGGGCAAGAAGCTCAAGGTTTATACGGGCGCGGAGCATCCGCACATGGCTCAGAAGCCCCGCGAGATCAAGATGGAGGGTTAACCAATGGCAGGTGAAGCTTTGTACTACGGCACCGGCCGCCGCAAGAACGCCGTCGCTCGCGTGCGCCTTGTTCCCGGCACCGGTAAGATGACTATCAACGGTCGCGAGGCGCAGGACTACTTCGGTCGCGACGCGCTCGTGAACTACGCGAAGACGCCGTTCAAAGTCACGGATACGATGGATCATTTCGACGTTATCGCCCGCATCAACGGCGGCGGCATTTCGGGCCAGGCCGGGGCACTGCGCCACGGCATTTCCCGCGCCCTGCTCGATGCCGGCGACTACCGCGCCGAGCTCAAGAAGGCCGGCTACCTCACGCGCGACTCTCGTATGGTGGAGCGCAAGAAGTACGGCTTGAAGAAGGCTCGCAAGCGCCCGCAGTTCAGCAAGCGCTAGGATTCGCATTCGCGGTGCGTTTCGGCGTTCCGCATGCGCCTCTTGCACGAATGTAAAGGCCCGTCTCTTCGGAGGTGGGCCTTTACACGTTGGAACGACCGGCGACTTTACACGTTGAAACGTCCGGTGGTCGGCGGTTCCTGCAATGGCCCAGGCTGAGCCGTTATTCACGAGTCGATTTTCGACGCTATAGCATGCTAAAGCGCACCGATGCGGAGCGCCAAAAAAGCGTCGGTTTGGCACGCCAACTGCGGTTGAGATCAAGGTCGAGAAGTGATCACCTGGGGTTTTGCCCTCACTACCGAAGGCGCTGGGCTTGGAAGGCCTCGATTCTGCCAAAATCTGTGCCAAACCGGCACTTTTTTGGCAACACGAGCGCAAGCTCGCAAGGCTGGGCTTGCAGAGGGAGCGCCTGATACGGGCATTCTGCGCACTGGTTTCTGCAGCGGGCAGGATCCTGAATGAAAGTGAAACGAGCCGGGGCCAGGGGAGGGAGGGAAATCGGCCCCGGTCTCGTTCGGGGGAAATGCGGGCGCGCGGCCCGCGCTCGAGTGCACGATGCACGCAAGCCGGTATTGTTTTAGGAAACGCGTCGGCTCGCCGCAGTTGGTTAGCCGGCTTCGACCCGGCCATCCCGCTCTCCGCTCTGACGGACGAGTCGCAGCCGGGTCCGGACTTGCCGAGGAGGCTCGACCCGAGCCTGCCGGAACAGCCAGGCTCGGGTCGGCAGGCTCTCGCCTACGCTTCAGCCAAGTCCTTGCCCAGCAGATAAGCAAACGTGTTGCAGTTCATGCCCAGGTTGTGGCCGCAGATGGCGAAGTTGTAGCAGTTCGCGTAGCTGTCGCCCACCATGATACCGAGGTTGTACAGGCCTTCGATGGGGTTGTCCTCGGCGTCGCACACCTGCATGTTCTCGTTGGTGCGCAATCCACCCGTGACGCACAGGAAATTCGCAGGACTCATTTCGAGCTTGCAACCGTAGAAGGGACCCTCCGTGATGGGGGCCATGAGCGAAGCATCCTTGTGGAAGTCCTCGTCCTTGCCGGCGGCGCACAGCTCGTTGTAGCGATCGACGGATGCCTTGGCCTGCTCGGCATCCAGGCCGTCCAGCTGGGCCAACACTTCTTCGATCGTGTCGCCCCTAACGAACGTCCCCTTCTCCACGTTCTCGTCCCACAGGGCCCGGTACTGCTCGGGCGTGTAGGCGTCTTTACCCTCATGCTCAACGATAGTGGTGCCGAAGGTCTCCCAGGAGTCGAAGTGGTTTGCGTAGGCGGCATCCCATACGCCGTAGCGGGTCATATCGGGCTGCATCATCATGGCGTAGGTGCCATACGAGAAGATGACGTCTTCGTTTGAGTAGCGCTGTCCTTTTTTGTTGAGCAGCAAGCCCGAGAAGTCGGCGATGGACTGGCGGTAGGGCATGGGGCCCACGGCGTCGATCATAGGCGCGTTGGGAAGCGTCTGCTGCCAAGCAGCGCCTGCCCACAGACCCATCTTCTGGCCGTCTCCCGGTCCAAGGCCGCCGAACTGGAACATGGCGTCGTAGTCCACCTCGTTGTACTGCAGAAGCGGGGCTACCCATGAGCAGTACTTCGCCATCATGTCCTGGTTGGCGGAGAAGTCGCCGGTGGCCAGCACGATGCCCTTGCGGCCGACGTACTTCACGTAGTTGCCATCAGGGTCCTTTGCGACGATGGCCGACACACGGCCCTTTCCGTCGTCGTCGCGGACGAGGTACTGGCCGATGGTGTTGTAGTGAATCTCGCCGCCTTGCTCCTTGATCTTCTCCTCGTACATGGCGATGACCAGGTTCTCGCCAGTGGCTGCGCCGGATTCTTTGCCGTCGGCGGTTTCCACCCAGTTATGCGATCCGGGATGTGCGGAGAACACGCCTTCGGTGTCGGTGTAGCCGATCTCCATCGTGGTGGTATAGCCCTTCGCTTCCATGAGATCGATGAGCCAGTTCATGGTTGAGGCGGAGTTGTTGATCCACTTGTACCACTTCTTCTGGTCGACGCGGTATCCATTGCGCGCCAGTTCCTGGCGGATGAACCCGCCGATCGAGTCCTTCGTGTAGTCGGTGATGCCCAGGCGCTCGTGGAACTTCGTGCCGATGCCGTGGTTCGATCCGCCGCGTGCAACGGGCTGGGAGCTGGCCGCGAAGAGTATTACCTCGGCGCCCTCTTCGGTCGCAGAGGCCGCGCACGCGAGGCCCGACACGCCTGCGCCCACAATGATGATGTCGGCTTCGTAGGTGTTCGCAATCTCGCTGTCGGCCACGGGTTCGGGTGCGACTTCGAACGCCCACGTGCCATTGTTGATGCTGTCCGCCGTCAGGTGCCCATCGGCAGAAGCAGAGGATGCGCCGCTCGAAGAACCATCAGACGACGAGCTTTCTCCGCTCGGCGCGCATCCGGCCAATCCGAATGCCGCAGTACCGGCTCCCGCGAGCACCGCTCCCTTGAGGAAGCTTCGACGATCGAACGCTTTGCTCTTGCTATCCATATAACCCTCCTCGGTCTTTCGCATGCTCGAACGCATGCATTCCTACTGGTTCGCAGTGTAGAAAAAATCTGGGCGCGAACCTCACATGGCATAGGTGAATTTCTCCGTTTTCACCCGTTTGACAGGGTGCGAGACGTTATGGTGTATATGGGAAATCTGGGATCGCGCCGCCCAGCGGCGCGTTTCGCATCGAGGAGGACGCAATGTCCGGTCAAAGCGCTCGCGTCTTCGATTCATACAGCGTCGGATTCGCGATATACCTTGTTTTGAGCTCGACCTCCGCATGGGGGCTGCTCTGGCTTGCTTCCATGTCGCCGTTTTCGTTCAGCGGCATGGGCGGTGCCGAGACTGCCCGCTCCATCGGCTACATAGGCGTTCTGGTCGTGTTCGGGCTGGGATGCCTGTATCTGCCTGCGCAATGCAAACGCGATACGACATACCATTCCACGGTCTGCTTGATCGCGGGGTATGCGGGACTGTTTGCCGCGATGCACGTACCCAACGATGCGCTGATACTGGTTTCGGCGGTCCTCATCGGAGCGGGCTCATCGCTGTCGTTCATCGTGTGGCAGCGCCTGTTCGCCGAACAGGATGTCGATGCGGCTGCATCCAGGATCATCGTCGGTTCGGCACTTTCGGCCGTATTCTACCTTGCCGTGGCCTTCATTGCGTGGCTCTGGCTCTATATGGTCGTGCTGTTCTGCTTCGTGGTACTGAACGCGCTCTTTCTGCGACACTGCAGGGGGAACGTGTTCGATCGAGCTTCCGGCGGCATCATCGTCGGTCAAAGCGGTGCCGGAACGTTCGCGAATATCGTAAGCAGCACGTGGCGCTACATGCTGTGCACGGCCGCCATCGGCTACGTCGGCGGCGTGTCGCGCATGTTCGCCCAGCAGGCGGGCGGCTCGTCTACGGTACTGAACGCCACGCTGGCCTTGGGGATGCTCGCGGCCGCAGCGAGTTTGGCGATCGCGTGGGACAAGGTGCGGGGACGACTGTCGTTTTCGGCGGTGTATACGGCACTGTTTTTGGCCGTCATGACGGGGTTCTTGTTCCTGCCCTTCTTCGATGCGGGGTATCGCGTGCTGTTCGCCGGCCTTGCGAACGCGGCCTTCTCAGTCGTGTCCATCTTCATGATGCTCACGTGCATCAAGATAGCGAAGCTTCGGCAGGTTGATCCTATCGCCGCGTTCGGCGTGTTCTCCGCCATCGTGTACGGCGGGGTGCTGGTGGGCCGGGCAGTGGGCGACGCGCTCGGCCAGACCTTCGATGTGTCGCAGATACTCGTCATCGCGCTTTTGTCGACGTATGTGCTCTCGTTCGCCGGCGTGGTGGTCAACCTCCGGCGGGGAGGACGGGCCGATCATGAGTTCGACCCGATCGCGGGCGCGCCTTCAGATGAGGGTCCGAGATCGGATCGCACGGGAATGGATACGCCTGGAAAAACGCGTTCGGCCGGAGGCGCCGAGGCGGTTGAGGATCCCCAGGCACCTATCCGACCGCTCGTGCGCAACGTCATCGTCGCGCAAGATATGGTCCCGGTGTGCAGCCGCATGATGAAGAAGACATACGGGCTGTCGAACCGCGAGACCGATGTGCTCGAGCTCATCATACGCGGGCGCGACGTCGCCCGCATGTCGGAAACCCTGTTCGTTTCGGAGAACACGGTGCGCTCACATTGCAAGAACCTGTATCGCAAGCTGGGAGTGCACAATAGGCAGCAGGTGTTCGACCTGGTGGAGGAGTATAGAGAGAGGGAGGAATGCCATGTCGATTGAGACGAGGCGCCTCGAAGAAGTGGCTGACGTGCTCGACGAACGCTGCGGCGCGGTTCGCGGCGTGCAGCGCCTGCTGAGGCGCGGCCCGTATCCGCTGTACGTGGAGACGGGAACCGTTCCGTTCGACGATTATGCTTTCGATGGTACGTATCTGCTGCTGGGATCGGTGTGCAACGTGGAGGCGCCCGATGGGTGCCTGCGCGTGGTCGAGGCGCACGGAAGGTTCGCCGCAACCGATCTGTATCACGTGATAGCCTGCGAGTGTGACGAGGACATCGCGTACCTGCGGCTGATCCTGTCGCGCATTCCCGCTCACGCACACGCGGACGTGAGCGGGCAGACGGTTCGCCTGTCCGAGAACAGCCTCCGCCATATCCGCGTGCCTTGGCCGGACGTCGCCGTGCGTCGCGCGTTCGTGCGGTTCATGGAGGAACGTGAAGCGGCGGTTGCCGAAGATGAGGAGCGGGCGCGACGGCTCTTCGACGAAGGGGCGGCACGCTATCTCGAAGCGACGGCAGCCTCGTCGGAGACGTTCCGGCTCGACGAGGCGTGCACGGTGCACGAAGGTCGGCCGCTCGACGCATCGGCTCGCGCTCGCGAAGGGTCTGTCGCGGTGGTGTCATCGCAGGGAATCGTGGGCTCGACCGACGAGGCGGGTGTGCCAGGGCCGTGTCTGGTGCTCGGCCAGGCGGGGCAGTACGTGCTCGGCCGGCGCATGGAGAGAAGCGCGTACCCGCTGGCAGACTGCGCTGCCGTGACGGTTGCCGATGGCACGTCGATAGGATTCGAGACACTTGTGCTTGCGCTTGCCGCCGCGGGCGTGCGGCCGCGCCTGCGGGTGGCGGGGCGTGCTGTCGACGCGTTGGCGATGTCGCTCGAGCGTATTGGCGAGCTGGAGGTGCGTGCAGTTCCGCAAGAAGAGCGGCGCGCGTTCCAAGATGAGGCGGTTCGGACGATCAAGGAGATCGATCGGCTTGAGGCGCGTGCCGTTCGGATGCGAAAGCAGGTTGAAGACACGGCGCGCAGGTTGATGGAATGCAGCGACGATGTGGAAGCCAATCTGTTGTCGAGGGCGTGGGCGGACGATGCGGATCAGAAGGCGTGCGCTGTCGAGTCGGGGAAACGCGGATGCGCGGCTGGGGCGGATGCGCGCATGGCGATTGGTTCTGCGTTTTCTGCGACCGGTTGCACGTGCGGGACCGACAACGGAACCGATATGGCGGCGAAAGCGCTGCTGTCCGGACTCGTGCAGGAAGTGCGCTCAAACATGGCTCATGCGGCTGGTACGCCCCGTTCGTCCTTCGATGCCGCTTGGGAGATTCTGCCGCTGCTCTTCTTGCGCTCGGTCGACCGGGGAGACCGGTGGAAGGGCATCGCTACTGCGGGCGATCCTGCTGCTGCGGCGGACCTTCAGCTTGAAGCGCTGGCCGCCGAAGAGCCGATGCTTGCCTTCCTCGAAGCGCTCACCGGTGCATCGTCGGCGTTGAACGCGCACGAGCGAACGCGGATTATCCGTGAACTCGATGAGCTGGCTCCGGCTGCGTGCACGGGAGCGCTCGTCAGATGGCTTGCGCTCGCATGTCAGACGGAGCTTGTTTCCAAGGGTTCGCTCACTTCCGAGCGTCACCTCGATGCACCGTGTCCTCGCACGGTAATCGATCTGTTAGCCGACGTTGCCCGTGCGTTCGCGCCGAATGCGGCGCGTGCATTCGATCCTTGCATGCGTGATGGCTCCGTGCTTGCGGCGATTCGTGAACGTTTTCCGCAAGCTGCTCTCGCGGGTCAGGTTGAGCGGTTTTCGGATGCGCTTGCATCCGCGTTGGCTGCTCGGTGCGAAGGCTGGTCGTTCGAGCAGGACTCGGTGCGGACGGGGCCGTCGCTTACGGACGATCGATTCTCAGGTGTGATGTTCGACCTGGTTGCATCCGTGCTGCCTCCGAACCAGGGGGAGTGGTGCGTTTCCGCTCCCGATCCGGCTGATCTGCGCTGGGCCTTCGGCGTGCCTCCGCGGAATAAAGCGAATCTCGCTTGGCTACAGCATGCCCATGCGCACCGGGCGCCAGGCGGATACGCAGTGCTGCTTGCGGCGAACGCGCTTCTGCATGAAGGACGGGGTTGCGAACCCGCAGTCCGTGCCGAGCTTATCGCGTCGGGATGCGTGCGTGCGGTGATAGCGCTTCCCGGCGGCCTGTTCGACGACGATCGTCCGCCGCTTTCGATCGTCGTTCTGGGGGATGCGCGCGCAGGGGAATGCGAGACCTTGTTCGTCGATGCGCTCGCCAGCGGTACTCCGAGCGTTCCGCTGGGGTGGCCGCCGCGCCGCACGTTCGACCCGGCCGTAGCGCGATGTATCGCAAGCCTGGTCGAGCAGTGGGCGCGCACGGGAGCATGCGACCCTTCGGTCGGCTTCGCGCGGAGCGTGCGCAAGGCCGACGTTGCGGCGCTGGGCGCCTTGACGCCGTGGTCGTTCGTCTGATCAGCAACGGCATATCGGACACGTCAAGCTATTCGATATCATCTCCTCGTGTCTTCGCCGCGTTTGCACCTGCATTTCGCGCTCGGCACTATCGCACGATGGAGTGCGCCGATGCGGAGCGCCAGAAAAAGCGCCGGTTTGGCACGCCGGCCCGGTACAGATTTCAAATGGAGAACGTGCCGACTGGGGTTTTGCAGCGCTGTCGGAACATCTGGGCTCGAAAGGCCCTGTCTTCACCCGAATCCGTGCCAAACCGGCCTGTTTTCTGGCAGCGCGTTCCCGAACGAGGATAGCGGAGAGCCGCCCGGCGGGGAGGGAGGGGCCAGGCGGCTCTTGCACATGGCGGGTCGCGGCGGGAATGCCGCGGTGAAGTCCCGCACTGTCGGAATGGTGCTCCGGGGCAGCCTCGAGGCCTACAGCTTCGAGGGCGTCACCGTGTTGATGCGGTCTTCTTCGGGCATGTTCCCACTCGGGATCTCAAGGTCGGGGATCTCCTTGTCAGCATCGCCGCCGGCGGCGTTGATGCCGGCGATGCGTCCGAAGGTCAGGCAGCGACCGTGGTTCGTACCGGGGCAGATGGTGGGGTAGTCATTAGAGAAGTACTCGCCGCCTGCGGCGCCGCACACGTACAGGCCCTCGATGGCGTTGTTCTCCTCGTCGAGCACGTGGCACGCGGTGTCCTGGCGCAGGCCGCCCGATGCCGCAAGCAGCGTGGACACCAGCTGGCCGGCGAAGAACGGAGGCGTATCGACGGGCCACAGGATTTCTGGGCGCTTGCCGAAGTCGTCGTCGTTGCCCTTGGCGGCCAGTTCGTTGTAGCGCGCCACGGTAGCTTTCAGGCCCTCGGCGTCGATGCCCGCCTTCTCTGCCAGCTCGTCAAGTGTGTCGGCCTGGAACAGCAGCCCTTGCTCGATCTTGGCTTCGCGCAGCTTCAGCTCCACCTCCATATCGAAGGGCACGCCGTAGCGACGGTACTGCTGGTCGGACGAGATGCCGCCGGAGATGCCGTCGTTGCACGACTGCGCGAACTTCTCAAGCGAGTTGGCATCGTAGATGGTGAACGCCTTGCCCTCGGGCTGGTAGGACTTCACGCACGACTTGGACTGGGTGTTCACGTCCTCGTTCATGAAGCGCTCGCCGTTCTTGTTCACGTGTAGGAAGTTGTAGCTCTGCGCGCCTGACTCCAGGTGGATGGTGGCGCAGTGGGGTTCGGACTCCTGCATGGCGCCACCCACCCACAGGGCCTGTTTGTGCAGGTCGCCCGTGGAGATGCCGAAGGGGATGTACAGGCGGCTGTCGGCGTGCCAGGTGAACGGCTGGTAGCGGCTGCGCATCTCGTCGTCATCCAGGTAGTCGCCGGCGGCGATGATGACGGATTTTGCGTTGATCTTCGTGTAGTTGCCCTCTTCGCCCACGATGGCGCCTGTCACGGGGCCGTCTCCGTCGCGCACAAGACGAGCGCACGGCGTGCTGTATCGGTACTCGACGCCCAGCTTTTCGCCTTCGGCGATGACTGCGGGGATGAGCACGGCCATGCCGAGTCCCGTGGACACGCCGTCGAGGTAGACGAAGTCAGTGCTGTCATCGTAGAAGAAGTGCGTGATAGGCTCCTCGGTGTAGTCGGGGCCCTTGTAGAAGCCGGCCCAAAGCGTCGGGTGCAACCCGGAATCGGCCACGAGGTCCACGAGCCAATCCATGCAGGCGCCGGACTTCTTCGCGAACTGCCACATGAGCGGCTCCTTCACGCGGACGGTCGCCCATTCGATGAGGCGGCGGACCACATGGGAGTAGTCGGCTTCCTGGAACCAGCCCTCGCCCGCGTACTGCTTCACGATCTTCGAGCCGTAAGCCGTAATGTGGCCGCCGCGGCCCGACCAGGTGTCCTGCTTGTCTATGCAGAGCGTCTTGGCGCCTTGCTCGGCTGCGGTGACCGACGCGATGGCTCCGGCGAAGCCGCAGCCCACTACGAGCACGTCCACGTCTTCGGTGCCTTTGATCTGGTCTTCGGCGATGTCCTCCGGCGGTGTCAGGAACGTCCAGTTCACTGCGGCGTTTGCGCCAAGCGGGTTGTTGGCGAGCGATGCGGAGTCGGCCGTCCCTGCGCTAGCGGCGCCGGCATCCCCGCTCGACTGGCTCGCCGGCGCGCATCCTGCAATGCCCGCTCCCGCTACGCCGAGGCCTGCCAGGCCAGCGCCCACCAGGAACTGACGGCGTGAGACGCCCTGCTTCGAAGTCTGTTCTCGATTCTCTTTCATGGTGCTCCCTTCCTCCCTTGTTCTGCCTCCGTTCCACCCCGTCGATCGACGGGGCCGGTTCGGGTTGCTGTCGCATCCCGGGTACGAGCGCACCTTACCGCCGCTATACAGCATCACGCCATCCCCCCTACGCGGTAAATTCGCAGGTGAGAACATCTACCCCCGGAAGGGGTAGGAACGAGAGCGGCGCATTTTGGCGCGCTGTGATAGGATGAGCCGCATGCTTGGCGGATGCTCAGGGAGGGGCGTTTTGGTCATGCGCAACGAGAACGGCTCGAAGTTTGGATCGGCTGCCGAAGCGGGGTACGACCACGACGCGCGCGGAACCGTGACCGGCTGGAACGAGCGACATGCGATGCTCGCGTCGTTTCTGCGCGAAATGCGCCTGCATCCCCGACTGTCGGCTGGCTTCGGCTTGTTCTGGACATGGGTGTGGCTCGTGTTCCAGACGACGTTGTTCAGCCCCACGTTCCTGGACGAGCTCGACTTCATTCTACCTGGTTGGGTCGTGCCGCTTTCGGCCTATGCGCTGACGTTCCTCCTGCTGGGATTTCTGCTTAAGCTGAAAGGGATCGTCCCTCAGGGGCGCTGGTACCTCGTCTGCATACCGGTCTCCATGTCGATGGGCGTCGGCTTGTGCGGCATGCTGACATACTCGCCCCTTACCGTTTTTTCCGTTAACGCTGCCGTCACGTGCTTCGGCGGTCTGCTCATGGGCGCAGGCACGGCCTGCTTGCATGTGGAATGGGGTCGGGTCCTGGGCGATTTGGGTCCTCGCACAACTATCCTGCACGGTGTGGTGGGAACGGTGTTCGCAGCGCTTCTGACCGTGCTCATCACCTTTCTGCCGGATGCCGTGGTGTGGCTTGCGGCCATCGTTCTGCCCCCCGTGTGCATGCGGCTGCTCGTGCGGGACGCGCCGGCTACCCCCGCGATGCTCTCGCACGGGCTGGACGCGCCGCTGCACATCCCGCGCCGGTTTCTGGTGACATCGTTTACGCAAGGGCTTTCGTTCGGCATCGCGCAGGCCGTTCTGCTGCTGGGCGGGGTTGCAGGGCCGGTCGCGGCGCTTTCTGCCGCGAGCTTCGCGCTCTCGGCCGTGGCGCTGTTCGTGTGTGCGCTGTTTTTCCGCATGGACTTCAACCAGCTCATCTATCAGGTTGGGTTCTTCATTATGGCTGCGGGCTACCTGATTCTGGCGGTGGTCAGCCCCGATGCTTTGGGCGGACTGTTCATCCACACCATGGGGTACCGTTTCGTCGACATCATGATGTGGGCGCTGTGCACGTTCCTGATCAGTCAGCGCGGTCTACCGGCGAACTGGGTGTTTGCCATCACGACGTGCTTTCTGCTTTTGGGTCAAGTGGTCGGAGCGCTTGTGGGAAGCGGTGTGGTGTATGCGTTCGATATCACGGTCCACACAGCGCGCGATCTGGCGACGGTCATGGTGTTCGTCTTGCTGGGGGTGTCGCTTATCTTGAGCGACCGCAAGAACTTGCAGACGGGCTGGGGCATGGTGCGGCCCGGCGATATCGAAGAGCTTCCTGACAGTTTCGAGCGGGGTTGCGAGCTCGTCTGCCGGCGCTACGACTTGACCGCGCGCGAGCAGGAGGTGTTTGCTCTGCTCGCGCGCAATGTGCCGCGTGCGGATATCGGCGAGGTGCTGACGCTGTCCAAGGAGACGGTGAAGACCCACGTGCGCAACATCTATCGCAAAATGGATATCCACTCTCAGCAGGACGTATTCGCCGCTGTCGTCGCCGAGCAGCGCGCGCTCGGGATGGAAGAAGAGGGCGAGCTTGAGGAGGTGCGGATTTGAGCCCGTCGGCACGTTGGTCGGCGCGTCGCATGCGTCAGCGATCGGCATCCGATTCGGGCACGCCATCGCTCCGAGCGGCGCGCTGAATGCGCTTATGGCTGCGAAGGCGTTCAGACAGGAGGGGTGGTGACGCATCAGGTTGATGTCGATCCCGCGTCGGCTGCCGATATAAGGGGACGCGGCGTGAGCTTTGGCATCCATAGCAAGGAGGAGTTGCACCGGCTGGTGGAGGGCCTCCTGGCGCGCGAGGGTGCTTGAAAGCTTCCGCCGCCTGCGATCGACATTCGCGGCGCTCTTTCGCGTCCCGAAAAGAACCTGAAACATTTCGAGGTTAGTTTGAGAACCGTACGATGTCGATGCGAGCAGCCCCGACGTCGTGCTATCGTAGTGCGGTGCCGTTCGCAGCGGTGGTTAGTACGACGCGGGGAGGATACGCCTTGAAAGCGACGAATAAGGAGCGCACACCCATGGCGCAAGTTTCGGATATCTACGGCTCGATGGTGTTCAACGAGCACACGATGCAGGAGCGCCTGCCTTCTGCGACGTATAAAAGCCTGCTCAAAACCATCACCGAAGGCAAGCCGCTCGACATCGAAGTTGCCAATGTCGTGGCGCATGCCATGAAGGAATGGGCTATCGAGAAAGGCGCGACCCACTTCACGCACTGGTTCCAGCCGCTCTCCGGCGTCACCTCCGAAAAGCACGACGGCTTCCTCGACCCTACCGGCGACGGTCGTGCCATCATGAGTTTCTCGGGCAAGGAGCTCATCCAGGGCGAACCCGACGCGTCCAGCTTCCCGTCCGGCGGCCTACGCGCTACCTTCGAGGCGCGGGGCTACACGGCGTGGGATCCCACGTCCTATGCGTTCATCAAGGACGAGGTGCTGTGCATTCCCACGGCATTCTGCAGCTACACCGGTGAAGCTCTGGACAAAAAGACCCCGCTTCTGCGATCTATGAACGCCATCGAGGAGCAGACGAATCGCGTGCTCGCACTGTTCGGCGAGCCTCGCCAGCGCGTGGTCGCTACGGTCGGATCGGAGCAGGAGTTCTTTCTCATCCCCGAGAAGGAGTACGAGCGGCGCGAAGATCTCGTGCTCACCGGCCGGACGCTGTTCGGCTACGCACCGTGCAAGGGCCAGGAGCTCGAAGAGCACTACTTCGGTGCCATCCGTCCGACGGTCAATGAATTCATGAAGGAGCTCGACGACGAGCTGTGGGCGCTCGGCGTGCCTGCGCGCACCAAGCACAACGAAGTGGCGCCGGCCCAGCACGAGCTGGCCCCTATCTTCGCGAATGCCAACCGTGCCATCGATGAGAACCTGCTGACGATGGAAAAGATGCAGCTTCTGGCGTCGCATTACAACTTGGTGTGCCTACTGCACGAAAAGCCGTTCGAGGGCATCAATGGATCGGGCAAGCATAACAACTGGTCAATATCGGCCGGCAAGAAGAACTTGCTCGATCCGGGCGAGAGCCCTATGGACAACCTCCGGTTCCTCGTGTTTTTGACCTCCGTCATCCAGGCTGTCGACGAGTACCAGGAGCTCTTGCGCATGTCGGTTGCTTCCGCCGGCAACGATCATCGCCTGGGAGCGAACGAAGCGCCTCCGGCCATTATCTCTATCTTCCTGGGTGACGAGCTGGGCGCCATTGTGGATGCCCTGATCACGGGTACGGACTACACGAATGCCGAGCGGGTGGCTCTGGATCTGGGCGTGGCCGTGCTGCCGAACTTCCTCAAGGACAACACCGATCGCAACCGCACCTCGCCCTTTGCCTTCACCGGAAACAAATTCGAGTTTCGCATGCCCGGTTCTCACGTGAACCTGTCCGATGCCAATATGATCCTCAACACGGCCGTGGCGAAGAGCCTGAAAGAGTTCGCCGACGCGATGGATGGTTCCTCGGGCGAGGAATTCGAAGCCAAGGCCATAGCCTACATCAAGAAGACGCTTTCGGACCACCAGCGCATCGTATTCAACGGCAACGGATACTCCGAGGAGTGGCCCGTCGAAGCGCAGCGGCGCGGCTTGGCAAACCACAAGACCACAGCCGATGCGCTGCCGTGCTTCATCGAGCAGAAGAGCATCGACCTGTTCGCTGAATTCGACATCCTCTCCGAGACGGAGGTCCACAGCCGCTACGAGGTTAAGCTGGAGAAGTACAACAAGCTCATCAACATCGAGGCCCGCGTGATGAAGCGGATGGCGCGGCGCACCTACCTGCCCGCCATCAACCGCTATGCTTCTGAGGTCGCCGCGAGCGTGGTCGCGTTCAAGGAGGCCGTCGTCGGTGCTGAGACGGGCGCGCAGGAGGAGCTGCTCGCCGATCTGTTGGGCGGTATCAAGGAGATCAACGTGCAGCTGAAGGCACTTGACGATGCGTGCGCCACGGTCGAAGCGCTTGAAGACGAGTTGGCCAAGGCGAAATACAACGCCCACGAGCTTCTCCCCATCATGGAGGGCCTGCGCGCCGCGGTGGATGCCATGGAGATCATCACCGATCGCAATCATTGGCCGGTGCCCTCGTACAACAACATGCTGTTCTACGTCTGAGGTTCCGGCGGCTTGCCAGCCGCCACGTGCGGATGCTAGCAGGAGCAGCTGCGCGGGCGAGCGTTAGCGTCCTTCGAGCGCGCCGTCATCGCCGAATCGCGCGTTCTTTGCGGCGCATGCGTCTTTGACTCCGACGAGTGGGATGCTCGATCGCAGGAGCGCGACCCATCCCGCCAGCGCGGCGGCCATCGACGCAGCGATGATGACCCCCACCCCTACCACGTAGTTCGGCCACGGGAGTACGGCGACCAGCATCCCCAGGCAGCCGATGGCCGTGTGGGCGAAGTTGATGAGCGACGAGGCGGCCCCGGTGTCGCCTTCCTGCTGAGAGAGCAGAATGTTCGTGCTGTAGGGTCGGATGGCTGCTTCGCACAGCGCGAATACGAGGAATACGAGGCAGAACAGCGTCGGCCCCGCCTGGCCTACGGCCAGCATGGCCGCGCCCGACGCCAGCGCGACGCCCAGTACGATGCTGGTGAACCGTCGCGCCGATACGAAGTGCGAAGCGACGAGCCATACGAACGGTCCCGCCGCCGTGAGCAGTGCGGCGAATGCGAAGTACAGGCTGTACTCGAGCTCGGTCAGTCCGAAGAACGCGATGTACACGTACGATCCTACGGCGATGTAGGCCATGAACGGCAGATTGAACGACCCGACGATGGCCAGAAACGTCGAGAACCCTTTGTTGCGCGCCACGACGCCGAGCTGCTTCACGCTGCCGAGCACCGTGCCCTCGTAGCGCTCTCCGACGGGCAGTGTCTCCTCGAACAGCAGCGCCAGCGCCGCGCATCCCAGTCCGATGGCTGCGAGCACCCAGAACGTCATGCGCCAGTCGGCCACCTGCAGGATAAGCGCGCCCGCTACCGGTGCGAGCACCGGCCCCACCACGAACATCACCTGCACGATGGACAGCAGCGCCTCGCGCCGTTCGGGCACCACCGCGTCTTTCACCACGGCGGTGGACACTGCGCTCACCGCGCCCGCGCCCAGTGCCTGCAGCACGCGCATGGCGATGAGCATGCCGATGCTGCTCGACACTGCGCACAAGGCGCTGGCCAGAGCATACGTTAGAATGCCGGTCACCAGCACGGGCTTGCGGCCGTATCGGTCGCTTGCGGGACCGAACGCCAGCAGCCCCACGGCGAAGAACAGAAAGTATCCCACGAGCGTGAGGTTCACCATCGCCTCGGACGTGTCGAAGTGCTCGGTCATGTGCGGCACGGCCGGCGTGTACATGTCCAGCGACAGGGGAGTGACCAGCGAGGTAATGACGAGCAGCGCGATGAGGCCCAGTGGGCCCAGCCGCCGTTGCGGTCGCGTCAGCCATGAGTGAAGCGCCATGTGTAGGATTCTCTCTCCTCAGCGAGTTCGAACGGATTCGGACGAAGCCCCATTATAGAGGACTTCGCGAGCGTCCGTTACTCGCAGACCGGCAGCGCGAGGGTGAAGGTGGTGCCGCTGGCCTCGTCGCTGGCGGCGGAGAGGGTTCCGCCGTGCTCCTCAGCGATGGCGCGGGCGATGGCCAGGCCCAATCCGTAGCCGCCCTCGTCGCGCGTACGGGCCTTGTCGCCGCGGTAGAAGCGATCGAAGACGTGCGGCAGGTCCTCGGGCGCGATGGCGAAGCCGGTGTTGCGCACCGCAAGCTCCACACGCCGCGGGCTCCGGCGCAGCTCGACGTTCACTTGGCCTCCCTCGTCGGCGTACTTGCAGGCGTTGTCCAGCAGCGTGCCCGCGAGCTTGCGCAGGCGGTTCACGTTGCCGCGTATCTCTACGCTTGGCTCAAGCTGGGAGCGAAGCTCCACCCCGCGTTCGAACGCCACGGACTCGAACTGCAACAGCTCGCCCTCCACGAGGTCGGCCAGATCGAGCCGCTCCATCGAGGGCTTCGACGCGCTCTCGTCCGCCTGCGCGAGCAGCAGTAGGTCGCCCACCAGGCCCTGCATCTGCTCGGCCTCGTGCTGCGTGCTCTCCACCCACTGGCTCTGGCTGGCCACGCTGCGTTCGGGGTGCTCCATCAGGATGGACGTGTTCGCCAGGATCACCGTGAGCGGCGTCTTCAGATCGTGCGACGCGTCGGCCACGAACCGGCGCTGCCGCGTCCATGCGTCCTCTACCGGCCGCAGCGCCCAGCGCGAGAAGAACACGCTGATCACCAGGAACGCCGCTAGCGCCGCCACGCCCACGCCCGCCAGCGTGAGGGCGAGCGCCTGCCAGCCGTTGGCTGCGCTCATGTCAGCGAACGCGAGGTAGGCGGCCCCGCCCGCGACGCGCTTCTCGTAGAAGAGCCCCAGCCCGTCCAGGCTGCCGAATCCGCCGGGCGCGTCAGCTAGCTGCGCGGCGGCCTGGGCCAGCACGTCATTGGCGAGCGAGGCCGTCGTGCGCGCCTGCACGGCTTCGAGCGCACCGTCCTCGCCCGCCAAGAACACGGCCACGGGGATGGTCGGGTTCGACCCGCCGCGCTTGCCGCCGATCTCGGGCGGGGTCGCGCCTTCGGGCGCCGTGTCGGACGGCGCCTGTCCGGCCAGCGGATCCACGCCGCCGAACGGCCCGTTCGCCGCCTCGCCCGCGTGCACCACGGCCGCGTCGAGCGCCTCCTGCACGCGCGCGACGCTCTGCTGGTAGTCGATGACGCAGATGGCGGTGAACACCACGGCCAGCACCACGGTCACGGTGACCATGTTGAGCGCGACGAATTTGAGGCGCAGCTTCCTCAGCATGGCACGCTCTCCTCCGCGCCGGCGGCGAAGCGGTAGCCGGCTTTGCGCAGCGTCTCGATGCGCGCCGTGGAACCGAGGAACTTCATCTTCTTGCGCAGAAACGACACGTAGGCCTCCACGTTATTGTCCTCGGCGCTCGATTCGATGCCCCACACTTTGGCGATGATCAGGTCTTTCGACACCACCTGGCCGGCGTTGGTCATGAGTACCTTCGCCAGGCAGTACTCCTTGTAGCTCAGGTGGATGGACTTCCCGCCGCGCGAGAGGTCGTGGCTTTCCAGGTTGAGCTCGAGGTCGCCGGCGGCCAGCTTCTCGAACAGCACCTCGCCCTGACGGCGCGTGAGCGCGCGCAGGTGGGCCAAGAGCTCGGCAGGCGAGAAGGGCTTGGTCATGTAGTCGTCCGCGCCGCTGTCGAGGCCGGTTATCTTGTCGGGCACGGCGTCGCGCGCGGTGAGCAGCAGCACTGGCGTGCTCACGTTCTCGCGACGCAGGTCGGCCACTACGGCGAACCCGTCCATTTTCGGCAGCATCACGTCCAGGATGATCACGTCGTACATCCCGCTTTCAGCCCAGGCCAGCCCGGTGGCGCCGTCGTGTACGACGTCGGCGCCGTAGCCGTTCTCCTCCAGAATGTGCGCGAGCGCCCGCGCCAGCCGCACGTCGTCCTCGACGATGAGAGTCTGCATGTTGGGCCCGCCTTCCTCGCGCTGCGTCGCCTCCTATTGTATCGCCGATGCTGAAATCTCCCTGAAAGAACCGGCATGTCGAGCCCATGGCGGCATCCCCTTTCAGGGTTTTTTCAGCGTCGGCGGCTAGGATGGCCGTCATGCTGGAAGGAAAGGAACCCGATATGGCAACATTCACCGACGTGTTCGAGCGGAAGGAAGTCAAGTACCGCCTGAGCGCCCGCCAGGCCGAGGAGATGCGCCGCGCGCTGGCGGGACGTCTTGCGCCCGATGAGTACGGCCGCACGAGTGTGCGCAGCCTCTACCTGGACACGCCCGAGCGCGCCCTCATCGAGCGCTCGCTCGACAAGCCGCTGTACAAGGAGAAGCTGCGGCTGCGCAGCTACGGCGCGCCCACGGGCGACGGCCTCGTGTTCATCGAGATCAAGAAGAAGTTCAAGGGCATCGTGTACAAGCGCCGCGTGGGATGCTCGTACGCGGCGGCTCGTGCGTATTTGGGAGGCGTGCCCTACGAGGAGGCCTGCGCGCGCTTCCCGCTGGTCGACCCGATGGCTGCGGCCGAGTCGTGCGCGCCGCGCAGCCTGCAGATTGCGGCCGAGATCGACCGGTTTATGACTTGGCATGCGCCGCTTGTGCCGTCCATGCTCATCCGGTGCGAGCGTGTGGCCTACGTGCCCGTGCTCGACGCGCTCTCGGGCCAGCCGCCTGCCGATGTGCCGTCCGACCTGCGCATCACGTTCGACGAGTGCGTCGCCTACCGCGATTTGTTTGCAGCGCCTGCGGTTCCCACCAGCGGATCCGCGCGTGCGCTTTCAGCTCTTCTCCGCGCCGACGAGTCCGTCATGGAGATCAAGGCCTCGGGCTCCTTCCCGCTGTGGCTCGTGGCCGCGCTCGATGCGTGCCGCGCCTACCCAACGTCGTTCTCCAAGTACGGCGCGGCGTACCGCGCATGCATGAGCGCTCCGGCCGTCGCGTCGGCGATCGCGCAGCCGGCAGCAGAAGTTTCTGCGACTGCGCGCGTGGACGCACGGGCAGCGCATGCGCACGCAGTCGCCGACCAGAAGGCCGGCTGCCTTGCGGTGACTTTGCTCGCTGGCCGTCCGCGCCGCTTTCGAGCAACGACTTCGGCGAAGAAGGGAGGCTGCTGTGCTTGATACGGCGTTGAACTCCGTTTTCGGAACGGCCGAATCGCTCGTTGCGAGCGTGTCGACCATCGATTTCCTTGTATGCTGCCTGTCGTCCATCGTGCTGGGCGCGGCCGTGGCGGCCATCTACATGTTCCGCCACACCTACTCGAAGAACTTCGTAGTGACGCTGGCGCTTTTGCCGCTCATCGTGCAGATGGTCATCACGCTCGTGAACGGCAACTTAGGCGCGGGCATCGCGGTGATGGGCGTGTTTAACCTCGTGCGTTTCCGCAGTATTCCCGGCAGCGCAAAGGATATCGGCAGCGTGTTTCTGGCCATGGCCATCGGCCTGGCGACGGGCATGGGATTCATCGTGCTCGCGGTGCTGTTCACGGTCATCGTGGCGGTGGTGAACGTGGTGTATGTGCTCACGCCGTTCGGCAAGCAGAAGGAGCCGGAGAAGACGCTCAAGATCACCATCCCCGAGGACCTGGAGTACGACGGCGTGTTCGACGGTGTGCTGGCGCGCTACACTGACGAGCACGAGTTGGTGGAGGTGCAGACCACCAACATGGGCAGCCTGTTTCTGCTCGAGTACGCGGTACACATGAAAGCTCCCGGCATGGAGAAGCGGATGATCGACGAGGTGCGGCGCTTGAACGGCAACCTCAAGGTCGTGCTCGGGCGCGCGGCGGCTGGTAAGGATGTGCTGTAGGATGAAAACTACTTTGTTGAATGGTTTCTGTGGGCGCCGCGGGGCAACGCCCAGTCGCTCAAACAGTCCTCGCTGCGCAGGTGCGCGGCGCCGCGAAGCGAAGCGAAGCAAGTCCCCGAAGGGGAAACTCGCTTGGTGGGCGTTGCCTCGCGCCGCGGGTCGCGGCATTGCCATGGTCGCTTTGTGCATCGTGCTTGCCGGGGCGCTTGGG
This sequence comes from Enteroscipio rubneri, assembly GCF_963929405.1. Taxonomy (NCBI): domain Bacteria; kingdom Bacillati; phylum Actinomycetota; class Coriobacteriia; order Eggerthellales; family Eggerthellaceae; genus Enteroscipio; species Enteroscipio rubneri. Next base: position 305,409 of record NZ_CAWVIN010000003.1, on the reverse strand, counting down.
TGCGCGGGGTCCGAGGTTGACGGGTCGGGGGAGACGGGGGATGTTGTTGCTTCGTCTTCCTCTTCGACTGAAGCGACGACTTTCGAGGAGGTGGCGGCTGCATTCGATGCTGCGGCGCTCGATATGGAATACTCGAACCGCGACAAGGATGCTTCCTACGACGAGGCTTCGGCCACGCGCATCGTGCTCGATGGGTCGTCGGCTGCGGTCGATGGCGACGGAGCGTCGGCCGAGGGGTCTACGGTGACTATCTTGGCCGAGGGCACGTACGTCGTATCTGGCACACTTGACGACGGCCAGCTGGTGGTGGACGCTGCGGACACCGACAAGGTGCAGGTGGTGCTGGCGGGCGCGGCCATCCATAACGAGGATGGGCCGGCGGTGTACGTGAAGCAGGCGGACAAGTGCTTCGTCACGTTGGCGGACGGGACGACGAACACGCTCACCGACGGCGCGGAGTACGTGCTCGAAGACGGTACGGACGAGCCCTCTGCCACGTTGTTCAGCTGTGACGATCTCACGATCAACGGGTCGGGCATGCTGACGGTGACGAGCGCGTACCGGCATGCGATCTGCTCGAAGGACGATTTGGTCATCACGGGCGGCACCTACGTGGTGGACGCGGCGGAGGATGCGCTGCGCGGGCGCGATTGCGTGAAGATCGCGGACGGCAATTTCACGCTCACGGCGGGCGGCGATGGCATCAAGTCGAACAACGACGGAGACGCCACTCGCGGCTTCGTCTCTATCGGCGGCGGCACGTTCGCCATCGAGGCCGGCGACGACGGCATCCAAGCGCAGACGTACCTGCGCATCGCGGGCGGCGAGCTGGACATCGCGGCTGCCGACGACGCGCTGCATTCCGACCTTGAGGGCTTGCTTGCGGGCGGCTCGCTTGCCATCGAGGCCGGTGACCATGCGTTCCACGCCGAGACGAAGCTCGTCATCGACGACGGTACGGTGGACGTGACCGGCTGCTACGAGGGCTACGAGGCCGAGAAGATCTACGTGAACGGCGGCGAAACCCACATCGTTGCTAGCGATGACGCCGTGAACGCGGCTGCGGCCGACCTGACGGGCGATGAGGCTGACGCGACGACGACAGCGACCGATGCGGCCGCGCTGTCCGACGCCGCGCCCGAGGGCAACGGCGAGCTTTCTGCTATGGATGGCAGCACGATGCCCCAAGACGGCGCGATACCCGACGGCGGCGATCACCCCGCCATGGGCGAGCGGCAGCAGAACGGCGGCGCGCCCGACAACGCGTTCGCCGAGGCCGGCGCGCCCACCATGGGAGACGAGAACTGTCTCGTCCAGATCAACGGCGGCTCCATCGTGCTCGATTCGGCGGGCGATAGCGTCGACAGCAACGGCAGCGTGGAGATCACCGGCGGCATGCTGCTGGTGAACGGCCCCCTGAGCGGCGGCGACGGTGCGTTCGACTACGACCTCACGGCCACGGTGACCGGCGGCACGGTGCTCATGGTGGGTTCCACCGGCATGGCGCAGAACTTCACGAGTGGCACGCAGCCCTTCGCGTTCGCCACCGTAAGCGGCAACGCCGGCCAGAGCGTGGCCGTGGTGGATGCCGACGGCACGGTGGTAGCCTCCCTCACGGCGACCAAGCAGTTCGGCATGGTGCTGGCCAGCTCGCCCGCGTTCGAAGAGAGCGGCATGTACTCGCTCGTCATCGGCGGCCAGGTGAATGGCGCGAACGCCGACGGCTACACCGACGACGGCTCCGTGAGCGGCGGCACGACCACCCAGATCGCCGTCTCCACGACGGCTGCCGGAGGCATGGGCGGCCTTGGCATGGGTGGCGATCCTATGGCCGCCGGCCAGGGCGGCGACGTCCGACACGGCATGCGTGGCGGTGGTATGGGCGCTGGCGCTTAACTACGATCGCTTATCGTCCTGGGATAAATATCCGGCGTTCGAAAGCCAGGTCGTTCACGGTTTCTACCTGCTTGGCGGTTTGGCGCTGGACGGCTTCGATGAAGCGCTCGTCAAGCTGCGGGTTTATGCCAAGCACGTCGGCGACGTCGTCGAGGCGCGAGAGGTCGTATTAGGAGGGACCTCGGAAAGGTTTTCGGAAAGGACCTTGGAAGCTTTTTCGGCGGTTTGCGAAAATCGATGCAACATACACGTCGTTCGCGTACTCTTATAGCAAAGACGTCTTGGAGAGGGGCGCGGCTAATCATGGATGCGCGAACGTTCGCGAGTCGCTACGGCGCGGTCTACCACGACCTGTATCGATTCGCGCTTTGCATGATGGGGCGGGCCCACGACGCGGAGGACGCGGTGAGCGAGGCGGTCCTCGCCGGATTCCGGCAGCGCCACCAGCTCAGGAGCGACGAGGCGTTCAAGTTGTGGATGTTCGCCATCCTGGCCAACGTGTGCCGCAAGAGGCTGAAAGGGGCCGCGCGCGTGGAGCCGGTGGCCGACTTCGCCGCGGCGCGCACGCGGGAGCCCTCGGCTGCGTTCGACGGAAGACCGCTGTCGGACGACAGCGCTGGCGATCTGCGGGAAGACGTGCGCGCGGCGTTCGCCGCCGTGAGCGAGGAGGAGCGGCTCATCGTGTCGCTTTCGGTGTTCGGTGGGTACACGAGCGCGGAAATAGGCAGCGTGCTCGAGCTGAACGCCAACACGGTGCGCTCGAAGCGCAAGCGCGCTTTGGAGAAGATGGCCGCGGAATTGAAGGAAGTGGCGCAATGACGCGGAGCGAAGACGAGATCATGAAAGCGATCGACGAGGCGACGCGCGACATCGCCGTGCCGGAGGCTTTGCGACCACAGGCGATCGAGGAGCTGCTGGAAGCCGCGCAGGCAGAAGAGCGCGTGCAGGTGCACGAGCGCGTGCAAGCTCAGGAGCATTCGCCTTCCACCGCCGCGCGCCGCGCATCGTCCGGCTGGCGCAGGTGCGCGCTTCCGTGGGGCATCGCCGCCTGCTTCGTGCTGCTTGCGGGAGCGGGACTGGTCGCCGGTCGCGCGCTTCCACCCTCGAACGGCGCGGGCGAAAACGCTGCTTCGGCTGGCCTCGGAGCGGCGGACGATGACTCGGAAGCGCCGACAGCCGATCCCGACACGCCGATCGACAGCCGCATAACCGCAGCGGAGAGCTATGACCAGGTGAGGCATTGCTTCGAGACGTACGCAGCCGAGCAGGAGTGTCTTTCTGCATCCAACGGGGGCGCTATCGTGTTCGACGAAGCACCCGCTGCCAAGGATATGGCGGTGCCGGAATCCGCCGATGCCGCTGGGTCGAGTGCGCAATCCGCGCGAAGCGGCTCGACCGCGTCCGCTGTGCCGACCGCCGACCACTCCGACACGAACGTGCGCACCGAGGGCGTCGACGAGGCCGATATCGTCAAGACGGATGGCGAGCACCTCTTCATCCTGCAGGACAGCGCGACCGAGATCGCGGTGGTCGACGCGACGGATGACGCCATGCGCAAGGTGGGCAGCATCGTCGCGAGCGATCAAGGCCAGATCGCCGAGTTCTACGTGCGCGACGGCAAGGCGTTCGTGCTTGCCAACGTCTCGCTCGTCAGGACCGACGAAGACGGGACGGAGGTCTACGGCGGTTCCGAGATGCGGCTCGAAACGTTCGACGTGACGGACGCGCGCAACCCGAAATCCCTCGGCTCGGTGTCGCAGAGCGGCTGGTACCAATCCTCGCGGCTCGTGGACGGCTATCTGTACCTGTTCAGCACCTACGCCGTGCCCTACGCTTTGGAAGAAGACGACATCGAGCCCTTCATCCCCCGCGTGGCCGGCCAGGCGGTTGCCTGCCAGGACATCTACCTGCCTCCCCTCGCCAGCGCAAACCAGTACTTGGTCATCGCCTCGATCAACGTGGACGATCCCACGCAGACGGTCGACCAGAAGGCGGTACTCTCGGATTCGAATTCCCAGTACGTGAGTGCGGGGAACATCTACGTGTACGAGAACGCGCGGTCGTTCATGCCGCTTGCGCGATCCGGCGAGGCGGACGATCAGGGCCGTATCACGGTGCGCAAGATCGCCTACCATGATGGGAAGCTGGAGGGTGTGGCGCAGGCGAAAGTGAGCGGCACCTTGAACGACAGCTTCAGCATCGACGAGCACGAGGGCATGCTGCGCCTCGTCACCACGCTGAGCAGCTGGGATGCGGAAGGCGCGCAGACCACCTCGACCAACGAGGTGCACGTGCTGGACGAGAACCTCGAGGAGGTCGGTTCCATCACGGGCCTCGCGGAGGACGAGCGCGTATACTCGGCGCGCTTCTTTGGTGACACCGCGTACTTCGTCACGTTCCGCGAAACCGACCCGCTGTACACGGTGGATCTGAGCGATCCGGCGAATCCGCAGATCATCGGCAGCTTAAAGATCCCAGGCTTCTCGGAGTACCTGCATCCGTACGGTGAGGGCCGACTGCTGGGCATCGGCATGGACGTGGATGAGGAGAGCGGTGTCACGAACGGGATGAAGGTGACAATGTTCGACGTGTCCGACCCGGCGGACGTGCAGGAGGCCGACACGTTCGTCATCGAGGGCGCGTACGGCTCCGATGTTTTCTCCGACTACCGCGCGGCGCTCGTCAGCGTCGAGCGCAACATCATCGGCTTCTCGGGATATGCCGACCGCGAGACGTACTACGTGTTCGACTACGACGACAGGGAAGGGCTCGACCAGATCATGGCCGAGGAGGTTAACGGCGGCACCTGGGTGGGCACGCGCGGGGTCTTTATCGACGATACCTTCTACGTTGTGAAGGGCAACGCCGTGGAAAGCTACCGTATCGGCACCTACGAGAAGGTGGACGACGTGCTGCTGTAAAATGCGACGCCTTTCGAAAAACGGAGAAAGCTCGATCCGGAAGGCGCATCCAAACACGTTTCCTGCGTTCCTTCATCAGCGTTTCGCCGAAGGCAGAATCGAGTGTCCGGCAGGATCGACGGCGCGTGCGGGCCCTTTTTGTCGCTTTCGTTGAAAATCCCCGCCGTTGCCGGAACGGGCGCGCGCTCTTTAGCCGATTAGAGTACAATGAGCGAACGAATTATCCGAACGAAACCCGCACGTCAGACCGCATGGACTTGCTTTCTTCCCGCCCGACTGCGCGTCGGGGAGGATCGAGGCGAACGCATGGGGGCGGCGCCCGAGGCTCATACGAGGAAAGGCACGCGTTATGGCAGACATCACCGAGGTCGAGTATATTTGGAAAAACGGGGAGATCGTCCCGTGGGCCGAGGCGACGACGCACGTCCTGTCCCACTCGCTGCACTACGGTTCGGGCGTGTTCGAGGGCATCCGCTGTTATCAGAGTCCCGAGGACAACATGAGCTATGTGTTCCGCCTGCGCGACCACATGGAGCGCCTGCACCGCAGCTGCAAGATCGCGCTCATCGATCTGCCGTATTCGGTGGACGAGCTGTGCGAGGCTACGCTCGAGGTCATCCGCAAGAACAATCTTCCGTCGTGTTACATCCGCCCGCTCGTGTACCGCGGCTACGGCGTGATGGGCGTCGATCCTACCGGCGCGCCAACCGACGTGGTCATCGCCGTGTGGCCGTGGGACTCCTACCTGGGCGCCGACGCGCTCGAGAACGGTGTGGCCGTGGGCGTGTCCTCCTGGCGCCAACGCACGAACAACTCCATTCCGCCCTCGGTGAAGGCAACCGCCTCCTACATGAACTCCATCCTTGCAAAGCTCGAGGCTAAAGAGCACGGTTACGCCGAGGCCATCCTGCTTAACGAGGCAGGACTTGTGTGCGAGGGCACGGGCGAGAACCTGTTCGTCGTGCGTGACGGCATCCTGTCCACGCCTCCTTTGTCCGACGGCCTGCTGGAGGGCATCACGCGCGACACGGTGCTCTGCCTGGCTGACGATCTGGAAATACCCGCCATCGAGGAGAGCCTCACGCGCTCCGACCTCTACGTGGCCGACGAGGTGTTCATGACCGGGTCGGCCGCCGAGCTCACGCCCATCGGCAGCGTCGACGGCCGCGTGATCGGCAAACCCGGCGAGATCACGCGCGCGTTGCAGGATCGCTACTTCGACGTCGTGTACGGCAAGGTCGAAGAGTACGCCGAATGGGTCACCGAGGTCTAAAAAGCTTCATCGGCCTGCCGGCCGCCGGAACCCACCGACGCTGCGGGGCGCCGCGGCGCCCGGCCTTGCCGCTCCAAGCCCTCGTCGCGTACAGAGTACGCTTCCTCGGGCTTTCACGGCAATTCCGCGCACCTCGGCGTCCCTCGCTGACTCACTGCGCCAACCGGCGCGGCAATGTTCGCGCTTCGCGCGAACCGTCGCGCTCTTCTTGACCTGGAAAGGATGCGTTCTTGACGAGGATCTTCACCTATGACAGCACGCTGCGCGACGGCGAGCAGAGCGAGGGCATCGCGCTGTCGCTTGAGGATAAGCTGCGCATCGTCGAGCGGCTCGACGCGTTCGGCATGGACTTCATCGAAGGCGGCTACCCCGCTTCGAATCCGAAGGATATTGCGTTCTTCGAGCGCGTGCGTGCAATGCCGCTCAAGCATGCGAGCATTGCGGCGTTCGGTTCCACATGCAAGAAGGGGGTGGCTCCCGAAGACGATCAGGGCCTCGCCGATCTTGTAGGCAGCGGTGCGCCTGCGGTCACCATCGTAGGCAAGACCTGGGACGAGCAAGTCACCCGCGCGCTTCTGACCACGCTCGACGAGAACCTGCGGATGATCCGCGAATCGGTGGCGTACTTGAAGGCCCAGGGCTTGCGCGTTGTGTTCGACGCTGAGCACTTCTTCGACGGCTACAAGGCGAATCCTGATTTCGCGCTCGCATGCGTGCGGGCTGCAAGCGAGGCCGGGGCCGATTCCATCGATCTGTGCGAGACGAACGGCGGCGCGCTGCCCCACGAAGTGGAGGAAATCGTGCGTACGGTGGCCGAGGCGCTCCCTGGTCAGCAATTGGGTATTCATTGTCACGATGATTCGGGCTGTGCCGTAGCCAACACGCTGGCCGCTGTGCGCGCCGGCGCGACTCAGGTGCAGGGTACGGTCAACGGGTTCGGCGAACGCGTGGGCAATGCCGATCTGCTCACCGTCATCGCCGATCTCGAACTCAAGATGGGCTGTACATGCGTCGGCGCCGAGAATCTCCGTCAGCTGACCGGCGTGTCGCAGTTCGTGGCCGCGACATGCAATCTGTCCGTGCCGACCCATCATCCCTATACGGGCGCATCGGCGTTCGCTCACAAGGGCGGGTTGCACGCGAGCGCCATCGCGCGCTTCCCCGAAGCCTACGAGCATGCCCGCCCCGAAAGCGTGGGCAACACGCAGCGCATGCTCGTGAGCGAGCTCGCCGGTAAAGCCTCGCTTGTTGCGAAAGCGGCGAGCCTCGGCATCGATCTTGCCGCACATCAAGACAAGACGCAGGCCATTCTCGACGATATCAAAGCGCGGGAGGCTGCTGGTTACTCCTATGAAGTGGCTGACGGTTCGCTCGCGCTGCTGTTGCAGCGGCATCTGGGCGCGTATCGCCCGCATTTCACGCTGGAGAGCTTCCGTGTGATCGTGGACGACCATGAGGACACCGGCGCGCTCGCCAAGGACGCCATGAGCGAGGCTACCATCAAGATCCACGTGGACGATCAGCGCTTCGTTGCCACAGGCGAGGGCGCGGGTCCTGTCGGCGCGCTCGACAACGCGCTGCGCATGGCCATCACCGCGTTCTATCCGGCTGTCAACGAGATGGAGCTCGTCGACTTCAAGGTGCGCATCCTGGACGAGAATGTGGGCACCGACGCTATCACGCGCGTCGTCATCACCACGCGTGACAGTAGTGCCAGCTGGGGCACGGTGGGCGTGTCCGAGAACATCATTGAGGCGTCTTGGAACGCGCTGGTCGATTCGATCGAGTACGGCTTGATGAGAGCAGGAGCGTGACATGAGCGAGCTCAGGACGACTGAAGTAGACGATCTGCTGCGCGTCTTCGCCGCGCTCGATGACGAGGATACGATCTTCTCCCTGTTGGAGGACTTGTTCACTATTCGCGAGATCAAGGAAACGTCGCAGCGGCTGGCCGTTGCGCGGCTGCTGGACGCGGGACGGTCCTATGCTGTCATCGAGGAGGCCACCGGGGCTTCGGCCACCACGATCGCGCGCGTCTCGAAATGCCTGTCCTACGGCGCAGGCGGCTACACCGCCGCCCTGAACGCCCTCGACGACGCCGACAAGAAGCGTTCGTAGCATCCCGCAATCTGGGCCTGTCGAAGCCGATGGCCCAGTCGGATTCCTTGTCCTGCGCTCACCTCGGTACGAGAAGAGGCTGTTTCCGTTATGCCATCATCGAGACGGGGAAGCGCCGTCTGCGGGTACCGACGGCGGTTCGGCAGCGCGCTACCCAGCCACGGGCGCGGCGTCGTCGTCCGGGAGCGCGGGGGCCTGCGGCTTGTGCGCGGCCGGCGCCGGCAGTGCCACGGGGTCGCCGTACTCGTCGATCGTGCCGTTCGCACGTCCCTCCAGGTAGATCGCGCGCGCCTTGCCGCGGCGGAACGACACGTCGGCGCGGCCCGTGTGCAGCTGGTAGCAGTACCAGAACACGAACGGGATGCCGATGATGCCGTTGAACAGGCCCCATCCCGCCATGAAGTCGGGGTTGAACCAGGCGGCGCTGTTCATGATGGTGGGGAAGAGCGCCGGGAAGCAGCTGCGCAGCAAGAGGTGCGCGCCTAGCGTGTAGATGCGCCCGGTGATGTAGAGCTCAGGCCGGCGCATGACGATGGGGTACAGCTCGGCCGCCGCCAGGATGCAGCAGGTCGAGGCGAAGAACTCGTGGCCCTCGGCGTACACGAAGCACGCGTTCCAGGTGGTGTACAGGAAGTTCCACATGGGCACGGTGTAGGACAGGATCTCGCCGTGGCTCGAGGTGTCGTACTTCCAGAACTTGTCGCCGAGGGGCATGGTGACGCACAGGATGAAGCCGGCGAGCGCGTTCATCATGTTGCCCATCTGCACGTCGCGCAGCGTGGCCTCGGCGATGTTGCAGAACACGATGCCGTACAGCGCCCAGCGCACCCAGCGCTTGCGCATGGTCCGCCAGAACGGCGTGTCCTTCTGCTCCACGGCGGCGATGCGCCCGAGGCCGGCGAAGATGAGCGGCAGAATGACGGAGAGGTTCTTGGCCCAGCGGAACCAGTCGTCGCCGGGAATGTTGGCTATCCACAGCGGAATGGTGACGAGCGACACCACCCACACCCACATTGACGTGCGATAATGCCGTCGCATGAACTCGGTGAGCAGCATGAGCAGCACGGTGTACGCAACCATCGAGATCGGCGTGACCCACACAGGCACGGTCATGGCGAGGCCCCTTTCCCCCGGTGAAGCGGCTGCTGCCGTGGAACGGCATGCGATGCCGACAACGTTGACGCCGCCAGTCTAGCATCGCCGGCCCCGCTGCTTCTTTCACAAACCGCCCGGCTGTGTGAAAGACTTCACGTACACGAGCTTCGTATACTGCGAGCAGGCGCGTGGCGGGCGAGGGGCTCATCCGCGCAGGGACTCGCAGAAGGGGGCGATCCTCATGGGCATTCTGTATCAGGCCGAAGATCCGCTGTACTGGGCCATATGGCTGTTCATCCTGTTCGCGCTCATGGCGTTCAACGAGCTGGGGCGGGTGAAGCTGTGGGCCGGCATCGCGCTGTTCGCGGTGGTGCCGCTCGTGCTCACCGTGTTCGTGTGGCCCACCACGGCCGCGCCGGGCAACCCCTACGGCACGGGCACGTGGTTCAACTGGGTGAAGACGTACTCGGCGCTGGCGGGCTGCCTTGGCTTCATCGCGCTGCGCTTCGTGAAGTGGCGCGGGGCCGACGGCCGCACCCATCACCTGTACGAGAAGCGTTGGGCGCTCTGCTTCCCTCCGCTCATCTTGGCTATCAACATCGCCGAGGCCGTGATCCGCGACTTCCAGGTGTTCAGCTTCGGCTTGTGGCAGGGCGGCATCGTCGAGAACCTGTGGACCATCTCCGGGCCGTGGAACATCATGAACGGCATCGCTGGCATTCTGAACATCGTCACCATATGCGGTTGGTTCGGCATCTTCATCTCGAAGGACTCGTCGCGCGACATGATCTGGCCCGACATGATCTGGGCGTGGGTCATCGCCTACGACTTGTGGAACTTCGCCTACACGTACAACTGCATCTCCGACCATTCGGCGTACTGCGGCCTGGCGCTCCTGCTCGCGTGCACCATCCCCACCTTCTTCATCAAGAAGGGGGCGTGGCTGCAGCACCGCGCGCAGACGCTCGGGCTCTGGATCATGTTCGTGATGACGGTGCCGCAGTTCGCCGACGTGCTGGCGCCCATCCCCACCACGCACAACCCCACGGTGTTCTTCGTGGTCAGCCTGCTGGCGCTCGCGTCGAACGTAGCGCTGGCCGTCTATCAATTCCGTCGCATCCGCCAGCGCAAGCTCAACCCGCTCAAGGACGAGCTGTACGCCGACACCAAGGCCTACCAGCGGGTCGTCGAGGAGAACCGCTAGGCGCGCCCCATGACCGACGCCGCCTCTCTCCCGTATAATGGACGCGAGCAGGACCGCCCTGCGCGCGTCCATGCGCGCTTCGGAGCGAGGGGAGGGACCATGCGGTTGGGCACCCGGCAGACCAGGTACGCGCCCGTGCGGCGCGAGTGCGGGCGCGCCCTCACCGAGAGCCGCCGCCTCGTCGGACCGGCCGGCGACATCATGCTGGCGGCGCGCTCCCTGTTCGAGCGCCAAGGCGTGGCGAAGACCACGGTGAAGGACGTGGCCGCCGAGGCCGGCGTCACGCGCGAGCTGGTGTACTACTACTTCGAGAACAAGCAGGCCGTCATCGACGCTGTGCTGGATGACTACGTGGAAGACCTCGTGGAGAGCGTCATCGTGTGGAACGAGTCGCGCCGCTTCGGCGACACGCCGGGATCGCTGCGCGCGTGCATCGCCACGTTTCGCCGCGCGCTCTACGACGCCGAGGGCAACCCGCGCCCCATGATCGGCGTGCTCGAGGAGCTGGGAGAGCGCGACGCGTTCGACGTGCGCGCCGTGCGGGAGACGGTGGACTGCATCAACGACAACATCGTGGCCGAGTACGCGGAATACCACCAGGTGGAGATAGAGTTCGTGTACGAGATGTTCTGCGTGGTCATCTTCGGCCTGGTGGGCCTTGTGAAGATCAACCCCGCCATCTCCGACGAGGCGCTCATGAAGGTGGTGGAGCAGGCGCTGCATTTGGACATGCAGCCGCTCGAGGCGCCTCCCGACGAGTCGCGCGCTTAACCGCGCAGTCGCAGACGCATCTGCCGCTCGCGCGAGCGGCAGATGCGGTATCATACCGACACAAACGCTGGTGTCGAACGTCTATAGGAGCACTCATGACCATCTTGTTTGTGAACGCATGCATGCGGGGCGAGCAGTCGCGCACGCTGCAACTGTGCCGCGAGTATCTCGAAGGCGCCGAAGACGACGTTGTCGAGGTGGATCTGGCCGCGCTCGACTTGAAGCCGTTCGACGCCGCCATGGTGGCGTACCGCACAGAGAAGCAGACCGCCCGCGAGTGGGACGACCCCATCTTCGCCCTGTCGCGCCAGTTCGTCGAGGCGGAAGACATCGTCATCGGCGCGCCGTACTGGGACCTTTCGTTCCCGTCCGCGCTCAAGATCTACCTTGAATATGTGAGCGTATGCGACCTTGCGTTCCACTACACCGAGGACGCGCGCTGCGAGGGCATCTGCAAGGCGCGCCGCCTCACCTACATCACCACGTGCGGCGGCTTCGTCGAAGGCGCGAACTACGGATACGAGTACTTCTGCGGCATTGCCAAGATGTTCGGCATCCCGGAGACGAGGCTCGTGGCGGCTGAGGGGCTCGACATCGTCGGCATCGACGTGGAGGCGCGGCTGGATAAGGCGCGCGAGCAGATCGCCCAGCTCGGCTAAGCGAGCGCGCTTCCGCCGCGCGAACTGCTAGCGCCGTCGAGCGAACGCCTCCAGCACGAGCTGGGCGCGGGTGCCGATAGGGGTCGTGTTCTCGTCCAAAAAGCGCGGGACGTCCTCGATGGCCAACTCGAACGGCTCGATGAACTCCGACGGCTCGGGTTGCGCATCCGATGCCTTCTCCACCTGTGCGAACACGACGTGCACGCTCTCGTCGGTGAGTCCGGTGGACGAGAAGCCGGCCTGCGGCAGAGGGTCGAGCGCATCGTCGCCCAGGTCGGTCCGCAGCGCATAGCCCGTCTCTTCGCGCAGCTCGCGGTCGACGCAGTCCCGTAGATGCTCGCCTTCTTCGACGAGACCTGCGGGAAAAGCGATGCACCAGCTGTTCAGCGGATAGCGGAACTCGCGGATGAGCAGCAGCGTGCCGTCCGCCGTCTGCGGCACGATGCACACCGCATCGGCCGTGGGCGCCGCTCCTGCAGCGCGGCCTTCGAGGCTTCGACAGTAGTCGTCGAGCTTCTTGCGCGAAGCGCTTTCGTACTCGTAGCGCGTCCCGTCGGGCAGCTCGTAGGTGAGGACGTACTTGTTTATCCATCCCGACGAGACCTGACGGATGTCTTCGAGCTGGGGAGATGCGGAATCGTTGACGGACATGGGGATTCGCTTTCGTCGAAGGAGTGTATGCGTTGCAGGTAGTATACCAGGCGTTTTAGGTACGCGCTCCAAGCGGGTCGGGATCGTCGGCATCGCTCGCTAGAAGTCGAATGCGACGCCCACGTCGGCGGCGATGCAGAGATCTGCCTGCCGATCCCGTGGGGTAGGGGTGCGGTTGATGATGACGAGTCGGTTCCCCGTGAAGTAGTCGATGAGCCCGGCCGCGGGGTACACTGCCAGCGACGTGCCGGCCACCACGAGTAGATCAGCCTGTTGGATGGCTACCAGGGCGCCTTGCAGCACCGCCTCGTCGAGCGGTTCCTCGTATAGCACGACATCGGGCTTCACGATGCCGCCGCAGGCGGGGCACCGTGGCACGCCGTCGGCCGCCTCGGCGCGCAGGGCGAGCAGCTGTTCGACGGTGTAGGGAGCCCGGCATTTCCGGCAGTAGTTGCGCAGCACGCTGCCGTGCAGCTCGAAGACGTTCTTGCTGCCAGCTTCCTGGTGAAGCCCGTCGATATTCTGCGTGACCACGGCGGCGCACGCGCCCGCCCGCTCGAGCTCGGCCAGCTTGCGGTGCGCCTGGTTGGGCCGCGCGTCGAGCGCGATCATGCGCTCGCAGTAGAAATCGAAGAACTCGCGCGGGCGCGCGTCGAAGAAGCTGCGGGATACCATCTGCTCGGGAGGGCAGGGGTACTTCTGGACGAACAGCCCGTCTGAGCTACGGAAATCGGGGATGCCGCTTTCGGTTGACACGCCCGCGCCGCCGAAGAACACCATGCCGCCTACAGGCGTCTCGGCCACCCAGCGCCGAAACGTTTCGAGGTCGCGACTGGTTTGGCTGCGCGGTTGTTCGGCCATAGTGCCTCCTGCAAAAAGCCGTTTCCTTCACGAAAAGCTCGCGGTTCGTTCCTCGGGGCGCATCATAGCATGCGGGGCTATGCACGCGAGCAAACTTCAGGGCGAAGTCCGGCTCTGCGTTCGTCAATGATCATAGGAGGGCGTGCGCCGCAGTGAAAATCCGATAATCTATGGTGTAGCGCGCCAGCAGGCGCAATGTACTTTAGAATAAAACGAACCGAACCCTTCGAGGGTCCGGTTCGTTTGAAAAGATGTTTCGATGCACCTCGGACGCCGTATTGCAGGCGCGCGGGCATCCTGCGGATTAGCCTTCGATGGCGATGGTCTTCTTCTCCTCGAGCTTGGGCTGCTCCTGCTTCTTGGGCACGTCGATCTTGAGCACGCCGTCCTCGAAGCGTGCCTTGATGTCGTCTTCCTCGATATCGTCGCCGACGTAGAACGTGCGGCTGCACTTGCCGCTGAAGCGCTCCTTACGGACGAACGTGCCCTTCTCGTCCTTGTCCTCGGATTCGCTCTGCGTTTGAGCGGTGATGCTGAGGTAGCCGTCCTTCAGATCAGCCTGGACGTCGTCCTTCTTGAAGCCGGGCAGATCGATGGTTAGCTCGTAGCCATCGTCGGTCTCTTTGATGTCCGTGCGCATGAGCGTGGGCGCCATCTTCTGCATGGACTGCATCGGGGCGGATGCGGCGTCGAAGAATGCGTCGAACGGATCGGTCATCAGCTCGCTCAACAGGTTGCGGTTCCTTCTCATCGGTACCATCATGGCCATATCGATCATCTCCATTTCGTGTGCGGCTCGGATTCTCTGAAGTGCTCAAAACGAGCGTAGGAAATCTAAGCCTTTCTCTATATGATTTTCTGTACGACAACGTTATAAATCCGACAATTAGCACTGTCAACCGGCGAGTGCCAAAAGTTACGGTTTCGTCAACTTCGCCATAGTCGATCTCGAAGCGCATTCTGGCTGCACGTCCGTCCGACGCTTCGAGGTTTTAACGCATGGTATCCCGTGCCCGGAGCTTCGCTCCGGCCGAGCATACGAGGCTGCTAAAGCGACAAACCCCCGGCAGGCCGCCGTCAAGCAGCAAGCCTCCCCGCACAACTCGCCATCAGCGGCGAGCCCTCGCAACGCGCTTGTATGCCGCCGTTTCTTATCGTCGCGCGGTCGTTTCCCATGTCCGTGCGGTTCCGACGGCTTGCGCTCGAAGGCGGCTTGCATCTTCATCGCCGATCGCGCTTGCGCGCCGTAGGACCGGTGCGAGGGAATGCCATGCGCGAGTTGTTGTTCTATACTGAGATGCGTGCGAGCAGATGATGAGCGCACAAGAACGGGATACGCCCCGCACGAAAGGAGACCGGCTTTGACCACGATCGGCATCATCTCCGACACGCATGGAAAGCTTCCGAGCGAGGCGCTGGCGGCCATGGCCGACGTCGACTACATCATCCACGCAGGCGATATCGGCGGGCCCTCCATCCTGCGCGAACTCTCGGAACTCGCGCCTACGATAGCGGTGCTCGGCAACAACGACTTCGATGAGTACGGCTCCTCCGTCCAACGTTTCGCTCGACCCGTCATCGACGGTGTGCGCTTTCTCGTGGCGCACTACCCACGAGATGTGCGCATCAGTTTCGCGGGCGGCGGAGGCGTCGCGCCGGGCGATCCCGTACCGCAGGTGCTCGTACACGGTCACACCCATGTTCCCGAGCTGCTTACAGGCAAGGAAGCGCGCCCGGCCGATCTGCTCATCTGCCCCGGTGCGGTGTTTCGTCAGCGCGGCGGGTTTCCTAAATGCACGGGGCGCATGCTTGTCGATGATGGTCGCGTGCTGGGCGCGCGCATCTCGTCGCTGGACGGTGCGACCGTGTTCGAAACAGGTGCGCTCGACAAGCTGCCACGGGCTTGAGCCTCGTTCTCGGACGTTACGAGGCTTCGGTACGCGACTGCGATGCGACTGTTCTCGCCAATGCATGCCGTTGCAGCGCCCGCCTGCTTCGTAGTATCGCGTAGCAGGCGAACACGGCGGTGTACACGCTTAGGCTCACCAGGGCCGTCTCCTTGCCGGACAGGGCCGACGGCAGCAGAAGCAGGGCCAGATGCACGTACATGAGCAGGTAGAACGGATAGGCGAGACGCTGGACACCCTTCCAAGCGGACGGCTTGAGACGCTGTTTGACCGCCAGCAGCGACGTGGCCAGTAGGATAGCCATGAGTGCAACGAGCGCCGTGGCGAGAGCCAGCGACAGCGCTAGATTCACGGTAGGCGTCGCGGCGATGGTAGGCACGTACGAGGCGGCGTAGAAGGCGATGTGCCCGACGACGAAGATGCACGCCATTACGGAAAGCTGCCTTCTGACCGCCATGATTCGAAGCCTCAAACGGGAGGAGTCTTCAAGCGCGCCTGCGAACATGACGATAGAGAAGAGCACGAAGGCCAGTGCGCAACGCTGCACGAGCGGTAGGAAGTACGGCCAGAGGCCGCCCGTCGCGTTGGATGCCGATCCGAAAAAGTACAGGGCAACGAGTGCGGCGGATAGCGCATAGAACAATCCGGGATAGCGCTTCAAGGGTCGTTCGCATACCGCAAGCAACGCGACTGCAACAACGAGCGCGATTAGAAACCTCATGACCAACCCCCTTTGGTCGATGGATGCTGTCATACTATCATAGTATAGAAAGGTTGGCAATGGGTTTGAAAACGCGCTGCTCACTGCCAAAATTTGGCATGATCAACTCGATATTATCCTTAAAATAGATAGTACAAGCAGGGTATTTGCGTTGACTGTCCTAGAGGCGGGTGATAGTATGGCCGCAGGGGAAGGTATCATATGAAGATATGACGGTGTCACATGCACTGATCTTTCCCGTGTCGTGGTTGGAATTGTCGGGGGGACGATTCGATCAGGGGGCGTCTCCCGGACGCGATCTAGAGGGGGTCAGACGTGGACACGACATTGACGCGGCGAAGTTTCGTCAAGTGGGGAACGGCTACGGCTGGAGCGGCGGCGCTCGTGGGCTTCACGGGCTGCGCTTCATCCGGAGGCGAATCCGGAGGAGGCCAGCAGGGGTCCGAAGCTGCCGGCGAATGGAAGACCGGCGCGTGCATGAACAACTGCAGCTGCGGATCTTCGCGCTGTCTGCTGCGGGTGTACGTCGAGGATGGCGTTCCGCTGAGAATCCGCACCGACGAGCAGGATGAAGACACGATCGAGGTGCCGCAGCGGCGTGCATGCCCGCGCGGTCGCGCCCAGATCAGCAATATGATGTCTCCGGCGCGCATCAAGTATCCCATGAAGCGCAAGGGCTGGAGCCCGGATAATCCGAACGGCGAGATGCGCGGCAAGGACGAATGGGAGCGCATTAGCTGGGAGGAAGCGCTCGACTATATCGCGGCCGAGATCAAGAAGACCCTCGACCAGTACGGCAACAGGGCCATTCTGTGCGCGGCATATGACGACATCGGTGACACGTACTTCGATCCGGTCGTCTGTATGTTCAACCTCCTCGGTGGCGCGGTGCATCACGATCTGGGTACCGTCTCGCTCGGCTCGTGGCCGCTCCCCGAGATGTTCATGACGGGCGGTATGCTGGCGGCTCCCGACGCCTTGAGCGTGGCCGACAGCGATCTGCACATCCTGTTCGGTTGCAACTGGATGGCGAACAAGGGCGGCAACACCACCTACCAGCTCGATTATGCTCGTCAGCAGGGCGGCAAGATCATCATCGTCGATCCATGGCTCAACCAGACCGCACAAGCGGTGGCCGACGAATGGGTGGCTATCCGTCCCGGCACCGATACGGCGTTCTGTCTGGGCATGGCCTATCATCAGATCGAGAACAATCTGTTCGATCAGGAGTATCTCGATACGTACTGCGTCGGGTTCGACGCCGAGCACATGCCCGAGGGCGCTCCTGCCGAAGACAACTTCAAGGATTACGTGCTGGGCACGCACGACAGTGAACCGAAGACGCCCGAATGGGCCGAAGCTATCTGCGGCGTGCCGGCCGCGCGGATCCGCGAACTCGCGGAGGAGCTTGCCGGTGCCGAGAACGTCAACTTCTTCGCAGGTCAGTCGACTACGAAGATACCCGCAGGTGAAATGTTCGCCCAGGTGTTCTACACGCTCGCGTTCATGCACGGCGGCATGGGCACGCCGGGCAACTACGCCTCGTGGGTCGGGCTTCATGAGGGCATGTCGGGAGCCCCCTATGTCACTGCGGGCGATTCCTCGAACGGCGCACAGAAGAACCCGGTCAATCCGCTCACGCCGCCTTCGCTCATGGTCACGCCCAATTTCGCCGAGATTCAAGATCCCGGTTCGTGGGAGAAGATCGACTTCACCGAATGCTGGCAGTCCATCCTCGACGGCGCCTATGGTCGGGATATCTGGCCGGGCGGCAAGAAACCGCTCGACATCCATCACATCTACAGCGGCGGCTATGAGAACTCTTTGAACTCGCTGCCGAATGCAAACGCAGGCATCGAGGTGTTCCGCAAGGTCGACTTCGTGTGGGGCGCCAATCCGTTCTTCGATCCATCGCGCCAGTACTGCGACATCGTGCTGCCCGTGGCCACGTGGTGGGAGAAGGGCAACCTCGCTTGGACCAACAACTCCGAGACGGTATTCTGGGCCGATAGGATCATGGAGCCGCTCTACGAGTCGAAGCCTGAAGGATACATTGCCGAAGAGCTGTGCAAACGTCTCGACCTCGATCCCAAGGCTGCCAACACGATGACCGACGAGGAGCGCACATACGCTTCGCTTGCGGGTGCGGCCTATCTGGTCGACGGCGCGACGATGGATTACCAGCCGCTGCTCACCATCACGCAGGAGGACATCGACGCGCTCGGCGTCGAGGGCGCTCCGCAAGAGGGTATCATGACCGTGGCCGAGCTGAAGGAGAAGGGTTGCTACAAGGCGCAGCGCTCGAAGGGCGACAAGCTGACGAGTGTGCCGTGGAGCGCGTTCTTCGCCGATCCCGCGGCCAATCCGCTACCTACTTCGACGGGCAAGTTCGAGATCTACTGTCCGACGCTGGCTGCCATCGTGAACTCGCTCGGCTACTCGCAAATCTCCCCGATCGGCAAGTGGCAGATCGGCGACCCGGAGCAAGGCCAGGGCACGCAGACCGATGAGTATCCGCTGCTGCTATGGACGCCCCATTCGCTGCGCCGCGCCCATACGGTCAACGACAACGTGGTGTCGCTGCGCGAGGCGTTCCCGCAAGAATGCTTCATGAGCTCGGTGGACGCCGAGGCGCGTGGCATCAAGAACGGCGATCTGGTGCTTATGACCAGTCCTCACGGGCAGGTGCTGCGCCCGGCAAAGGTAATGCCTACACTCGTCCCCGGATCGGTGGCGCTGCAGGATGGCGCTTGGATCCAGATCGACGAGGCGACCGGCATCGATATGGGCGGCGACCCGAACATCCTGCAGGCGCCCAAGGCATCCGGACAGGCTTCGCAGTCCTGGACCGGCACGCTCGTGCAGGTGGAGAAGTACACGGGGAATATCACGCTCGAGCCCGACAAGAACCGGCCCATCGTTATGCCGGTCGGCATCGAGGAATAGGGGAGGTGCATCATGGCTCAGTACGCGTTCCACTTCGATTCGAACAAGTGCTCCGGTTGCAAGACCTGTCAGGTTTCGTGCAAGGAAACCTACAAGCTGCCGGCGAACAACCTGTACCGCAAGGTGCTGAACTACCAGGGAGGCGCCTGGGAGCTCAACGAGGCCGGCAGCTACGTACCCAGCGGCGTGTTCGGCTACTTCATGTCCGTGGCCTGCAACCATTGCGATGAACCCGCCTGCTTCGGCAACTGCCCGACGGGCGCCATCCAGAAAGACGAGGATACCGGCATCGTATGGGTCGACGCCGAGTCGTGCATCGGCTGCAAGGCCTGCGTCACCGCATGCCCCTACGACGCGCCGTCCTTCAGCGAGGAGTCGGGTCTGGTCATCAAGTGCGATATGTGCAAAGACGAAGTGGCGGCCGGCGGCAAGCCCATCTGCGTGACCGCCTGTCCCATGCGCGCGCTCGATTTCGGCACGCGAGAGGACATGGAGGCTCTCTATGGAGCTGGCGACGTTGAAGTCGAGCCGCTTCCGGTGAACTCGACAGGTCCGAACCTGATCGTGAACCCCCACCGCAACGCACAGAAAACGGGAAGCGGCACGGGCGCGCTCGTGAACCTGGAGGAAGAACTCTAACATCATGACGGGCGGTCGGGGCGTCGGACGAGAGGTTCCCTCCCAATTCGTCCGGCGCCCTCCGCCCGATGGCAGGAGGCTGTGATGACGACCGAATACGATCAGGAGCAGCTCGCTGCCGCAGGGGCCTGCTTCGCGCAGGCCTCGCGGCTGCTGTACTGCGAGCCGGACACCGAAGAGGTGGCCGCTCAGGTTCGAGAGCGCTTGTTCGAGGCTGCGCCGTACGGCATGGATGACGCGTATGTGCAACGTGGGCTGGCATGCCTGGACGCCTGGTGCGTCGAGGCGGCCCGGGTGTCGGACGCCGACGGATGCAGGGCATTCGATGAGCGAGCGCACGGCCTCAAACGCGAGTGGTTCCGTCTGTTCGTGGGCGCGGGCACGCCCGACGCCCCATGCTGGGAATCGTTCTACCTGGAACCGAACAGCCAGATGTTCGGCGAGAAAACGCTCGAGGTGCGCGCGGCGTACCGACGTCGCGGACTGCAAATCGAGCGGCTCCACGCAGAGCCCGACGATCATCTGGGCCTGATGCTGGGATTCATGGGGCATCTTTGCGGCGTGGAGGCAGATGCCCTCGCGGACGGTCAGGAGGATGCGGCTCGCGTGGCCGCCGACGAGCAGAAGGCGTTTTTGGCTGAGCATGTGCTGCCGTGGCTGGCTGTGTGGCGCTACGCCGTCGAGAAGAACGTTGATTCGGACTACTACCGGGGCGTAGGAGCGTTTGCGTTCGGGCTGTGCGCGCGTTACGCCCGGCGCTTCGGTATCGCATTCGACGAGGAGAAGCAGGTCTTCGCGCGAAACGAGTGCTAGGCAGCGCCGAGGCAAGGCCCTATCATGGACGAAGCGTCTGACGAGAGGAGGGACGGACATGATCGGGGCGCTCGTGATTTTCTACCTGTTCCTCGGCGGATGCGGCGCAGGCGTGCTGGGTGCGACCTCTGCATGGTCACTCGCGTTCCATCGCTCGCTCGATCGCACGCTCAGCCAGACCCGCGCGTTCGAATCCCTCATGACGCGCTGCTACGTGGCAGGCTTTGCGATGCTGTGCGTGGCGGCTCTGTGCTTGCTGCTCGATCTGGGCCGACCTGAGTTCGCCTACCTGCTGTTCACGCAGCCCACCACCTCCGTTCTCTCCTTCGGCTCGTACACGCTGCTGGCCAGCCTGATCGTCGGAGGTTTTCTCGTCGTGGCGAACCTGTTCTACGTTCCCTTCGTGCACGCCCGCGCCCGCAAGATAGCCGAGGTTGCCTGTATCGTCGCGTCGGTGTGCCTCATGACGTATACCGGTGTGTACGTGGCGTGCATGGAGGCGGTCGCACTGTGGAACAACATCGCCATACCTGTGCTGTTCGCGCTCTCGTCGGCATCTTCCGGACTGTCGGTGATGTTCATCGCGGCGCCGTTCGTATGCGACTGGTGGCTGCTCGACCGATGGATAGCCGGCCTGCATCGCGTCCATCTGGCGGTGCTCGCGCTCGAGTTGGTTGCGCTGGCGGCGTTCGTGCTTGCCGCGTTCCTGAGCCCTTCGGCGAGCGAGTCGCTTCGGATGCTGCTGGGAGGCGAGGTCTTCGGCGGGTGGTTCCTCGTCGTCGTGGTGGGCATGGGCGTGCTCGCGCCCCTGTCGGTGGAGACGCTCATGGCGGTTTCGGGCCGGTCGTTCAAGCTGCTGCCGGTGGACGTGCTGTGCATCCTGGGCGGGTTGGCGCTGCGCTTCTGCGTGATTTGGTCGGGAACGCATTGAAACGCATTGAAGTTGCGCATCCCGTCGTGGAGGATCGGCCCGTTTCTTGTACAATGCGGAACGTGGCCGCCGCCGCGAGCGCGACGTGGGCGCGCTGGCCGGAATGAAGGCCTCGGTTATTCGGCGAAGCGGCCGAAGACGGTACGAGATAAACGATCAGGGGAATGCGCATGGCGTTGTTCGAGATAGACGAATCATCCGGTCTGCCCGTGTGGGTGCAGTTGCGCAACCGGTTCGTCTACCTCATCAAGACGGGTCATTACCAGCCCGGCGATCAGCTGCCGAGTGTGCGCACGCTCGCCGCCGAGGCGGCTATCAACTACAACACGGTGAGCAAGGTGTACGTCAACCTCGAGCACGATGGCTACGTGGAGTCGGTTCGCGGTCGTGGCGTATTCGTGCGCGACATCGGCGATCGGGCGGCCGACGACGTGCGCTCGATCGTCGATACCGAAATAGAAGAGAGCATTCGGCGCTGTTTATCGCTGGGCATGACGATCGACGAGGTGATGCTGCGGATGATCGACGTTGTCCATCGTATCCAGCAGGAAGCTGACGCGGGCGAGAGCATGAGACGAGGCTTGTATGAGAAATCGCAAAGGGGAAAGGCCGATTGAGGCGACGGCTCCCAGGCCGTTCTCCATCGAGCAATACAATTCCAGAACAGATAGACGGACGTCCCAGAACGGGCCGCTCGCGTTCTCGGCATTCGTTTTCGCCGTGGTGTTCGCGGCAGTGGTAGCCGGGGGCTTCGCAATCTCCGGGCGCTTCGACGTTTGGGCGGTCGTAGCGGCGTTTGCACTCGCGTGCTTGGCGGTCATGACCATCCACATCGCCATGCAGTGGGAGAAGGTGGTCGTGCTGCGCTTCGGAAGATTCAATCGTACGAAAGGACCGGGGCTGTACTTCACCATCCCGTTCATCGAGCAGACCGCCCTCAAGGCCGATCAGCGCATCATGGTGACCGGTTTCGGCGCAGAGGAAACGCTCACGAGCGATCTTGTGCCCATCAACGTGGATGCGGTGCTGTTCTGGATGGTGTGGGATGCCGAGAAAGCGTGCCTCGAGGTGGAGAACTACTACAACTCGGTATCGCTGGCGGCTCAAACCGCGCTGCGCGACGCCATCGGGCGCGCGAGCGTGAGCGAGGTGGCCATTCGCCGCAACCAGCTCGACCAGGAATTGCAGGAGATCATCGAGGAGCGCACGTCGTCGTGGGGGATCACCGTGCTCTCGGTGGAGATCCGCGACATCGTCATCCCGCAGGAGCTGCAGGAGGTCATGTCCGCCGAAGCCCAGGCCGAGCGCGAGAAGAACGCGCGCATGGTATTGGCCGAGGTGGAAAAGGACATCTCGGCCATGCTCGTGGATGCCGCGCACGTCTATGAGGAAAACGACGTCGCGCTGCGCCTGCGCACGATGCACCTGCTCTACGAGAGCGTGAAGGGGTCCGGCGGCACCGTGGTCATCCCGAGTGCCTACAGCGAAGGCTTCAGCGATGCCGCGTTCAACCACATGACCGACGCTCTGAAGGCGAAGGGGTAAAGGGAGCTTCGAAGAGGATACTGGTTGCTTCCCCGACCTCCCGAACTCGATTCGGCCTTGAGTGATACATGCGTCTTTGCGCTTGCGTCGCCAGGCGTCCCGCCGGTTCCAGCTTAGCAGGCCACACGGGCGAGCTGGCCGGTGACGGAGTCCATGACGAAGCCCTGCACGCGCACGTGCGGGGGCATGACGGGGTGATTTCGCACCATATCGACGCTCTTGCGCACGGCCTCTTCGGTGTCGCCGAAGCCGGCGAGCCAACGGTCGAAGTCGATGCCGCAGTGCCGCGCCAGCTCGATGCGCTCGGGCGTGACGCCGAGGCGTTCCATGCTCGCCACCATCTCCTTGCCGCTCATGTGCTGCGCGCCGCAGTTCGTATGGGCCACGATCATGATGTCTTCCACGCCCAGCTCGCACACCGCGATCAAGAGCGAGCGCATCACGCTGCCGAAGGGGTGCGCCACTTCGGCGCCGGCCACCTTGATGATCTTCGCGTCGCCGTTCTTCAGCCCGAGTGCCGCCAGCAGCAGCGCGGTGAGGCGCGTGTCCATGCAGGATACGATGGCAAGCTTTTTGTCGGGGTATTTGTCGGTGGCGTAGCGTTCGAACTCGCGGCGCTCGACGAACGTGCGGTTGTGTGCGAGGATGCCGTCGATGGTAGGGGAGGCAGGTTCCTGCCGATTCCGCTTCGGTTCCATGCAAGCCTTCTTTCGGTTGAAAACATCATGATAGCGCACCCGTGCCATGTCGTGCGAGTGCAAGGAGGTCAGCTCCGTTTGTGTCCGATGCCAGCCAGAAGTGCGGGCGGCTTCCGGCACCATGCGATGACCGAAACCATGCTCTGGCGTGATCCAACCGGGTGCACGTCCCAAATGCAGAACGACCGCCCGAATCGGGCGGTCGTTCTGCAGGCGAAGCGGCAAGCCGGGAAGGCCGCCGCTTCGAGCGCAAAATCGGCTTGACGCCTAGAATGCCTTGAAAGAGGCCTTCGGGCAGAAGCAGATGGGGCACTTCTCGAAGTCTTCGCCCTTGTGGATGTAACCGCAAACAGGGCACAGGTAGAACACGTCATCGTCGGCGGCGTCCAGGTCGTTATACGCGGCCAGGTAACGCTCGGCGTGCACGGACTCGGCCAGCTTGGCACGGGTGAACACCTGAACAGCTTTCGCGTTGCCCTCCTCCTGGGCTTTTGCAATGAACGCCGGATACATGTCGGAGGTCTCGAAGATCTCTCCCTGCGCACCTGAGATGAGGTTCAGATCGGTCTGGGCGCCCTCTGCCTCAGGGGCGGTCGGCTTCTCGAAGCCGGGCTCCATTTCGGCGACGAGTGCATACTCGAGGCCGATGTGGATCTGCTCGGCAGCGCTGGTGGCCTCGAACAGACGGGCGATCTGGTCGTAGCCCTGCTCCTTGGCGGCCTTGGCGAATGCGGCGTACTTCGCGGAGGCGCCCGTTTCGCCGGAGATGGCAGCCTTCAGGTTCTCGAGCGTAGTGCCGACTTCGCAGGTGCCGAAGCCGTTCATGTTCGTGGAGTTCTCGGCGGTGGGGGCGGTGGAACGTACTTTCATGTGTGGGGCTCCTTCTCATCGTGCCGGTCTCGTCGTATCTTAATGAGAATCAATCTCAATAAGACTATTGTACTCCGAGCGCAAACGGCGCGCAAGGGGATAATCTATGCAGCTGTCACGATTCGCATAACGTTCACATGCGCGTGATTGGGCTGCCGTCGAGTCGGGCGGCTTGGCTGTTCAAGCCTTGCTACCGTCCCTCCCAGCGGGGCGGACGCTTCTCGACGAAGGCCGTCGAGCCCTCGTGCGCATCCCGGCTCTCCACGGTGAACTTCTCGTACTGCTCCAGGATGTCCCACCCTTCGTTGGGATAGACGGGAGGATATCCCATGGTCTCATACACGGTGCGCTTCGTGTACTGGATGGCCAGCGGGGCACCGAGCGCGATTTTGCCTGCCATGTCCAGCGCCTTGTCGAGCACGTGGTCGCCGGGGACGACGAAATTGATAAGTCCCCAGTCGAGCGCTTCCTGGGCGCTGATGGGCTCGGCGAGCAGCAGCAGCTGGTTGGCGCGCTTCACGGTGAGCTGCTGGCCCGCCCGAAGCAGCGAGCCTCCGCCGGCAGCCGTGAGCCCTCGGCGCGGCTCGGGGAACCAGAAGATCGCATCGTCGCTGGCCACGACGAGATCGCACGCCATGACAAGCTCAAGGCCGCCGCCCACCGCCTTGCCGTTGACCGCTGCGATGAGCGGCTTTTCGATGTAGCGCTTGGTCGCGCCCGCAAAGCCGTAGTCGGTGCCGTCCGGTGCGTGGGGCGTGTCCCACACGCCCTCGGATATCTCCTTAAGATCGGCGCCGGCGCAGAACACGGGGCCGGTGTTGGCGATGATGCCCGCTCGCAGATCGGGGTCGGCTTCCAGCTCGTCGAGCGCCTGGGTGATCTCCTGTTGGAGCTCTACCGACATCGCATTGCGCGCCTCGGGCCGATCGAGCGTGATGACGAGCGCTCCGTCGCGCTTGTCGACGATGATGTTGCGATACATGCGATCCTCCTCCTTCTTTCGGTGAAGCCAGCTTAGCACGATCGGGCGGTGTTCGCCGTCCTGTTCGCGGTTGTCTGATCTGTTGCTCGTGCACCTACCCGTACCTTGCAGTCCGGCGGAGCGCAGGCGAGGTGCTTCCTGATGGGGTACAATACGGGCGAACGGCGCTCGCGGTCGCCGTCGGGTGGGCCGTCGTCCGCGCTGTGCGGCGGGGTCGACGTCATGCGCAAGGGAGGGCGGCATGGTTGCAATTCCCCAACTCGTGGTCGACCTGGCCCTTCTTATGGCGACCGCGGCAGTTACGACGATCATCTGCAAGCTCGTCAAGCAGCCGGTGCTGCTGGGCTACGTCGTTGCGGGTTTTCTGATCAGCCCCGCGATCGGTTGGATTCCCAATGTTGGGGACGCGGAAGATATCGCGGCTTGGTCGGAGATCGGCGTTATCTTCCTCATGTTTGGGTTGGGGCTCGAATTCAGCATCGTGCGGCTGTCCACCATCGGCAAAGGCGCGTTTGTTGTGGCCGTCGTCGTGATGGGCTGCATGATGATGACCGGCATGGCAGTGGGGGCGCTGCTCGGATGGTCGTCCTACACGAGCCTGTTCTTGGGCGGTATGATGTCCATATCCTCGACCATGATCGTATCGAAGATATACGACGAACTCGGCCTGAAGGGCAAGCGGTTCGCCGAACTGGCGCTCGGGGCGCTCGTAACCGAGGATATCGTCGCCGTCTTCCTCTTGGTGGTGCTCTCCACCATCGCCGTCGGCACTGCCGAGAGTGGCGAAGTGGCGCGCGATATCGGGCAGATGGCGCTGTACCTTATAGTGTGGTTCGTGCTGGCCGTTCTCGTGGTGCCGAGTGCGCTCAGGCGGGTCGCACGGGCGCTCAGCGACGAGATCCTCATCACCGTGGCTGTCGCGCTGTGCCTGGTCATGGTGCTGGTGGCCGATGCTATCGGGTTTTCTGCGGCGCTCGGAGCGTTTCTTGCCGGCTCCATCTTGGCGGGAACCGCGCTCGCCCATAGAGTCGAGGTCCTGTTCAAGCCGGTCAAAGATTTGTTCGGAGCGGTTTTCTTCGTTTCGGTGGGCATGATGGTCTCGCCGTCCCAGATAGCGGAGAACGTCGCGCCCATCGCCGTCATCGCGCTCGTGGTGCTCGTGGGCATGCCGCTGTTCAGTGGATTGGGCGCGCTATTGGGGGGCCAGTCGCTCAAGACCGCGGTCAAGTGCGGATTGAGCCTGTCGCAGGTGGGAGAGTTCTCCTTCATCATCGCGTCGCTTGGGGTATCGCTCGGGGTGATGGACGGCTTCCTGTATCCCGTCATCGTATCGGTATCGGTTGTCACGACGCTCACCACGCCTTTCTACATCAAACATTCCGAAGGAGTCTACCGGCTTCTTGTCAGGCTGCTGCCCCAGCCGCTGCTCGATCGACTGGAATACCGTAAGCCGTCGTCGGACGACAGAGGAGCTTCGGGGAAGCGCGAGTACGCCAAGCGCTGGGCGCTGCGCATCGCGATGGTTGCGATCGCGGCGGTCGCTTCGGCCGAAGTGCTTTCCAAAGTTGTGAAGCCGCTGCTGAGGGGGTACGTGTCCGAACCCGCACTCGGTATCGCGCTTTCCGTGGCTGGCATTCTCGTGACGGGGGCGTTCATGGCGAACCTGTTCTACGGGAGCCGAAAGGGCGAGCTCAGGCTGTTGTGGCTGGGCGCGCGGCGCGAGCAGGCGATGCTCGTGGCGCTCACGCTCGTGAGTGTCGCCGTGTCCAGCATGGCCCTCGTCTACATCGTCTACGTTTTGGAAGGCGTGCTCTCGTGGTGGCTGATCCTGCTGGCCTTCCTCCTGGCGACCGCTCTTGCCCGATCGCGCGCCGTTCACGCTGGGTTCCTGAGGATGGAATCCGCCTTCCTTGGCAATCTGAACCAAAGCGTCATGGACGAGCGCAGGGCGGAGCTCGATGACGAAGAGCATGTGAATTGGGTGGAACGGCAGCTCTACGTTGCGCAGGTGGCCGCGACGGGACGGAAGAGCGGGCGCGGGCTCATCCGCTCGGCTGACTATCTTTTCGGCATTGCCTTCAACCTCGACCTGATCGCCATCGAGCGGAACGGGCACCTGGTGGGCGAGGAGCTGGTGCCGCGCCTTTCCAAGGAAGAGCTGGGGCGTCGCATCAACGACCCGAACGATCCCCTGGGCATTCGCGAAGGCGACCTGCTCACATTTCTGGGGACGGAAGACGAGGTGGACTGGTATCTGCAGAAGCTGCTGAAGGACGACATGGTAGACGAGGACGAGGCGGAAAGCGTGACGCTGGAGCGCTACCTGGGCAGCGGTCGGGCTCCCCGGGAAACACGCTGCTTCTCGTTCGAACTGGGGCCGACCTCCGAGTTTCGCGGAAAGACCATCGCCATGATCGATTTCAAGGACGCTTACGGCAGCTTGGTGGTGGCGTTCGAGCACAGCGCCCGCATCGTCATGAAGCCGAGTAGGAACACCCTCCTATCTCAGGGCGACCGCGTCTGGGTGCTCGCGGATTGCGCTCTGGCCGAGTCCTTGCTGGAAAGCCTCGGCCAGAGCGATGAAGCCGCCCTGGCCACGAGTCGTGCCGTTGCGATCTGAAGGAAGGCGGTGGCCCCCGCTATTCGCTGCGCAACGCCTCCACAGGATCCTTGCGGCTGGCGGCGCTCGAGGGGATGAGGCCGGCTAGGAACGTGAGCAGCACGCTGATGCCCACGAGGATTGCGGCGGCCTGCCACGGTAGTGAGGCCACGTCTACCACGTCGAACAACGAATAGATGATGATGTTCGCAGGGATGCAGCAGAGCGCGGTCACGCCCACGCCGATCAGTCCGGCGGTGAAGCCCACGATGATGGTCTCGGCGTTGAACACCCGGCCGATATCGCCCTTGCTCGCGCCGATGGAGCGCAGGATGCCGATCTCCTTCTTGCGCTCGAGCACGCTGATGTAGGTGATGACGCCGATCATGATGGACGACACCACGAGCGAGATGGCCACGAACGCCACCAGCACGTAGCTGATCATGTTCACGATGTCGGTGACCGAGGACATGAGCGTGCCCACGAAGTCGGTATAGGTGATGACCTTGTCTTCCTGGCCGTCGGCCGTCATGCGATCGTTGTAGCCGTCGAGGATGCCGATGACCTTTTCCTTGCTCTCGAAGTCGATGGGGTAGATGTCGATGCCGCCCGGCTTGTTGGGGTCGGCGTAGCCCAACTTCTTCAGGTTGTTGTCGTAGGAGGCCTCCTCGGTGTTCATGAGCGACATCATCAGCTCGCCGAGGTCCTCCTCGGTCATGTTCATCTGGAAGGCGTCTTTGAACTTGTCGGGATCGATGCTCATGGCCGACGCCATGTTGTTCGCCATCTGGTTCATCGATTGCTGCAGCGCAGTGGTCACCTGCGATTGCAGCTCGCTTGCCATGGCGGTCATATAGGTGGTCATGGTGGTTTGCACGTAGCCTTGCAGGGCGGTGGCGAGTTGGGCCTTAAGGGCGTCCTGGTCGACCATGCCCTGTACGCCGGCCATAATCTGCCCCTGCACGGCAGGTTGGTTCAGCCATTCCTGTGCGGAAAGCGGTTTGGCATCGGGGTCATAGGCAGGATTGGGGATGACGGGGCTCGATGCGGGGTCGCTTGCATCGTAGTCGGGGTTGGGGATGGTGGGGGTGTTGGCGGCGTAGAACTGCTGCAGATAGGCTGCATAGCCTTCCATCAGGTTGGACATAAGCGCGCTCACCTGATTGACCGGCAGGTCGATGTTGAGCGATCCGGCGATCTCGTCCATGTTCGGCTCGGGGGCGGCGGGCATGTTCTGCAGGCTGCCCTGCAGGTTCAGGGCGTTGGACATGTCCACGGACAGCTTGCTCTGGTCGATGGTGAACGCCGCTTGGATGGCATCGCCGTCGATGGTGAACAAGGAGTCCATGTTGAAATCGCTGCCCTCCTCGTCCTCCTCGTCGAAGGACTTGCCCGTGAACACGTTCGTGTCCGGGTGCGCCAGCTGGTCCTTCACGATGGCGCTGTTCGCGGCCTGGTCGATGACGTAGTCGGTAAGGGATGAGGGGTAGTTGATGCCCGAGCTCAGCATGGTCGCGGCGGCGTCTTCGCGTGGCTGCACCACGCCCACCACATGCACGTCCTCGCCGTGCTCGACCAGATTGCGCATGTAGTCGGTATCGTCGGTCTTGTCTTTCCACACGTTGAACTCGTCGTCGTGGACGTAGTAGTCGGCGGCGTTGACCAGCTTGAACGAGACGCCCAGGATATCTTCGTACGAGGGATCCTCCATGTCGGTGGGCGCGGTCACCTCTTCTTCGGCCGCGAACTTCTTCACCATGTCGTCGAGCTCGGCCGAGTCGCGCAGGCCCAGCGTGTACAGCATGAAGTCGCTGATGCCGCCGTTGCCGGTGAGCACGAGCACCACCTCGTTATGGCTTTGGGGCCAGCGTCCGGCCTTCACGTCGTATTGGTTCTGATACAGGTTCGGGTCGCTCGGCATCTCGTAGAACGTGTCGGTGCTCATCGACATGGACATGAGGCTGTTCGAGCTGGTGGAGGAGCCCAGTCCCAGCGCGGAGAACGATGTATCGGGATTGACCTGGCGCAGCTTCTCGGTGTTCGAGCTGAAGATCTGCGGCGCCACGTTGTACGTGTACTCGATGGCGTTCGTGTACTGGTCGATGTTGCTCTCCCCGCTGTCGAGATACTTCTTGAGCGAGGCCAGGTCGTTTGAGCCGATGCTCGACACCATGCTCGACACCATCTCCACGACGTGCACGGAGTCTTCGCCTTGGTCCTCGGCGCCGTTGTCGCCGGCGGCCTCCGCTCCTTCGCCCGCCGCGCCGAACATCATGGACGTCATGTCGAAGCCGGTGCTCTGGATTTGCAGGGGGTACTCCGAAAGCGTTTCCTCTTCGACCGACTTGATGTAGTTGTTCACGCCGTTGGCCAGCGCCAGGATGGATGCGATGCCGATGATGCCGATGGAGCCTGCGAACGCCGTCATGAGCGTGCGGCCCTTCTTCGTCATGAGGTTCTTGAACGAAAGCGCGAGCGCCGTGAAAAACGACATCTTCGTACGGCGCGCGGGCTTCTCGCTCTCGTGCATGTCCTCGGCGGTGGGCTCGAAGGGGTCGGTGTCGGAGCGGATGACGCCATCGGACAGGTTAACGATGCGCGTGGCGTACTGCTCCGCGAGCTCGGGGTTATGCGTGACCATGATGACGAGGCGGTCGTTCGCGATCTCGGTGAGCAGGTCCATGATCTGGACGCTCGTCTTGGAGTCGAGGGCGCCGGTGGGCTCGTCGGCCAGCAGGATCTCGGGGTCGTTGATAAGGGCGCGCGCGATGGCCACGCGCTGCATCTGGCCGCCGGACAGCTGGCTGGGCTTCTTGTTGATGTGGTCGCCCAGGCCCACCTGCTGCAACGCGGCCACGGCGCGGTCGTGCCGCTCGGCGCGCGACACGCCCGACAGCGTGAGCGCCAGCTCCACGTTGGACAGTACCGTCTGGTGGGGGATGAGGTTGTAGCTTTGGAACACGAAGCCGATGCGGTTGTTGCGGTAGGCGTCCCAGTCGCGGTCTTTGTACTCGTCGGTGGAGATGCCGTCGATGATGAGGTTGCCCGAATCGTAGTGGTCGAGGCCGCCCACGATGTTGAGCAGCGTCGTCTTGCCTGAGCCGGAGGGGCCGAGTATCGCCACGAACTCGTTATCGCGAAACGACACCGACACGTTGTCGAGCGCAGTCTGCGTGAAGTCGGCCGTCGTGTACGATTTGCATATGCGGTTGAGCTGGAGCATGCGTGTCCTATGCCTTTCGCTGGCACGATCGCTTGACTATCAAGCGTCGCCCGGTCGTTTTCTCGCTGTCAATAGTAGGCATTGTCTGGCGAAACAGGCCTTAGCCGCGCGTTTTCTACACAGGAAACCCGAATGCGGAACGGCGGCCGCCTCGTCGCCAACGCAGTCTGCGATGCTAAGATGGCCAAACGCGAGATCGGCATCGAATCCTTTGGCGTCAAGCGAGGAGAAGGCCTTTCGCCTCCTCCTCGTCACGACTGCGCTGCGGCGCGGTGGAAAAACGTCTCAATGGCTGGCGTGCTCGAGCTGGTTGTGGATAATGGAATTCGACCTGCGCAGCGGACGACGGCCGAGAGCCGCTGGAACGAAAGGAACGAGCATATGGAACGCGACGTGGCATGGAAGAAGTACGACGAGGCCGACCTCGAGGCGCTCGAACAGCTGGCTGCCGAGTACATCGATTTCATTTCAGACAACAAGACGGAGCGCGCATGCGCCGCAGCGGTCGTCGCGCAGGCCGAGGAGCGCGGCTACCGCCCGCTCGACGAGGCGGTCCGCGATGGGCGCGCACTCGCGACAGGCGACAAGGTGTGGGCGCTCGCCCATGGCAAGGCGCTCATGCTCGCGCACATCGGGCAGAAGCCGCTCGCGGAGGGCCTGAACATTCTCGGCGCGCACATCGACTCGCCGCGCCTTGACCTCAAGCAGAATCCGCTTGCAGAGGCCAACGGCCTCGCGTTTCTGGACACGCACTACTACGGCGGCATCAAGCCGTATCAGTGGGTCGCGCTGCCACTTGCACTGCACGGCGTGGTGGTCAAGACCGACGGCACCGTGGTCGAGGTGAACGTGGGCGACGACGAAGGCGATCCCGTGTTCTGCGTAACCGATCTTCTGATCCATTTGGCGAGCAAGCAGATGGGCAAGAAGGCGAGCGAGGCCGTGGAGGGCGAGGATCTGGATATCCTCGTGGGCAACCGGCCGCTCGTCGCCGCGGGCAGCGATGATGGCGATGCCGAGAAAGAGCCGGTGAAGGCGTTCGTGCTGAAGCTGTTGGCGGAGAAGTACGACATGACGGAGGAGGACTTCCTGTCGGCCGAGATCGAGGCCGTGCCGGCTGGGCGCGCTCGCGATCTGGGCTTCGACCGGAGCATGGTGATCGGCTACGGGCAGGACGACCGCGTGTGCGCCTACACCTCGCTCGCGGCGCAGCTTGCGCTCGACGATGCGCCGGAGAAGACGGCGGTGTGCGTGCTTGTGGATAAAGAGGAGATCGGCAGCGTGGGTGCCACGGGCATGGCGTCCCAGTTCTTCGAGAACACGATGGCGGAGATTATGGAGCTGGTGGGCGAGGGCGGCCCGTTGCTGCTGCGCCGTGCGCTAGCCGCTTCGAGCATGCTGTCTTCCGACGTATCCGCCGGCTTTGACCCCGCGTACGCGAGCGTGTTCGAGACGAAGAACAGCGCATTTTTGGGCCATGGCCTCGTGTTCAACAAATATACGGGCTCGCGCGGCAAAAGCGGAAGCAACGATGCTTCCGCCGAGTACGTCGCGCGCATTCGCCGCATCATGGACGATGCCGGCGTGTCGTTCCAAACCGCCGAGCTCGGCCGCGTCGACGCGGGCGGCGGCGGGACTATCGCCTATATTCCCGCGAAGTACGGCATGAACGTCATCGACTCTGGCGTGGCGGTGCTCTCGATGCACGCTCCCTGGGAAGTCACCAGCAAAGCCGATATCTACGAGGCGTTCAAAGGTTATGAGGCATTTTTGAAGAACGCATAACGCGAAACGCCGGAGTGCGGCACGGGTTTGCCGTGCGGTCGGTCATCTGGGCGTTTGGCGGAACAGGACTCGCCGAGGACGCCGGCTTGCGCGCTTGTTTCGATCGAAGCGCGCCAGGAAGGGAGGCATGCGGATGGATGCCGAGAGGGATTGCTACTACGAAGCCATGCCGCGCGAGGGGCATGTCGTCGGCCGCTGCGAGATGCTGCTGCCCGACCAGCTGGTTGGCAAGCGCGTGCTCGACCTGGGATGTCGCCGCGGCAAGGGGGCATGCAAGATCGCCGACCTCGTAGGGCCTGATGGGGCCGTGCTGGGCGTCGACCCGTCTGAGGCGTATGTTGAAGCTGCTCGCGCCTACGTGGCGGAGCACCAGATGCGTCGGGCCCGTGTTGCGGGCGCGATCGACCCAACGTTCTGGCGTGCGCCGTTCGAGGATTTGCGCCAAGCAGGTATCGAGGACGCATCGGTGGACCTCGTGTTCGTGAACAGCGTGCTCAATCTGGCGTGGGATCGTGAGGCGGCCCTGCGCGAGATCGCGCGCGTGCTCGCGCCTGGCGGGGCCCTCCATCATGCGGGCGTGTTCGCCGAGGAGCCGTTGCCGGCGGAGGAGGCCCGCGCGCTTGCCGCTGTCGGCAACGCATTCGGCGCCGCCCCGTCCGCAGCGGAGTTCGAAGCCGACGCCCGCCGGGCCGGGTTTGCGCGCTGCGAGTTTGGCGCTGCGCTTGCTGCCGAGCCTGACGGCGACGATGCCGTGCCCGTCCTTGCCGGGCGCCGCTTCCGCGCGACCGTCGTGCGTGCATGGGTGCGCTAGATCCTCTCTCTCGCAGACCTGGCGAGCCGGTGCCCTTTCCGCTACACTGCTCGCATTGCAAGCATGCGCCCGTCGGCCGCGGCCGATGGGTCGTCAGGCCCGGGGTAGGCGCTTTTCGACGGTAGGCGGACATGGCTCGAGAGAAATTTGGAACCCGGCTGGGGTTCATCCTGATCAGCGCCGGATGCGCTATTGGCCTTGGGAACGTTTGGCGCTTTCCCTACATCACGGGGCAGTACGGCGGTGCGGCTTTTGTGCTCATGTACCTGCTGTTTCTCGTGGTGTTCGCGCTGCCTATTCTCGTGATGGAGTTCGCGGTGGGACGCGCCAGCCAGAAGGGGGTCGCGCGCAGCTTCGACGAGCTGGAGCCAGCGGGTACGAAATGGCATCGCTTCAAATGGGCTGCTTTGCCGGGAAACTACCTGCTCATGATGTTCTATACCACCGTGGCCGGATGGATGATCGCGTTTATGCTGTTCAGCGGTGCGGGCATGTTCGAAGGCCAGGATGCGGGCGGCGTCGAAGGCGTGTACACCTCGTTGCTGGCCGATCCGTGGCTCATGGTCGCGTTCATGCTGACTGTGGTGCTCATCGGCGTTCTTGTGACGCGCGCTGGACTTCGCAACGGCGTGGAACGCATCACCAAGGTGATGATGATCGCGCTGTTCGCCGTGCTCGCCGTGCTCGTAGTGCGCGCAGTCACGCTGCCGGGGGCCCAGGAGGGTCTCGCGTTCTACCTCATGCCCGACTTCGGGAAGCTGTTCGAAGGCGGCTGGGGCACGTTCGCCGATGCGGTGTTCGCGGCCATGGGGCAGGCGTTCTTCACCGTGTCGGTCGGCGTGGGCTCCATGTCCATCTTCGGCAGCTATATCGACAAGCGCTACCGCCTCACCGGTGAGGCTCTGCGCATTGCAGGACTCGACACACTCGTGGCGTTCATGGCGGGTCTCATCATCTTCCCTGCGTGCTTCGCATTCGGCGTGGAGCCGGGCAGCGGGCCGGGACTCGTGTTCATCACGCTGCCGAGCGTGTTCTCGCAGATGCCGTTCGGGCAGGTGTGGGGGACGCTCTTTTTCCTGTTCATGAGCTTCGCAGCGCTCTCCACGGTCATCGCGGTGTTCGAGAACATCATGAGCTTCAGCATGGATGAGTGGGGTTGGTCGCGGAATAAGGCGTGCCTGGTGAACGGTCTGGCTCTGGCGGCGCTCTCGCTTCCGTGTGTGCTGGGATTCAACGTGTGGGCGGGCGTGGAGGTGCCGGGCATCGGCAACATCCAGGCTATCGAGGACTTCCTCATGTCGAACAACGTACTGCCCTTGGGCGCGCTCGTGTTCCTGCTGTTCTGCACCTCGCGCCGCGGCTGGGGTTGGGATGCGTTTCTGCGCGAGGCCGACACGGGGGAGGGCGCGCGTTTCCCCCGGTGGGCTCGCGGCTACGTGCGCTTCGCGTTGCCGGTGCTCATCATCGTGGTGTTCGTTGCGGGCTACGTGCCCATCGTGCAGGTGTGGTTGGGGATGGGCTAGCGCGCACGATCTGACAGTATGGAAAACGACAGTGAGGACGGCCGGAGTTTTCTCCATATTCCCTCGGATTCATTCCGTGCGCGGGCGTCCCGTGGCTATAATAGCGGTAACAAGTGAGCAACGGGCGGTTGACGGGCGCGTTTTCTGGGTGGCGTCGACTGTACCGGACAGAACACATGCCGCGCATCGCGCCAAACCGCAGATGGAGGAAGCAGCCCATGGCCTACTATTTCGATGAGCCGTCCCGCACGTTCAACGAGTACCTGCTGGTTCCAGGCCACTCGTCGTCGGAGTGCGTCCCTGCCGACGTCAGTCTAAAGACGCCGCTCGTGAAGTTCAAGCGCGGCGAAGAGCCGGCTATCTCGCTGAACATACCGATGGTGTCGGCTATCATGCAGGCCGTGTCCGATGACGGCATGGCTATCGCGTTGGCGACGGAGGGGGGGCTTTCGTTCGTCTTTGGATCCCAGACCATCGAAAGCCAGGCCGCCATGGTCGCGCGCGTGAAGGATTACAAGGCCGGCTTTGTCACGAGCGATGCGAACCTTTCTCCCGAGATGTCACTGGCCGACGTGTTGGCGCTCAAGGAGGAGCACGGCCATTCCACTATGCCCGTGACTGCGGACGGTTCGGCGCACGGTAGGCTGGTGGGCATCGTGACCGGTCGCGACTACCGTTTGTCGCGCATGTCGATGGACGAGAAGGTGTCCAGCTTCATGACGCCGCGCGAGAAGCTCATCGTCGCGCCTGCCGATACGTCGCTCAAAGAGGCCAACGATATTATCTGGGACAACAAGCTGAACGCTCTGCCCATCGTAGATGACGAAGATCGGTTGCTGTACCTGGTGTTTCGCAAAGACTACGATTCCCACAAATCGAATCCCAACGAGATGCTCGACGCCCACAAGCGCTACATGGTGGGTGCGGGCATCAACACGCGCGACTACGCCGAGCGCGTGCCGGCGCTTGTCGAGGCCGGTGCCGATGCGCTGTGCATCGACAGCTCCGAGGGCTATTCCGACTGGCAGCGGCTCACGATTGAGTGGATCCGGGAGCACTACGGCGACTCCGTGAAGGTGGGCGCGGGCAACGTGGTCGACGCCGAGGGTTTCCGCTTTTTGGCGGATGCGGGCGCAGATTTTATCAAGATCGGCATTGGCGGCGGCTCCATCTGCATCACGCGCGAGCAAAAGGGCATTGGCCGCGGTCAGGCCACAGCGGTCATCGAAGTGGCCAAGGCGCGTGACGAGTACTTCGAAGAGACGGGGGTCTACATCCCCATCTGTTCCGACGGTGGCATCGTGTACGACCATCACGTCACGCTCGCGCTTGCCATGGGCGCCGACTTCGTCATGCTGGGCCGCTACTTCGCCCGCTTCGACGAGAGCCCCACGAACAAGGTGAACATCAACGGCTCCTATATGAAGGAGTACTGGGGCGAGGGAAGCGCGCGCGCCCGTAACTGGCAGCGCTACGACCTGGGCGGCGACAAGAAGGGCTTATCGTTCGAAGAAGGCGTCGACAGCTACGTTCCCTATGCCGGCAGCCTGAAGGACAACGTCGACCTGACGCTGTCGAAGGTGAAGTCCACGATGTGCAACTGCGGTGCGCTCACCATTCCCGAGCTGCAGCAGAAGGCCAAGCTCACCGTGGTGTCATCCACGTCCATCGTCGAGGGCGGCGCCCACGACGTCGTGCTTAAGGACAAGACGCCCTATGTGAGCAACACCATCCACTAAGACGCGGGCAGCATAGTGTGTTATGCGAACGGGGCAGTCTTCGGGCTGCTCCGTTTTGTTGTGATGAGACGTTTCGGAAATCGCGAAAGGGCGTTGATTTCGGGACCCGTTTCTTCGTGCGCTGTCCGGTCTTTTTTCGGGAAGGCGCCGACGGATGAATCGCGCGCATGGTGGAAAGAGAATGCGAGAATCCGGAACACGGTTCTTCCTTCTGTGGCGCATTCGGAATGAATAGGTCATGGGGGGTGCTTTAAACTTGCCATAAAATTATAGTTGATCAGGGATTCTGCGTGTAACTTTATCAGATGCTTATATAATTGTTCGCATAAAGGTAGAATGATATTTCATTGTGTCACGCGTTGACTTGATCTTGAGTGGGAGTGCAGCATGCAGGCAAGCGGATGGGGGTTGACCTTCATGGCCGCCATCATCGTGGCGGGGGCCGTTGTCTGCCGTTTTAGAAACGACGGAGCGCATTCCGGTCGCGCCGCCGCGCTTTCACGCGCGTCTCGAGTCTCGTTTGCGACGCTCGCACTGATCGCGCTTGCTTTCGCGGGTACCGTGCTCATGGGCCAGCAGCTGTGGGCGGCGCCGATGTTCGCAGTGGGGAGCATCGTTGTGCCGCTGGCGGTGTACCTGGCTATGGATCCGCGTCCGCGTTCGGCGAAGCCGCCCGCGCGCTCGGGGAGCCGCCCGCGCGAAGCAGGGCTGAGTGCCGATGCGATCGAGCCTGCTTCTTCTTTCGTGCCGCTGAGCGTCGGTCGTCCCAAGTCCTCGCAAGGGTCCTTCAGGACGCCCCGCACGATCGGCGGCGAAC
This sequence comes from Enteroscipio rubneri, assembly GCF_963929405.1. Classification (NCBI taxonomy): domain Bacteria; kingdom Bacillati; phylum Actinomycetota; class Coriobacteriia; order Eggerthellales; family Eggerthellaceae; genus Enteroscipio; species Enteroscipio rubneri. The sequence continues at coordinate 267,411 of NZ_CAWVIN010000003.1, read as the reverse complement.
TGCGCGTTCCTCCCGATAAGGTTCCGACGCCTCTCGGCCGTTCGGCGTCGCCGGTGTCCGGATGGGATTCCACGGCTGCGCTCGCGGCTTCGATCGCGACGGTATCCTCTGCCGCATCTGCGCCTGTCGAAGCAAATCCGACTTCCGGTGCTGATGCGCTCGGCGAAAGAGGCGCTGCCGCCAAGTCGGGTGTGCCTTCGGAGCCGAGCGCGGCCGCCGATGCGAGTCTGGCTGCCGAATCGAGCGCGCCCGCCGAGACGAGCGTGCCCGCTAAACCGTCCACGGCCGCCGATGCGACCAAGCCTGCGGAGCCGAGTGCGCCCGCCGATGCGAGTGCGGCCGCGAAACCGTCCATGCCGTCCAATGCAAATGCCTTCGCAAGCGAGTCCGCAAGTTCGCATGAGCATGCAGGCGGTTCCACTTGCACCCGCGCTCTCGACTCCGTTCCCGACCCTGCTCCTGTTCCCGAAGCGCATGCTCCGCGCAGCCTCGAGTCCTCCGATTGCTTCAAGAAGGCTCGCAACCTCAAGATGAAGGGTGCGCATGCCGTTGCCGCTCGGCTTTTCAGGGAAAGCGCCGATCGCGCACCCGATGAAGCTCAGCGGAGGAAGGCCGAGTTCGAGGAGCTTGCATGCTACGTGTTGGCCGGCCAGCACGATCGGGCGCGTGCGCTCGCAGACGAATTGCGGGTGTGCGGCGACCATTTGACCAGCGCCGAGCGCATAAAACTTGATGCGGTAGCGAGGATGATCTAGATGGCTGCTGCGCATCGCAGGGAGTCGGATCGTCCGCGCGCGAAGCTGCGCACGGCTCCTGACTATGCCGTCGTCGCTGTGTGCGGCGTGCTGGTTGCCGCTTGCATGGTGCTCACCACTTCGGCGATGCCTGCAGAGGTGCAGATGCCTCCCGAGGAGGCCGCGCCCGCCTCCCAGCCGGAACCTCAGGCGCAACAAGCCGACGTTGCGGAGGGCGAGGTCATCGGGAGCTATCAGGCCATCTCGCAAAGCACGAATGCCGATCGCGCCGAGAACCTCCGCCTCGCTGCAGGGGCGATCGACGGCGTGGTCATCCAGCCGGGCGAGACGTTTTCGTTCAACGATCATGTCGGCGACGTCGAACAGGACTCGCGCTACCGCGCTGCACCCGTCATCGTAGGCGGAGAAACAGTAGAGGGCGCCGGCGGCGGCATCTGCCAAGTGTCCACAGCGCTCTATATCGCCGCCCTGAAAGCCGATCTGGAGATCGTCGAGCGTCATCCGCACTCGATTGCCTCCGATTACGCGCCGGTCGGGCTCGATGCCACGCTTGTTTACGGCACCATGGATCTGCGAATCAAGAACGCGAGCGAAGACCCCATGCGCATCAAGGCCATGGCGGTCGGCCAGACGGTGGAGGTTTCCATCATCGGTCAGCCTTTGGAAACGGGCACGACCATCGATGCGACGTCGAAGGTTGTCGACCAGTACGTCGACGACGACGGCGACCTCCATTATGTGGCGGAGTCGTATCGCGTCTACTATCTCGACGGGGTGGTGCAGTACCGGGACCTGATGCACACTGATACCTACTTCATTCCACAGCCTTCCACGGTCGTTCTTTCTGAGGGAAGCGTCGATCCCTCGAAATAGAACAGGGGCTGTGCCGAGGTCGTTCCTTCGCTACAATGATACCGAGCAGGAAATGGGGTTATACTATGGCCGATTACAAGAAGAGAGACGCTATGGAAACGAATGAGACCATCCTCACCCGCAAGATCGTCGCCCTTGATGATCGGAAAACCATCGGAAAAATGAGCGATCTGCGCGTTGATTGCAATACGCTGGGCGTGAGCCACTATATCGTGAACAGTGCGAGCACGAATAGCCCGCTGGTCCTGCCTTATGACAAGGCCATAGCCGTGGGCGATACGTTCGTCACCATTCAGAGTCGCGACGATTTTTTGCCCACGTCAAACGATGCTCTCGGCATCGTGAACGACGGCTTCAAGCTTGTGGGCGTCGAAGTGTATTCCAAGACGGGCAATCGACTGGGTACTATAGCTTCCTATGAGTTTGACCCTGTCTTCGGCGCGGTGGCCGAACTCGTACTTGATTCCGGTGCGACGTTCTCGAGCGATCAGTTCGTGTTCTTCGCGTCCGAGTACGTGTTTGTTGACGACGGCGAGAGGACCGCAGCTGAGATGCGCGACGAGAAAGTAGCCGTTGCGGAGCCCGAAAGTGAAGTCGAGGTTTCCACGAATGCAGACTCTGCCGACGCGCGGTCTGGTGCAGAAGATGGCATCGAACCGGCTGAGGCGCAGGTTGAGGCCGAGCAGATCGAGGAAGTTCCCGACGACAAGGCTTCGGTGACGGTCGAAGTTGAAGTCGCTGAGGACACGGCCGAACCTGCGAAGGCTGCCGGGGACGACGAGGATACGGAACTGGTTGATTTCCTGCTTGGCCAGACGACGATCGAAGACGTCGCCAGTTCCGACGGCTCGTTCACGGTATCGAAGGGCACGGTGCTCACGTCCGGGATCATCGAAAAGGCTCGCGCGCACGATGCACTGCTCCTGCTTACCATGAGCGTGGACGCATAGAATCCAAGACGTCTGAAACTGGTTTTCCCTACCGGTTTCCCAATACGTATGACGAGCGGGCACCTTCGGGTGCCCGCTTTTGCAGTCGTGCGCCAAAAAATGTAACGGTTTGGCACGACACAGGCGATCTTTTTTCGAAGCGTAGTAAGGCGACCTGGGGGAAAGAGCATTGTACGTACGAAATAGGTACGCTCAATGCTCTGCGACGCGCATCGTACGTGCCAAACCGGCCTGTTTTCTGGCAGTCCGAAGGACGATGCTTTAGCATGCTAAAGCATCCCGACCACGTTCTGCGGCTACTTCTGCGTTCTGTACGTGCTCTGCATTCTGCGGCTGTCCTTCGTTCTCGAAGGCCGGTTGGCTAATCATCGGCTGCGCCGAGGTTCGTCCTGCGGATGACGCGCCCGGGTTGCGCTCGATGTGGAATGAGGCTCGCCATCCTCGCGCGCGGCGACGGTCGGGTTCTGCTTGATGATGGCGTGCAGCTCGTCGATGTAGCGCAGGAGAAGTGGACTCGGACGACGTTCGTTATGCATGATATAGCCTACTTGCATGGTCTCGTCGACGTCGAGCGGGATGCTCGCGATTCCCGACTGCATTTCGGCTGAAAGCACGCCGGTGGATAGGGTATAGCCATTATGGCTGGTCAGCAGGTTGGTAAGCGTGCCTCGGTCTGAAATGCGGATGTTTCCTTTGTGCGGCAGGTAGCTGAGCGGCTCTTCCGAATAATAGAACGAGTTGGCGGTGCCCTGCTCGAACGAGTAGCGTGGATAGCGTTCCAAGTCTTCAGGACGCAACAGCTTGGCTTGCGCGAGAGGGTGCTGCTCGCCGACGAACACATGGGCCCGCGCGTCGAACAGAGGATTGTAGGCTACGTTTGCGTCCGCGAATGCCTTGTACAGCACGCGACGGTTGAAGTCGTCGGTGTAGAGGATGCCTACCTCGCTGCGAAACGACCGCACGTCATCGATAATTGAGGCCGTCGTGCTCTCGCGCAGGATGAATTCGTAGTCGTCGTTCTCGCATGCCTCCACCACGTTGACGAAGGCTTGCACGCTGAATGCGTAGTGCTGTGTGGAAACGGCGAGTCGAAGGTGCGCGACGTTCTTGTCCGCATAGCGGCTTTCCAGCATGTCGGCCTGCTCGATGACCTGGCGGGCGTAACCGAGAAGCTCGGTTCCGTCGTTCGTGAGCGTGACGCCTCGATTGCTTCGGGTGAAAATGCCGATTCCCAGTTCTCGTTCGAGCTCTTTGATGGCGGTGGAAAGATTCGATTGCGAAGCGTACAGGTTCTGAGCTGCGGCGTTGATGGAGCCGTACTCGGCTATGGCGATGAGGTAGCGCAACTGCTGCAAGGTCATGATGTTTTCCGTCCTGTCGTCCGAGCGACCGCAGCGGATCGATACTCTCGAGCGGCCGATCCGAGTACCCTTAGCTTGCGGCCTTCTTCCTGTCATTGTACCGGGTTATAGTAAAGAACGATAGCGGCGCATCAAAACATCGAATGACCTGAGCGGTTGTGTTCAACACGCGTTCGTGGTTTCATGCAATACGCTGCATGTTCCGGAGGGCGGGCAGATGCGCCTGGGATAAGCAAACGTTCCACAGTGAATATCCGAAGACTGAAATGCTCCGGCGTTTCAGCAGCGGCATCCGGACAAAGAACGAGCTTGACGAACAAGGCTGGCGAATGCAGGGCGATGCAAGAGGCGACGGCCGCCGGCCAACGTGGAGTGCGAAAACGGCGACGAAAAAGCATGACGAACAAGGAGCAACCATGGCGAAAAACATCCCCTACGATCAGAAGTACTACGATCCGGAGATCGAATGCATGCCGCGGCCGGAACTTCAGGCGCTGCAACTGCAACGCCTGAAGGATATGGTGGCCTATGCATACGACAACACGGTGTACTACCAGCGCGCGTTCGACGAGGCCGGCGTGAAGCCCGCCGACATCCAGACGCTCGACGACATCGCGAAGTTCCCCTTCTGTGATAAGAAGACGGAGCGCGAGACGCAGCATGTGGGAAGCTTCTTCGGCGAGATGTGCAGCGTGCCCGAAGAGGAGGTCATCTTCATGGCCACCTCATCAGGCTCGACGGGCGTCCCTACGGTCAGCCCCTTCACGCAGGAGGACTTCGACCTGTGGCAGGATACCGAGGCGCGCCTGTTCTGGCAGGCGGGCATGCGCCCGAACGACCGCTACGTGCACGGCCTGAACTTCGCCCTGTACGTGGGCGGCCCCGACGTCATCGGCGCGCAGCGCCTGGGCGCGCTGGCCATCTGGGCGGGGGCCGTGCCGTCCGATCGCCTGCTGTTCGTGCTCCAGCAGTACCAGCCCACGGTCATCTGGACGTCGCCGTCCTACGCGTGGCACCTCGGCGAGATTGCGAAGCAGAAGGGTTTCGATCCGAAGGCGGACTTCAACATCCACACCATCATCGTGGCCGGCGAGGCGGGCGGTTCCATCACGTCCACGCGCGAGGCCATCGAGAGCCTGTGGGGCGCGAAGGTCGTTGACTTCTACGGCCTGTCCGACATCTACGGCGCGTGCGCGGCCGCCTGCGAGGCGCACGACGGCCTGCACATCGTGGAGGACCAGATCCTCGTGGAAACAGTGGATCCGACGACCGGCAAGGTGCTGGCGCCGGGCGAGACGGGCGAGCTCGTGTACACGACGCTGTGCAAGAAGGCCCGCCCGATGATCCGCTTCCGTACGGGCGACATCGGCTACGTGAGCACCGACACCTGCGAATGCGGCCGCACGCTGGCCCGTATCCACGTGACAGGCCGCAAGGACGAGATGTTCATCGTGGGCGCCGTCAACGTGTTTCCCAGCGACATCGAGTACGTGGTGCGCGGCCTGGACGGCCTCACAGGCGAGTACTCCATCCGCGTGTACGAGAAGAACTTCACCTGCAAGTACGAGGTGTCCGTCGAGCGTTCGCTCGGCAGCGACGAGCCCTACGACGAGGTGGCGAGCCGCACCGAAGCTGCGCTCAAGGCGCACACGGGCGTGCGCCCGGCCAAGGTCATCGTGTATGATGCAGGTAAGCTGGGCACGTCGTCCGAACACAAGGCATCGCGCTTCATCGACGAGCGCTGTCAGTAGGTTCCGCCGTTCTGCCGAACGGCGGAACGGCTCGACGCTGCGGCTTCGCGTGACGCTCGATCTCCGCACGCTGACGAAGACTCGCGTACCGAAGTACGCTTCGCCTTCGCCATCGCACGGATCTCGGGCACCACGCGAACCCTCGCTGACTTGTTTGGACCTATAGGATTACAAGAAGGGACCTCCTATGACCACTGAAACTACCTTCGCCGTTTCTGGCCAGCATTATCTGTTCAACGTGCAGACATTCGCGCACACGGTGCTTGCCCTCGGTGGCGATTCCTTTCGCTATGCCTTGCGCGACCGCACGACGCAGGGCGTCATTGACGACGTCGTGAGCGGGAAGAGCGAGCTGGGCGTGTTGTTCGAGACGTCAGCCACGGCCGACGAGGTGAACGCCGCGCTCGACGCGGCGGGTCTCGAGTTCGTTGAGCTCATCCAGTCGGCTCCGCGCGTCGCGCTGCCGAAGAGCCACCCGATGGTGAACGCCGCTAGCTTGACGCTGGAGGACATGGAGGATTTCCCGTACCTCTACTTCGAGCAGGACGAGGACTCGCCGGTCGCCTTTGCTGAGGAGGCGCTCGCCAGCGTGCCGCGCGCCAAGAGCATCGCGTGCACTGACCGTGCGTCGCTGTCCGAGCTCATCGTGGCGCTCAACGGCTACACGGTGACCAGCGGCATCCTCGTGGGCATCTCCGACGGCGCGGGCCTCAACACCGTGCCGCTCGACACCGACGTGAAGCTGCATCTCGGCTACGTGGTGCGCAAGGGCGAAGCGCTCAGCGACATCGGCCAACGCTTCGTCGACACCCTCAAGAAGAACCTCGTGAGGTACGCGCGGTTCTAGGGGTTCCGGCGATCGGCCGACCGCCGGAATGAAGCCGACGCTGCGGCCGGCCTCGCTGACTTACTACGCCAATCGGGACGCCTTCTCGGTCGATCCCGCAACTTACTGCGGCTGCGGGTTCTCGTCGTCGGGGGCGCTCAGGGCGCTGAAAGGCTCTTCGGAGCGGGCACGGGCCTTGGCATGGGCGGCTGCGCGGGCGGGGGACATGGAGCGCGTCGTTGCCGCGTCTTCGACCTCCAGCTCGGCCTTGATCGCGCGGACGCGCACCTTCTCGTGGGCAGCGGCGCGCGCCGCTGCCGTCGCGCCGGAACCACGGACGCCGATCGGGCTGCTGACTCCCGCCGCCGCGTCTTCGGTCTCCTTCGAGAACCCGAGTCGGATGCCGATGTACTCGCTCACCAGCAGCACCAGCAGGATGCACATGACAATGAGGTAGCCGATGACCGCGCCCGGCAGCCCCGTGAAGTTCACCAACAGAAGCGGCACGAACAGCGAGAACCCGAACGTGATGATGTAAAGCCTCGTCACGGCCCGCTGCCGCCGCAGCACGGTGATGACCTGGTACAAAAAGTCGATGGCCGCCGTTACGCCGCCCGCGGCAATCATGATGAACAGGAGGCCACGGAACTGCTCGAAGTCCAGTCCGTACAGGAAGCTCATGATGGGAATGCCGATCCAACCCATGACGAGCGCCGTCGCGCCCGTGTACGCTACGATCACGCCCATGATGGCAACGATGATGAGGTCGAACTTCCCCCGTTTGGCGGGGTCGTTCCACGCTTCGGCCATGCGCACCAGAAGCGGCTTGTAGATGAGCCCGATGGTGAGCAGGATGCCCTGCGCGGGGAAGTACAGCGCGTTGAAGTACAGCTGGTTGTCGTAGCTGAGCACGCCCTCCATGACGAACTTCGGCATGTTGTCGATGAGCGCGTACAGGAACAGTGCCAAGAACAGCGGAAAGCAGTTTTTAAACAGCATGGTCACGCTCGAGGGGCTCACGCGGCGAGATTTCGGCGTTTCGAACAGCGCAAGCGGGAAGGTGAGCACCACGAATGTGACGATTGCCGCCACGGCCATGACGATGCAGGCTACGGCGAGATTGTGCGTGACGAGCAGGGCGAGCGAGAACACCACGAGCACCACGATAGAGCGGAACGCCTGCGAAATGCCGGCGAGGTACAGCTTGTCCACCTGCTGCAGGCGGCCTTCGTACACGTCGGCCAGTCCATCGACCATCTTGTACATGTACACGCCCAGACTGATGGTGAACATGTCGCTGGCATATCCGCGGATCGAACAATACGCGAAACCGACTGCTACCATGATGGCGCAGGTGATCCAGCGATTCAGCTGGTAGTCGGAGAACGAATGCCGCTCGTCCAAATCCGACACCTGGTAGGTTCGCACGCCGTAGTTCGCCAGGTACATGAGCAGCATGCCGGTGACGAACGCCATGGAGAACATACCGGCCTGCTCAACGCCCACCAGCTGCGTGACCACGACGGTGAGGATGGGAAACACCATGCCCCAGGCTCCGATGCCGATGGAGTTCCACACGTAGTCGCGCGTGGTGCGATGCGCGGCGTACTGCTCCTCCTGGGCGGCCAGTGATCGCTCCGACACGGCGCCGAGCAGGCGGTTGCACCAGTGGTTCACCTGTCGAGTGATGAAGTTGGGCTTGCGGGGTTTCTTGGTGGCCTCGTCCTGACGGGCGCGCGCGGATGCGCCGAGGAAGGGCGTGGTGTCCGAAGGGGAGGCGGATGCGTGGGCGCCTTGTCCGCGCGCGGACTGCGCATCGTCCTCGGACGTGCGGACATGGCGCGCGGAGAGGCTGCGATCGGCCGGGCGCGGGTCGCGCATCTCGGCTCGTCCGTTCTCGCGCGCGTGACTGCGGGGTTTGCTGGCTGGATCCTTCTCAAGACGTCTCATAGCTCCGAATTATAGTTCATCGTCCGCGCTATTCCCGATATCCACAGCAGCATCAAACGCGGGTTCCGACGCGCTCCTCGAAGCTGATTGGCAGGTTGATTCGTGTGCATTGCCATGGTGGAAGACTTGCGTGCCAAAGGGAGTAGAAACGCGCTCGAATTTGCTCGCATCGGCTCGCACTCAGGCCTCTTGGCGCTCGAATGCCTGTGCGATTCAGACCGCTTGCCGTCGGCAGGGTTCTGCGAGCTTCGCGCCAGGCTTCGCGAGGCTATTCTGCGCCGGAGCGCTATACTTGCAGGGATATTATCAAGGGCGTACGGGAGAAGCTCATGATCGAAGTACTCTGGCATGGCCGAGGGGGGCAGGGCGCGTTTACGGCAGCGCGCCTGCTCGGCGCGGCGGCATCGTTGATAGATGGGAGGCACGCGCTCGCATTTCCTTCGTTCGGACCCGAGCGACGCGGCGCGCCCATGCGCGCATTCACGAAGTTGGCCGATGAGCCCATTGGCGATCGGAGCGCTGTTGCGCGGGCTGACTACGTGGTGTATCTGGACGATACCCTGCTCGGTGATGAGTGGGCCGACGAGCTTAAGCCCGGCGGTCTCGTGCTTGTGAACAGCGTGCTCGCTTTTCACGACCCTCGCATCCTGGCTATCGATGCCGACGGCATGTCCGCCGCCGTCCTCGGGCGGCCCATTCCCAACACGGTGTTCCTGGGGGCGATTTCGGCCTTGTGCGAGCACGTGAGAGCCGAGGATGTGAAGGAGGCCATACGTCAGTACATGCCACCCAAGCTGCATGCGAAGAACATAGCCCTCGTGGATGCGGCGCGCGAACTGGTGGAGCGGCTCAGCTGCGACGGCGCGTTCGGCAGCGCGTGCTCCGAGGCGGATGGCGCGCCGCATGCAGGAGCGGCCGATTCTGAGCGCTCGGAAAGTGCAGCTGCGGAATCCGTTGATCGAACCATCGACCGCTTCGTCGCTCTCGCGGGTGCTCCGCAGCCGCCGCGACCGGACGGTTGCGCCATTCCCACGCTGCGCTGCGATGAGCTGCAACCTGAGAAGTATGCGCGCTCGACATGCTATGAAGCAGGCTTCCTCGTTGCGAAGAACGCCGGGTGGCGCAACGTCCGCCCCGTGGTGGATCGCGTTGCGTGCACCGGTTGTTTGGAGTGCTATATGCACTGCCCGGATGGAACGATCTACAAGGTTGATGCGGACTTCGACGATGCCGTTGGAGCGAGCACAGGCGCAGATGCAACCGAGGTGGACGGTGCGAAACCGAAACGGCGACGGCCGGCGCTTGTGGCGGTGGACTACGATTTCTGCAAAGGATGCGGCGTGTGTGCGAAGGTATGCCGTTTCGAGGCGATCGCCATGGTATCCGAGCGAGAGGCGCTTGCCTCTGAGCGCACAGCTGATGCGCCGACTGCTGTCGAAGGCTCTGCCGCGACTGCGGGAATCGCGTTTGCATCGAACGCAAGCGAGCAAGCGAAGGGGGCGGATGCCCGATGAAGCGGTTCCTTTCCGGCGACGAGGCCCTCGCCGAAGGCGTGCGGCTGGCGCGCCCGCAGGTGATCAGCGCGTATCCCATCACGCCGCAGACGGTGGTGGTGGAGCGCCTGAGCGAGATGGTGGAGGACGGCTCGCTGGCCGCCGAGTACGTGCACGTGGAAAGCGAGCACTCGGCGCTCTCGTGCGCCATCGGCGCGTCGGCCACGGGTGCGCGCACGTTCACGGCCACGTCGAGCCAGGGCCTGCTGTACATGGCTGAGTGCCTGACCTACGCGTCGGGCGGCAGGTTCCCCATCGTCATGATGAACGCGAACCGTGCGACGGCGCTGCCGTGGAACATCTACGGCGACCAGCGCGATTCACTTGCGCTGGTCGACCACGGCTGGATCCAGGTGTACGCCGAGAACAACCAGGAGGCGCTCGACCTGGCCCTCATGGCCTATGCGGTAGCCGAGGACCCGGCCGTGCGCACGCCCGTGATGGTGAACCTGGACGGCTTCGCGCTCACGCACACCTACGAGACGGTGGACGTGCCTGCGCCCGAGCAGGCCGACGCGTTCCTGCCGCCCTACGACGGCGTTGGCAACCGCTTCGACTTCGATCACCCGACGAACATCGGCTATTCGGCCGGCCCCGAGTACAACCGCTACTACAAGTACTGGGAACATCGCGACATGATGAACGCCCCGGCGGTCATCGAGCGCGTGGAAGCACGTTTCGCCGCTGTGTTCGGCAGGTGCTATTCCGGTATGATCGAGACAGTGGCCTGCGACGATGCGGATTTCATTATTGTGACGCTGGGATCGACGGCGGGACTCGTACGTTCAGTGATCGAGCAGCTGCGCGCAGAGGGCGTGCGCGTGGGGCTCGTGCGCATCCGATATCTGCGCCCGATGCCAAGTGCCCTCGTCGTGGAGGCGCTGCGCGGTGCGAAGGCCGTTGGCGTGCTCGAGCAGGACATTTCGTTCGGGGCAGAGGGCACGGTGTGTACAAACGTGGATGCTGCCCTGCATCAGGCGGGCGTTATGATGCCTACGTACGATTTCGTGGGCGGTCTGGGCGGCGACGACATATCAGAGGCACAAGTGGCCGGTATCTTCCGCGTACTGCAGCAGGCGGCCGAGGGCGCGGACGTGCCCCGCGTTTCATTTCTGGGAATTGATTCGCCGGCGGATGTGCTCGGTGCGGAAGGGGGCCGATAGCCATGGCCGTGAACGCGAGAACCATCGCCGACGACGAGTTCTTCTTCGGGCACAAGGCGTGCGCCGGCTGCGGCGGGTCGCTCGCCGTGCGCGCAGCACTTAAGGTGCTCGGGCCGAACGCCGTGGCCGCTCTGCCGGCCGGCTGCATGAGCGCCGTCGGGTTCAACTTCCCGCAGCTCTCATTCGCGAATAACGCCATGATCACGCCCTTCGCCGCCACGGCCAGCGTGCTGACCGGCATCGAGGTGGGGCTGCGCGCGCAGGGCAAAAAGCCCGACGATTGCACCGTGGTGGGTTTCGCGGGCGACGGCGGTACGGCTGATATCGGCATCCAGGCGCTCTCGGGCGCCATCGACCGCAACGACGACGTGCTGTACATCTGCTACGACAACGAAGCATATATGAACACGGGCATCCAGAAGAGCTCGCTCACGCCGTTCGGGGCCAAGACCACCACCACGCCAGTCGGAGCGAACGCACGCGGCTGCCTGACGCAGAAGAAGAACCTGTTCGAGATCGTGGCTGCTCATGGCATTCCCTATGCCGCTACCGCGAGTGTGGGGTATCTCAACGATTTCATCCGCAAAGTGGAGCGGGCACGGGATATCGAAGGCACGCGCTACATCCACGTGATCGCCCCGTGCCCGACCGGCTGGGGCCGCGCCGAGGATGAGATGGTGGACATGGCGAAGGATATCGTGGACTGCGGGCTGTGGTATCTGGCCGAGTACGAGGGCGAGCAGCTGAGCGGCCAGCCGGGTGGGCGCTTCCATCTGAGCCGCAACCCGAAGGAGTTCGGCAGCGTCGAGGCGTACCTGAGAAGCCAAGGCCGCTTCAAGGCGCTCACCGACGAGGATATCGCCGTCGTCGAAGCCGCCCGCGACGCGAAATGGGAGGTCATGCGGAGGGAGTGGCAAGGGTAGGCGGAAACCTAAATCGGTGGGTGAAAGTCTGTTTCGGCGGCGGACCTGCAATTGGCTTTCGGTATGCTGCAGGAATGCCGCTGGAGCTTCTCGCGCAGCAACTGCGCTTTCGAAAGCGGCATCGCGTCCTGAACATGCTGGGACGCGATGCCGCCAGAGGGGTAACAGGGGAGCCCCGTTAAGCGCGCGCGAGATCCCTGCCAACCAGATAGCCGAACGTGATGCAGTTCATGCCTAGGTTGTGGCCTTCCACGCCGAAGTTGTAGAGGGTGCCGTACGAATCGCCCACCATAACGCCCAGGTTGTACAGGCCGTCGATGGGGACGTCGTTCTCGTCGCAGACCTGCATGTTCTCATTGGTGCGGAGGCCGCCGGTGACGCACAGGAACGCAGAGGGATCAACCTGGTACTTGAATCCGAAGAACGGCCCCGTTTTCACGGGTGCCAAGTAGCGCGGATCCTTGTGGAAGTCCTCGTCCACGCCGTTTTCGCAGTACATGTTGTACCGCTCGAGCGTGGCTTTCGCCTGCTCGGCATCTATGCCGTCAAGCTGTGAGAACAGCTCTTCGATCGTATCGGCCTTCACGTACGCCCGATTTTCCGCTGCAGCCTCCCATTCAGCCAAAATCTCCTCCGACGTCTTCGGCTTGGGGCCGTTGTCCTGGTCGATGGTGGTTCCGCCAACGCACCAGGTGTCATAGCGGTATGCGTAAGCGGCTTCCCAGATAAAGTAGGCTGTGCGCTCCGGCTGGTTCATGACGCTCATGACCGAGTAGGTTGCCGTGGTGTCTTCGTTCATGTAGCGCTCGCCGTTCATGTTGAGGTTTGGCCCGGTGTAGTTTTGCACGCCGATCTGGGACGGCAGCTGGGCGGCTATCATGCCCAGAATCATGGGGGCGTTTGGATACACCTTCTGCCAGCCTGCCCCTACCCACAGCCCCATCTTCTGGCCGTCGCCGGGATAGAGGCCCCCGAATTGAAATCCCGCATCGTAGTCAAGGCTCCAGTTCTCATCGAGCAAGTCCATCGCCCACGGGCAGTACTTCTCCATCATCTCCCGGTCGCCGGAGAAATCGCCTGTCGCCAAGACGACGGCTTTTCGGCCGATGTACTTGACGTAGTCGCCCGCCTCGTTCTGCGCAACGACCGCGCTGACGCGGCCCGTGTTATCGTCATCGCGAACCAGGTGCTGCGCCACGGTCCGGTAGTCAATCCGGCAGCCGTTTTCGAGGATGATCCTCTCCAGTTCGGAGACGACCAGCCCTTGGCCGTTCGCGGATCCGTTGGTCACCTCGTCGCCGATCCAGTTGTGGGCTGACGGCTGGAAGCTGAACACGCCGTCAGGGTCGTCGTAACCGACTTCGATCGTGGTTTCCCAGCCGGCTTCTTCCATGACGTCAATGAGCCAATCCATCGATTCGGAGCTGTGGTTGATCCATTTCCACCATTTCTTTTGATCGATCAGATACCCCGCGTCGGCCATCTGCTTCTTGATCATGGGCGGCAGGTTGTTCGCGTTGTAGTCGATGCCGTAACGCTTCTGGGCTTTGGTCCCGATGCCATGGTTCGAGCCGCCCCTGAACACCGGTGCCGTGCTGGCGGCGAACAGAATCACGTCCGCCCCCTCCTGCGCTGCGGACGCGGCGCACACCATACCGGACACGCCGGCGCCGACCACGACGATGTCCGCTTCATACGTCTCTGCGATCTGGGATTCCTCGATAGACTTGGGCGGCGTTTCGAACGAATAGCGCTTCGCGCCCGCCTCGGCGGACGCCGATGCATTCCCAGACCCTGACGCAGCTCCGCCCTTGTTCGGGGCGGCCGCGCATCCGGCGAGGCCTGCTGCGGTCGCGGCGACTCCCGATACTGCCATACCCTTAATGAAAGAACGACGATCCATGCTCATAGCTCCCTCCTTGTTTCATGCGGCCGGCTTTTTCGCCGATGCATGCATCGTAGGGTTGTGGGGCGCAGCGGGCTTCCTCCCCCGTGCGGGAAAAGCGCTACGGGGCCTCACATCCCAGATGTGAATTCCAGCATTGCATATATGACGGAGGTGAACGAGCGGGAGGCGGGAAACCTTCGGGGCTTATAATGGGGTTGGGAAACGGATAAGCGTGGAGGCTTCATGCGGCGGGTTTTTAAAAGGGGACGCATCGGAGGCGCGCGTTTCTGGAGGGGGTTTCGATGCGCCGGCATGTCGCGCCGTGTTTGGGGTGGGCCTTTTACCTGCTGTCCGTTACCATCCTCGTATGGGACGGCTCTCGCACGCCGGAATCGAGCCTGCTTTCAGGAGAGGCCGCGTTCACGTTCGGGCTTGTGCGCCTCCTGTTCTTTTCAGGTGGCTTCTTCCTCGGCGCGTACTGCGCTTGGAAGCGACGCGGGTCGTATCGATTCGGGCGCGTCCTCTGCGTCGCCGCTGGCCTTATCGCTCTCGGGGGCCTGTCGGTTCTGGCGGCGAGTCTCGTGTCTGTTTGGATGGCCATGCTGGGGGCAGGCTTCATAGGGATTGGGAGCGCCGTGCTCTTTATGCTGTGGCAGAAGGCGTTCTCCCTGCGTGGAATCTTCGTTGCTGGCTACTGCCTTATGATTGCAAGTGCCTTAGGGGTCCTGCTGTTCTTGGCGGTTTCGCTCGTCGGCTTTTTCGGTTATCCGATTACGATGAGCGTGTGCGCAGCCCTGGTGTCGGCTGGCATCCTATGGGCGGTGGGAAAAGACGCTCCATCAGATGTGTATCCTGCGATGCTCGGATGGGCGCGTAAGACGCCCTTTCGGGACCTTTGGAAGCCTGTACTGTGTGTCTCGGCGTTCGGGTTCGTGTGGCAGATCGTGTATGCGCTCGGTTTGAGCAATCCGTCGCTCTCTGCTGTCCTGCAGAGCTCGTTTGTGTTTTCCCAGCTGCTTGCCTCGCTCGCTCTCGGCATTGCTTGGTATCGGTTTCACGAATACGTGCATATTGAGCTGGTATTTCAGCTTCTGTTCCCCATTATGGCGACGGGGTTTCTGCTGATGCCCTTTTTCGGATACAGCTATCGGGTGGCTTTCATATCGTTTTCGCTGTTTGCGTTCGGCGTCATGTCCATCCTCATGCAGCTCGCCTGTCTGCAAAAATCGGAGAGCCTGCACGTCGACCCCATTATTGTTGTGGGCGTGTTTGCGGGATTCGTGTACTCTTCGATGACGGCCGGATTCGTGGTGGGCCACGCGCTGCAAGGCGGCAGCGACTTCGGTTTTGCCCACCTGCTGGTTTTGGCGCTCGTGTTGGTGTACGGCCTCTCAGCCGTATTCTTCGCGATCAAGTTCCGCTGGAGGGAGTCGAAACCGGCGGGTGCGGTGGATGGCGAAGTCGAGGGTGCACGGGATGTATGCGGCGCCATTGCGCGCGATGCGGGTCTGTCGGCGCGCGAGACGGAAGTGTTCGGCCTCATCGTGAAAGGGCGTGATCTGCCCTACATCGCCGATAAGCTGGTTGTGTCCAAGAACACCGTGCGAACGCACATGAAGAACATCTACGTGAAGCTGGGTGTGCATAGCAAACAGGAGGTCATCGACCTCGTTGATGCGTTTGAAAAGAGATAAGCTGTTGATCGCTTTGCTTTCAGTGGGTGCGAAGCGCTTCATCCGTGTATGCCGCTTGACCGGCAACGTAAGCGAATAACTTCCTGCGCGCTTGCCACACCTGCTACAATAGGCAATTACGATTCGCCCCGCTCGTCCAAGGAAAGACACCGCCATGAAACAGTACAACCCGCATGAGATCGAGCCCCGCTGGCAGAAGGCGTGGGCCGACGCCGACCTGTACAAAGTGACCGAGGACGCCTCCAAGCCGAAGCGCTACGTGCTGGAGATGTTCCCGTACCCCTCGGGCGACATCCACATGGGGCACGTGCGCAACTACACCATCGGCGACGTCATCGCGCGCTACTCTAAGATGCGCGGCTTCGACGTGCTGCACCCCATGGGTTGGGACGCGTTCGGCCTGCCGGCGGAGAACGCGGCCATCAAGCACCACAGCCATCCGGCGAAGTGGACCTACCAGAACATCGACACGCAGAAGGCGTCGTTCAAGCGCATGGGCTTCAGCTACGACTGGGACCGCACCGTGGTGGCGTGCGACCCCGAGTACTACCGCTGGGGCCAGTGGATCTTCCTCAAGATGTGGGAGAAGGGTCTGGTGGAGCGCCGCAACAGCCCGGTGAACTGGTGCCCCAACTGCCAGACCGTGCTCGCGAACGAGCAGGTCACCGAAGGCGAGTGCTGGCGCTGCCACGGCGCGGTGGAGAAGCGCGACCTCACGCAGTGGTACCTCAAGATCACCGACTACGCGCAGGAGCTGCTGGACGATCTGGACCAGCTGGACGGCTGGCCCGAGCGCGTCAAGCAGATGCAGGCGAACTGGATCGGCCGCTCCGAGGGCGCGGAGGTCACGTTCACGCTGTGCGGGCCCGACGGCGAAGCGCCCGCCGAGCCGACCGAGGACGACCTCATCACCGTGTTCACCACGCGCCCCGACACGCTGTTCGGCTGCTCGTTCTTCCTGCTGGCCCCCGAGTACAAGGGTCTCATGGACCTCGTGGCCGGCACCGAGTACGAGGCCGGCGTGCGCGAGGTGGTGGAGCAGGCCGCCAAGGTGAGCGCCGTGGAGCGCGCCCAGGGCGACCGCGAGAAGCACGGCGCGTTCACCGGGCGCTACATGGTGAACCCCATCAACGGCGAGAAGGTGCCCGTGTGGGTGGCCGACTACATCGTGAGCGACTACGGCACCGGCGCGGTCATGGCCGTGCCGTGCGGCGACCAGCGCGACTTCGAGTTCGCGAGCAAGTACGACCTGCCCATCATCCCCATCATCCTGGGCGAGGACGACCCGCTGTACCCCGAGCTCGACGGCGTGCAGGAGCGCCGCGTGACGAGCGTCGACTGGGACCATGCCTACGACGCCGAGGGCATCCTCGTGCAGTCGGGCACGTACACCGGCATGGTGGGCGGCAAGCACAGCCCGGCCGTGGACGCCATCATCGCCGACCTCGAGGCGGCCGGCCGCGGGCGACGCAAGGTGGAGTTCCGCCTGCGCGACTGGCTCATCAGCCGCCAGCGCTACTGGGGCAATCCCATCCCGGCCGTCCACTGCCCGGAGTGCGGCCTGGTGCCCGTGCCCGAGCGCGACCTGCCGGTGCGCCTGCCCGAGGACATCGACCTGGCCGCCGGCGAGACGCTGGCCACGCACGAGGCGTTCGTGAACACCACCTGCCCCGTGTGCGGCGGCCCGGCCAAGCGCGAGACGGACACCATGGACACGTTCACGTGCTCCAGCTGGTACTACCTGCGCTACACCGACCCGCATAACGAGGAGCTGCCGTTCGCGCCCGAGAAGGCGAACCGCTGGCTGCCGGTGGACCAGTACATCGGCGGCATCGAGCACGCCATCCTGCACCTGCTGTACAGCCGCTTCTTCACGAAGGTGCTGCGCGACCTGGGGCTCGTGGACTTCGACGAGCCGTTCGCGAACCTGCTCACGCAGGGTATGGTGCTGGACGAGCACGGCGAGGTCATGAGCAAGTCCAAGGGCAACGTCATCTCGCCCGAAGAGATGATCGCCGGCTACGGTGCCGATGCCGTGCGCACGTACATCCTGTTCATGGCGCCGCCCGACAAGGAGCTCCAGTGGAACGAGGACGGCCTGGCGGGCATCTACAAGTTCATGAACCGCGCGTGGCGCATCGTGAACGACCTGGTGGGCCAGGCGGGCGACGAGACGTTCTACCAGGAGGGCGCCTCGCAGGAAGAGGGCGAGAAGGCGCTCGAGAAGTTCGTGCGCGAACGCCACCGCGTGGTGGGCAAGGTGGCGGACGACTTCGACCGCAACAACTTCAACACCGCCATCGCCGCCATCATGGAGCTGTGCAACGCCGCGGGCGACTATCTGCGCAAGTGCTCGGCGGATCAGCGCGCCGCCTGCGCGTTCTCGCGCACGTTCGACCACGAGGCCGCCGAGGTCATCGTGAAGCTCATGGCCCCCATGGCCCCGCACTGGGCCGAGGAGCTGTGGCGCAGCGTGCTGGGCCGTGAGGGCTCGGCCTACGAGCAGCCGTGGCCGGAGTTCGACCCCGAGCAGGCCAAGGCCGACGAGGTGGAGCTGGCCGTGCAGGTGAACGGCAAGGTGAAGGCCAAGATCACGGTGGCCGCCGACGCCCCCGAGGACGACGTGCGCGCCGCCGCCCTCGCCGCCGTCGAGGCGGCGCTCGGGGGCAAGGACGTGAAGAAGGTCGTCGTCGTCCCTGGCCGCCTGGTGAACATCGTCGCGAAGTAGGGGCGCGGCAACGCGCACTCCAGTTGTCGGATCATCTCGCGTTCACACGCCCTTCTTCGACGGTCCAGCGGATGCTCGTGCAGGCGTCCAGGAAAGCCTCGTCGTGCGAGACGACGATGAGCGCGCCGGGGTACGCGGCAAGAGCTCGCTCAAGCGCTTCTGCTGAATGGAGGTCCAGGTGGTTCGTGGGTTCGTCCATCACAATGAGAGACGGGCCGTCGAGAACCCCCTCGGCCAACATGAGCTTGCGCATCTCGCCGGGGCTGACGTCGCGGCCGGCCAGGATGCGCTCGGCGCTCGAATTGAGCTGCGTGACAAAGGAGAGCAGCCTGCCGCGTCGCATCTCATCGGCGTCATGCAGGCGTGCGAGAACGCGGCCGGCCTCGTCCCGTTCCACCTCCTGGGGAATGACAAGCGTGGGCACGTCGGCGGGAAGCTGCTCGAGCACATGCCGCACGAGAGTGGATTTGCCGCCGCCGTTCGGCCCGCTCACGCCCAAGTGGTCGGTGTGACCCAGCGTTAGCTTCGGCAGCTGCAGGCTTCCTTGGCCGCAGGCGATGTCGTGCTCGTCCATGAATAGGAGCGTCGCGCGTGGATGGGGACGCGCATCCATCCAGAGCGATCCATCGTAGCGTTTCGCGATGCGGATGGCGGCGGCCTTTTCGCTCGCCCGGGCAGCGCGGGCGTCCATGCGCGTGGCGAGCACGCCGGCCTGGCCGTCTTTTCCAGAGTACACGGCCAGTTGCCTACGCACCCGTCCGTCACGGTCGTGCCTGTCCAGATGCCGCGCGCTCAGGCGGCTGGCCGTGCGCGCTGCCAGGTGCGCTCGGGCGTCGGCTTCCGACGCCAAGCGCGCGGCCTCGCGCTTGGTGGTCTCTTTGCAAGCCGATGCCTCGACACGCTCGCGCTCCTGCTCGCCATGCGCCCGGTCATAGCCGCCGGGGCGCATGGTCCAACTGCCTGCTTCGTGCATGAGGCAACGATCCGCCAGCCGATTCAACAAGGCGCGATCGTGCGAGATGAGCAGGCCGATGCCGCGAAAGCCTTCGAGCGCGTCCGCGAGGGCATCGCGGCAGGGCGCGTCGACATGGTTCGTAGGCTCGTCGAGCGCCAGCACGGTGGGATTCTGCCAGAGCGCACACGCCACCTGGAGCTTCTTTTGCTCTCCGTAGCTCAAGGCGCCGAATCGCCAGGGCATGTCGTTCTCGATGCCAAGGCTCTCGCGCAGGCGCTGGGCTTCGCGGGAGAAGTCGCAGGCAAAGTCTTCCAGCATCTCAGGCGGGGTGGACGCGTCCTGAGGGCAGTACGCGGCCGACAGGCGCGGGAACGTCGAACCGGAATCGGGTGCGAGCAGACCGCAGGCGATGCGCGCGAGCGTGCTCTTGCCGCAGCCGTTGTCGCCTACGATGCCGCACCAGCCTTCCGCAAACGTGGCGGATACGAGGTCAAGCGCCGGTGCAGGCGAGCCGGGGTAGGTGTAGCGGATGTCATGCAAAGTGAGAACCATGGAGGCCTCCTTCGTGAAGGGGGGCCTGTGCGGATGCTCGCGGGCGGCATGCGTGCGAAGCGCGTGAGGGAGAGGGCGGGATGCCTATGAAGCTGCGATGCGGATCCGCGCAAGCCCGGCGCCATGCAACGCCAAGGGATACGTCGAGATGGGGGCATCGCTACAACTTCATGTATCGCTCTCCTTGCAGAAGCGGCCGCTTGGCATTGGGGCGGCTGCGGGGTGATGATGCCGTCCAGTGTAGCATGCGTCGGGATATGACGGCAAGTTGCACGTTCCTATGCCCATGCCGATGCGATACCGGATCGAGCGATCCGAGAGTTTGCTTGTCGGCGGACTATGCTGCATGCCTGCATTTGAGCGGGGAAGATGGATGCCGGCGCGCAAAGGCCGTCGAAAGGCAGAGGACCGAAGGCTTATTCTCGTCAACGGCGGCCAGCATACTCCGTCTCCGTATGCTCGGCCCATTCGGCACTTGCGCTTCGGGGGCAAGATCTTTGCACGCAGGCACCGTCTTCGCCCCGCAATTTGCGTGGATTCGGCTTCGAGTTTCGATGGCGAGGCGGCTTGCTCCGTTCGGGCGTGCAGCGTCTTTGCTATCATCGGGATCTATGAGCGCTCATGGAAACAAACGGTGGTTGAAGCGTGCGGCTGGCGTGCTGCTTGTCGGCGCGGTTGCGGCTGCCCTTGTCGTTGCGTGCACGAACGCCGCAGTGATCGCGACCTCGAAGCCCGCCATCGTCAGTATCGAGGAGACGACCGCCTACGATGCCGACGCCATCGTGGTGCTGGGCGCTTCAGTGCTCTCCGACGGCACGCCGTCTCGCATCCTGCAGGATCGTCTCGATGTGGCCATCGAGCTGTATCTTGCTGGAGCAGCGCCCAAGCTCATCATGAGCGGCGACAACAGCACGGTGTCATACAACGAGGTCAGAGGCATGAAGAACTACGCTATCTCGCAAGGCGTGCCGAGCGAGGACGTGTTCTGCGACCATGCCGGGTTCTCCACATACGAGACCATGTATCGTGCCAAGCATGTATTCGGAGCCGAGCGCATCATCATTGCGACGCAGACCTACCATCTGTACCGCGCAATCTACGACGCCAACGGGCTGGGCATGGAAGCCGTGGGGGTGGCGAGCGACTCCCGTTCATACAGCGGTCAGACGTGGTACGATCTGCGCGAGATCCCCGCTCGCACCAAAGACTTCTTTTATGTGATCGCGCAGACGCCCTCGACGTTCGTTGGCGACTCTATCAGCCTGCACCAGTCGGGCGACGTCACAGACTAGCACGTTTTCTGGTCCGACCGCCCTGCCGGTTGGAGTATCGCGCTCGACCGCATGAGCGGGATTGTGAAATTCGCTTGAAGCGGTGCACTTTCTCGGAACCACGGGGGGTTGCGGCTCCGCTATACTTGCTCGTCATGCAATCGACTTCCTTCGCATATTCCTTGGCTGCCGGCCGCCGTCGGCGCGCCTGTTCGGGCGCGTTCCGTTTGGCGGGCGAGGTAGGCTCGGGCGTGTGGAAAGGCAGCTTGTGAGCGCGCACGCACGTTTCATCGCGCCGCTCGATACGCCGCTTTTCAGCATGAGAGCGTAGGCCCTCGGGCCGTTCGGCCTTTCGAGAGCTTCGCTGCGACCGCGTGCGAATTTCCATCTCCAACGTTCCATACGGTACATACCCTGTCGACGGCCTCGCGATAGCGTCTCGGCTGCGTTCCGTCTGTACGCTTGGCTGCGTACGCCGTCAGGCCTGTCGACGTGCGATTAGGAAGATGATGTCATTTTGAACGAGCAACAATTGATAGCCCAACAGCACAAGGTAACCCGCAAGGAGATCACCGTCATCGGCATCGTGCTGGCCGGTGCGTTCCTCGCCATCCTGAACCAGACCGTCCTGTCGCCCGCGTTGCCGAAGCTGATGGACGCGTTTTCCATCTCGGCCGGCACTGCGCAGTGGGTGACGTCCATCTACATGCTGGTCAACGGCATCATGGTGCCTATCACCGGGTTCCTCATCGACCGTTTCTCCACGCGCAAGCTGTTCTTCGTCTCGCTCGTCTCGTTCATCGTGGGCACGGCGCTGTGCGCGGCGGCCCCCTCATTCGAGCTCCTCATCGTGGGCCGTGTGCTGCAGGCGGCCGGCGCAGGCGTGCAGCTGCCGCTCGTGGGCGTGGTGCCCATGCTCATCTTCCCGCCCGAGAAGCGCGGCACGGCCATGGGCATGGCCGGCATCGTGATGAGCTGCGCGCCGGCGGCCGGCCCCGTGCTGGCCGGCGGCATCATCGACGCGTGGGGCTGGCGCATGATGTTCTGGGCGATGATCCCGCTGGCCATCCTCGTGCTGGCGGTGAGCTTCTTCAAGCTCACAAACGTGGGCGAGCTCAAGCGCCCCCACCTCGACGTGCTGTCCATCGTGCTGTCCACGTTCGCATTCGGCGGTCTGCTGTACGGCTTCTCCAGCGCCAGCACGCTGGGTTGGGGCCATGCCGTGGTCATCGGCAGCATCGTGGTAGGCGTGGTCGCGCTCGCGTGGTTCATCCATCGCCAGCTGCACATCGACGAACCGCTGCTGCAACTGCGAGCCCTCAAGACGCCCACGTTCGCGTACTCGGCCGTCATCGTGACGGTGGTCAACTCGGCGCTGGCCGTGGGCAGCGTCATCCTGCCCATCTACCTGCAGAACGTTTTGGGGCTGACGGCGTTCGAAACCGGCATCCTCATGACGCCCGGCGCCGTGGCCACCATTTTCCTCAGCCCTATCAGCGGCATGCTGTTCGACAAGTTCGGCCCGCGCGTCATCGCCATCGTGGGACTGACGGGGCTCACCGCCTCGCTGGCGGCGCTGTCCTTCGTCGACGACAAGACGATGGTCGCGTACCTCGTGGTGTTCTACGTCATCCAATCCTCGGGGCTGACGCTGGCGAACATGCCGGTGACCACCTGGGGCATCAATGCGCTGTCGAACGACATGATCGCGCACGGTAACGCCATCAGCAACACGGGTCGCCAGGTGGGCGGCGCGGTGAGCACGGCGCTTATCGTGACGGTGATGACCATGGTGACTGCGGCGAACGCCGAGGCTGGTCCTGTGCTGTCCACGGCGGCGGGCATCGACGTGGCGTACGGCATCTCTGCGGCGGTGGCGGCGGTCGCGCTGATCATCGCCATCTTGAAGGTGCGCAATCCTAAGAAGCCGCTTGTGCAGGCAGGGGCGAAGGCGCCGTCTGCCCGACCGGACGAAGGCGCGACGGGGACTGTGGCGGTCGCATCGTCGACCGCATGCATGGAGGAAGCGACGGAAGGAGCTGGACGATGAGCCAGACGATCGGCGACATCATGGAGCGGGACGCGTTCACGTGCCGCTACGACCAGACCCTCGGCGAGGTGGTGGCCCTGTTCAACGAGCTGGGCACGAGCGGCCTCGCCGTGGTGGACGAAGAGCTCCACGTGGTGGGGTTCATCAGCGACGGCGACATCATGAAGGCGGTGGCCGCGCAGAAGACGCGCTCCATCTTCGGCGGCGGCTACGCCAACATGGTGCTGTACGACAACGAGTCCTTCGAGGAGAAGGCTCGCGCGCTCAAGCATCGCAACGTCATGGAGCTGGCCGTGCAGAAGGTGCTGTGTGCCACGGCCGACCAGACCGTGGGCGAGATCGCCGACGTGCTGGCGAAGAAGAAGTTCAAGAAGGTGCCGGTCATCGACGAGGACGGCAGGCTCATCGGCGTGGTGCGCCGCGCCACCATCACGCGCTACCTGTTCGACGTGTTGTTCGGCGAGGAGGGGTAGGCTGCGAGCGTCAAGGTTACTGCGAACGCCCGCAGATCGCGCACTTTTTACAACCGAATTCACCGGCACAGGCATCGTACGCTCATCGCGGATTCGCTTCGAAGCGGAAACATCTGAGAGGAATCGAGACGAGCGCCGCGACAGCATCTTCTCGAGTGCCTACGATGGCCGCACTGTTCCTGCGACCAAAGAGCGTTCGGCTCTGAGGAGGTTGATGCCCAATGGATTTGGTGTACATGCAACTACCGCTCGTGTTCTTCACGGCGGCCGCGCCCATGGCATCGGGCGCATTCATCGGTTTGGCCTGTGCGTTTCTCACAACGCGTTTTTCGGTCGACACGCTGAGGCGTATCGACCGCTGGACGCTTCTGCCTCTGGCTATCCTCGCCGTCGGGGTCGTTGCCGCTGTCGTATTCCTCGCTTCTCCGCAAAGCGAGCTTCTGGTTATCCAGGGGATCGATCCCGGAGCGTTCGGGTTTGCGGCGTTCATGGCGGTCGCATTCGCCGTCGTGGCTCTGGTGTACTGGATCGTTGCGATGATCGGACGCCTGTCATATGGAGCGCGTAAAGCGTTTGCCACGGTTGCGGCCGTATCGGCCGTCGTGTATGCGGTTTCCATCGGCGTGGCCTACATGATGTCGGCTGTGCCGCTGTGGGCATCCATCATCGTGCCCATCGGGTTCGCCGGCTTCAGCCTGGCAAGCGGCGTCCCGCTGGGCATGCTCGTGCTGGCGCTGGCGAAGGCGCTTCCCGAGGCGCGGGCGACCCGGTTCGGTGCAACCGCTCTGGTTGTTGCGCTCGTGGGCACCGTGGCGGCCATCTTTGCAGTGACGGTGCAGCTCCTCAATGCGCAGGCCACGATAGCTGCATTCTTCCCGGGCGCCGACGCCGTGCCGGGCTCGTGGGTGTGGCTCATCGTATCCATCGCGGGCTTCGTCGCGACGCTGGCGCTGATGCGCGGCTCTCTGAACGGTCCGCGCGTGGAACGTTCCGCCGCTCCTCTCGGCAGTACCGCCGGCGCTGCCGCCATGCCATGGGATTCCGTCGATGCGCTGGACGACGATCCGATTTCACGTCGCGATGATGCCGGCTTCCGCGTGGTTGGCGCCGAGCGCGCACGTGCGGACGTTGACGCCGATGCGGTGTCGGCTGTGCCGATGCTGGTAATCGCCAATGTCGTCGTGCTCGCAGCCCTTGTCGCGGCTCGCGTGCTGTTCTACGCCCTGCAGTTCTAAGCGCGGTATCGCTATATGCTCTCGGCCCCTCCCGAAAGATAGCCCATCGGGAGGGGCGCTTTGTATTCAGGAAGCGGAAGGCGGCTTTGGCCGCATGCAATCCGTCAGATCGCGCGGGTCGAAGGAATCCACGAGATCGAGCAACTCCTGTTTCTTGTGGATGGCGAGCTTTGCGTAGATGCGCTTCGAATGCGTACGAATGGTATTCTCCGACACGACGAGGTCCTCGGCGATGCGTGCAACCGTGTTTCCGCGTGCGATGAGCTCCATGACCTCAGTCTCGCGGGCGCTCAGACGGTAATGCCGCTGAAGGAGGACAGCCTGCTTCGAAATGCGGTCCTGGTACGTCGGCTCTCCCAGGCCGCGCTTTCGTGGGACATCGGGTGTCGTGGACGGCGTCGTGCGGGCGCGCTCTCCTCGAAATCCGCGCGCTTTCATGTCGGCATCGTGACGTTTGCGCGAGTCGTCGAGCGCTTCCGGCGGTCGTAATGCGACGAGCTCGATGCTGGCTGCGTCGTTCTCGCGTCCGAGGACCTTGCGAAATCCGCCCTGACCGACGAAGTACATGAGTCCTAGAAGGTACAAGGCAACAAGCGCAACGACTGCAAGAGGGGCGATGCCCATGATGGTGATCTGCTCCGCGAACGTGCCGCCCAAGAGCCCGGCATCGTGGAGCGTGTACACGATGCCTCCGAAAAACCCGTAGATGAAGATGGGGTTGATGCCGCGGTCGCGCGACGCTTGGGCGCACTGGATCATCATGAGCATGATGGCTGCGCTGTAGACGGCGTATAAGATGGCGGCCAGCCAGCGAGCGTAGGGCAGGGGCAAAAAACGGCAGCAGCAGAAACGACGTGATCACGAACGGGAAGACGATGCGGTAGGCGCCCACCACGTTGAGGCGCAGGTTCTTGAATCGCCATAGTGCGAGCACGACGACGGCGACAACAAGTGACCCGCCCATTGAAAGCGCATTCACGAGTGAGCCGACCTGCGGCTCGCCGATTGCCAGCGAACGCATGATGCCCGTGCAGAATCCGAGCGCCCCCACGCACAGCGCACTGCGCCAATAGTCGTGCAGGACGCGTCGGTAGACGTTTGGATGCTCGCGCGGCACGTCCTGGAACATGGCCTGATCCCGGTCGATCTGTCGACTTTTCAGCACAATGGTGAGGCCGAACAGCGGAAGGAACACGAGTGGGATGAGGAATGCCGTCACAGCCACGGGAATAAGGTACAGCGAGAAATACAGCACGGACGCATACGCCGTTCCCACGATGAGGTCGCGATTGCCGGCATCGGAATCCTGGCTTGCGAACAGACGCTGCCATAGCATGTAGAATCCCGCTGATCCCAATCCCAGCTGCGCGCCGCCTGCGATCACGAGAGCAAGCGCGTATTCTTCAAGGTAGATGGCGGCGATGAGGCATCCCCAGCCAGACAGGTAGGGGATCGTCGCCAGCCGCACGAGGAAGGAGCGCGTCGGCCCTGGCAGGAAGTATACGCCCAGCGCGCTGGCGAAATAGCTTGCGGAGAAGACAAGCGCCTGGGCGAGAAAGAACCAGAACACGATTTCCTGAGTCTGGAACTCGAGCGGCAGGAACGGGAACACGCCTCCCCAGACACCGGCGGCATTGATGGCCAAGAAGAGCGCGTAGCCAAGTGAGGTGACATTTGGCTTAAGCATACGTGCGAGGGTGCTGACTGCCACGGCGGCTCCTTGAGAATCCGATGCGCATGATGCGCGCGGGCGTCTTCGCGCGAGCGTTCGCCCGTGCGTGCGGCAAGTATACCCGACTTGTCGCTTGACGCGGTGCGCACGCCGCGTCAACGCCTTCCTGAACTTTTCGACGGTGCGGGCAGGGAGGGCGCGCGCACTTTAGCATGGTGGCAGACGATTACTGCAAAGGGATCTCGCAGATCCCAGGAGGTGCATGCTCATGGAACTAGCCACACTACAACTACCCATGGTGCTCTTCACGACGCTCGTGCCTATGGCGTCGGGGGCGTTCATCGGCCTCGCCATCATGTTTTTCACAACGCATTTCTCTGATGCATGCCTCAAGCGCATTGATCTCTGGACGCTGCTGCCGATCGGCATCACGGTCGTGGGCTTCATCGCCGGCGTGGCTTTCCTGGCGGATCCGCGCAGTGCCGTCACCGTGTTCCAGGGCATCGATGCGGGCTCCATGATCGTGCTGTCCATCATTGGATCGCTTCTGGGCTTTTTGAGCGTAGTGTACTGGGTGATCGCGGGAGCGGGCATGCTGTCGTATCGGCCGCGCATGGTGTTCGCTGCTGTGCTCGGCGCCTCTGCGCTCGTCTATTCGCTTGCCATCGGCGCCATCTACGTGGGTTCCTCGGTGCCTACCTGGAACTCAGTGCTCGTGCCTATCGGCATGATGGGCTTCTGCGTGGCGGGAGGCGTGCCGCTTGGGGTGCTCGTCGTTGCGCTCGCCGGCGGCTTGCCCGCTGCTCGCACAACCGCGTTCTCCACTGCAGCCTTTGCGATCGCGCTTGTGGGCGCGGTGGTGGCCGTATTCGCCATTGCGGCCCAACTGCTGTTCGCTCAATCCATCTTCTCCTCTGCGCTTCCCGGCGTGGACGCGGTGCCGGGCGCGTGGGTGTACGTGGCTCTTTCCGTGATCGGCTTCATCGTTATGCTCGCAAGCCTGCGCGCGACATTGCGCCCGAACGGACGCTCGGCTGCGCCGGTTGGCAGGACGGCGGGGGCGGCTGCAGCCATGCCATACGGAATGGTGGAAGAGTCCGAGCCGGTGGGCGTGCGCGCTGCCGTGCCGCTGCTGCTTGTGAGCAACGTGGCGGTGCTCGCGGCCATTTTCGTGGCCCGCATGCTGTTCTACGCGTTGCAAGTGTAGAGGAGCAACCGATCGATTCCGGGGCCCGCAGCGATGCGGGTCCTTTCGCGTGGGGGAGCGCGAATGCGGTCCGATCTGATACCATGACATGTTGAAACATATTTCTGATCAGGTCTTTCAAGAAATTCCCACGTTTTATGTGACAAGCTCTTGCACGAGTGCGAGTATGGTTTCCCCGGTTTCAGACCGGTATCGGCACCGCGAGGATGCCGAGCGGTTCCGCAGCGCGTCCGATAATCTAACGTGACGCGCGGATCGCATGGAAAAGGGGGAACACCTATGCAAGAATCGATGCCGCGCATAAGCCGACGCTCCTTCGTGAAAACGACGGGTGCGCTCGGAGCGCTGGCGGCGGCGGGTGGTGCTGCGACGGCGACGGGTTCTCTGTTCGGCGTCGGAGCCGCGCATGCCGACGCCGACGCGCCGGACGAGGTGGTGTGGGGTCACTGCGCCATCAACTGCCCGAGCCGTTGTCCGCTCAAGTTTCACGTGAAGGATGACGAGATCGTTTGGGTGGAGGCCGACACATCGTCCGACGCTGCGTTCGAAGACCGCCAAGCGCGCGCCTGTTTGCGCGGACGCTCCTATCGGCGTTGGATGAACAGCCCAGATCGTCTGAGCTACCCGCTCAAGCGCGTCGGCGCTCGCGGCGAGGGTAAGTTCGAGCGCATCAGCTGGGAAGAGGCGATCGATACCATCGCCGGCGAGTTGACTCGCGTGATCGAGTCGTACGGCAACGATGCGGTGTACATCGACTATGCGACCGGAGTCGAGGGCGTAACCACGGGCCAGCCGTTCCAGCGCCTGCTCAACCTGTGCGGCGGCTACCTCGATTACTACGGCAGCTACAGCGCGGCGCAGCTGGCGTACATGCAGGCGACGGTGTTCGGCGCATCCGGCGGAGGTAGCGCGCTCAAAACGGCTGAGGACGCCGAACTCGTTCTCGTATTTGGCAGCAGCCCGATCGAAACGCGGCAGGGAGGTCTGCACACCCACTACGATTACGTGGCCCTTCGCGAGAAGACGAAAGGGAAGATCATCGTCATCGATCCCCGCTTCAACGATTCGCTTTCAGGTCATTCGGATCAGTGGCTGCCCATCAACCCGGGAACGGACGCAGCGCTTGTTGCGGCGATCGCGTACGAGCTTATCGCCGCAGATCGCATCGATGTGGACTTCTTGCATACATACTGCTCTGGCTTCGACGAGGAGTCCATGCCCGAAGCCGCGCGCGGCAAGCATCTCAGCTACAAAGACTACGTGTTGGGCGAAGGCTACGACAAGGTGGAGAAGTCGCCCGAATGGGCCGCTCCCATCACCGGCATCGACGCGGACGCCATTCGCGCGCTTGCTGCCGAGATAGCCGAGGCATCTCCGTTGTTCGTCACACAGGGCTGGGGTCCTCAGCGGCGCAGCAACGGAGAGTGGAATTTCTGGTCCATCTGCCTGCTTCCCCTGCTCGTGGGCCAAGCGGGCAAGCCGGGTACGAACAACGGCAATCGTGAGAGCCGCTTCATCATTCCTCTGACCGACTTCCCCTCGGGCGAGAATCCCGTTGAGGCGTCCATCTCGTGCTTCCTGTTCACAGACGCCATCGACCACGGCACGGAGATGACCAAGACGAAGGACGGCGTGCGCGGTGCGGATCGTCTGTCCAACAACATCAAATTCCTCATCAACTACGCAGGCAACTGCCTGACGAATCAGCACTCCGACATCAACAAGGCCCACGACATCCTGGCCGACGAGTCGAAATGTGAGTTCATCCTGGCCGTCGACACGGTCATGTGCGACTCCGCGAAGTACGCCGACATCCTGCTGCCCGACCTCTTCCGCTCGGAGCAGGTGTCGCTGGCCAGCACCGGCAGCAATACGGCCTACATCGTGACGGCCCAGCCGTGTACGTCGCCGAAGTTCGAGCGCAAGACGGCCTATGAGATGTGCGAGATGCTGGCCGAGAAGCTGGGCGTGCGCGACGAGTTCACCGAAGGCAAGACGCAGGCAGAGTGGATCGAGGAACTCTACGAGGCCGACCGCGAGGAGGACCCCGAGCTTCCCAGCTATGCCGAGCTCGTCGAGATGGGGGTGTACAAGCGGGAGCGTCCCGGCAATATCGCGCTCGACAAGTTCGTCGCCGATCCGGTGGAGAACGCGCTCGCCACGCCTTCGGGGAAGATCGAGATCTTCTCGCAGAAGATAGCGAAGGCCATGGAGGAGTGGGAGTTCGCCGAAGATGAGACGGTGTACCCCGTCCCCGCCTACGTTCCCGAATGGCACGGCGTCGAGACCACGACCGACGAATTCCCGCTCGCCCTCTCCGGTTTCCACTATCGCGGACGCGTGCATTCCTCGTGGGGGAGCATCGAACTGCTCAAGGAGGCCAACCCCCAGGAGCTTTGGATCAATCCGGTTGACGCCGAGTCGCGTGGCATCAAGCAGGGTGATCGGGTGTCCGTGAAAAACGAGTTTGGCGAAACGCAGCTGCTTGCAAAGGTGACGCCGCGCATCGTTCCCGGGACCGTGGCGATGGCGCAGGGAGCCTGGCACGACGCCGACATGCAGGGCGATCGCATCGACCGCGGAG
Source organism: Enteroscipio rubneri (assembly GCF_963929405.1). Lineage (NCBI taxonomy): Bacteria > Bacillati > Actinomycetota > Coriobacteriia > Eggerthellales > Eggerthellaceae > Enteroscipio > Enteroscipio rubneri. The sequence goes on along the minus strand of NZ_CAWVIN010000003.1, from coordinate 236,997 downwards.
GCTGCATCAACACGCTCACGACCCAGCGCCCCTCGCCTCTGGCGAAGGGCAATCCCCAGCATAGCAACATCTGCAACGTATCGAAAGCCTAAGCGCGCCAAGAAAGGAGATGATCGACGATGAGCCAGTACGCATTCCATTTCGACGGCACGCGCTGCACCGGTTGCAAGACGTGCGAGTTCGCTTGCAAGGACTTTCGCGACTTGCAGGTGGGTTTCGCGTATCGCAAGGTGTACGAGGTAACGTACGGGGAGACAACCAAGGACAGCAACGGCTGCTTCGCCACCTCGTGCACGAGCTATCCGCTTTCTCTGGCGTGCAACCACTGCGACGATCCAGCGTGCACGCACGTGTGCCCGACCGGGGCCATGCACAAGGACGCCGAAACGGGACTCGTGTCCGTGGACGCAGAGAAGTGCGTCGGCTGCGGGTACTGCCATATGGCCTGCCCCTACAATGCGCCGAAGGTCGACCGCGAGAAGGGGCACTCCGTGAAGTGCGACGGCTGCGCCGAGCGTGTGGCTGCTGGCCGCAAGCCGGTATGCGTCGAGGCCTGCCCGGCCCGCGCGCTCGATTTCGGCATCGCGGAGGACATGGCTGCGAAGGGCGAGCGGGCTGCCATCGCGCCGCTTCCCGAGCCGTCGTACACGAATCCGAACCTGTACGTCAAGCCTTCCGTTGACGCCCTGCCCGCAGGCAGCGCCGACGGCAAGGTCGTTAATCCCCTGGAGGTGATGTAGCATGGAGGCCGCTTTCGCAGAACTGCCTTTGGCGCTGTTCACGACCCTGGCCCCGATCGGCGCCGGCGCGTTCGTCGCGCTTGCGATCGCCTTGCTCACGACGCCGTTCAGCGACGAGCAGCTCAAGCGCATCGATCGGATGACGCTCATCCCGCTCGTAGTGGTGATCATGGGCTTCGCGGCGTCGTTCTTCCATCTTGCATCGCCGCTCCATGCTCCCGGTGTGTTTGCGGGTGTAGGGGGTTCGCCGTTGTCGAACGAGATCCTCGTCGGAGCGATTTTCACGGTGCTCGCTGTCGTCTACGTCGTCTGCGCGCTGACCGGCAGGCTCTCAGGCGGAGCGCGGAAGGTGCTCGTGGTCGTCGTGGCGGCGTCGGCACTCGTGTTCGCCTGCTTCACGGGGCTTGCCTATGTGATGGAGACCATCGCGTCGTGGAACAGTCCGCTTTCTCCCGTCCAGATAGTCGGTTTCGCCCTTGCAGGTGGCATCGCGCTCGGCACGCTCGTCCTGGCGCTTTCCGGAGCGTTGCCGACTGCGCTTCAGGGAGCGTATAGGCAGGCGGCCCTGATCGTGGTGGTTGCAGGCGCCGTGCTTGCTCTCGTCGGATTGTGCGGCCAGGCTGCGCTCGTGGGCAGTCTGGCCAACCCGCACGTGGCGGGCGCCGATCTCGTGGCTGCGGCCATGCCGTGGCTTGCAGGCGCCGTCGTCTGCCTCGTCCTCGGATGCGCTGCGACGGTCGTTGCGCTTCGCGGGCGCAGTGCCGTCGTTGCAGCGGTCTCGGCCTCGACGCTGGTAGTCGTGGGTGTGTTCGTTGCGCGTCTCGTGTTCTATGGCTTGCAGCTGTCGGTGGGGCTGGCCTAGGCGTTCGAGGCTGTTTTCGAAGCGGAAGGCAGGGTGCGCTACAATGGGGGCGCATCCTGTCTTCTTACCGATTGCGTGCACCGTGCACGACCACAAGGGGGGTTCGATGAACGACAACGATACCATGATGGAAGCCGTGGCCTTCGTCGGGGAGACGCTCGCCCCGTTCTTCCTCCAGGATCCGCGCACGGGTGATGCGGGTCCTTCCTTCCAAGTGCTGTCTGCTCTCGATGCGCCCATCGCGGCAGCCGAATGGCCGTTCGTCGACGAGGTGGTGGCGCGCGATACGCTCTGCCTCATGGTCGAAGGTCTTTCCGCAGGCGTCGATGATGACGCCCTTGTCTGGGAGTATCGCCGCCTATTCGTCGGGCCGGCGGCGAAGCCGGCTCCTCCATGGGGTTCGGTCTACACCGATCGGGAGTGCGTGGTGTTCGGCGCGAGTACTCTCGCTTTGCGCCAGTGGATGCGCGATCAGGGCATCGAGCGTACGACCGACGATCGCACGCCGGAGGATCATATCGGCCTCATGCTCGCTCTGATGGCATGGATTGCGCGCAATCGGCCCGAGGTGCTCGACGAATATCTGCGCGAGCATCTGCTTACCTGGTCATCGCACTTTCTCGACGCGTTAGCCGCCGCATCAGAGCACCCGTTCTACGAAGGACTCGCGCGCTTGACCAAGGCAAGCCTCGAGGGCATTCGCGACGAGTTGGGCATCGATGTCGTCTACCCGAGGTTTTTCCAGTAGGCTGGCATGGTCTCGGGTATCGACACGGCGCTCGGTGAGATCACGCTCGTGTTGTTCACGACGCTGGCCCCTTCGGGCGTTGTCGCGTTCGCCATCATGGGGCTATTCATCGTGCGAGGCGGCCTGTCAGACGAAGCCCACCGTCGCATTGATCTGTTCCTCGCCATCCCTCTCGTCGTTTCCATGGTGGGGCTGGTTGCTTCGGCGACGCATCTCGGGAATCCGGCAAACGCGCTTTTCGTGTTCATGGGCGTGGGGCGGAGCCCGCTTTCGAATGAGGTGTTCTGCGCTGTCGTGTTTCTGCTGCTGGCCGGCGTGTACTGGCTGTATTCATTTGCCGAACGGCCGCACCGTGCGGTGCAGCGGGTTTGGATGGCGCTTTCGATTGTGGCCGGAATCGTGTTCGTGACCTCTGTTGCGTTCGCGTACAACGCCGAGACCATTGTGTCGTGGTACACCGTCTATGTTCCATTGGGCCTCTGGCTTAATGCGCTGACAGGGGGTCCGGTGCTGGCGATGCTCGGTCTGCGGGCGGCGGGATGCGCGTCGGCGGAGGGACGGTGCGGTCGCATGCTGGTGCTCTGCTCGGTTGCCTCGCTTGCGGCGAACATGATGGTCTATGCGATGCAGGCTTTCCAGCTGCCCTATCTGGAGAACTCGTTTACGACGGCGGCCGAACTCGTGCCCTGCTACGGGGGTATGATCGCGGCGTTCGGCGTGCTGGGCGGTGCGGGGATAGCGCTCGTGGCGCGTACGCTGCGAGACGGCGACCCGTCTGCGTCGCGGGAGGATGGCGACGTGCGCGGTTTCCCAGACAGTCGGCGTGATGCCCTTCGCTTGACGGTGCGCTCCGCGTGGGCCAGCGCCCTCGTGCTGGCTGGCATCTTCGTCATGCGGTTCGCGTTCTACCTGATGCACATGACGGTCGGCCTTGGCATTTGAGCGCTGTTGCGAGGCCATGCGCATGGCGCAGCGCGGTCGCGTCCTTTTCTGAGGGCATGTCCGGCCGCGGCTCTTCGTTGCGGGACATTACGCGGAAGTGTTCTTGCGGCTCGTTTCGCCCTCGTCGCGATCATGTGCGGTTATGTGGGGCTGCATACCGGTCTCGTACAAACGGAACTGTGCTTTACCCTCCGATTTTGCCTGATAGAGAGCCGCATCGGCCCGCTCGTAGACCGTGGTAAACCGCGTGCCGTGCTCGGGTACCATTGCGACGCCGGCCGATACGGTCAGCGCGACGGTTGCGCCGGGACCCGCCTCGGTCTCCCAGGTTTCCGTGCAGAGCCCGCGCACACGTCGCTCGATGTCATCGTAGCCGATGTCGTTGCAGTAGACGATGAACTCGTCGCCGCCCCAGCGGCAGATCAAATCTTGCTTGCGGAAAGCGGCCTTCAGGTGCTGCCCGATACCGGAGAGCACCCGGTCGCCCATGAGATGGCCGTAGCCGTCGTTGACGTTTTTGAAGTCGTCGAGGTCGACAATGACGAATGCTCCGGTCTTCCCGTCGTTGATGGTGGCGGCGAATGCGTCAGGTATGCGGGCCGATGCGGTCTGGCGGTTGAGCAGTCCGGTAAGGGAATCGCGTTGAGCCTGGTCGGCAAGCCGCAACTCGCGGCGTTTACGCTCGTCGATGTCGATGACGTAGAGATAGGCGTACACGTCGTCGCTTTCGTCAAAACGCATGAGATGGTAGCGGAGCTCCGCCCAGCGCTCCTGCGGCGCAGCGCCTTCGCGTGCTCCTGCGGTGTTCTGCGGAGGGCAGGCATCCGATGAGGGCGCATCCGGGCGCTCTGCCGGGTCGGAAAGCCGTCGGTACTCCATAACGCGCGAGGAAAACCCTTGAGCGAAGCGGGCGAGCATATCGTCGAGATTCAGGAACTCCGCGACGGCTTCATATCCGCCGGCTGGTCGTACGCCGGCTCCGATGGTCGCTCTCAGGTCGTAGTCCAACCAATCCACGAACCGCATATCTAGCTTTGCGCCGAGCAGCTCCCGATCGAAGGCGTTCAGAAAGCTTCCGCGCGTCACGTTGAAGCACCAATGATGGGCCGATTGCGCGTTGAGCAGTTCGAATAAACGTGCGTCGCTGTTGACGGACCCGATGATCGAGAGCTCGCGCTGCCGTTGCTCCGTGACGTCTTCCACGGCCGCGTAGAACAGTCGCCGATCTTCCTGGCGGCTCAGGAAGAACACCCGCAACTTTAACCACATGAGCTCGCCGTTCAGGCGGTAGCGCCTGATGGTGCCTTCGGCTCCCGATATCGGATGCTGTTCGGCCGCATCGAACAGAGACAGCATGGCATCGCGGTCCTCGGGATGCGTCTGCTGCCAGATGCAGGTCTGCCGCTCTTTCAGATCTACCGGGTTGCATCCTGTGACGTGGTAGTATTCGTTGTTAACCTGCATGAGCTCGTACCGGTCGTCGTACACCGCGTACACGGCCATGCCTCCGATGAGATTGTCCACGATGGTGCGGCTCATGGCGTCTTCGTGAACGAGCGCGTCCACATCGATGGTATCGACCATAGGACTCAGCACGCCTCGGTAGTCGACGACATCCTGATCCTGTATGAGTTCTTCGAGCGATTCGGTGCTCATCGGTCGGTAGAAGTAGTAGCCCTGCGCGTAGTCGCATCCGATGCTCTTCAGGAATTCCACCTGATCGGCCGTTTCCGCACCCTCCGCGATGATGCGGAGGTCCATGAGGCGGGCCATAGACACGATGGTTTCGAGAATGCCTTCGCCACGCTGGATATTGTGCTGGCGGTTCAGGAAGTTCATATCGATCTTGATGACGTCGACGGTGATGTCCTTCAGCATGTTGAGCGACGAATAGCCGCTGCCGAAGTCGTCCATGAGAATGGTGAACCCCAGCTCCTTCAGTTCGTTGACTGCCTGCGTCATCCGCTCGTCCTCGGCATAGGCGCTCTCGGTGATCTCCAGCTCAAGCAGCCCGCGTTCGATGCCGTAGAGATTCACGAGGCTTTCGATGGTGTCGACGACATCGATGGCGTAAAGGTCGGCACGGGAAATGTTGACCGATACGGGAAGCGGCGTGCCACCGCGATCGAGCCACGACCGGATGTGGCGGCACGCTTCCTCCCAGACGTACCGGTCGAGGTTGGCGATGAATCCGGTGCGTTCGAGGATGGGGATGAACGCACCGGGCATGACAAGGCCGCGCTCGGGATGGTTCCAGCGCACAAGCGCCTCCAGGCCCACGATGCGGCTCGTGCGCGTGCTGCATTGCGGTTGCCAGTGCAACACGAACTCGCGGTTCTTGAGAGCCTGCCTGACTTCAAGCAGGGTCTTCGTCTCGTCTTCCATCTCCTCTGACATAGACGGCTCGTACCAGGCAATGCGCTTGCCGTACACGCTCTTCACCGAGTTCATGGCGATCATGGCATGGTCGCAGGCGGTGACGATGGCATCTCCTTTGCCCTCAACCGGGCATACGCCCGCCAACGGCTGGAAACCGAGGGCGTCTTCGGAGGCGAGAGGCTTTCTTCGCAGATCCTCGTCGATAAGGTCTTGCGTGGCCGTTCCTTGTGGGAGGATCAGGGCAAAGTCGTCGCCGCCCAAATAGCCGGCGACACCGCCCTCGCGCGTCAGCCGCGCTATGCTTTCCGCGACAGATTGCAGCGCCTCGTCGCCAGCCTCGCGCCCGTACCATTCGTTGAAGAGCTTAAAGTGCTCGATATCGAGGTAAACCGCCTCGTAGCGCTTCGAAGGGTTGTCCGCCACGAATTCGTGAGCTTTACTGAAGAACGTGCTTGCGTTGTACAGTCCTGTCAGAGGATCGCGTTCTTTGAGAAGCAGCATCTGCGCATCCTGGGCGCGCGCTTCTCGTTCGCGGACTTCGTCGTCGATATCCGATATGAAGCACATGACCACCGTCTCGCCGCCTTCGCCGCGCTTCACGGACACGATGGTCTGCGCCGCCCAACCCCATCCGCCTGCGGTGAGCAGCTTGCGGAACTCTGCACGTAGCGCGCCGCCCGACTGCTCGATCCGTTCGAGCAGGGTCTCGAAATTCCAGAACTCGATGAATCGGGCACGGTCTTCGGGGTGGATCATGTGCTCGAGCACGTCAGCGAACATGACATCGAGCGCGCCGGCGGACGGCGGCATGACGTACTTGTCGGGTTCGCTGTAGAGCACTTTGTACGCGTTGCCGGTGACATTGATCTCGAACAGCTCGTCGTATGACGAAGGCTCGCTGAGCGTTGTGAACAGGCTGCGGCTGCTATCGTCGACCGACCGACCCGAGAATAGCACGCAGGGCCCCTCGTCAAGCCATTCCAATTCGACGCACGTGATCTCGTACCATTGATCGAGCCGCTCGCTGTAAATGACGGTCTGATTCACACTCGCGTGCGTGTCGGCCTGCCAAGGGCAGTCGTGGCAGGGCTCGGATGCGCCTCGGAAGCATTCGTAGCAGAGCGCTCCGATGCGCCCGCCGGGAAATACCCGTCGCGAGGCTCGATCCATATAGACGACCCGGTAGGATCGGTCAATGACGTAGGTGTGGCCCGGCTGCGGTGCTTGTCGGTTTGCGTCGGCCGGCATGCGCGCTCCTTTTCTCGATCTTGTCCATATTGTAGGGCCTTGCTGCTCGGTTGTGCCTGCCAATCGCAAAAAGCTTCGCATGTGGCACGCGTCGGCGAGGTTGAACGCGCCTGCGATAGTGCACGAGGATCGCCGTGCACGCAGCGCCGCGAATGTGCGATACTGGATGTGTGATGCGGCGGGAAGGAGACGTCATGAAGTTCGCCAACATCCTGGTTCCCTTCGACAATTCCGAGCATGCCCAAAGCGCTCTGCGCATTGCGCTCGACCTTGTCGGGGACGAGGCGTCTGCTGAATTGCACGTGATAACCGTGCTGCCGACGGCAACGCTGGCCGCGACCTATGACGCTTCGGGGAATCCGCTCGCGCGATCGGCGCTCAGGTTCGCGAACTACGATGTGTACGAAAACGTGATGGGCAGCATCTTGAGCAATGCGAAGGAAGAGCTGCTCGATAGCATCGGCGATGCGCTCGATGAGGTATCCTGCTCGGTTACGGTAGAGGCCGTGGTATCCGCCTCGCCAGCCGACGGCATCACCGAATACGCCGAAGATCATACCTGCGATCTTATCGTTATGGGCCGGCGGGGCCTGGGAGCATTGCGGGGCATGCTCGGTAGCGTCAGCTACGCGGTGCTTCGAAACGCGGATATGCCGGTGCTCACGGTGAAATAGCGTAAGGCCCGTTTTATCGGGCCGCACGCTCTGCGGCTTTGCATTGCAGGTTTTGGCAAAGGTGTTCCGGCGGCGTCGTTCCGGCACCGATTATCCGGCGTTCAGCTGTTCTCCAAAAACGCCGCGAGTTCGCTTCGGCTGTGCACGCCCAGCTTCCCGTAGATGCTCTGGACGTGAGCGCGCACGGTGTTGATGCTGATGAGTAGCTCGTCGCGTATGTCCCTATTGCTGCGCCCACGTGCGAGCATGATGAGCACGGTCAGCTCGCGGTTCGAAAGGCTGTATTCGGCGGCCATGCGTTCACACAGGTTGCGCAGGTGCTCCTGGCGCGCTTTCTCGAAGTCGATCCCTTCATGTTCGTACGCTTCGGGCGAATCGTTCACAGCTGATTCGACGAGGTTCGCGAGGCTGCGGTTCGAGAAGACGAGGGTGATTCCCGCGACCAGCAGCATCACTGCTACGATGATGCAGATGAGAAAGATGCCGTTATCGTATAGGGAGGGAAGGAAGCTATACCCGATGGTGTAGCCTAGCACGGTCCCTCCGATGAACGAGAAGCGCCCGAATGCCATGATCTTCATGCGAATGCCCCGGTGCTGATACGCGGCGGCCGCGATGAGGCACCACGATATGATGTCGAAGACGATGTACAGCATATTGACCGGGATGAACAGGAGCGGCGAATCGGCCCCGATGACGAGCGAGACCAGCACCGCGATGACCACGCAGAACGTGAGCAGGTAGTACATGCGCTCCACCAAGCGGTAGGACAGGCCCAATGCGGCGACGCATGTCAGAACCATGCAGCCTATGAGCGCCCAGAACAGCGTGATCTGAGGATAGTCAAACCCCGTCGACTCGCTGAACATCGTTTTCGTGATGCCGGTGATGAGGGCGAATAAGCAGAACACGATGGAGAAGCGCCAGAAGTCATGCGGCACGGCTTCTGGCGGATCGTTTTGCAGCTTTTGGCAGTATTTCCTGAGAGAGGATCCCGATCCGGTGAGAAGAAGGGCGCTCAGCAGCAGCGGCACGGCAACGAACAGGACGACGGAGTAGCCGAACGGCACGCCGATACCGAGGAACCAGACAAGAAGGGCAAGGGAGCTCGAAACCGCGACGAAGAGCAGCGTGCGTCGTGCTCCCTGCTCGCTCAGCAGATAGGCGAGCCTCAAGGTGAGAAGCGAAGTACCTGCTCCGGCAGCCAGGCATCCTGCGATGAGGAGCTGCTCGCTTCCGGCACCTTGCGTGGAGAGAACCATCAGAAGATCGCCCAAGGCGGCGATGCATCCGGCTAGTGGAATAGTCCATCGGCGATAGAGCATCGCGCAGACGTGCTTTTGAAAGAGAAAGCACAGCAGGAACGCTGCCACCGATACGCTGTTGGGCACCACGAATATAAGCAGAGGCGCTCGCTCGCTTGCAAGGCTCCAGTCTATCCAGGGGTTTCCGTAGAAAGCCAAATATACCCAGGCCAGCAAGAACGTGAAACTGAGAAGCTGCAGATTCGGCCACCGTTTCCCCACCTCTGCGAATACGCTCTTCCGCATGCGGAACGCCCCTTCCACGTGCTGCGAAACCTCCCTCGTCAGGGCTTCGCCATCTCTCGGGCCCTGCCCTCCCATTGAGGCCGGACCTCCTTCGCCAAGCTGCCGCAGGCCCGCGCGAACCGGACGAGCAACCGTGCGCATACAGCATAGTACCCCTGCGGGGCGTCGCAGCTGAGCGCGCGCGAAAAACGGGGGAGCCATGTCAGAAGATGCTCGTTGACGATTCGATCCATGCCTATTGCAAGAGACGACAGGGCGGGGTAATCTGCACGAGCGCCGTTCGCAATGGTTTCTTGCGCCCGACTCGAAACAAGATAGAGGAAGGCGAGCTCTAAGGCCACGTGATCGTCCGCCACGGCGGGATAGCGCGCCGGCAGCGCGCCCTGCGAGCGATACAGCGCGCGCACCTCAAGGGTCGAGTTCTGCAAAAGCAGGCGGTCCTCCCCCCGATAGACCGACTCCCATGGCGGGGCCGGTAGACGCGCGGGGCCTATGAACAGGCGCGTGTACTCCATCTTCAGGCGCTCGACGGCTTCGTCTCTGCGGTCGGCGGTGCGTGCGAGAAACGCGTGGGCGTCGGCCGTGGTATCGCCTTCGTCCAGCGACATCATGCGGAAGGCGGCCTCGACGGCGGGACTGTGCAGCGCCGCGAGTTGAGCGGCCGTCGGTTCGACGCCGAACACACTTTGGAAGGTCCTCGCGAGCACCGCCTGGGCGGAAAGCTGTTCCGCAAGATCGGAAGGCGTGCAGGTACAATGCGTGCTGGTCGTATGCATGATGGCTCCGATCGTGAGGGCGCGCCGCCCTTGAATGCGGGGCGGCGCGCAGGGAGGAAGGAGGGGTCTTAAACGAACTTCTCGGCGAATGCGCTCTCGAGCGCGGCGGGCCGGGGGTTGATGCGCAGGGAGGGCGCCGTCTGATCGGCTGAAGGCAGGATGGGCAACTCGTCGACCACGCTGTCCCCGTGAATCTTCTGCAGTTCGTCGACATCGCCGAACTCAAGACAGCGCATGAGGCAGGCGTCCACGCATACCGGGTTGCCTCCCTGATCGCGCACGTCTTTGCATGCGTCGCACTTCCTGACGACGTTCTCTTCCTCGAAGTACTGCGGCTCCCCGTAGGGGCATGCAGCGACGCATGCCTTGCAACCGATGCACGTCTCCTCGTCGTATTGCACGGTGCCGTCGTCCTCGTCGATGTGCATCGCACCGACGGGGCAGCTGGCTACGCAGGCCGGACTGAAGCAGTGGTTGCATGCACCTGAGTAGTGATAGAATCCGGGGCGGGGGTAGTCGCCCGTTTCGAACGAACGCACGACGCGGTAGCTGATGCCCGCAGGAAGGCCGTTCTTGTCCTTGCAGGCCACCTGGCAGGTTCTGCATCCGATGCAGAGCGTGCTATCGAAGTAAAAACCGAGTTTTCCCATGGCTAGTCCTCCTGATCCTCGGCTTGGCATGCGGGCATGACGAGGGGCCTCTCCCAGTCGACGGGCTTGGCGTCGACCTTGGCGATGGAGCAGACCTGCGTGTTATAGCCCGAGGTCCCGCATCCGGTGGCGATGGGCGCGCACAGGGTGTTGCCCGAGCCTCCGAGATCGAACCCTGTTTCAGGATCTATCTCCACCCAACCGCCGTGCGGCAGCGCCACCACGCCTTCGCAGATGCGGTTCGTGACGCACGCCTGCCTGACCACGGTGCCGTAGTCGTTGGAAGCCTGCACTGTGTCGCCCTCTTCGATGCCGAGGGCTGCCGCATCGCGCGCATTGATGTACAGGGGACGCTTCCATGCCTCGCGGAGCTGTGCGACATCGTCGAAGTGGGAATGCGAGGTGCGCGGATAATGAGGGTTGTACACTTGGAAGGGATACGCGCCTTTTGTCTTTGAGGCGACGTCGCTGAACGTGTCCTCGTATCCGCCGATTGGAGGCGTGTAAGTGGGCAGGGGAGGAACTTCGCTAAAGCCCATGCGCCGCGATACCTCGTTGACGCGCCGGCAGTAGAGTTCCATCTTACCGCTCTCGGAGTTCATGGGATGCCCTTCCGGGTCGTCGTGGAACTCGCGGTAGGCGATATGCCCGTACGGGTCTCCCTCTTTGCGGGGGACGGCGAATACGCCTTGCATTCTCATCTCGGAAAACGCAATGCGGCCCTCCTGCGGCTGCCCCTCCACGCCGAGCTCGTCGATATCCTGCTGGGTGAAGGAGATGAGCGGCTCGTAGCCGGAGCCATCCTCGGTAGCCACCATCGCGCTCGACATCTGGAAGAACGACTGCTGCTCGTCGGAGTACGGGTACACGGTGTCCGGATCGAGGCCCCAGCGCGTGAGCAGCTCGCGTCCGATCCAGCTTGCGCGCTTTGTCTCCCATAGAGGTTCGCACACCTGGTTGCCAATAAAAGCCGATTCGCGTCCGGTGAACATGGCGAACTGCATAGGCGACTCCCATGGCGTGGCAAGGGGAAGCACGATGTCTGAGTACTGTGCATTCACGTTAAAATTGATAGCCTGCGTGACGACGAAATCGACGCTGCGGTAGGCTTCGATCGCCTGCATGAGGCCTTCGTGGCGGTGCATCATGTTGAGGGAATAATTGTATATGCAGTGAATGTCCAAGTCCCGTTCTTCGGCTTGCAAGAACTGCGCCATGCCGTTGTAGGTGTAGTGCTTGTTCAGTACCGCTGGCCAGATGATGGGGTCGTAGATGCAATCGTCTACAGGGTTGGGAATGTAGGGGAGCTTGCGCATGCCTGGGGTGATGAGGAAATCGCCGCCGTTGACGCCGGTGTCGCGTATGGAGCAGCCGGTCATATGCCCTGATTTGCCGAAGTGCCCGCCGAGTGCTGCCAGGGCCATGAATATCTGGGGCAGGCTGTCGGCGTTGTTTCCGCGCGCAGGTGCCCAGCTGGACAGTAAAGCCACCTTGTTGTCCTTGCCGAGAATGCGAGCGATGCGCTCGATATCTTCGGGCGCGATGCCGCAAATGTCCGCTGCCCATTCGGGAGATGCGGGAACGCCGCTGTAGGTGCCCAGCACATGATCCTTAAAATTCTGCTGAGGATCGCTGCCTTTGGGCATGCGGCCGGCGTCGAACCCGATGGTGCAGCGATCGACCACGTCCCAATCGATGAGCGGATTAGTTTCGGGATCGTCTTCCATAATCATGACGTAGGCGCATGCCAGCAAGAAGGCGGTGTCGGTTCCGGGTCTGATGGGTATCCATTCAGCCCCCAGCACCTCGGCGCTGTCCGTGTAGAACGGGTCGATGCTGATGAACGTACAGCCGGATTCCTTCATGGGCAGGTAGTTCGCCCAGAACGTCGTGCCGTCAGCGCTCCAAGCGGGGTTTACGCCCAGCATGATGGCGTACTCGCACGTGCGGGCGTCCATGCGGTCGTTCATGAAGTCTTTACCGCCGCTGTTCGATCCGGTGCCGTAGCCGAACATCTGCGGAACGCATTGGTACGAGCCGGCTGAAGCGGTGCCGTAATGGTACACCTGTCCACCAAAGGCGTTCAACACGTTGCCGAAATCGAGTCCCTTGATAAAGTATTCGGCGAAGTCGGGCAGCTCTTTCGCCTCCAAGAGACTTGCGTCTGTCGGATTGAAGCCGCTACCCAGGATGCTGCGATTCCCATAGGCCTCTTTGATGCGGGCGATCTCGTCGGCAACGTAGTCGAGCGCCTCGTCCCAGCCGATGCGCTCCCACTCGTCAACGCCGCGCATATCGCCGTGGGAATTCTCGCCACCACCCGGCTGCCAATGCTTGCGCTTCATGGGGTATTTGATGCGGTCGGCAGAGAAGACGTCCATTCGACGAGCACGTCCGCGCAGGCACGCGCGGTGCTGAGGGTAGTCCTGGTCGTCTTCGTGAGTATCATCCGTTTTCAGCCGGATGACGGCTCCGTCCTTCACAAGCGCTTTCAGTCCGCACTTGCCTCCGCAGTGTGCCCAGCAGACGACCGGCAGCCAAGTTTCATCTTGGGATGCGGTCCCGTTTTCCGCAGGCGCTTCGGCAAGGTCGTTCTCGCATCCTGCAAGGCCCGCGGCGCAGAGTGCTGATGTGGCAGCCGCGCTGAGCGCGATGAAGCTTCGGCGGTCGAGCGTGATGGCGGATGGTGTTCGCAGTTCGGTCATACAAGCCCCTCTCGTTTTTCGATGCCGCTGCACCGGTCGATCGCATACTAGACGCCGGGGGCGAGGTTGCCATCCTCCAAGTAGCTATTTCTAGCCTGCAGATATAGTCCTTTTCGACTAGTGTCGCGATCATGCGGCCCTGACGTGGCAGGCTCTCCTTTTCGTAATGGCGGCGCAACGGCCATGCAACGCTCTTGAACGCTGCCGCCTGAAAGAGGCGGACGAGGGGACAATGGGCGCACCGAGCAATTCTTGCCGCAGCGCAGTGCGTGCGGCTCGCGTCGAAAGGATCCGCCTTATGCCTGCTTCGATTCATCCTGCCGTACAGCTTCATATTGTGCTCGACGAGGAAAGCTACGAGGGGGGCGACAGCGTCGAGTTGGCGCGCCGCTTCGCCGCCGTGGCGCCGACGGAGGTCGTGCGCGCCAGCAAGGGCTCGCAACGTTCGAATGTGCTGCGGTTCGATCTGAGCGACGATGCAGCCGTCGAGCGGGCCGGCGACGACTCGGTTTGGCGCGATGCGCTCACCGCCTGGCTGGACGAGGAGTTCGATGAAACGACGGCGCTCGTGGCGCGCGAGAACGATGCGAGACGCAATAACGGGCAGCAGACGGTGCCGTTTCAATGGGCCGAAGTGAAGTTCGGCATGGGCCCCGTCATCGCCATTCGCATGAAAGGCTCGGCGATTCCGGCAGAGGCGGCAGGCTATGTGGCGCGTGCCCGGACGCTGCTCGTGCAAGGGGCCTTCGGGGCCGATCCTGTCTCGTCCATTCGTATCCCGGCGTGCGCCGCCATTGAGGTGCAGCGTGCGGAGTCGGAGGCGGCGGATATCATCCGCGAGGCCGAAGACGATCCGCGCGAATCCGATGTCGTTCCAGCAAAAGGAGTCCCTGCTGAGGCGCTCAAGGACATCGGACGGGAAGAGCGTTCGTCGACTTCGGCGTCCGACATTATCGAGGCCGTGAACGAAGCCGCGGGCTTCAGCGACGACTCGCGCGGATGGGCGGCTGCCGATCCCGATGCTCAGAACGCCTGGGCTTCCTCTTCGGTACAGCGCGACGAGCCGACACGGGCCGATATAGAGGCGGCAGTCGCCGAGGCTGAAGCAGCCCTCCGACGGGGCGATGATCCCGCCGACGCCGGAAACGAGCCGATGATGCAGGTTGTTGAGGTGGATCTGGGGCAGGACGATGCTGCATCCACCGCCGAGCTTTCGCCGAGGGACGAGGCGCGCGATCTTGACGCGGCTGAGGAAGCGTGTGCGCTATCCGACGAGGATGTGCCCGACAGCTTGGACTACCGCGTGTGGAACATCGCATACGCCGACGGTACCTCGGTACGGTTCGATTCAGTTCTCGGCGAAGCGCTGCTCGACTGACGGGACGAGGCGCCGCAGGATCAGAGAAACAGCTCCGGCTTCCGAGGCTCCCGGCAGGTGGTTTCAAGCATAGCGACGATCTTGTCGGTCAGCTCGCTCTCGAAGTGTTTGGCGTTCTCGGGGCAGCGCTTGACGCACGCGTTGCAGCGCAGGCATCCGGCTTGTACAAGCCTGGGATCTTCATGGTCGATGATGCCCATCGGGCACACGGTTGCGCATATCCCGCACGACGTGCAGTCGTCCGTAGTCAAAGGACGGATATCGGCGGGTTCGGGGCGCTTCTTGTAGGGGCGGTTGCCTGCGATGGCCGGCGCTTCTGCGGTGCCTGACGCTATAACGAGGGCTATGCTGCGTCCGAAGCTGCGCGCGGCTTCTCGATCGGACGCATCGGGACGTCCCGCAGCCACGTGCGCGGTCATGGAGTGCTCGCCTATAAACGCCCCCGCCGCCACAATGCGGAAGCCCCGTTCTTCGAGCGCGTCGGCGGCTTCCAGCAGGGCATCGTCGTAATGGCGGTTGCCGTACATGCCTATGATGACGGCTTGCGCGCCGCCGCTCGACATCCGAGCAATTTCGCTGGTCACAAGCTCCGGCACGCGTCCCGCGTACACCGGGAACCCGAGCACGAGCACGTCGCCGGCGTCGCATGATACGCTGGCGAGGCGCTCGTTGGGCAGCGTGAGGCTCACGGTTGCAGTTTCCGCGGAGAGCGCGGTGGCCAGCTCGTTCGCCACATCTGATACGATGGTCTCAGTGGTATGCGTAGGGCTGAAATATACGGCGCGAACGATCGGCGGCATGGCGCTTCCTCTCTCATGGGACGACGTTGTCGATGATAGCGCTTTTCCCGGCGCCGCGATACGTCGAGCTTCCGCTATACTGACGGAATTGATGCGAAGATGGAGGCGAGATGGGGCGGGAGCTGCGCTATTTCGAGTATGGAGACGAGGAGACGTCATACTTGGCCGCTCGCGATCCTCGGATGGCTGAGGCCATCGAGGCGGTGGGGTTTATTCGCCGAGAGGTGCACCCGGATCTGTTCGCTGCGCTCGTCAATGCCATCATGGGGCAGCAGATATCCACGAAGGCGCAAGCCACCATCTGGAAGCGCATGACGGACTCGCTCGGCGACGTGACGCCCGAGTGCATCGATGCGCTTTCCAACGATGAGCTGCAGGCGTTCGGTCTATCGTTTCGCAAGGTGAGCTATATCAAGGGTGCAGCAAAGCGCGTGCTCGCAGGGGAGCTCGACCTGGATGCGATCGCCGCGCTGCCCGACGACGAGGTGCGCCGCGAGCTCTCGGGTTTGCCGGGAATCGGAGCATGGACGGCCGAGATGCTCATGACGTTCTCCCTGCAACGTCCCGACATCATGAGCTTTGGCGACTTGGCCATCCAGCGCGGCCTGCGTATGCTTCATCATCATCGGCGCATCACGCCCGAGCTGTTCGCGAAGTATCGTCGTCGCTACTCGCCCTACGGCACTGTGGCCAGCTTGTATCTGTGGGAGATTGCCGGCGGCGCGGTGTCGGGCCTGCGCGACTGGGCTCCGAAGACCAAGCCGAAGTAGGAGGGGCGTTCGTAAAAGCTCGGCTCGCAAAGACGCTTCTTTTTCAGGTGAAAACGAGCGGGCCATCGGCGAGGAAGCTCGATGGCCCGTATCTGGCATGGTGGCCGGTACAGGATTTGAACCTGTGACCTTGTCCTTGTAAGGGACCTGCGCTCCCGCTGCGCCAACCGGCCGTTCGCCTTGCGGCGATTTTCCATTCTCCCATAGAACGCTTGAGTGCGCAACGGCTCATCGCATGAGTTGCCTTTCTTTGCGCATTCGCGGTTCAGGTCGTTCGTTCGCGCCTGCCGTATGCGCGTCAGCCGCCCTCCTGCGCTTGCGATGCGCACCGTCGCCCGCATTTCCTGTGCGTGTCGAATCCCTGCTTGATTTTCGAAAGAAGCGCATCGGATGCGCGCCGAACCTGCATTAGCCGCGTGCAGGAACGGGGTGTATGGGAAGTAGGGGCGAAGCTTGATCGAAGCGACTATCCGAGGAGAAACGCGCCATGGAGCTGCTGGGGACGCTGTTCATACTGGGAAGCGTAGCGGAAAGGCGGACGACATGAAACGAAACAGAACGGCGTTCGCGGGTATCGTGTGCGGGTTCCTGTGTGCGGCGTGCGTGCTCGCTTACACGCAAGGTGTGCGGGGGGAGGCGGAGGCGGCGCGGGCGGAGGCGCTTGCCCGCTACGGAGGCGAGCAGCTGGAGGTGTGCGTGGCGAAGCGGGATATCGCCGCCGGTGAGACAGTGGATGCAGCGGCGGTTGAGATTCGGATGTGGGTGGCGGATTTGCTGCCGGCTGAGGCCGTGCGCTCGGTCGACGATGCGGTGGGCAGGAAGGTCGCCTCATCCATCGTCGCGGGCGAAGTCATGACCGAGCGTAGGTTCGGAGAAGTGGGAGCGGAGCTTGATGTGCCCGAAGGACTGACTGCCGTGAGCGTGCCTGCGAAGGATGTTCAGGCGGTCGGCGGGGCAGTGGGCGCGGGATCGCGGGTGGACATGTATGCGACGGGTGGGACTTCGACCGACGTTATCGCTCGGAGTGTGCTCGTGCTGGCAACAAGCGCGGGAGGCTCGACGTCGGATACGGGCGTGACATGGATCGTCGTGGCGGTCGCTCCCGAATCCGTACAGGAGGTCGTGACCGCGGCGCAAAAGACGGAGTTGTACTTCACGTTGCCGGGAGACGAGATGTCGGCGAAGTCCGACGCCGAGAAGTCTGGAGACGCCGGGGGAGGAGCGAGCCTCGGTTCTCGTGTCGAAGAAACCGAGGAAGGAGCGGAGCGATGACGTCTCACGTTGCACTATGCGCCGATATGGCGTGCCTGCAGCATCCGGAAACGCTCGGGCTTGCGGGCGAGAACCTTGCGGCGCAGGAGTGGCTGCGCTTGTTTGCAACGGCGGCGGAGGCCCGCAGGTTCTTGCGCGATGATCGTTCGGTGGATGAAGTGTGGATTGCGTCCTGCGATGATGTCGCCCCTATCAACCTGGCGGCCACGCTGAAGCGCGATCGGGTGGATCGGCGCGTGTGCCTCGTGGCGTTCGAGGGAACGGGGTCGCTCAAGAGCCGTGCTTCGGCTGCCGGCATCGACGCCTCGCTTACACGCCAGGCGTTCCTTGCCCGTTACGCGCAACGTAAGCGGTCTGCGCTCGATGCACGTTGCGAGCATGAAGCGCGTGCCCGGGAACAAGCGCTGGCAAGTCTCGACGGCCCGTCCGGCACGGTCATGGCGCCGCCGGCGAAGGAGGTCCCGCCGCGCGTCTGGTCGGCGGCGTGCGCGGCATCGGAGCAGGAGGCGAGCGGCGTTTGCATGCGGACAGGCTTTCTCATGCCCATTGTCAGCGGCAGTGGCGGAGCCGGGAAGAGCACCGTGTCAGCTTTAAGCGCGCTCCTGTGCCAGCGCCTCGGCTATCGTACGCTCTTGCTCGATTTCGATCTGCAGTTCGGCGATATGCCCGATCTGCTCGGCGTGGAGCGTCCTCAGACGGTCGACGAAGTGCTGTCGACGCCCGCACGCATCGAGCACCTTGCTCCCGAGGGCGATCTTCCAGCGCTGCTGGCTGCCCCGAGGCGGCTTGAGCAGTCCGAAGCCGTGGCCGGGCATGCGTCGGCGCTGCTCGATTGGCTGCTCCCGCGTTTCGACGTGGTCGTCTGTAACACGGGGGCTTCGTGGGCCGAGCAGCATGCCGTCCTGCTCGAGCGCAGCTCGAAGGCACTGTTCCTCATTGATCAGCGCGCCTCCTCTTTGCGGGCGTGCCGCCACGCTCTCGACCTCTGCGCTCGATGCGGCATCGCAACGGGCCCGTTCTCGTTTGCAGTGAATCGATGCGCGAAAAACGCTCTGTTCACCTCTATCGACGTCTCGTGCGCTTTGCGAGGGGCTCCTGTTGTCGAGCTTGCTGAAGGCGGTCGGGAGGTCGAGGAGCTTTTGGGAATGGGGCTTCCGAAGGAGCTTTTGTCGTCGCGCAATGCATTGTGCGGGAGCCTCGAGACCCTGCTGCGCGACATGCTTCCGAGCGCGGGCGCATCGCCCTCGGCCGCAGAGCCTGCGCCGCGCAGGACAGGTCTGGGATTGCGAAGAGGCAAGCGTCCGCGCAGGAGGGGAAGGGAGGCGGCATGTCTTTGATGGAACGCGCGGCGAAGGCCGGCGGGTGCTCTCAAGGGGCGAGTAGTCAAGGAGAGCAGGATTTGGAGATCCTGAAAACCCAAGTGCATGCCATGGTGCCCGTTGACGATATCGCCGCCATGATACGAGAAAACCCTCGTCGGGCGCGCAATGAGCTGAAAAGTGCTTGTCGCCGTGCGTTTGAGGACCCCTCCTGGGCAGCGCTTTCGGATGACCGTCGCCGCGGGCTTGTCGATGAGCTGTTGAATGCGACATTCGGTTTCGGTCCGCTCGAAAGTTTGCTCGCCGACAGCTCGGTCACCGAAATCATGGTCAACGGGTCGCGCGACGTCTATTTCGAGCGCGAGGGGCGCCTGCACCGCAGCGACCGGTCGTTTGTCGACGAGGGCCAGGTGAGAGCGCTTATCGACCGCGTCCTGGGGCCTCTGGGACGGCGCATCGACGAGGCTTCTCCCTTGGTGAATGCGCGTCTTCCCGAAGGCCATCGCGTGCACGCGGTGATACCGCCGCTCGCGCTGGATGGCCCCGTGTTGACTATCCGCAAGTTCGCCCATCAGGTTATGACGCTTGAAGCAATGAAGGCCGCTGGCTCAATGGACGAGATCATGCTCGCGTGCCTGACGTGGGCGGTGCGTGCGCGCAAATCTATAGCCGTCTCGGGAGGGACGGGAAGCGGCAAGACAACGCTGCTCAATGCGCTATCCTGCGTCCTGCCTAAGGATGAGCGCATCATCACGATCGAGGACTCCGCAGAACTGCGCTTTCTTGAACATGCTCACGTGGTGCGGCTGGAGGCCCGACCGCGCAATGCAGAGGGCACAGGGGAGGTAACCATTCGCGACCTGGTCATCAATGCACTCAGGATGCGGCCTGATCGCATTGTTGTTGGCGAGTGCCGCGGGCCTGAAGCGCTCGATATGCTGCAGGCCATGAACACGGGGCACGACGGATCGATGACAACTCTCCATGCGAACTCGCCTGCCGATGCCGTTGCCCGCCTGACGACGATGGTGCGCTATGCGGTTGAGCTACCGGTTGACGTCATTGAAGCGAATGTGGCGAGCGCGTTCGATCTGGTTGTGCAGACGTCTCGGGCGCTCGACGGCTCTCGGTTCATCTCCGAGGTGGCCGAATTCTCCTTTGACGAGGATCGGCGTCGGTGCGTTGCAACGTCGCTGTTCAGACGTCCGATTACCCGACAGCAGGGAAGATGGGTGCGCAAACCGTCATGGATCGACGGTTTGGCGGAGTTGGGCGTTGCGAGTGGAGAAGAGGTGCGAACGTGGACGCGCATGTGCCTTTTGCCGGAATAGGCGCAGCTGCGGCGTTCTTCTTCGGTGCGTTGACGGTTTCGGCGGTTGGTGCCGGCGCGAGACGCAGGGGCGCTTCAGCCAGGGCCGTCGATGCGGCTTCCGTGGGCCGGATGCAGTGGTGGCTGCGTCGCGGCGTGGGGTGGGCGAAGCCGGCGGCGCGTGCGGCGGTGCGCATCCGCCCGGTTGCCGAGCTTGCGGAGGAGGCCGTTGCGGCGCTGGATGCGCGCGGCATAACGACGACGCCGGAAGCGCTGTTGTCCGTCGTTGTCGTGGCCCTCGCGCTCGCGATGCTCGCCTCGTCATGGGTTTCGTCATCGATCGCGTGCGGTTTGGCAGTGGGCGCCTGCACGTGCGCCTGTGCGGCGACATGGCTGCGGGCGGCGCAGGATCGCCGCCGCGAGGCTTTGAGGGAGGCGGTTCCCGATGCCCTGCGCTCGATGAGCGTTTGCTTTCAGTCGGGGCTGTCGCTGATGCAGACGCTTCAGCAGACGGCCGTCGAGACGAAGAAGCCGCTCTCGATCCTATTCGAGCAGGCAGCTCATCGGCTAGAAATCGGCCGCGGGGCCGAAGAGGCGCTTTCGATCCTGCACGGATCGGCTTCGGTTCCGGAACTCGCGTTCGTAGCCGTCGCTCTCGATGTGCAGCATCAGGCAGGAGGTAGCATGAAGCGAGTGCTTGACGCCGCGCGCGGTTCCGTCGAGAGCCAGATCGAACTGCGTCGCTCTCTGCGCGTGCAAACGGCGCAGGCGAAGCTCTCTGCGCGCGTGGTGAGCGTGATGCCGTTCGTTTTGATTGCTCTGTTCTCGCTCGTGAGCGACGGGTTCCTGGAACCATTCTTCGAGAGCGCACTCGGCCTTGCGACGCTGGCCCTGGCGCTGGGTATGCAGGCTGCGGGCATAGCCATGGTGCGCCGCATGCTGAAGGTGGAGGTATCCTGATGTCGACGTCGCTTGCGGTGGAGCTGCTCGCGATGGCGTCCGCCGTTGCCGCCGGAGCCGGAGGAGCATGCCTGGGGGTTACGTGGACGCGCAGGCACTTCGCGCTCGAACGCAAGCGCCGGCTACGCTGCCGCCTCGGGGCGGCAAGACGCCATGGCAGTGAGGGTTTCGCTGCTCGCATCGTCGCGTACGCGGCGGATCTGACCCAAAAGATCGCGCTCGGGGCTGCGTCGCCGTTACTGCGGGGTCTTGGGGCGGCACGCTCCGAACGGTGGCTTGCGGCGCACGCGGGCAAAGCCGGCATCGGGAGATCCGTCTCGCCGGCAGGGCTTTGCGAAGCGGCCGTCCGCCTCGCGGCGGCTGCCTCCTCTGTGGGCGCAATCGTCGGTGCATCGTTCTCTGCTGAGCTGGCGGTACTCGGCGCAGCGGCAGGCGCGACATGGGGAGCATCCGTTGTCTCCCGATCTATCAAAAGGCTCGAGCGCGAGCGCGCAGAGGGGCTTGAGCGCGACCTCTCCGAGATGCTCGAGGTGGTATCGCTCGGGCTGCGCAGCGGCCTCTCGTTCGACCGGAGCTTCGACTTGTATGCGGCCCACTTCGATTCGAAGTTCGCGAGCGCATGCGAACAGGCGTTGAGAACATGGTCGTACGGTTTGGCGACGCGGGAGCGGGCTCTGCGCGAGCTTGCCGCGTCATACGATTCGGCGCTGCTTGCACGCGTAGTCGAGGGCGTCGTGCGATCCCTGCGCTTTGGATCGTCGCTGGCCGAAGGACTCGAATTGGCTGCCGTCGAGGCACGCGCCGAGCATCGGGCTCACGTAGAGGAACGAGTGGCGAAAGCTCCGGTGAAGATGATGGTGCCCACAGGCGCTCTCATCCTCCCCGCCATGCTGCTGCTTGTGCTCGGGCCCGTGTTGCTTGAGTTGATGGAAGGGTTCTGACCAATGAGGAGGATCGACTATGAAAACGTATCGGAAATGGCTCGCGAAGGGAACCTGTCGGGCGTTGGGCTTGTTGCGTCGAGAAGACGGGCAGGGCACGACGGAATACGCCATTCTTGTCGGCGTCCTCGTTGTGATCGCGATCCTGGCTATCACGGTGTTTCGCCCGAAGCTCCAGGAACTGTGGAATGCCATCGCAGAGGGTATCAATGGACTCTGAGAAGGCTCGCGTGGCGTCGACAGGCCGCGGACGGGCAGTCGACGGTTGAGTTTGCGCTCGTGACGGCGGCGCTGCTCGTCGTCGTGCTCGTGAGCGCTCTGCTGTGGCGGCAACTCGAGGAGGGGCTGTTCGTGGAGCATGCGCTCTCGTCCGCGTCGCACCATGTGGAGTCGGCGGCCCCCGGAACGATAGCCGACGTGTTTTTGTATTGATATGGCGGCGGGACATGATGAGAGGGTCGAAGGTGCGCATTGGGCGTAGGTTGAAAGAGCTGTTGGAGCGATCGAAGCAAGGGCAGGGTACAGTCGAGGCGGCCTTTCTCATACCGGTCGTCTTCATCGGGTTGCTGCTCCTCATACAGCCGGGCGTGATCCTGTACGACCGCATCATCATGGGCGCCGCCGCCGCGGAGGCCTGCCGTTTGCTTGCTACGAAGACCGATGCGGCGGGCGACATGGACGACGGCTGCGAGGCGTTTGTCAGGCATCGGCTTGGGGCCGTGCCCCCCGTACCCTGCTTCCACGTGCATGACGGCGGTTGCAGCTGGGACATCGTGCTTGAGGGCGATGAGCAATCGGAAACGGTGCGCGTTGTCATCCGCAACGAAGCGCAGCCGCTCCCATTGCTCGATGCGGGTGGGGTCCTGCTCGGCATTGTGAACGACGCAGGGAATTTCGAGATCGAAGTGGCGGCGGAGCAGCGGACGCAGCCCGCATGGGCTGACTCGGCGGACGCCGGTCGTGATCCAGCGGGATGGATAGGAGCGTGGTATGCGTGAAGCGATCGGTTGTATGCAGGCGGTTGGAATCGATGAGCGTCTTTCGGTGTGAAGACGGCTTCACGACGGTTGGTATGGTGATCGCTCTGCTGGTCACGCTCTCGCTCGTATTTACTGCAGCGCAGGTATACCGCCTCAACGCGGCATCGTCGAAGGTGCAGAACGTTGCGGATGCGGCGGCGCTGGCAGCTCAGAACGAAGTCGCCGAATTCATGATCATTGTGCATGCCTGCGATGCCGTTGTGCTTTCCCTGTCGCTTACGAGCCTTGTGGCGACGGGACTTGGCGTTGCCGCGCTGTGCACACCGGCGACTGCTGCGGCTTCCGATGCGCTTCTGAAAGCGGGTAGGGAGGTGGCGCGGGCGCGTGACGGCTTCGCGGAGAAGGCCTCAGCCGGTCTCGGCCGTCTTCAGCGCGCTCTGCCGTTTTTAGCTGCGGTGAATGCCGCCTCGGTCGCCTCCGCGAACGATCGCGGAACCTCGAACTATCTTGCGCTTGCAATGCTCGTTCCCGCGGAGGGGGAGGAGATTGCCGTGGGTGAGGCTGCTGGAGCGGCTGAACTGGAGGATGCTGTGGATCAGGATGCAGAGGAGGTCAAGCGGGCGGCCGAGGAGGCCGAGCGCGCGGCGGCGCGTGTCAACGAGGCGAAGCTGCGTGGATTCGAGCATGATTGCGGCGCGAATCCGTCCTACTGCATGTACGAACGCGCGCAGTCGCTCGCTTCGCTTGCGGGGGATGAGAATCCGTTGTTCTCGAGCGTCGATACCTGGTCTTTTTCGGTGGCGCTCGAGCGCGCTCAGGCGTACTATCCGGCTCGGCTCGCGCTGGAGGCGCCCGAGGGCTCGTCGGTCAGAGAGCATGCGCGTTCGGAGTTGCGGAAGCGGTTCTACTCCTTCGCGACCGAAGAAGTGGGAAGAGGATACGTGCATGAGGAAGAAGGATCCTTCGAGGCGTTATTCCCCCATCTTCCGAAGAACACGGAGGAGATGCGCGCGACGACGCTCTACACCGAAGCCGTCTATCCCGTCACGCGCAATGCTTCGGGCTCGTTCGTCATGCATGCGTGGGCGGGGTGTCCGGTCGCAGTGGGAGCCGGATCGTTTGGCTCGATCGCTCAGATGGAGGCAGGATCGTACCCTGTCTGCGACCGGTGCGAGTTCACAGCTGCGAGTATGGGGAAGGTGGCGGCTGCGTCGACCTCCATCCAGAATGGGTTCGAGTATCAGTACGAAGCCACTGCCGATGCTGCGAGCGAATACGCGAAAGCGCGCGCTGAGCTGGATCCGCTCGCATCCGAAGTCAAGCAGCAAGCGGGCGGGCTGTTCGATCGCGTCGAAGAAGCGCTTGGCGCTGTGTCGAGCATGCGCATCGATGCGCGGCCGCCCGGTTCGCTCGGTGTCGTGGTCCTCGCGGTGGATCGCGGCCGCGAAGCGGCGTCTACCGGGTTCGAAAGCTCATTCGTGCGCTCGACGGGCATCCTGGGCGCCCGCGCCGCCGTCTCGTCTGCGACGCTGCTTGCGGAGCCGGCGAACGAGGGCGCGAACGTAGTGTCGTCATTGCTTGACGGCTTGTCGGGCGAGGGCGGGCAGGCGGTCGGCGTGTTGGGCGCGGTGCTCGATTGCTGGTCTGCATTGCTCTCGGCGTATGCTGAGGGGCAGGAGGTGCTCGACGGAGCCGTTGCCGAGGCGCTCGACGCTCTGCCGCTTGCAAGCGCGAGCGGGCTCGGCACCTGGGCTGCCGGCGCCTTGCGCGAAGCGATCTCCGCTGCAGGTCTGGAGCCGGCAAAGCTCGATGCGCTCAAACCGGTTCTTGTTAATTCGGCTCACGTGGCGCAGGCTGATGATGGCGTGGTTTCGGCTCGGCTGCTGTTCTTGAAGGAGCAGGCTGTCGCCAATCCGCTTGCATCGAACGATGTGTTTTCCTCGATCGTGAGCTCGTTCGAGCAGACCGCCGTTGAGGGTATCGAATCGTTCGAGGGCACGCTCGAGATTGCGGTCGTCGAGCTGTGCGAAGGAGGTCCCGCCGTGACGATCGAGGTGTCGCTTCCTGCCGCTGCGAAGCATGCGGCAAGCGATTTTGTACAACGCATCGCGGATGGTCTGAGATCAGTATACGCGCAGATGACGGGGGTGAGGGCGTGGGATTGACAAGTGCGGGCCGCAGCGGTGAAAACGGTCAGATGACTGTCGAGCTGGCCGTTGCGTTGCCGGTGCTGCTGGCGGTCGCCGCCATCGCCGTTAACGCGCTGCTGTTCTTTTCCGAATGCGCCGCGTTTGACGTCGCCTCTCGCGATGCGGTGCGCATACATGCCGCATCGCCTGCGTACGGCCAGGATCTGGAGCAGAGCAGGGCGCGCGTAGCCGCTGCGTTGTCCGAGTCTTTTGACCGCCCGTACACAGCGTCGAGCGTGGCAGTCGAAGGCGCGGCGGGTGGCCATGCCACGTTCACATCGACCCTCGAGTTCTTTCCGACGCTGTTCGGCATGGGCTTGAAGACCTCGGTGTTCGGCGTTGCGTTACCGAAGATCGCGCATGCCATTTCATTCACCGTGGACTGCTACAAACCGGGGGTGCTGCTGTGAGCGCTGTGCGATTCCATGCAGCTCCGAGCGCTCGTGTGACGGCGACTCGGAGGCGACTCCGCGCATCTGCCCTCGCAGGGGCGCCGGCGCACCATGCGCCCTCGATGCGCGTGCGAGCATTGCGCTCCTGTGCGATTGTCGCCGTGGCGCTGCTCGCGGTGGCGCTCGCCGGGGGCTTCGGAGGGGCTTCTGGCACCGGCGTGCTTCGCGAGGCTTCCGACCTCTCGATTCGGTCTGTTGGCGAAGGGTCTCCCAGCTTCATGTCAAGCGCCGGTACACCAACTTGCCAATCCGATGCGCCGGTATCGTTCGAAGAGGAGTTGTTCACGCTGGATGGTCGTGACGATCTGCGGGTAGATGCCCGTGCGGGCATCGTGGGATTCACGGTGGAGGACCCGATCGACCGCGCATTCGCCCAGCTGTCCTCCGAGCTCGAGGCGAAGGGTTGGTCGCGCGTCGGGAGCGGATCCTCCGCGTACGGGACGTTCGTGAAAAGCGGCGGCGCATACCGCTGGGCGCTCGCGTCTTGCGTGAGGAGCGGAACTGCGACTTGCGTTGTCGTGCAGGTCGTGCCATTAGATGAAGGAGCGTGATGGGTATGGAGCGCGAAAAGAAGGCACGTTGCGCGGCACTCGGCTGCATCGGAGACGTGCAAGGTCGAAAAGAGCGTCTCAAAAGAGAGGAACGCTCCGACGGCGCGTTGCCCAACGAAGGGCAGCGTCCTGCCGGAAAACCGCGCCTCGCCGACGAACTCTGCGATCCCGCCCGCGCGCCGTTGGCGATAGCCTCGGGCGCAACGGCCAGGCTGCGCGGGCTCTTGCTGTCGCGTCCGAATGACGAGATGCTGTTGCTCGTGCCGTGCAGCGATGTTCACACGGTGGGAATGCGAAGGAGGCTCGACATCGCCTTCGTCGACGTTGCAGGCCGCGTGATCGAAGCCCATCGCGACGTGGGGCCGATGCGTCGCTTGCGCAATCGCAGTGCTGCCGCTGTGCTCGAGCGCTTCTCCTCGTGCTCAAGCCCGTGGTTTTCCGAGGGTGATCGGCTTGGAGTCGTGCGGATCGGGGAGGTGGAGGCATGAAGGCATGCCCGATATGCGCTGCCAAAGCGTTCGACGACGCCGAGGTGTGCTATGGCTGTCTGTACCGATTCGAGCGAAGCTCGGGCGTCCTCCGCGTGCCGGATGTGCCGGACGCATCGGCAAACCGGCGGGTGCATGTTCCTATTGCGTCCGCGACCGACTTCGGCGAGCCCCTGTGTTCGGAAGCGCCGGCGTCGTCGTGCCCTTCGACATCCGTGCCGTTTTCGTCGCTACGCGCGTCGCAACCGGTCGGGGTTTCGCGAGGGACGTCGGCTCTCGCGTCCGCGCGGCCTGCGACATGCCTCACGTCTGCGGATCAGGCGGCGGAAGCGCCGAGCGCAAGCGTGAGCGTGCAGTCAACCGGAGACGACGTGCACGTCGAGCCGTCGGGCATGCAAGGCTGGACGGTGACGTTCGAGCTGCCGGGGGTCGACGTCGTCGGACAAGATCCCCCGGTCCCCATCGCCGATATCGAGTCCGCAGAAAGAGCGGGCGAAAGCGAAATCATGGAGGGGCGGCATGGTATTCGTCGTGCGGCATGCAATGTCGTCGTGCGCGTCGCAGCGCCGCCGTTCGTCGAGCGCCGCCCCGAATGCGCGAGCGCTCCTGCTCGGTTCGTCGTCGATCGCAGCGACGTGCGGGGCACCCATGCCCGCGAGCACCAGTCGGACGGCCTTGTCGTATCGAAGTCCGTCATCGGCGGTGCATAGCGATGATTCCATGCGAGCTTGTAACCGTTGGCGCAGTCTGCGCATGCGCGATTGCCATGGCGGTAGCTGTCGTGTGCGATCTGCGCACGCGAACCATACCCGTTGCGGCTTGTGCGGTGCTTGCGATCGCAGGCACGGTTTTCCGCGCCTGCGAAGACGGCGTGGAGGGGGTGGCGGCGGGGGCGGTGTGCGGGATCATCGTGGTTGCGGGCTGTCGCGCGGCGAATCGCCTGTTCCGGCGCGACGATTCCAAGCCGATCGGCTCAGGCGACATCCGCTGCATGGGCGCGCTCTCGCTGGCCAGCGGCGCCTACGCGCCGCTGGGATTCGCTGCATGCTATGGAGCTGCCGCCTGCGCAGCGCTCGTAGGCCTGGCTTCTCGTCGGATTTCGCTGCAAGACGGCATGCCCATGGCGCCGTTCTTAGCGCTGTGGCTTGCATGCGCAGCGCTCTGCCGATGACGTCGGGTCGTGCGCTCCCTACGCCCCCGTCATGCTCGCCGCGGCGTTGCCGCCGGCCTCCGCAGACCGCATGCGTACGCGGCCGGCCACCAGGGCCACGGCGAACAGGGCGGCGGCGAACAGGGCCACGACGCCCAGGTTGGCCAGCACCGGGGCGGCGGAGGACAGCGTCACGTCCGTCAGGTGGACGCTCTTGCTCACGGCCTCGGTGTACCAGGACGTGGGGATGAACCGGGAAAGTGTCTGGATCTCGGGGCCCATGAGCTCGATGCTGATCCACGCTCCGCCCAGAAACGACATCACCATGCCGGCGATGTTGCCCACGGCGTTCGCCACCATCTCGCTCGCGCCCAGCTGTCCCAGCAAAAAGCCGATGGTCAGCGGCACGAGCGCGAACACGAGCGCGCCGCCCAGCGCCAGCGCGACGGCCGCCGGGGGCACTCCTGCGAGTGACGAGCCGAATGCGGCCAGGCCTATGCCGCAGGTTATCGCCCATACCAGAGCCGTGACCAGCAGGCTGGCCGCGGCCTTCTGCATACCCAGCCGCAGGCTGCTCATCGGCGAGACGAGGTTGCGGCGGTACAGGTCGGTGCGGTTGAACGCCGCCATGAGCAGTCCCACGCACACCACGATGGCGGCTGTCATGGTGTAGGTGCCCCACTGCAGGTAGAAGGCGAACTGGTCGGCCGGCTTCGACGAGTTGGGCGTCTGCACCGTCTCCACGTCGGCCGCCTTGGCGGCCGCCTCGTCAGCGCGCGCCAGCACGGACGCCATGGAGGCATCGGGTTCGAGCGCCGCGGCGGCCCGCACGAGGCCCAGGTACTGGTTCACCTGCTCGTCCACCAGCGTGCCGGCCATGGTGCCGTAGCTGAACGTCGATTCCAGCACCGGCTCCTCGGCCCCGGTGCGTGCGGACTCTATGAACTCGTCGCCGTATCCTTGCGGCACCACCAACAGGTAGCGCGCCTGGCCGGTGGCCACGGCGTCCTGCAGGGCGAAGGGATCGTCGGTCACTTCCACACGCTCGCCCTGCTCGCCCAAGAAGGCGGCCAGGCTCTCGGAAAGCTCGCTGGAGTCCCGGTCGATAACCGCGAAGGGCGCCTTCGACGCGGTGTACTCCGAGCCGTCGATGCCAAGGTTGATGCTGCTGGTAATGAAAACGCCCATGAGGCTTAAGAACCCGACGTACACCAGCAGGTACACGGGATGGTCCATGACGACGTGCAGGGCGGCTTTAAAGGCTTGCATAGCGCTGTCTCCTTATGAACAGGGCGGACACGGCGAACAGCGCGGCGGCTATCGCCAGCAGGATGCCGATTTTCTGGGCAAAGGGCACGAGCGAGTCGTAGTAGTACAGGCTGTAGAACACATCTGTGATCACCTTCGCGGGGTTGATCGAGGCGAGCGCCGGGAAGCTCCGCGCGATGCTGTCGGCCAGCGCCATGCACGGCTCGCCGTACAAGCCCGCGAACAGCGAGAGGAAGCAGGTGAGCGCGGTGAGCAGGCCCGTCTTCACACCCAGGCCCACCTTCGGCAGCGACCCCAGAAGCGTGCCCAGCGCGGTGGACAGCAGCGCCGCCGCGGCGATGGCCGCCACGCAGAGGCCTTCGCGCCCCGAGAAATCGATACCCACGGCGAAGCGCATGTACAGAAACGCCACGATCAGGCACGCGAACGAGACAAGCCAGCTGGCCGCCAGCGTGGCTGCGAGCGTCTTGCCGCGGCTCGTGGCGCCAAGGGCTCGGCGGGCGCCGAGTGCCGACAGGTTCGGCTGCGTCTCGCAGATGGCCAGCATGCCCACCTGCCCGCAGAACAGCGCGGCCATGCCCAGCAGCGCGTAGTAGTAGCGCACGGACTCGGTCGGCGCGGCATGCGTGAGCGAGACCTGTTCGGTGACGCTGCCGCGAGAGAGCGCTTCCTCGACGCGGTTCGGATCGGCGAGCGCCAGCGGGTTGTCCGCGGCTATGCCGGCGACCAGGTCGGCGTTGCGCACGTAGGTGTCCACCACGGTGCCCAGGACGGTGCGCCCTATCTGCTCAACGCCCACCCCGCCAGAGCTGGGCGTCACCACGAGCAGCGGCGTCCCCTCCGCATCGACCGAGACGATGCCCAGCACATCCCCCGCGGAGAGTGCCTCACGCGCCTCGTCGGCGGTTGCGAAGGCGTGCACGGCGAGCAGCTGGTCGTCGCCGGAGGCGCCCAGCTCGTCGACCACGTCGGCGAACGCCGATCCCTTGTAGGCGGCGTCGGCCACCACGCCCGTGGGCACCGGGTCGAATGCCGTCGAGCTGTCCAGGTTCGAGAACATGAACATGAACATGGTGGACAGGATGATGGGGAAGGCGAGCGACCACACGAACAGCTCCCGCTTGCGCGTGAGCACCGTGAGCGCCCCCTTGAACACGTTCCACATGGCAGCCCCCTAGTCTCTGAGCTCTTTGCCGGTGACTTCCAAGAACACGTCGTTCAGCGTGGGCGGCTCCGCGTAGATGCGGCCGGTGGCCACGCCGTGCGTGGCCAGCACCGCCAGCACGTCGGCCACGTTGTGCTGGCCGTTGCCGCAGGTCGTCTCCAGCACGGCGCCGTCGAACGTCGCCCCCGCCACGCACGGCAGCGCGCGCAGCGCCCGCAGCACGGCGTCGTCGGCGGCGTCCACCTCCACGCGGATGCGCTCGCCCGTGCCGATCATGGCCTTCAGCTCGTCGTTCGTGCCGGTTGCCAGCGCGCGGCCCTGATCCATGATCATGATGCGCGTGCAGATGTCCTCCACCTCCTCCATGTAGTGGCTCGTGTACACGATGGTCGACCCTTGCGTGTTCAGGCGCAGGATGCCCTCCAGGATGGCGTTGCGACTCTGCGGGTCCACGGCCACGGTGGGTTCGTCGAAGAAGATGAGCTCGGGCTTGTGCGCGATGCCGCACGCGATGTTCAGGCGGCGCAGCAGGCCGCCCGAGAGTTTCCGCGGGCGGAACCTTACGTAGTCCTCCAGGCCCACGAAGGCGATGGCCTCGTCAACGAGTGCCGCGCGGCGGCCCTTGTCCGGCACGTACAGCGCGCAGAAGTAGTCGATGTTCTGCCTCACCGTCAGCTCCTCGAACACGGCTACGTTCTGCGGCACGATGCCCACGCGGCGTTTCAGGTCGTAGCGGACGGGGGTCATGGACTCGCCGAACAGGCTGATGGAGCCCTTGTCGTAGGTGAGCAGCTGCAGCATGCAGTTGATGACGGTGGTCTTGCCCGAGCCGTTCGGACCCAGAAGGCCGAACACCTCCCCCGGGGCTATGTGCAGGTTGAAGTGGTCGAGCGCTATCACGTCGCCGTAGCGCTTCACCAGGTTGTCGACGGCGATGATGTCCTCCATTGCGGTTCCTCTCTCGAAGGCGCCCGCCCGCCAAAGCGGGCGAGGGCGGGCGGCGCGGCCGCTCGGGCGGCACCGGATGCTGGAACCATCATCGCGCGTCGGCGGGCCGCCCGCCAGTGAGCGGTGTCATCGATCGTCGCCCGCGGGGCGACAAATGTCACGAATTCTACGCGCCGCCGCCGCGCGGCGCGTGGGGCGGCGCGCAACCTGCTACCATGGCCCCATGGAAAGAGCCGTCGACAAAGCCATCGTGCTCGTCTGCTGCCTGGCAGGCCTCGTCATGGTGCCCTGGGAGCCCGCCTTGATCGTGGCCCTGCTCGTGGCCGTGGTGAGCGCTGCCGCGGCCGAGGTGCTGCCGCGGCGCTGGGGCGTTCTGCCGCCTGTGGCCTTCGCGGCCGTCGCGCTCGCGCTGCCGCCCTTCGCGCTGTTCCTGCCGCTTGCCGTGTACGACCTGGCGCGCGACGACCATCCGGCCCTGCGCGTGTGCTGGACGGTGCCCGCGCTCGCCGCCGCCGTGCGCCTGCCGCTCGATGCCGTCGTCGTCGTGCTGCTGGCCTGCGCGGTGGCCTTCCTGCTGTCGTTTCGCACCTCCCGTTCCCAGGCGGAGCAGGCTGCCTACCGTCTCCTGCGCGACAGCGTGCAGGAGACGTCACTCGCACTGGAGGAGAAGAACCGCGGGCTGCGCGACAAGCAGGACCTCGAGGTGAGACTGGCGACGCTGGCCGAGCGCGGCCGCATCGCGCGCGAGATCCACGACAACGTGGGACATCTGCTCACGCGATCCATCATGCAGGTGGAGGCGCTGCAGGTGGTCCACCGCGACGACGAGCGGGTGCGCTCGGAGCTGGCGCAGGTGGGGGCCACGCTGCACGAGGCCATGAGCACGGTCCGCGCCAGCGTGCACGATCTGCACGACGACGCGTTCGACCTGGAGACGCAGCTGAGGGAGGCGGCCGACGCCTTCACGACGCTCGCCGTGGACATCGACTACCGCGCGTCCGACGTGCCGCCCGACGTGGGCTACGGCTTTCTGGCCATCGTGCGCGAGGCGCTTTCGAACGCCTCCAAGCACTCCGACGCCAGCCGCGTGTCCGTGTCGGTGGCTGCCTACCCGGCGTTCTACCGGCTGGCCGTGCACGACAACGGCTCCGTGCCGCCGCCCGCCTCCGTGCTCGACCGACAGGGGGCCGACTCGGCGCCCGCCCCCGGGGCCGCTCGCGGCATCGGGCTGGCCACCATGTCCGACCGTGCCTGCGCGCTGGGCGGCATGCTCCGCGTGGACTACGACCAGGGCTTTAAGGTGTTCGTCACCGTACCGAAGGAGGATCTCCCATGAGCGAGGAGAAGGCCGCGGGCTCGTCCGCGGCGCAGGAGGGGCGCATCCGCGTGTGCATCGCGGACGACGACCCGTTCGTCACCACGTCGCTCGCCACCATCCTGGCCGCCGAGCCTGACGTGGCCGTGGCGGGCGAGGGCTGCGATGGCGAGGCGGCCGTGGCGCTGTTCGAGCGCGAGCGGCCCGACGTGCTGCTCATGGACATCCAGATGCCGGGCATGGACGGCCTTGCGGCGGCCGAGCGCATCCTGGCCGCGCACCCGGAGGCGCGCATCGTGTTCCTGACCACGTTCTCCGACGACGAGTACATCGTGCGGGCGCTGCGCCTGGGCGCGAAGGGCTACCTCATCAAGCAGGAGGTGGCCACCATCGCCCCGGCGCTGCGCACGGTGACGTCCGGCCAGAGCGTGTTGGGCGGCGAGGTGCTCGGCCGCGTGGAGGCCCTCGTGCAGGGCGGGGGGCCGGGGTCGTCCGGCGCGGCGCGGCTGGCACCCGCCGCCGCGGTGCCGGCGGTGCAGAGCGCCGAGCAGGCTCATGCCGCCGCCGCGCTCGAGCTTTTGTCCGAACGCGAGCGCGCCATCGTGGAGCTGGTGGCCGAGGGTCTGGACAACAAGGAGATAGCCGCCGCCCTCTACATCGGCGAGGGCACCGTGCGCAACCACATCAGCGCCATCCTGCAGAAGCTCCAGCTGAAGAACCGTACCCAGCTGGCCGTCGCATACTACCGCGCACGGTAGCCGGGCTCCGACGCCTCTCGATCGTCCTCGCCCCGTGCCACGCGCTCGGCGAGCGAGATGAGCTCCTGCTGGGACTTCACGCCGGTCTTGCGGTAGATGCTCGAGATATGCGAGTTCACCGTGCCGGTGGATATGAACAGGGCGTCCTTGATGAATGGTCGGTTGCGTCCCGCCAGCAGCAGCCGCGCCACGTCCGTCTCGCGCGGCGAGAGCGCGTAGCGTCCGGCCAGCTTGTCGACCGCGCTCTCAGCCCCCGCCGCGCGCCCGCCCGTCGCTTCCGGCGCGCCCGCGGCGGGGGCGGGCTCGAGCGCGTCTGCGATGATGAGGTTCCCGAAATCGGTGACGTAGCCTTGCGGCGGCCTTGTCTCGCGCACCTCCACAAACAGCTTGTCGAAGTCCTCCAGCTTGATGGCAGGCGTCCACCCCGGGCCGCAACGGCGGCATGTTCAAATTGGTGGTTCCGACGGCTTGACGGCCGTCGGAACCGGTCGACGCTGCGGCTTCCCGTGGCACCCGACCTCGCGGCGAGGCCGAGGACTCGCGTATGCAAGTACGCTTCGCCCTCGCCCTCCCCACGATCTTGGGCACCACGGAAAACCCTCGCTGACTTTGCTGGACCTACGAGATGACAAGAATAGAGGGTGAACCATGCAAAGAGCTGAGACGAAATCGGGCAAACGGCCGTTCATGCTGGTGGACGTGTCGCTGTGCATCGGGTGTCACGCGTGTGTGAACGCGTGCAAGTTCGAAAACGAGCTGGAGATCAAGCAGTTCAACACGTGGATCGAGACGTGGGATGCGGGCGAGTACCCCAACGTGGTGCGGGCGAACGTGCCGCACCTGTGCAACCACTGCGATGACGCGCCGTGCCTGGCGGTATGCCCCACGGGCGCCACGTACCGCAACGACGACGGCCTCATCCTCGTGGATCAGGAGAAGTGTATCGGCTGCAAGTACTGCATGGCGGCCTGCCCCTTCTCCGTGCGCTGGCAGAACGACGCCGGCGAGGTGGAGAAGTGCACGTTCTGCGTGAACCGCACGTCGGCCGGGCTGCTTCCGGCGTGCGCGGGCAACTGTCCCACGCATGCGCGCCTGTTCGGCGATCTGAACGACCCGAACAGCGAGGTGGCGAAGAAGGTGGCCGAGCTGGGCGCCGAGAGCATGCTGCCCGAGCTGGGCATCGGCACGAACACGTGCTACGTGGGCCTGGCGGAGACGAATGCGCTGCCGAAGTCGTCGTCGGTGCTGCACGGCGGCCGCGTGGCCGTCAAACTCGAAGAGATGGGAGCGTGATCGCCATGGTATGGAACGAGCTTATCGTATGCTACCTGTTTCTTGCCGGGTTGGGAGCGGGGTCGTTTCTCCTTGCAAGCGTCACCGGATGGCTTTCCGGTTCGACGAAGAAGATCCGGCTTATCGGGTCGGTCGTTGGTTTGGCGACGGTTGCAGTTGGTACGCTGCTTCTCATGGTGGATGCAAGAGCGGGCCTGGGCAGTCCTGCACGCTTCTTCGGCCTCGTGTCGAATCTCGGTTCGCCTATGGCTTGGGGAGTGTTGTGCCTGAGCGTCTTTCTCGTGATTGCTGCGGCGTCCCTGATCTTTCAGCTTGCCAAGAAGAAGGTTCCAAAATTCATTGACGTGCTGGGGATGCTATGCTCGCTTGGCGTCGCAACGTATACCGGCGTGCTTCTTGGGGCTGCGAAGGCGTATCCGCTATGGAACATGGCGATCCTCCCTGCATTGTTCGTCGTTTCCGCTGCTCTTGCCGGTTTCTCGCTCGTGTCGGCCATCGCTTACTTTTCCGCTCGCGACGAACTCCCTTCCTTGACATTCATGCCCAAAGCCGAGGTTGTGCTGCCGGTGCTCGTCGGGGTTCTCTTTGCGGCGTTGCTTGTCGCCACCGCGGCCGTTCCCGGCGACTCGGCGCACGCTGCTGCGAGTTTGTCGGTGCAGCGCATGCTCGTGGGATCCTTCGCCCCTGTTTTCTGGATAGGGGTGGTGGTGTGCGGAATCGTCGTTCCTCTGGTCGCAGGCGTATGCCGCCTTATTTCGAAGCGGCGCGACGTGACGAACGTCGGCATGATCGGCTATGTGGCTTCCTGCATCGGGGAGTTCGCGATGCGCTACGTTATCGTGATGGCTGCGGTGAGCATCACCTTGGGGGCCGCTTTCTAGCAGAATGATTATCACGGCGAGCGTCCGCCCCCTCCCGGGCGCTCGCCGATCTGCCCTTGCGGCCAGAGGGGCGGGGCGCGACCCCGTCCCTCCTTCGAGAGAGGAAACGCTGTGGAACAGATAGGGAACGACAGCCTTGCCGCGGCGAGCGTGTATGCGCTGTTCGCCTCCGTGCTGTCCAACGAGCCCGACGCGCAGCAGGTTGAGCGCATGGGTCTGTTGCTGGAAGCAGCGGGCGCGGAAGCGCCCGGCGACGTTGCCGTCGGCGAGGAACTGGTGCACCGCTTCCATGACCGCCTGGTCGTAGCGGTGTCACCGTTGTACGTGCCGGCGGTGGAAAGCTGCATGGCCGATGCGCGCCAGGGCGAGGACGGTCGCCTGGAACCGGGGCACGTGGACGGCAGGCGCATGACCGAGGTGCTGGCCTGCTATCGCATGTACGGCTTCGACCCGCGCGTGCTGAACGGGTTCGGCCCCCTCGTCGGGTCGATGCGCCCGGATCACCTTGTGGCCGAGCTCGCGTTTATGGCGCACCTGCGCCGCGTGCAGGCGACCGAGAACGTGCGGGGGAGGGCGGCCGGCGCCTTCGCCGAGGAGTTTCTCGAGCGTCATCTTCGCCACTGGACGCCCACGCTGTGTGCCTTCGCGCGCCAGCGCGGCGACGACGTGTACGTGCGGTTGTTCGATGCCGCGCAGCGGTGGGTCGGACTGGATGCGGCAGCAGGTTAGTTGGTGCTGCATCCCTCGCGCCGGTCGCTCCAGGCGAGCGCCTGATGCCATGCCGTGCCAGACCTGAATCCCAGCAGGCGAGCGGGTTTGCCTGGGCGCGGCATGCGGGCTTCCCGCTAGCCCAGGATGCGGGCGAACTCCTTCTCGGCGTCTTCCTGAAGCTTCTTGTCGATGGCCATGTAGGCCTCGAGCAGCATGGCGCCGGCGTCGGTCAGGGTGCTGCCGTGCGCGCCGTCGCGATCAAGCAGCTGGATGCCCAGAGCCGCTTCGGTGTCCTTCACGATACGCCATGCCTTGCTGTAGGCCATGCCCATGCTTTTGGCCGACGAGTTGAGCGAACCCGTCTCGCGCACGCCTAAGCACAGGCTGGCGATGCCGCGTCCGAACAGCGAGCCGCTCTCGGAGTCGGGGTTCATGATGGACAGCCTGATCGTCGGCTTCAGGTTCGCAAGTTCGCTCATAGTCTATCCTCGTTCTTCTCCGGTCATAGCCGTTTTCGTTGCGGGAAGCGTCAGTCGTTGCGCGCGGACGCCGTCGCGTCCAGCTTCTCCATGAAGCGCGCGGCCGCCGCCTCGATGCTGTCCGCGTCTCCCTCTATAACCTCGCCGAAGCGGATGGGTAGCGCGTCGAGCTCGGCCAGGCCGCGGGGGACGTCATTCGCCCCCGTCTCGCGTGCGATCAGGTCGTTCAGCTCGCAGCCGGAAAGCGCGGCCACGTCGTCGGGCAGCGCGGCGCCCGGCTCGATGCCGTGCAGCGCGCGATATACGTTGTCGCCGAACTTGGCCCAGTTCGCCGTGCTCGCGATGAGCACGGGGTTCTCGCCCCGGAGGTTCTCGGCGGTCTGGTAGGCCACGGCCGTATGCGGGTCCAGCAGGTAGCCGTGCTCGTCGAACACGCGCTTGATGGTGCGAAGGCACGTGGCGTTGTCGATGGAGTCGGAGGCGAACAGCTCCCTCACGCGGGCGAACGTGTTCTCGTCCACGCGGAAGTGGCGCTGCTCG
This sequence comes from Enteroscipio rubneri, assembly GCF_963929405.1. Classification (NCBI taxonomy): domain Bacteria; kingdom Bacillati; phylum Actinomycetota; class Coriobacteriia; order Eggerthellales; family Eggerthellaceae; genus Enteroscipio; species Enteroscipio rubneri. The sequence continues at coordinate 199,805 of NZ_CAWVIN010000003.1, read as the reverse complement.
CGCAGGTCGGACATCCAGCCGGCTATGGCCTCGGCGTCGCGCCCCGTCAGCTCGAACAGCTGGCGCTCCAGGTTCGACGACACGAGGATGTCCATCGAAGGGGAGGGCGTCAGCACGAAGGGGCGCTCGGAGATGTCGTAGGTGCCCGTGTTGATGAAGTCGGTGAGCACGCGGTTCTCGTTGCTGGCGCAGTACAGCATGCCCAGCGGCACGCCCATGCGCTTGGCGTAGTAGGCGGCCAGGATGTTGCCGAAGTTGCCCGTGGGTACGCACACGTCCAGCTCGTCGCCCAGTCCCAACTTGCCGTCTGCCACCAGCTGCGCGTAGGCCGACACGTAGTACACGATCTGGGGCATGAGGCGCCCCCAGTTGATGGAGTTCGCGCTGGAGAGCGCCACGCCGTGCTCTTCCAACAGCTGCTCCGCGAACTCCTCGTCGCCGAACACGTTCTTCGCGCCGGTTTGGCAGTCGTCGAAATTGCCGCGCACGCCCCACACCTGCACGTTGCGCCCGCGCTGCGTGGCCATCTGCTTGAACTGGATGTCGCTCACGCCGCCGTCGGGGTACATCACGCCTATGCTCACGCCGTCCACGTCGCGGAAGCCCTCGAGCGCGGCCTTGCCCGTGTCGCCCGATGTGGCCACGAGGATGAGGAAGTCGTGGTCGAGCTTCCCCTGTTCGCGCAGCTGGGCGGCGCTTGCGGAGAAGAACCGCGGCAGGCACTGCAGCGCCATGTCCTTGAACGCGCTCGTGGGACCGTGCCACAGTTCCAGCACGTGGGTGTCGGCCGTAAGCGACGTGATGGGGCAGATGCGCTCGTCGTCGAAGTTGTCGCCGTAGGCTTGGGCCATGAGCTCTTCGATGGTCTCGGCGGGCAGGTCGACGTCGAACACCCGGTAGATGCGCGCCGCGCGCTGGGCGTAGGGCAGCTGCGCCAGCGCCGCGATATCCTCCAGGGAAAGCTCCGGGATGCGCTCGGGCACGTACAGCCCGCCGCCAGCCGCTAGCCCGTCGACGACGGCTTCCGTGAACGTGACCGGGCGCTCGGCGCACCCCCGCGTGTCGATGTAATGGTTTGCAGCCATGTCCTGCGCTTTCTGCTCGAATTCGCACGTTTCGATTATCCATCCTAAGTATACTATGTTCCGAAAACAACCGGCGCGTCGCGAGACCCTGTTTTTCTTCCCGAAAACTCGATTTGACGAGAACCTGTTCGGCACATCGCCCGTGTATGGTTAAACTTGCAGCGCAACACCGATTTGTGGGAGTCGCTCGACCTCCATCGCGATGATCTTGAGCGTATAGAGCCGCTCGCCTTGGGCATGGTGGGCTGAGCCTCTTTCGCCCGCCCGACCGCCTTGTTTCCGCTGTGCAACGGTTCGCCTCCGCACCCGCGCGATGCCGCTGTCGCGTCCTACCCTGGTGCTCGATAGCGCAGGCAGGGCAACCGATGAAGGCGAGGCGAGGCGGATGGGCGGGCATGACGGCGAACGCGAGGACGGGCGGGACGGCTCTTCCGGAAAGGACGCCTCTGGGGGCGGCATGGCGATGCACGGGGCGAACCTCAAGCGGCGGTTCTTCGCGAGCCTCGTGCTGACGATTCCCATCCTGCTGCTGTCCTCGCCCATGGGGATGGCGCTCCCCATCACGCTTGCGTTCCCCGGCTCGGACTGGGTCGTGGCGGCGCTCGCCACGGTGCTGTTCGTCTACGGCGGCATGCCGTTTCTGCGCGGGGCGGCGGACGAGCTCAGGCGCCGCCAGCCCGCCATGATGACGCTCGTGGCGCTCGGCATCACCACGGCCTACGCCTACAGCATCTACGCCTTCGTCCAGCGCTCCGTCCTGCACGCAGCGGGCATGCACATGGACTTCTTCTGGGAACTGGCCACGCTCATCGTCATCATGCTCCTGGGCCATTGGGTGGAGATGCGGGCCGTCATGGGCGCGGGCGACGCGCTCAAGGAGATGGCCGAGCTCCTGCCGGCGCAGGCCCACGTGGAGCAGCCGGACGGCTCCTTCGCCGATGCGCCGCTGTCCGAGGTGCAGGTGGGGCAGACCGTCATGGTAGAGGCGGGCGAGAAGGTGCCCGCCGACGGCGAGGTCGTGCGCGGCGAGTCGCAGGTGAACGAGGCGCTCGTCACCGGCGAGGCGCGCGACGTGGCCAAGGGAGCGGGCGACTCCGTGTTCGGCGGATCGCAGAACGGCGACGGCACGCTGTACGTGCGTGTGACCGGCACGGGCGAGTCGGGCTACCTTGCCCAGGTCATGAAGCTGGTGTCGCAGGCGCAGCAGGAGAAGTCGCGTGCCGAGGTGCTGTCGGACAAGGTGGCGCGCTGGCTGTTCTACGCCGCCGTGGGCGTGGGCGTCGCGGCCTTCGCCGCGTGGCTTGCCGTCACGGGCAGCGTGGGCGACGCGCTCACGCGCATGGTCACGGTGTTCGTCATCGCGTGCCCGCATGCGCTCGGCCTGGCCATACCGCTCGTGGCTGCGCGCTCCACGTCCATCGGCGCGCGGCACGGCCTGCTCGTGCGACGCCGACGGGCGCTTGAGGTGGCGCCGCGCGTGAACGTGGTGATGATGGACAAGACCGGCACGCTCACCGAGGGCGACTTCCGCGTGGCGGAGGTGCGTGCGGTGGGAAAGCCGGGCTCCGGCGACGGCAAGGGCGATAATGCCGGAGGGGCCGACGGCACGGTCGCCGGCAATGACGGGAAAAACGGCGGCGCATCCGCCGACGACCGTGCCAATGACCGCGTGCTCGCGATCCTCGCCGGGCTCGAGCAGTCCTCGTCGCATCCGCTCGCGGCGAGCATCGTGGCCGCAGCACGCGACCGGGGCGTGCGCCCCGCGCCCGTGCGCGACGAGCACGCCGTGGCCGGCGTGGGCGTGGAGGGCACGCTCGAGGACGGGCGGAAGGCGCTCGTTGCGAACGCGCGCCACCTCGACGAGCGGCGCATCGTCTACGACCGCGACCTGTTCCAGCAGCTCGCAGGCCGCGGCCTCACGGTGAGCTTCCTCGTGATCGACGGCGTCGTGGCCGGCGTGGTGGCCCAGGGCGACGAGGTGAAGCCCACGGCGCGCGAGGCGGTGCGGCAGCTCAAGGAGCGCGGCATCGCGCCCGTCATGCTCACGGGCGACAACGAGGAGGCCGCGCGCGCCGTGGCCCGCGACCTCGGGATCGACGAGTTCCACGCTGGGCTCGTGCCCCAGGACAAGGTGCGCCTCGTGCAGGAGCGCCGCACGGCGGGCGACGTGGTCATGATGGTGGGCGACGGCATCAACGACGCGCCCGCCCTCGCGAAGGCCGACGTGGGCGCGGCCATCGGCGCCGGCACCGACGTTGCCATCGACTCCGCCGACGTCGTGCTCGTGAAGAGCGACCCGGAGGACATCGTGCGGCTGCTCGACCTGGGCACGAACACCACGCGCAAGATCAAGCAGAACCTCTGGTGGGGCGCCGGCTACAACATCGTGGCCATCCCGCTGGCGGCAGGCGTGCTGGCGCCCGCGGGCATCCTGCTGAGCCCCGCCGTGGGCGCCGTGCTCATGAGCCTGTCCACCGTCATCGTGGCCGTGAACGCGATGACGCTCAAAGACGACTGAGCCCGCACGGGGGCGTCCGGTTCTCGCCCCCGCTCCCGCCCACGTCCTCTTGCGCACGACGTCCCGTCAACGATTCCAAAAAATGTTAGCCAAGGCTTCCATTCTGCAAAAGTTTGCTATAAGATACTTTTGTTACATGAAGCTAACTCGATGGGAGCCACCATGGACAACGCAACGGTTGCAAGCATGCAGGGAACGGTCGGTCGTTCGGACGCGGGGTCTGCGCCCGGCATCGCGTGCCAGCAGATGCCGCTCTCGTTTCTGAGGGACGGCGAGACCGGCACGATCGCGAAGGTACGTGGTCGCGGTGACCTTCATCACCATCTGGAGAACCTCGGTTTCGTCGAAGGCGCGCAGGTGACGGTAGTCTCCGAGGCCGCCGGTGACCTCATCGTCGAGGTCAAGGGCACCCAGATTGCGCTCAACCGCCAGGTTGCATCCCGCATCATCACGAACGCCGCCGCTTAGCGTGTCCGCACCCCGCACGGTGCACCCTCCATAGCGAACATACTATGGCGTTCCGTGCACCGTACAACTGGTACAGCACGCACCCCGCAAGGAGCGCACCTCGCACGGTGCACCCTCACGGCGTGGATCCATGGTGCCATCTATAGCGTGCATCCCATGGTGGGCATCGTGCGCTGTGCACGTGCGAATGTTTCACGTGAAACATTCGTTCTAGACGAGCAGATGTTCCATGTGAAACATCTGCTCCGCACCGGCCGGAGCTTATCGAGTTGGCGTAATCGCAGGAAACATCAAGGAAAGGAAACGAGGCATATGGCAGAAGCTCAGGATCGAACGCTGCGCGACGTGGCCATCGGCAAAACCGCCACGGTCCGTCGTTTGAAAGGTGAGGGCGCGCTCAAGCGTCACATCATGGACATGGGCATCACCAAGGGGACGAGCGTGTTCGTCCGCAAAGTCGCGCCGTTGGGCGACCCGATCGAGGTCACGGTGCGCGGATACGAGCTGTCGCTGCGCAAGAGCGAGGCGGAGAGCATCCTCGTCGGCTGACGTTGCCGGGCGCAAGCGCCAGACGACGAGGGTAGAGGCGCTGCGGCGCTTCTTTTTTGAGACTAAGTTAGTAACAGCTAACTTATAACAGGCCGACGGGGGATGGCAGACCCCTGGAGGCTTCGAAGCAGATGGAAGGGCTGAACATGGGAATTCGCATAGCGCTTGCCGGCAACCCGAACTGCGGCAAGACGACGATGTTCAACGATCTGACCGGCGCCAGCCAGTACGTTGGTAACTGGCCGGGCGTGACCGTTGAGAAGAAGGAAGGAAAGTACACCCGCGACAAGGACGTGGTCATCACGGACTTGCCGGGCGTGTACTCGCTGTCGCCGTACTCTCCCGAGGAGATCGTGACGCGTGACTACCTGTTGGACGGCGGCCCCGATGTCGTCGTGAACCTCGTGGACGCGACGAACCTCGAACGCAACCTGTACCTGACCACGCAGATCCTCGACCTGGGTGTGCCCGTCGTGGTAGCGCTCAACATGATGGACCTCGTGAAGAAGAACGGCGACAAGATCGACGTGGCCGGCTTGTCGAAGCAGTTGGGCTGCCCAGTCGTCGAGACGACGGCGCTCAGGGGGCACGGCATGGCCGAGCTCATGGAAACCGCCGTGCACGCCGCGAAGGCCGGAAAGCCCGCCGAGCCGAAGATGCCCTTCGACGCGCAGGTGGAGGAGGCCATCGAGAAGATCGAGGGCATCCTGGGCAACCGCGTGTCCCCGGCAACCGCGCGCTGGTTCGCCATCAAGCTGTTCGAAGGCGAGGAGCGCACCGTTGCCACCATGAAGCTCAGCGATGCCGACCTCAAGGCGGTCGAGGCGATCCGCGAAGAGGTGGAGGGCAAGCTCGACGACGACGCCGAGAGCATCATCACGTCCGAGCGCTACAACGCCATCACGCACGTCGTTGACGAGACGATGAAGCGCTCGCGCAAGGGCATGACCACCACGCAGAAGATCGACCGCGTGGTGACGAACCGCTGGCTGGGCCTGCCCATCTTCGTGGTGGTCATGGCGCTCGTGTACTACCTGGCCATCTCCGTGGGCACGGGCGTGGTCACCGACTGGGCCAACGACGGCATCTCCGGCGACGGCTTTTTGTACACCGGCGGCGCGGCCTACGAAGAGGCCGTGGGCGCGTGGGAAGAGTCCGTGGCTGCCGCCGAGGAGGCCGGTGCGAGCGAGGAGGAGCTGGCGCTGTTGGCCGAAGAGGAGCCCGACCCCTCCGACGGCTCGTACGGTCTGTGGATCCCCGGTTTGGGAGCGGTGATCGGAGGTGCCCTCGAAGCGGCCGACGTCGCCCCGTGGCTCCAGAGCCTCGTGATGGACGGCATCGTCGCGGGCGTCGGCGCCGTGATCGGCTTCATCCCCCAGATGATCATCCTGTTCCTGCTGTTGGCGTTGCTCGAAGGGTGCGGCTACCTGGCGCGCGTCGCGTTCATCATGGACCGCGTGTTCCGCCGCTTCGGCCTGTCCGGCAAGAGCTTCATCCCGATGCTCGTCGCGTCCGGTTGCGGCGTGCCCGCCGTCACGGCCACGAAGACCATCGAGAACGAGAAAGACCGCCGCATGACCATCATGACGACGACGATGATCCCCTGCGGCGCGAAGATGCCCATCATCGCGCTCGTGTTCGGCGCCATCGCCGGCGGCAATACCGAGCAAACCTGGTGGATTGCGCCCGCGTTCTACTTCTTGGGCGTCATCGCCATCATCGTCTCGGGCGTCATGCTGAAGAAGACCAGGATGTTCGCCGGCCCCGCGTCGCCCTTCGTCATGGAGCTCCCAACCTATCATATGCCCACGGTGAAGTCCGTCCTGCTGTCCACGTGGGACCGCATCAAGGGCTACATCGTCAAAGCCGGTACGATCATCTTCCTGTCCACCATCGTCATCTGGCTGCTCATGAACTTCGGCGACGCGGGCGAGGGTTTCGGTTTGCTCGACACCGAGACGGACAACTACATCCAGTACAGCCTCATGGCTGGTTTGGGCAACGCGATCGGCTGGATCTTCGCGCCGCTCGGCTTCGGAGATTGGCAGGCCACCGTCACGTCCGTCACCGGCCTTGTGGCGAAGGAGAACGTCGTGGCCACCGTCGGCATTCTGACCAGCCTGGGCGAGGTCGGCGAGACCGATCCTGCCATGTGGGCCGCGTTCGCCGCCTTGTTCGCGGGATCGGTGCCGGCCATCCTCGCCTTCTGCGCCTTCAACCTGCTGTGCGCGCCCTGCTTCGCCGCCATCGGTACCATCTGGCGCGAGATGGGCAACGCGAAATGGACCTGGTTCACCATCGGCTACATGACCGTCTTCGCATGGTGCATCGGGCTGATGTTCTACCAGTTCGGCGGCCTCATCACCGGCGAGCTGACGTTCAACCTGTGGACCGGCGTTGCGGTCGTGGTGCTGGCCGGTATGCTGTTCCAGATCTTCCGGCCCATGCCCGCCTTCGACAAGAAGAAGGGCGAGGCCGCAGGCAAGCTCGAAGCAGAGGGCGGCGTCGCGTAAGCGGCGCGACAGAGGTTGCTCGGGGGAGGGGGATCCTTCGGACCCTACTCGCAAGAAAGGAGTCGAGATGCTCGGTTTGGAATTCACCCCGTCCACGGTGGTCGTCGGACTCGTCGTGCTGGCGCTCGCGTTCCTCGCGATTCGACGCCTGGTGCGCAACGGCCCGTGCGATTGCCACAAGGGGGATGACGCGCACGGCGGATGCGCCGGCGGATGCGCGGGCTGCTCCGGCTGCGGTGCCGCCGACCGCATGGTGGCCGACATGCAGAAGCGCGCCGCGGCCGAGCCTCGCCGCTAAGCGTCGCGCAACCACACAACGATCAGCGAACGGATGTTTCACGTGAAACATCCGTTTCGCCGCTTCCGGGGACGGGCGAGAATGGAAAGAAATCGCCGGATTTGGCAGATCGGTCGCGCGCTGCGGGTGTGCCGGACTGCCTTCTTTTGTTTAGCTTCTGGTTGCAGCGAGGCCCTGCCCGGCGGGCGCGCTCCGCGCCCGCCGGAAGCGGCGCCGTTTCGAATTCGGCGATTTCTTGCCGTTTCGACGAAAGGCTGCATGGAGGGCGCCTCGTGGGCGCGCGTGATCCGCGCTGTGCCAGGCAACGGCTCGGCTGTGCTCGCGCCTTGAGCGCTCGTGGGCGTGCGTGATTCCCGCCGATCCGTCTCGTCTGTGTGGAGAGATTGTAAACCTCAGTAAACTCCCATTGCAGTCACATATAAGTTGACCTAAACTAACAAATGTCAGGTAGGGCAAAGGAATCGAGTCCTCAGACATTTTTTATCACCAACACGGTGGTGGAGACTCCTCTCGTCTGGTCGTCCATCACACTGCGGCCAGCGAGGCCTCCCCCTTCCTCGCTGGCTCTTCCTTTCCCTCCGTACGGGCGCTCGATTTCGCCGGACCTTGTCGTGTGGTACCATGTGACGACGAACCGAAGGAGGGCCCCGTGGAGAAGATGTCCAAGTCGCATGAGGACTATCTCGAAGCAATCGTCATGCTGGGCGGCACGACGGAGGCGTCGGTGAGGTCTGTCGACGTCGCAACGAAACTCGGCGTTTCGAAGGCCTCGGTGAACAAGGCCATCGCCTCGCTGAAGGAGAAGGGCCTTGCGGACCAGCCTTATTATGGCGATATAACACTCACCGACGAGGGGTACGACTATGGGGTGTCCATTTTGGATCGACATCATCTGCTGTTCGCGTTCCTCACCAAGGCCCTCGGAATCCCCGCTGAGCGTGCTGAAGAAGAGGCCTGCCTCATGGAGCATGCAATCAGTGATGACTCTTTTGCAAAGTGGAGCGCTTACGTCAAGAAGCTCGACTTGTAGCATTGTCGCGGGCTCAGCGCGGTCTTATGCGGCAAGGCGCGTGCCGGTGCGCGGTGTATGCAAAGTACCGATGGTTATCGATTCGGTTATCGCCTGGTTTCGAAGGAGCGCAGATATGTTGCAGGCTTCTGCATCGGTGGCAGAATCATGCTCAGTGTGCTATGCTGCACCGAGCTTCCGGCATTACACACACCAGTAACGAACCACGATGCATAAAGGAGCGCATTCCGTTTGGCTAAACAGACGAATATTCTCTCGTTCGATGAGGTAAGGCAAGGCGTGCGCACGCGTCCGAACTCGGAGCATGCTTCAAGCACCCGTTCCTCGTATCGCCAAGAGAACCGCTCGCAACGCCCCGCATCTTTGGTTTCCACAACTTCCCGAGAGCGGGTCGGCGCCTTTTCCCGCTTGACGCCCGCCGCTTCTTGCCCGACCGCGACCTCTCGTCGTTTCGCATCCGACGCGTTTCCCGACACGACCGCCACTTCGTCTTTTGGGAGTCGCGCTGTGCGTGCCGAAGCATCCGTAGCCGATCGGTATGGATTCCCATCGGATCGTGGAGCAAAAGCCGGTCGTGGTACGTCGGCTGACCGCGGTATCGGAGACGCGCGTCGTGCCCGGAGCGGCACAGAGACGCGCCGGGCAGACGAGGGTTGCGACGACGATCCTGTGCAGAATGATTCCATTCGGCGCAAAGAGTCGCGTCTTGCCTCTCTGAAGCGCTCCCGCGCGAAGAACAAAGCCGGCCGCGCATATTCGAAGCAGTTCGGCGATACGGAGTCATCGGCTTCCCAAGGGGGACCGCGGGCTGCGGTATACAAGGGAGAAATGGGCGCGAAGCACCGGCAGGCAGCTCGCATGCAGGACAAAACCTCGACGCGCGCGGCGAAGCGCGGTTCGAAGGCGGCCTCCAGCCCGTCATCCGCTTCTGCGCCTAAGTTCATAGCAAGCATGACGGTAGTCGTCTGCCTTGCGCTGTCGTGCTTGTTTTTGTATCCGTCAGTACAGCAGTATTACCAATCGGTGCGCGAACGTGATCGCCTTGCGGCCGAATATGCCGCCCTTGTGGAGCGCAACAATGCGATCCAGGGAGAGGTGTCCTCTTTGCAAACCGATGCAGGCATAGAGAATGCGGCTCACGATCAGCTGGGCTGGATCAAGGAAGGCGAGCAGACGGCCAAGGTATCGGGCCTCTCGTCTTCCGAAGAGAAGAGCGCGTCCGTGCACGCTAATATTGTATCGGGTAGCATAGCGGCGCCAGAAACCTGGTATTCGCCGATTCTCGATCCGCTGTTTGGCGTCGAGTAGGGGGGCCGATGATCCCGAACGGCAGGTGTGGAACAGCGATGAGCGCGCCGGGCCGCTACGCCGCTATCGATATCGGCACGGTCACATGCCGCATGCTCGTGGCCGACATCGATGAGCGGGGACGGCTGACCGAACTTGACAGAGAATATGCGATCACGAATCTGGGTGAGGGCGTCGACGCTTCGGGCGTGCTTCGTCCAGAGGCGATGAGGCGCGTTGTCGATGCGATTGTGCGATTCCAAGAGGTGCTTGCAGCATATAAGGCTCCTGACGCTCCGGACGTGCGGGTGACCGCTGTGGCCACGTCGGCCGCGCGCGATGCGGACAACTCCGAAGAATTCGGTGCGCTGCTGCGCGACGCCGGTATTGAACTTACGGTGATCCCCGGTGAGCGCGAGGCGGCGCTGTCCTTCGCCGGCGCTTCATGTGAGTTTGGCGGCGAACGGCTGATCGTGGTCGACATAGGCGGCGGCTCCACCGAGGTCATCGTGGGAACGGCGGGCTGCGAGCCGGATCGCATGCATTCGTTCGACATCGGATGCCGTAGGGTGACCGAGAAGTTTCTCGCATCCGATCCCCCGAGTAAGGACGAACTCGCCGCTGCTCGTTCATGGATAGCGAAGGGCATGCATCCGTTCTTTGAGAGGCTGTGCGTTGCAGACCATGTGCCAAATCGGCTGGTTGCAGTTGCTGGGACGGCTACCACGGTGGTGTCCGTCCACGAGCACATGAAGGTGTACGACGCAACGCGCGTTCACAAGGCGATCGTTGCGCGTCCGATGCTCGATAGCGTGTATGACGAGCTTCGCTGCGCGCCGCTGGCGGAACGCCAAAAGATCGTGGGTCTCGATCCCGGTCGTGCGCCGGTGATCGTGGCAGGTATGATCATCCTGCAAACCGTGCTCGATCTTGCCGGATTCGATTCATTCACCGTGAGCGAGACGGACATTCTCCACGGCATTGTCTTGCGGGAGGCGGAAAGGGAGCAGGCGCGCACGTCAAAGATTGCAGCGTCGTCCGATGACGTGCTACCATGATTCCGGTCGCCGTTCAGCGAATCCGAACATCCTGGGGGCGTGGCGGAATTGGCATACGCAGGGGACTTAAAATCCTCCGCCGCAAGGCTTGCGGGTTCGAGTCCCGCCGCCCCTACCATATTGGATTGTTTGCGAATACCGAACCTTGCCTCGGGATGTCCCAATGAGGTTCAAAAATAACGCAGCCCTGGGCGATATGCGGGAATAACGGAAAAATGCGCCGCTCGTGAAGCCGGTTCAAGTCGACTGCGGGCATTGTGATACCATGACCAACGGCCGTGCAGACGAACCCGTGTAGAGAAGAGCCATGGACAACATCAACGAGATCATCGCAGCTGTTAAAGAGCCTCCTGAATCATTCGAAGAGTACTTGTCGCTATACGCTGATCGCGTGGGCGATCTGGTGAATTCGTTCATCCCGAAAGGCTCTCATCCCGATATGGATCGCTATCTGTACGATCCTCTTGTCGCGTACAGCAGAAACGGCGGAAAGCGTCATCGTCCGCTCATCTGCTTTGCCGCGTGCCTTGCGGTCGGCGGCGACATGGAACGCGCTACGAGCGCTGCATCCGCTATCGAGCATTTCCATACGGCAGCTCTCATCCACGACGATATCGCTGACGAGGCCGAGCTGCGTCGCGGCGAGCCGTGCATGCACCTCACCGAAGGGGTGGGTCTTGCCATCAATGCCGGAGATCTGGCGCTATCGCTTGTGAACGGGACGGTCGTATCGGATACGGGACTCGATGATGCGACGAAGGTGCGCGTCATTACCGAGCTCATCGACATGACGCGTCGCACAATCGAAGGCCAGGCGCTCGACATCGGTTGGGCGCGCGACAGCCGTTACGATATCACGCCCGAGGACTACCTCGTCATGGCCACGCATAAAACGGCTCATTACTCCGGTGCCGTGCCGCTCGCCATTGGCGCCATCATAGGTGGCGGAACCGAGGCTGAGATTGAGGCGCTGCGCAACTATGGCTTGGACACGGGCCTGGCGTTCCAGATCCAAGACGACCTTCTGAATTTGATCGGTAGCGAAGAGTCCACGAAGAAGGATTTCCGTAACGATATCACGGAGGGCAAGCGCACGCTTATGGTGGTGCACGCGCTTCAGCATTCCGATGAGCGCGATCGCCTTATCGAGATCCTCTCGTCGAAAGAGAAAGACCAAAGAGTGCTCGCCGATGCTGTTGCTATCATGGAGGCATCAGGCAGCATCGACTATGCGCGCAGCTATGCCGAGAACCTTACGAGCATTGCAAAGAATCGCCTGATCGACATGGTGCGCCCCTCCGCTTCGCGCGATCTTCTGGTGAGCATGGCCGATTGGTTCGTGAACCGGTTGAAGTGATTCTGAGCGTTGCCGCGCGTCTTTCACGTTGCAGGACGGCCGATGCGACATGGGGGAATCTAAGGCAGCTTCAATAGTCGCTCTGTTGCTTTGGTGGAAGCGCCGTCCCGGTACAGGGCGGCGCTTTCTTTCTGCGGTACCATGATGACTATGGAAACCATTAAGCGACATGATACAGGTCCTGCGGTCGAGGACGTGCAGCAGCGCCTCGCGATCGTCGGCCTCCTCGACGAAGACGAGGTCGACGGCGTATTTGGCGAGCGAACGGCGTCCGCCGTATGGGCGTTTTGCGAGCATGCGTGCCTGCCCGTTTCGGACGAGGTCACGGACAAGGTGTGGTCCGCTCTGGTAGATGCATCCTTTCAACTGGGCGACCGCACGTTATATCTGCGCATGCCCCACTTTCATGGCCAGGATGTGCTCGAGCTGCAAGGTGCCCTCGGTGCGCTCGGATTCGCGTGCGGTGAGACCGACGGTATTTTTGGTGCTTTCACCGAGCTGGCTCTTCGCAAGTTCCAGCTGAATCTCGGCCTTCCGTCCGACGGTATCGCCGGCGCCTATACCTACGCGGCGCTTCGCAACCTGCATCATTCCTGGGAGGGCAAGGAAGCTGTGCACGGCTCGAGCCACCTGGGCTTCGCCCGAGCTGCCGACGTGCTTGAGCGCAACGCCTTGTGCCTGTTCGGAACAAAGGAATTCACGCGCAGCGTGGCTTCTCGCATGTCGAATCTCGCGCTGGCCACAAGCCCTGCATCCAAGATTGTAAGCGCAGATTCCCTGTTGGTGGCGCCCGATAGCTCCATGCTGCTCGTTCATATCGTCCTGCCTGATGAGAATACGGCTCCGAGCGTCCCGCGGGTCAGCTACGAAGGCGAGGAGACGTTGGCTTTGCGGCTGGAGACGGCTATCGGCGTCGCTGAAGAGTCGGCCCCGTCGCGAATTGCCGTTGAGCTGACGGGCACCGCATGGGGAGACGCCGGCGAAGGACGTTCGGCGCAGCATTTCGCCATCACGTTGCTCGATGCGCTCTGTTCAGCCCTTTCCTAGCTAGAAGGCCTCGCTTAGACGACTGCGTCTGGAGAACTCAATAAACCCGGACATGTTTCTACGCCAGATGGTGTATTTGCATGTCGGTTCGATGACGGGGCCGCATCGGTTCGCGCATGCCCCGTATACTGGCGCTACCAGGACGCTGCGAACCTATACGGTGCATTCATCTGACTGTCGGCCTTGAGACGACAGGACGGTTCGATGGTAACGACAGGCGAAAAGAAAGCAGGTGCGTCATGACCGACGAGCAGAACAATCAGCAGCCTTTACAACCGACGCCTCCCGAAGCGGCTCCCCAGCAGCAGGCTGGTGCGTCGGTTCCCGATTCGGCCGGGTCGCAGATGCCAGCGTACCAGCAGGCAGCGCCGTACCAGCAGCCTCCGATGAACCAGCACGTGCCGCCGCAGCCGATGTACGGAGCCCCGCAGCCCCAGCCCGTATACGCTCCCGCTCCGCTCATGCAGCTGACGGGGGGCATGAAGTTTGCCTGGCTCGTGGTGGGCGCCCTCATGGGCATCCCAGGCATCATCATCGCCTGGCTTGTGAACGTCGACAAGATGCCGCAGGTGAAAAGCGACGCGCTCAAGTTCGCCATCATCGGCTTCGTGATTTGGATTGTGATCGGCCTTTTGATCGGCTTGGCTATCGGCGGCATGATCTCCGCGGTTGCAGCAAGCGTCATGGGATACGGTGGTTACGGCCACGGCTACTACTAGGATGCGCGCTGTGCGACCGCAATCTGGAAAATCGCTTCTCTTTGAAGAGCCCCGCGGGGCTCTTCTTCTTGTGCGCAAAAGCCAGTGGTACAATTGCCTCGTTTTCCATGTACCTGCGCGTGCGCAGGCTTGAGACCCACCGCACAAAGGAGCACACATGCCACGTCCCATGACCATGGCGGAGAAGATCCTCGCCGCCCATGCGGGGCTCGACGAAGTGGAGCCGGGTCAGCTGATCGAATGCGATCTCGACCTCGTGCTGTCCAACGACGTTACCGCCCCCATCGCCGTCAAAGAATTCCGCAAGATCGGCGTTGAGAAGGTGTTCGATCCCACGAAGATCGCGCTCGTGCCCGATCATTACGTCCCCAACAAGGACATCAAGAGCGCCGAGCAGGCCAAGATCGTGCGCGACTTCGCGCGCGAGCAGGGCATCACCCACTACTACGAGGTGGGCTGCATGGGCGTCGAGCATGCGCTGCTTCCCGAGCAGGGCGTCGTCGGCGCGGGCGACCTCATCATCGGCGCGGACAGCCACACCTGCACGTACGGTGCGCTGGGCGCGTTCGCCACGGGCGTGGGCTCCACCGACGCCGGCGTGGGCTACGCCACCGGCAAAGCGTGGTTCAAGGTGCCCGAGTCGCTGCTGTTCAAGATCGAGGGCGAGCTGGCCCCCGGCGTCACCGGCAAGGACGTCATCCTGCACATCATCGGCATGATCGGCGTGGACGGCGCGCTCTACCAGGCCATGGAATTCACCGGCAGCGCCATTCGGAGCATGGGCATGGACGAGCGCATGAGCATCTCGAATATGGCCATCGAAGCGGGCGGTAAGGCCGGCCTCATCGAGGTCGACGACGTGACGCGCGCCTATATGGACGGCCGCACCGAGCGCCCCTACACCGAGTACCACTCCGACGCCGATGCGACGTACGCGAAGGTTTACGAGATCGACGCCGCCTCCATCGTGCCCACCGTGTCGTTCCCGCATCTGCCGTCGAACACGCGCCCGGCCGCCGAGGCGCGCGACATTAAGATCGACCAGGCCGTCATCGGCAGCTGCACGAACGGCCGCATCGTCGACATGCGCCAGGCCGCCGACGTGCTGCGCGGGCGGAAGATCCACCCCGACGTGCGCTGCATCGTGATCCCCGCCACGCAGGCCGTGTACCGCCAGTGCATGGAGGAGGGCCTCATGGACGTGTTCCTCGATGCGAACTGCGCCGTATCCACGCCCACCTGTGGTCCCTGCCTGGGCGGCTACATGGGCATCCTTGCCGCCGGCGAGCGCGCCATCGCCACGACGAACCGCAACTTCGTCGGCCGCATGGGCGATCCTACGAGCGAGGTCTACCTGTCCTCGCCGGCCATCGCCGCGGCGAGCGCGGTGCTCGGCCACATCGGCCTGCCGGAAGACTTGGACTAGGAGGGACTGCGACCATGCAATTCAAAGGAACCGCGCACCGCTACGGGCGCGACATCGATACCGACGTCATCATCCCGGCTCGCTACCTGACCACGTCCGATCCGGCCGAGCTGGCGAAGCACTGCCTCGAGGACCTCGACACGTCGTTCATCGAGCGCGTGCAACCCGGCGACATCATCGTGGCCGACGAGAACTTCGGCTGCGGCTCGTCGCGCGAGCACGCGCCCATCGCCATCAAGGCGGCTGGCGTCGACGTGGTCATCGCCAAGAGCTTCGCGCGCATCTTCTACCGCAACTCCATCAACACGGGCCTCGCCATCATGGAGTGCCCCGAAGCGGTGGACGCCATCAGCCAGGGCGACGTGGTGAGCGTGGACGCCGACGCGGGCGTCATCGTGAACGAGACGACGGGCCAGACCTTCGAGGCTCAGCCGTTCCCTCCGTTCATCCGCGAGATCATCGAAGCTGGCGGCCTGATCAACCGCACGAAGGCGAAGCTGGGCGAGGAGTAGAGCCATGGCCAAAACCTACAACATCTGCCTGCTTCCCGGCGACGGCATCGGCCCCGAGATCATCGCCGAGGGCGTCAAGGTGCTCGACGCGGTGGGCGTGAAGTACGACACGGCGTTCGCCTACACCGAGGCGCTGCTGGGCGGGTGCGCCATCGACGCGACGGGAACCGCGCTGCCGGACGAGACGCTGCACGTAGCCGAAGCCTCCGACGCCGTGCTGCTGGCGGCCGTCGGCGGCCCGAAGTGGGACACCACGGATCCGGCGAAGCCGCGTCCGGAGCAGGGTCTGCTGGGCATCCGCAAGGCACTGGGCCTGTACACGAACCTGCGCCCCGTGCAGATCTTCGCCGCGCTGGCCGACGCGTCCACGCTCAAGCCGGAGATCGTGGACGGCGTGGACATGATGATCGTGCGCGAGCTGACCGGCGGGTTGTACTTCGGTCGTCGCGAACGCTTCTACGACGAAGAGGGCTGCGGCACCCACGGCGCCGCCGGCCAGCGCGCTTACGACACGCTCGAGTACCGCGAGTACGAGGTCGAGCGCATCGCGCGCCAGGCGTTTGAGGCCGCGCGCAAGCGCCGCAACAAGGTGACGAGCGTCGACAAGGCGAACGTGCTGGAGACGAGCCGCATGTGGCGCGAGATCGTGCACCGCATCGGCGCGGAGGAGTACCCCGACGTGGAACTCGAGGACCTGCTCGTGGACAACACGGCCATGCAGCTCATCAGCCGCCCCGTCGATTTCGACGTGGTGGTGACCGAGAACATGTTCGGCGACATCCTGTCCGACGAAGCCGCCCAGATCACCGGCTCGCTCGGCATGCTGGCCAGCGCCAGCCTCGGCGACGGCACGGCGCTCTACGAGCCCAGCCACGGCAGCGCGCCCGACATCGCGGGGAAGGGCATCGCGAACCCGCTCGCGCAGATCCTGTCCGTCGAGATGATGCTGCGCTACAGCTTCAACCTGGGTGAGGCCGCCGACGACATCCGCCGCGCGGTGACCGCCGTGCTCGACGAGGGCTGGCGCACCGGCGACATCAAGCAGGTCGACACCCCCGCCGACAAGGTGGTCGGTACCGTTCAGATGGGCGACCTCGTGGTGGCGCACCTGTAGGGATCCGGAGGTGCACACGGTGCACGGTCTCAAGCGGCGTGACGGCTTGCGCGAAACGACCCCTCCCGAGCGAATGCTCGGGAGGGGTCGTTTCGCGTATGAAGCCCGTTTCGGTTCCATGGCGGGACGGCGATAGCCTGTCTTTCCGATTTCTCGAAACGTGTCTACGGTAAAAAAGCGCGTTCTGGGAAATGGTGGATAGATGGATGAGGTCCGCTATCCTCGTCGAGGAGAAGGAGTGTCGCTCCATCCGTTGCCCATCCGCATATTGACAACATGCATGTATATGACGTATATATGTTTATGTCATATACATGTCGTTCGCAGACAAAGCGGGCGCGAAAGGAGCGGGAAGGATGATGCGCATGCCTCACGGCGACTGCGGTGGGCCGTCCACTTCGACGCGCACGTCCTGTTGCCGTCGGCGCGGCGGCGGGGGCGGGGCGCTTGCGGAGCCGGCAGCGCTCGCCGCGCTGCTGCATTCGGGCGGCTACGGGTACGATATGCGCAAGATTATCCTAGACAAGACCGGTGGGAAAGTTGATGTGGACGTGGGCGGATTGTACCGGTCGCTACGCCGCCTCGAAGAGGAGGGCGCTGTCGTTTCCCGATGGTGCGACGAGCAGGTCGGCCCGCGTCGCCGCGAATACGAGCTTACGCAGCAGGGTGCCGAGCTTGCCGAGCAGTGGCTCGACGTACTGCGCGACCGGCAGCGTTTGGACGAGCTGCTGGTCGATCTGCTTGAAAGCGGTCTGCACCAGCTGGATGAGAATACGGAAGTACCGGAGAAGGAAGGGTAAGATGAACGAAAAGAAGATGATGAAGCTGGCGATTCCCACGATGGGTGCGGCCGGCCTGGATTCCCAGCGCGCGGGTCATTTCGGCCACTGCGATTGCTTCACGGTGGTCGACATTGTAGACGGCCAGATTGCAGGCACGTTCGAGGTTGCGAATCCTCCGCACGAGGAGGGCGGTTGCATGCGCCCCGTTGGTCTGCTTGCGAAGGCCGGCGTAGACGCCATCGTTGCGGCAGGTATGGGCATGCGTCCGCTTATGGGGTTCGATCAGGCGGGCATCGCTGTGTACTTCGACAACGAACATCCTCTCGTGCGCGACGCCGCTGAGCATGTCGCTGCAGGCGAAGCTCCGCGCATGAGCGCGGAGCAGGCATGTAACCATCATCACTGAGGGGGCGTTGTATCCTTTGCGGTCCGGTTTTTTCTCGTCCAGTCGAAACGCCGTGCTATGCTTTCGGTGACACGAAAGGAGCACGGGTGCGGCAGGTTGAGGAACGCGAAGGCGTCTATCGAATCGGCGCGGCGAAGGCGCTGCTCGGTACCGTGCGACGCGTACTACCCCATGCGTTGCCGTCCGTCGCGTTCGACTGCGGTGCGTTTGGCTGGATCGGAGGGGCGTGCCCGGCGCCGAACAAAAGCGATCGCTACGTGGTGGAATTTCTCGGTGCAAGCGAATTCCGTATTCTTGCCTATATCGATCGTTACGGGCGGGTGTTTGCGACGGATCGTCCGGTTCCGTCGCCGCCTGCTCGTCCGCCGGAGCTTGCGTTCGCTCGGTACTCCGAGCAGGATGGATCGAACGAGGAACGGGGAAGCGTCGAGGTGCACGATGCGGAAGGGAAGCGTCAGGTTGCGCAGTACGCATGCAGGCGCGGCCGCTATACGATTTTCGACTCCTGGTATGATTTCGGGCCGTACGGGGCCGATCTGGCCTATGACGATGTGATGGCTCGCGCCTTTCTGGCGTTTGTCCACCGGCCGCGAGCCTGCGACGCTCCCATGCCAACGCGCGGAGTCGATTTTGCTTTCTCGGTCCTGCGCGGGCAAAAGCTGCTTCTGGCGCTTCGCTCGATCGTTTCCGCGGTGGAAAGCGCTGAGGAGGATCCTGTGCTGCGGCCCCCTGCGCTCGCGTCAAGTTTGGCGCGGTGGCTTATCGAAGCCGGACTCGAGCGGATTGAGGCTCGAGGCGTGCCGGACGACATCTTGCGGCTTGTCAGGACCGCGCGCTACGCCGATACGTTCTTCATTGCGGCGGACGATGAGCATCCGCCTGTCACCCGCCGTGAGATATGGGCCCTGGAGAGCGCGCTCAACCGATTTCTTCTAATGAACGAGGCGTTCAACGAACGGGCATCCTTTGCGAGCGATATTGATTGCGTGCGGTGGGAGGGGTATCTCGTCGACACGGCCGTTTCATCGTCGCTCGCCTTTGATCTGGCAAGCGACGCTTCGTCCGGCGAGGTCGGCGGAGAATGGGCGACACGATGCGCCGTGAACGCTGCGCTTGAACGGATGAGGCTCCCATTTCGCGTGGAGGCCTTGCTTCGCTGCGACGTCGGCGAAGGTGCAGCGGCGATCGAGATTACGGTGCCTGACGCCGGGCTCATGCCGACGCGTCGCTGCAGCAACGCGTCGGCTGCGCAGGGTGCGCCTGCTTCGTCGGTTGATGGCTGGGCGAGCGCAACGGCGTCTGAACGGGAGGCTCAAGCGCGTTGCTATGCGATGCATGTCGGTCTCGCGTTGGCGCTCGCCGTTTTCGAATCGTCCGCGTTCCTTCAGCGCGTCGATCTCGTGGCCCGTCCCCTTGCTGTCGAGGATGTCGACCGCGTTCAGGCTCCCGATGGCGACCCCGTCGTATTCCGATCGGCGGAAGTCGGAGATACGCCTGCATATTACCAGGTTACATTTACGAGAGGCCTGTTTGAGCATCATGAGCTCATCCATGCGGCTCGGCTGGGAGATCCGACGTCCTTGTTCGCGTATGCGGGCGCGCTGTTCGATCTGCCGGCAGCCGACCCCTTCGCCGTCGTGAACGCGCTGCCCTCGGCCGTATCGCGTCGTGCGCTTCCCGAGAGCGCCGATGCGCTGATATCTGGTCAAGCTGCCGAGGTTCTTGCGGCGCGCGAGGCTCGCGACCTGCGCATT
Source organism: Enteroscipio rubneri (assembly GCF_963929405.1). Lineage (NCBI taxonomy): Bacteria > Bacillati > Actinomycetota > Coriobacteriia > Eggerthellales > Eggerthellaceae > Enteroscipio > Enteroscipio rubneri. Next base: position 179,882 of record NZ_CAWVIN010000003.1, on the reverse strand, counting down.
GAGGTTGATACCTACCGCCGTCGGATCGGCGAGCGTCTTGCGGATGGCATTGTGCGGGCCGAGACCACGATAGAGGCTATCCGTCTCGTGCGGGAGGAGCAGGATGCCGCAGAAGCGCGTGAAGATGCACGAACGGTCGCGGCCTGTACCAGGCTGATGGCGGCATTGGCCGAAGGCTCGCTCGATATGGAGGAGCAGAACGCCATCGTAGGCCGTTTTCTCGGAGAAGATCGTTGTTTGGTTGCCCTCGGACGCGCCCGCACGCGAGCACCGCAGGATCCTGGAAGTGCTGCCTCGATCCTGATCGATGCCGTTGCGGAGGCATCGATGATCGACGGGTACGCGGATGGCGCCGCGACCGTCTATCGATGCTTCGATTCGTATGCGGCACGCGTATGCTACAACCGCGCACGAGCCACGGCGTGCGATGACTGCGCTGTTCTCGCCGATGAGGCGAGCAAGATGCAGGGTGTCGGTACGGACAGCACGACGTCCTTCGTTCCGGATCTCGCGTCGCTTGCAGCAGCTGACGCGCACCGGCGCATCGAGCTCGCGCCCGATACGTTCTACCTCTGCCATCTGGAGATTGTGCGTCTGCTCGAACACTCTTTCGAGCGCACCGAAGAAGCGCTACGCTTCGGTCGCCGAGCTATCGAGCTTGCGCCCGCGACGTCCGCCGGTTATCGACAGCTCGGTCGTGCGTTCATGCTTGTGGGTGATATGGAGAACGCGGCGAAAACGCTCGAAGGGGGTCTGGGTATCGCAGTGCAGCCCGACGACATTGCCATGGCGTACTATCAGCTGGCCTATGTGCGCTGGAAGGCGGGTGACCCGCAGGTCGGCGCATTGTGCTATGTGAAGTCGCTCGCCACGTCGCCGGCGGTTGCTTTGCAGGCGACGGCCGAGCTGCATGAGCTTGTCGAGGAAACCGGCGTCGCGCTTCCCGATAAAGACAGCTTGGATGAGAAGCTCGCCGCCGCCGGCGTGCCGATTGCCCCGACGGCGGCCGTGCTCGACATACTGAATGAGAGCGCTGCTGCAGCGGCCGATGCGGGCTTGTTCCATGTGTCGCGCAATCTGCTTGCGTTGCGCTTGCGGTATCGTCCCGACGATGCGCTTGTGAACGTGTTGAAGTCGCTCGAGGAATAGGCTTTCGCGTCGACATCCGCCCGTCCGGTCGCTCGAATCGCCGGAAAACCTCGGACGCATGCAGCCCGTTCCGATGCGCTACAATAGCGGGCAATCGAAACGCACGATACGAAAAGGAACCTCCATGACAATCCAATCTCCCGAAGGTACGCGCGACCTCCTGCCCGACGAGGCGAAGTTCTGGGCGCACTTCAAGGCGGTGGCGTCCGACGTGTTTGGCGCGTACGGCTACGTGCCCATCGAGACGCCCGTGTTCGAGCAGACGGACCTGTTCGTGCGCGGCATCGGCGAGGCAACCGACGTGGTTTCGAAGGAGATGTTTACCGCCCTCTCGGGCGAGAACCTGAAACGGCTGCTCGACGGCGGCGCCGTGAAGGCGAAGAGCCGCCTGTCGCTGCGACCCGAGGGCACGGCCGGCGTTGTGCGCGCCGTGGTGCAGCACGACCTGGTGCCGCAGGGCGCGCCTCCGGTGAAGCTGGTGTACGCGGGTCCGATGTTCCGTGCCGAGCGCCCGCAGAAGGGCCGCCAGCGCCAATTCAACCAAGTGGGCATCGAGTGCCTGGGCGCCGAGGAGCCCAGCGTGGACGCCGAGGGCATCATCATGCTCATGCGGTTCTACGCGGCCATCGGCATTCCCGTGGAAGCCACCGAGCTGCTGGTGAACTCGATGGGCTGCGACGCGTGCCGGCCGCCCTACCGCGACGCCGTGAAGGCGTACATGGACGCGCACGCCGACGAGCTGTGCGACGAGTGCAAGCGCCGTGCCGACATCAACCCGCTGCGCGCGTTCGACTGCAAGAACCCCGGCTGCGCCGCCGTCATGGAGGATGCACCGAAGATCACCGACCACCTGTGCGACGACTGCCGCGCTCACTACGGCACCGTGAAGGCGTACCTGGACGGTGCGGGCCTCGCGTACACGGAGGACCCGAAGCTCGTGCGCGGCCTGGACTACTACACGCGCACCGTGTTCGAGGTGCAGGTGACGGAGGGTATGGGCAGTCAGAACGCCATCGGTGGAGGCGGGCGCTACGACAAGCTGGCCCAGGAGGTGGGTGGACGGCCCACGCCCGGCTTCGGCTTCGCACTGGGCTACGAACGTTGCGTGCTGGCACTGCAGGCGGCAGGCTACGCGTTCCCGCCGGCCCGGCGCTGCGACTGTTTCGTGGCGTGCGTCGACGACTCGGTGCGCGCGGAGGCGTTCTCGCTCGTACAGGCGCTGCGCGACGCCGGCCTTGCTAGCGAGATGGACCACCAGCACCGCAGTCTGAAGAGCCAGTTCAAGCTGGCCGACAAGCTGGACGCCGCCTTCGTGGTCGTGATGGGCCCCGACGAGCTTGCTGCTGGCCAGGTGAAGGCGCGCAACATGCAGACGCACGAGGAGCATCTGGTCGATCTCGCGGCGGCGAAGTCGCTGCTCGCCTGCTTTGGCGGCGAGCCCTACGGCGCCGAAAGCCCGAGCATCGACGAGGTGTTTGGCCGCATCAGCGAGGGCAATTAAGGCCGCCAATTAAACCTGGCCGATTCAATCGACCAAAGTGCCGGCATAGTTGCAGCTCTCTTCCATTGCATGTATAATTCATGCTATAGACATGCGTTGAAGGAGGCCACCTATGCCGGCACTACAAGTGAGGGATTTCCCGGACGATCTGTACGAGCAACTGAAAACCTACGCCGCCAGCCAGCATCGTAGCGTCGCCCAGCAGACCATCGTGGCCGTGGAGCAGATGCTGGCGCATCAGGACGCCTCCCACTTCTGGGACGGCGAGCGGCTCTACCGCGCCGTACGCCCGCGACCCCTCGACTTCGACACCGAAGCCCAGCGAGCCGCCCGCATCGAGAAGCGCAAGGCGCTGTTTGAGGAAATCAAGAAGCTGCCGAAGGTTGAAATGACCGCCGATGATATTGTCTCGATAATTCATGAGGGCAGGGAAGAGCGCTCGCGCACGATCCTTGAAGCGTGTGGCTTCTACGAGGAAGCGGGTCGGATGAGGGAGGCGCTATGATAATCCTCGATTGCAATGCTGCGCTTGCCATCACGCAGGAGCATGCGGAGGGGTGCGCCTTTCAATCCCTGATGCTCGAGGGCGAAGAAACGGTGGCGCCTCGGTTCTTCAAAGTTGAGCTGGCGAATGCGCTCTGGAAACTCGTGCGAGCTGGTGTGATGGACCAAGATGGAGCGAAGGGTCATATCGAGGCTGCGAATAACCTTGTGAGCGAGTTTTGCGAGGATGACGAGCTTGTCGTCGAGGCGCTGTCGGAGGCCGTCCGTCTGAATCATCCGGTGTACGACCTGATGTATCTCGTGCTCGCGCGGCGACACGCGGCCACGTTATTCACGCTCGATCGCAAGCTGCAGCAGCTGTGTTTGGACAACGGGGTGAACTGCGTGCTGACGGATACGGAGTTTTAGAGGGGCCCTCGCGCGCATTTTGCATGAAAAGACGCGATCAGGGGTTTGTTTCCCCTCGTTGGCCTGTACAATGGCTAGGTTTGAGTAACGTCTGCTGCGTCCTGAGCGGACGGCAAATGCAGATAGCATCGCCAAGGAGCAAGGAACCACCACTATGACGGACTTCATGAACGAATACTGCATGCACACCGCTACGTGCGGCGAGCTACGCCGTGGCGACGTCGGCCGCGAGGTCGTGCTCACGGGTTGGGCGTGGCACAACCGCGACCACGGCGGCCTCATCTTCATCGACCTGCGCGACCGCGCGGGCTACACGCAGGTGGTCGTCGACCCCGACTGCGTGAGCGCCGACGACTTCGCGAAGGCCGAGCACCTGGGCCGCGAGTACGTGCTGAAGATCGCGGGCACGGTGCGCGACCGCGGCGCGGAGGCCGTGAACCCCGACATGGCCACGGGCGAGATCGAGGTACTGGCGAAATCCGTCGAGGTCCTGAACACGAGCGTCACCCCGCCGTTCGCCATCGAGGACGGCATCGAGACGGACGAGACCACGCGCATGAAGTGGCGCTACCTGGACATCCGCCGCCCGGAGATGTTCGAGGCCCTGCACCTGCGCCACAAGGTGGCCCAGGCCATGCGCGGCGCGCTGAACGAGCGCGGCTTCCTCGAGGTGGAGACGCCCATCCTGGCGAACTCCACGCCCGAGGGCGCGCGCGACTACATCGTGCCGAGCCGTCCGAACCCGGGCCGCTTCTACGCGCTGCCGCAAAGCCCGCAGCAGTTCAAGCAGATGCTCATGGTGGGCGGCATCGAGCGTTACTACCAGATCGCCCGATGCTTCCGTGACGAGGATCTGCGCGCCGACCGTCAGCCCGAGTTCACGCAGGTGGACATCGAGATGGGCTTCGTGCAGGGCGAGGACGTGATGAACCTCATGGAGGACGTCATGGCCGAGACGCTCGCGGCCGTGGGCGTCGACCACGAGTTCCCCTTGCAGCGCATGCAGTACCGCGAGTCCATGGACCGCTTCGGCAACGACCGTCCCGACACGCGCTTCGGCATGGAGCTCGTCGACATCACCGACATCGTAAAGGACACAGGCTTCAAGGTGTTCTCGAGTGTGGCTCAGTCCGGCGGCGTGGTGAAGGCCATTAACGCGAAGGGCGCGGGCGACTGGAGCCGCGGCGACGTGGAGAAGCTGGCAGACATCGCGGCCGAGAACGGCGCGAAGGGCATGGCCTGGATCGCGTTCACGACCGACGGCAAGGAGAAGAGCCCCATCATCAAGTTCTTCAGCGACGAGGAATTCGTCGCGCTGAAGGAGGCCATGGACGTGGAGCCGGGCGACCTGCTGCTGTTCGCCGCCGACACCTACGAGGTGGCGAGCGCCGTGCTCTCCGCGCTGCGCCTGCACATGGCCGAGGCGCTGAGCGTGCCGCGCGAGGGCCATCAGCTGCTGTGGGTGGTGAACTTCCCCATGTTCAAGTACGACGAGGACGAGAAGAAGTACGCCGCCGAGCACCATCCGTTCACGCACGTGCTCGACGAGGACGTGGACAAGATCGAGAGCGACCCGCTGGCGTGCGGCAGCTACAGCTACGACCTCGTGATGGACGGCTTTGAGGTGGGCGGCGGCACCATCCGTATCCACAACGCCGACGAGCAGCGTGCCGTGCTGCGCACGTGCGGCCTGAGCGATGAGGAGATTGAGGAGAAGTTCGGCCACCTCATCCACGCGCTCGAGCTGGGCGCGCCGCCCCACGGCGGCATCGCGCTGGGCCTCGACCGTCTGGTCATGCTGCTGGGCGGCAAGGCATCCATCCGCGACGTCATCGCCTTCCCGAAGACGAGCAGCGCGTCCGACCCGATGACGGGCGCCCCGAGCGCCGTGACGGGTCGCCAGCTCAAGGAAGTCAACCTGCGCACGCTGTAGCGTACTGGGCGGCGGTCGGCCAAGACTGCCTGATCCGTCCTCAGCCTGTACGCAGCAAAAGCCCGTCGACGGTTCGGCGGGCTTTTGCGTGCGCGGAACCGCTTGAAACTCTGCGGCATCGGCTTCATAATCGATTCCGGAGGAAACGATAAAGGAGGGTTCCATGGAACAGCGTTATCCGCATATCTTCGAACCTCTGACGATCGGGGATATGACGCTGAAAAATCGCATCGTCATGTGCCCGATGGGGAGCAACTTCGGCAAACTGAGCGGCGAGATGAGCTTCGAGCATATCGAATACTACGCGCAGCGCGCCCGCGGAGGCGTCGGGCTCATCATCATGGAGAACGCAAGCGTCGACTCGCCGACCGGCTCCAACGGCACGACGCAGCTGCGGCTCGATCATGACGGGTTTATCCCCCGCTTGCACAAGCTGTGCGAGACGGTGCACCTGGCCGAAGGCCGCATTGCCGTTCAAATCAACCATGCTGGCGCGTCGGCCAGCTTCAGCCGTACCGGCGTCCAGCCCGTATCCGCGTCCGATGTGCCGACCAAAGACGGCGGCGATATCCCGCGTCCGCTTGAGGTCAAGGAAATTCACGAGATCGCTCGGCGCTACGGCGAGGCCGCCAAGCGCGCAGTCATTGCCGGGTTCGACGCAGTCGAGATTCACGGCGGCCACTCATACCTTATCAGCCAGTTCCTTTCGCCACTCACCAACCATCGCACCGACGAGTTTGGCGGAAGCGCCGAGAACCGTGCCCGTTTCCTCGCGCTCGTCGCGCGCGAGGTGCGCGAGCAGGTGGGTCCCCGTTTCCCGGTTCTCTGCCGCATCAGCGCAGACGAGTTCCTGCCTGGCGGTAACACGCTTGACGATTGCCTCGAATACCTGCGCTTCGTCGAAGAGTACATCGATGTGTTCGATGTTTCGGCGGCACTCAATGCATCGATGCACAAGCAGCTCGATTCCCCGTTCTTTCCTGACGGCTGGCGCTCGTACATGGCCCGAGCGGTGAAGGAGCGTTATGGGAAGCCGTGCATTTCGGTGGGCAACTACCGCGACCCCGAGGTGGCCGAGCGGGTGCTCGCGCAAGGCGATGCGGATCTGATCGGCATCGGGCGTGGGCTCATTGCCGACCCCAACTGGGTGCGCAAAGTATGGTACGGACGGGAAGGCGAGATTCGCAAGTGCATCTCCTGCAACATTGGATGCGCAGGCAATCGCATTTCCAGCAATATCCCCATCCGCTGCACCGTCAATCCCGACGTCGTGGGCGGGGATGCCTATTTGCAGCGCCGGGTGAATAAGCCGTGCAATGTCGTTGTCATCGGCGGTGGGACGGCGGGCCTCGAGGCGGCATGCACGGCGGCCGAGGTGGGATGCAGTGTCTTTTTGCTGGAAGAGAAGGAGGAGCTCGGCGGGCTTTCGACTGTCATCGCGAAGATCCCCGAGAAACGTCGACTGGCCGACTTTCCCCACTATCTCGTACAGCGTGCCGCGAAGCTCAAGAACCTGTACGTTTTCACCGGGACGAAGGCGACTGCCGACGCTCTCGCCACGTTCCACCCCGACATCATCGTGAACGCCACAGGTTCGAAGCCGTTGCTGCCGCCTATCGCAGGTTTGCATGAGTTCATTGACCTTCCGGGCGGCGCGGTCAAGTCGATCCAGGGTATGATCGACTCGCTCGACGAATATCCAGACGATGCGGCTGGCAAGCGCGTGGTGGTCATTGGCGGGGGAGCGGTGGGATTGGACGTTGTCGAGTTCTTCGCCAACCGCGGCGCCGATTGCACCATCGTCGATATGCTGCCCCTCATCGGCAACGGACTCGACCCCGTCTCGAAGGTTGCATTCGGCACGATGATGCGCGAAAACGACGTTGAGCAGCTTGTCAACACGGCTTTGATGGAAGTGCGCGCCGACAGCTTTGTGGTGAAGACCGAGGAAGGGGAGCGCGAGCTGTCCTTCGATTACGGGTTCGTTTGCCTGGGCATGAAGGCCTTCAAGCCTGTTTTGGAGGACTTGGAGCAGATCTACGCCGACAATAGCGTGAAGATCATCAACATCGGTGACAGTAGTCGCGCGCGGCGCATCATCGAAGGCACTGAGGAAGGGCGCAATGTGCTGATGGCTCTGGAGAAGCGCGGCTTCCTGTAAGCCGGAAGCGAGGTGCTTGCCTGCGCTGGTCCGAGCGCTTCCGGCGCGTATATGCCGAACCTCTGGGGTCTGTGTGCTTTTGGTTGCTTTCAGGTGGGAAGGGGAGCAGGGAAGATTCTCCTTCGTTTATACTTGACCGGTGTTATGAGAAGTATCCCGGATGGGCCGGGGCGGCGCCATGTTCCGAACCTGGTCAGGTCCGGGAGGAAGCAGCCATAAGGGACCGCTGACGAGCGCCCCTGCCTATCCGGGATACTCGTGTATCAAAGCGAAACCAAAGGGCGTTTGTGGATATCATCAACTTTTTCGTCAACCTGCTCTCCGATCCTCGGGGGGCGATTGCTGGTTGGATCATCGCGCTCGGGCCCCTCTGGGTGTACTCCCCGCTGTTCCTCATCGTGTTCGTGGAGACGGGGCTCGTGTTCTTCCCGTTCTTGCCGGGTGACTCGCTGCTGTTCGCGGCCGGCGTGTTCTCGGCAGATGGCGGCGGGCTGAATGTCTGGGCCACACTGATCGTGTTCTACGTCGCAGCCATTCTTGGCAACACCTCGAACTACTGGATCGCTCGGTTCTTCGGTGCGCGGATTATCGATTCGGGCAAGGTGAAGGCGCTCACGCCCGAGCGCATGGCCAAGCTCGACCACTTCTTCGCGAAGTACGGCGGCCTCACCATCGTCATCACGCGCTTCATGCCGTTCTTCCGCACGTTCGCCCCGTTCATTGCGGGTACGGGCCACATGAATTTCGGCAAGTTCACGCTGTTCAACTGCATCGGCGGCATATCTTGGGTAAGCCTGTTCGTGCTGGTGGGCTACTTCTTCGGCGGCATTCCGTTCGTGCAGGAGCACTTTGAGGTCATCGTGCTGGGTATCGTGGCCGTGAGCGTAGCTCCGGCCATCATCGGTGCGATCAAGGCGGCGACGAGTTCTCGCAAGGGTAAGCAGGCCCCCAAGGCCGACACGGAGTAGCCGCGCCAAAGCGCCTGCTGATGCTGTGAGGGCGGAGAAGGCTGCCGCCGCGTGCGGGGCGATTCTTTTATACTAGGTGCGAGAACTTGAAACGCCTATGGGAAAGCGGGATCCACGCGTCATGTCAGAGGCACTGTACAGAAAATACCGGCCGCAGATCTTCGAGGACGTCGTCGGCCAGGAGCGCATTGAGCGCACGATCAAAAACGCCATTGAGCAGGATAAGGTAAGCCATGCTTATCTGTTCACCGGTCCGCGCGGCACGGGCAAGACCACCACGGCGCGCCTGCTGGCAAAGGCGCTTCTGTGCGAGCACGGACCCACGTCTGAGCCGGACGGAACCTGTGACGACTGCGTGATGATTGCCAACGGCGAGCACCCCGACGTCTACGAGCTGGATGCTGCAAGTCGTACCGGCGTGGAGAACGTGCGCGAAGAGATTATCGGCCGTGTGCAGTTCGCGCCCACGCGCGGCCGGTACAAGGTGTATATCATCGACGAGGTTCACATGCTGTCGACGGCTGCGTTCAACGCGCTGTTGAAGACGCTCGAGGAGCCTCCGAGCCATGTGGTGTTCATCCTGGCCACGACGGATCCCCAGAAGGTGCCCGAGACCATCCACTCGCGCTGCCAGCGATTCGACTTCCGCCGCATTTCGGCCGAGGCCATTGTATCGCGCCTTGGCGCTATCTGTGTGAGCGAGGACGTGGAGTTCGAGGGGGAGGCGCTCGATCTCATCGCGCACCGTGCCGAGGGTGGCATGCGCAACGCGCTCACCTCTCTTGAGCAGCTTATCGCGTTCGGCGAAGGGAAGGTCACGCTCGAGGTTGCCGAACGGCTCCTGGGCGGCGTGGACACGAACGATCTTGCAGAGATCGTCCGCTTTATCGGCCAACGTGACGTGGCGGCGTGCTTTCGCTGGACGGCAGAGTATGTGGAGACAGGAGCCGACCTCGCTCAATTCGCACGCGATCTGTCCGAACACGTGCGCAACCTCTATGTGATGTCGCTCACCGATGCCGATGTGGCGCTCGAGGTGGGCGCTACCGAGCGCCGCCAGTTGACGGGCGAGTTGCCCTTGTTCGGGTCCGACCGTCTTGCACGGCTGCTTGGTGTGTTGGGCGATCTGTCGGCCGAACTCAAGACGTCCACGAATCCACGCCTGTCATTCGAGATCGCGCTTACGCGCATGGTGCGTCCCGATTCCGACCTCACGCTGGCCGGGCTTGCCGAGCGCGTGGAAGCGCTCGAAAGCGGTTATTCCGCTGTCGCGCATGTGACGGGTGCGGATCCTGCCGGCGACGGTTCGCAGATTGCGCGGTCCGCGCCGCCGATCGCCTCCTCGCCAGCATCGAATACGGCCGCCCTCGCTGCGCAGGCAGCATCGACGGGCGTTGCGGACGAGCCGTTTTCCATGCCGCGCGGGCAAGCTCCTTCCGCCGTCCAGAACGGGCGAGGTGAGTCGGACGATCCTGTGCAGACGCTGGTTCAAACGCCCTCGGCTGTCTCCGATCCTGCTGCCCCTCCCGTCCCGGCCTCAGGATCTGTTGCGCCCGAGCCGAGTGCTGCGGAGCCCGCTGCGGCCCCCGCCGTCCCGGCTGCTGCGTCAGTCGCTCGGACGGGGAAAGGCCCCTCTGATCAGTTGATCGCCAGCTTGCGCAACCCCGCTGCGTTGCAGCGGGTGTGGCAGGCCGCACTCGTCGCGCTCAAGAAAAACAAGGCGGCGTACGGCGTGCTCTTCCTCAACACAAAAGCCATCTACGACGAGGCGAAGTCCTTGTTCGTCATCGAGTTTCCTGCGGAGAACGCTTTTGCCTTTAAAGCCGTGCAGAAACCCGATGTGCAAGATGCCGTATCAGCGGCTCTCGTTCAGGCGACCGGAGAGACCCTGGCGTTTGCCTACACGCAGAACGGAACGTCCGTCCCCCCGGCGCCGTCGGCGGCTCCGGTAGAGACGCCGACGATGTCGCCGAGACCGATCGCTCGCGCGGCATCTTCCGCGCGAGCACAGGCCGAAACAGCCGTCTCGCGAGCTGCGCAGCCGCCTGCATCTTCGAATACCGGCGCGCCGATCGCACCGGTCGCCACCTGCCCGGCTTCCGCTCCAGCGCAGCCGGCGAGAGCATCAGTGCCTCCCGCTGCTCCATCGCCGTCAATGTCAGTCGATCCCGACCAGGTGCCGGTCGACCTTTACGACGATCTTCCTCCGTACGAGGACGAGCGTGTGCCCTATGATGACGAGTTCGCACCCGCGCTCGCAGGAGCTTCCGCCGATCGATCGGCGCCTGCGCCCGCCAGGTCTCCCCAGATCCCCGCAGCTGCGCCTGCGGCTTCTGCATCCGTGCCGCTTCCGAGCGTCGGCAGTGCAGCTCCTGCAGCTCCCGATCCCGCTGTCGCAACCGCGCAAGAGGGGGTTCGCGCCCCCGTGTCGGCGGATGCGGTTCTCGACTCGCCTGACGATTTGCGCGCCGTGCTCGAGGCGAGCTTCGGAGACGGCGTCGTTGTCGAGGAAGTGCGGGAGTAGGGGCGGTTCGGCGAGCAAGTGGCGCGCGCAGGAGAAATCGGGCGTTCGAACATACCAATGAGACCGAAAGGCAAGACCATGGACATGAAGAAGATGATGAAACAGGCCCAACGCATGCAGGCTGAACTCGCCAAAGCGCAGGAAGAGATCCAATATCTGGAGTTCGAGGCTACGGCGGGCGGCGGAATGGTCAAGGCGGTGGCAACCGGCGATATGGCCGTGAAGAGCATCTCTATCGACCCCGAGGCGGTTGATCCCGACGACGTTGAGATGCTCGAGGATACGGTGCTCGCTGCCGTCAACGAGGCTCTGCGCGGTGTTTCCGAGGAAAGCTCGCGCCGCTTAAACACCGTGACCGGGGGCATGAACATCCCCGGGCTCATGTAGTCGGAGCGTTTAAGCCGTGCATGCAGCGCCGTCCATTCAAAAGCTCCTTGATGAGCTCGAGCGCCTACCCGGCGTCGGGCCCAAATCCGCGCAACGGATAGCCTATTGGATCCTCAACGCCGATAAGGCGACGGCGCTGCGTCTATCGGAGGCTATTTCAGAGGTGAAGGAGAGCGTGCGGTTCTGTGCGCGGTGCTTCAATTACGCCGAGGACGAGCTGTGCGAAATATGCCGCTCGTCCAATCGCGATGCGCGCTCCATCTGCGTGGTCGGCGAGCCGCGCGATATTCCGCCCATCGAGCGAACAGCCGTATACTCGGGGCTGTATCACGTGTTGGGTGGGGAGCTGTCGCCCATGGAGGGCGTCGGTCCGGACAACCTCCATATTGCCGAGCTTATGAAGCGCTTGGCCTCTGAAGATATCGAAGAGGTTGTGCTTGCCACGAATCCCAACGTGGAGGGCGAGACGACGGCCGCCTATCTGGCGCGTCTCATCAAGCCGCTTGGCATTCGCGTCACGCGTCCGGCAAGCGGCCTTCCCGTTGGCGGCGATTTGGAGTTCGCTGACGAGGTGACGCTTGGGCGCGCTCTCGAGGCGCGTCGAGAGCTGTAGGCTTTTGACGGATGGCGAGTATGCGAGGCGCACCCGTTCTGCAGCGAGGTGGTCAAGCTGCATAAGAAGCGGGCCGGATGCTTGGCATCCGGCCCGCCCGTTTTACGAAAGAAAAAGGGTCCTGCCCCCTCCAAAAACAGAACCCCTTTCTTTAGCGAAGCATCGAAGCCTCTTGTAAAACAGAGCATATTATAAAACAATCTCCACGAAATCACAACAATAGTTTTCGGTGAGCTGTTCTGCTTGCGTGCGGGCGCGCCGGATGCTAAGCCTCACGCGTCGAAGAGGGACGTCATGCTATACTGTGCGCCGAATGCAGAGGGGGGAGCGCATGGTGTACATTCCCAGCCCGGCTGTTGCCGTCGTCGGACGTCACAATTCAGGCAAGACCACGCTCGTCGAGCGGCTCATCGCTGAACTCGTCGCGCGTGGCTTGGATGTGGGCAGCGTGAAGCACCACAGCCATGCGGGCTTCGATATCGACTATCCAGGCAAGGACTCGTACCGCCACCGCGCCGCGGGCGCGCGGGAGGCCGTCATAGCCGCTCCAGGGCAAATGGCATGCATCAAGTCCATCGAAGGTGAGCTGGAGTGCGCGGACATCGTGCGCGGCATGCCCGGTCACGACATCGTCGTGGTGGAGGGCTACCGAAAAAGCGGCTTGCCCACCATCGAGATCATGCGTGCGGCCAACGAGTCTGATGCGCGCGCGGCTTCCGTGTTCGCCGAAGGTGCGCGGTGCGGTTGGCCGCTCGGCGCCGATTTCACTCAGCTTGCGCGCGAGCGCGTCGTGGTGGAGCGCGGGGCATACAGGGCTGCCCTTGGCGCGGGAAGCCTCGATACAAGTGCGTGCGAACTGGCGGCTTCGGGCGCGTCTGACGACGTCCTGGGCGCGCCCGGCGAGGGCGATGACCGATCCTTGCCGTCGGGTATCGACTGTGTCGATATTGTAGGCAAGCTGCCTACGGCAAGCACGGTCGCTGTCGTCACTGACATCGACGAGGCTCGGCGTGCCGCAGTATCCTACGGCGTGCCGGCGTTCGATCCGGACGACGTGCGTGCGCTGGCAGACTTTCTCGAACAGCGTTTCGCGCGGCCCCGAGTGACGGTGGTCATCCAGGCGGGCGGGGAGAGTCGCCGCATGGGCCGCAGCAAGGCGACGGTGGCCTTTGCCGGTCGGCCCCTCATCTGCCGGCTGGTTGAGCGCCTTGCTCCAGCGGCTGACGAGCTGATCATCACGACGAACGAGCCGGAGAATCTTGAATTCTTGAAAGACCGGTATCCGGAGCACGGCATCCGGCTCGTGCCCGATGCTCGCACCGTGCGCGGTGCGCTCCCGGGACTCTACACGGCGCTTCTGGCGGCGAGCAATCCGTACGTGGCCGTGGTGGCGTGCGACATGGTGTTTGCCAGCGCGTCACTCGTGGTGGCCGAGTCGCTTGCCATGAACGAATCGGGTGCGGACGCCGTCGTTCCTTCGAACAAGCACGGTTTCGAGCCGTTTCACGCGCTCTACCGGAGAGCGGGATGCTTGTCGGCCGTGCAAGCGGCGCTTGATCGGGGCGAGAAGCGCGCCCAGGCGTTCTTTTCCGAGGTCAACGTGTGTGAGTTTCCGCAGGAGCGGGTGCTCGAAGCTGAGCCGATGGGCGGCTGCTTCATCAATGCGAACACGCCGGAGGAGCTGCGCTCCATCGAGGAATCGTTCCTCGGAAAATAAGGACGCGCATGTTAGTCTCCTCGGGGGCGAGTGTGAAAAGGAACGAAGAAAGGCGGAATGGGCGGGCATGCCGAATCTTGTAGATATCATGGAAGTGGCCGAGGCGCTCGAGAGTAAAGCGGTGTATCTGGCGGTAGACCGTTGCGTTGCCGTTCGCAACCGCCATGCATCGTGCCGCAGATGCACCGATGCCTGTCCGATGGATGCCGTGCACGCCGAGCACAACGTGCTCTCGATCGATACGGAGCGCTGTGTTGCATGCGGCGCTTGCACGACCGTCTGCCCGACGGAGGCTCTCATTCCGCTTCAGCCGCTCGACGAGGATTTGGCGTCGGCTATTGCCTCCTCGGTGGTTGCCGCAGGCGGACCGGCCGTATTCGCCTGCGCGCGCATCGCTTCGAAGCATCGAGGCGATCCTTCGAAGTATGCAGAGGTTCCTTGTCTCGCGCGTCTTGAAGAGAGCGTGCTGCTGGGCCTCGCCGCCCGCGGGGTGGACGAGATCCTGCTGGTGGACGGCACGTGCGATACGTGCCGGTTCCGTTCGAACGTGGCGGGCATCGACGCCACGGTGAAGTCGGCCAACAGCCTCATAGCTGCGCAGGGCTGCGCCGTCCGCGTGGAACGGGCCTCGGATTTTCCCGAGCATATCGTGCTGGAAGACAAGCGCAGCCTGCTGGGGGCTTCACGTCGCGGGTTCTTCTCGCAGGCGCGCTCGCGTGCGAAGGACGCAGCCGAGAAGACGGTAGAGGTGGCTTTCAAGAACGAGAAAGAGGGCGCGCCCACGCTGCGCGATCGACTGCGCATGTCCGATTCCGGCACACTTCCACAGTTCAACCCGCAACGAAGGATGCGCGTGCTCGACGCGATGGACGGATTGGGCGTGCCGGTTGCGGACGAGATCGATACGCGCCTGTTCGGTACCGTTGCCATCGATCTTGAGGCGTGCAGCTCCTGTGGCATGTGCACGGTGTTCTGCCCTACGGGCGCGCTCGCCAAAAGCGATTTGAAGCCCGAGGAAGGAGAGGGAAGCTTCCTCGAGTTTTCGGCGGCTGACTGCGTGCAATGCGGGTTGTGCGCCGACGCCTGTCTCAAGGACTGCCTCGAAGTCGACTCCGTCGTCTCCACCGACGAGCTGTTTGATTTCGAGCCGCGCCTCATTCACCTGCTGAATCCTCCGGCACGCCCAGCCATCCTTTCCAGTTTGAAGCGCTAGCCGGCTCGGTTCGTGGATATCTTGTCGACGGGTAAACTGTATCTAGCTTCTGTACAGAAAATACTGTATAAATGATGAATACAGTTAGGTTGCAAAGCGCCGTCCGAGGTTCAGCATGCGCACCGCGGAAGAATCCGAGCGGAAGTGCTTGCGCCTCTTGTCCGATATGCGCCGACGAGGCCGTTGTCGTGCGCAGGATGTTCGGTATGAAGAAAGCAGGTGTACTATGAACAGCGATTTTGTCGTTGCGGTTCATGCGCTCGTGTACTTGAACCATAAGGCCGACGTCGTATCGAGCGAGGCGCTGGCTGATAATATATGCACAAACGCGGCGCGCGTGCGCAAGGTGATGGCCCCTCTCAAGCGCGCCGGCTTCGTGGAGACACGGGAGGGAAGCGTTGGCGGCTATCGGTTCGCCGCCGATCCTGCCAAGACTGATCTGAAGCAGGTGGCCGACGCGCTTGGCGTTCGATTCGTCCAGTCATCGTGGAGAAGCGGCGATACTGATATGGAATGCCTTGTGGCCTCGGGAATGGCGGACATCATGGACGATATCTTCGTTGATCTCAATGAGCGCTGCCGCGAGCGGTTAGCGCTCACAAGCGTGGCCGACATCGACGCGCGCATCTTCGGCAGCGTATAAAGCATCCGGCCTCTTGTTGAGGCCTTGACCCTGTACATGTTTCGCGACCCGCAAGGAGGCCGCCATGGGTTTTTCTCTCGAGACGAGCGTCCCCGCCATCACCGTGTTCATCCAGGGATTGTTGAGCTTCTTCTCGCCCTGCGTGCTCCCGCTTATTCCGTTGTACGTGGGGTATCTTGCCGGGGGCACGGCGAAGCGGGGCGAGGACGGCACCTTTGAGTATCCACGTGTGAACGTACTCATGAACACGGTGTTCTTCGTTGTGGGCGTGAGCTTTGCGTTCTTCCTGCTGGGCTTCGGCTTCACGGCGCTCGGTCAGTTCTTCACAGGCAATCAGCGTCTGTTCTCCATCCTGGCGGGTCTCGTCATGGCGGCATTCGGCTTGTACATGCTCGGCGCATTCGGCAAGGCTCGCGCCATCGAGACGCAGCGGCGACTGCCGTTCCGTCTCGACCGCTTCGCCATGAATCCGCTCGTGGCGCTCGTGCTCGGCTTCACGTTCAGTTTTGCGTGGACGCCGTGCGTGGGCCCGGTGTTGGCGAGTGTGCTGCTCATGGCGTCGTCGAGCGCTTCCGCGGCTACGGGGTTTCTGCTCGTGGGCGTGTACACCCTCGGGTTCGTGCTGCCGTTCTTGGCGGTGGGCCTGTTCACGGGCGAGGTGCTGAGGTTCTTCAAGTCGCATGGCAACGTGGTGAAATACACGGTGAAGGTGGGCGGCGCGCTACTCATCGTCATGGGCATCATGACCATAACCGGGTGGATGAACGGCGTGACCAGTTACCTGTCGTCGTTTGGCGCCGCGCCGGCTGCGCAGGAGCAGCCTGCCGACCAGGGTACGGCAGACGGTGACTCGAAAGCCGGTTCCGGTTCGCCGGACTCCGATGCGGGTTCGGCTGGGCAAGCGGATTCCGATGTGCAGCAGGCTCCTCTCGTAGATCTTGTGCTCGTGGATCAAAACGGCGTGGAGCATACCTTGTCGGACTACAGGGGCAAAACGATCTTCCTGAACTTCTGGGCCACCTGGTGTGGGCCATGCCAACGCGAACTGCCTGATATCGAGGCGCTGTACAACGACCGCGGTAAGAATGAAGGCGATCTCGTGGTGCTTGGCGTGGCAAATCCCAAGACCGACGAGCACCCGCAGAATAGCGATGCGAGCGTGGAAGAGGTGAAGGCGTTCATCGACGAGCACGGCATCACGTACCCCGTGCTCATGGACACGTCGAGCCGACTTTTCGGCGCGTACGGCATCATGTCGTTTCCGACGACGTTCATGATCGACAAGGACGGCAACGTGTTCGGCTACGTATCGGGCATGCTCACGGCCGATGTCATGGACAGTATTGTCGAGCAGACCATATCGGGCGTGCGAAGCTAGCGCGAACGCGATCGAAGCGTGCAACCCTCCTTGGATGGGCTGCACGCTTCGCAATCCTGCGAGGCTATCGCGGGGCCGTGGTGGACCCGATGGCTATCCATGCTCCGGAAACGTGCACGCTGCCTACGGGGCAAGAAGGAACCGCTCGACCGCATCGTTGAATGCTTCGTGGTTGTCGCGGGCGATAAAGTGATCGCCGGGAATGATGGCCAATTCGGCGCAGGGTAGGCTTGCGGCGATAAGGCGGGTGTGCTCCTCCTCGATCATGTCTCCGGTGCCGGCAATCACGAGGGTCGGCACGGCAAGGTCGGCAAGATCGGCCGGGTCGATATGCGGTTCCTCGGCCATGAGGCGCACAAGCTCGTATTTCCGCTGCGTGTCGGCATCCTCGTAGGGCGCGTTGCCACGGTATGCCTCGTGCTTCGCGCGAATGCGTTCGCGCAGGCCGGGTTCGACGCCCTCTGGGAACAGGTTGGCGCCGTTGAGCACCATGCGCTCGACGCGATCGGGGTGCTCAAGCGCGAACAGGAGCGCAATGATGCCGCCGTCCGAGAAGCCGAGGAGGTTCGCTCGCGGAAGTTCGAGTTCGTTCAGGAAGTTTTCGAGATCGCGGGCGAATTGCGCGAACGTGAACGGCGCGTTGCCGCGCGGCGACGCGCCGTGTCCGCGCGTATCGACCGCGATGGTGCGGAATCGCTGTGAGAATCGTTCGATCTGATGTACGAAGTACCCGCCGTCCTCGCCGTTTCCGTGAAGCAGGATGAGCGGATCGCCCGTTCCCTCTTCCCGATAGTGCAGATAGCTTTCCATATCCTCCTCTTTCATCCGGAAGGCCGCCGTCCGGAGGGCCATCGCTTCGATGCGCCTATGATAGCGCATTCCCTCCCGCCGGGACTCAGTGGCAGGCAATCGCCGAATTCGGGAATCAGGATAGGGACTCAGAACCGCCGAGGCGTTTCGTTCCCGGATAAGGCCAGGTCACAACAGTCCCATCTTTTCCGACGCAGTCCCGCGTCCGCTCCGCGCGCGCCCTTCGTTGTGTTCATGATGATCGAACGATGTGAAAGGCGTACAATGGCCGAGGGATGATGTGCGATCGCACACGCACGAGGCGGGGAGGCTTGTGGTGCAACGAGAGGACATGCTGCATACCGTGTTGTTCTGCCTGGGCCTCGGCGCTTCGAACGCCTGGTGGCTGTCCATGACGTCCAGCCCGCTTGTGTGGGCGTCGTCGCCGCTGGATTCGGGCGCGGCATCGCTTGTGGTGCATGTCGCATACCTTGCCGTGCAGGTGATCTGCGCCGTTGCGGCATCGCTTCGTCCGATGGGGTTCGCGTGTCACCGCACGTTCTTTCTGACGGCGGCATTGTGCACGGCCGGGACGGCCATGCTGACGGGCGCCGTGCTCCTTGGGCTGCCTCCCGCTTGCATCGTGCTCGGTCGTGCGGCGGCGGCGTGCGGCGGTGCTTTGCTGTTCCTCTGCTGGATGTCGAAGTTCACGGAGCTTGTCGGGCGCAAGGTGCCGGGCTCCGTCTTTTTGCTGGCCACCGTATGCGGCACAGTCATCTGGTTCGTCACGACGCGAATCGATGCGACGGTGGCCGTAGCAGCGCTCCTGGTGCTGCCGCTCGTGTCCGGTGCGGCTGTGGCGGGCTTTCCGACCTCCGCCTCCCGGTTGGTGTTTGAGGGCTGTGCTCCTGGGCGCGCTGCGAAGGCCCGGTTGCGTGCGCTGTTCCCTCTCGCGTTTGTGGTGGGTCTGTTCGTATACGAGCTGCCTGCAGGATTTGTCACGGGAGCGGCGAGTCGGGTTGCAGCCGAGGCATCTGGCACTGCGCTGTTCCAAATATACGGCATCTACACGGTGATCATCGCGCTTGTGGCGGCGGTGGACTATGCGCTGGCGCGCCATGAGCGCTATTCGAATCTGCTCTACCGGTTCGTTGTGCCCATCATATCGGTCGGCCTCATCGCGCTCGCGCTCGCGCGGTCGCAAGATCAGGTGCTTGCATCGGCGCTGGTGCTGGCCGGGACGATCCTTTTCGAGATGTTTATCTTGACGTCGTTGGCGCGCACTTGCCTTGCGGCTCGCCAAAGTCCTTGGCGCGTGTTCGGTTTCGGCGGAGCGGTCATGCAGGCTTCGCTGCTGCTCGCGTTCTTCCTGGGGCTGTTCTTGGCAAGCGGTGCCGGAACATGGCTGACCGTCATCTCGCTCGGTCTCGTATTCGCCTTCATTCTGGCGGGGTCGTTCGATATCCCGGGAAAGAGTTTGGCGGACGGCGCGATTCTGGCGCCTGCGCGTGCCGAGGAGGACGCACCGCCTGGGAGGTGCGAACGCTTCGCCTGCCGATACGGGCTTTCTGCGCGCGAGACGGAGGTCCTTGCGCTCATCGCGCGCGGTCGTAGCGTGCAGGCCGCTGCCGATGAGCTGTTCGTAGCGCACAGCACGGTGAAGACCCATATCGGCCACATCTACGAGAAGACGGGCGTTGGCAACCGTCAGGACCTGCTCAGGATGCTTGACGAGTTCGGCCGGTAGCGAGAGCGTCTGCCGCAATGGACGTGCCCCGGCGGAGGGAAGCCGGGGCACGGGATAGGCTGCGCGTCGGGAACGGTGGATGTGCTGCTCGCAGTGCTAGAAGCAGTGCGCGACGGCGTGCTTCACGGAGTAGCGTCCCGATTCAACGTTGGTGGCCATATGGCCACCCGAGGTGTTCAAGTTGTACAGGCCCAAATACACCATCTGTCCGTCGGCGCCGATAGCGTAGAGATTGGGAACGGGCTGCCTGCCTTCGCCGACGACCTGCCAGGAGCGGTTGGTGATGATGCCGCCCAGCGACAGCGCGATTTCCTGGTGGATCTTGAGGGCGTAGAGAGGGCCGGAGCCGAATGAGACGAGGTACGAAGGGTCCTTGCCGAACTCGTCGTCGAACTGCTTGGCGACGTACTCCTCATATGTGGCCAGTGTCTGTTCGAAATCGCCTGCCCAACCCACCTTCTTCGCCAGATCGGCGGCGTCGTCTCCCTTGAATACGGCCTTGGCCGATCCCTTGGCCAAGGCCGCCTCGATCTCCTTGCGCAAATCGGGGCTATTGCCGCTCGCTTCGGCTTCGTCCACCATCGCGTCGTTCAAGATGACGTAGACCTCGTTCTGGGCTCCTACGGCCGTGCCGGTGTAATCATGGCAGAGTTCTCCGCAGTCCTCGTTTGCAAAGCGGTCGCCGTCCTCGTTCACCCACATGCCCGGGTGGTATTGCGGCAGCGAGAACGTGGTCAAATCCTCAATCATGTTGCCAAACATATAGCCGCGCGCTTTGGCCTCCTGGCGGGCGCCGATGGCCGCCGCCATCTTCAGCGTATCGCCCATGCTGCCTGCTGCGCTCATGGAGGTGATGGCTTCGGGGTCGTAGCCGCCGTATTCGGCGAGCATGTCCATGTTGGCCGCCCAGCCACCGCCTGCGAGGATGACGACCTTCGCGTTCACCTCCAGCACGCCGTCCTTCGTCTCGGCATACACACCGGTCACTGCACCGTCCTCCGAGGTTTTGAGAGCCTTGGCGCGCGTCTTGGTTCGCGTCTCGACACCCAAGTTCTCGGCTGCAGCGAATAAGGGCTTCATCATGCACTCGCCGCCGCTGAAGAAGCTGTCCTCCCACATGAGGGCCGTGGGCGTCTTGCCCATGTTGCCGGCATAGTAGTCGGTGGTCGGCGCGAAGCGCACGCCGTTGTCCACCATCCAGGCGGTGTTGTCGGCCGAATGGGCAATGGTATCGGCCCAGAGCAGCGGGTTTACCATGTAATCGTACAGCTCAACTTCGCTGCGAATGATTTCGGAGGGGGTGACGGTCAGCCCGTACTTCGCGCAGCCTTCCTCCATTTGAGGCGAGCCGAAGCTGAAGCAGCAGTCGGTGTTCATGCCGTTTCCGCCGGGGTTCTCCTGCGACTCCAGCACGAGCACCTGCTTGCCATTCTGTGCGGCTTCGACGGCGGCCACCATGCCGGATGCGCCTGAGCCGATGATGCAGAAGTCGACATCGACCGTCTCGCTCGCGGATCCTGCGTACTCCTCGGCTCGGAAACCGGCCCACGGATCGTCGGCGGTAGGTGCAGGTTGCGAACTGGACGTGCCGGCGGACTCGCTCGCCTGGGGCGCGCATCCTGCCAATCCGAGGGCGCCGACGCCGATCGCGGCCGTCGCTCCGACGCCGAGGAAAGCGCGTCTTGAAAGGCTGCCCGATCCTGCCATTCCGTTCGTCTTGCTGGCGGCGCGTTCGTTCTTCATGATGTTCTCCTTATCCTCTCGTTCCTCTCCCATTGGCGCTGCTTGCCCGCCGTCTACGGCGGATGGGCCGTACCTCTTGCGGGCTTGAATGCAGGATGCGCTCATGCGGCCTGTGAAGCATCGGATGTTTCGGGCGCATCCGGTTGTGCCCCATCCTCCGAAAAGGGGGATTCCTGGTAGAGGCGCCGTACAGGCCATGCCTGCATCCCGAGAAGGGCGTGTATCGGACGCATCTCGCCCCGTTGTCGCGTTCCGTGCGAGGCATAGCCTCGTTCGTTGCTCCGCTCCGACTGTTCGTCATGCTTTTCGGTGTGCCGTCTGCCGCGCGTTCTGTCCGAAGGTTCGTTCGTCCCCCGAAGGTTCGTGCGCCTTGCGCCATCTGTGCTATACTCTCTGCTGCACTTTAGTGCAGTAAAGTAGAAAAGCGGATGTGCCGTTTACCGGGGTAGGGAGCGGCACCTTCGGAGAAGGATGGGAGAACCACATGAAGAAGAAGCTTTTGGCGCTCGTCGTCGCTCTGACGACGCTCGCGTTTTCGGCGGTGCTGCTGGCAGGATGCTCTGGCGGCAGCGAACAGGCCGCGGATTCGGGCAACGGGGCTGACGCTCAGGGCGACACGTTTACGCTCGGTTTCGATCAGGGCTATCCGCCCTACGGCTACGTGGGTGACGACGGCGAGTTTACCGGTTTCGACCTGGAGCTGGCCAAGGCTGTATGCGAGAAGAATGGCTGGGAGCTCAAGCTTGAGGCCATCGACTGGGATGCGAAGGATGCGCTCATCGACAGCGGCTCCATCGACTGCATCTGGAACGGCTTCACCATGGAGGGCCGCGAGGACAACTACACGTTCTCCGATCCGTACATGATGAACGAACAAGTGGTGGTCGTGAAGGCCGATAGCGGAATTGCCGCGCTGGATGGCCTGGCCGACAAGATCGTCATGACGCAGGTCGATTCCGCGGCGCTCGACGTGCTCGAGGGCGACCAGGCTGACCTTGCCTCCACGTTCAAGGAGCTTCAGACCATCGATACATACAACAGCGCGTTCATGCAGCTTGAGTCCGGCATGGTGGATGCTGTTGCGTGCGATCTGTCCATCGCCGCGTATCAGATGGCCGCGAAGCCCGATGCCTACGTGCAGCTCGACCCCCTGTCCACCGAGAACTACGCAGTAGGCTTCAAGAAGGGCAACACGGAGATGGCCCAGAAGGTGACCGACGCTCTCAAGCAGCTTGACGACGAGGGTTTCGTCAAGGAATTGTGCGACAAGTACGCCGACCAGGGCATCACCTACGACAACTGGGTGCTGTAACGCAGCTTGGTGTAATAATCAGCGAGAAGCGCTGAGGTGCGTCGAATTGCCGCGAACGTCCGATAGAGCACGCTCCATGCGCGCGGGGAGGACTTCGACCGGCAGGACGGCGTGCCTCGGCGCTTCGCGGTGTCAATCCGTTCCGCTGTCTCCCCAAGGGGACCTGCCTATCGGGCGGCGCGGCAGAACGGCGGAAGGGGCAACATGGAATTCGCGACCATGATCGAACTGCTGCTATCAGGACTGGTGTTCACCGCCCAGATATTCTTGACCACACTTGTGGGAGCCCTGCCGCTCGGGGTAGTAGTGGCGCTCGGCCGCATGAGCCGGTTCAAACCGCTTGCGCTCATCACGCGGTTCTACATCTCCATCATGCGCGGTACGCCTCTCATGTTGCAGCTCATGGCGCTCATGTTCGGACCGTACTATCTGCTCGGACTCAATATGGGCAACGACTGGAAGTACGTCGCATGCTCCGTTGGCTTCATCCTCAACTATGCGGCCTACTTCGGCGAGATCTATCGCAGCGGCATCCAGTCCATCCCGCGCGGGCAGTATGAGGCGGCGACGGTCTTGGGCTACTCCAAGGGCCAGACCTTCATGAAAATCGTCTTGCCGCAGGTGGTCAAGCGCATCCTTCCGGCAATGAGCAACGAGATCATCACGTTGGTCAAGGATACTTCGCTTGCATTCGTCCTCGGCATCATGGAGATGTTCAGCCAGGCGAAGGCGCTCGCCGCCTCTCAAGTGAGTATGGTGCCCTATGTGGTGGCCGGCGCAATATACTGGGTGTTCAACCTCGTCGTCGAGATGATCCTCACCCGCATCGAAAAGAAGCTCGACTACTACCACGACTGACGAAGCTCAAAGAGCCGCGAGGTTCTAGGGAACGAAGGAGTACCGATGACCGACAAACCAATCGTGTTGCTCGAACAGGCGAAGAAGAGCTTCGGAGACGCGATCGTGCTCAAGGACATCTCGCTTTCCGTGAGCAAGGGCGAGGTCGTGGGCATCATCGGTCCGTCGGGCGGAGGAAAATCCACGCTGCTGCGCTGCATGACACTGCTCGAGACGCTCGATTCCGGTCGCCTGGCTTACGGCGATCTCATCGTGGCCGAAAACGATGCCGCGGGGCGGGCGGCGTATGCATCGAAGGCGGTGCAGCGCGAAGCCAAGATGCGGTTTGGCTTGGTGTTCCAGAATTTCAACCTGTTTCCGCATTACACGGTGCTGAAGAACATCACGGATGCGCCCCTCCACGTGCAAAAGCGCCCGAAGGATGAGGTGTTCGAGCACGCGCGCGCCCTGCTGGGCAAGATGGGGCTCGCGGGCACGGAGGACAAGGTTCCCTGCGAGCTCTCGGGAGGCATGCAGCAGCGCGTGGCCATCGCCCGGGCGCTGTGCCTGAATCCCGAAGTCCTGTTCTTCGATGAGCCTACGAGTGCGCTCGACCCCGAGTTGACCAAGGATGTGCTCAATGTCATTCGCGACCTTGCTGCCGAGCATATGACGATGGTTATCGTCACGCACGAGATGAGCTTCGCGCGTGACGTGGCTGACCGCGTTATCTTCATGGATGGGGGTGTGATCGTGGAAGAGGGAACGGCTGCAGACCTGATCAACAACCCCCGGCATGAACGCACCCGGGCATTCTTGGCGAACTACGAAGGAGCGTAGCGCCGTGGACGTGACTTTTTTCGTCGTGCGGCACGGTCAGACCCTGTTCAATGTCATGGGCAAGGTGCAGGGCTGGTGCGATACGCCCCTGACCGAGGAGGGCGTGCGAGCTGCACGCTCGCTCGGTCGGGGGCTCGCCGGCGTCGATTTCGCCGCCGCGTATTCGAGCGACAGCGGACGCGCGGTGCAGACGCTTCACGAGGTGCTCGATTCGCGTGCGGCTGAACGCGCAAGGGCGCGCTTCGACGAGCGGGCGCAGGGCAAGGGCTCGCCTGCCAGCGTCGAAGCCGTGCAGAGCGCTGTATACGTGCCGGCTGGGCCGAACTCCCGCTCCGCGTGCGCTGAGGACGATGGCTTTTCCATCCCTGCTGCTCAGGATGCTCGCTTGCGCGAATGGTGCTATGGCGATCTGGAGGGAGAGCCGGGCGAGCAGCTTCACCGAGTATTCGCCCAGGGGTTTGGTCGCAAGCTGTCGTTTGCAGAGCTCAACAGCCGTCTGCCCGAAGTTGCCGATGTCATCGCCGCAGCCGATCGTTCCGGGCGCGCCGAGCGCTTTGCGGACATCGAGATCCGCCTCAAGCGGTTCTTCGAGGATGCGGGTCGAGCTGCGCTTGCGGCCGGCGGCGGCAATGTGCTCGTGGTCACCCATTCGTTCGTCGTGCGTACGCTTGTTTACCTGCTTGAACCTTCGCGCGTAAACGACCCGCTCAAGATACTCAACGCCAGCGTCACCCGACTCGCTTTCGACGGCGAGTGTTTTTCGCTTGGTGACGTTGGCTCGATGGAGTACGTGCGGTAAGCGCAGCGCATTCACGGTGCAGCCGCCGTTCGAGCGAGCTACCAGCCGAACCAGCCCCAATCGTCCGGGTCGATGGTCATGCGACGGGAGCTGTGGAAGCAAGCGGAACCGCCGTCGCGCTTTTTGCGGTCGTCCTTGCCGTGCGCGTGCTGGCGCTCCCCGTTCTTGTCGTCACCTGACGAGAGTGGTGCGCGATCGTCGGAGCAGGTTGAGCCATCGGAGCGGGGTTCGTCTTCCTCTTCGCGGAGCGGATGCTTGCGAGCTCCCATGAGCCATTCGCCTGCCATCAGTTGGAATCCCATCGGCATGAAGCGTGTCCCGAACGCGCCGATCTTGTTGTACCAGCCGGTGACCGCGCACAGCTCGCCGCGCATAAGGGCACGGTAGACGCGGATAGCCGTCTCATCGGCGTCCATGGAGAAGTACTTCCACGCCGGCGCGTCCTCAATGCCTGCGTTTCGTGGGAAATTCGTGCGTGTGGCGCCCGGGCATACGGTGGTCACCGTAACGCCGGTGCCGCGTAGCTCGCGTGCAAGCGCGGTGGAGAACGAGAGAACGAACACCTTTGCAGCGCCGTACAACGCGTTGTAGGGACAAGGCGTCTTCGCCATCATAGAGCTCATATTGAGGATGCGGCCGTGTCCGCGGTCGAGCATGGGGTGCAGGAACACGTTGGTGAGTTCAGCGAGGCTGGTCACGCTGACCTGGATCATGGAGCGAATGTCGGCGATGGGCAGCTCTGCGAAGCGGCCGGCGGGGGAATAGCCGGCATCGTTCACCAAGAACTCGATCTCGATGCCGGCCTTGCGCACGCGCTCGAAGATGGTGCGCGCGGCGTCGGGATTGGAGAGGTCGCAGGCGATGGGGGTGACCTCGATGTCCAGGCAACGCAGCTCGTCGGCTTGTTTTTCGAGCGCTTCCTTGTCGCGCGCTACGGTGACCAGGTTGTATCCGTCGCTGGCGAACAGCAGACAAAGCGATTCGCCGATGCCGCTCGTTGCGCCGGTGACCAATGCGGTTTGTGCCATGGAGGGCTCCTTTCATGTGCAGGGCGCGCTGCTTGGGCGCCCGGGCGTTTCCGCTTGGCATGATAGGAGCGCCGCCCGAACGCCTACGCGGCGCCCGGGCGGCCGTTGGAAAGGCGCAACGAGCGCGCTATCGTCGGGTTTACTCGGCCGGAGATTGAGCGGCCGCTCCAGAAGTCTCCCGCGCGGCCTCCCCTGCGCCGCTGGGCGAGCGGACGGCTTCGTCCAGGTTGCGCATGCTCTTCGCGCAAAGGGCGGCAACCGTCACCAGCATCCAGGCGCCCACCAATACAAGCGCGGCTATCGATGTACCGGCCGACTTTACCACGATGGAGGTGGCGAACACGGCGACGGGAGCGGCCACCAGCATGAGCGCATTCTGCGTGCCCAGCGCGCTGCCGCGATGCGCATTGGGAATGCGGTCGTAGGCGAAGAATCCCAGCAGTGCAGACGCCGGTCCGGCCGCCATCCCCAGGACGACTGCACCTGCGATAAGAGCGGGGAAGGCGGGCAGCATGCCCATAAGCGCAACGCTCGCCGCCATGCCCGCAAGCGAGATGAGATACCACGTGCGCTTGCGGGCGCGCGGGGCGAGCGCCGCGTAGCCGAGCGACCCTGCCAGCATGCCTGCCGCCATAGCCGACAGCACATAGCCGAGCAGTTCCGGATGCCCCGTCTCGGTGAAGTGCACCGGCAGCACGAGCCCCTGGAAGCTGCCCATGACCATGACGATGCCGAACGTGAGCAGGGTGGAGGCGCGAAGCACGGCGTCGTCTTTGAACAGCACACGGCATCCGTCCACGAGTGAAGCGCGGGCGGCGGCTGCGACGCGCTGGAGGGCTGTGCGGCGTTTCGCGGGCGCTGTTTCTGCATCGCATGCGCCATCTGCGGCTACGCGCGGGGGCACGGCGCCTACCGAGCGCGGGATGGTGACGGTGACGATGGCCGCCGCGCACGAGAGGGCCGCGGTCACCCACAGCGCGTTCACGTCGCCGCCGAAGCCGATGAGCAGCGCGGCCAGCGCGGGTCCCACGATGGTGACGATGCAGTCGAGGGACTGGGCCGCGCCCAGGAACTGCTGCAGGTTCACGCCGTCCCGTTCGCATACGGCGGGCAGCAGCGCATCGCGCGCCGTCATACCGGGGATGTCGCCGACGGCGCTCAGCAGGCCCAGCGCCACGAACCAGCCGAAGTTCAGCCCCCACACCATGTCCACTACGGGCAGAAGCGCGATGCCGAGTGCCGAGATGAAGTCCGACACGATGGAGATGGAGCGCCGGTTCAGCCGATCGAGCAGCGCGCCGCCCATGAGGCCCGCCAGCATCTGGGGCACCGCGCAGATGAGCACGAGCGTGCCGGCCGCCAGCGCGTCGCCCGTGCGCGCCAGCAGCACCAGCGGCAGTACGACGCCCGCGACGGAGTTGCCCAACAGCGAGAGCGCGTTGGAGGTGAGAAACCGGATGGTGGTGCTTTTGCCGTGCATGGGGGTCCTTTCGGTCGCGGTGGGCGCGGAGCGGCCGTCTCGTGCGTGCCGTCTCGGCGGCTTCGTGCAGGCACCAGTAAAAACCCTGACGTAACGTCGGGGTCAAGCGGAGCGTGGCGAAGTTGTGAAGGAGAGGGGCTAGGCGTCGGAAGCGGCGTCTTGACGGGCGAAAATGCGTGCCTTTATTTCCTCCTCCAGCCGATCCTCGGCGTAGAGCTGCGCGGGGTTCAGTCCCCTGCGCATGAGCTCGTCGACGAAACGCTCCATTTCGGCGTCTTCCGGGTTCGTTATGTCTTCCCAATTGGCGGAATTGAAGCAGTCGATAAGGGGGTCGATCGTCTCGAGCGCTTCCTCGATGAGCCGTTCGAGCTTCTCGCGCGGCGTGTCTGCGGGCAGTTCGTCGAAGCGCTCGTTCAACGACTTTATCTGATCAAACAGTCCGAGTCGGTGGACTCTCTCCATGACGCGTTCGAGCTCGGCGGTGTCTGACTCGGTGTAGAGGTGTGCGGCGATCAGCAGGGCCTCGCGCTCGCCGCTGGAGATGGCGCCTTCTTTGTAATCGATGAGCGCACGCACCGCCCGCGCGAAGCGCACGGGCAGGTCGGGGTCGAGCTGCTCCTGCTTCAGCTGGGCAATGGTGCGGCGCTGCCCCTCAAGGTGCTCGATCTGCAGCTTCAGCTCGCGGTCGAGTTCGTCGAGGGCCTCCGAGGCGCCCACACCCGCCGCATCGGCCGGGTTCGCATCCATATCGTCCATCACGCGCCCGATACGCTCGAGCGAGAATCCCAGCGACGCGAGTCGCCTGATGCGCAGCACGCGCGCAAGGTCCTCCGCGCCGTAGTCGCGGTAGCCGTTCGCGCCGCGCGGCGGCTCGGGAAGAAGCCCGATGGCGTGGTAGTGGCGCAGCGTGCGTACCGTGCACCCGGTCAATTCCGCCAATTCGCTCGACTTCATGGGCTCTCCTAGGCTAGCGCGGCGCGCGCACCATGAGGCGCTCCACGATGTCGAAGCCGGGGGCGCCGCGCCGCTCCACCGTCTGGAAGCCGAAATGGCCGTACAGCTGTTCCAAGCGGTCGGTGTAGCAGTCGAGATAGCTTTTTAGCCCGTGCTCATCGGCGTAGGCGAGAAACGGTGTGAACAGGCGGCGGAACGCGCCCGTGCCGCGCTTCTCGGGGTCGACGCCCACGGAGATGAAGTAGATGAAGTCCTCGTCATCGCGGGCTCGCTCAAGTGGCCAGCAGGTGTCGGAAAGGGGTCCCATCGCCTCGGCGCGTGGCCCCAGCGCCTCGGCCTCCTGGGCGGTGAGCGCTGCAGCCAGAAGCGCGCCCGACCGCTCCTCAAGTTCGGGCCAGATGACGCCTTCCAGCTCGCTGCGCAGGTAGGCGTTCGCTGCTCCCGCGCGGTCGGGGAGCGTGTACACGCACTGGAACGGCGCCGTGACGGCGTAGTCCGCGTATATGGCTGCGCGCGTGATCTCGAGCTTGCGGGACTCGTCCGCTCCGAGTGAATCGATCGCCTCCAACCAGGTGGCGTACCACATCTCTTCACGGAAGCACGCGCCCACCATGTGCGCTAGGCCGTCGAGTTCTTCGATGGGATCGGGCGGGACGGTGATGAGGCCAGGCAGGTCCATGACGGCTCCTTCATCGATTTGGTTTCGGTTCGCTCTCGATTCTCGCACGACTTCTCGTCACTGTCGAGCGTCTCCTCCTCGAGCCCCGATACTTGCATCTAAGGCGCGTCCGTACTGCAATCCGGTCGCGCCGGTTCCCTTGTCCCCACTTCTAAAGGAGGCCCATCGCGATGACCGTCAAGGATTTTCTCGATACCAATGATTTCACGAAGGACCAGCTGCTCGACATGATCGAGCTGTCGCGCGTGCTCAAGCGCTGCGTGAAGGCCGGCTACTTCCCCGAGCTGTTGAAGCACAAGACGCTCGGCATGATCTTCCAGCAGGTTTCCACCCGCACGCGCCTGTCGTTTGAGGGCGCCATGGCCGACCTCGGCGGCACGGGCCAGTTCTACGCGCCCGGCACCATCCAGCTGGGCGGGCATGAGACCATCGAGGACTCGGCGCGCGTCATGAGCCGCCTGCTCGACATCCTCGAAGCGCGCGTCGACCGCCACGAAGACCTCGTGGAGTTGGCGAAGTACGCCACGATCCCTGTGATCAACGGCATGTCCGACTACAACCATCCCACCCAGGAGATGGGCGACCTTCTCACCATGATCGAGCACCTGCCCGAGGGCAAGCGCATCGAGAACTGCAAGATGGTGTTCGTGGGCGACGCCACCCAGGTGTGCGTGTCCGAGATGTTCATCTGCTCGAAGATGGGCATGGACTTCGTGCAGTACGGCCCCGAGGGCCATCAGATCCGCGAGGATCTGCTGGAGATCGGCCGCAAGAACTGCGAGGTGTCGGGCGGCAGCGTGAGCGTCACCGACAACCGCGAGGAAGCGATGAAGGACGCCGACTTCGTGTACACCGACGTGTGGTACGGCCTGTACGACAAGGAGCTGTCGAAGGACGAGCGGATGGCCATCTTCTACCCGACGTACCAGGTCACCGAGGAGCTCATGGCGATGGCCGCCCCGGACGCCAAATTCATGCACTGCCTGCCCGCCTCGCGCGGCGAGGAGGTCACCGACGCGGTCATTGACGGTGCGCAGTCCATCTGCTGGGACGAAGCCGAGAACCGCAAGCACTCCATCCGCGGCTTGCTGGCGTACTTCTGCAAGCAGGCCGAAACCGAGGAGCCCGAAGCCGGCGAGGCGCACGACCAGCTGAACTATCTGCTGGAAGGCCTCGGCAAGCAGGGGGTTCCGACGGCCTAGCGGCCATCGGAACGAGTCGATGTGCTGCGCCGCGAAGCAAGTCCCCGAAGGGGACGGGCGGCCGTGGCGCTCAATCTTCGAGCGATGCCGCGAACTCGCGTACCGAAGTACGCGTCGCCCTCGCCATCCCACGAATCTCAAGCACCACGGCTGCCCTCGCTGACTGACTACGCCAACCTGTGCGTGAAAGAAGGAAACCTATGGCAAAGAATAAGAAATTCCGGTTGATCGACGCGATACTGTCGGTCATAACCGTCGTGTTCGTGGCCGAGGCGGCGGCTCCTGCGGCCGCCATCGGCAACTCGCAGTTCTTCTGGTGGATCTTCCTCATCATCGCCTTTTTGTTGCCGTATGGACTCGTGGTGAGCGAGTTGGGCACCGCCTACGACGACGAAGGCGGTCTGTACGATTGGGTGCGCCGCGCGTTCGGTGATACGTGGGGTAGCCGCGTGAGCTGGTACTACTGGATAAACTTCCCACTGTGGATGGCTTCGCTCGCATTTCTGTTCCCCGAGACCATTGCGCTTATCACAGGGTTCGAGCTGGGGCTTCTGCCTTCGCTCGTCATAGAGCTCGCGTTCATCTGGATCGTCGTATTCCTCAGCTTCTCGAAGGTATCCGACTCAACCTGGATCCTCAACCTGGCTGCTGTGCTCAAGGTGGGTATCGCCGTGGTGGTGGGCGGCTTGGGCATCTGGTACGCCGTGAATTACGGGTTCGCAAATGACATGGCCCCTCAGACGTTCCTGCCCTCGCTCGACTCGAACAGTCTGACCTATCTTTCCATCATCTTGTTCAACTTCATGGGCTTCGAGGTTATCACCACCTACGTGGGATCGATGGAGAATCCGAGCAAGCAGATTCCCAAAGCCATCATTGCGGGTGGTATCGCCATCGCGGCGCTCTACCTGTTCAGCTCGTTTGGCATCAGCGCCGCCATCCCCGCCTCCGACATCTCGCTCGATTCGGGCATCATGGATGCGGTGGGGATCATGGCAGGCTTCGGCAGCGTGCTGTTCGTCGTGGTGGCCGTGGTATTCCTCATCACGCTGTTCGGTAATATGGTCAGCTGGTCGTTCGGCGTGAACTTCGTCGCCGAGCACGCTGCTAAGAAGAAGAACATGCCGAAGCCCTTCGCCCACGAGAGCGCTCAGAATGGTATGCCCACCGGCGCCGCCATCATCAACGGCATCGTTGCGAGCGTGCTCGTGCTGCTCTCGCCGCTCATGGAGCTTGCAGGTTTCGACAGCTTCTTCTGGATATTCTTCTCCATGAACATCGTGTTTCTGCTTATCA
Organism: Enteroscipio rubneri; assembly: GCF_963929405.1. NCBI lineage: Bacteria > Bacillati > Actinomycetota > Coriobacteriia > Eggerthellales > Eggerthellaceae > Enteroscipio > Enteroscipio rubneri. Next base: position 148,077 of record NZ_CAWVIN010000003.1, on the reverse strand, counting down.
GCTACATCCCCATGTTCCCCGCGTTCCTCAAGTTGCGCAAGGTGGACGCTGCTCGCCCGCGGGTGTTCCGCGTGCCCGGCGGCAAAGGCCTGTTGGCAGTGGTATGCTGGCTCCCCGTGGTGCTGCTCGTCCTGTCCATCATCGCCACCATCGTGCCGCTGAACGGCTCCGAAGAGGAGCTGTCGAAGATACCGATGCTTATCGGCGTAATCGCGTTCGTCGTCATCGGCGAGATTGTGCGCGTGCTCTCGGCGCGCGGCCGAAAGGTCGACTATCTCGGTATGGAAGCGAGCGGCGACCCGGAGACGTTCGATGCCGCTGTTGCGGAAAAGATCAACCCCGTCGATCGTCGCTGACCCAAGCAACTCTGTTCTTTATCGTCGAAAGGAAACGTATGAAAACTATATACGAGAACGAATCCACTCCTCGGAAAGACGGCTACCGCATGCCGGGCGAGTTCGAGCCGCAGAAGCGCATCTGGATGCTGTGGCCGCATCGCCCCGACAACTGGCGCGACGGCGCCAAACCCGCTCAGAAAGCCTACGCCAACGTAGCGCGCGCCATCGCCCGGTTCGAGCCCGTTATCATCGGCGCGAAGCCCGAGGACTATGAGGCCGCGCGCTTCGAGATGTCTGAGGACGAGAACGTGCTGGTCATCGAGATGGAGTCAGACGACGCATGGATCCGCGACTGCGGTCCCACGTTCGTGGTGAACGACGAGGGCGGCGTTCGCGCCGTGCATTGGCACTTCAACGCTTGGGGTGGGCTCTACGACGGCCTGTACTTCCCCTGGGATCAGGATGCGCTCATCGGCATGAAGGTGGCCGACCTCGCCCACGCCGACCGTTACCGCCCCGACCAGTTCGTGCTGGAAGGCGGCTCCATCCATGTGGACGGCGAGGGCACCGTCATCACGACCGAGATGTGCCTGCTGTCGCCCGGCCGCAACCCGGAGCTCTCGAAGGAGGACATCGAGGGCTATCTCGCGGAGTACCTGAACGTGGAGAAGGTCATCTGGATCAAAGACGGCATCGACCCCGACGAGACGAACGGCCACATCGACGACGTGGCCTGCTTCGTGCGTCCCGGCGAGGCGGCCTGCATCTGGACCGACGACGAGGAGAGTCCCTTCTACGAGGCCGCCCACGCTGCCTATGAGACGTTGTCGCAGGCCACCGATGCGAAGGGGCGCCAGCTGAAGGTGCACAAGCTGGTCATGCCCAAGGAGCTCACCTACATGACGCAGGAGGAGGTAGACGCCGTCGACGTGGTGGAGGGTACGCTTCCCCGCACCACCGAGGACTACGCCATCGCCTCCTACATGAACTTTCTCATCGTCAACGGCGGCGTCATTGTGCCGCAGTACGACGACGAGTACGACGAGCTGGCCCTCGACCAGGTACGCGAGATGTTCCCCGACCGGGAAGTCGTGGGCGTGTCCACCCGGGAAGTAGCCTACGGCGGCGGCAACATCCATTGCATCACCCAGCAAGAGCCTCGGGCCAACGCGTAGGCTCGCCCGTTTCAGGGCCGGATCGACAATGCTTGTGAGGTGTTGGCGATTCGGCCCTTTGCCGCGTCTGCGAGCGTTCAAGCGTTTTGAAGGGGCGACGAATCAAGGCGCGATGGCTGTTCGGGAAGGCGATGGCGAGCGAGCGCTTCGGCACGTTTGCGCTGCGAACAGCTTTTTATTATCGATAACGTCATGTGATCATCGATCGCTTTGCTAGAATGAGAAGGCAAAGGGGTTTCCGAGGCAAGGGGTATGCTCTTGCGGCAGGAAGGATGGCGCATGGGGGATTCGAAGGGGGTGTCGCGGGAGGATATCCCCGGCATCGAGGACATCAAACCTGTGGCTTTGCAGGTTTTGGAAAGCGGGAGATCGCGATCGCTCGCTTCGTTTGAAAGCGAAACGGCGAAACGTCTGGGACTCACATCGGCGCAGCGAGCCTTCTGCGTCACCGGCAGTTCATCGGCCCTGTTCTCCAATCGTTTTGAGAAGGCTCGTTTGGAACTCCATCGTGATGGCATGATCGAGTATCCGGCACGAGGCAAAGTACGCCTTGGCGACAGGGGACAAGCCAGCGCAAAGAGCGAGCTGGAAACTGAGCCCGATCAAGCTCCGGAGGCTGGAATGCGCGTGCCCGAAGGGGGTGCTGCAGCCGAACCCTCCGACGAATCGCCGGCCATGCGGGACAAGCCCGATGCGGGAGCGACAAGCCAGCAGGCGACCGGGGAATGTGGTTCGGGTTCGTACGAGGGCGGCATCACCTCGCTCCCTTCCATAGAACGATCCGAGCCGAAAACCGGTTCGATCATCGCGCTCGTGCTTGCTGCAGTCGGTCTTGCCCTGAGCTTCACCGGCGTGCTTTCTCTTGTCGGCGCGCTCTGCGGTGCCGTATCGCTGGGGTTCTTCGTTCATGACCGGCGCAAGAAACCCTCTTCTTCCGGTCTGACTGCGCCAAAGGCGACGCTTGCGCTCGGGATATGTTCTGTCGTGCTCGGAGTCATGGTCGCGTTGGGAGGAGCTGCTTCGGGAGGTGTTCACAACGAGGCTCAGCAGCCTTCCAGTTCGTCCGTTCAACAGGAACCGAAAACGGTTGAAGCACCCGAGGAGCATGAACTCGATTTTGTCGTGCAGAGCGATGAAGAGCTTGCGCCCGCTTCGGTCACGGTGATCGTGAGTGGAACGCAAACGGATGGCGTAAAAGTGAGCGAGCGACATGAAGCGGCGGTTGGCAAAACCTATACGCTCGCTTGTTCGCCAGGACGGTACTCGTTCGAGATCGATGCATCGTCGCTTGCAGTCGGCGAAGTGCTGCTGAAGGCGGATCGAGTCGAGTGCTCGTTCGATGGCTTGAAGGATCGTACGGTCAGCATCAAGATAGTGCAGGATGCCGAGGCGATGCAGGCTCGGGCGGCGCAAGAAGAGGCCGAACGCCAAAAGGCCGAGGAAGAGGCTGCTGCAGCCGCTGCGGCAGCAACGGCGGAGCAGGAGGCCGCCGCTGCTGCAGAGCGCGAGGCAGCTGCTGCCGCAGCGGCCTCGGCTGCGGACGACCGTGGCGGCGACACCGTGTATCTGACGAAAACGGGTGAAAAATACCATCGCGACGGATGTTCGTCGCTGCGGAAGAGCAAAATTCCGACAACGCGCTCGGAAGCCGAAGCCCGCGGATACGAACCCTGCAAGAATTGCAGGCCGTAGAGCGTCCTGACGGAAAACGGAGAGGCGGTCGCCCGCACAAACGGGCGGCCGCCTCGGGCCGGGGTCGCCGCATCGTTGGAGACGGGTGCGATGCGGCTGGGAGTGGCGGCGCCAGCTTATGCCGGACGGATCACCAGCTCCTGGATAAGGCTGTTGTCGAGTGTGCATACGCCGTCGTTACAGTTCTCGATCTGAGCGAGGGCGTGGATGATGGTGCCGTTGTAATCGGCGTAGAAGTTCACGGTGCGCTCATCCACCACGTGCGGATCAAGCATGCCGAAGCCGCCGAACATGAACTTGTTGTGGTAGGACATTTCGATGGCGTTGCGCCCGTACAGGAAGGCGTTTTGCCGGCCGGCGACGGAAGGACAGTAGTCGAATAGGCGGCAATCCTCTTCGAAGCATGCTGCGAGCGCCTCGTGGTCTTTGTTCTGCATCGCCGTAACCAAATCGTTGATGACCATGGTCGCCTCCTAGTAGACTTTCTCGGAATTCAACAGGGCATCGGTGCCACCGTCCACGAACAGGACCACCCCGTTCAGGCCGCAAGCCTCGGGCGAGGCGACGAACGCCATGGCATTGGCGATCTCGGTGGGCTCCATGAGCGGCTCCTCGCCGAAATGGGTGGGCACGGGAATGGCCTCCATGGCCGCACGCTGCTGGGGCAGCATGTTGGCCGTCATGGCGGTGCGCACATTTCCAGGCGCAATGGCGTTCAGACGCACGCCACGCGAACCCCAGTCAGGGCTCATGCGGCGCACCCAACGGGCGAGCGCATACTTCGTCGAAGCGTAGTAGATATGCCCGACGGCGGGATCGACGTCCTTGACCAGCTCGATGATACGATCCTCGTCGGGGTGGTTGTTGAGCATGCCTGCTACGTCCATGCGCGCCGCTCCCTGGGCGATGGAGTTCGAGGAGGTCACCACGCAGCTGCCCCCCTTCTTTTCAAGAAGATCGAACACGCCGTGCGCCATTTCGGTCGACCCGAAGTAATTGAGCGAGATAATGAGGGATATGGGAACCTTGCCTCCCGAGACGCCTGCGTTGCAGATCATGGCATCGATGCCGTCGGGATAGCGCTCGTGCAGCTCTGCGATGGCGCCTGCGCGCCCCTCCTTCGTGGCGAGGTTCGCATCGATGTCGCCGTTTTTGAGGTCGATGTTGACCACCTCGTGGCCTCGGCCGCGCAGAATCTCGGCAGTCTTCGCTCCGATGCCGCTCGTAGCTCCGGTGATGACGTAAATACCCATTAGCCTTCCCTTCTGCAGAGTGCGCTACGATTGACGCAAAGCGCGCTTCCTACCCGAGATTGGTGTTCGGTACGCACATCATCATAGCAACCCGACATCGTGGATTCAGAGGTGCTTAGGTCAGCGGTAGGTGAGGTGTTACGCGTGGTGGGGGCGCTCGGCAGACGGTGTCGAACGGTCGGGATGCGGTGCACAGGCCCCTGCTCCATGTTGCTCGGAGGCGGTGCCGCCTGGCGACGACTCTGCGTTCGGGCAATCGATCCGATTCGTTGCGGACGCCAGTAGGTGCGGCAGGCGTTCCAGCACTGTTGCAGCCAATGTGCCGGTCGCATATCCTGTCGCTGTTCCAACGACGAGCAGTATGGGCAGATGGAGCGCGATTTGAGGTGTTGCGGTGAGGATCGCTGCCATGGCTATCTGTCCGCAGTTGTGCGCGACGGCGGCCGCCATGCAGCATAGGCGCACCTTCCCGCGCGCGTTCAGATGGACGAAGGCTAGGGTGACAGCGAGCGCACAGACTCCACCGACCAGGCTGAATGGGAGGGCGGCCAGCTGACCGGCGAGCACGGCGCAGAGCAGGATGCGGACGGCCAGCACGACCGTCGCTTCTGCCGGACCAAGCCAAAACGCGGCAATCACGGTGACGGTATTGGCAAGCCCTAGTTTCATCCCGGGGATGGGGGCAGGCATCGGCACGAGAGCTTCTGCGGCGGCGACGGCCACGGCGAGTGCGGCGAGCAGCGCGCAGCGGCACACTCGGCGGGTGGCATTGGGATCACGCTGCGCCAACGACTGCGTCCGGGCCATTGGGCGTCCCCTCTCCTTCGCGTTCGATAATGATCGTCAGACCATGGGGCACGCAGGCTATGATCTGTCCCGGCCGCTCGATCCAGCCCGTGCGCACGCATGTCCTGTCGGGACAATCGGCATCCGCCACGCGGATGCGGCCGCCGTCGAGCTCGATGAGGTTGCTGTCGCGGTCGTCCTCGAAAAGGAGAGTATCGAATTCGTCTGTGTTGCTGAGATCGATGGTCTGCACGACTGCGCCGTCGCGGGACACGATGGCCTTCGTGCGTTCGCCAAGGGTTCCCGCTGTTGCGCTGCCGCCTACGGCGAAGCAGGCGGCCAAGAGGACTGCGACGGCAAACACGATGCCCGCGAACACGATCTCGGCACGTTGGGCCGTGAGCCGCTGCGGCGCGCTCATCGCGGTACCGTCTCCACGCGGCCGTCGTAGGCGGCAGAGGGCGCGAAGGATGTGGAAAGCCCTTCCGTCACGAGCACCGATCCGTCGCATGCGATGAACACCGCTTCGAATGCCAATGCCTCGTCATTCTGTGTCGCGCGCCATAGGTCGACGGCGCGATCGACTCCGAGCACGAATAAAGCCGTCGACAGCGCATCGGCTCGCGCGCCGCTTGTTGCGACGACGCTGACGGAAGACAGTCCGCTTTCAGCTGGATAGCCCGTTTCGGGGTCGATGAGATGATGGCGTCGGATGCCTTCGCTGTCGACGAAGTATCGCTGGTAGTCTCCCGAGGTGGACACGGTCGCCTCGGAGAGCTGGAGCGTGCCGGCGAGCGCTTCGGGATTGTGCGGGTCTGCGATGCCGACGGTCCATGGCGTCTCGTCGGGTTTCGATCCAAGCACGGTCACGTTCCCGCCGAGGTCGACGAGCGCGCCTGCTGCATCGTGATCGCGGAGCTCAGCGGTGATTCGGTCGGCAGCGTAGCCTTTTGCGATCCCCCCGAGGTCGAGCTGGGCTTCGTTATCGAGCGTGACTGCGCCGCTTGCAGCGTCGACGTCCACGGAGCGAAAGCCGACGCGGGTGAGCGCCGTCTCGATCTCGGCATCCGAGGGTGTCCGGTAGTTGCCGCTCGTGAAACCCCAGGCGCTCGTAAGCGGGTAGATGGTGGGATCGAAGGCCCCGCCGGTCGCTTCCGCCATGCCGAGCGCTTCCTCGATAAGCTTTTCTACGTCGTCGGGCGCGGGCAGGGGTTCGTCGGCGTCGTTCAAACGCGCAATCCAACTGCCATCCTCAGTGGGCGAAAGCGCCTCGTCCAGCCCTCGTACGATTTCAGTGCAGCTCGAAAGGGCTTCATCCGCCTCGTTGCGATCGTGTGCGTGCACGGTAACGGTCATTGCGGTGTCCATGGCCGTAAACGACGCGGTTGCCGTCGCCGTGTCGTCGTTTTTTGCAGCGCAGGAGGAAAGCGAGAACGCGGCCAGTATGGCGAGCGCGATGGCGCCCCGCAGCATGGGGAGGCGCGGACCCGTGTTCCGGTGCCGGTTGAGGCGCGGAACTCGTTCGATGCTCACGGGCACGTCGCCTCCTCCTGACGCGATCGACTTGGCCGGCGAGCGCCCTTGCCTTCAGGGTTTCGTCTGCCGTTCGGCGCGGGCGGGTTTTCCGAATCTTCCGTCTAGCGTATCGGACATCTTACGCCACTGGACCCTATGCGACGGCATGCTTCGGTCAAAGGGCTGTTCAGACTATGGTCGGTCGAAGCGAGATCGATGAGGAGGGGAGGGGAGAAGGCGGCAAGGCATACGCCTTGCCGCCGGTAACAAAACGCATGTTCGCGTGATACAATGCGCAAACGAAAGAGCGGTACCCTCTGACGAAAGCGAGGCATCCATGATGCGCGACCCCGAGCAGACCATCGGCAACCTTGTCGACCACCAGAACGCCTCGTTCGTCGGCTCGGTGGACGGGGACGGCTTCCCCGAGATCAAGGCGATGCTCCCGCCGCGCCGTCGCGAGGGCATCCGCACGTTCTACTTCACCACGAATACCTCGTCGATGCGGGTGCGGCACTACCGCGCGCACCCGCAGGCATGCATCTACTTCATGGACCGGCGGTTCTTCCGGGGCGTCATGCTCAAGGGCACGATGGAGGTGCTCGAGGACGCCTGGGCGAAGGAGCTTATCTGGCAGGAGGGGGACACGACGTACTATCCGCTGGGCGTGACCGATCCCGACTACTGCGTGCTGCGCTTCACGGCCGATGCGGGGCGCTTCTATCAGAACTTCGGGTCGGAGGACTTCACCGTGCCGGAGCCGGTCGCCGAGGAGCCGGGCGCACCGGAGGCATGACGCGCAGGTAGCTTGACCCACCAGGTGGCGGCCACGCTGAACAGGAGCGTCTGCGCGAGTATCTCGAGCGTTCCTCCGATGCTGATGCCCAGGGGCGCGTCCGTGGGCGCGAGGTAGATGAAGCCCTCGATGGAGTCGGGCGAAGGGGCTGGCGTGTTGAAGATGCCAACGATGGCTATGACCGCCCACACGACGAGCCAGCCGTGCTTGCGCTCCATGAACGCGGGGCGGATGAGCCAGAGCACGAGGGAGAACAGCGCGCCGCGCACGATTTGGAATACGGGGGCCAGCCCGACGATGGGGTCGTCCAGGGGGCGCATGTCGATGGCCTCCACCGAGGATTGGTAGTCGAACAGAAACATTGCCGCAAAGCCGCACAGGGTGTAGGTGAGGACGTGCGCGACCGTGACCTTCGTGCCGAAGGCGAGCTTCTCTTTCATGGGTATGCCTTTCTGCAAAGCGGGTTGCTGTTGTGGGGCTGTAGGGCAACGGCTTTGCCCCTGACGCTCGGCAGCTGCAGTGCCATAGGTTCTCCGGCAAGGCCAGAGCCTCCGCCCTACGTTCGATAGGCTGTTTCGTCGCAGCGGCCGTTAATGACGGTTCTGGTTGCGGTAGCGTTCGAGCGCCGCGTCGTAGCCGCCGGCGGTCTTCTTGAAGTAGACGGTGTAGCCGATCGTAACTCCTGCAAGGATGAACAGGTACACGATGGCGAACGTGGCCCAGACGCCCGGATCGTCGAGCGGGAACCACGGGCCCGCCCACGCGCAGAGGACAAGCACGGGCAGGCCGCAGGCGCCGAAGCCCGCGATGCGCACCGGGTAGGCGAGTTTCTTGAACACGGCTCCGGTGAACCACAGCGCCTGGAGCGCCGCCATCCCGAAGGCGGCGCCGAACACGCTCAGGGTGAGGTTGAGCCCGTAGCTGGGCCCGGCGAACAGGTATCCCATGCCCGTGAACCATAGCATGACGATGGTGAACATGATGCACGCGGCGGAGGCGGCTTGGACGGCGATCTTCTTCATGGGGACTCCTTCTGACGGAGGGACGGTCGGGGGTCGGGGGGCTGTGCGGCGCGATCGGCGCCGCACAGCCTACAGTCCGAGCTTGTGCTTGATGGCGGGCGCGTACTGGCGCGACACGATCACGGCCTCGCCGTTGTCTAACATGAGCTGCAGGCGCGCATTCAGGGCGGGCCGGATGGACGCGACGTGGTCGAAGTTCACGAGCATCTGCTTCGATGCGCGCACGAACTCGGTGCCCGCCAGCTTGTCTTCAAGCTCGTAGAGCTTGAGCGGTGTCCGGTACACGGCATCGGCCGTGTAGAGGAACGTCCTGCCGTCCACGGTCTCCGCATAGCAGACCTCATCCCGGTCGATGCGGTGCACGGCGCCGTCGCGCTCGCCCGTGAGCGTGCGGTCGTAGGCGCCCAGCGAGGCGACGATGCGCTGGACGCGCTCGTCTATGCGCGGGCACGCGACGGACACCTCGATGTCGTCGAGCGTGGGATTCTCGGTGATGGTCACGTTCATGGTGCGCACCTTCCCGTCGGTGGGGTTGCGGTGGTTGGCCGATGCCGCCAGTATGCCCAACCTATCGCGCCTGCACAAGGCGCCCGCGGTCGAGTTGCACTGCGGCGCACGCAAGTTGCACGGCCGGGGCATCGTCGCGAAGGCGCGCGTAAGGCGTGCTATCATAGCGCGTGCGGACATGAAAACACGGCCCGGTTGGTAGTCCGGGCGCGGGAGTCGCCCTTTGAGCCGAAGTAGCCCGGTTTCGCAAGGATTCCCGTCAGTAACCTGCCTCCTTGGTTGTCCATTTTCCGCGTGCCAGCTACATACAAGGAGGACGATCATGAACGTCATCGCTTCATCCACGTTGACCGTGTTTCACGACGGCCAATTCTGGATTGGAATTTGCGAGCACATGGACGAGGGCCGCTACGGCGCATGCCGCATTGTGTTCGGGGCAACAGAGCCCACCGACACGGAGCTCCTCGCTTTCGTGTGCACGCGTTGGGCTTCTTTGCCGTTCGGGCTCGTTGAGGGTGCGGGCATTCAGGCGCCACCCCATGCGAACCCAAAGCGTCGCCAGCGCGAGGCGCGCAAACAGGTGGAGCATGCGGGCATCGGGACGAAGGCCCAGCAGGCCATGAGCGCCGCCTATGAAGAGCGCAAGACGGAGCGGAAAGCGGCCTCGCGCGAAGCCCGCGAGGCCGAGGCTAAGCGTCGATTCGCCCTCAAGCAGGAGAAGCGCAAGGCCAAGCACCGCGGGAAATAGAAATCGGACTCCCGCCGGCAGGGGGAGACGCGGATGCTTCGCGTGAAGCATGTCCTGGCACCCTATTCGGTGCGACTTCGCTTCGATGGTCGCCCCTCCCTGTATTTCTCGCCATCGGGTCGCTAGAACAGACTGGCCTGTGCGCCGAGGGGCTGGGCGGGCTTGTACGCCTTGATGATGTCGGACATGCGCCACAGAAGCCCGTGCTGCTTGCACAACGCGCGGAACAGGGCGCGGTTCTCGGACGCGCGCGGGCTGTTGCAGAAGTAGCGCTCGCCGAAGGCTGCGCGATAGCGTTCGGGTAGCGCGGGGTCGACGGAGGACACACGTTCGAGGAAGTGCTCGCGCTGTCGGTCGCGCATCGTGACGCCCGTCAAGTGGAAGACGAACCGCGCGCCGGCCGCCGCCGTGCCCTCAACGACGCCGCGGATCGTGTCATCGTCGTCCGTCACCCATGGCAGCGTCGGCGTGAACAGCACGCCGCAGAACACGCCGGCGTCGGCCAGCTCTGCCAGCGCTGCGAACCGTTCGCTCGGCGACGGCGCGTGCGGCTCGATGATGCGCGCCAGCTCGTCGTCGGCCGTGGTGACGGTGATCTTCGCGATGGCGCCGCCCGCGCGCCCGATGGCGCTCAGCAGGTCTATGTCGCGCGTGACGAGGGCGCTCTTCGTGTCCACCGAAACGCCGAAGCCGAACTCCTCGACCAGCTCGAGCGCCCCGCGCGTTACGCGCAGCTCACCCTCGAACGGATTGTACGTGTCGGACATGGCGCCGATGCCCACGACGCCGCGCGTGCGGCGGCTGCGCAGCTCGCGTCGCAGGATGGCCAGCGCGTCGAACTTGACGCTCACCTGGTCGAAGTCGTCGATGCGGTAGCACTCGCTTCGACTGTCGCAGTAGATGCAGCCGTGGCAGCAGCCCCGGTACAGGTTCATGTTGTAGTCGATGCCGAACCATTCGTTTCCGTGCGTGCGCACCTTCTGAAGGATCGACCGCGCGCGCACGACGGGGCAGGGGCTTGGCGCGGCATCGCTCATGCGGATGCGGGCCTCACGGGATGGCGCAGCACGGTGCGCAGGTTCTCGGGCTTCGTGCGGCGCGGATCGCCCAGGTAGATCTCATGGTGCAGGCGCACCGAGGGAACGCCTCCGCACGTATCGAGCATGTCCATCATGGCCTCAGTGCTAGCCGGGTCTCTTATGTCGCTCGCCAGCTCGCTTGCGGCAACAAACGCTTCAAGCGCTTCGATGGTAGCTGGCTCGTCGTCGTAGGGGCCTTTGTGCAGCACTTGGGCGCACGGTCCTTCCGCAAACGTCACGAATCGTGCGCGCGTCACGTCGAAATCGGGTTTTTTGGCCGCCACCTGCTCGCGGGCCCAAGCGAACACCTCGGGCGTGACGAACGGGGGTAGGCGAATCAAGGATATCCATTGCAGAAGGTTTTTGTCCACGATGCTGCGTCCGTCGAACCCTCCCGTAACAGTCCACCAAAGGCCCTCCAACGGCGGCACGACGTAATCGAAATAGCCGTCCGGTTGCCAATTCCCCATCTTCGTCATTTTGATAGTGAAGGAAAAGGCGTACTGCAGGGCAAGCGCATCGGCGTAGGAGCCGTTTTCCTCGTTCGGATCTCCCGCACCCGCTATGGCGACGAAGCTCATGGCCGGCACGTCGACGAGGGCCGGCTTCTCCTTCGGCAGATAGAGATCGCGGTATTCCTTCTTGAAGTCGAATGCTCCAGCCACGGCTTCTTTCCCTTCGTTCATGCACGCACGATTGGGCGCGCGCAGGTTATCGTGCGTCGGCGGGTGCGGCGCCCTTCCAGCGTTCGAGCGTGGGAAGCAGCGCCTCCATGTAGGCGCGCGCCTCGTCCTCGGTGAAGGGCGCCTCGGGTCCGGCCATATTCGACACGCAGATGTCCACCATGTCTTCCATGGTGCATTCACCGAGGTAAGAGCCATCCGCGTAGCACCACTTGCAATGATGCTCGCTGGGGGAGCCGTCTGCTTCCGTGCCCAGCAGGCTCGCGTCCGCGAGAGGCATGCCGCAGCTTTGGCATACGGTTTGCAGGGGCATGTCGAGCAGCTTCTCGATGGGCACGTTGAACTCGGTGGCAATGAGCTTGAGCACGTCGATGCCCGGCTGGGTGTCGCCGCATTCCCAGCGCGACACGGCTTGGCGCGTCACGAACAGCCGCTCGGCCATCTCGGTTTGGGTGAGGCCGTTTCGCTCACGCAGCTCGATGAGTGTCTCCTTGATGGCCATGGGTTCCTCGATTCTCGTCGGATGGATGCAAGCGCCTTCATGGAACCATGCCCGCCAAGCTGCGTCAAGCAACCGGCTGTTGCCATTATGCCGTGACGAATACCCCGCGCTTGAAGGCGGCAAACCATGTGTCGACGCCGCCCCAGGGCTCGACGCCCAGGCGCTCCACCACGAGGCGCGCGAACTCCACCGACGCCGCGCCGCTCGCCGTGATGATCGCCCCGCCGTCCACGGCTGGCTCGAAGCGGAAATGCTCCTGTCCTCGGTAGGCGGGTGCCAGCTGGGCGAACTCGAAGTCCGCGTTACCGGTGTGGTCGCACGCATCCAGGTAGCCGTGCCGCGCGAGGAACGTGCATGCGCCGCAGATGGCGGCCACGGGCACGCCGCCCGCGACGCAGTCGTCGATGACGGCCAGCACGGCGTCGTTTGAGCCGTCGAGCCAGGTCTCGCCGCCTATGAGGATGAGCAGGCGCAGATCCTCGGGCAGGGAGTCGGCGGCCAGGTCGCACTGGACGGCCAGGCCGCCGATGGAGCGCCGCAAGCCCCCGTCGGCCGACATTGTGCGCACTCGGTAGCCGGCGGTCGGCCGGTTGAGCTCGGCGCACGCAAGGCCCGCCTCCCAGTCGGCGAATCGTTCCGGCAGGTACGCGACGACGCTTCCCTTCGATGGCTCCATGATGCTCCCTCCTTTCCTTGGACGCGTCTACTTGAGTGCCACGAAGATGTCGATGTCGGCGTTGGACATGTCCTCGCCGGGGAGGTACCCCTCGAAGTCGAAGGTGAAGGCCCGCTGCGCCGTGAGCTCCTCGTCGGCCCAGATGGCGGCCCATACCTCCTGCACACTTCCCACGCAGTCGCCGCCGCGGACGGCGAACTTTGCGTAGCGGCCGGCGGGAATCTCCAGGCGCTCCATGCCCTCGGGCGCGTCAGCGGCGTTCGTCTGACAGCCGATGAGCAGCTTGTAGCTCATGTCGGAGAAGTCGTAGTCGCAGTACAGCCCGAAGCAGCCGTAGGGCTCCACGCGCACCTCGGGAATGGCGCGGTCCATGCCCTCGCCCATAAAACGCTGCCACAGTTGGCCGATGACCGCGCCTTCCTCCGGCGAGTTGTTGGACGCGCGAACGGCGGAACCTGCGACGGTGCGTGCGGGAAGCTCGACGATCTCGTAGTTCATGGTGTTCCTCTCGTTGAAGTTTTGATGACGGGGAGCACGATACGCGACCGAACCGGACAGGGCGTGACCGGTTTTGGAAAATTGTTCGGGAAACAGGGCGGCAAAGGGGGACGCCTTCTCTCCCTTTTAGAAAGCAGGAGTCCGAGCTTCTTTCTCTTCCGAGGCCTTCAGGATGGCGAGAGCTTGATCTCGCATCCATTCGCGCAGTTCGTCCGGCTCTTCCACCGTCATGCCGGCGCCGAACGACAGCAGGTGATGGCGCGCCCGGTCGGTGAGCTCGGTATCGAACGTCACGCGGAAGCGTCCGTCCGGGAGGGCTTCGATGGCGTCGGGCGAGAACTCCTCGCGCACGCGCGGGTCGCCCGGCTCGAATGCGAGCACGACGTGCGCCCGGTTACGGGCTGAATAGTTTTCCACGAGGTCGGGCGGCAGCGGGCGCGGGTCGAACGTCTCGTCCTTCAGCTCCATCGTCTCCCAAACCATGCGGATAACCTTAAACGTACGCCAGTCCCCGCGCTCGCGGCACCAGGTGCGCACGTACCAGGAGCGGTCCTTGTACAGCAGCCTCGCCGGCTCCACGGTGCGCTGGCTCGTGCGGTCGGCCGCGTCGCGATACTCGAACGAGAGCAGCCGTCGCTCCAGAATACCGCGTTTTACCAGGTCGAACGCCCGCCGGTACGCGGCCGGCGCTCCCCAGAACGAGAAGTCGATGTCCAGCCAGTCGGCGCCCTCCCGCCTGAACAGGCGCGCGACGCGCTCGGGAAGCGACGCGTCGTCGGCGGCCCCCGTCTGGCGTAGGGCGGACAGTGCCGCAAGGATCTCGTCCTGTTCGGCATCGGTCATAAGAGAGCGGTCCAGCACGTAGCCTTCCATAAGGTGCACGCCGCCGCCTTTACCGCGCGTCATGAACACCGGAACGCCCGCTGCCGAAAGCGCCTCCACGTCGCGGCGGACGGTACGCTCCGACACTTCGAGGCGCGCCGCCAGCTCGCCGGCCGGACGCGGCGAGCGTTCCATGAGCAGGTAGACGATCTCGAACAAGCGCTGCGATTGCATGGTCTGCCTTTCCGAGCGGCCCGTCTCCGGCAGGGCACACGAGAACGTCGTGCGCGGTCGGGACGGTCGCGCTACACTAATTCTCGCATACTAGCACGGAAGCGAAAGGGCGCACATGGAACGTATGACCTGCAAGCAGGCGGACGGATCGCACATCGTCGCGCAAGGGGCGGCGGAATTCGACGATGACGGCTCTTTGCGAGGGCCTGTCGTGGAGCGATTGGCGGCGTTCGAGAACGTCGTCGAGGCTTTGGAGGCGCGGCACGCGAGCCTCGCTGCGGAGCTCGAGGCATTGAAGGCGCGCGGGCGAATGCGCGGCGCGACGGGTCAGCAGCTGCTCGCGCAGAAGATCTCGTGCTCGACGGCGCTGAATATGATATCCGACGAGCTTGGGCGGGAAGGCTGAGCGGGCTTTCCGACACGCCGCTCCAGCTTGTTCCGGCCGCGACGCATCCGGCTTCGTCTCTCGCTTCGTCGACGCCGACGCAGATCAGTCCTTTGTGGATTCGCGCATGGGGCCGCACACGGGCCGCCGTGGCCCTCCTGTGTATTTCGCGGTGGAAGGCTTGCCGAATATGCGCCGATACGAAATACTTGAGCGTCAGTCAGGGCTACGGGTCTGCAAACGAACGAGTGGCGCAGCGGCGCCAAGAAGGAGCATGCAGGTAGCGCCATGAGGTTTGTTTCCCAACGGGTAGAATGCGCGAGCGCTGTTGGCGTTAGCCGCGCTGGTCGGCTGATGCTTGCCTGTGTGCTCGCATTCGCGCTCGTCCCCGCTGTTCCGTCCACTGCTCGCGCTGTGGGCGTGGCTGAAGCACAGGCGGCGCTTGATGAGGCCGAGGCGCGCATGCAGAGCATCGCGTCGGAGCATGACGCGCTTCAGAAGGAAGTCGACGATCTGCAAGCACGCATCGACAAAACAGCTGCGCAGGTGCTCGAATCCCAACAAGGAGTCGTCGAAGGCCAGACTGCGCTCGGCAAGACGGCCGTGTACCAGTATCGCGGCGGCTCGGTGGAATCTCTATTGACGCTCGTTCTTGAGGCGGAGGATTTCGATGCGTTTCTCCGCAGCATGTCCTATCTTGAATCTGTCCTACAGTTCCAATCGGACGAGATCACCGCGCAGCAGGAGCGTGTCGCCCAGTTCGAAGCCATTGCCAGCGACCTCGATTTCCAGAAGAACGAGCAGGAGAAAAAGCTCGCCGAGCTCGAGGAGAAGGAGGCGGAGGCCGAGCAAGTGGTGGCCTCGGCGTCTTCTCAGCTCCAGAGCGCGCAGGCTGAGGAGGTTGAACGACTTGCTGCGCTCCAGCGCGCCGCCGAGCAGCTGGCAGCCTCTCAAGAATCCGAACAGGCTCCGATAGCGAACGATGCGAACACGGTCGATCGCGAGGATGTGGTGGATCCGGGAACCCCGGTGCAGCCCGACCCGAAACCCGTTGCCCCTGATTCCGGCTCTAATTCGGGAGGTTCTGATTCCGGATCGTCTGAGAGCGGTTGGAGGACGGGTATTGCATCCGCTTACGGCGGCTCGACCGACCCTTATACTCCGAATCCCGGCACCACGGCCACCGGCGCCGTGTGCGACGACTGGTCGATGGGCGTGGCCGTGCCCATGGCGTGGCCGAACTATCGCTCCTATTTCGGCCGTACGGTCGAAATTTCCTACAATGGCAAGACCGTGTATGCGACCGTGAACGACTGCGGCGGCATGGGTGGCGGCAGCCGCTCGCTCGACTTGCAGCCCGGTGTATGGAAGGCGTTCGGCTATTCGTCCTGCACCGCATGGGGGCTGCGCACGGTTAGCTACCGCTTCCTGTAGGATCGGCCTCAAGGTTCCGGCGGCTCTTGCTTCGTCGGATCCCTTCGTGCAAAGGGACGTCCTGCGCTTCGCAGGTTTACGCTCGGGCTTCTCTCGCGGCGGTTCCGTTTGCACGCTCGCGCGCTGCTCGCGTGGAAGCTCGGAGGAATTTCTCGCGCAGCGGCACCCGTTTGCGCTATACTGCATCGTTACACGCGATGACGAAGACAGCGCCGCATGCGAAGGTCGTCGGCAGAGACGGGTGCCACCGGCTGAAAGCACCCGGGCGACGAAAGCGGCGATTCCCTTCTGAGCAGTGCGTTTGAAGGCGGATGCAGTCCTGATTCGACGGACGGCAAGACGTGCAGTAGAACGCGCCGGGCGCTCCCGTCACAGAGCATACGAGCGGGCGGCCGAAAGCCGTGCGCCCCATCGTCGCGAGACGGGCGGGTGCGCAGCCGAGGCTCGTCAACCGAGGTGGTACCGCGAGAGCCTTCTCTCGTCCTTGGATTCCGGGATGCGCATCCCGTTGAGCAAGGGCGAAAGAGGGCTCTTTTTGTTGCCCGCATTGGCGTTGCACGGCGGGCAAAGAGAGACGGAAAGGAAGCGAACATGGCAATCGTGGAGGAACTGACGGCGCTGCGCGAGCAAACGCTCGGCGATGTCGCGCAGGCGGCCGACACCGCCGCGCTCGATCGGGTGCGCGTGGCCGTGCTGGGTAAGGCGGGCACGCTCACGGGGTACCTGCGCGGCATGGGGCAGGTACCCAAGGAGGAGCGCGCTCAGGTGGGCAAGATGGTGAACGAGGTGCGCGTCGAAGTGGAGGAGGCGCTGGCCGCGCGCAAGGCGGCCCTCGATGCCGCCGAGCTGGCCGCCGCAATCGACGCGGCCGCCGTGGACGTGACGCTGCCGGGCCGCGCCCAGCAGATGGGCACGCGGCACCTCATCAACCGCATCACCGACGAGATCTCCGAGATATTCCTCGGCCTGGGCTACACGGTGGCCACGGGCCCCGAGGTGGAGACGGATTACTACAACTTCGAGGCGCTCAACGCCCCAGCCGACCATCCCAGCCGCAGCCTGGCCGACACGTTCTACGTGGTGGACCGCTCGGGCGACCAGGTCGCTGTGCACGGCGAGTCCGACGTGCTGCTGCGCACGCAGACTTCGGGCGTGCAGGTGCACGCGATGGAGGACAACGAGCTGCCTATCTACGTGATCGCGCCCGGCAAGGTGTACCGCCGCGACGTGGCCGACCCGTCCCACCTGCCCCAGTTCACGCAGATCGAGGGCCTCGTCGTGGACGAAGGCATCACGTTCGGCGACCTGAAGGGCACGCTCGACTACCTGTGCAAGCAGCTGTTCGGCGAGGAGCGCAGGACGAGGTTCCGCGCCCACTACTTCCCGTTCACGGAGCCTTCGGCCGAGGTGGACGTGAGCTGTGGCATCTGCCACGGCGAGGGCTGCCGCTTCTGCAAGGGCACCGGCTGGCTGGAGATCCTCGGCTGCGGCATGGTGGACCCGAACGTGCTGTCCATGTCCGGCATCGACCCGGAAAAGTACTCCGGCTTCGCCTTCGGCATGGGGGTGGAGCGCATCGCCTGCTTGAAGTACAACGTGCCGGATCTGCGCATGCTGGTGGAAGGCGACATGCGCTTCCTTCGGCAGTTCTGAGGTTTCTGGCGGGTTGGCGGGCGGCGCCCAGTCGCTCGGCAGTCCTGGCTCGCGCGAAACGTCCGCAGGACGTTTCGGCTCGTGCGGAACTCGCTTGGTGGGCACCGCCCGCCAACCCTTCGCACTGTTGCCGTTGGAGCGGCTCGCCTGATGACCGGGATCCGGCTTCAAGTCAAGGGAGTCGGGCAGGCGTGGGCATGGTGAGAGGGGTTGACCTGCGCGTTTTGCTTTCTTGGGAGGCGCGAGGGGCGGGAGTGGTTCGGAATAGTATGCGCGACGCGCATAGACGATAGGAAGAACGATATGAAAGTATCTTTGAAGTGGCTGAGCGAATATGTGGACGTGCCCTCGGACACGAAGGCGTTCTGCGACCGGCTCGATCTGACGGGCACGGGCGTGGAGGCGGTGGAAAAGACCGGCGCGGCGCTCGACGGCGTGGTCGTGGGGCACGTGCTCGCGTGCGAGCAGCACCCGGATAGCGACCACATGCACGTGGTGGAGGTTGATGTGGGTGTGGGCGAGCCGGTGCAGATCGTGTGCGGCGCGCCGAACATCGCGGCCGGCATCAAGGTGCCGGTGGCCACCGTGGGCGCGGTGCTGCCGGGCGACCTCAAGATCAAGAAGTCGAAGCTGCGCGGCGTTCCCAGCTGCGGTATGTGCTGCTCGCAGCGCGAGCTGGGGATGGGCGGCGATCATGCGGGCATCTGGATCCTGCCCGAGGACGCGCCCGTAGGCATGCCCATCGCCGATTTCGCGCAGCTCGCCGACACGGTGCTCGACCTGGAGATCACGCCGAACCGTCCCGACTGCCTTTCCATGGTGGGCATGGCGCGCGAGGTGGGCGCCATGTACCGCACCGACTACGAGAGCCCGCTCGGGCGCATGGCAGGCAAGCTCGCGCTGGACGCCTCCTCGGCGCCCGTCGACGAGACGGTGAAGATCACCATCGAGGACGCGGCGCGCTGCCCGCGCTACACTGCGCGCGTCATCCGCGGGGTCAAGGTCGGGCCGAGCCCCGACTGGATGGTCGAGCGCCTGGCGGCCATCGGCCAGCGCTCCATCAACAACATCGTGGACGTGACGAACTACATCCTGTTCCTGTTCGGCCAGCCGCTGCACGCCTTCGACCTGGACAAGCTCAAGAACGCGGACGGCCTGGCGCACATCGTGGTGCGCGCGGCCGCCGAAGGCGAGCGCCTGACCACGCTCGATGGCGAAGACCGCGCGCTCACGCCCGACATGACGGTCATCTCCACGCCGGAGCGGGGCGCCGTGGCGCTGGCCGGCGTCATGGGCGGCCTGGACACCGAGGTCACGGACGGGACGGTGGACATCCTGCTGGAGGCCGCCACGTTCGAGCCGGGACGCACGAGCCGCACGAGCCGCAACCTGGGCCTGTTCAGCGAAAGCTCCATGCGCTACGAGCGCGGCGTGGACGACCACGGCATCGAGGAGCGCTCGGCCGCGGCCGCCGCGCTCATGGTGGAGGTGGCCGGGGGCATGGTGAGCGCCGCCGCCCGCAACGGCGCGGGCATCGTGGACGAGTGGCCGGCGCCCTCGACGGCGCCCGACCTGCGCTTCCGTATTCCGCGCTTCTGCGCCATGATGGGGGCTGACATCCCGCGCGCCGACATTGAGGACATCCTGCGCCGTCTCGGCTGCGCGGTGGCCGATGATGCGGCGGGCAATGCCGACATTCTGGCCGTGACGGCGCCCACGTTTCGCCCGGACCTCGAGCGCGAGATCGACCTGTACGAGGAGGTGCTGCGCCTGTGGGGCATGGACCGCATCCCGGCCACGCTGCCCGGCCCCGGCCGCGTGGGCACGCGCTCGCGGATGGAGCACGTGATGGACACGGTGAACGACGTCATGCGGGCGAGCGGCCTCAACGAGACGATGACCTATTCGTTCGCCGAGCCGGGCGACCTCGACCGCCTACGCATGCCGCACGAGGGCCTGGGCGAGCCGGTCGAGCTCATCAACCCCCTGAACGCCGACCAGTCCGTCATGCGCCAGAGCATCGTGCCGGGTCTTCTGCGCAGCGTGGCGTACAACCAGAGCCGCGGCGTGAAGAACGTCCAGCTCTACGAGGCGGGCGCCGTGTTCTTCGCGGCCGAGGGCCGCAAGCAGCCCAAGGAGCGCCGCCGCCTGGCGGGCGTGCTGGCGGGCGCCATGGGCGACGCGGGCTGGAACGCCGCGCCGGCCCCGTTCGACTTCTTCGACGGCAAGGGCGTCGTCGAGAGTTTGGCGCGCGAGCTGGCGCTGCCGAAGCTGCGCTTCAAGCCGCTTTCCGCCGAGGAGGCCCCGCACCTGCAGCCCGGGCGGGCCGCCGCGGTGCTGTCGGGCGGCACGGAACTCGGCTGGGTGGGCGAGCTGCATCCGCTGGCCGTAGATGCGTATCAAGCGGACGCGCCGGTTGTGGCGTTCGAGCTGGACGTGGAGGCGCTCGCGAAGGCGTCCCGCCCCGCTCGCGACTACCGCGACGTCCCCACGTTCCCAGCCGTGTCCATGGACGTGGCGTTCGTCGTGGATGAGGGCATCGCGCACGAGAAGCTTGTGCAGTGCATGACCTCGGCGGGCGGCAAGCTGCTGGAGGACGTGCGGCTGTTCGACGTATACCGCGACGAGGCGCGCGTCGGCGTGGGAAAGAAGTCGATGGCCTATGCGCTCACGTATCGTGCATCTGACCGCACGCTCACGAGTGAAGAGGTGGACAAGGCGCACGCCCGGCTTGTGAAGAAGGTGAGCGCAGCCACCGGCGCCGAGGTCCGAGCTTAGCTGAAACACCCGGTCGTCGAGGTATTCCGAGCCTGCGCTTGCAAGAGCGCAGGCTCTTTTTTCTCGCCGCTCGTGCGTCGGTGGGTCGAAACCCAAGGCAAGGCCCAGGTTGGGACGGGATCTCCATGGCGTCCGAAGCCGATCACGTCATCGCGCGGGATACGGCTGCCGCGCAATCTCCTCAAGGTGGACCGGAGCGTGGCGTTCCGGTCGCGCCGTCGCCTGACAGCGCTCGGGGCGGATGCCGTGAAGATGGTGTGGCAGGACGGGCTTGCACGATGCGCGATACGGTCCCTTGGGTCATAATGTGGTGACGAAATCGTGCGGAGCGTCAGCGGTCCGCACGCGAGCGGCGGGATGGTTTCCGCCGCTTTCTCATGCGGAGAGCGGGGACGATCGTGAGCGAGAGCATAGCCGTCGTGACGGATACGAACAGCGGCATCATGGCGGACGAAGCCGCACGGCTGGGTGTGCACGTGGTTCCCATGCCTTTCGTCGTGGATGGCGAAGAGTGCTTCGAGGGCGTCAACCTTGACGCCGAGCGCTTTTACGAGCGCCAGGAAGCGGGCGCGGACATCGCGACGTCGCAGCCCTCTATCGTCGATCTGGGCATGCGGTGGCGCGACTTGCTGCAGGCGTACGATACGGTGGTGTACATCCCCATGTCGAGCGGCCTGTCGGGCTCATGCGAGACAGCGCGCGGCTTGGCCGAGCACTTCGAGGGGCGCGTGCAGGTGGCGGACAACCAGCGCATCTCGGTCACGCAGCGCGAGGCGACGCTCGACGCGCTCAGATGGGCCGGCGAGGGGCGTTCTGCGGCAGAGATTCGTGCGCTGCTTGAGGAGACGAGGCTCGACGCGAGCATCTACCTCATGGTGGACACGATGGATCACCTGCGTAGAAGCGGCCGAATCACCCCGGCTGCGGCTGCTGTCGGCTCGGTGCTCAAGATCAAGCCCGTGTTGCAGATACAGGGCGACAAATTGGATGCGTTCACGGTTGCCAAGTCGCTCAAGGCCGCTAAGCGCGCCATGATGAAGGCGTTGGCACGCGACGTGGACGAGCGCTTCGGCGGCGTGGAGAACGTGCATCTTTATGTGGCCCACACGAACCGCGAAGGCGATGCGCTTGCTCTGGCCGACGAAATGCGTGCCGCCTTCGGCTCGGGTGACGTGTTCGTGGACCGACTACCGCTGAGCATTGCCTGCCATGTGGGCCCCGGCGCTCTCGGCGTGGGCTGCGCCAAGCGCCAGGAGATGCATCCGGCAAGCTGAACCCCTGATCCGTTTCCGTCCCGTCGTCTTGCGGCAATTCGGTGCGCATACGCCAAGCGGATAATCAGTGCTTTACGTATCGCGAAGCATGCGGGAAGGACGGCGGACGATGGCGAAAGGAGACGACGAAAAGCGGTTGCGTCGAGACCGCGCCGTAATCATCGCGGTGCTTGGCGTCGTCCTTGCAATCGCCGTCGTTTTGCTCGCGTTGTACGGGCGCGAGGTGTTCGCTTTCCTTACGAACGGCCATCTGGTGCAGCGGCAGGTGGAACGCCTGGGACCGCTCGCGCCCGTCGTACTGGGGATTCTGGTGGTTGCGCAAGAGGTCACCGTCATCGTGCCGAGTGAGCCGCTTGAGCTGGCGGCCGGGTACGCGTTCGGCTTCTGGGAGGGAGCGCTTGTCTATCTGGCGGCCAGTGTGGTGGGCTGCGTCGTCATCATCCTCATCGTGAGACGCTGGGGTGATCGCGTGCTCAGGCTGTTCCTCTCGCCTAAACGTCGCGCACAACTCGCTCATCTCAAGCGCTCGCAGCGTTTCGACCTGGCCATCCTTGTAGCATTCTTCATCCCCGGCCTGCCAAAGGACATCATGGCGTACTTCGCAGCGCTCGCGGGCATGCGTCCCGTGCACCTCGTAGCCGTGACCACGGTCGGGCGGCTGCCTTCGGTCGTGGCCGCCACGCTCGCCTCGTCCTATGCGGCGGCGGGAGACTGGCGGGCGACCGCCATCGTGTTTGCCGTCACGGCTGCGTTCGTGCTTGCAGGAATGCTCGTCTACCATCGCGTGCGTCGGCGATCCGCATGAAAGCCCGATGACAACACACAAGTTCGCGGTACAATAGCCCGCGAGCGAAAGGAAGACGAGCATGTACGATGACGATGTGCGTCCTGGCCGCAACGATGAATGCTGGTGCGGTAGCGGGAAAAAATACAAGAAGTGCCATCTCGGATTCGACGAGCGGCTGGAAGATGCTCGCGGGCAAGGGTATGAAGTCCCTCCGCGCTCGTTGTTGAAATCGCCGGCTGACATCGAAGGCATCAAGAAGAGCGCGGCGATAAATATCGGCGTGCTCGACTACGTGGCTGAGCGCATCGGCGAGGGCATTTCAACGGCTGAGATAGACCGATGGGTACGCGACTACACGGTTGAGCACGGCGGTGTGCCAGCCGATTTGAACTATGAAGGCTACCCGTATAGCGTGTGCACATCGATAGACGACGTGGTCTGTCATGGCATGCCATCCGAGGACGATGTGCTTCGAGCTGGCAGCATCGTCAACGTGGATTGCTCCACTATCCTGGACGGGTACTATTCCGATTCTTCGCGTATGTTCTGCATCGGCGACGTCTCTGAGGAGCGCCTTCGCTTGGTCGAGGAAACGCGAAGGGCCATGGAGGCGGGTCTCGCGGCTGTGAAGCCCTGGGGCTTTCTGGGAGATGTGGGCGCCGCCGTCAACGAACATGCGAAGCGCTGCGGGTACTCCGTCGTGCGCGAGTTCGGCGGGCACGGTATTGGCTTCGGGTTCCACGAGGACCCGTTCGTCAGTCATGTGGCCGAGGCCGGCACTGGCATGGTGCTTGTTCCGGGGCTTGTTTTCACCATCGAGCCTATGATCAACGCTGGCGCAGCCGATATCGATATGAGCGATCCGAATGGATGGACCGTCCGTACCGCCGACGGTTCTGATACGGCCCAGTGGGAGGTGCAGGCGGTCGTCACCGACGACGGGTACGAGCTTCTTTCCTGGTAGCGGGTTTTGCGGGGCGACGAGGCCGCGGTTCGTCCCCTTGCCGCCCTTTTGCCCGGCCTCTGCGCCGTCCGCGTTCTCGTGATGCTCAACCGATGCTCGTGGACACGACGGACGGATACGTCTTGCAAAAATACCAAACAAACGTTCTTATATATGCTATACTGGTATCAGCAAATAGAGCCAGTGCAAGCGCTGTCCCGCCTACATTCGCAAGGCGGCAGCCCATAGATGGTAGCGGTGTTCCACGCTGCCCGTACCACGCTTGCAAGATCCTCTCGGCAATGGAACGCCTGGTGAAGAGGTGTTGCACCATGTCTCCTGCCAGCTTTTGGGATCGAAGCTATGTCGCCCCCAAGCAGCTGCCTGCGCTTCAGGAGCTTATCCGCTGCTGCGATGAGACGCTTTTGATGCGCGTGATCCTGGACGACCATGCGGCTCGCATGGAGGATGAGCCGCCGACTCCTCAGCGACGTCGTGCCATGGAGAAGCGGCTTGCGAGCACGCTGCGTTCAATGCGCGCATTGCCGATGAAGAAGAAGACGGGTCGGAACTTTCTGCTCATGCCGGAAGAGTCATTCGTACTGCATGCGGGCAGTCTCGATATCGAACGCCGGCTCGGCGCGTCGCTTGTCTTGTTCGACGACCTTCGTTTGCTGGCATGTTCGGACGAGGAGGCGGCCGCCCGCGGTGAAGATTTTACGCGACGCAGTTCCCCAAACGTTCCGTATGAGGAACTGCCGATACGACGCTCCTATACGCTCTTTCCTTGGGAACAGACCCTTGCATGTAAAACGTGGCTTGGAGGACCTTGGTGCCGCCGCGAACGCTATCTCGTGATCGCGAGCGCAGTTTGGGAGATGACGTTCTTCGGATTCGAATACGAGCGGGTTGTTGCGCGCCAAGCCGAAGCAAGCGGGAAGGTGCTGCTCGGCGTCGCATCTTCGGGAAACGATTCCGCCCAGCCGCCATCGCCGGACAGCACGGCGGGGCGGGCGCGCTCGTTCGATCTCAAGGAGCCTGATCGTTTCGAGACCGACTTCCGTGACAGTCTGGCTGCGCGCACGGCCAGACTCAACGGTATCGCGAGAGCCGAATTCAGGGATCGTTGCATCGACGCGAGTCGCAGGATGGGTATGTGCTGATGCGGGCTGCTTCGACGCGATGAGGCCCGTACTCTGGCCAGAAGCCTCTCCGTGCACATGCGTCTGTCACGCCTATCGCGCTCGAAGTCGGTTGCCATCCGTCGAGTTGAACCCGTCGATGAGCGGATTTCCGAAAAAAGAACGCCGCCGGTCATCTGATCCGGCGGCGAACGTGCTATCACTGCGATCCGTACTGCATCGGTCGCGCATTGTCCGAGGCGAGGCCCGTGCTAGTCGGCGACCTCGACGAGCGTGATTTCGAAGTTGAGGTCTTGGCCTGCCAGCTCGTGATTCATGTCAAACGTGGCGACACCATCTTCGATGGAGCGCACGAACACGGGGAACGGGCGGCCGCCTTGGCCCATCATATACACGGTTTGGCCGACGGGCAGCTCGTCACCATTCGGTATCTGTGAGAGGGGCACCTGCTGCACCATATCTTCGTCGCGCTCGCCGTAGGCTTCGGCAGCGGGGATGTGCACGGTCTTGGTCTCGCCCTGCTCCATGTCCTTCACGGCGGCGTCGAACCCGGGGATCATTTGGCCGGCCATGCACGTGAATTCGATGGGCTCGTTGCGGTCAAACGACGAGTCGAACTTCTTGCCGTCGTCAAGCGTCCCGGTATAGTGGACTTTGACCTTTTTGCCTTCGTTGCTCATGAAAAGCTCCTTGTCGATTGAAAAGCGATGGCCCCAGTCTAACCGAGGGCTTGCCGCTTCCTCTTCTTCAAGGCAAACTTGCTCTAAGTTGCCACAAGTTCGTGAAGCAGCCGGTTTCGGTATGTGCTGCGAGCGCGCGCAGCAGCTTTCAAGGCGGGCGAGCGCCCTCTCTTCCAACGCTCCGCCTCCTTCGTCGGGTATCCGATCCGCCTTCGACAAGAATCGGGGATCCGTCAGATCCTCCGCCGATCCGGCAGATCGTAGACGTCCAACAAGGTGATCTCGAAGTTGAGCGCCTTACAGATGGCGTCATGGTTCATGTCGAATACGGCTCGCTCGCCGTCGAGCGCGGTAAGGCGCGCGGGAAAGGTCTGGCCGTCCGGCTGCTCGAGGTTCACCATCTCGCCCACAACGAGTCTGACGTCCGCGGGGATCTTCGCTCGCTCGACTTCAAGGATGCGCGCGTCGGTGCGCTCCTCGTAAGCTTCGTCGGCGCTCACGTGCGCACGTCTTGTTTCGCCCACTTCCATGTCGCGCACCGTTTCAATGAACGCGGGGGGCATCCAGCCAGCGACGCACGGGAATTCGATGGGCTGCTCGCGTTGGTCGATAAACGTGGTCCCATCGTCGAAGTACCCTCGATACGCCACCTTCACCATGCGGTTCTCGTTGTTCATACCGCCTCCGCTTCCGCAAGATCGGCCAACGTAGTGCGACGCTCGATCAGCCGAGCGAGCGGGGCGAGGAACGCCGCGTCGTCATCGTCGAGGCCGCATTCGGCTATCGCGAGCACCTTGTCGCACAGCCGACCTGCCGGTTGCCCGTACACTTCGGCATCATAGCCCTGTGCCATGAGGTCTTTTTTCGCTATCTCCACATCGGGGGCGCGCACGTTGGCGAAAAGCGCGTCGAGTGCGTCAAGGCTTGCGGCGTCATAGAACAAACCCTTGATCAGCGCAGCATAAGCGATGACGTAGGGGATGGGCATAGCGTCTGCGGGCCTGATCTCGACGTAGGTCTTCAGGCGTACGTCGTTGAAGAACATCGAAACGGCGTGTTCGACTTCGGCGCGCGTCATGGTGCGTTCGGCGTAGATGTCGCCGAACGTGCGGTCCGAATAGCACCACTGCTCTTTGCGGCACGGCACGAGAATAGCGGGAGCGTCGAGAATGTAGGCGGCGTAGCGGCGCAGGCTGAAATCGGGATCCAGCACATCAGGCACGAGCCCGCAGCGGTCGTTGTCCACATGCTGCCAAATCGCGGTTCGTACAAGCTTGTGTGCGCGAACCGCTCCTTCGAACCGAGGCGTGTTGTCCGTGATGAGCGAGAAGACGGGCACGAGCGCAAACGCGAGACGCAGCTTGCGCAAGCAGTCGGACGTGCTCGTGTAGTCGATGGAAACCTGCGTCGAGGCGCTGCCGCGCATCATACAGGGACCGTAGATATCTTTAGCGCCCAGGTACAGGTTCATGAACTGGTAGCGGCGTTTCGGAATAAGCTCGAGGTCGCGTGCGGCGGCGGTGGGATGGTAGCCGATGGTGAGCGCCCGCTCGCCGACCGGCGACAGGATGCTCGCGAGGTGCTGTTCGAACGCCTCGAATGCCTCTCGGGCGGAGACGAGATCTGCAAAGGGACCTGCTGAAAGCTCGAGCTGGGCAGCCGGTTCGATGGTCACGGCCTCTCCTGGGCGGGCGACCCCCAAAAGATCCCCGTGGAGGTCGGTGGTTGCGTGCGGGTACTCGGCTTGGAGCTTTGCGAGCACCCAGGCAACGCCGTGCTCGCCGCTGTACGGAACCGGGCTCAGGTCATCGTGCACGATGGTGTGCTCGAGCTCAATACCCAATTCTCCCAGGGAGTCGTGGGGCTTGATGCCGCTTTCGAAGTAGGCGACGATGGCTTCGATATTGCTCTCGCGGGCGGGCTGTGCCGTGCGTGCGGCCGCTTCGGGCGCGCAGACTGGTTCGCTCATAGTGCAAGCTCCTGAACAGACTCGTGTCGATGATAATGCTGCTTTGCATACCATACTCTTTCCTGTCCGCCGTTTCGCCTTCTTTTCTATTTCGCCATGGTTTCGTTCGCATCGGCCTGTCGCTTATTTCAGCTCATGCGGCGTCGGACGAGAGCTGAAGGACCCGAGAACTCTGTTACTATTTCATTGCGCGCCTTGCCAAACGGACTGATCTTTTTTAGGATGAACCTCAATGACATTCGAGCGCATTTTTGTGCAGGTGCACGATTTTCCAGCCCGATCATCGGTTCGCACGCTTGGACCCGGAACCGTCCGGGATTCGACGAAAGAGGGGCGCTATGGCCATCACGACGGGCATCGTAGGGGCAGCGGGGTTTGCCGGCATCGAGTTGGTCCGGCTCGTCTTGCGCCATCCCGATCTCGAGCTCTCCATTGTTACGTCCAATGAACTGGCCGGCACGGCGGTCGCCTCGGAGTATCCCGGCTTCGTCGGAGCAACCGACCTTGCATTCGCCTCCCATGACGATCCGGCGCTCGATACGTGCGAACTCGTGTTCCTCGCTGTGCCGCACACGGCGGCGCTCGGCATGGCGCCGCGCCTCGTGGCAGGCGGATCGACCGTCATCGATCTCTCGGCCGATTTTCGCCTGAAAGATCCCGTCGTTTACGAACAGTGGTACGCCGCCCGCCATACGGCGGTCGAGCTGCTCGAGAAGGCAGCGTTCGGCCTGCCGGAGCTGTTCCCGGACGATCTCGTCCGCGCCGCCGCTGCGCACAAGATGGAGGAGGGAACGCTCGTGGCTTGCGCTGGCTGCTATCCCACCGCCACGTCGCTCGCGGCGGCGCCCGCCGTTCGTGCTGGCTGGGTAGCTCCTGGAGGCGTCGTCGTCGCAGATGCCGTGTCGGGCGTTACGGGCGCCGGCAAGAAGGCGTCGGCACGCACGCATTTCTGCTTTGCTGACGAGAATCTGGAGGCTTACGGCGTGGCGACGCATCGTCACACGCCCGAGATCGAGCAGATTCTCGAGCTCGATGGCCGCCTCGTGTTCACCCCTCATCTCGCGCCGCTCAATCGCGGGCTGCTCTCCACGGTCAACGTTCCGCTTGCGTCGGACGCGCCTTTGGATGCCGCCTCCATCATCGAACACTACCGCGCCTTCTACGGCGACAGCGCGTTCGTGCACGTGCTCGGTGTCGGCGAGATGCCTAAGACCTCGGCGGTTGCGGGCACGAACAACGCTCATATCGGGCTCGCCGTCAACGAACGCGCGCGCATGCTTATTGCGGTGTGCGCTATCGACAACCTGGGAAAAGGCGCAGCAGGTCAGGCCGTTCAATGTGCAAACGCGGTGCTTCGACTGCCCGAGAGCGCCGGATTCGACCGCGCTGCGGTACCCGTGTGACGTGTCTCGACCGATGCAAAACCGTATTCGACGAGAAGGAAGCTTATGACCGAGCATGAAATCGATGTGGGGTTCGGTGCGCCTGAGGGAGCGGTTCCGTTGCGCGCCAGCGAACGGCGTCCCTCGCCGTTGCCCCGTGTTCCGAACGGCGGCGTTGCCACGGCACGCGGTTTTACGGCTGCCGGGGTGCACGCTGGCTTTCGAGCCGATCCCCAGCGTCTCGACCTGGCGCTCGTCGTTTCGGACGAGCCGTGCGCGTGCGCGGGCGTATTCACCCGCAACGTGTTTTGCTCTGCGCCCGTCAGGGTATCGCGCGCACATCTGGATAGCTGCGGCTACGGTACTGCGCGTGCCGTCGTCATCAACTCGGGCAATGCGAACGCCGCGACGGGCGAGCGCGGCCTCGAGGCGGCTCGCGCGTCTGCGCGCATCGTGGCCGAGACGCTTGGCTGCACGGCTGACGAGGTCATGGTTGCCTCCACGGGCGTCATCGGGGTGCACCTGCCCATCGAGCCGTTCGAATCCGGCGTTTCGGCCGCTGCGACGTCGCTGTCGGCTGCTGGCGGGCATGATGCCGCGCACGCTATTATGACCACCGACACGCGGCCCAAAGAGGCAGCCGTTACGTTCGCGGGGGACGGTATCGGATACGACGGTTGCACGTTCGCGGTAGGCGGCATGGCGAAAGGCTCCGGCATGATCATGCCGGATATGGCCACGATGATCGCCGTCGTCACCACCGATGCGCCGATCATGCCCGATGTCCTTCATCGGGCGCTTGTCAAGGCGGTGGGGTCGAGTTTCAACAAGGTCACGGTCGACTCGGACACATCCACGAACGATTCGTGTTTCCTCATGGCAAGCGGCGCCGCCGTCACGGCTGACGCGCAGCCTTTCGAGCCGGGCGGTTCTGCTTACGAGCTGTTCGAGCGAGCCCTCATAACCGTTTGCGAGGATCTCGCGCGCCAGATGGCTGCCGATGGCGAGGGCGCGACGCGCCTCGTCACTGTGCGCGTGAGCGGTGCGGCCACTCCCGAGGACGCCGATCTCGCGGCTCGCGCCGTCGCCAACTCGCCGCTCGTCAAGACCGCCATCTGCGGGCATGATGCCAACTGGGGTCGCATCGCCGCAGCCGTCGGCAAGTCGGGCGCGACCTTCCGTCAGGAGGATGCCGCCATCGACATCATGGGGTTGCCCGTGTGCCGCAAGGGGCTCACGGTCGCCTTCGACGAGGACGAGGCGCTGCGCCGCTTCGAGCAGCCAGAGATCGTTCTCGACATCGACCTCGGCGCGGGCGACGCCGCCACCACGGTATGGACGTGCGATTTCACGCACGAGTACATCACGATCAACGGAGATTATCGATCATGAAATACGCGAAGGACACGCGCCCCCATGGCGCCTCGCACAAAGCGGCGGAAGTGCTCGTCGAAGCGCTTCCCTGGATCAAGAATATCACCGGCAAGACGGTCGTCATAAAGTACGGCGGCTCTGCCATGGTCGACGAGCGGCTGCGCGCCGACGTTATGGCCGATATCGTGCTGCTCAAGATCGTCGGCGTAAACCCCGTCATCGTGCACGGCGGCGGCAAGGCCATCACTGAGGCTATGGAACACATGCAGCTTCCCGTGGAGTTCAAAGACGGTCAACGTGTCACGACGCCCGAAGCCATGGATCTCGTGCGTACCGTGCTCATGGGCAAGGTGAACCAGGAGCTCGTCGAAGCCTTGAACGAGCACGGCAACTTCGCCGTAGGCGTGTCAGGCGCCGACGCGGGCGTCATCGTAGCCGAGCAGGCCAGCCCTGAACTGGGCCGAGTGGGCCGTATCACGCGCATCAACCGCCCGTTGCTCGACGACCTCGTGAATGCCGACTATATTCCCGTCGTCGCGTCGGTCGCGCTCGGCGAGGACGGCGGCTTCTACAATGTGAACGCCGACATGGTTGCCGGCCACATCGCCGCCGCCATTGGCGCACACAAGGTGGTGTTTCTCACCGACGTTGACGGCCTCTACGAGAATTTCGAGAACAAGGACTCGCTCATCTCCAACCTCACGGTGTTCGAGGCGCAATACATGGTGGAGAATAACATCGTGTCCACCGGCATGATCCCCAAGCTCAAGTCGTGCATCCTCGCGCTGGAGGCTGGCGTGTTCCGCGCCCATGTCATCAACGGCATTACGCCGCACTCGCTTCTGCTCGAACTGCTCACGAGCACCGGCGTTGGCACTACGATGCATTCCACTGATGAGGCATGCAAGTTCGACGCGCACCCGCTCGGCAACTTCGCTTCGAAGCTGCTCGAAAATAGGATGGCGTCGGGATCGGGCGGGGTAGGACCATCCGGCTCACTGGGCGCAGAGGGAACGCGCACCGGCCGATAGCGTAGAATCCGCAGGACGAAGAAGGAAACGGCGACGAAAGAGGGACGATGAACTTCAACGAGGAGCGGCAACTCGAATCCACGTACGTCATGGGAACCTACGCGCGCAAGCCCGTTGAGCTTGTGCGCGGGCGCGGCATGCGGGTGGAGGATGCGGAGGGTCGCACGTACCTCGATTTCGTCTCGGGTGTGGGTGCGGTGAGCCTTGGGCACTGCCATCCGGCTCTGGTCGAGGCCGTTAGCGCGCAGGCGCGCAAGCTCGTTCACGTCAGTAACTACTACTATATCGAGCATCGCGGCGAAGTGGCGCATGCCGTGTCCGATCTGCTGAATACCTGCACGCCGGAGAACGAGCGCCGGCCGTGGCGCAGCTTCTTCGCCAATTCGGGGGCGGAGGCCAATGAGTGCGCGTTCAAGCTCGCGCGCCTGCACGCCAAGAAGCTCGCTGGCGCGTCCGCCAAGGCGGCGGGATCTGATGCGGCCGCCGTGCGCGCCGCCGAAGCTGCCGCTCCGCGGCTCATCGTCACGCTCGATGCCAGCTTCCACGGGCGTACGCTCGCCACGCTCGCAGCCACGGCGCAGCCTGCCAAGCAGGAGGCCTTCCAACCTCTGCCCGACGGCTTCGTGCGCACGCCGCTCAACGATGTTGCCGCGCTTGAAGAGCTGTTCGTTCGACAGGGCGATGCCATCTGCGCGATGGTGGTCGAATGCGTGCAGGGGGAAAGCGGCGTGCATCCCTGCACGGCCGAATTTCTGCAGACTGCGCGGCGTTTGACCGATCAGGCAGGCGCGCTGCTCGTGTGCGACGAGATACAGTGCGGCATGTACCGTTGCGGAACCTATCCATTCGGCTTCCAGCATTTCGGCATCGTGCCCGACGTGGTCACCATCGCCAAGGGCATCGCCTCAGGATTTCCCATGGGCATGTGCGCTGCGCGCGCCGAGACAGCCGACTCCTTCGAGCCGGGAGATCACGGCTCGACGTTCGGGGGCAGCTGTTTGGCGGTAGCGGCCGCCGAGGCCACCGTGAAGGCGCTCGCCGATGAAGACGTTGCCTCAAACGCCCGCGAGGTGGGGGTCTATCTGCGAACATGCCTTGCTTCGCTGCCGCAGGTGACGGAAGTCCGCGGTCTCGGTCTCATGGTGGCCGCTGATCTAGACAAGGGCTTCGACGCGTTCGGCGTCGTTGCGCGCGGTCTGGATGCCGGCCTGCTGCTCAATGCCACCGGACCGCATACGCTCCGTTTCTTGCCGCCGCTCGTGTGCTCGGAGGCCGACGTGGATGCGCTCATCGAGCGCCTCCGCACGTTGTTCGTCGCAGAGAAGGGGATTGCCCACTGACGCGTGCAGACGACTGCTGAGCACGCTCCCTCGATCGAGGACGCGTCCCGCATCCTGGGCGCATCACCCTTTTTGACCAGGTGGTTTCTTGCGCTTCGTGGCGAGCGCGCCTCAGTCTTCGGTGGGCGTGCGCCACTCGCAGGGATCGGGCGCGGCCAGGCCGCGGATCCCCGCGATGATAATTTCGACCCCGTCGTTAAATGCTTGTTCCGAATAGGCGGCTTCAACGGTATCCAGCCATGCCGGTTTGTCGGCTGCAGGCAGAGAATCCGCGTGCTCCATCTCGCTGATCTCGTTGACGATGAAACCCGAAAGGAA
This sequence comes from Enteroscipio rubneri, assembly GCF_963929405.1. Lineage (NCBI taxonomy): Bacteria > Bacillati > Actinomycetota > Coriobacteriia > Eggerthellales > Eggerthellaceae > Enteroscipio > Enteroscipio rubneri. Next base: position 115,261 of record NZ_CAWVIN010000003.1, on the reverse strand, counting down.
CGCGTCGATGATGCGCCATGCCCGTGTGAGGATATCCTCGGGAATGCCTTGGTTCCCATGGAGACTCTGCACGCGCTCGGTATGTTCGCGTAGCCCCGGATCCCAGGCTGCGCCTTCGGCAAGGTAGAGGTGGGCGGATGCGTGTCGGAGGTGCATGCGTCGGATTGACGCTGTCGTGCGCCTGATTGTGTCATCCCAACGCTCGCCGGGCACGGGAGCTGTATCCACTTCGGTGAATGCGCGTGCCACCACGCCCTGTTGTATCTCCTCCATAGAGCCGAAGTGGCGGTACAGCGCCATTGCCGAACGGTCGAGGGCGCTCGCCAACTTGCGGATTGACAAGTTCTCCAGGCCCTCCTCGTCGGCAATCTCGAGGGCCTTGGCGATGATCGTTTCCCGGTTCAGCGGCACCCGCTTGTTCTTCAACTCCGAATTGTTCTGGGGCATGCGGAACATCCTCCTGCAATACCATCGAGGTGCATAGCTTCCACTGATGGTAGCAGACGAGCGAGCGATGGAAACGCTTGGATGCGGGGAAGCGGTTCTTGCACACTGAAAGTGTACGCTGTATACTCCACAAAGTGTACAGCGTACACTTTCAGTGGGAACCAAAGGACAAGAGAGGGAGCTATGGCTGCAACAGACGATTCAAACGTGTTCACTCGCAGAAACTTCGTGAAGGGAGCGCTCGCAACGGCGGCGGTGGCCGGCATGGGCGTCGTTGGCACCGCATGCGCATCCAACGGCGGGGAGGCGCCCGATAAAGGCGCAAACGCTGCAACTGGCGTTGATGGTGTCGATTATACGAACGTATACGAGGGCGGTGCCAATCTGATGCCCGCGCGCAAAGCCGTCTGCCCGGGCCCGCGCGGTCCTGTGGCGTTTGAAGCGCGCGACATCCCCGACAGCGAAATACAGCGCGAGGAGGACTTCGACGTGGTGGTCGTGGGCGCCGGCGTTGGGGGTCTCATGGCCGGTCTCAAAGCGGCGGACCTGGGCGCAAGCGTTCTCATCCTCGAGAAGATGACCAAGGGTCGCGGGTGCTTCGAGTGCTTTGGCGCAGTGGGGGCCGGCTGTCAGGAAGGCACTGAGATCGACAAGGCGGCGCTGCTCGATGAGATCTATCGATCAGCGTACTACCGCACGCGCCCCGAACCGGCGCGCACGTATGTCGACCGTTCCGGCGAGGCGACGGATTTCTGGCAGAGCGTGCTCGACAAAGGGGCGAACGGCTTCGTGATCAGCAAGGTCGAGCAGGCCCCCTCATCTTGCGGGTTCCCCGCCATGACGCCGCTTATCGACACCGAGCTGGGCTTCTACGATTCTCCCGCCCTGCCGCCTGACGCCGGCGTGCGCTCCGGCTTGTCGGGCATCTACGTGTGCCTTGAGATGCAGGATGTGGCCAAGAACGCTTACGATACCGTTGATCTACGTTTCTCGACGCCCGCAGTTCGCCTTGTCTCTGACGATTCAGGGGCCGTTACGGGCGTGGTCGCACGCGACGAGTCCGGCTACTTCCGGGCGAATGCATCCAAGGGCGTCATCATGGCAACCGGTGGCTACGATTGCAATCCCGAGATGATGCAGGCGTGGACCAGGCCCGAAGACTACGCGAACTCGAGCTGGTGGAACCCCGGCTGGGGCACCACGGGCGACGGGCATATGATGGGCCTTGCCGTGGGGGCCCAGATGGATCCCGTGCCGCATCCGGTCATGAACTTCCGTTGGGGAACGCCCGATTCGTTCGCAGACTTCCGCACCTGGAACGCCGTGTACTTCGGTATCCTGGTTAACGGTCGCGGTAATCGCTTCGTTCGTGAGGATGCGCCGTTCCAGGTGGTTTCGAACGCTCAGAATGCGCAGCCGGGCTACGGCAAAAACTGCTGGTACATTTTCGATGAGACGATGTACGAGGGTATGGAGGACGCGCTCGAAGAATTCAAGCAGAAAGGCTGGCTGTATGAGGGCGCTTCGGCTGACGAACTGGCTCAGGCGGCTGGCATCGACGCCGACGGGCTGTCCGCCACGCTCGAACGCTACGGATCGTTCTTCGAGGCGGGTCGCGACGAGGACTTTGATCGCGATCTTGCGGTCACGCTTCCCTTTACCGGTTCGCGTTTGTTCGCGTTCACCACGAACAGCAATGTTCTCGCCACAACGGGCGGGTTGTGTATCGACGAGCATTGCAGCGTGCTCGACGTGAACGATGAGCCCATCCGCGGACTGTATGCCTGCGGCAATGCGAGTGGCAGCTTCTTCTCGGGCAACTACCCTCGCCACATTCCTGGTACTTCCATCGGGCGCGCAATCACCTTCGGGTATGTGGCTGCGGAGAGCGCCGTCAATGCGGTCGTCGGTGTCGGGCCCAAGCTTGACGGCAACGCGCCCGCTCTGACTCCCTATGTCGAAGGCTCTGCTGTCGACGAGGTGGGGAAGGCATCCTTCGAGAACCTAGGTCCTTGGAACCCTTACGACCCGATCCACGGCGGGAGCGCCGACTATATGCCCGAGCAGCTGGGCGGCATATCCGAGGCGTGCGATAACTGCCACACCTATGCGTCCGGAGCGGACACGGTACTCGACGGCATGTCCTCGCTCGGGAAGTAAACCACCCTCCCTCCTTCCTTTCATTCCCGGCGCGGCTGGCTCTTCCAGGTCCGCCGCGCCGGCGGCACGGGGATGCGCTGCCAAAAAACATGCCGGTTTGGCACGAATGATGGCAAGTGTTGCTTTAAAGAGTCGCGACGCAAGTATCCAGCTGCGCGTTTTCCCAGGTCGATGCTTGCAGCGAGTCGAGGGCAAAGGGGCTTGCGTGCCAAACCGGCATGTTTTTTGGCAGCGGATCAGTGGGTGCTTTAGTGTGATAAAGTACCGGACGCCTTGGGCGTTGTACAGCAAAGCAAAGTGCCCGGGAACGCACATACCTCACGCTTACCTACAAAATGGAGCACAACCTTCTTTAGATGCTGTTCTGCGGAGCCTTGTCGTCCATCCGTCTCGCTATCGGCTCACGGCTCCTCACTCCGACTGCACATCCTCCGTTCTTCCGGTCCAATCGTTCCGATCGCCGGAAAACTTCTCGATTTTTTAAATTCTGACAGCAGAACGCTTCTATATGCGGTACTATACAGTGCATATTTTCGACTGGAGATTGCGGTTTTCTGCATACCCCACTCGAAAAGACGTGAGCTGAACCGCATGTGCCAGTTCTCGGAGCAGAGAGTATCGAGCATGAGGAAACGTCAACAACGGCACGACGTCATTCGCGATATCATTCGCGAACACAACGTTAAGACGCAGCGGGATCTTGCGAACCAGCTGCAAGCCGCTGGATACGAGTGCACTCAGGCAACGATTTCTCGCGACATCATGGACATGGGACTGGTGAAATCCCGTGAAGGATACTATATCCTTCCCGAGGAGCTGCGATTGCAGCGCATGGTTTCCGAATTGGTTGAAGAGGTACACGTGGCAGGCAATCTCATCGTGGTCAAGACGTTCTCCGGCGGAGCAGCCGGCGTCTCCGCTGCGCTCGATAAAGCGAGCTTGCGCGGCGCGCTCGGCACCGTCGCCGGCGACAACACGATCATGATCGCTGCCGAAAGCCCTGAGGCCGCTCTTGACGTCGAGCGCGCCATCGACCGACTGCGACGACGTTAGTCGTCTACTTTTCTTGCGAGGGACGCTTTTCTCCCTCCCTTCCCCCAACGCTGCCCAGCAGCATGAAGTCGTGAGGGCCGCCCGGCGCTCACGCCACCGCGAAAAGCCGCGATGCACACGGGTCCCCGTGTATCCGCATGCCGGAATTGGCAGGGCGGAGCTAAGGCCCACCCGTACCTGCATCGGAGATCCGGGCACGAACCAGCTAAAACAAAAAGAAATAGAGCGTAGGAAAGGGATTCACCATGGCTGATCAGAAGGATAAGGCGGTACTGGCATACTCGGGCGGCCTCGACACGTCGTGCTGCATCAAGTGGCTCCAGGAGAACAAGGGCGTCGACGTCATCGCCGTCGTGGGCGACGTGGGGCAGGAGCACGAGGGCCTCGAGAAAATCAAGCAGAAGGCGCTCAAATCCGGCGCGCTCGACTGCCTCGTCGTGGACATGAGGGAGACGTTCGCCAAGGAGTACCTAGCCAAGGCGCTCGCCGCCAACGCCATGTACGAGAACAAGTACCCACTCGTGTCCGCCCTGTCGCGGCCGCTCATCTCCAAGCACCTCGTGGACGCCGCCCACAAGTTCGGCGCGAAGTACATCGCGCACGGCTGCACGGGCAAGGGCAACGACCAGGTGCGCTTCGAGTCCAGCATCACGATGCTGGACCCCGACATCGAGATCCTCGCCCCGGTGCGCGAGTGGGAGCTCAAGACCAGGCCCGAGGAGATGGAATGGGCGCAGGCCCACGGCATCGAGGTGCCCACCACCAAGAAGTCGCCGTACTCCATCGACGACAACCTGTGGGGCCGGGCCATCGAGTGCGGCGTGCTGGAAGACCCGTGGACCGAGCCGCCGGCGGACATCTACACCATGACGAGCGATCCGATGCAGGCGCCCGACCAGCCCGAATACGTCGAGCTCACGTTCGCGCGCGGCCTGCCCTATATGATCAACGGCGACCAGAAGAGCTTCCTCGGCATCATCTACGCGCTGAACGAGATCGCCGGCAAGCACGGCTTCGGCCGCATCGACATGATCGAGAACCGGCTCGTGGGCGTGAAGAGCCGCGAGTGCTACGAGGTGCCGGCGGGCCTCGCGCTCATCCAGGCGCACAAGGCGCTCGAGGACCTCGTGCTCGAGCGCGAGGTGCTGCACTACAAGCTGGGCATGGAGCAGGCCTGGGCCACCGCCGTGTACAACGGCCAGTGGTTCTCGCCGCTGAAGGAGGCAATCGACGCGTTCATGGCCTCCACGCAGCGCTGCCTGTCCGGCACAGTGAAGCTGAAGTTCTACAAGGGCTCCTGCACCGTGGTTGGCCGGAAGAGCGCCTACTCGCTCTACGACTACGCGCTGGCCACCTACGACAAGGACGACGCGTTCGACCACACGGCCGCCAAGGGCTTCATCAAGCTGCAGACGCTCTCCGGCAAGACGTGGGCCTCGAACCGCCGGCAGGAAGGCGCCCCGGCCGAGCTCTTCGACGCCGAGAAGCAGCAGGGTCCCCTCAAGAAGGGCAAGTACGAGGACGTCACCCCGCTCGGCCAGCACGTGGTGGCCGAGGCCGAAGCCGTCTTGGCGTAAGCGAAAGGAAACCCATGGCACTCTGGTCTGGCAGGTTCACGGAGAACGTGAGCGAGTTCACGCAGCGCTTCGGCGCCTCGCTGCCGGTTGACAAAGCGCTCTACGCGCAGGACATCGCCGGCTCGAAGGCGCATGCGGCCATGCTGGCGAAGGCGGGCGTCATCGCGCAGGTTGACGCCGACGCCATCGCGGGCGGGCTCGGGCGCGTGCAGGAGCGCATCGAGGCGGGGGAGTTCGCCTTCGACGTCAACGACGAGGATATCCACATGTCGGTGGAGCGCGCGCTCATAGCCGATGTCGGCGACGCGGGCGCGCGCCTGCACACGGGCCGCAGCCGCAACGACCAGGTGGCCACCGACACGCGCCTGTTCGCCAAGCAGCGCTGCGAGGACCTCATGGCGGCCAACGTCGCCCTGCGCCAGGCGCTCGTCAAGCAGGCCGAGGCGCATCCGGACGTCATCATGCCGGGCTACACGCACCTGCAGCACGCCCAGCCCGTGCTGTTCGCGCACCACATGCTCGCCTACGTGTGGATGCTCGCGCGCGACTTCGAGCGCCTGGCCGCCGCACGCCGTGCCGCCGACGCCAGCCCGCTGGGAGCGGCGGCCCTCGCCGGCACCACGTACCCGCTCGACCGCCAGATGACGGCGGAGTCGCTCGGCTTCTCGCGCGTGATCCCCAACTCGCTCGACGCCGTGTCGGACCGCGACTTCCTGCTCGACCTGTCCTACGCGTGCAGCGTGTCGTGCATGCACCTGTCGCGCCTGTGCGAGGAGATCGTGCTGTGGTCCACGGCCGAGTTCGACTTCATCGAGCTCTCCGACGCGTTCTCCACGGGCTCGTCCATCATGCCGCAGAAGAAGAACCCCGACTTCGCCGAGCTCATCCGCGGAAAGACCGGGCGTGTGGTGGGCGACCTCGTGGCGCTGCTCGTCACCATGAAGGCGCTGCCGCTCGCGTACAACAAGGACCTGCAGGAGGACAAGGAGGGAGCCATCGACGCCGCCAAGACGCTCGAGGACTGCCTCGTGTGCGCCGCCGGCATGATCGAGACGATGGCTGTGAAGCCCGAGAGCATGCGCGCCCAGGCGAAGAAGGGCTACCTGGCCGCCACCGACGTGGCCGACTACCTGGCGAAGAAGGGCATGCCGTTCCGCCGCGCCCACGAGGTGGTGGGCCACCTCGTGCTGTTGTGCGAGCAGCGCGGCTGCGACCTGGACGACCTCGCGCTCGCGGACTTCCAGGCCGAGAGCAGCCTTTTCGAGGCCGACATCACCTCCGCACTCGACCTCGACGCCATCGTGGCCGCCCGCACCACCGAGGGCGGCACGGGCAACGCCGCCGTGGCCGAGCAGCTGGCGCTCGCGAAACAGGTTCTCGCCGCCGACGAGGCCGCCGTCTAACGGATCGCGCCGCACCCCGGAAGAAGAAGCAAGGCAGGGTGCTCTGCGTTTCTCGAGTGCGGAATCGTGCCCAGCTTCCGCTTTCGCCGGGAACCGGACAGAGGCGCGCACCGTGTTTCACGGGCTTTCAAAATGCGGCAGTCGAACGGAGGATCCGAGCTGCGCGACATAATCATGACCGAGGGGGCCGGGCGGTCCCCTCGGTCGTTTCAGCTCCAAATTGAGGCTTCCACCGGGCATTTCTTCTTATGACCATTTTCCAACAAACTTGTGTGGTTTCCAGAGGCCACAACCCTCGATGTTACAATGAGCGAAGTTTTTTTGGAGGTGCCACGTGGCTTCACGTTCTATGAAAAATAGGCCGGGGATTAAAAAGAAGCATCCCTCTATCGGTCTTCTCGCCGTTTTGGCTGTGTTCGCCGCCGTCGTGATCGCCGGCGGCGTCGGCGTGTACGCCCTCGGCTCGACTTGGCTCGAGGATTTGCCTGACTACACCGACGCAGACGCATTCAATACGGCGCAACCCACCGAGGTATACGCGAGCGATGGGACCACGCTGCTCGCGAAGTTCCAGCTTGAGAACCGGGATCCGGTTGAGCTCGATCAAATCAGCCAGTATGTGCTCCGCGGCACGGTGGCTACCGAGGATGAGCGCTTCTACGAGCACGGCGGGTTCGACATCACTGGAATAGGGCGCGCGCTTGTGAACAACATCACGGGAGGCGAGCTCGAAGGCGCCTCCACTATCACGCAGCAGTTCGTTCGCAACACCATCCTCTCGGAGGAGATGGACGACATCTCCATCAAGCGTAAAGTGCGCGAGATGTACCTTTCCGTCAAGCTTGAAGAGATGTATTCCAAGGACCAGATTCTGCTCATGTACCTCAATACCATCAACTATGGATCAGGTGCCTACGGTATCCAAGCCGCATCGCAGCGATATTTCTCGAAGAACGCGACTGATCTCACGCTTGCGGAAGCCGCCACGCTCGTCGGCATTCCGCAGTCACCGACGTACAATAACCCTATCGACAACCCCGAGAACAGTCTCAAGCGCCGTAATGTCGTTCTCGATCGCATGCTCTCGAACGGGTACATCACGCAAGAGGAACACGATGCCGCGTGCGCTGAGTCTATCGCACTCAATCCAACCACGCCTTCGACCGATGGCATCTTCCTGTATCCGTACTTCACAAGTTACGTGCGCGAGACGCTGACAGACGAAAACGGGAAGTACAAGTATTCGACTAACGAGGTGTTCAAGGGCGGTCTCAAGGTGATCACCACCATCGACCCGTCCACGCAGCAGGCGGCTGAGAACGCTGCCGATGCGAAGCTATCCTCGCTGCCCGATGAGGCTGAAGCCGCGATCGTGGCCATCGATCCGTCCACCGGCCATGTTAAGGCCATGGTGGGCGGTAAGGATTACAGTGCGAGCAAGGTCAACCTGGCGACGGGTTCCGGCACGAATGCGGCCGATCCTGGTCGCCCCTGCGGCTCGGCCTTCAAGACGTTCACGCTTATCGCAGCGCTCGAGGCAGGCATGGATCCGAACAAGACGACGGTCGACTGTTCGTCGCCCGCCGAAATCGAAGGATATGGACAGACCCTGCACAATTCCGGCAATAAGAGTTACGGCACGCGCAGCATCGCAAGCGCGTTTGCCGTGTCGTCGAACACCGGTTTCGTGCGACTCGAGATGTCGATGGGTACCAACAAAGTGTACGAAGTGGCGAAACGCATGGGCATCGGCTCCCCGCTTGCCGAAACAGATCCCACGCTCACACTCGGCACGTACAACGTCACGATGCTCGATATGGCGGATGCTTATGCCGACATCGCGAACGGCGGCATGCACTACGAAGCGGAGCCCATCTTGCAGGTGACGAACAGCAAAGGCGACGTGATCTTTGACAACTCCCATCCGGAAGGCAAGCGGGTGATCTCGGCTGAAGTCGCTCATGCGGCCACTGAAGTCATGAAGGGCGTCATCACCGGCGGTACCGGACGAGCGGCAGCGCTTCCCGACGGTCGTCCGGCCGCCGGTAAGACAGGCACGGGCAGCGATTACAAAGACATCACGTTCTGCGGTATCACGCCCCAGCTTTCCGTGGGCATCTGGTTGGGCGACCCGTCCAACAGCATCTCGCTCAACGGCACGTCGGCTGCGGATGTGTTCCGAAACTTCGTCGGTACGGCGCTTGATGGCGAGCCTCATGAGGAATTCCCGCAAGCAGGCAATCCTCCGTACGAAAGCTACAAGGATGCCACCTACCATATCGGCGGCGCATGGGCTGACGAGAGCGACCAGGACGAAACCGATGAGCCGCAGGAAGATCCGACGACTCCCAGTGATCCTGGCGCCGTCGCGCCTGGAACGACGGAGCCTGCTCCTAGTCCAACTCCGACACCCGATCCTGAGCCTAAGCCGGATCCGGATCCCGAACCCAAGCCCGATCCCGATCCCGATCCGAATCCGCCCGATGGCGGCGGCGGTTCCGGCGGCGGAGGCGATTCGGGCAATGGCGGCGGAACGACGCCCGCGCCAGCTGTGGCTTCGTTCTCGAATCGTGGATTCTCGCCGTTTGGCATATGGATACGCGAGCCGTATTGGTCGTAGGAAACCGCTGCTCTCAGCGGCATAGGCTAAGCTGGCGAGGTTTCTCGCTACCCGGATGAACACGAATCTCGAACAAGGAGCAGATACGCTATGAAACGAATGAACTTCGTCAAGGTGCTCGCCGTTGCGCTTGCAAGCGTTTTGATGATCGCAGCTCTTGCCGGCTGTCAGCAGCGAGGATCGGCTGTCGATCAGGACCAGCTGGACAGACGACAGTACATGTCGCAAGTAAACCAGGCGATGGACGAGCTTCAAACAAGGCTCGAAAGCTTCTCGGATGCCGTGTCGCGTGATGACGTGGTGGGCATGCGCACTCAGGCTGACAACGCTTTCAAAGCGCTCGACGAACTTAACGGCATTGAAGTTCCCGACGCTCTGAAGGATATCCAGACGGATTACGTCGACGGAACGAACAGCTTGAAGGATGCGCTCAACGGCTACATCGATCTGTACACGGAGATCGAAAGCGCCACCGATGAGCAGCCCTTCGATTGGTCGACGTACGATCAGCGTATCGCCGATATCCAGGCGAAATACGACGCGGGCATCGACAAGCTCAAGAAGGGTGACGAAACCGCCGCTTCTAAGGAATAAGCGCTCGGAACAACCGGGGCGCGTTTCGCATGCGTCTCCGCGTTCAAGGTCATTGAGAAGGCCGAGCCCATAAGTGGGCTCGGCCTTTTTCTTATCGCTGCTCTATGAGCGATGGTGCTCGACGGTGGGAGAACGTTTTGCGGATACGCCTCGCCTGCCTAGGTTCCTCCCGTGCCGTTTTCAGCGGGAGGATCGGGTTCGGTCGGGGGAGGCGTATCTGGATCGGGCTGCGCGGGTTCGGTCGGAGGTTGCGGCCCCTTTGACACGACGAGGACAATCGTGTCGTCCTGCACAGACTGGCCGATCACGCTGCCCGCTGCTGCGGTATCGGAATACTCTTCAACAACGCTCACCGTGTAGTCGCTCAAAGCCGACTGCGCATCCGAGAGCGTCATGCCAACCACACTCGGCGCATCCGCAGGATCAGGGTCTCCGAGGGTGATCTGCTGCTTCTTATTGAAATCGTTGTTGTAATCGGGGTCTTCGGCGGCAGGGAAATCGACCACGGGCTGATCCTCCAGCGCTGCACTCATGAAGTCGTGCCACAGCCGGTTGCAGGTGATGTTCGACGTGCCCTCGATATTGCCGGCGGGGTTGCCGATCCATGTGGCGCAAGACAGCGTGGGGGAATAGCCGACCAGCCAGTGGTCGATGTAATTCTCAGACGTGCCCGTCTTCCCGGCTACCGTTTGTCCGTTCGAAGGACTCGCACCGCGGGCGGTGCCCTCAGTAAAAACGGTCTTGAGCACGTTCGTGGTCGCTCCTGCAACTTCTTCGCTCAGCACGCGCTTGCTCGTGTCCGCTGCTTCGTAGATGATGTTTCCGTTCTTGTCCTCGATCTTGGTGACCACGACGGCATCCCGTTTCACGCCGCCGGTTGCGAACGTGCTGTAGGCTTGCGCCATTTCAAGCGGAGTTACCGCAGTGCTGCCCAGCGTGACCACTTCAACGGGGCTCAGCTTCTCGCCCGGGATGCCCAGGCGCTCGGCCATGTCTGTCACCGAGGTCGGATGGATTTCCTGGGAAAGGCGTACAAAGCCCGTGTTCGACGATACGGCTGTCGCGCTTTGGATGGAGCGAATCCCATAATCGGTGCCACCGAAGTTCTCGACGCGATGACCTCCTGAAAGCTCCAGAGGAGAGGTGCAGTCGATGGGCGTGTCGGGGTCGATGCCTTGCTCGATCGCTGCAGCGAGCGTGAACGCCTTGAAGGTCGATCCTGCCATACGGCCCGATCCGCCCGTGCCTGTTGCGAGGTTGACCTGGCTTGCGCTGTAGTCCTTGCCGCCCACCATCGCCTTCACCTGGCCGGTTTCGGTGTCGACGGCCACAAGGGAGCAGTCCAGATCCGACGACATGCGGTCGAGTTGGTCGGCGCATGCGTCTTCGGCCATCTGTTGGAGCTCGGGATCGAGGGACGTGTAGATGGTCATCCCACCTTCGAACAGGTCTGCATAGGACACGTCGTAAGGGTTGTCGTCGGCAAACAGCTGCGCGCGCACGTAACTGGTGAAGTAGGGGAAGGCGTAGATGCCATCGCTCGGAGCCTCTGGCGCGGGGTTGAGGGCCAGCTCTTCGGCCTGCGCTGCGTCGTGCTCCTCCTGTGAAATATGACCTGCAGCGAGCAGGCGATCGAGCACGGTGTTGCGGCGCTCGAGGCATGCTTCCGGATATGCCTTCGGATTGAGATAGGTCGGCGACTGGGGGATGCCTACGAGCGTGGCGGCCTGGACGAGGGTGAGTTCAGCGGCGGATACTTGGAAGTAGTTTTGAGCTGCGGCCTCGATGCCGTAGCACCCGTCGCCGTAGTTGATGGTGTTCAGATACATGAGCAGGATGTCGTCTTTGGAATACTGCTTCTCCATCTCGGTTGCCAGCTCGGCCTCGCGTATCTTGCGCTCGATCGATATCTCGTTGGCTTCCTGCGTCAGGATAGTGTTGCGAACGAGCTGCTGTGTGATGGTTGAGGCGCCTTCCAGCTGGCCTCCCGTGATGTTGTTGATGACGGCGCGCGCGATGCCTGCGATATCGACGCCATTGTGCTCGTAGAAGCGCACGTCCTCGGTGTCGACGGTGCCTTGGAGCACAAACGGGCTAATCTGATCGATCGTGACGGGATCGCGCTTCTCAAGCTGGAATTCAGCGAGTCGAGTCGAGCCGTCGCTCGCGTACATGACCGATTCCTCGGCTGAGTTTGTGAAGTCGGTATCGGCGATGCTCGGCAGATCGTCCGTCCAGCCCTCCATGACGTGTAGGACGCCCTGCACTCCCCAGTAACCGACGAAGCAGAGCGCCGCTGTTGCAACAAGGATGCCCCACTTCACTGCATGGGTGCGCTTTTCGCGCTGTTTTCGACGTATTTTCATCGTTCGATTATACTACCATACCGCCGACACCAAACCGTTACGTGCCGGCGTGCACACGCAATTCCCGAAAAGACGGGTTGCAGAATTCCGATGCGGCCAGATCGCCGCCCATAGAACACCGAAGCGAGGATAACCATGCACGATATCGAACTGCTCGCGCCAGCCGGTAGCGCCGCGGCGCTGCACGCTGCCGTCCGCGGCGGAGCCGATGCGGTGTACCTCGGCCTCGACTCGTTCAATGCGCGTCGTGGCGCCGACAACTTCACGCTCGATTCGCTTGGCGATGCCTGCCGGTATGCGCACATGCGCGGCGTACGGGTATACGTGACGCTCAACACCATGGTGCTTCCCTCGGAGGCGCCGCGTGCGCTGGAAACCGCCCGTCAGGCCTACCGTGCCGGAGCCGATGCGCTCATCGTTCAGGACATCGGTGTCGCCCTCGAGCTCATGCGCACGCTGCCCGAGGCACGCGTGCACGCATCGACGCAGATGAACTCCCATAATGCGGCCGGTATCGAAGCTGCAGCGAAGCTCGGCGTCGAGCGGGTGACGCTCGCGCGCGAGCTGTCGATTGCCGAGATCGCGCATCTTTCCGATGTTGCGCATAGACTCGGCCTCGAAACGGAGGTCTTCGTCCACGGTGCGCTGTGCGTGTGCTATTCCGGACAGTGCTTCATGTCTTCGCTTATCGGCGGTCGTTCTGCGAATCGTGGTTTATGCGCCCAGGCCTGTCGCCTGCCTTACGAACTGCGCAATGTGGCGCGCCGAACGAATCTGCCGGCGCCCGGAGATCACCTGCTCTCGCCGCGGGATCTGTGCGCGATCGATCTGCTGCCCGAGCTCGTCGAGGCGGGTGCAGCATCGTTCAAGATCGAGGGGCGCATGAAGTCGCCTGACTACGTGCTGGCTGTCACCAGCGCCTATAGGGCTGTGCTCGATCGCGTGCTCGAAGCGCGCGCGGCGGGGACGTCGGCGGTTGCCACCGACAAGGAACACCAAGCGCTCGCCGAGGCCTTTTCACGCGGTTTCACGACAGCGTATCTTGAAGGCGAACGCGGAAACGCCGTGATGAGCTACGGCCGCCCGAACAATCGCGGCGTGTTCGTGGGCCGCGTCGCCTGGGTGAAGGACGGCGCGGCGTCGATAACTGCCGAACGTACGCTTGAGAAGGGCGATGTCCTGGAGTTCTGGACGAACAAAGGTCGGTTCGCCTACACACTCGATGACGTGCAGTGCGACGAAGGCGGCTCGGTGCGCGTGGCTCCCGGTCGGCCGGTTGGAAAGGGCGATCGGGTGTTTCGCGTCCGCAGCGCCGCCGCCCGCTTCGCGGACGATCCTCTGCTGCCGCGTATCCCGATCGTCGGCCATGCGAAGCTGCGGTTGGGCGAGCCGCTCGAAGTGGAATTCAAGCTCGCGCCGACGGCCCGCCGTCCCGTCGGCCTGCCTGCTACGCAGAGCCTGTGCGGCGTTGCTGCAGGAGACGTCGTGGAAAAGGCGCGTACCAAGCCGGTGAGCGCCGATGACGTGCGTGCCCATGTCGATCGGCTTGGCAGCACGCCGTTCTCGCTGAAGGCGTTCGATGTCGAGCTAGACGAAGGCGCAGGCGTGGGATTCTCCCAGATTCACCGTGTCCGCACCGAAGCGCTTGCGGAGTTGGAACGACAGCTGCTCTCGGGATGCGGCGACCGTCGCCTTCCGCGTGTGGGCGAGCGGGCTCCGCTTCCTCCCGTCCGCGAACGTGGATGTCGCATCGTCGCCTGGGCCGCGAATCCCGCCTGCGCCCGCGCGGCGAAGCGCGCCGGAGCCGATGCCGTGTACGTGCCGGCCCTCAATTACAAGCGCGGAGAAGCCGTCGTCGCCGGGCAGCGCAGCGCTGCGGCCGAACAGGCCGGCTATCCGAAGCAGACGGTCGTAGCCATGTCGGCAGTCGATCACGATCCTGTTCCCGGGACGCGGGAGCATGCCCTCGGATTCGATCCGTGGAGCTACGTGAAACCCGGCAAGCCCGTGTTCGTCGACAGCCTTGGCGCCCTCGTGCGGGCTGTCGAACTTGGTGCCGAGGTCGAGGCAGGCCCCCATATACCCATTGCGAACAGGTTCTCTCTCGCTGCGGCCGCAGAACTCGGGGCTGTGCGGGTGTGGCTATCTCCCGAGCTGACGCTTGGCCAGATCGCCGAGCTTGCGCAAGACGCTCCCATGGAGCTCGGCCTGACGATCGTGGGCCGTCAAGAACTTATGGTCACCGAACATTGCCTGCTCATGAGCCAGGGTCCCTGCGATGAACGCTGCGATCTGTGCCCTCGGCGCAAGAGTCCGCACTATCTGCGCGACCGGAAGGGTTATGAGTTTCCCGTTGTCACCGATGCGCTGGGCCGCAGCCGTTTATATAACGGGGTTGGCCTCGATGTCGTCCATACACTGCCCGATCTTGTGCGTGCCGGTGTGTCTATGCTCATGATCGATACGACGCTCATGAACGTCGAAGAGGCGGCGCAGGCGGTTGGTCGCGTCGTGCGCGCTCGCAGCCTTGCAAATGCGGGCGGCAACGCGCTTCCCAAGGAGTCCGGTGCGACGAGCGGTCACCTCTTTCGCGGGGTTCAGTAGCGCAGCTGCTCTCGGGTACCGGCTTCGGCCTATATGGTAGAATCACGAACTACTATATATAGTAAGGAAAGAGGGATCGATGTTACCCGTTGAAGAACAGCTGCATACCATCGCCTCGGGCGCTGCCCGCATCGTGCCGGAGAGCGCGCTTGCCGAGAAGCTCAAGCGAGGCACGCCGCTCAACATCAAGCTCGGCGTGGATCCCACGGCCCCCGACATCCATCTTGGCCACGCTGTCCCGTTGCGCAAGCTCCGCCAGTTTCAGGATCTCGGCCACGGCGTCACGCTTATTATCGGCGATGGTACCGCCCTTATCGGCGATCCGTCCGGGCGCAACACGACGCGTCCGCAGCTTACGAGCGAGCAGATCAAGGTGAACGCGCAGACGTACGTGGACCAGGCGTTCAAAATCCTCGATCCCGAGAAGACCGCGCTGCGCTACAACTCCGAATGGCTGCTGTCGCTCGACTTGGAGGGCCTGCTGAAGCTTGCGAGCAATTTCACGGTAGCGCGCATCCTTGAGCGCGACGACTTCCACAACCGCTATACCTCGAATCTTCCCATCAGCCTGCACGAGTTTCTTTATCCGGTCATGCAGGCCTACGACTCCGTTGTCATCAAAGCTGATGTCGAGCTCGGCGGCACTGACCAGCTTTTCAACCTGCTCGCTGGGCGCGAGCTCATGGAGAAAATGGGCCTGGAGCCTCAGGTGTGCCTGACGCTGCCGCTGCTCGAGGGCACCGACGGCGTGCAGAAGATGTCGAAGAGCTACGGTAACTATATCGGCCTCACCGACGAGCCGGCTGATATGTTCGGCAAAGTCATGTCCATCCCCGATGAGCTCATGGTGAAGTACCACCGTTTGGCATCCACGCTGCCCGTCGATGCGATCGACGAGATTGAGCGTGGTCTTGCATCCGATGAGCTGCATCCGAACAAAGTGAAGCGGGCGCTGGCTCGCAACATCGTGGCCGCCTACCATGATGAAGCTGCCGCGCATGCGGCCGAAGAGCAGTTCGATCGCGTGTTCAAACAGCATGCGATGCCCGATGATATCCCGGAGTTCAAGGCGGATCTTACACCAAACGACGACGGCACGATCTACGTAGCCAAGCTGTTGGCGGATGCGGGGCTTGCGGCGAGCGCTGGGGAGGCGCGCCGCCTCATCGATGGCGGCGGCGTGAAGGTAAACGGCGAGCCGCTTCCGGCGAAATCCTACAATGTCGATCCGTCCATGCTTGCAGGCGCCGTCATCCAGGTGGGGAAGCGCAAGTTCGCCCGCTTGGCGTAGCGGCCAATCCAGCAGATTGCTGGTTTTCGTCGCGTCGCGCGCAGGTATTATCGGGTTTTTCGCTTGCGGGTGAACAATTTCGAAAACGATGCAAGGATTCGCGCGTCTCGATCGTGTTAGTGGTGAAGACCGAATCGTGCCGAATCAGGAGGACAGAGCTATGAAGAAGAAAATGATCGCATGCGCGGCACTCGTCGCGCTCGCGGTCTTGGCCGTTCCGAACATCGCATTCGCTACGGCAGGATCCGCTGTGCTCGGGCAAACGACACCGGCGATGCAGGAGCGCCAAGGGTTTGTCTCGGCTTTCTCGCAGGTTATAGCCCAGATCATTGATGAGCGACCGGGAGCAGCGTGCGCTGGCTACGTCGACGCGGATGGCGACGGCGTTTGCGACTCATGCGGTCTCGCGCCAACGGGCCGCCATCATCGCGACTTCGTCGACGCCGACGGCGACGGCGTTTGCGACAACTACGCTTCCGGCGCGTGTCCCGGCTGCGAGGGCTACGCTGACGCTGACGGCGACGGCGTTTGCGACAACTACGGATCGAATGCGCGCGGCGGATGCGGACGCGCCTCCGATGCGGACAACTACGGCTCCGGGTCGGGCTGCGGCCCTGCGCGCGGACATCACGGACGCGGCTGCTAGTTTCGGAGGCGAGAGCGGGGCGGTGAGGCCTCATGAGGACATAGAACGGGCCATGGAACGTCACGGATCCACCGTCTGGCGCGTCTGCGTCCTGTATTTCCGCGTATCGTCGGATGCGCAGGATGCATTTCAAGATACGATGATGAAATATGCGCTCGCCGACGAGGCTTCGTTCAGCGACGAAGAGCATCGCAAGGCATGGCTGATACGCGTCGCGGCCAACACATGCAAGGATCTGCTCAAAGCCGCCCATCGTTCGGATGCCCGTCTCGATGAAGACGATCTGGAAGGCTCATACATTTCGAATGATCAAGGCGCACAGCAGTCTTCATTCTCAAGCGATGTGGTGGATGCCATGCGCGCTTTGCCCGATCCTCCGCGCACGCCGCTGTATCTCTCCCTTTATGAAGGCTATACCGCTCCGGAAATCGCGCAGATGATCGATGCGCCGGTAAACACGATTTACTCATGGATTGCCCGTGGTAAGAAACAGCTGAAGGAGGCCCTGTCATGACCGACTTCGACCAGCTGGTAAAAAGCGCATTCGACGATGTGACGGTTCCCGACGAGGTGCTGCGGGGCACGCGCGAGCGCATCGAGGCCCTGCGGGCTACGACTGGCAATGCCCGCGCAGAGCATGCATCTGCGCCGGTCGCGCAGCGCGGGAGGCAGGGAGAAACATCCGCTGCTGCTCGTCGCCGTTCTGGCCGGCCCATTGGATCCCGCCGGCTTGTCGTCGCAATCGCCGCCTGCCTTGTTTTGGCGGCGGTGGGATTCGGCGCGGTGCGCCTGTACGACCAACCGGTCGCCTATGTGGGCATCGACGTGAATCCTTCCATCGAACTTGGCCTCAACCGCTTCGGCATTGTTGTGGAAACCACGGCGATCAACGATGACGGACGGGTTCTGCTCGAGAGCGTTGCGCTGGAGGGCCGCTCCTACGACGAGGCTTTGAATGCGCTTACGACAAGCGATGTCTTCGCGCCTTTCTCGCAAGAAG